>CAZUIF010000007.1:0-11151 GCA_964621005.1 uncultured Rikenella sp.
CCTCTGCGGCACGCTGCTCGTCTGCCCTCTGCTGCTCGGCCCTTGCCTCTGCAGCTCTTCTCTCATTCTCCCTGCTCTGGGCTTCGCGGGCCTCTGCGGCCCTCTGCTGCTCGGCCCTCTGCTGCTCGGCCCTTGCCTCTGCAGCCCTTCTCTCGTTCTCCCTGCTCTGTGCCTCGCGGGTCTCGGCAGCCCTCTGCTGTACCTCCCTGGCCTGTGCCTCGCGGGCCTCGGCAGCCTCGCTCTCAGCGCTCTTCACGGTTGCTCCGGTGTTTGTGCCGGTGGCGGTCCTGCGTACTGTCTCTCTCTCCTGACCTTCGCGGGCAGCTCCTTGGTCAGTCCTGCTAACCGTGGCAGGAGCCCTTCTCCCTGCGTCAGTCCCTTCAGCATCCCTGCCGACAGTACCTGAGGTCGTTCTCCTTCCTTCACCAGCCTGCTCAGTACCCCGGCTTACAGTTCCGGTCCTTCTTGCAGCATCAGTATCCGCTGCGCTGCGCCCTGCCGTCCCGGCGGTGGTCCTCCTGCCCTCAGCAGGCACTGTTCCGCTTACAGCCTGGGGTGCTGCCTGGCGCCTGGTGCCGGTGCTGACCGGAGTCTGGGTGCGGGTGTCCCTGCTTACTGCTTCACGCGTTCTCCTGCTGAGATCAACTCCTTCTGCCCTCTGCTCGGGCCGCGAGTAAGTCTGCCTGTAGTTGCCTTCAGAGATCCTGCGCTGAACCTGGGGCGACTCCTGCCTTACACTGTGGTAGTAGTAGTCGTTGTACCTCTGGTACCTGTAGCGGTCACTGTTGTGATAATAGCTGTGGTAGTGACGGTCCCACCCTGAGTGGTATCCGTAGTAGTAGTCCCAGTACCAGGGGGTCCAGGGCTCATACCAGGCGGGGTAGTAACCCCAGTACCATGATGAGCTCCATCCCGTGTAGTAAGGGCTGTAGATGTGTACCACCACCGGCCAGTCCCATATATCGCAGTAGTAGTTGTTGTACACTGTCACGCTTCCGTACCAGACCGGGCTGTACTCGTGCCTGATCCGGTGCTTTTTCCCGTAGACTGGTTCTATTATGTAGTTCCTTCCGTAGAGGAGCTCGTCGCCGATAATCTGTATCACAACCCTCTTCTTCTTCATCCTTTCAACCACTATCACCGCCACGTCCTGGTACTCGTTTCGCCCGAGTACCGCCCGAAGGACGATGTTGTGAACCCTGCCGTCGCGGTAGTCCGACACGGCAATGTAATCAACCCTCCAGTCGCCGTTGAGGTCCAGGTTGTTGATCCTTGAATCCCGTTCGTTGAGGTTTCTCTCGAACGCTTCAATCGTGGGAGAGTTGCGGAACAGGTCGAGGACCGCGTAGAGGTTGAGGTTGTCACCGGGGAGACCCAGGTACTCCTTCGGGTAGTTCTGTGCCCCGACTGTCGTCGTTAAGGCTGCCAGAACTGCGAGGACCGATGTGATAACTGACTTTTTCATCTCTTTACGTTTTATGAAGATCGCTCTTCACTCATGGTAATGCAAAGGGTGTGCCAAAAGAAATCGCATTTCCTCAACAGATGAGGCCCTGATGGTGTTTTTTGTAAGATGTATGATCTCTTTGTTTCCGGGTTTTGCAGGACTGCCGAAGAGGTGATGGCAGGGGAGAACGGGATGCCCGGAAATACAGTATCGGATACAATCTAATTAACCGGCATCTTTCTCAGCTTCGTAGCCTGTTCATAGGCATAACCCATCCTGAGCAGGTTTCTTTCACTGAATGGTCTGCCGATAAAGGTTAAACCAACCGGTTCACCGGTAGCCCTGTATCCCATAGGAACGGTGAGGCAAGGGTAAAATGCCGCTGCTGCCATGCTGGCGCTTCTGTTGCTTATTGAAAGTATCACATCAAGGTTGTTGTCAGTCATTGGCGTTGCGAAATAGCTGACGGCTGCAACGTGCATATTGCTCCTGACAGAATCAAGTTCTTCGGGTGTCACTTCAAGGGCGGCCATTGCCCTGAAGATTGTCTGTCCGTAAGGTATCCTGTTTACGGAGTCAGCACTGTTGAAAGACACTATCTCTCCGACTGACATCCTAGGAATATCGGAGGAAGCATATTTTTCAAGGTAAGCAGGCAGATCCTTTTTCATGTCGGCGCTCAGCAATGTGCTGAATCCCCTGAGCGTCACTGCCGGCGGTTCAAATTCAATGCATGTCGCTCCCATGGACCTGATCCTTTCAACTGCCAGCCGGTACAGTGAGTCGGCCATGAATGATCTTACAATCCCGAACCGATGTCCCGATAAATCAGCTGAAGAAAGATCCTCCCAGTATGAGATACCTTTCGGGCTGTCCCTGGTGACCGCATCTTCATGGTCTTCGCCGCCCATGGCGGACAGGAGGATGGCATTATCAGTCACATTCCTTGTCATGGGACCGGGTGTGTCAAGTGTTCCGGAAAGCGGTACTATGCCGCTTCGGCTGAGCAGCCCTACAGTAGGTTTCAGGCCAACTACCGAGTTGGCGCTTGAAGGGGATAGTATTGAGCCTGAAGTCTCGGTTCCCACTGCCACGGCAGCATAGCAGGCTGAAACAGCGGTACCGCTACCTGAACTTGACCCGCCTGTATCAAATTTTCTCCTTCCGTAAGGATTAAGTGTCTGTCCGCCCACTGCGCTGTATCCGTTCGGGCATGCCGAGCTCAGGTAGTTTGCCCACTCACTGAGGTTGACCTTGCCAAGGATGATCCCCCCTTTTTCCTTTATCCTTTCAACAATGAAAGCATCAGGGGCCATGTTGGCAGCCAGAAAAGCAGCACCAGCCGTGGTGGGTAGTCCGTTCATTCCGATATTATCTTTCAGTAACACCGGAATTCCATAGAGCGGATGATTGCCGGCAGATCTCTGTCTGTCTCTTTCCCTTGCTTCGCTTACTGCATCAGGGTTGATTGAAATGATGTTGTTAAGGGCAGTGGCAGGGTTATTTTCATACAATACTATCCGGTAAAGGTACCACTGTGTAAGCTCCCTGTACGAAAGTTCACCGGAAGCAATATGCGACTGCAGCGTAGGTATATCCTGTTCCAGGATGAGTGGTTTGAGTCTTTGATAATCTTCATCATTGAAACCCCTCAGCTGTTCTGACACATTCTTCCAGACGGCATTCCTGTCGAGAATCCTGGACTGAATTAGCTGGTAACGCATCTTTGATGAGGGGTGTGATGCGTTCTCTGCTATCTCTGCTGATTCGTCATAAGGGACCCAGGGACTGATTCTGGTGACGGGTCCGTGACAGGTGCAGAGCATCAGTGAGATTACTGATGACAGGAGTATAAGCCTTGTTTTCATCTTCCGTTTTTAAATAAAATTATTACGGAATCAAGGTAAGAAGAAATGTATTAGGATAGAATCCGGCCAGGCCGGATTCAGGACATATTTTCTCTATGCGTGATCAGATCAGATTCCTGCCCTGATCAGCTTGAGATTTGTCTCGAGTCCGTCAAGATAAATCAGCGACCACAAGCGGGGGGTTACGACAAACTGACCCTGTGTCCATCCAAGGTTGTCACCAGGCGTTTCAAAGAAGTCAAAAGCCAGAGGTATTTTGCCGGCAGCCTCTTCATTGACAGCAGATTCCCGGAGTGCGGTTACAAGTTCACCCAGCCCGGCCTGAAGCCTCGTGTCATACGTGGGATTCTTCCCGCCAATGAACAGGGCTTTGTCTGCGATGGATGTTTTTTCCGGAAACGGGAAAATTCGCTGGTCATTATTCCATTCTTGCTCGGACATCCCAGCAACGATGAAAATTCTGCGCTGATAGTCATCAATAATATCAAGGAGTTCATCGATTTTATTTATAACCGGTGCCTGACCTGCAGCAGGAGGAATCTCATCAAGCACTGCCTCAACCCTGTTATAGCTGCGCGACAACAGGATGCTGTCATTAATCTTTTCCTTCGAGACATTCAAGGCCAGCAGTGCAGCTGAGATTGAGGTGCCTGCAAGAAGGAAAAGCACTGCAACTGTATTATGGATGCTGAAATTCTTATCTCTTGAGGTTACTATAAGAAAAACCGGAAGGAAAACCACATAGGGGAAGGGCAGGGCTACCAGGAGGGCTTTCCCCGCTCCCGGCCAGTGCATCATCTTGAAAAGCATGCCGCCAAACATCACGAAACATGTAAGCCATGTCACCATGTACAGCAGTAAATTCCTTCTGCCTCCTTCAGTCCTGTAGTGATTTCTCAGAGCCAGCGGAAGGAAAACCGTAACAAGCGTGACAACACCAAGGATCAAAAGCTGCCCTCCGCCGGGCCAGTGATTGATCTTGAGCAGAGCACCAACAAAGATTATCGACGTGATAATAAGACCTAAAGTATATATCTTCTGTTTCATTTCACCGGGTTTTACTTGTTATTGATTTCCGAAACCGTTGCAATTGTATAAGACTCTGCAGTAAGGATTCCGTTTTTCATCAGTTGCAGCATATGCAGGCCGGTTAACAGTGATACCCTGTCTGTTTCAGGATTTATCTCCGGCAGGTAAACTGAAGGTTCAAGCAGTTTCCCGTACATTTCAAACTTATCCGGGGGTAACTGACCTGACAGATAATCAGAGTATTTCTTCAGGGCAGAGGCAAGCTCATTCCGCATGCCGGAATCCTTCGCCAGGAAGTTGCTGAAAAGAGCGGTATTGAACGGATTGTTCAGTGTTCTGAACTGTATAACAGGTCCGGTCTCAGTCTCTGCAATCTGACCGGTTATGCCTGCAGGTACCCCGGTTTTTCCTTCAGCTTCGGCAATGAGCCTTGCTTCAGTACTGTTGATAACCGAGATCACTTCCGAAGTCCGGTCATTCAACTCATTAAGGATTGTCAAAGCAGCGGAGTCAGTGCATTGACTGATAAGTGACTGATTTGTCCTGAGCCTGTAATCGAACAGCGCCTGTTGTTCTTCATGTTGTTTGTAATAGCCTGCGTCAAAGGATCTCTGCAGGCTGAGGTTGAGCATGAGAACCGGTAACATAATTACTGTCAGTCCGGTGACGATGAAAATAAATCTTGCGCTGACGTTCCCTTCATTTCTACATGTCAGCCAGGTGTACCAGGGAAATACCGCGAAGAAAATGATTGCGGATCCTGCTGTCAGAAAAACACTTGCCATCGGCCAGTGCTGAATTTTGCAGAGGAATCCCAGCATAGAAAATATCAGTCCTGCTGCACCAAGGATATAGACAATTTTTTTCTGCCTGTTTTCCTGATCCTTCAACCCTGCGGCCAGCAGGGCCGGGACGAAGGCAAGGATTCCTGACAGTGAGGCAACAGCCAGGATCAGTCCGGCCATGGGCCAGTGCTGTACCTTTGAGGTTACTCCGACAATGAAGAGCATCGCGGTGATGAATGCCGAGATATAAAGAAAGAGTTTCTTCCCGCTGTGTGTCTCTTTCCATAGAACCGACAGTGCCGATGGCATGAACACAAAAGCCAGTAGAAGGCTTCCGAAACTGAGCATTATACCGGCGCCGGGCCAGTGCATGATCTTGAACAGCGCCGCAAACCCAAGCATGACCGTGCCGGCAATGCCTGAGATTTTCATGGTTTTTTTCATATTTCTGTATTTGGTGTCTATAGTGTAAAGTGTTTCTTCCTGTATCTCCTTAAGCCTTCTGTTGCCCATTTTTGCCTTTACCTTCAGGTAGGCATCACGGAAGTCCAAACCGGTTGCCATCTCATATTCCACATCGCAGCACAGATGATCAATCAACTCATCAGCCAGATGCGAAAAGCATATCTCCTGGCTGTTCACATCCTTTCTTATACGGTCAGTATCCTGTAATGTGAGTTCAGGCATAGCTCGGGCCGGTCTGTGGATTTACAATCTTCTGGAGAGACTCAATGAACTCCGCCAGTTCCCTTATCCTTTCAGCGACGAGAGAGTGTCCCTTTTCGGTTAGACTGTAATAAACGCGGAGGCGGTTGTTGTAATTCTCCTGTTCCGTTACAAGCACCCCCTCACTTTCAAGCTTGTGGAGGACGGGGTAGAGTGCACCGTAGGTCAGTTTTATCTTTCCGGCGGTCAGCTCCTCAACCTTGCGGGTTATCTCGTATCCGTACATCCGGCCGTTCTCCTTCAGCAGTTTGAGAACGATGGTCCTGAGTGAACCCTTGATAAGATCAGTTTGTATCATTTCAAAAATATATAAGATGTTTATATAATGTAAAAATACAATATTTTATTGTACGAATACAAAAATATTTTTCGGGTGTAATTTTTAATAAGCAATCTGATCCGGGTGCCGGGGTGCCTGAAAAAAAGAAACCGCCGGCCGGGGAGCAGTCCGGTGGGGAAGAAATCCGGTTGCTCCTCCGGCTGGCGGAAGGAATTCAGTTGCCAGGGCCGCCTGGACAGCCCGGAAAAATCAGTCGAGTGCGCCTGCGGTAACCCTGGCGCCAAAGATTATGTTGACAATATTTGCGATTGGTGTTGTCGAAGTTCCGCTTACTACCACCGTAATTGAAAGGTCATCCTTGAGTTTCTGACCTGCCTGCTGCAGTTTGGCTTCGTCAATCTGGGGGTTGAATGTGCTGTTGGCAGAGGTGATATTTGCCTGTGTGCAGATAGTACCCACCCCTGTTACTGATAATGAAACGCCGGTTATTGTCTGTCCGGGTACCAGCCCGTTGATCGTCACGGTAACGGTCTGCAGGTCAATTTCCCTGAGTTTTTCGAGGTACGGAGAAATGTCATCATTCTCGTCAAGTGAAAGCACGGCGGAACCGGTGAAGCTGACGTCCTCTGCTGCCGCAACAGCTTCGGCAGATTTCTTCCCGACTGAGGTCACGGGAACATTGACTATGATGTCAGTTTCAAGTTCAACCTTGCTGAGGTCTTTTATCCAGTCGCATCCCCCGAGGGCGACCAGGATTGCAAGCATAATAACGGCTTTGATTTTCATGGGATTACATTTTAAGGATTAGCTTTCAAAATGTATGGCGTGAAGCAGTGCGGCAATCAATAACCTCCAGCTTCAGTCTGTCCCCCTTGACTGGAATTGTATACCGTGCCTCTGACCGTTATACAAATTTACTTCTATAACAAAGGTTTGTCAATATTGTTTTGCCCATGAATTCATGGCCTCTTCCCGGAAGTCGAATATCTGTTACAGCCTTTTACGGATAAAGAGGGTATTGGTGTAGTTACAGGCAGAAATTCAATTATTTACGGAGAAGCGTTTCCCGTCTTCCTTACAGATTTGCTTCAGCAGGCGGCGGGCAGACATTATTGAGGTTGGCAAGCCGCCGCCAGGTTCGACCCACTGGCCGCACATGTAGAAGTTCTTCAGTCCCGGTACAGTCTGCGGCATCGGCTTCATCATGGTATAGGCATTCTGCGGAGTGATGAGCCATCCCTCAAACGATCCCTTCCAGTTACCGGTATAACGCTCGAAGGTAAGGGGTGTCGCAGCATCTGTAACCTCAACCTGACCGGCAATCCCGGGGAACCGCTGTTCAAGGAGCCTGATTATCAGACTTACTGTCTCCTCTTTCTTCTGCACATAAACAGACCTCTCCTCTGCAAGGTTCTTCCAGTAGAAATAGTCTGATTCGAGCATGATCGTTACCGCAGTCTTCCCTTCGGGTGAAAGGGTCGTATCCTGGTTGTAAATATGCACCGGCAGCCTGTCACGCAGCTTGTCGGCAATCATGACCGGTTCCTTCAGCGGGAAGGATAGCCCTGATACACTCTTCGGGACATCGTCAAATTTCCTGTTTATGCCAAGTGACACGAAGAGAAGCGAATGGAACACCGGCCAGGTGTCATACTGCTCCCTTATTCCGGCATTGAGGTACTTCCCGTCAAGCATGTCAAACAGTGTTGCATGGCCGTCGGCTGCTGATACTACCCTGGCAGCGGCTACCTCAGTACCGTCAACAAGCCTGATACCTGTGGCACGACCATTGTCGGTGAGGATCCTTGCCACCTTTTTATTATAGTGTATCACTCCGCCAAGATCCCTGTACCGTCTCTCCAGGGCCTCTGACATGGGCATTGAGCCACCGATCGGGTATCCTGCGTTCCGTTTGTCCAGGTAAGCGAAGGTAAAGAAAAGGAAGACCATCGAGAACTCCGGGATCCATATCTCGCGGAAGGCCTGCCGGAGCAGCGGGTCAGTGAAGCGTGAGGCGAACTGTTCACCTGTTACATTGGTCCACTTCCGGAACTCCCTGCCGTATTTCATGAATGTCATGAATGTGCCGGCCTGCTTCAATATACGGGTGAAAAACGGTTCCCTGTCAGAGGGAAAATCGAATGCAGCGCACATCCTGATGCCTTTGATGAAATCCATTATTGGTTCCCTGTCCCGGGGTGCGACTTCCAGCAAATGTTTTTCGAGTTTGTCAACATCTGCATGGAATATAACTGTACGACCGTCAGCCCCTTCGGCACGGCAGTATTCATCAGCGTAGAAGAATTCCCTTCCCCGGGCAACACCGGTTTCCTGCCATATGCTGTTATAGTTGCTTTCGGGTGATGAGCCCACGAGCCAGTGGATACATGCGTCAAACGTGTAGCCGTTTCTCTTCCATGAGGTGCAGAGCCCTCCCGGGAGATTGTGCATCTCGTATATTTCGGTACTGTAACCGTTGAGGCGGCCGTAAATGCCTGCGGCAAGGCCTGCAAAGCCTGCGCCGATGATTATCATCGATTTTTCGTCTGTTGCCATAAGAAGTCCGGATTAGTGCGGTATCAAAGTTATGCAACAATCAAATAATCAACAATACTCTTCTGCAGATGATATTAACTGAGTCAAATGAAACGGACCGGCTGCCGGGGTGCAATCAGCGGTGCCGGAACTTCCTGTTCCCCGACCTTGGGCGTGACGGACGGTGACTGCTCTCAGCCGGATGAGCCGATGAGATGAAGTCGGGAAGGGGAGCACGGAAAACCTGGTAGCCGATCAGTTTTTCTATCCTCTCCAGCTTGAACATGTCAGCCCTGGTCACAAGTGTTATTGCCACGCCGGTAGTATCGGCGCGGGCCGTGCGTCCTACGCGGTGCACATAATCTTCTGCATCAGAGGGGGCATCGAAGTTTACTACCAGGTTGATATCCTTTATATCGATGCCGCGGCTCAGCACGTCTGTGGCTACCAGCACCCTCGTCCGGCGTGAGCGGAACCTCAGGAGTGTCTCCTCCCGCTGCTTCTGCTCCAGGTCGGATGAGATCCCCTCAACCGCATAATCGCGCGAGCGGAGTCCGCGTACTATTTCACTCACCTTCTTCTTGGTGGAGCTGAAGATCAGGATGCTGTGGTATTCCGGCTTGTCAGCCAGGAGGCTGTTGAGCAGCGGAAGCTTCTGGTTCTCTTCAAGCAGGTAGACAGCCTGAAGCACCCCCTCGGCGGGCTTCGACATCTCCAGCGAGATCTCCGAAGGATTCTTCATTATATGTTTCGAGAGCGACCTTATTTTCGGTGGCATCGTGGCGCTGAACATAAGCGTCTGACGCTTTTTCGGAAGGAACGAGATGATCTTCATTATGTCATCGTGGAACCCGATGTCAAGCATCCTGTCGGCTTCGTCAAGGACAAGCACCTGCAAGTCACTGAATTTCACATATCCCAGGTTGAGATGTGATATGAGCCGGCCCGGGGTAGCCACTATTATGTCGGCGCCCCTTGTAAGCGCCGATCTCTCCTGGTCCCATGCGCTCCCCTCTCCTCCGCCGTAAACAGCCAGGGAGGTGATATTCAGAGTATAAGCAAGTCCCTGTATCTGCTGGTCAATCTGCAGCGCCAGTTCCCGCGTGGGAACAAGCACAAGGGTATGGGTATGTGAGGGACGATGCCATGCAATGTCATTAAGTATCGGAACGAGGTAAGCGGCAGTCTTGCCGGTGCCTGTCTGGGCGCATGCAATAAGATCATGCCCTTCAAGGATCACCGGGATGGCTTTCTCCTGTATTGGTGTGGTCTCCCTGAAGCCCATGTAATCAACTGCATCAAGAATTTCAGGGTCCAGGTCAAGCTCGTCAAATGTCATATGTGTCAGAGTAACTGTGTTGTTCGTGAAGGGCAGCAAAATTAGTAAAAAAGAGTGAACTGTGAGAACAGGACAGCCTGAACTAAACAGGTCAGAAAGCGGCCGGACACCGGTTTGAAATATTTTACCCTTTTTCTTAACTTGCATGACATTAAATCAAGGAAGATGAAAGCAAGGACTTTATTTCTCATTCTGACAGCTCTCCTGGCAGCCGGGCAGGTTACGGGACAAAAGCGGGGCAAACTGGTGACGGTCACCGGCACTGTTACAGACACTGCAATGGTACCGGTAAGCGGAGTACTGATGGTGGTTGACGGTGTGAGCACAGGTCTGACCACCAACCGCAGCGGAGTATACAAGCTGAAAATAAAACCTGATGTGAAGAGTATAGGTGCCTTTACCTACAACATGGGTTCTGTTGCCACGGTGTGGGATGGCCGCAGTGTTGTGGACCTGGTGCTTGACGGAGGTACGGGCCTTCTGAACTTCAAGCCTGAGATGTCAGAAGCTGACAGGAGGATTGATATAGGTTACGGTACGAAGAGGAGGAAGGACCTGACCACCGATGTGGGATACATCGACGGGCAGGATGAAGCCAATTCATCATACACGAATATTTACGATATGATCCAGGGCAAGGTTCCTGGTGTACAGGTCAGCGGGACCAAGATCACAATCAGGGGAGTAAACTCAATAAACCTGAGTACTGACCCTCTCTTTGTGGTTGACGGAGTGGTTGTAAATACGATCGACAATATCTCGCCCCGCCAGGTGAAGTCAATAAGTGTCCTCAAGGGTTCTGATGCATCGATATACGGATCGAGGGGTGCGGGAGGAGTTATTCTGATCACGCTGCTGGGCTCAGGGAGATAGGGCCGGCCTGCAGTTTTACCGGACTACAATAAAAAGGCGCAGGGAGATTTTTCCCTGCGCCTGCTGTTATAACTGATGCACTGAGCACGCCGGCTCTGTGCCCCTTATAGTTATCTGCGCGAGCTCTTTTTGTCGTCAGAACCCTTCGAGCTGCTCTTGCTGCTGCTCCTTGAAGGGGTTCCGCTGCTGCGGCTGCTGCTGCTCTGTGACCTTGCTGCCGGAGCGCTGCTGCGTCCCTGGCTGCTGCTTCGGCTTGAGACAGTTCCGCT
>CAZUIF010000007.1:11251-168919 GCA_964621005.1 uncultured Rikenella sp.
GCTGCGGCTGCTGCTGCTCTGGGTCCTGGCTGCCGGTGCGCTGCTGCTGCGGCTGCTGCTGCTCTGGGTCCTGGCTGCCGGTGCGCTGCTGCTGCGGCTGTTGCTGCTCTGCGTCCTTGCTGCCGCGCTGCTGCTGCGGCTGTTGCTGCTCTGCGTCCTTGCTGCCGCGCTGTTGCTGCGACTGTTGCTGCTCTGGGTCCTTGCTGCCGCGCTGCTGCTGCGACTGTTGCTGCTCTGCGTCCTGGTTGCCGGAGCACCCTCAGACTGCCGGCTGCCGGCAGGAGGCTGTGAACTCCTTACAGTGCCGGTTGATCTGCTGTTCCCGGTAGAGACAGGTGCACTTTTTACAGTGCCGGTGGATACCCTGCGGCTGCTGCTGCCCTGTGTGGCAGCGGGAGTCGATTCGCTGCGGCGATCAGTTGATACAGGCCTGGTTTCGCTCCTGGTCTGCACGGAGGATGATGACCTGCGGCTTTCACCATTCTGAACTGCTGCCTGGCTGCCACCTGCCGATCTCCGGCTGCCTGCTGCCTGCTGGTCGGTTCCGGCTGACCTGCTGCCGGTGGCTGCAGAACTCCTCCTGTCGCTGCCGACTGCCGGGGGCTGACTGCCGGCTGACCTGCTGCGGGCACCCTGGGAGCTTGCGTAGAGCGCATCACCGTCTCGTCTTGTCTCGGGCTTCGAGTAGGTCTGCCTGTAGGTCCCCTCGGTGATCCGATGTGACACATTGGGTGAGTAGGCCCTTACGCTGGTGTAGTAGTAGTCGTGGTAGTGATGCCATCTCGGCTGGTTCCAGTGGCGGTAGTAAGAGTAGTAGGTGGGGTACCAGTGTGAGTGGTAACCGTAGTAGGCGTGCCAGTAGAAGGGTCTCCAGGGCCTGTAGTAGGCCGGGTAGTAACCCCAGTACCAGTTGGAGCGCCAGATTGAGTAGTGAGGTGCGTAGATGAACCTGATCACCGGCCAGGCGGCTACCTCATAATAGGTGGTCGTGACCACGGTGACATTGTTCCCGGAAACCGTCCTCCCCCTGTAACCGGGATTGGGTGTCTCAGCGTATATCGGTTCAACAATGTAATTCCTTCCGTAAAGAGCCTCGTCACCTATCAGCTGTATCCTGACTTCGCCGTTGCGAAGCTTTTCAACGGTAAAGACTGCCACGTCCTGCGACTCGTTCCGGTCGAGAACCGAACGAAGTACAATTGTGTGATCCTCCCCGTTGACATAGTCCGACACAGTAAGATAATCGACGTAACCGTCATTGTTCAGGTCGAGGTTATTGATCCTGGAGTTCTCATCGTTGAGGTTTCTTTCGAAAGCTTCAAGCGTCTCCGACTCCTGGAAAAGCTTCATGACTGCGTAGAGGTTCAGGTTGTCACCCGGGAGACCCAGGTATTCCTCAGGATAATCCTGCCTTCCGGCTATCGCCGCTGAAGCCATCAGGACTGTGAGGATCGTGGTGCAGATTAACTTTTTCATCTCTTTACGTTTTACGAAGAACTGTCTCTTCGGTTTCGTAAAATTCAAAAGTTATGCCAAAAGTGCACGTATTTTGTCAAGTATCTGAATATCAGGCATAATAAATTTCAAAGGAGAGCTTTTGCCAGAACGGCGAACAGACCCGCTCTTCACCCGAACGGGGAAATGAGGTGAATTTGCCCTTTCACCTTTTATACAATGGGTGTTTTCAGAAAATTTTGAAGAAGGCAGAAAGTGAGTAGATAAATCCCCGGGGGCCGGGATAGGAGGTATCGGAATAGAAAGGCACGACGTAGGTTACTTCAGCCTCCAGTGACATAAAGTTCAGGTTGAAGGATACAGGTATCCCGATTTCCATCTCAATCATCCCGAACTTTTCCGACCATGTGGTGGTGGTAGTAGGAACCTCCGTTGTGGTAGTGGTGGTAGTGGTGGTAGTGGTTGTTGTAGTTGTTGTGGTACCCGTACCGGATGTACTTCCGGTTCCCGGACCCTGCCCTGTGCCGGATCCCGATCCGGACCCCGATCCCGGTCCTGATCCTGACCCCTGTCCGGTGCCGGCCGACGGGCCTGTAACGATTGTAGTTGTGACGGGTGTCGTAAAGGTCTGGGTTGTTGTTATAAGTTCGGTTCCTTCGAAGACCTGGGTAGTGACCAGGTCGCCGAAGAGAAGGTTGACATACGGGAAGAACGAAATATTTGCCTTCTTCCTGAAGAAGGAGGGTGTCTCGAAATACCTCGAATTCCTGACCTGAAGATATGTTGCAGGGTCCCTGGATATAAAGCTTCCGTAATTGATTTCCGTGTAGAGGATTTTCCAGTCTACCCCCATGTTGATGTCAGCATAGTTGAAACTGCCAAAAAGGGTATCAGTCAGGACCGGTCTGACTAAATATCTGTATGCTCCTGCGCTAATGTCAAGCCACGATGTTATATCCTGGCTGAATGTAAGGGAAGCGTTGTAAAATGCAGGAGCTGAGGGTGCAAGGTTTGAAAGGCGGAATGCTGATCCGGAAAGAGTCAGTTTTTCAAACAGTGAGTAAGCAACAACCCCGTACTGGTAGGGTTGGTTTCGGGAGATTGTTGATCCCAGCCATACCATATTGCTTCCGTAACCGGCTCCAGTATAAAAGGCATGACGGTCAGTCTTCGCTGACGTGTCTGTGCTGTCTGACTGCGGCAGCAGTTTCATTGGCAACAACAGAAATACCAGGGCAAATATTTTCAGTCGGTCAATGTTCATAGGGAATTTTTGATGCTTAAGCCCCGGCTCCTTAGCGGAGCCCGGGGCTTCATGCATTAAGCAACTTTATTTTTTACCTCCTCTCGGACCTTTTGCGGCCTTCACGGCATTCTTCTGCGGAGCGGCCTTATTCACACCCTTGTTTTTGGTAGCTGTCCTGTCCTGGTCCATGTAGCGTTCCTGGTTCATTTCAGCTTCTTTCTGCTTCATCTTCATCTCCTTCTGCTGCTTTTTAAGGGCTTTTCTTTCCTCATTGCGTGCCTGCTTCTGAGCCCTTGTCATCTGACCCTGGTTTTTGTACTGTTCCTGGGTCTGGGTTCCTTCATTTATACGAGCACGGGTTTGGGTCATTGTCCCCGACTGGGCCTGTGTCTGAACCTGTTGTTCCTGCTGCTGCCTTGCCTGTGTCTGGTTCTGTTGTGTGTTCTGTGCCGTGACTGCCGCACTGATGAGAAGGGCAGCAACGGTAAAAAGAAGATGTTTTTTCATAACCTTCAGATTTTGATTCAATATCAATTTAATGTCAAAGCTAAACATGTGAAAATGAAAAATTAATGAAAATCGGGAAATAATCAGGGAGGGGCAATGTTAATGTACAATTACTACCCTGATGTTGACAACCCCAAGGTTCACGGCTCCTCCCGTTCCGTTATAAATTGCCACCCTTATGACATTGGGCTGTGATACGTATGTTGTGAGCATGCAGCCCTGGAGGTCCTTGTCAACTGATCCTACGACTATGTCACCAAAATTGACTTCGAAGGCGTTGATGGCATTTGAGACGTAGGTTGATCCGACCGGAAGGTTGTTTATAACAAAAGTACCTGCAGGATCACTTGTTATTTCGGAGACTGATGAGGAGATCTCTATACCTCCCGGTGTATTGGTAATCGCAACGCCAGTCCCTGCCTTCAGGGTAGCCAGTACGGGCTTGCCACCGGTCACTCCTATAGGGATCTGACCATCAAGGGCTGTGCCGAGTGATTCTATCGAGTCCGTTGAGTTGCCTAAAAGCAGACTGTTTTTAATGAAGGAAACGGAACCTGTACCGCCATTTGCAACCGGCAGGGTATCAGTGACTTTCAAAGATAGGTCAATGGTGCCGTCGGCAATATCTTCATTAAGAATCGTACCGTCCATGATCTTTGCCGAGTTGATTGCATCATCAGCTATGTCATCAGTGTAAAAGGAATACGGAACTGCCATCAACTGGAGGTTGCTGACCATCCTGTAATCGTCGTTGTTCTTCGCTGATATTTCAACTTTAAGGAACTGGTCTGCATCGATCCACGGAATATCGAGAAGCCTTGAATACAGCCCGGCTCCCGTTGACTGGCCCTGTCCTATAGTAAGGGAAAACAGTCCGTACCTGTCAGTGGTGGTTGTATGGGTCTCCTGGTACTCAATTGTCCCGTCAGAACCTTTAGTTATTGTGAATCTTACGCCGATAGCCTTTTCGTAGAGCGGTTTCCCGGCTATGTCGGTTCCGACTATCTCTTTACCGTCTTCGTCAATTGCAACGGCCTGGTAATATATGCCCTTAAGGTCTCCTATATGCGGCTGTGAAAAGACATCACAGTTGATCAGGCATCCCAGCAAAATTGGTACTATAAGATATATTTTTTTCATTGTTTTGGGTTTAAAGGTTTTATTTACCAAATGAAAGTGAAAGCCCGGCAGTCAGCATGTAAGCTACATTAGCGGATTTCTGACCCGGGTCTGTCTCAAGGTTTGCAAGTCCCATCAGGTAACTGAATTCAATATATATCCCCAGTAGTTCTGATGCACTGAACTGTACACCGGGTGATATAATCAGTCCGAAATCGCTTCTTTTCATCGACCCTGAATTGACAATATCAAAGTCTTCATTGTTCAGTGTCTGGTATCCGCGCAGGAGATAGCCATAGTATCCCGAAAGGGTCATATAAGGACTGACCAGGTTGCTTATGTACATGTATCCGGCTCCAAGTTTAATGTCGGCGTACTGTAAATCCCAGCTGTAGTTTGAATTGTCATAGACCATTGTTGCTCCGGCATTGCGTAGCCCGAACCCGGTGCGTATTACCAGGCCGCTGCCTGTTGTATACCGGTACCCTATTCCGGAAGAACGGGTGAGGATGCCTGAATAATCACCGTTAAGGCTGTTTGACTGGCTGTCAGTGAATTTAAACGATCCAAGCAGCTGTGATGCATCAATTGTAAGTGCCGACTGGGCATCGGCTGAAGCAGCCACACCCAGGAAAGCAAGCAATATCAGGATTATTTTATTCCTTTTCATAATTCTTTTATTTGTTGATTATTAATTTGACTGTGCTTCTGCAACCGGTACGGTCATTCAGTGTGACGAAATAGATACCGTCGGGCCATCGGCTGCAGTTAAACATAAATGTTTCAAGCCGGGGAATTTCATCCCTGATAAGGGCTTTCCCGCTGTAATCAGTTACAGTGAGTACCGCGTCTTCAACGGGCACCAGGCTCCGTATGATTACGTTGCCTGAAGCGGGGTTGGGATAAACAGCAAGGTTCAGGATCTCAGGGATACCCATGGGAACTTCGGTAAGGTTGACCGAAACAGGTTGAAGAAATCCCGGCAGAAACGAGCTGCTGATACTGCAGCACAGGGAAGTGTTGTACGGTTGCCCGGCAGTCTGGGCTGCCAGCACGGAAGCTGACTGACCGGCGATGCCATAGCTGGAGATGCACTGTCTTTTAACAGACTGTGCATGGACCCTGCAGGGCACCATAGACAGTAAAACCATCAATACCAAATAAGGTATCTTCCGGTAAAAATCTGGTTTTTTAATCATGCGACATGACTTTTAATTACGCTCCTGAGGTGTGGAGCTATACCCCGTTTTTTAGGGTGGGACTGGATTCCACCTGTTTTGTTTAGCCAAGTTTCAACAAAAAGATGAAGACCAGATGAAGAATCAGGGGTTCAGGGCTGCTTTATCAACAGGTATACCGAACTTATCAACAGCATAACACTGTGATATGCGTCCTGTAAAAAGAATCCTGCGGACTTTTTAAGGGTTGCCGGCCTGTAAAGTTCAGTCATTTGCCCGGCTCCGGGCTTCAATGCACCACAGAAGTTCTCCCATGAACCTGGCGGTACGCTTTTCATAGGCTTCCGGGTCAGACGGGATCCCCTCTTCGCTGAAGGCGGCATCGACTTTAGGAACGGGAAACATTGCGGGAACAGTCAGCGCTCCCATCTTCCAGAGGGTGAACTGCAGCGAGGTGATGACCTGTGTTCCCCCGAAGGAGCCGTCAGAGACAGTGGAGATAGCCACGGGCTTGTGTCGCCACTCATCGGTGAGCAGGTCGATTACATTCTTCAGGCTTGCGGGATAACCTCCGTTATATTCAGGGGCAATTATAATAATGCCGTCGGCTGACCGTAACCTGCCTGCAAGTTCAACTGCTTCCGGCAGCGGGTTCTGCTGCAGCTTCAGCCGCTCATCAAACAGCGGGAAACGGTATTCCGCCAGGTCAATGATGTCAGGTTCGGCAAGGTTATTCTGTTCAATGTATCTGCGAAACCAGAGCGCTACCCGGTGGCTCTTCCGGCCCACCCTGACGCTGGGGCTGATTATTGCTATCTTTTTCATATATGCCAAGATAGCATAAAAAATCCGACTTGCCGGCATATCCGATACAGGTGAAGGCAGCATTCAGGACAGGGTCTGTCCGGACGTGTGTACTGTCATGTTTGCAGGGGTGGAGGAAAATCAGTACCTTTGCCCCAGATTCAGGCATAAGTTAGATCTGTATAGACGGTTTTTCTGCCGGACTTCTTCCGGAGATCCTTTCTACAACCACTAGTTTACGCTGAGACATTTTGCCATAAGAACATTGCCATTTTGAACAGATATCTGGTTAATGAATATTCAGCGGCATTAACCAAATAATTGATAATGGGATATAGAAATGATCCCCGGAACAGGGGAAGAAAAAACTTCAGACACGGAAAAAAGGAAACAGCAAACTTCAGCAACGGGAAAAAACATACTGCAAAAGGACTCGCTCCGGAAAGCTTCATCAGGAAGGCTGTTCCTGCAGCGGTGACTGCATACAGGGCTGAAAGGCTCATACAGGAACTGCCCGTTCACGGCTCAATAATCAGCAATCTTCGTAAAAAAGGGTACGAAAAGCCCACCGAGATCCAGGACAGGACCCTTGAGGCGATCCTTGAGGGACGAAACCTTATCGGACTTGCACAGACAGGAACAGGCAAGACAGGTGCATTCCTGATCCCGCTGGTTCATAATCTGCTGCGCAAGGATGCTTCCGGCCAGGTGCTTGTCGTCTCCCCGACACGTGAGCTGGCACTTCAGACTGACACTGAGTTCAGGAGCATCGCCTTCGGGCTTAAACTCTTCAGCACTTGTCTCATAGGAGGCACCAGTGTCAGGCGCGACATAGACCGGCTGAGAAAACCGGGACAGATAGTAATAGGTACTCCGGGCCGTCTGGCAGACATGGTCCGCCAGGGAGCACTTGACCTCGGAAAGTTTACTATACTGGTCCTTGATGAGTTTGACAGGCTCCTCGATATGGGCTTCGCACCGGAAATAAACAGGCTTGTTGACGGGATGAGCCGTCGCAGCCAGACAATACTCTTCTCCGCAACAGAGGACAGGAGTCAGCAGAAGATAATAGGTGACCTGGTTCAGGATCCCTACATTGTAAGGGTGCGTCCTGAAAATGTCAGTGCCGACAATATTGATCAGGACATCGTTACCGTTAAGGAGGGGGAAAAGAAAATCGAGATACTCCTGGATATGGTCCGGGACGATTCCTTCGAGAAGGTGCTTGTGTTTGCCGACACCAAGCGGGGAGTAAGCAGGATATGCCGTGATCTCCGCAAAGCGGGAATTACCGCTGATGAGATTCATGGCGACAAATCACAGAACTACAGGGTAAAAGCCCTTGAATCATTCAGGAACAGGAAGATCAAAGTGCTCGTGGCAACTGATGTGGCGGCCAGGGGGCTTGACATATCGCATGTCTCACATGTAATAAACTTTCAGCAGCCAAAGGATATGGAGAGCTACATACACCGCATCGGCCGTACCGGAAGAGCCGGCGCCGCAGGCAAGGCAATCACATTTATAAACTGAAAATCAAAATATATGGCAGGACCAAACAACAGTTTCATTAAAAAGCAGAAGACCGAGAAGCGTCTTAAGAAGAGAAAAGAAAAGGAACAGAAGAAGCAGCTTCGCAGGGAGAACTCCCCCGGAGGCGGACTTGATAACATGATCGCCTACGTCGACAAGTTCGGCAACATCACCAGCGAGCCGCCGGCCGATGACAAAGCTGTAAATCCGGAGGAATAGTATTATGCCCCCGGCAAAAAATTACCGGGGGCAACGGTTTGTTCAGCCCTTTTTCCATTTGATGCCGCATCCCACCGCCTTTGTCCCGGTAAGGGCAACAGCCTGACCCTTCAGGATATTATCCAGGGCATCCACGGCATATTTCTTATCAGCAGCAGAAGCATCATCTGCGTTGTTGTCGATTGCACCGACGTAATCCACAACAAGTTTCCCGTCCTTCCATGACAGTATGTAGATGTGTGGAGTATTTGTAGCTCCGTATTTGCGGGCTACATCCTGTGTCTCGTCATAGAGGTATTCGAATTTGTAGTTGAGTTTTGCCGCAGTCTCCTTCATTTTTTCGTAAGAGTCGCCCGGAGAAACGGCCGGATCATTGCTGTTGATTGCCACCACGGGGTAGCCCTTGGGAGCATATTTCGCGTGCAGTGCCTGAAGCCTCTGGTCATACTTCTTCACAACAGGACAGGTGTTGCACCAGAACGCAACAATAAATCCGTCCGCATCCCTGATGTCAGCCAGTGAAACAGTCTCACCGTTAACATTTTTCAGTTTAAAATCGGATGCAACATCGCCGGCTTTGTATTGCGACTGTGCATTGAGGAGGCCGGTCATCATGAGGGCCGCCAGTGAAATGGACAGGTACTTCTTCATAGTCTGTTGATGTTTATTGGTTTATTATTGTTTGTATTTGATTATCAGATCTCTCAGCTCTTTCTCATTAAGCTCTGAAGGGTGAAGGTATTTCGTATTCCTGGCATTGTTGTAGAACAGGGTAACAGGAATATTTCCCTGCCAGCTGCTGTCAACCCTGTCTATCCAGCTGTTGTAATCGAGGTTTGTCATAACTCTTACATCAGCGGTGATTTTGTTTTTCTTCAGGAACGGGATGAGTTTCGAGTCAATCTGGCTGGGGAAATCGAGACTTATAAGGATGAATTTCACACCCTTATCCTGATATTCTTTCGACAGCTTTTCGAAAAAGGGAAGTTCGGTTACGCACGGAGGGCACCATGTTGCCCAGAAGTTAACCACATTAAGCCGGTCTTCCGGGCTGTTCAGGATCTTCTCCAATTCAGGGATTCCGATCTTTTCCGGCCCGGTGAGGTCTGTTCCCCCCGGCTCAGCAATGCCGATCCCTTCAATATCCCGGGCCTGAAGTGCTGTCACTACTATGGTTACAAATAAAACTCCGGCAAGCAATAGTCTCATCATGTTGAATATTTATGCCAAACATTAATGAAACAAATGCAGCCTGCAGATGTTCACGGTAATTCTGGCCCGGGTGCCGGTCTGTTTTTCCACTTCGGGAAGCATGGCACGCACCACATCCATCTGTTACCACGAAGGCAAATTAATTCTCCCGGCCTGATTCATAACCAAAAAAAATTGATATTAACTTTGATATCCGTTTGCCGCACTGATAACAAAATGCCGTCTTTACAGAGTACCACAATAAAACCATGACTATGAAAAAATCATTTTCTCCTGTGACAGTACTACTGCCAGTGATTGCTATTTTCCTTAATGTATCCCTTGCAGCACAGCCTCTTAATATCAAGAAGCTCGCTGTGGATTATGACAGGATGCTTCTTGACCAGTTCAAGCCGGATGAGACCGGATGTGCCGCACTTGTGGCAAAAGACGGCCAGGTAATATACAGCAAGGCTTTCGGGATGGCCAATCTCGAACTGAATGTGCCGATGCAACCCGAAATGGTTTTTAGGATAGGCTCCATCACCAAGCAGTTCACTGCCATAGCAATCCTTCAGCTCATGGAACAGGGCAAGCTCTCCCTTCAGGACGAGATAACCAAATTCATACCTGATTATCCTACCCAGGCTTATTCAATTACAGTTGAACACCTGCTCACGCATACCTCCGGGATCAAAAGCTATACAAACGTCCCTGACTACATCAAGAATGTCAGGAATGACATGACTCCCGAAGAACTTGTAAATTCTTTTAAAAACCTGCCGATGGAATTTGCCCCGGGAACAAGATGGAATTACAACAACTCCGGGTATGTTCTCCTGGGTTATATTATTGAGAAAGTATCCGGGAAGAGCTATGCGGATTATATACAGGAGAATTTTTTCACCCCGCTTGGAATGACATCAACATGCTACGGCAGTGATACGAAGATCATTAAAAATCGCGCCTACGGGTATCAGAGAGGCGGTGAAGGCATTGTGAATTCGAACTACTGCAGCATGACCCAGCCCTATGCGGCAGGCTCCGTCATGTCAACAGTAGGTGATCTCTTCAAATGGCACCAGGCGTTGTATGCTGGCAAACTGGTGAAGAAGGAGACCCTCCAGATGGCCCTTACAGAGTACAAGCTTAAAGACGGAAGAGGAACCGGTTACGGGTACGGATTTTTCATCTCTCAGTTGCAGGGCAGCCCGACAGTAGAGCATGGCGGCGGAATATTCGGTTACCTGACTGCTTCAGTCTACCTGCCAGAAGAGGATGTGTTTGTGGCGCTCTTCTCAAACAACACCGCCAAAGCACCGGAATTCACCGCACTTAAGATGGCTGCCCTGGCAATCGGCAAGCCGTTGCAGACCACCGGTATTGTCCTTGACGAGGCTGCCCTTGATCAGTATGTAGGGATCTATGTCAATGACGCCGGCAGGGAGGTAACCGTAAAAAGGGACGGAAACAAGCTTGCGGCCACAATGGCGGGGTCAGGGACCAGGAATATGTACCCTGTTGAAAAGGATAAGTTCCTCGTGGAGGATGCATTCATGTACGCAACATTCAACAGGAATGCCGCCGGGAAAATCGAAACGTTCGTATCTGATGACAGGGGCAGGCTGGATACATGGAAGCTGACTGAGAAAAAGATTGAAGAAAAGAAGGCCGTCACGGTCAGTGAAGCCATTCTGGACAGGTATACCGGTGAGTATGAGCTGCAGCCCGGATTCACAATTACTTTCACCTGCGAGGGCAACAGGCTCATGACCCAGGCAACAGGTCAGGGCAAATTCGAAGTCTTTCCTGAAAGCGAGACGAAGTTCTTCCTGAAGGTTGTTGATGCACAGGTTGAATTCGTTGCTGATCCTGACGGAAAGTTCAATAAGATGATTCTCTACCAGGCCGGCCGTAAGATGGAGGGAAAGAGGATAAAATAGTAGGCAGTACCAGTCAGCAGTACCAGGGTTAAAAAAACTTAACAGGAAACAGTCAGGGGAATAACGGGTTAAAAAAAATATAACTTTATCCGCACTATTTTAACCCCTATGAAGAAGCTGACACTTTTAGCCATAGTACTGCTTTTGGCCGGCGCCACCACCGATGCCTGGTCATGCACCACCTTCCTGATGTCAGGAAAGAATACTCCTGACGGACGCCCGCTGCTGTTCAAGAACCGCGATACGGGCACCCTGGATAACGCACTTGTGTACTTCACTGACGGCAGGTACGATTATATCGGCATCGTTGATGCGAAGGAATCGTGGAAGCGCGAGGTGTGGGGCGGATTCAACTCCGCCGGCTTCGCCATCATGAACACTGCGGCATATAACAATAACACCGGTGATACCACGAAACTGGCTGACCGCGAGGGGGAGGTGATGAAGATGGCTCTTGCCACCTGCGCCACACTTGCTGATTTTGAAAAGATGCTCACCGATATGCCCAAACCCATCGGTGTTGATGCCAACTTCGGTGTCATCGATGCGCAGGGCGGGGCAGCCTATTATGAGACCGGCAACTTCAGTTTCAAAAAGATCGATGCCAATGACCCTGCCCTGGCGCCTCACGGCCTGCTGATAAGAACCAACTTTTCATTCACTGGCACACCCAATGAAGGTGGCGGCTACATAAGGTTTGCAGCTGCAACAGAGGCTCTGAATATGGCACTGGCACAGAACAGGATGGAACCTCAGTATCTTATCAACAGTCTCTCGCGCAACCTGACCCACGGACTCACGAAGGTCAACCTCCGCCAGGATCTCCCGGCAAACGCTACAGAGACCGCATTCAGGAACTTCGACGACTTCATCCCGCGCACCTCGACAGCATCAGTCATGCTTGTTGTGGGAGCTGCAAAGGGCGAAGATCCGTCAAATGCGATGATGTGGACACTGGCTGGATTCCCGCTTACAACAGTGGCCGTTCCCGTATGGGTCAGCGCCGGCAAAACACTGCCCTCGGTGGTAACCATGAAGGGTAACCTGCATGCACCCCTCTGCGATGCCGCGATGTCGCTCAAGCACCACCTGTTCCCGATTACCCGCGGTTCAGGAGGCAAATACATGAACGTAGCCCTGCTGCTCAACGGCGAAAAGACCGGTTTCCTTCAGAAGCTGGAACCGGTGGAGAATGAGATCTTCCGTAAAACCGCTGAGATGATGGCTGCAATGCCTCCGAAAGGGAAGCCTCAGAAGGAAAAGATACTTGAACACTACAAATGGCTTGACAGCTATATCACACAATCCTACAAGGAGTTGTTAGGTACTGAAGTGAAATAATCCGTTTTCGTTAAATATTTAATCAGGATGAACATAACCAAGTTACCGGCGATAAGAGGCCTGATGCTTCTTGTTGCAGCCGTACTCATTGCTCCTGCACCTGTGCGGGCCATTGAGAAGTACAGTGATCCGGCCTCTGTGAACCGGAAGATAGAGCAGCTCCGCCAGGCGAATCCATCGCTTGTGAAGGTGCAGAAGCTCGCCGTCACGCCCGGCGGCAGGGAGATGATGATGATGGAGATAGGCAGGGAGGGAAGCTCCGTACCGGCAGTGCTTGTCGGTGCCAATTTCTCCGGTGTCAACCCGCTGGCAACCGAGGCCGCGCTGGAGCTTGCCTCCCGCATCGTGGCTGACGCTTCGCTGAATACCGGGCTGAAATGGTACATCGTGCCACTGGGAAACCCTGACGCGTATTCGCGCTTTTTCGCGAAGCCACTCTGGTATGATACCGGTAACGGGAGACCGTTCAACGACGACACCGATGACCGGACCGACGAGGACGGTTACAACGACCTCGACGGGAACGGCATCATCACCCAGATGAGGGTGAAGGCGCATGACGGCGTTTGGATCCCCGTGGAGGGCGAACCCCGCCTGATGCGCAGGGCTGACGCAACAAAAGGGGAGAAGGGTATTTATAAGCTTTATACCGAAGGGATCGATGATGACGGCGACGGACAGTACAATGAGGATGTCCCCGGCGGCACAAATGTCAATGTCAACTTCCCGCACCTATTTAAGAATTTCGGGAGGAGAAGCGGCCTCTATCCCGGCTCCGAGCCGGAGTCTGCTGCGGTCCTGAAGTTCGCCTTTGCGCACCCTGAGATCGCAATGATGATCTCATTCGGGCAGACAAACTACCTTCTTTCGCCCCCGCAGGGTGGCAGAAAGGGATCGTTTGACTCTGAAAACATACGCATCCCCCGAGATATGGGCACTGCAATGGGCGTTGACGTCTCTCGCACCTACACGATGGCTGAGATCATAGAGCTGATTCAGCCTATGCTTCCCTCCGGAATGACCGCAGACGAGAGCATGGTTGCCAGTTTCCTCGGACTGGGCGCAGTTGTCAACCCGTTGCCGGAAGACCTGGCTTTCTACAACGCAGTTTCTTCCGAGTTCAAGGAGTACCTGAAGAAAAAAGGGGTGACGGCGGAGAGGCTTGACCCGGCACAGCCTGAGGACGGCGCATTTGAGATGTGGGGTTATTACCACCTCGGGCTGCCTGTCTTCACAATGGATTTCTGGGGTTTGCCCAAACCGAAGGAGGAGAAGAAGGAGAACACGGGCATCACTGCCGAGTCACTTGCCAAGATGACATCCGAGGAGTTTCTCGCCCTTGGCGAAGAGAAGATAGCGGCCTTCCTGAAGGAGAGCGGCGCACCGGCACAGTTCACCGCGCAGTCGCTTATGGGAATGGTCAAAGGCGGCCAGATGAAGCCGGAACAGATGGCTGCAATGATGAAGAGGATGCCGGCGCCGAAAACCGACGAGAAGAAAGGTGATGCGAAGGAGACCGCGCAACTGGCCTTCTCGGATAAGTGGCTTGAAAGAAAGGGATTCACACCCTGGAAGAGCTATATGCATCCTACCCTCGGCGAGGTGGAGATTGGCGGGTTCACCCCGTTCTCTGACAACACCCCGCCGGAGAGCATGGTCGATTCCCTGCTCAGTCTTCAGTTGCCGTTCGTTGCAGAGCTGGTGAAGAAACTTCCAAAGCTGGCAATTGCCGAGGTCAAGACATCGGAAAAGGGTGGCGGTGTATACCAGGTTGAAGCCTGGATTACCAATGAGGGTTTCCTTCCGTTCCCGACAGCCATGGGCAAGAGGAACAAGGTGCCTGCACCGGCAATACTGACTGTTGAGGGAGACGGGATTGAAGTCCTTTCCGGTAAGAAGAGGACTCCGATCAATGATCTCGGAGGGATGAAGTCTGCCCGGTATGTCTGGCTCGTCAGGGGTGCGAAGAAGGGCACCCTGACCCTGAAACTGGAGTCGAAACAGGCAGGCAATGACAGTGAACGGATAAATATCGGAGGTTAAGCCATGGAAAGAAAAAGAATTTTTATGATATCGGTTCTGATGGCCCTTGCCGTCATGCTCACACAGGCGCAGGAGGTAAAGGTGCCACTCCGCTTTGATTATTACTACAGTTACGAAAAGGTGAATGAGGCGCTGAAGGCGCTGAATACTGCATATCCGGAGTTTACAAAGCTCGAGGAGGTAGGTCGCAGCGAGGAGGGCAGGGCTATCATGGCGCTGACAATCAACAACCCGAAGACGGGTGAGCCTTTTTCAAAGCCGGGTGTATATGTTGACGGGAACATCCACGGCAACGAAATACAGGCTGGCGAGGTATGCCTTTACCTTGCAAACAGGCTTCTCACAAACTACGGTAAGATTGCAGAAATAACGGACGTTGTTGACCGCAATGTATTCTATATAATACCGGTGGTCAACGTAGACGGCAGGGCACACTTCTTCGCCGACGCAAACACCCCAAGCAGCAACAGGGGACTACGGATCCCTATCGATGACGACCGCGACGGCCTTTATGACGAGGACGGCCCGGATGACATCGACGGCGACGGCTCCATCACAAACATGAGGATCAGGGACACCCTTGGCAGGCTTAGAAGCGATCCGACCGATCCAAGGCTGATGATAGCAGTCAAACCGGGCGAAAAAGGTGAATGGACAAGGCTTGGACAGGAAGGGATTGACAATGACGGCGACGGGCTTGTCAACGAGGACGGCGAGGGATATGTCGACGGCAACCGCAACTGGGCATTTAACTGGAATCCCAACTACGTACAGAGGGGTGCCGGCAATTACCCGTTCGAGGGTACAGGTATAAAGGCAATTGCCGAATGGATGCTGGCAAGGCCGAATATTATCCTTGTGTTTGCCTTCCATAACAACGGGGGGATGTATCTCAGGGGACCCTCGTTCAAGGCCGCCGGAGAGCTGCCACAGGGAGACATATCGGTTTATGACTACCTGGGCCAGAACATGGAGAAAATTGTTCCCGGGTATGAATACCTTATCAGCTGGAAGGACCTTTATGCCACCTACGGCGACTTCACCGACTTCACAAACAACCTGATAGGATCATACTCGTTGGTGGGCGAGCTGTACCAGCCTGAAACGGAGACCTATGACGGCACGCTGAAGAGAACGGCTGAAGAGCGGTCAAGGTTTGGCGAGGCATCGGAGAGTGAACGGCAGCGGTTGCTGTTTGACGACAATGTCAACCAGGGTGAGCTCTTCAAGGAATGGAAATCCTTTAAGCACCCGCTTTACGGTGATATAGAGATTGGCGGATGGACAAAGATGAGTTCACGCCTTCCGCATCCGTTCATGCTACAGGACCTTGTTCACAGGAATGCATCATCAGTGATCTTTGCCGCACGGCAGACGCCAAAGGTAACGATGGACGTGTTCGAGGTGAAGAAGGTCGGCGGAGACCTGTGGAGTGTAAGGGTGCGGCTGGTGAACAAGGGTGCGATACCTTCCGTCACTTACCAGACAATAAAGAATAAGCTCTATCCGATTGACAAACTGAGTGTTGCCGGGCGCAGCGCCAAAGTGGTTTCAGGCGGGGTGCTTACAGATGCATGGATGAACCTTGTCGATTACAAGGAGTTCCGCCCCGAACTGCAGATGTGCCAGGTGCCGGGGTTCGGCAAGGTCGAATACCAGTTCCTTGTCAGCGGCAAAGGGGATATTGAGATTAAGTACGAATCACGGAAAGCGGGCAATGTCAGCAAGACTGTGGCACTGAAGTAGAAGGCAGCAGGCAATAGGCAGTAAGCAGTAGGCAATAGTCTGAACTACTGCATAATATGCAGATGCTCAATACATTTTGTCAACACTCTTGCCTATTGCCTATTGCCTCTTGCCTACGGTCTCTTGCCTTTTGCCCCTTCCTCCTTGAACTTCTCCGTTACCAGGGCCGGCCACTGGAGGTCAAGGTCCTTCAGTGTTTTCAGTACCACGGTGGCAACACCGTAGAGCTTCTGCCAGTTTTTGTCGGCGGGGACAACAGTCCACGGCACATCACTGCATCGCGTCAGGATCTTCTGATATACCTTCATGTACTGGTCGAACTTTTCACGGGTGTCCCAGTCGCCGTCCTTGTGCTTCCAGTGCTTCTCCTCCATCTCGATCCGCTCCATCAGCCTCTCCTTCTGAGCCTCCTTCGAGACGTTGAGGAAGAACTTCAGCACCTTCGTGCCGTGATCCTCAAGCATCTTTTCGAAGGTATTTATTGTATCATACCTCTTTTCAATGATTTCGGCCGGGATGAATTTCTCAACCGAGGGGACAAGAATGTCCTCGTAGTGCGACCTGATGAACACCTGCATCACCCCCTTGGCGGGGCAGACGTTATGAACCCTCCACAGGAAGTCGTGTGCATATTCGAGGTCGGTTGGCTTCTTGAAGCTGTGAACCTCAATCCCCACCGGGTCACAGTATTTCAGGAGACCCTTTGTAACCCCATCCTTGCCTGAGGCGTCAATGCCCTGCAGGACCACGATGACGCTGAATTTTCCCTGGGCGTACATCTTGTGCTGCAGCTCACCTATCTCCCTGAGAATCTTCTTCGTCTTCTTCTTTACATCCTTCTTGTCCCATTCCTTATTAAAGGTCGGGTGTTCTGAGATTTTCATGGTCATACGTTTTTATGTTCCTGACTCGTAAAATTAGGAATAATGACCGAAGAATCCCGTTTTCGAATTTTTTTGTTCATTTTTTGAATGTTTTGGCTTATCCGGATATTAAATAAATGAATTACTGCGTTGTATGATGACAATAACCCCTAACAGACATGAAGAATCTCTCCTCTCTTGCACCGGTATTTCTGTTTTTTCTTTCACTGGCTCCGGTTAAGGTCGATGCCCAGCCGTTAAAGATCAGCGACTTTGCAAGGTTTGACGGCGTTGTCAGGGTCAATGACCTTCAACCTTCGGATCAGGCTGTTCATCCTGCGGCAGCACGCGCTTTAACCCGAGGCGAAAAGCCCGGTACCTTTAAAAATGTCAGTTATGAACTGGCACCCAATGTAAGGATGCTGACCCCGCAACGGAAGAACAGCATAAGGCTACAGCAGGACGGTATCCTCGACCTGTCGAGAGGAGGATTCAGGCCCAGTCCCGATTCCATTTATCTTGATCCTGCCAGTGACCTTGTGCTTCAGGCCGAACCGGTCGATGACAGCAGGATGCTGGCACTGCGCCCTTCGCTGTCAGCCGTATTTCAGGATATTGAAGTCCCGGAGCAGGAGGTGCCGGTGACACTGGCAAACACGGTGTCGCTGGCTGAAGGCATCGTGGAGAGCTCGCTGCAACTGAACAATAAATACGCAGTCAATCTTCAGTTTGACAGTGTAAGCTTCGTGCTTGACAAAACTGATGATGATTCACTGGTGGTGACGCTTGTCGGACAGATCCTGCTTACCAACCCGCGTGTGGAAGGGAAATACTCGAAGAACGGAGGGTATCGCCTGGTCTTCCTTGCCTCCGAGCAGGTTGACATGAAGATCTATACAAGCATGAAGATGAAGGAGGAGGCTAAAACTCCGGTATGGGGCACGGAAATCAGCATGTCAGACCTCGGCAAGTGCGAGATAGGATTGTTTATCCTCACCACCGCTGAAGGGAATGTTACCCTGGCAGTGGAGATTCACCAGGGTATTGAGATGGCTATGGGCGCCAGCGGCGGGACATTCTGGTATATTCCGACCAGCATAAAGAACATCTCAACAGTTGATTCATGGTGCGAGGTGGGTTACAATATAACTTCGCAGATGAAGGCTTTTGCGGGTTTCCAGTGCACTGCCAACCTGAAGGTCAAGGGGTACAATGCACTCGATGTTTATGTCAACGGAGGAATGGAGGGTACCGTGGCAACCGACGGGATGACACTTGATGCCGATGTTGGCATGAGGCTCAAGGCCGGAGGTAAGGTGGTCTCGAAGAAGTTCACGCTCCTTGACAACTATTACTCGCTCTGGAAATACCAGAAGCCTGATTACCACGGCTACAGTATGATCATTCATGAGGCCTGCGCCTGGGGCGATTATGTTGCCGGGGAGGTGCACAGCCTGGTGCCGGGAAAGGTGGCCGGGGTGATGGACACCGTACCCTACAGCGGTTCTCTCGGTGTCATCGTCAGCAGGCCTGGTGGCGCAAGTGATGAATACAGCGTTTCAGCCGGTGCCGATGGCATATTCATTGCCAGGAATGTACCCCTCAGGAAAGGAGACAGGGTTTCTGTGAAGCTGCCGGGAGTGGCGAATGCCAGTCCGGCTGTTGATGCCACAATACCGTTCAGGGAAATCAAGCTGTATTCTGCCGATTACTTTACAGGCGTGGCTGGCGGCTCCGTGGCGGGGTCGCGCAGCCGGTGGGCCAGGATGGCGGGTGCGGGGCAGGGCGCTGTGCAGGCAGCGGTGCAGGCCGTGGCGGGGAACTCCCCGGCGGGCCGCTTAAAGGGTGCCGTCACCCAGCAGGAGGCCGTCAGGAGACTGGACGAGTTCAGGAATAATCTCACCGTCTACCGCGGCCCGATCCAGTTCATCACGGCCACGGAGCCGCCGGCCGCACTGACTGCATCTCAGCCCTCAGCATCCGGCAACGTCGCAGTCAGGGGAACAAATATCCAGGGTCAGGTCCGGCAGGCACCAGCCATCCCGCCCGCAAAGATTGCTCCCCAGAGAGGGACTGTCAGTTCCCCGCTGGGTCTGTTTTCTGTCAGCGGCCTGGCATTCGAACCGGGTCATAAGGTGAAGGCCCGGATCGAGGCGGAGGGTTTTACAGTTGAGTCGGACTGGGTGGAGACCGAAGGACTGATGATCTCGGCTATTGAGGATGAGGAATTCAGAACTTCCATAAGACCCGGCAGTGAAACACTCTCCGCCGGCAACAGCTTCGTTGTTGTCAGCGCACTGCATGGTGAGACTGCACCGTCAGGCACCTTAAAGATCATGAGAGGAGCTGATGCACCGCACGCATCCCTTATGGCGCCGCAGGCAGTGCCTGAGTTTCCCGACGCCCGAAAGGCAAAGATCTGGTTCAGCGGCACCCTTCCGCTTGCTCCGCTGGAAGGTCATCCGGGGGCTGCCATCGCATCCACGGGGCCGTGGAGTGTGACATACGGTTACTCTTCACCCGGCGATGCGATCAATCCGTTGAAGAACCGGAAACATCCGTTCGAGATCGTAAGTTTTATTTATAAGGGTAAGGAGCTCGGATATTCCGATTATACTGATGAGTGTGCCTCATGTACATCGCCTGCAAACGTCATAGACAGGATAGGAAAGGATGATATTCCGGGGGCAGCCGGTGCGCCGGGACGGCCCTCCGTACAAAGAGAGGTAAGTGTTCCGCAGGTAAAACCGCAGCAGCAGGTCAGGAAACCTGTTGTAATACGCTGAACCTGCGCGGTCTGTCAGCCATTCCTGTGCCTGAATCTCCGGAAAATGCGTCAGGGCGGAGCTTCTGCTATTCGCTGAACAAGACTTTTGTCTTTTCCTCCCTTAACCTGGTGGCGAGCCACTTTTCAAGCTGTTCCTTCTCCCTGGCTGCCAGACCCTTTCCCCTGGTGGTCACTGTCACCAGTGCAATTGTGTCAGGCACCTCTCCTCCTTTTACAAAGTTCAGGGTCTGTGAATATGAGACTCCCTCAACCTGGGGGTAAAGTACCATCATCTCGGCCAGGAGTTCGCCCCCTCTTTCCTGTGCCCGGGAGATGCCTGACAGGGCAGCGTTACGCTCCCTGATGAGCATATTAAGGCGGTTGATCTCGGATTTGAGCGCCTCAACCTCGGTATTCTTCGGGGCCATATCGGCATATGAGAATCCCTGGCTGAACTCAACTCTGACATCCTTCAGTGAAAAATCCCCTGCCCTTTTTGTGATCGTTGCCTTCTGTTCTTCGCTGAGCGAAGTGCCGCCGTAGACAAGCTGAATGGTCGCCGTCTTCGGGTTGATCTCATGTTTAAGAAGATAGTTGCCTTCCACGACGCTGATGTTATCGACGAACCTCCCGGCATTTTCGGTGAAGTTCTCCTTCTGTACAAGCAGATAGCCGAAATAAATGCTGGGGATAAGGACCAGGGTCATGACCAGTGAGATCATCTGGTTTATCCTTTTCTTCTGTATATCCGAGATTGTTCCCCTTATCGGCAAATTGAGAATCTGTGAGATCAGCAGACCGGCGAGGGCAATGAATACAGTGTTGATAGTAAAGAGGTAGAGTGCTCCGAAGAAGAAGCTGAACCGGGCTGTTGCCAGACCGTAACCTGCAGTGCATAGCGGTGGCATCAGCGCAGTGGCGATGGCAACGCCCGGAATTACATTCCCTTTCTTTTTGCTCGTCATTGCAACTATGCCTGCCAGGCCACCGAAAAAGGCGATGAGCACGTCATAGATTGTCGGGCTGGTCCGTGCAAGCAGCTCCGAGTGCGCAGTGGAGATCGGGCTGATGGCAAAATATGCCGTAGAGGCGATCAGCCCTGCCAGCACGGCGAAGGTGAAGTTCTTTACCGCCTGCCTGAACAACGGGAAATCATACGTGGCAATGCTGTATCCCATACCGTTGATCGGTCCCATCAGGGGCGAGATGAGCATGGCGCCTATGATCACCGCCGTTGAGTTCATGTTCAGTCCTACCGAGGCTACAAGGATCGCAAAGACAAGTATCCAGAGGTTCGTTCCCTTGAACACCAGCTCCTTCTCAATAGTCTCATGTATATTTTCGTAGTTGTCAAGGTCACTCTCGAGATTTATCAGCTGAAGCAACCTCCTGAGGGCTCTGTTGTGTTTCATGGTCTCCTGTTAGCTGTAACAAATATAGTTAATTGCGTAATTTGGATAAGACCGCAGACCCTCAGACCTCAGACCCTCAGACCTCAGACTTTGCGACCTTAAGACTAATGCCCGGCAGGGTTTGGAAGCGTTATGCAAAAAATGTAAATTTGCCGGACACCTAAAACAGATGATATGATCAAGGTAAACGAGTATTTCGACGGCAATGTAAAATCGATGGGACTGGAGAACGAAGACGGTAAGGCCACGGTGGGAGTAATGGCCGCAGGTGAATTTGAATTCGGTACCTCTACGGTTGAATACATGACCGTGGTGTCAGGTTCCATGACAGTTCTCCTTCCCGGCGAGGCAGAATGGAAGACCTATGCGCCGTTCCAGACTTTCGTGGTACCGGCAGGGCAGAAGTTCAAACTGAAGCTTGCTCAGCCCGCCGCTTACAGGTGTCTTTACAAGTAAACGCAAAATCCGATGGCAGGACACAAGGGGCAACCATACTATGATATATTCCTCAGGTACGAGATGTGGCTTGAGAGTGTTGCAAAGGAGCCGATCCTTGACGGTGAGGGGTTCGCCCTTCTGCTTGACCTTGACCGGACAGGCTCACTTACTGCCTCGGCCCGCAACCTGGGGATGAGCTACCGCAAAGCATGGGGCAAGCTTCACGATGTGGAGAAACACCTTGGATTTGAGCTTACGGAGAAGAGGCGTGGCGGTGCTGCAGGCGGACGTACCCTCCTTTCCGAAAAGGGAAGGCAGCTTGTAAGAGCCTACAACAGCCTTCGTCATGAGACTGACATTGCAATGAAGAGCATTGCCAAAGTCTTTTTCAACCGTATAAATGAAATTAACGGCCTGAAATGAGAAGATCACTTGCATTCATGGCTGTCATCCTGCTGCTCCTCGGGGGATGCGGGGCAGAGAAGAGCCGTAAGAACCTGATTATCTTACATGCCGGCAGCCTTTCAGTGCCTGTAAGGGAACTGGCTGATTCATTTATGAAGTATAACCCCGGAGTGACTGTTCTCACCGAGGCTGCAGGAAGCCTTCACACAGCCCGCAAGATCACCGAACTTGGCAAGCCATGTGACATAATGCTGTCGGCAGACCATATTGTTGTCAGCAGCATGCTTATCCCGGATTATGCTTCCTGGAATATAAGGTTTGCCACAAACGAGATTGTCATAGCCTACCGGCCGGAATCGAAATATGCATCCATATTCCGTGAGGATAACTGGGCAAACATCCTCCTGAAGGATGATGTGATAATGGGCAGGGCTGATCCTGATGCCGATCCGTGCGGTTACCGCACGGTCTTCGCCGCGAAGCTGGCAGAGGAGTATTATGGCAGGCCGGGGCTGGCTGATTCGCTGCTGGGAAAGAACACGGAGTATATCCGTCCCAAGGAGGTTGACCTTGTTGCACTTGTCTCGTCAGGAGTGATAGATTACATGTTCCAGTACAAGTCGGTTGCCATCCAGCACGGCTTCAGTTACCTGGAACTGCCAGACGGAATCAATCTCTCTTCACCCCTCCTGGCAGAAAAGTATGCTTCTGTATCATACATGATCCCGGGTGATGCTCCCGGTGTCCGCACAGAAGTACAGGGTGACTACATCAGTTACTCGGGGACGGTTCTTGACCGGGCGCCGCAGAGAGAGCTGGCGCTGCAGTTCTTCGGGTTCATGCTGAGCAACGAGGGTGCAGCCATCTTCAGGAGATGCGGCCAGGACCCGCTGGTCCCTGCCGTTGCGGATGACCCCTCTGCGGTACCTGCCGGACTGCAGAAGTATCTTGCTCCCGGTGCTGTTCCTGCTGCCACTGCTGCCCCTGGCGCCGCCACCCAACCCGCCGGATAGCCGCCATTGACGATGAAAGGACATACTCTCTTCAACTGGATCTTCACGTTGCTTGCATCGCTGGTGCTGCTATTCATCATAGCACCGCTGGCCGGCATGTTCCTGCACACCTCCGCAGAAGAGATGCGCACCACTGCAACTGATCCGGCTGTCATAAGGAGTGTGTGGTACACCCTTGCAATCGCCTTTACCGCTACTCTCCTTTTTGCCATCGGAGCCGTTCCGCTGGCGTGGATCATGGCCCGGAAGCAGTTCCCGCTGAAGGATGTTGTTCAGGGGATTATCGACCTGCCGGTGGTGTTGCCACACACGGCAGCAGGCATTGCCCTCCTGGGGTTCGTCTCCCGCGAAGGTCTTCTCGGAGGCGCAGCACAGAAAGCCGGGATACTTCTTGTAAATAACGGGGCGGGCATTGCACTTGCAATGGCCTTCGTCAGCCTCCCATTCCTCATCAACGCTGCCCGTGACGGGTTCGCGGCAGTGCCGGAGCGGACGGAGAAGGCGGCGCTGATGCTTGGCGCATCCCAGACGCGCATATTCTTTACCGTCTCACTCCCGCAGGCATGGCGGTCAGTGGTGTCAGGCTTCATAATGATGTTCGCCCGCGGCATGAGCGAGTTCGGGGCAGTGGTCATAATCGCATACCACCCGATGATCGCCCCTGTCCTTATCTATGACCGTTTCAACAATTACGGGCTCACTGCCGCCAGACCGGCATCAATAATATTCATACTCGTGGCGCTCTTCTTCTTCGTGCTCTTCAGGGTGCTTGCTACTGAACGCCGCCAGATATTCAGGAGGGAGGATGATGCTACGGACTGACCGGCTCTGCAAAAGGCTCGACTCCTTCTTCCTGCAGGATATATCACTGGAGGTGGCAAAGGGCGATTACTACGTGCTCCTCGGCCGCTCCGGCGCCGGCAAAACCCAGCTCCTGGAGCTTATCTGCGGCCTCACACCCCCTGGCGAGGGAAAAATATTCCTCGAGGGAGAGGAGATCACACACAGACGTGTCCAGGACCGGGGTATCGGACTGGTGTTCCAGGACCTTGCCCTCTTCCCTCATTTCAACGTCAGGGACAACATCATGTACCCGCTGAAGATCATGAAGATGCCCCTGAAGGAAAGGGTTGAAAGGGTTCAGCTTGCAGCTGAAGAGATGAACATTACCGACCTGCTGCTGCGAAAGCCTGGTAACCTTTCCGGAGGTGAGAAGCAGAGGGTGGCGCTTGCCCGGACACTGGTCACGGAGCCAAAGGTTCTCCTCCTTGATGAACCAATGGCCTCGGTCGATGCCAGCCTGAAGGACAGTATCCGGAGGATGCTCCGCCGCCTGAACAGGAACGGGCAGACGATAGTACATGTCACCCATGATTTCGGTGAGGCAATTAGCCTTGCCAGCCGGGTGGGAGTGATGCACAACGGGCGGATAATCCAGGAGGGGACACCGGAAGAGGTGTTCACCCATCCGGCAAACAGGTTCGTTGCAAGGTACGCCGGCATTAAGAACTTCTTCAGGGTGGTGTTTGTTAAATCATACAATACCTGGTCATGCATCACAGACAACAGGGCAAAATTCAGGCTCCCGAATGGCGAATACCCTTCGTCCGGGCTGCTGATCCTTGCTGCCGGCGATGTGCTTCTTTCCAGGCAGGGTGCCGCGGGCATGCAGATAAATAACATCCGCGGAGTAATTGATGACATTGTCCCGTCGCCCTCAGGATACGAGGTGACTGTTAACGCCGGCGATCATTTCTTTGCTGACATCACCCGCCGCGAGATGGATGAACATAAATACGTCACCGGAGAACCGGCTGTGGTTTCTTTCCGTCCCGAATCACTGAAGCTTGTCGGGGAGGGAGAAGAGAAGAAAGTATACTGAAACATTATGATAACATTTGAGGAAGCGTACAGGATTGTGACGGAATCATCATTCCGTGTGGGAAAGGAGACAGTAGGACTTGCTGAGGCAGCAGGCCGTGCACTTGTCGTTCCGGTAAAGAGTGATATGGACATGCCTCCGTGGAACAAGAGCGCCGTTGACGGCTATGCCTGCCGGCATGAGGACCTCGGTCATGAGCTGACCGTTATTGAGACAATAGCTGCAGGCGCCATGCCCGAAAAAACTGTGACCCCCGGTACATGCTCCCGCATAATGACAGGGGCTGCAGTTCCCGCCGGTGCGGACTACGTTTTCATGCTGGAGAACAGTGAGGAGTTGCCTGACGGTCGCGTCCGGTTCACCGGCAGGCCTGGCAATGACAACATCGCGAAGGCAGGTGAGGACATTATGAATGAGCAGATCGTGATGCGTGCCGGCCATTACGTGAAACCGCAGGATGTAGCAGTGCTTGCTGCTGTTGGGGCCATGCAGGTGACTGTCAGCTGCCGTGCACGCGTGGGGGTCATCAGCACCGGCAACGAGCTTGTTGAACCTGACCGCCTGCCGGAAGGGGCACAGATACGCAACAGCAACTCATCGCAGCTGATGGCACAGATAGCCAGGGCAGGCGCCGTCGGTAAGTACTACGGCATAGCCCGCGATGAGGAGGAGTCAATAGCAGACCTGATGAAGAAAGCACTGGAGGAGAACGATGTGCTGCTGATATCGGGGGGCGTTTCTTTCGGCGACTTTGACCTTGTACCCCGGGTGATGCGGACAATGGGGCTGACGATACACTTTGACCAGGTGGCGATGCAACCAGGCAAGCCTCTTACCTTCTGTACGGGAGACAAAAAGGCCGTCTTCGGCCTTCCCGGTAACCCTGTATCAACTTTTGTGCAGTTTGAGGTGATGGTAAGGGCCTTCCTTGACAGGATGGCAGGAGTGACTGAACATGCACCGGTGCTGCAGATGCCGATTGCAGCGGATTACTCACGCAAAAGGGCCGAGAGGCTCTCATGGATACCGTGCACAGTAACAACGGCAGGTGAAGCAATGCCGGTGGAGTACCACGGTTCGGCACATATAACAGCTTTTACAGGTGCCTGGGGGGTGATCACTATCCCGCGCGGCCAGAGCTGGATACAGAAAGGAGAGATGGTAAGTGTTAGACAGATTTAACAGGCATATCAATTACCTGAGGATCTCCGTCACCGACAGGTGTAACCTGCGCTGCCGCTACTGCATGCCGGAAGAGGGAGTGAAGCTCATCAGGCACGAGGATATCCTGACATACGATGAGATCACTGCCTTCACCCGGGTGGCCGTTGCCGCCGGGATTAGCAAGGTACGCATCACCGGCGGTGAACCGCTGGTGAGGAAGGGTGTGACCGATCTGGTTCGCATGCTGGCGGCAATAGATGGTATTACAGATCTTTCGATGACCACCAACGGAATATACCTGTCTGATCATGCCATGGCACTGGCCGAAGCGGGGCTGATGAGGATCAATGTGAGCCTTGACACCCTCGACCCGGAGAAATACAGGTACGTGACACGCGGCGGAGATCTGAACGCCGTGCTCCATGGCATCGAAGCCGCACAGAAGGCAGGGCTGCGGCCCGTGAAGATCAACTGCGTCATCAAGAGCACTCCTGATGAGGAGGATGCCCGCGAAGTGGCCGGGTACTGCATGAAAGAGGGGCTGGAGGTACGGTTCATCAGGCAGATGGACCTGGCATCAGGCACGTTCTCCGTGGTGCACGGCGGTACCGGAGGCCACTGTGCGAAGTGCAACAGGCTCCGTCTTACCCCCGAGGGAATGCTTCGTCCATGCCTGTTCAGCGACAGGGGATTCAGCATCCGCGAACTGGGTGCGGAGGAGGCGCTGCGGCAGGCCCTGGAAGCCAAACCGGAAAGGGGAACGGCAAATCATGTAAACGGGTTTTATAATATAGGAGGATAGGATTATGGCGAAACTGACACACACCGATGAGAGCGGAAGGGCTCATATGGTATACACCGGGGAAAAACCGGTGCAGCACCGCACGGCGACAGCATCAGGAAGAATCGAAATGATGCCGGAGACACTTAAACTGGTGGCTGACAATATGATGAAAAAGGGTGACGTGATCACTGTTTCAGAGATAGCAGGCGTCAGTGCTGCCAAACAGTGCGGTACACTCATTCCCCTGTGCCATAACATCACGCTTGACCAGGTGAGAGTGAAGCTTGATCCTGACGAAAAGGGGATAGCTGCCACGGCCACCGTCCGCTGTACAGGCAGAACCGGCGTGGAGATGGAGGCACTGACGGCTGTCAGCGTCGCCCTGCTGACTGTCTATGACATGTGCAAGGCGGTGGACAAGACAATGACCATTTCAGATATCAAACTGATAAACAAGGAAAAACATGACATTGCCTGAAAATTTCCGGGTTCATGTGATAACCCTTAGCGACAGGGCTCACAGTGGTGCCTACGCCGATCTGAGCGGGCCGGCAGTGGTAAAGTATGTGAAGTATGCGATGGCTGCAGCAGGGTGGCAGTGCGATATCAGGCAGACAATCCTGCCCGATGATGCCGTTGCGCTGCGTGCAGCCCTGATGGAGGCGCCGGCAGCCGACCTTGTGATAACAACCGGAGGCACCGGTATAGGTCCCCGTGACATGACGCCTGATGTGGTGCGCCCGCTGCTGACTAAGGAGATACCCGGGATTATGGAACAGATCAGGGTGAAGTATGGCACCAGGAATCCGAAGGCTCTCCTCAGCCGCGCCGTCGCCGGCGTCATCGGCAACACTCTCATCTACACCCTCCCCGGCTCAGTGAAGGCGGTGCATGAGTATATGGCGGAGATTGTTAAGACGATGGAACATACTTTCTACATGTTGTATGGGATTGATGTACATGATAAAGGCAAAAGGCATTAGGCAATAGGCAAGAGTGTTGACAATGGATTATGTAACTGAATGACTGGCAGTAACTTAAATACTGCCTACTGCCTACTGCCTGCTGCCTGCTGCCTGCTGCCTGTTCCCCGCCCGCGTATTCGCCAGTGTGATGCCCGTTAACCGATCATAGCGTGCTGCCGGATCCCGGAAGTAGGTGAGCACCAGGTAGTCATTCTCGGTCTCCCAGTGGCTCCCTTCGAAATGGAATCCTTCAGGTGCCGCTGATCCGTCAGGGACAAAGGCATACTCATAATTATACCAGCCCTGCTTCAGCAGGAGAGAGGCCTCATAACAACCTTTTACCGCATTCCATGACATCCGGTTGTCTGCATTGTACTGCCACCCGCAGAAGTCGCCCATTACATAGACTGCCCCTCCCTGCAGTTCCCGGTATGCCGGCATAGTGAACCATACCCATATATAATCGGCCTCCCTGTCAGGGTCATCGCTCTCCTCAATAGCAGTAACATACTTTCCGTTGAAGTCCTCATTGAAGAAATACGGTTTGAACTCCCTGTCCTCAGAGGGAATGAGGAACGCATTGTAAACCCCGTTTACGAAGTCTAATGCCCTTACGTTCTGCCTGGTCTGCCTGACTGTCTTGATATCAAAATACCTGAACTCGTTTCCGCCCGGAAAGAGGGTCTTGTCTGACAGGGTATTGAATTCGAGTCTGCCGCTGCCCACAAAGTCGGGTGTGAGACCGGCATGCATCCTGTCAGGGCGTCCGTTCTGCATCACCGTTATCGTTACCTGGCGGTAGGGATCAGTTACCGGCAACCGGCCTGTCAAAACAGAAATCTCAGCCTGCTGGTGTGTCTCGGTTGTCCCGGGTTTCATCGGTCTGCGAAAGACCACGGTGGCAGAGGTGCTTCCCTCAGTTATAAAAAACCGTCTGACAAGCAGCGCTTTTTCCGGGTTGTCCGCCGCCCATACCGTGATTATGTAATTGCCTGATACCAGGAAGCGGACATCGCTGTTTGGAAGTGAGAGCCGGTAATGTGTATAGTTTATCCTGGTGTTGAACGAAGGAGCGTAATCGTTTACCTGATTCTCCTCGTAACCCCCGAGGTAATCACTTGTGAAAAGGTCGCTCCTGGTCCAGTCACGGTCACAGTGGATGATACTGTACCAGAGTGATGAACCGTCTCCGCCGATGATGTCAAAGCTAAGCAAAAGCTGGTCGCCTGATCCTTGTTGCATGAAGGGGTATGCGAGTTTCCATCCCTGTTTTTCAAAGGTGATGCTCTTCACGTTTTCAGCTGCATACTCAACAGAGGAAAATTCAGGTGCAGGAAAAGAAAAGAGTTGAAGAGGAAGACAGAATAACAGAAAACTTAATAGTTTTATATTTGTTAATGATTTCATCATTGCCGGAAATAATTTAGGACTAAAGTACAAATATCCTGCCGCTCTCTGAACAACATGCCCTGAAAAGAGTTTTGTGATAAATACGACCTTATTCTGTGAATAAAATAACAATATATTATAATTGTCATCTAAAAGGAATTAAGATTCAGTAGAAGTATGTCAACACTGATCAGATTACGTAAAGGACTGAACATCAGGCTTGCAGGAAAGGCGGAGAAGATCCTTCTTCCCGAGGTGGCTGTGACCCGGTACGGGGTCAGGTTTGCCGATTTCCCGGGCCTTGTTGCCCGTCTTGAGGTACAGGAGGGAGACAAAGTCATGGCCGGCAGCGTGCTGTTTCATGACAAGGCATTCCCTGAGATAAAGTTTGTTTCACCGGTGAGCGGGGTGGTGAAGGAGATCATCCGGGGCGAGAAGCGAATGCTTACCGAGGTGGTGATTGAGCAGGAGGGAACTGAACGGATCGATTTCGGTCCGGCGGATCCGCTCAGCCTTAGCCGGGAGCAGGTTAAGGAGAAGCTGCTGAAGTCAGGCCTGTGGCCTGTGCTCAGGCAGCGTCCCTATCACATCGTGGCCATGCCGGGGATTGTTCCGAGGGACATATTCATCTCGGCCTTTGACACGGCGCCGCTGGCACCGGACCTCGATTTTGCAATGGCAAATGTTCATGGAGGTTACCTCCAGGCAGGAATAAATGCACTCTCGCGCCTTACCGACGGGAAGATACATATTTCACAGGATGCAGAGGGTTCAAGGGCAGCTGAGATGAAGAATCTGAAGAACGTGGAGTTCCACCGTTTCTCAGGTCCTCATCCCGCAGGCAATGTGGGAGTTCAGATTCACCATATAGCTCCGGTGTCGAAAGGGGAGGTGGTCTGGACCGTTGATCTGCAGGACGTGGTGGCTATCGGCAGACTCTTTGGCTCCGGGTATCATGACCGTGAAAAGGTCATAGCCCTTGCCGGTCCCGGCGTACTGAACCGGAAGTACCACCGCATCAGGCCGGGAGCCTCGGTGAGCGGTATACTCAAAGGGAACCTCGGCAGCGGAAACCTGCGCATCATCAGCGGCAATGTGCTTACAGGCAAGAAGATAACCCCGGATGGCTCATTCGGGTTCTATGACAACATGGTGACGGTGATCCCTGAGGGCGATTACCATGAGTTCTTCGGGTGGGCCACTCCCGGACTGAAGAAGTTCAGCTACTGGCGGACGTTCCTGTCGAAACTTGTTCCCCGCAAGGAATACGAGTTTGACACCAACCTTCACGGCGGCCAGAGGGCCTTCGTAGTGTCAGGACACTATGAAAATGTCCTTCCCATGGATATCTACCCGGTACACCTCCTCAAGGCTATCATGGCCGGAGACGTAGAGCTGATGGAGAACCTGGGCATCTATGAGGTAGCCGAGGAGGACTTCGCCCTGTGCGAGTACATTGATCCTTCGAAGACGGAGATCCAGGAGCTGATCCGCAGCGGGATCAACATGATGATAAAAGAGATGAACTAATAAAGGAAAGAGCCTGATATGAATTTCCTTCTGAAAAAAATGAAAAAGATTGAGCCTCTCTTTGAGAAGGGAGGCCGCTTTGAGAAGCTGCATTCCGTATATGACGGTTTTGCTACCTTCCTTTTTGTATCTGACAAGGTTACCACAAAGGGGGCACACATCAGGGATCACATGGACATGAAGCGCACGATGACAGTCGTCATTATCGCACTGATGCCCGCCCTGCTGTTCGGCTGCTACAACATAGGACTCCAGCATACCAGGGCATTCGGCATTGATGACTGGACCCTGTTGCATATGTTCTGGTTCGGATTCCTGAAGCTGTTGCCGATGATCATTGTGAGCTACCTGACAGGGCTGGGCATCGAGTTCATCGCCGCGCAGATAAGGGGGCATGAGATCAACGAAGGATACCTGGTGACAGGGATGCTGATACCCCTTATCATGCCGATAGATGTACCTCTCTGGATGGTTGCAGTTTCGGTGGCTTTTGCCGTCATACTGGGCAAGGAGGTCTTCGGCGGCACAGGGATGAATATCCTGAACCCTGCGCTCACTGCCAGGGCCTTCCTCTTCTTCAGTTATCCCGGCTGGATGACCGGTGACAAGGTGTGGATCGAGGGTCTTGCGAAAGGCGGTGCCCTTGACGGCTTCTCAGGAGCCACCCCGCTGGCGCTTGCCAAGCTTGACAACTTCGCCCAGATGCCCTCCCCGATGGAAATGTTTGTCGGGACAATACCCGGATCAGTCGGCGAAACATCAACAATAGCCATACTGATTGGTGCATTCATCCTGTTGCTGACAGGCGTCGGAAGCTGGCGCATCATGCTCAGCATGACCCTCGGGGCGCTGGGACTGGGATTGCTTCTAAATGCCGTCGGCGGAAACGAATATACCCAGATACCGGCATACTACCACCTGATCATGGGTGGCTTCGCCTTCGGAACCGTGTTCATGGCAACAGACCCCGTTACTGCTGCGCAGACAAATACCGGGAAATACATCTACGGTGCACTGACCGGAATAATGGTGGTGATAATCAGGGTCTTCAACCCGGCATATCCCGAGGGAACAATGCTTGCCATACTGCTTATGAACGTGATGGCTCCGCTGATCGATCACTACGTGGTAAATGCCAATATCAGGAGAAGGCTAAAAAGAGTACGGACCGCATAACTGCACGTGATATGAAAGACTTCAGCAACAAGTATATAATAATATTCTCGGTGGTGATGGTTGTCTCCGTCGCCATCCTCCTTTCGCTGACGGCAATGCTGCTCCAGCCCAGGCAGGAGAAGAACGTTGAGGTGGAGAAGAAGATGAATATCCTTTCCTCCATAAATGTGCCATCTGAGAAAAACAATGCCGTGGAGCTCTATGACAAATATGTCAGGGAGAGCTTCGTGATAAACACCGAAGGGAAAAAGTTCGAAGGTGTTGATGCCTTTACCGTGACGCTTCGCGCCGAACAGAAGAAGCCGCTGGCCGAGCAGTACCTGCCTGTCTTTGTGGCAGTAGCCGACAACGGCGATACCCTCCGTATCTTCCCCCTGGAGGGGAAGGGACTCTGGGGCCCGATATGGGGTTATGTCTCACTTAAGGAGGACCTCTCGACGATTGCAGGAGTCACCTTTGACCATAAGGGTGAGACCCCCGGTCTTGGTGCAGAAATCAATACCACCGCCTTTGAAAGCCAGTTTCATGACAAGAGCCTTTTTGAAAACGGCGCCTTCGTATCCGTGAAGGTGGTCAAGGGCGGTGCAAGGCCCGGCAATCCGCATGAGGTGGATGCAATCTCCGGCGGAACCATAACCAGCAAAGGGCTGGAAGCGATGGTTCATGACGGCCTTATCAAGTATGAAAAGTACCTCAGCCTAAACAGGAAGTAGATATGGAAAAAGTTGAAAAGGAGCCGCTTTTGTCGGCAAAAAACAAGAAACTGTTAAAGAACCCGCTGGGGATTGACAACCCGATCACCGTCCAGGTACTTGGTATCTGCTCGGCGCTTGCGGTGACTGTGAAGATGAAGCCGGCTATCGTGATGGCGATATCGGTCACGATTGTGGTGGCGCTCTCGAACCTTATCATCGCGCTTATGCGCAAATCAATACCCGGACGAATAAGAATCATTGTCCAGCTTGTGGTGATTGCGACGCTGGTGATCATCGTTGACCAGTTCCTGAAAGCCTTCGCCTTCGACGTTAGCAAACAGCTCTCGGTGTTTGTGGGGCTGATAATTACCAACTGTATCCTTATGGGCCGCCTCGAGGCCTTCGCCATGGGCAATGACCCGTGGCCCTCATTCCTTGACGGAATTGGCAACGGAGCAGGTTACGGACTGATACTCATAATAGTATCATTCTTCCGTGAGTTCCTGGGAAGCGGAAGCATAATGGGCTTCCCGGTGATGGAGAAACTGGGATTCTACAAATTCGGTTACGAGGATAACGGTATGATGATACTGCCTCCGATGGCACTTATTACCGTCGGACTAATAATCTGGTTCCAGCGCAGCCGTAACAAGTCACTGATTGAAAACAAATAACAGCGGAAGTCATGGAACATCTGATTAATATATTCGTTAAGTCGATCTTCATCGACAACATGATCTTCGCATACTTCCTGGGTATGTGCTCATACCTGGCTGTTTCGAAGACTGTAAAGACCTCGATGGGTCTTGGTATTGCCGTGACGTTTGTGCTTCTGATAACAGTTCCTGTCAACTACCTGTTGGAGCAGTACATCCTGAAAAAAGGGGCACTTGCATGGCTCAATGACAGTTTCGCCACGCTGGATCTCAGCTTCCTCTCCTTCATCATGTTCATTGCAGTTATTGCATCGATAGTACAGTTGGTTGAGATGGTAATTGAAAAGTTCAGTCCTGCACTGTATAACTCGCTTGGTATTTTCCTTCCTCTGATAGCTGTGAACTGTGCAATACTTGGCGCATCACTGTTCATGCAGGAAAGGGAATATGCAAACATTGGCGAGGCTACTGTCTTCGGCCTTGGTTCAGGAATAGGCTGGTGGCTGGCCATTGTGGCCCTGGCTGCCATCAGGGAGAAGATGCGTTATTCCAATGTGCCGGCTCCGCTGCGCGGACTGGGTATAACCTTTATTCTCACAGGGCTGATGGGGATAGCCTTTATGAGCTTCCTGGGTATCAAACTTTAAGAAACTATTACTGAAATGATATTAGGATTATCAATTGCAGGCACCGTTCTCATTAGCATGGCGGTATTTTTACTTGTGATGATACTGCTGGTGGTTGTGCTTCTCTTTGCAAGGCAGAAGCTGACACCGCAGGGCGATGTCACGCTGAAGATCAATGACCGCGAGATGGTGATCGCTCCGGGATCAAGTCTACTCTCGACGATGTCAAACAACGGGATCTTCCTTCCTTCTGCCTGCGGCGGAGGAGGCACATGCGGCATGTGCAGGTGCCAGATCACCGAGGGCGGCGGTGCAATACTTCCAACCGAGACAGGATTTTTTACCCGCCGCGAACAGCATGACCACTGGAGGCTGGGATGCCAGGTCAAGGTGCGGGAAGACATGACAATCAAGGTGCCGGAGGCTGTCCTTGGCGTCAAAAAGTGGGAGTGCGAGGTGGTCTCAAACAGGAACGTTGCAACCTTCATCAAGGAGTTTGTTGTGAAGCTGCCTGAAGGCGAAGACCTTAACTTCAGATCAGGCGAGTATGTCCAGATCTATATCCCGAAGTATGAGGTAGACTACCGGAAGGATATTGATATTGAGGAGGAATACAGACCTGACTGGGATAAGTTTGACCTCTGGAGCCTGAAGGCAAAGAACGAGGAAGAGACATTCAGGGCATATTCCATGGCAAACTACCCGGCGGAAAAGAACCTTATCATACTGAACATCAGGATTGCCACTCCACCGATGGACAAGAACCGGAAGTGGATGAATGTGCCCCCCGGAATATGTTCATCATATATCTTTTCACGCAAGCCGGGTGACAAGGTAACAATCAGCGGCCCCTATGGCGAGTTTCATATCAAGAAGACCGACGCCGAGATGGTATATGTCGGCGGAGGAGCCGGTATGGCACCTTTGAGATCGCACATCTTCCATATGCTCAAGACAGAGAAATCAAAACGTAAGATATCATACTGGTACGGTGCCCGGTCGAAGAGGGAGATCTTCTACGAGGAGGAGTTCAGGGAGCTGGAACAGAAATTCCCCAATTTCACTTTCAATATTGCACTCTCGGAGCCGTTGCCTGAAGATAACTGGAACGGTTATACAGGGTTCATCCACAAGGTTCTGCTTGACAATTATCTCAGCAAGCAGCAGTTGCCCGAGGAGATAGAGTACTATCTCTGCGGTCCTCCGGTGATGAACGCAGCAGTGCTGAATATGCTCGATAACCTTGGTGTCCCCCAGGAGAATATTGCGTTTGATGATTTTGGCGGATAAGTTTATAGCTGTCATGCAGTCGTGCTGTCGTGCGGTCTTGTACAACAAACCTGTAAGAGAGCATCAGCAGGTTAACCGCATTTCATGACCGCAAGACGGCAAGACGGCAAGACGGCAAGACCTGTTCTGATATGACCAAACTGTCATTTCTTTTGGCTTTCCTTTCGATGGTTACGGCCTGTTCACAGCAGCCGGAATATGCCGAACTGAACGGCCTGACCCAGGGAACAACATACCATATTGTTGTTGAGAAAACTCCCGGGCTTGATGTCATGAAGCTCCGGCAGGAGATTGAGCAGTTGTTCACAGCGATTGACAACTCGCTCTCAATATACAATGACTCTTCGGTTATTTCTGCTATCAATTCCAATCGCAGTGACCTGACTGACACGCTGTTCCGCGAAGTATTCAGGGCTTCGGCCCAGGTATCTGCGGAAAGCGGCGGCCTCTTTGATATCACAATCGGACCCCTGGTAAAGTCGTGGGGTTTTGGGCCCGACGCCATGAAGCGGTTTGATGAGTCGATGCTTGACTCACTTCTGGCATTGGTTGGGATGGACAAGGTGCGCCTGGAGGGTGACCGGATCATCAAGGCTGACCCTGACATGTTCATCGATGTCAATGCCATTGCCCAGGGCTATACCGTTGACCTGGTGGCTGACCTGATTGCACGAAAGGGTATAAGTCAGTGCCTGGTTGAGGTTGGCGGAGAGGTGAGGACCCTTGGCGACAAGAACGGAATGGGCTGGAAGGTGGGTATTGACACCCCTTCCGACGGCAACTATACTCCGGGAGCTGATATCCGGGCCCGGATCAGGCTTGACGACAGGGCCCTTGCCACATCAGGCAATTACAGGAAGTTTTACGTGGAGAACGGTATAAAGTATTCACATACTATTGATCCCCGGACAGGCTATCCTGTCAGGCATACATTACTCAGCGCCACCATTATTGCCCCCACCGGCGCAATTGCCGATGCCTGGGCCACAGCTTGCATGGTGGGAGGTAAGGATGCCGCAATAACCTACATTGAAAAGCATGATTTTCTTGAGGGTTACCTGATCTTCTCCGATGAAACAGGTCAGATGAAAAGCTGGGTTTCAGACGGTCTCATGAACATGATCATAACCGATTAATATCTGCTGGCAACTGCCTTCCCGATCCGCCGGTGGCGGACATGGGACTGATCTCCCTCCTTTGTCGGTGTCTCAAACTGCTGACTGGTACTGCTGACTGGTCCTACCTGCTGGTACTGCTGACTGACATTGAGCATCCGCAACACCCGGGGCTGTCAACAGGATTGCAGCCTGTGTCTGTATGCTGGGCGCAGGTGATCCCTCTCTTCCTCATCTCCTTGTTGTGGCTTATATGGGTGTCAGGGAACTGCCCCTTCGGCTTGAGCAGAATCGTGATGGCCAGACCTGCCAGCGCCAGGCCTACGAGTACGGCTGATATTATGAGAAGCTTTAATAGCATTGTCTTTCTTTTATCAAATGCAAATATAAAACATATTCCCCGTCCTCAGACCCTCAGATTGAGACCCGGAGGGTCTTAACCCAGTTCCGCCGGCTGGCGGATCGGGGCCTTCAGACTTATCATTATAACACCCCTGCTTTAGCTTTGTTCGCCAGCCTGTCAGGCTTCCTCCTCCCTGTAAAGTTCTCTGTCAGCTGCATCAGCTTCCTCCAGGACCCTGGCATGCTCCTCGGGGGTGTATTTCCTGATTTTGTATCCTACAGAGGCAATGAATACACTCATGAAGGGACTTATTATATTGAAGAAGCAGTAGGGAGCATATGCCCAGGTGGAGACACCCAGTACGCTTGATTGCGTGGCACCGCAGGTGTTCCATGGAATAAGAACAGATGTGACAGTGCCGGAGTCCTCCAGTGAACGGCTGAGCAGTTCAGGCTTGAATCCCATGTCGCGGAACTTCTTGGCATACATCCTGCCGGGGATGACAATTGAGAGATACTGGTCCGAAGCTGTTATGTTGAAGAAGAGGCAGGTGGCAACAGTTGAACCGACGAGGGTGCCTGCGTTATGGACGAATTTCATCAGTTTCCCGGTGATCGTCTTCAGCATGCCGCAGGCTTCCATTATACCGCCGAACACCATCGCACAAATGATAAGCCATACTGTATTGAGCATGCCGGCCATACCGCGCGTCCTCATCAGCTCATCAACCGAAGGGTCGCCGGTAGTGACAGATACACTCCCGAACATGGTTTTCATGATGGCTATATAAGCCTGCTTTATGAATGATCCTCCGGTTGCGGCCACCTCTTCGAGGATATGAGGCTGGAAAATGACAGCAAAGATAGCTGCAAGCAGTGTCCCGGCCAGCAGTGACGGCAGTGGCGGCACCTTTTTTACAATGATATAGATAAGCATGGCAGGCACAACCAGCAGCCACGGGGTTATATTGAACTTTGACTTTATTGCGGCCTGCACGGCATCTGCACTGGTGGCGCCGCCGTGAAGATCAATTGTAAAACCTATTATGAGGAATGCCACAAGGGTGATTATGAGTGAGGGTGTGGTGGTTATGACCATATACCGGACATGTGTGAACAGGTCGGTACCTGCCACCGCAGGCGCCAGGTTTGTGGTGTCTGAAAGAGGAGACATCTTGTCGCCGAAATATGCTCCGGAGATGATTGCCCCTGCAATCATAGCCTCATTGAAGCCGAGAGCCTTGCCGATACCAAGAAGGGCTACGCCGATTGTCGCAACGGTAGACCAGGAGCTTCCGGTTGAGACCGAAACGACAGCGCAGATCACCACGGCTGCAAACAGGAATATCTTAGGGTGGAGGATCTCCAGACCGTAATAGATCAGCATGGGAACAACTCCGCTAACCATCCAGGTACCTGCAAGTGAGCCTATAAGGAAGAGGATCAGTATTGCAGGCATGGCAGTGCCTATTCCCTTGATCACCCGGTCACGGATGAAGAGCCAGCGATAGCCGAGGCTTACGGCAATAACCCCTGCCACGGCTGCAGCAAGGATGAGCGCCATCTGGTTGGCACCGGAGAGGGTGTCATCACGGAAGAACTTAACGTTGAGAGTGAGAAAAATGATAAGGACCGCGATAGGCAGCAACGACTGCAGCATCGTCGGTGTTTTGTACTGTTTAAGAGACATGAATGCTTTTTGGCGTTGAATTGTGCAATTTACTATTTTCCGTGATTTTTCTTGGTTTTGCCCTTAAAAACTGTTATTTTGTAGAGTCATTTTTGCTGACATATGGCTCAATATCCGGACATTTTCAGCATTAACCCGGAGGACAAGATCCCCGGTAAGGGACGGGTACTTATTTCGGAGCCCTTCCTGACAGACCGTTTCTTCAACCGGACCATCGTTTTCCTTACCGAGCATACGGTTGAGGGTACCGTCGGGTTCATCCTCAACAGGGTGATAGACCTGATGGTCAGCAGCGCTGTAGATGGATTTGACGGTTGGGATGAGCATCTGTCTGTAGGGGGGCCGGTTGCTCCCGATACGCTTCATTACCTTCATACACTCGGTTCAAGGGTGCCGGGAAGCGTACCGGTGATACCAGGAATATGGTGGGGAGGGGAGATCGACGCCCTGCGCAACCTGATAGCCACCGGAACAGTAGGGCGTGACCAGGTACGGTTCTTTCTGGGGTATTCAGGATGGGAAAAGGGTCAGCTGAAGCGTGAGCTCAAAGAAAACTCATGGGTGATAGCCAATGTGCCTCCCGGGGTAATAATGAAAAGCGGCGGTAACATATGGCGTGATGTACTCCGCTCTCTCAACAACAAATACCGCATCTGGGCCGAGTTCCCGGAATCACCGGAGATGAACTGACCCGGCAGTAACCATGGCCCGGGGGCGCCCGGTTTGCAAAACCCATGCAAAGAGCCGGGTGATATCAACTGATCAGTGCATTATCTTGAAAACGAGTTCGCGGAGAAGGTCTCCGGTATCGCTGCCGGCTTCGCCGAATCCCTTGGCTTTGAGGTCATACGACCTTATCAGCGAGATTATATTCATGCATGCCCCGACACTGTAAATGGATGCAGCAGCCTTGAAATCCCTGACGTAACCCGGATATGTCTTCAGCATAGCCACCACGTTCCCGTCACTCTTGTCCTTGAGGCTGTGATAAATGAGAACACGGCTGAAACTTGAAAACAGCACGGGGAAAATCAGCGGTATGATCTCCTTCTTTGAATGGCCGGCATAATAGTTGACCACCCTTGCTGCTTTCAGCGGATCACGGTAGACTATTGCCCTCCAGAGCTCGTTCGGGGTGTAATCCTTGCTTATCCCGATGCTCTTCTCTATCAGCTCGGGTGTTATCCTCGGATTCTCCTTAGGAAGCGAGATGATCAGCTTATCAAGCTCATTTGCAATCTTGCCCAGGTCGTTGCCCAGGAACTCCGAAAGAAGCCTTGAGGAATCCGGACCGGCCATGATCCCCCTGTCGGTCAGGTACCTGTCAATCCATCCGGGAATCTGGTACTCCGGCACCTTGTCCGACTCTATGTACCATCCTCTTTTTGAAAGAGATTTGTAGAGCGATTTCCTCTTGTCAAGGTCTTCATATTTGAAGGCAATGACAAGTATTGTTGAGTTCAGGGGGTTTTCAACGTATACCAGCAGGTCATCTATCTTCTTCAGTTTCTGTGCTTCGCGGACAATTACCACCTGCTGGTTTGCCATCATCGGGAAGCGCCGGCAGGTCTCAATCACCTGCGTCACAGTTACGTCGAGACCGTAAAGGACTGTCTGGTTAAATGCCTTCTCCGATTCGTCAAGAACCTTATCCTCGATGAAATCGGTAATCAGGTCAATATAATACGGTTCCTTCCCGGCAAGGAAGTAGACAGGCTTGTAGATCTTGTTTCGCAGATCCCTGATTATTTCCCTGTAATCCGTTGCCATCAGAAGCGGAGGTGTTTGACCGAGATTCCGTTGTCTTTTATTTCTGTAAGTGCCTCTATGCCAATGCGAAGATGAGTGTCTGCAAACTGGCTGGTGACCTTCTGGTCGCTCTCGCCGGTCTTGATGCCTGTGGAGATCATGGGCTGGTCAGAGACGAGCAACAGTGCACCGGTGGGGATTTCGTTGGCAAAACCGACGGTAAATATCGTGGCTGTTTCCATGTCTATCGCCATGGCCCTGGTTTTGACCAGGTACTTTTTAAAGCGGTCATCATATTCCCATACCCGCCTGTTCGTCGTGTACACTGTGCCGGTCCAGTACTCGAGGTTGTTTCGGACGATGGCGGCGGAGACGGCGCTCTGCAGCTTGAATGCCGGCAATGCCGGGATCTCCTGCGGAAGATAGTCGTTGGAGGTACCGTCGCTCCTGATGGCAGCAATCGGAAGGATCAGGTCACCAAGAGTATTTTTCTTCTTGAGACCCCCGCATTTCCCAAGGAAGAGCACCGCCTTGGGCTGGATTGCGCTGAGGAGGTCCATCACTGTTGCAGCGTTGGGGCTCCCCATACCGAAGTTGATTATGGTTATTCCGTCTGCCGTAGCACTGGGCCAGTTCTTGTCCTTTCCTTCCACGTGCACATCGTTCCATTTGGCGAAGGTTTCCACGTAATGGGTGAAGTTCGTCAACAGGATAAATTCGCCGAAGGAGGTGAGTTCCTTTCCCGTGTAGCGTGGCAGCCAGTTGTTGACTATATCTTCCTTGGTTCTCATGTTCTCAAAAGCTGTTTGTTTATATTTGCCCTGCATAAGGGTAACCAAAAATACAACAAAAGTTGAAACCGCTGAAACTGCCACCGTGTTCACTGCGCATTAAAGAGGGGCCCGGCAACAGGCTTATATATGACTCCCTGCGAAAAAAATACGTGGCGCTGACTCCTGAAGAGTGGGTGAGACAGCACTTTGTCAACTACCTGACCGGCTGGCTTGGTTACCCTCCCGGACTTATACGGATTGAGGGCTCGTTCAGGCTGAACTCGATGCTCCGCAGAGCTGACATCCTGGTGCATGACAGAGCCGGGGAACCGGTACTGATAGTAGAGTGCAAGGCGCCGGAGGTGAAAATCACCCAGGAGGTATTTGACCAGGTAATAAATTACAACTTCAGTTACGGTGTCAGGTACCTTGTTGTTACAAACGGCATCACTCATTTTGCCGGTCAGATTGACACCGCAGGGCGAACCTTCATGCTGCTTGGCCAGATACCTGATTACGAAACAATAACCCGGAGCGGAAATGATTGATGTTACATGCGCGGTCATACGCAATGACGAAGGACTGGTGCTTGCCGTCCGCCGCGGTCCCGGGATGGGCAACGCCGGCAAGTGGGAGTTCCCCGGCGGGAAGACCAGGGCAGGGGAGGACCATGAAGACTGCATCATAAGAGAGATTGACGAGGAGCTGGGGATGGACATTGTAATCTGCGGAAGACTCGACAGTGTTGAACATGATTACGGCGAAAAGCAGATAAGACTCATCCCGTTCCTTTGTGATACCCTCTCGTCTCAGCCGGTTCTGCGCGAGCATGACAAGTACCGCTGGATGGAACCTTCGGAGCTGGTGAAACTTGACCTGACCGCTGCCGACATTCCTGTAGCAGAGCAGTATGCGGCAGGATACAGGTGCAGGGAGAATCCCGAAACGGAGGCGGAGACTGCACTGATGACAGCAGAGGCAGGAGAGGAGCTGGCCAGGATGATGGGACGTGTAAGCAGTGTGGAAGAGATCACGATGGTCGCCAATTCAGCTGTTAATGACACAAACCTGCTGTCACAGCTGGTTACACTTTCGTCGAGCACCGAAAAAAGGGTGGGATTCATGTCGTCCTGGGCACTTTCAAAGGTTGCTGACCTTGATCCGAAAGCGATGGCGCCCTACCTGGCCATGATGATAGATGCTCTTCCTGATGTGCCGAACGAGAGTGTACAGAGGTCATTCATGAGAATTCTTATGAAGAGTGATATCCTCGATATTCCGCAGACGCACCATGCGAAGCTCATAGACTACTGCATGGCCCTCATGCGTGAGCAGTCAGTCCCCGTGGCACCGAAAGTATACGGGATGGAGATACTTGCAACATTCTGCTCTGTTTATCCGGATATGGTTAACGAGGTTGCCGGAGCTGTCCAGCTAACAATCAATGACGCGGCAGGGGGGATGAAGGCCGCGGGGCGGAAAGTAATTCAGAGATTGGGCAGGAGGCAGTAGTCTGAAGGTCCTGCGGTCTTGCAGTCATGCGGTCCTGCGGATTTAATCCCCTGACTGCAAGACTGCAAGACTGTACGACCGCATGACACTATTTTATTTTCATCGTTTTCTTAATCCAGGAGGTAATCAGATCCATTGCTGCAGGTGAGAAGGTTTCCTCAATATTGATATACTCATCAGGTGAGCCTTTGTCTGCTGTCTGGAACAGGTGGTTCAGGCCGGGCAGCATCACGGTCTTCACCTTTCGGTTGCCGCCGCTGCGGAGGGCAGCTTTTATAGCCGGAAGATTCATCTCATAGCTGACCTGGAGGTCCTTTTCACCGTTAAGGGCCAGCACCGGGCACTTTACCTTTGACCAGAACTGTGCCGGATCAGTGACAATAAAATATCGCATCCAGGGATTGTTAACTGAGATAAGCCCCTGGGTAAAGGCAGCCATCTTCTCCTTCCGCTCCTCAGGACTCACTCCCTTGATGTCAAGCTCCTTTCCGTACCATTCCATTGCATCCTTCACGAACTTACGCGGGTCAGGCTCCTCTGCCACCATCCTGAAGAGATGGCCGTTGACTGCAAGAGTTTCGTCAATCTCTGATTGCGGGATGCCCGATGCCTTCATGATGTCTCCTGACTGTCTCAGCAGGATATCCAGACCGCTGACTCCGGGACCTGCCAGTGATACAATGAAGGCGATATTTCTGTTGCGTGATGCTACTATTGGTGCTATCAGTCCCCCCTCGCTGTGACCGGCAAGCCCGATCTTCCTTTTATTGATCTCCGGGCGCTGAAGCAGGTAGTTAACCGCGGCCTCAGCATCACCGGCATTGGAGAGTGATGTGGCGTCGTTCGCTTTGCCCTTCGACTTCCCGACCCCCCTGTCGTCATACCTGAGTACTGCTATTCCGTTCCGGGCGAGGTGATCAGCGAGAACAAGGAATGGCTTATGAAGGAAGATGGTTTCATTGTGGTCCTGCTGCCCGGAGCCTGAGATGAGTACCACTGCCGGGAAAGGACCTTCTCCCTCCGGCAGAGTCAGCGTGCCGGCCAGGCTGAAATTCTCCCCGGTGTTCATAAAGGTGACTTCTTCCTCGCGGTAGGGAAACGGTGGTTTCGGTTCCTGGGGGCGGTTGTGCACCACGGGTTTGAAACCCTTCTTAAGGATCAGGTCATATCTTCCCCCAAGCTGGCTCCAAATGCCCGTGATTGTTGTGTCATTGGTGAATCCGCCCCGGAAATTGCCCTTTGTCATGGGAATATCCACAAAGAGGGTATCGTCTGTGAGCGTCACCCTTCCGCATGGGATATCCTTTACTCCCTGGTCCGGTGCATCTGCCACACCCTTGATTGTATCGGCCTCCGTCATTGAGAAATGCAGCACCATCTCAAGTTCACCGGCAGGAGTCTTAATCTTTCCTGACCATGATCCTTCAATATCCCTGAATGTATGCTGCCCTGACAGGGTTATGGCAACTGTCAGAAACAATCCTGCAAGCAAAGCTGTTCTTTTCATTGAAACCATTTTATGTCACCTTCAAAAGTAGCCATTTCTGGTTATATTTGAAGTCATTTTACAACACATGAAAACAGTAGATACAAGAGGTCTTACATGTCCGGCACCGCTGATAAAGACGAGGCAGGGACTTAACGAGGCTGCACCGGATGAGGATGTTCAGGTGCTGATTGATAATCCGACCTCACTCAGCAATGTGAAAAGGTACCTGTCTGACAACAGGCTTCAGTTCACCGTCAGGGAGGATGGAGGACTGTCAGTCGTCACCGTTTCAAGGGGAGAAAAAAGTAAGTTAAGCGCCAACGAGGCTGAGTACTGCACCACTGCCGCGGTATCCGGCCCCTCCGGCAGAAAAATTACAGTTGTGGCTGTCACATCTGATAAGATGGGAGACGGGGATGATGAGCTTGGCGCGAAGCTGATGGTCTCTTTCTTCAGGACCCTCGTGATGCTGGAGCCGGCGCCGGACGCTGTTGTCTTTTACAACGCCGGGGTAAAGCTTGCAACGGATGATTCTCCGGTGCTTGACTACATCAGGGAGCTGGCTGAAAAGGGGGTATCAATTTACCTGTGCACCACCTGCATCAATCATTTCGGACTGAAGGACCGACTTCCTGTAGGGAGCTTCAGCGACATGTACCAGATACTGAATGTGCTCAAGGATGCGGACCATATTATCAGACCGTGACAGAGCAGTGACGGTAGCGGGGCGCCTCCGGGTGAGCCTGACATAGTCAACACAAAAGAGGTATCCGATGAAATTTGATCTTCTTACAACGGTAGAGACCGGAGGATGTTCAGCAAAGATCCCTCCGGGGCAACTTGAAGAACTGCTTAAGGATCTTCCCCTGCCGGCTGATCCGCGCATACTGGTTGATATTTCAACTCATGATGATGCCGGCGTCTATAAAATCAACGATGAGACAGCCCTGGTTTTTACAACTGACTTTTTTCCTCCGGTTGTGAGTGACGGTTACGAGTTTGGACTTATTGCAGCAACAAATTCGATAAGTGATGTTTATGCCATGGGAGGAGCACCGCTACTGGCGCTTAACATAATGATGTTCCCGTCTTCAAGGATACCGATGGAGGTATACCGGGAGATTCTCCGCGGTGGCAGTGACAAGGCCAGGGAGGCAGGTGTCAGCATCATCGGAGGACATACGATTGACGATTACCCGCCAAAATACGGCCTGGCAGTCATCGGTACGGTCCATCCCGAAAAGGTAATCACCAATGCCGGGGTCAGGGAAGGTGACGAGTTAATACTGACCAAACCTCTCGGAACGGGAATCATACTTGCCGGCCACAGGTTGCAGATGGTATCTGCGATGCAGCTTGATGGGGCTGTAACCGCAATGAAGCGGTTAAACGCCGCCGGGGCCGCTCTGATGCAGAAATACGGCGTAAGGGGAGCCACTGACATTACCGGTTTCGGTCTTGCAGGCCATGCACTTAAGATGGCACGGGCATCAGGTGTGACCATCAGCATTGATCTCAGGAGACTGCCGTTGCTGGATGGCACCTACAGCCTTGCCGACCAGGGATGTATTCCGGGGGCGGCTTTCCGGAACCTTGACTATGCCGGGAAGGAGACCCGCACGTCTGAAGATGCTGATTATAATCTCAGGATGATCGCCTATGACGCTCAGACGTCAGGGGGTCTGCTGATGGCTGTTAAGCCGGAGAGAAGCGGTGATCTGCTGAAGGAGCTGCATGAATCGGGTCACCCGGAAGCAGCGGTAATAGGCCGGGCCGGACAGAGGGAAGAAGTTGCCCTGGTGCTGGAATGACATTTACCTCACGCCGGCAGTGAGAAGATGAACTCCGCTCCGCCGCCAGGGCGCGTGCGGACAGAGACCTCTCCCTTGTGGAGAAGTATCGCATTCTTGACTATCGCCAGCCCGAGGCCGGTGCCGCCGCTCTTGCGTGAACGGCCGTCGTCAATCCTGTAAAACCGCTCAAAGATCCTGGACTGATGCTCCCCGGGAATGCCGATGCCGTTGTCTGCAAAGGAAAAGGTGCGGAATCCGGGTTCGCCGGGAATACTCCTTACAGTTACAGTCACATTCTCGCCGGCATAGGTTATGGCGTTCTCAAGCAGGTTCTGGAGTACTGACACTACCAGTGACCTGTTTCCGTTTACGGTTGTACCTGGCTCAATTTCTATTTCAACCTTCATTCCCTTTCTCATGATGTCAGCCATGAGATTGTCGCGCACCTCGGTTACAACAGCTGCCACATCCACCTCCTCAAATGGAAAATTGCTGCCTGTCTCATCAAGCTTGTTCAGGGTCACAATGTCATTGATGAGGTCAGTGAGGCGGGTCGACTGTGCAAGGGCCTTTTCGAGGAAATGGTTGCGCTTCTCTTCATCGAGGTCCCTGTTGACGATCAGTGTCTCAATGTAACCCCTGACCGATGCAATGGGGGTCTTGAGCTCATGGGCGATGTTTGATGTCATCTGCTGGCGCATCGCCTTGTTCTGTTCTGTGCGTGTTATGTCCGTAATGACGATCTCAAAACTGTCATCATGAAACAGGATGCATCTGACTGAAAAATACCTTCCTCCTCTTTCAAGCCTCAGTTCTGTGGTGAAGTTTTCCTGCTTGCCTGCGGATATCCCCTTGTGGCTGTCAAGGAACGACTTTATACCGGTGAACATGGGGTGATCGATGAAGCTTCCCGGGGTCAGGGAGTGTTCGCCTGTAAGGGCATTGAGGAAGACCATGAAATGGCTGTTGGAGAGGTTCACTGTACGGTCCGGGGAGAAGAAGGCAACCCCCTCATTGAGCACGTGAAGGTGCCTGAAGAGCTTTTCCTTCTGAAGGCTTAGCTCCTCAGTATTGGCGGCAAGACTGTTGTAAATCCTTATGATCTCCTTCCCTGTTTCTCCTATCTCATCCTTCGGGAACCTTATCGATTGGTCGTTTCCCTCTCCGCGCCTCATCCGCGCCGCGAAATCCCTGAGCATGGTGATACTTTTTCCCATGCGTCGCGTGACAGCTGCGAGCAGGGCCCATATGCCGGCAAAGACAACAGCCATAAACAGCAGGAAACCCTTCTCACGTTTCAGGAATCCCCTGATGTTGATGTTGTACTCCTCGGCCAGCCTTATGTAGTATGTGCTGAAGTACCTCGAAAAATAGTAATAGTCCTTGCCGGTGGATTCGGAGTGCCGGACAGCGGTGCCGTAGTGGGAGAAGAGCGACTTGCCGACCTCGGGCCGGTTCAGATGGTTCTCCATGGAGGACCAGTCTTCTACCGAGCTGTCATACAGCACACTGCCGTTTATTGCTATCACGGTTATCCGGAGGTCAGGTATTGGCATTAGGTTGAAGATGGAATCGATGAGCCGGAAGTTTGCGGTTTCGTCGAGTGAGTTGACCTTAATATATCTGTCAACCATTTGTGACATATCATTCAGCCTGGCATCAAGTGCTGATATCCTGATGGCTTTTTCCCTGTGATACTGGAAGAGGAGCATGAGCACCGTGAAAAGCAGGAAAATGCTGAAATAATAAAGGAAAAGTTTACTCCTGAAGCTTCTGGTTTCTGTCATGGGACTCATTGTTCAATCTCCTATATAGTATCCGTACCCTGATTTATTCTTTAACATACCGCCCTTATCTCCCAGTTTTTTGCGGATACGGGCTATTGTAACGTCAACAGTCCGGTCAGTGACAATCACGTCATCTCCCCAGACGCGGGAGAGCAGTTCATGTCTTGGGAATATCTTCCCCTCGTTCCGGACGAGGAGGGAGAGAATGTCATACTCCCTGCGTGTAAGTTCCATGGGTCTGCCGTCAGAGAAAATGAGGCTGTTTTCAGTGTCAACCGTAAAGGAACCGGCAAGGGTCTCGAGTGTCATCCGGCTGGGTGCCGAGCGACGGAGTATTGCCTTCACGCGTGCCAGCAGCTCCCTGACGCTGAACGGTTTGGCAAGATAGTCATCGGCGCCCAGGTTGAAGCCGGTGATCCGGTCGTTTTCAGTGTCCCTTGCTGTAAGGAAGATTATGGGGGCGGTGAGTGACATCTCCTTCCTTATCTTCTCTGCGAGGCGGAAGCCTGACATATGCCCCATCATCACATCAAGGATAAAGAGATCATAAGAGGCAAGGTTCTTCCGCATGGCCTCCTCTGCCGACAGGCAAGTGTCAACGGTATAACCCTCACCCTCAAGGTTGAATGAGAGGATCTCGAGAATCGGTTCCTCGTCGTCTACTGCCAGTATTTTCCTCCTGTCATTCATCTATAATACTTTATCGCCAGCGGCCGATCACTACTGCCTTCCCGATCCGCCAGCCGGCGGATCGGCCCTCTATTGCCTATTGCCTACTGCCTTCCCGACACAAGTGTCGGGACTGAGACTGCCCCTGCGGTCCAGTCTCAGACTGCCGACTTATCACTCCTCCTTTCCTATCCCCGTATGCCTGATATCCGTTCCCTGCAGGGAGTAGATCGATGCCTCGGCAATGTTGGTTGCATGATCGGCAATCCTCTCTATGTTCGATATCATATCCTTCAGTTCAATATAGCTCTGCACCATCGACCTCGTGCGGTCATCAATGTTCTCCTTCCGGAGGTGGCCAAGGAGCAGCTTGTGATTCATCTCATCAACAACCGAGTCGTTCTTGATTGTCCATATTGCATAATCAGGATCGGAGTTTGTGAATGAGAGCAGCGCTTTTTCCACCATTATGGCCCCTGATGTCAGCATGTTTGAAATCAGCGAGGAGGTGGAGGCAAACTCGGTTGTCTTCCTGATTTCACCTATGATGTGACAGAGGTTGTTTATCCGGTCGCCGATACGCTCCAGGTTGATGGTCATCCTGTAGATTGCCACCAGGCGCCGTACGTCTGAAGCTACCGGCTGGTACAGCACTATTGTGCTGGTAAACTGCTCGCCGATCACCACTTCGAGGTTGTCAATCCGGTTTTCGGCCTTCTCCATCTCTTCCAGGAGGGCCCCGAAAGTCCTGTCATCTGTTGTGCTCATCAGCTTCTCCAGCAGTGTCAGCTGGCTCAGCACCAGGCCGGCCATCTCGCTGAAGCTGTTCTTTATCTCGTTAAGTGCCTGTTCTTTTTTCTCACTCATAATCAGCAGTTTTAGCAAATGTATAAAATCGTCCCCAATCAACCGAACTTGCCGGTCAGATATGCTTCCGTACGGGTGTCTTTCGGGGTGGTGAATAGCGTCTGGGTGCGGCCTGACTCGACCAGTTCCCCGAGGTACATGAACATCGAGTCGTCAGAGATGCGTGCCGCCTGCGACATGTTGTGCGTGACCAGTACGATTGTGTATTTCTCCTTGAGCTCACCAAGCAGGTCCTCTATCTTGGAGGTTGCTATAGGGTCAAGGGCGGAAGTAGGTTCGTCAAGCAACAGCACCTCGGGGTTGAATGCAATGGCCCTGGCCACGCAGAGACGCTGCTGCTGCCCTCCTGAGAGGAATGTTCCCTTCCTGTAAAGTGATTCCTTTACCTCGTCCCACAATGTTACGTTACGGAGCGCATTTTCAACTATCTCGTCGCGCTGGCTCTTCTTCAGCCTTATATCGTTGAGGCTGAAACCGGCTACCACATTCTCGTATATAGTCATATTAGGAAAAGGATTGGGTCTCTGGAAGACCATTCCCACTTTTCGCCGGAGCTCAATCACTGACATAGAGAAGATACTCCGCCCTTCAAGGAGAATATCACCCTTTGTTTCAATATTGGGGTACAGCTCGTGCATCCGGTTCATGGCCCGCAGCAGAGTACTTTTACCGCATCCGGAGGGACCCATGATGGCGGTGATGCTGTTTCGCCTCACCGAGGCTGTAACATTTTTAACTGCATATTTCCCGGGCTCATAGGCAATCGAAAGATCCCTTATCTCCAGCACTTTTTCGCTTTGCGGTGTATTGTTCATCCGGTTCAGATATATTTATGTTTTGTTGCCACACTGCGGGCCAGGAGGTTCATCGACAGGACGAAGACCATAAGGAACAGTGAGGCACTCCAAACAAGATTGACCATGTTCGGGTCATTGTAGAAATCCCATATCAGCAGCGGGACTGCGCTCACAGGCCTGGTAACATCGAAGCTGACTGCCGGGCTGCCGAGGGCGGTGAGCATCAGCGGGGCCGTCTCGCCAAGTATCCTTGAAAGTGCCAGCAGCACCCCCGTGGCCAGTCCGCTGAAACTGACCGGAATGAGAATCTTGTAAATCATCTTGTAGTAGGGTGTTCCAAGGGCAAAAGCAGCCTCCCTTATTGATATGGGGATCATCCGCATGGTCTCCTCGGTGGATCTGATTATCAGGGGAAGCATCATGATTGTCAGTGAGACACTCCCTGCCAGGGCTGAATAACCCTTCGTAATGTTCTTCACCACCCACAGGTAGGCGATGATGCCCAGGATGATTGACGGTACTCCCTGAAGGATCTCGGTAAGGCTCCGGATGAACCGGGCATACCGCTTCGTGCCGTTTTCATATATATAAATGCCTGTCATCAGTCCCAGCGGGATGGCGAACAGTGATGCAACCACTACCATAAGCAACGAGCCTGTGAGGCCGTTGGCGATACCTCCCGGGATGACTTCGCCCGAAAGGGCAGCCATCATTGCCTGGAAAGTATCCGGCGCCGGTTTGGTGAAGAATGAAACGTTTATCTGACGGTACCCCTTCACTGCCAGGTTCCCCACAATCAGGAAGATAGGTACCACGGTGATGACAGAACCTGCAATGACCAGGTACCTGAACCGGTTGTTTGTGCGGGTGCGCCTGCCTATGTTGTCAGTCAGTTCCGGGTTCATTTCTCTGTCATGCAAAGCGTTTGATAATCAGCTTACCCAGGTAGTTGACCAGGGCTGTAATGATGAAGAGCAGAAGCCCTATGGCAATCAGTGCACTCATCTTCAGACCGGATGCCTCCCCAAACTGGTTGGCAATGACCGATGCCATCGTGTTCCCGGGAGCAAACAGTCCTTTCGGTATGATGTTGGCATTGCCTATGAGCATGGTGACTGCCATTGTTTCGCCCAGTGCCCTGCCCAGTGCCAGTATGAAGCTGGCAATGATGCCTGAACGGGCTGAAGGGATGACCACGCTGAAGATCACTTCGCGCCTTGTTGCACCAAGCGAATAGGCAGCCTCCTTCAGCTCTGCAGGCACCATTGAGATGATCTCCGCGCTGAGCGATGTGGCATAGGGAACTATCATTATTGCCAGTACAAGCGAAGCGGTAAACACTCCGAAGCCCTGGTCCGTCAGTCCGGTGCTGACAAGCAGAGGTCGAAGTGCATAGAACCCCCAGAATCCGTAAACGATTGAAGGGATGCCGGCAAGCAGGTCAACCAGGCTGCGGAGGATACCCGAGGTACGTGTGCCCCTGAAGTATTCTGCGATGAAGAGGGATGTGGAAAAGGCCATCGGGATGCAGATGATCAGCGCAAGGATTGAGGTGATGACCGTCCCGGTGATGAATGCCATGGCGCCGTACTCCTCGCTGCCGGCGGTGGGGTTCCATGCTGACGAGGTGATGAACCGCAGGCCGAATTCCCTGAATGCCGGGACAGCCCCTCCGAAAAGAGAGACGACTATCCCGGCACTGAGAAGCAGTATTGTCAGTGACGAGATGAAAAGGAGTGCCTTTGTGATCCTGTCGCCTGACATTTGCTCTTATTTCAGAAGTGTTTCACCCTGGTAGGTTATCCCCTGCAGCAGTGTGGCTGCCTGGAGTGCTGCATTCTGCGGCAGGGAGGCATAGTGCACGCTTGTGGCTATCGCCTGGGCTTCCTCGCCGGTGAGCCATTTAACAGTGTTGACGGTAGCTTCGGCTGCTTCGCGGGTGTGGTTGCCGTATGCAAGGTCTTTGTAAAGGATGATCCATGTGAAACTGGTGATGGGATAGGCGGCAGGATTTGATGAGTTGGTGATCATAACCCTCGTGTCGGCAGGCATTTCTGACGCAGCGGCTGCCGAGAATGATTCGAGGTTTGGTTCAATAAATGACCCGGCGCTGTTCATCACCTTAGCCATCGGTATTTTCTGCGCGAATGCATATTCATATCCTATGTAACCTACGGCTCCCTGGCTCTGGCTGATGGTTCCTGCAACACCCGGGTTGCCCTTGGCGCCTATGCCTGCAGGCCAGTTGAGAGCCTTGCCTGTTCCGAGCTGCGCGTTCCAGACGGGACTTACCTTTGACATATAGTCGCTGAAAATGTAGGTGGTGCCGCTGCCGTCAGAACGGTAGACGACAGTGATGTCCATGGCAGGCAGGGTGAGGCCTGGATTTACAGCCACAATCTTCGGATCATTCCAGGTTTTAATGTTGCCAAGGAAGATTCCCTCAAGGAGTTCGGGTGTAAGTTTCAGATCCGTCACACCCGGAAGGTTATAGGCTATCACCACAGCACCGATGCATGTCGGGATGTGGACCACCTCTCCGGGCATCTCTGCCAGTTCGGCATCTGAAAGGTAGGCGTCGGTAGCTGCGAAGTCGACTATCTGGTCACGGAGGCTCTTGATGCCACCCCCTGATCCGATACCGCCGTAGTTGATCAGCGGACCGCCTGCCTCATTGTATTTCTTGAAGGCCAGGTTGTAGAACGGCTGCGGGAATGTTGCCCCGGCAGCGGAGAGGGTGACCTGTTTCTGTTTGCCGGCAGTTGAACCGCCGCCGCCGCATGATGCGATGACAAGCGCCATTACGGCCATCAGGATAATGATACTGTTTTTCATTTTTAAAAGTATTGTTGTGAAGTTAATGTTTTTAAACCAGTTTATGGCAATGTCTTCACCCTTTCCGCTGCCCGCATTTTCAGAATTTTGCCTCGACGTTCAGTCCGAGGGTGCTTACATTGGCACTGCCGTCTGAAGCGGGAAGGTAAAAGTTGAAGTTCGGTGAGATCCTTACATTTTTTGCGGGAGAAAAGTCTATACCGGCAAAGATGTATGATCCGTCCCTGTTCAGGTTCCACGGATCGGAATCCTCTTCCATTACCACGGAAGTGATCCTGTCATACCTGGCAAAGAGCCTGACCTTCTCAGAAAGGGGCACCCTGGTGAAGATGCTGGTTCCTGAATAGTTGCGCCCTTCGGTCATTGCGGCATTGTCCTGCCTGAAATATTCAGCTCCTGCCGTGAATTTCGGGCCCATCCATGCCGCTGTCAGGCTGGCGGTCCGCTGCATCCTGCCGGAGGTGCCCATCATATCATAGAATCCCCTGACCATCACGTGCTCAGCAGGTGTCAGCGTGAAACCGGCCGAGAACCTGTAGGTTCCGTTGGGCGTAATGTCCTTGAATCCGCGGCCGTTTGTAACTGAGAGGTCAATGTCAAGGAGTTCCCCTGCCTGCACCACAGTCATTAACCCAAGGTCAGCAGCCTGTATCATACCCGAATAATCAATGGGAGGCTTCGTAACATACCTGTATCCCCATATCTTTTCCATCATTGAGATCTGCTCGGCTCCTATCAGACCACCGCGCAACAGGAATTTCCCGTTGTCATACTGCAGGTAGGCATTACGCAGGTAACCGGAATAAATGGTCTTGCCGTTGATTACCTCGGTTGTCCCGTCATACATTATACGACTGGAAATTTCTCTGGAGAAGCTGAAATCATAGCCAAAGTAGGAGCGGTTCACTTCAAACGCTGAGGTGTTGGTGCCGTCAGTGAAGGTTGTGTGGTAGTTGGCAAACAGAAGCCCGAAAAACTTGCCCGAGGGCTTGAAGTCATCACTCTCCTGTGCCATGACAGGTACTGCTGTAAGCATCAGCATGCTTATTGCTACAGGTAAGATCTTAATTTTCATCAAATTAATTAATTGAAGGTTTGACAATACAAAAATCTTTCGTTTTTGTTACATTCAGATTACACAAATGTGACAAAGTTGTTACAAACATAATATACTGCATGTTTGCGGTTGTGAGTAAAAAGACTGAAAATCGGGTTGGTGTAAATCATTACCTTTACGGTATGATAATTGCATTTCACCGGAATAAGATGAAACGAACACTGACAGCAATAATTCTTGCGGCACTTTTTATGACTGCCGCAGGGCAAAGCGTGGAGAGCCCGAACTACGGACTGAAGTCGCCTCTCACCGCCGAGATTGTGCGGGTTGATTTCAACCCTGAAGCTACTGTTGTATGGATGACGGTGCAGAGTGATATAAACAACGCATGGTTCTGCATTGACAGGAATACATTCCTTGTAAGGCCTGACGGGATGCGGCTGAAGCTGACCGGGCTGAAGGGCCTTCCGTACTGTCCGGCGACATACAAGTTCAAACGGCCCGGGGAGAAGACCTCTTTTTCACTCACATTTCCGCCGACCGGGATGCTTCCCTGGTTTTCAATCGTGGAGGAGTGCGTGGGTGGATGCCTCTCGTTCAGGGGAATTGTCACTGATGAAGGCCTTAACAAAATCATAAATGAGGCTTTTGCGCTTTCAGGCAAGGGAGAGTCAATGGCCGCCTACCGCATCTATGAGGACCTAATCAGCCGGATCGATTCACTCAATCTTGGCATTGAAGGTGCCGTTTACAGCTCCCTGATCATACTTGACAACAGCATGGGAAGGACTGAGACTGCCAGGGGATGGTACACTAGGATGATGACCTCCGATGCGCCTGACCTGGGACTCTATCTTGAGAACCTCAAGCGGCAGGGAATAGATTACAGCAGGTGAAGCCGGAGAGCCCGGTTAAAAAATCATGAATAAAAAAAGCCCCGCACTCTTTTCAGGGCGGGGCATTCATTGTAAAAAAGTATATCCTAGAAGTGAAGATCTACACCGATGGCAATCACCCATGTCTCGGTGTCATATGTTTCATTTACGTCAGGTACTCCTGTCATTCCTGATGGGGAAGTCTTACCACCGTCCTGGTACATTGTCCACATTCCACCCAGGTTGATGTCGATCATGGGTGAGAGTGTCAGCCCGAGACCGCCGCCGAAAGTGTTTGTGTTAAGGCTGTACCTCTGGTCACTCTGATAATTGTCATTGACACCGGTCTGTGTACCACTGTAACCTGCACTGATTTTCAGCATCTTGGTCAGTGCATACTCAATGCCTGCCGAATATTCAAAGAAATTCTTATCGATCATTTCGACTTCCAGGTCATTGCTGCCGTCATAATCGTTGCTCTTGTCGAAGTAGTAGTTCAGGCCAGCTGCAATATAGAATTTCCCTGAGGGACGAATGCCAACGCCTGCTGAAAGCATTGCGGGCATGTCAGCAACTTTTATTCCACCGTCCTCGAACATGCCGCCTGCATCCTTACCGTCGATAACGGTCGTGGTCAGTTCAAGGTTTGTTTTGAATTCGTATTTGAGTGAGATATTGAACATATCGTTCGGAGTGATATTGAGGCTTATGATCGGGGTGAATCCGCTTCCTTCCTCAACAACGTCAGCTTCAACGTTGGTCGCCTGATCGAGCAGCGCTGCCGAGCCGTTAAGGCTGGTTGCCTGTGAGGTACCGTATGGTGTCAGGGCAATAGCTCTCAGGTAGTCGCCGGGGCTGCCGACGTACGGAGCAGGAACACTCGCCGGATATCCTGCCGGTGGTGTTGCCGGTGATGCATTAATGGTAACGTCTTTAATGTAACCCTGGTAGGTATTTTTTGCAGTCACATACCTGGCGCCTACGGCAACAGAAATGATGTCATTGATCGCATATGAAACGTTTGCCTGGTATCCGAAGTAGATTGAACTGCCTTCGAAAAATATGGCACCGTCATAACCGGTTACATTATTGAAGTCGGGGTTAAAACCCATTACCTGCTGCACACCTGCGTCAAGCGGGGCCAGCTGGGTCTGCAGAAGAGGAACTAGATTTGATATCTGCTTTTCGAAAGTAGGAAGACCGGTGGCATATTTTGCGCCGCCGCCGCCGCCGATAGGATTGAATCCAGCTGAGAATGCCAGTTTTCCTGTCTTGTACACGGCATAAATACCCGGGAAGAAAGGTGCACTTACTTTCCCGATATATTCAGTCGGTTTTTCAGTAAGGAAATAATAGTCATTGGTGATTGTCTTTGTCTGGCCGATAGTCTGATTGTTGAGGGAGAAATGGAATCCGTCTGCCAGTTTTGTCAGGCCTGCAGGGTTAAAATATGCAGCATCGACGCCGGTTGAAGCCTGGCGGCTGAGCATACGCACCATGTAAGCGCTGTGGTTGGTGTTTGTTACCAGTCCGCCGGCGAACAGAGAACCGGTGATGGCCATTGCAGAAACAAGTGTCAGAATTTTTCTCATGAGTTTCGGTTTTAATTACACATTTTATCGTTTAGTGTGCATTATTTCTGAAAGCGGCGTAAAAGTATGAAAAAAAATGAAATATGGAAATTTCAGCTTGAGAAAAGCATTTAAGGTGGCTTTACAGCATTTGTGAATTCATGTTATTATCGGTTCCCTGACGGTAGAGCCCCTTATGATCAGGTCAGTTTTTATCACGACTGTTTCTGAGGCGATATTGACATCTCTTTCCTCTATTTGCCGGATAAGCATGCGTGCAGCTGTCTTGCCCATTTCTACTGCCCGGTCATCTATGGTGGTCAGGGCCGGTTCAATAATTGTGGAAACGGGATAGTTGCTGAAACCTGCTACAGCTATATCATCAGGAACCCTGAGATTTGCTTTTTTTATGACCTGGATTGCACCAATTGCGGTGTAGTCATTTGCGCAGAAGATACCATCAGGGATCGCAGCAAGCTTCAGGAGTTTCTTTGTACACCTTGATCCCTCTTCATAACTGAGGTCATTGGCACAGCAGACAAGGTTAGGATCGAAGGGGATGTTATGTTTATGCAAGGCAGCTTTGTATCCCTCCAGCCGGGCAGCGAATATGGAGGTGGTCTGGCAACCGGCAATATGACCTATACGGTGACATCCGGTATTAATAAGGTGCTGTGTTACCCTGAAGGCAGCGTCAAAGTCGTCAATAATCACCTTGCTGGCCTCCAGTTCATTGCTGACCCTGTCATAGAATACCAGGGGGACCTTAAGATTGTTGAATCTTGCGAAATGACTGCAGTCTCTAGTCTCAAGGGCAAGACAGGCAATTATCCCTGCCACCATGTTTGTCTGAAGGATTGTGGTGATGGCCACTTCCCGCTCGTATGAATCACGGCTCTGGTAAATGGTCACGTTGTATCCCATCCTGTATGCTATCTCCTCCAAACCGCTGATAACGTGTGAATGGAAGGCGATGTCAATACGGGGCACGATGACCCCTATCATGTTGGTCTTCCTGCGTCTCAGGTTGGATGCCACCGAATTGGGGAAATATCCGAGCTGTTCCGCGAGCTTCCACACTTCGCGGGTGGTCTTCTCACCGATGCTTGGATGGTTGTGCAGGGCCCTGGAGATGGTTGAAACCGACAGGTTCATCCTCTTTGCCAGATCCTTTATTGTTACTCTTGAGCCGGGCATGGCATAAAGTTAATATATTGGTTCAAGTGCAAACGTTTGATCATAATGCGAAATTATGCATTAATCCGCAAGTCAGAACTCTAGTTGGTATTAAAAGTCAGTAAAATAGTGAAATATGTATGACATCCTATAATGCGAATACGCCTCTGGTATTGGCGGTAATCCCCTAAAATGTTAAAATACCTCACTTTTTGTTAAATATTTACGCAAACGTTTGCTTTTTTGATTTTGTTGTCATAAATTTGATCTGTAAGAGACTCCTTAAATTATTAATTGATTGATAATCAATAATATGAACTAACATCAAAAAACCGCTCCCGGTAACATTCTGCGGATGATACCCGGGAGCAGTCGTTTGTCAGGATTTATCCAAAAACCCTAAACTCTCAAAATTATGAAAAAAAAGCAACTGAACGTGCTCTTCCGCCCCGAAATGAGATGGAAGAAGGCGGTACTGCTGCCGGGGTTCATGATCATGCTGTCTGTGCTGATGATTTTCAGCGCTGCTGCATCATCATCACTGAATCTGCAGCAGAAAAGAGTCACCGGGACTGTCACCGATGCAACAACGGGGGAAGTCCTTCCGGGTGTGACTATTGTAATTAAAGGTACAACAACCGGTGTGGCGTCAGACCTTGACGGAACATTTGCCATTGATGTGCCCTCAAACAACAGCGTGCTGGTGTTTACTTCGGTGGGCTACGCCCCGCAGGAGTTGACCGTGGGTACACGCCAGGTACTGAATGTGGCAATGCAGAGTGACGTGACCATGATTGAAGAACTGGTGGTGATAGGCTACGGCTTCAAGAAGAAGAGGGATCTTACCGGGTCAATCTCGTCAATAAGCGCCACAAATATAGAAGACACCCCGGTAAAAGATGTGCTTTCCGCCCTCCAGGGCCGGGCCCCGGGCGTGTTTGTAACTTCCAACTCAGGAGCCCCCGGCGCCGGCATCACCGTAAGGGTGAGAGGATACTCCTCGCTGAACTCCGGCAATGACCCGCTATATGTCATTGATGGTGTGCCCGTGGAATCCAGTACCCTTACTTCACTCAACGGCTATGACCTGCACGGACTGAATCCGCTGGCTGACATCAACCCGGGTGACATTGAATCAATCGAAGTGCTCAAGGATGCAGCCTCCACGGCCATCTACGGATCCAGGGCCGCCAACGGTGTCGTGCTGATAACAACAAAGAGAGGAAAAGAGGGAAAGACAAAAGTATCCCTCAATTACTTCAGCGGCATCAGTGAAATCACCAGGCATCTCGGCGTCCTCAACGCCCAGCAATGGCGTGAAATCATAATAGATTCCTATAAGAACCTTGACAGGTACAATAATGCCACAACACCTACGGAGCCTCACTGGACTGCCATTGACTCACTCAACCCGATGAACAACGGTGATGTTGACTGGCAGAGCGTAATGTACCGAAAGGCATGGCAACACCAGGTTGAACTGGGTGTCCAGGGTGGTACCGAAGCAGCACGGTATGCTTTCAGTACTTCCTACCTTGATCAGGACGGAATTTTCCTGGCTTCAAACTACAAGAGAATAACATCAAGGCTCAATACTGATTTTAAAGTATCTGACAAGGTTACCATCGGCCAGAACATCTCCTTCACCAACGGCAGAAACAACAGGATCAATGCCGGCGGTACCGGGAACCTCAGTCTCGTTCAGTCTATCCTGGTCAGGCCTCCGGTCTACTCACTCACTTACCCTGACGGATCACCTATATATTACTTCAACGGTAAAAGGAACCCTGTGGGAATGGCAGAGGAGTGCACTCACCTGAATGTAACCAACAGGATCATCGGCAACCAGTACCTGGAATACAATATTCTGAAGAACCTGATGTTCAGGACAAGCGTCAGCATCGATTTCATCTCAATGAAGGAGGATGAGTTTTATCCCACAACGGTAGATTACCGTGCAGGGTACAACTGGGGCGCCGTCAGGGCAAGAACCAACATGACCTGGGCAAATGAAAACTATCTTACATACAATACCACGTTAGGCGAGGGGCATGAATTAGGTGCCATGGCCGGGTTCAGCATGCAGGACTGGAAGATGGAGACCACAGGTCTTGACGGGCTTTATTTCGCCAGTGACAACATCCGTACCCTTAACGGTGCAGGTACCATCTCAAACCAGGCAGTTAACAGGACTGATGAGCACTCGATGCTCTCTTACTTCGGAAGGATATCTTATAATTACAAGGGAAGGTACCTTGCCGAGGCAAACATCAGGGCAGACGGATCTTCAAGGTTCGGGGCTGAGAACAGGTTCGGTTATTTCCCTTCAGCTTCAGCGGCATGGCGCTTCTCTGACGAATCATTCGCCGATGGCCTCGGGTTCCTCAATGACGGAAAACTGAGACTCAGCATAGGCCAGACCGGAAACGAAGCAATCCCCAACTATGTCTCGGGGGGTGAGTTCGCAATAGGAACCAACTACCTCACAAACTCAGGTGCTTCACCCACAGTGATGCCAAACCAGGGACTGAGATGGGAGGTAACCACCCAGTACAATCTCGGATTTGATCTTGCTATGTTCAATAACCGCGTCAGCTTCGTGGGTGACTTCTACATCAAGAACACCTCCGACCTCCTCTTTGCGGTTCCGATACCCGAGACCACCGGTTTCGGGTATATCACCCGCAACATAGGTGATATTTCAAACAGGGGGATGGAGTTTGCCATCAACACCCACAATATCAACCGCGAGTTCCAGTGGTCAAGCAGCTTCAATATAGGCTTTAACCGCAATAAGGTTGTTGATCTCCCTGACGAGGTGCTGACCAACGGCTATATCCAGAACGGTACCTATCACATACTGCAGGAGGGGCAGCCTATCGGAACCTTCTACGGATGGAAGTTCCTTGGTGTCTATGCACGTGATGAAGACAATGTGAACCAGGTAAAGTTCGGTTCGGCAACAGGCAAACCATTCATCGGCGGTGACCCGATATGGGATGACCTGAACGGTGACAATATCATCAATGATGAGGACAAGCAGATAATAGGTGATGCACAGCCTCTTTTTGCAGGTGGCTTCAACAACGACTTTTCATATAAGAATTTTTCACTCAATGTCTTCCTTCAGTTCTGCTACGGCAATGACATCTACAGTCATCTCAACAACATGAGAAACTGGGTTTTTGCCTACAACAATGTCAGCACCGATGCACTCCGCAGGTGGAGGGAGCAGGGAGACGTGACCGACTATCCGGCTCCGGTCCGCAATGACCCCAAGAGGAATGAATATCTCAGGGTTTCAGACAGGTGGGTGGAAGACGGTTCATATATGAGACTGAAAAACATCACCTTCGCATATACCCTTCCGAAGGCTGTTACTTCCAAAGCCGGCATCAGCAGGATTCGTGCATATGTCACCGGTGAGAATCTGCTGACCTTCACCCGCTACACCGGCTATGATCCGGAGGTGAACTCGTATGAGGGGCTGCAGGTAGGCGTTGACGAGGGTGCATACCCCCAGAGCCGTACCGTAATATTTGGTCTCAACGTGGAATTCTAAAATACAGAGAATTATGAAATTGAAATACATAAAAACAGCTATAGCGGTCATTCTGCTTATGCAGGTGACTGCCTGTACCGATATCCTTGACAAGGATCCCGTGAGCAGTTTCTCCGCGTCAGGATTCTACAAGACCACCGCGGATGCGCAGGCCGGTGTGTACGGTATCTATGACGCTGCGCAGTCAGTTTTCACCTATAACTTCTGCTACTGGGGAGAAGGAAGGGCTGACAACGTTCAGACCGCACAGACGGGAGAATCACTGACCCTGCTCTCTAACAACCTCACCAATACAGCCTCTTCTGCTGACTGGACAGCCCTCTACCGGATGGTCAGCAGGGCAAACTATGCCATTGCATACATTCCCGGAGTATTCGAGGAGGATGACCCTGCCGGCAAACAACTGGTAGGTCAGGCCCGGGCACTGAGAGCACTTGCCTATTTCTACCTGGTGAGAGTGTGGGGCAACGTACCTTTCATCACTGAGCCCTATACCTCGATTGACCAGGATATCTTCATCGGAAAAACCGATAAGGAGATTGTTCTTGACCAGGTGGAAGAGGACCTCAAATATGCGGCTGAAAACTGTATTGACAAATTCAACAGCAACAATGACAGGATCATGTTTACCAAAGGCTCAGCCAATGCATTCCTGACACAGGTCTATATGTGGAGACACAAGTACACCGAGGCGCTGGCAACATCATCACTGGTCATGTCAAACTCACTCTATTCACTTGTTCCGATAGCTGACTGGGGCAAGATGTTCTCAAACAGCTATTCCAAGGAGAGTATTTTCGAGGTTGGCTACAATGATACCGAAACAAACGGACTGAGAATCCTTTATGCCATCGGCTCCTATGCCATCTATACCCCTTCCAACAAGTGGAAAGCCTCCATAGAAGAGGGTGACCTCAGGGAAGATTTCGTATATGATATGGTGCCTGCGGATCCCAAGGCAATATGGAAATATCTCGGCCGCGGTGTCAGTGACGAGGTCTCAACACCCGCAAAACAGAATATCATCCTGACAAGGCTTGCCGACATCATGCTTCTCAGGGCCGAGGCTCTCAATAAGACAGGCGGTGCCGCCAACAAGACTGAGGCGCTCTCATTGCTGAACGCCATCAGAACCCGCGCAGGGCTGCCGGCATTTGCCACCGAGGCCGATGCAATAGCAATGTACGGTGACCTTGAATCGGCTATCCTCCAGGAAAGGTCAGTGGAACTCTGTTTCGAGGGACACCGCTGGTTTGATCTTGTCAGGACAGGCAAAGCCATCTCGACAATGGGTCCGATAAACGGGCTCAGCAGCGAGGCCAATCTCGTATGGCCGATACACCAGAACTCTCTCAACAAGAATCCAAACCTTGAGCAGAACCCGTTCTATCAATAGAGATGAGTTGTCAATCATCAAAGACTAATGACATGGAAAAAATAAAAACCAAATACAGAAAAATGCAGCTTCTGAGGATGCTGCTTGCACCTGTTGCCCTGGCAGCACTGCTTGTCTCATGCGAGATACAGCCGGATTACGAATATGAATACGGCAACCCCGGCGGCAAGGTGAACATGACGACCTGGGAGTTTATCCAGAGTACCGACTCCCTCTCACTTATGGAAGAGGCCATTGTGGCCACAGGACTTCAGAGCCTCTATTCCGGAACAACGGAAAGAACTTTCATCGCCCCCAGGAACAGCGCCTTCAGGGCTTACATGAAAACGAACAGTTATGCCAGTATACAGGCAATACCTGTTGCCACACTCGAATCGGTCCTTAAGTATCACATAGTCAATGCACGGGTGATATTCACCGATCCGGAACTGCTTCCGAGCAATAACCCCATCGCTTATCCAACCGAAAGCGGTTTGGTAATGTATCTTTCACACAATACAAGTTACCAGGGGGTTATCAACCAGGGGACGAAAAAGAGCTGGACCATTATCACCTCAAACATCGAGCCGACAAACGGGGTGATTCATGTTACGGCTGACGTGGTTTACCTCTCGCTCTGAAAAAGGGGTTCATTTCATGGCAGGTTTGTTTTAAGGTTGAAGATCAGATGGGTATTTCCGAAGGTTGATTGGAAATTAAGGGTGAAATTACCCATCTGATTCTTTCAAAAAAACCTGCAGGTTTTCAAACAAATTTTACCTGTGACCCGATGTACAATGCCGGGTCATGAACCAATGCTTAATTGCAATGAAGATTAACAGATATAAACACCTCAACGTAAATGTCTTCCCTACAAGAGATGAAATGGGGCTGGCGGCAGGAAGGGATGTTGAGGCCCGGGTGGCCGGCCTGCTGAAGAGCAGGGATGAGATTAGGATGGTGTTTGCTGCTGCGCCATCACAAAATGAGATGCTTGATTACCTTGCATCGTCGGCTCTCATTGACTGGGGGAGGGTAACCGCCTTTCATATGGATGAATATATAGGACTGAATGGCAGTGCTGACCAGCTATTCTCAAGATACCTGGAACGGAGGCTTTTCAGCAGGGTCACCATGAAGAAGGTCTGGCTCCTTGACGGCAACGCAGATCCGGCAAAGGAGGCAGCCAGGTATTCAGAACTGATAAACGGGGCACCCATAGATGTAATATGCCTCGGGATAGGGGAGAACGGGCATATTGCCTTCAATGATCCGCCGGTGGCTGATTTCAATGACCCTCTGACAGTCAAGAAGGTCTCACTTGACCGCTCATGCCGCATGCAGCAGGTCAATGAAGGATGCTTTGCCACCCTTGATGAGGTGCCGGAAGAGGCCCTTACTCTTACAATACCGGTAATTTTCGGTGCATCACACCTCTTCTGTGTTGTGCCCGGCCTCAGTAAAAGAGAGGCTGTGAACAACACTGTAAACGGTCCTGTTACCACTGCATGCCCGGCATCAGTGCTGCAGAGACACCCTGACTGCAGCTTCTATTTCGACACCGATTCATTCGGAGAGCTGTAAATATTGTGTAAGTTTATAGAATGAGCAGAGGAAGAAGGCAATTCATAAAAAATATCTGTGCAGGCACTGCCGGGGTGGCACTGGGGGGACTGACAATAAACGCCATCCCGGCAGGTGCCTTCGCCAACCCCCGCTGCAATAGCGCTCCGGGCGGCTCACCGGTATTTCCGTTCATGAAATATGCCGGTCGCTGTAACATAGGCGATTATATCCCCAAGGACCAGGGCGGCAAGTTTATCCAGATGACAGTATTGGGTACTGAGGATGATGCAGGGATTGTTGATGCAATCCGCGGCGGCGTTCTCACCAGGGTCTACGGCGAACCTGTCGGCTGGCAGAAGTATGAGCGGAGTGAGATAGAAAAGAGTGTCTGGCTCAACAGGTTTTATTTTCTGCCCTCTTTTGCCAGGATGTACCACCTCACGGGCGACAGGTCATATCTTGATGATATGATGGGTATCATCAGGCAGTGGATAACAGACAACCCCCGAATGCCGGACTCGCACCGCACAACCTATAACTGGCGCGATATGCAGGTGGCGTGGCGGTCAATACATTTTTCATGGTGTTATTACCTGGGTGAAAAGGGACTTACACCGGAGGAAAAAAAACTTATTGTCGATACACTCGGAGAACATGCCCATATCCTGCTTACTGGCTTCGGGCAGGCTAAACTGAACGAGTTCAACCACCAGTCGCACGGAGGCCTGGCGATGATCTACCTGGGAGTTCTGTTTCCCATGCTGGATGATTCAGCCGAGTTGCTCCGCAGGGGCATGATAATACTGAATCACCATCTGGCCAATGCTTTCTACCCTGACGGTGGCAACGTAGAGCAGATGTTCGGCTATTATCCGTTTCAGGCACACCTCTTCAGGGATGCCTTCCTGATCTGTACGGGCAATGGCATTGAACCGCCTGTGAACTCACTTCCTATGCTCCGCAGGATGGCTCTCTATCTTGCTTCGGTTGAGAGGCCGGACGGGACCGTTCCCCAGGTGAATGACTCTTATGAGATGCCGGTAAAACCAATCCTGGATACAATCAATGAGATCATTGGTGCCGCAGCAGTCACAGGAACGCAGGGGTCGGCTCTATTTCCTGATACCCAGGTGGCAGTTATGAGAGGCGGAGGAGAAGCTGGCTGGTACCTCCTGGCCAATCCCGCCTCGGTAATAGGAGCCCATGCTCATGCCGGCAGGCTCGGGTTCGAACTTTGGCACGGCGGCATGCCGCTGCTCATTGAAAGCGGGTGCTGCAACTATGATGACCCGGCGCTGGTATCATGGTACAGAACCACCAGAGCGCATAACAGCGTGCTGATAGACGGGGTGACCGAGGCTGCAACATCCTCACAGGTCCTGTGGGTACCGCGAAGGGAGACCCCGAACAGGATAACTGACTGGAACCCGGCTGCGGAGTTTCCTTCGCTGACGATGGTCTCCCCTCCGGAGGAGGCAACTAACGCCAATGTCCGGTGGAGCAGGAAAATCACCCTGGTGAGGGAGCATATTGCAGTCATCAGTGACAGCTTTGAGGCTGCAGGAGACCACAGCTATGAGATACTCCTTCATTTTCCCCCCTCTGACGTGAATGTCTTATCCTCCGGGAAAGGGATAATGGTAAAACAGCCCGGCGGGTCAGCCACTCCTGTTGCCCCCGCTGTAATTCATTCAGTCACCCCGGATGACAAAGGCAATTTTACCCTGTCATCCGGCCTGGTCAGCATCAGGGCCACCTCAACCGCGGCTCCTGTGGCATCATACAGTCTCAGGGCTGCCGGAAACACATACTCTCATCTCCTGGTTATCGCTTCAAACGGTAAGAACGGGACCCCGGTCTTCCGCACCAGAACCAGGAAAGGAGTCACAACCGTAACTGTGAGGGAACGGGGCAGGGCAGGAACAAGGATTAATATAGAGGGTAACAGTGTCTCAATTACCTGAATACTTTAATAAAACAGACATGAGAAACAGGTCAGCAATACTCAGCATCAGGAGGTCGATTCTTTATGCAGCCATGGTGTTGGCTCTGCTGACGGGGTGCCGTAACGGCACCCCGCAGCCGCAACAGCATCAGGGCCTTGCTCCGGCAGCGGAAAACCAGTTTGCCGTGAGAGGATTCCATGTCGACCTGAGGATACAGGTCATGACCGTGGAGGCCCTCAAGGCACTTGCTGACGAACTGGCTGCATTCGGTTTTAACACCCTGGTGATGGAATGGGAAGCCTCATACCCATACCGGAACAATGCCACAATATCAAATGAACTGGCCTACACCCGTGAGGAAGTGAAGGATTTCATCGGTTACTGCGAGCGACTCGGGATAGATGTGATACCACTCCAGCAATGTTTCGGGCATGTCGAATATATCCTCAGACATGACAGGTACAGCGAACTCAAGGAGGACAGGAAAGATATATCGCAGCTCTGCCCGTTGAAGGAAGAATCTGACAGCCTGTTGTTTGCAGATCTTTTTGCAGATATGGCATCGATGCACAGTTCTGACTATATCCATATAGGGGGTGATGAGACCTACCTGCTCGGCCACTGTCCCGCATGCTCACTCAAGGCCGCCACGGAAGGAAAATCAAAGCTGTTTGTCGATTACATGAAGATGATGTGCAACATTATCATAGCCCTGGGGAAGAGGCCGGTCATGTGGGCTGATATACTTCTCAAGTACCCGGAGGCGGCTTCCGAATTGCCGGAGGAAACAATCTTTATCGACTGGAACTACGGCTGGAATACGAATTACTTCGGAGATATCGCTGCACTGCAGGCACAGGGAATGGAATTCTGGGGATCACCGGCCATCAGGAGTCACCCGGATAATTCATATGTCACCTGCTGGGAGAAGCATTTCAACAACCAGCGTGACTTTATACCATATGCCAGGGAGGCGGGTTACACAGGCATCATAATGACCTCATGGTCTACGTCGGGCCTGTACGGTTTCACGTGGGATGTGAACTACGAGGTAACGGATATGGAGCAGATAAGGAATACCTACCCGCTTTCAGGGTTCCGGATACTGCTTGCATCTTACGCCGAAGCACTGCGGACCAGTGACCCCATAGATCCTGAGGCATTTGTCATCAGGTACGGTACTGAACGCTTCGGGCTGACAGAAGCTGAGGGTCAGCTCCTCTGGGAGATCCTGACCATACCACCAGAGCTGGTTGTAAACGGCAAACCGGCAACATCGGGTTCCATAGCTGAGATGAGGGTACCGGTAGAGGAGGCCATAGTTAAGATGAAGAGCCTGAAGCCTATTTACAACAAGGATGAATTTGAACACTTCAGGCTGATGCTTGATATCAGGGATCATTACCTGAGATTCAGGGAGGCTGAGGCAAGATTCAATTCGCCGGATTTTGCAGAAGATGACAGGCAGACACTTGCGGCTGACCTGGAAGGACTGATAAGGGAAACGAAACAGCTTGACCTCCGCTTTGCCAGGCTTCAGAAAGGGTTCCTTCACGAGAGTGAGATCGCAGAGCAGAATATGATCCGTAACCGGAAACTGATCCTTCTGTATCAGAGACTCACCGGAAACAGAAGGGTGTGACCATGAGGCTGACGGGCAGGATTATGGCAGTGTTGGCGCTGCTCTGGTGTGCCGGTGTGGCAAGGGCACAGGATGAACGTACCAGGTTTTTCCCTGTGATTACTGAGTATGTCGCTCAGATGCCTCCGCCTGAAAAGGTCTGGCTATTTGTCCTGGCAGGACAGTCGAATATGGCAGGTCGTGGCCTGGTGGAGCCGTCTGACACGGTACCCGATTCCCGGATCCTTTTCGTAACCCCTGACATGAGGTGGGCCGTGGCGAAGGAGCCTCTGCAGCTATACCAGCCTGCACTCACCGGCCTTGGACCGGGACTGGCATTTGCAAGGACACTCCTTGACAACCTTGACGAGGATATTTATATAGGGCTTATTCCCTGTGCAGTAGGAGGCAGCTCCACCGAAAACTGGCTCACCGATTCACTTTACAATGGTGTCAGGCTGAAAAGCAACCTGACGGAAAAACTGAATTGGGCCATGAATTATGGTACGGTGAAGGGCATCATATGGCACCAGGGAGAATCAGACGCTAATGCCTCAAAAATACCCCTGTTCAGAGAGAACACCGAAGCTCTGTTTGAATATTTCCGCATTGTGGCAGGAGACCCGGGACTGCCTGTAGTTGCGGGTGAACTTGGCCTCTTCCCCGGCGTTGAAAAGAACAGGCCTGAGTATCTTCAGATCAATGACATCCTCTCCTCAATAGCGGCCGGGGACCCTGATACTGAACTTGTACGATCTTTCGGAACCAGGCCAAAATCAGACCTGGTACATTTTGACGGACCGTCGCAGAGGATTATGGGAAGGCGTTATGCACTGGCCTGGCTCTCGCTTGTGCAAGGTAAAAACAGGTAAAAGAAACTGATATGCAACTTATTGACTGGATCGTTCTGGCACTCTACTTCATCCTGCTTATTTCCATCGGGTTCTGGGCCTACATGAGGGTCAGGAACTCAGCCGACTTCTTCACGGCGGGAGGCAGGCTTCCATGGTGGCTCTCAGGCGTCTCTCACCATGTCTCGGGTTACAGCGGAGCAGTCTTTGTTGCCTATGCCGGTATAGCCTACACGCATGGCCTGACGATATACATATGGTGGGCATGTGCAGTGGCGGCAGCCACATTCCTCGGGGCTCGTCTCATCGCTCCCCGGTGGGCGAGACTCAGGATAGCGACCGGGATACAGTCGCCAACGGAATACCTGCTTACCAGGTATAACCTCAATACCCAGCAGCTGATAGCATGGTCAGGGGTGATAATAAAGATTTTTGATGTGGGAGCCAAATGGGCTGCCATTGCCGTTCTTCTCAACATATTTGCCGGCACCTCCTTCCTGACGGGCATTCTGCTTGCAGGGTCCGTCTCACTTATCTACAGCACCCTCGGAGGTCTGTGGGCTGATGTGGTGAATGACTTTGCCCAGTTCCTCGTTCAGCTTGTTGCCGGAATAACGATGTTCGTAATCGTACTGATTAACCTTGGTGACGGTGCCTCAGGATTCTTCACGCTCTGGGACAGACTTCCGGAAGGACATTCGGCTCTCTTCAGTGATCCGTATACCTGGCAGTTCCTGATTGCAATGGTGATTATTGATTTCTTCAGTTACAGCGGTGGTACATGGCATCTGGCAACACGTTTCATTGCCTCATCCTCGGGACAGGTGGCCCGGAAGGCTGCCACATTATCATCGGTGCTGTACCTGCTGTGGCCGATAGTGCTTTTCTTCCCGATGTTTGCCGCTCCCATATTCCTGCCGGAACTTGATGACCCGACACGCTCGTACGGGTTGCTTGCAATCAAGTTCCTTCCGGCAGGTCTGGTGGGACTGGTGATGGCTTCGCTGTTCACCAATACGCTTTCAATGACCTCTTCAGACGCCAACACTATTTCCGCCGTCATAACCAGGGATATAATGCCCCGCTTCATCAAGGGATTTGACGGTTTCAGCCGTAAGAAGATACTTCTTATCGCCAGAATTTCCACCTTCTCCTTTACAGTGCTGACGATACTCATTGCCATCAATGCCAGGAGCTTCGGAGGTGTGTTCGGCCTGATAGTCTCATGGTTTGCTGCGCTGCTGGGACCCATTGCGATACCTATGATACTTGGCCTGCTGCCCGCCTTCCGCAAATGCGACAGCCGCGTTGCAATTATCTCTATTGTGGCTGGCATTGCCGGGTTCATTATTGTCAAGCTTATCCCGGGAGCATCCCTGGCACTTGAGGTAGGAGTACCTCTCTTTACATCATTGTTGTTGTATATTGCAGCAGGATTGCTCAGCAGGAGGGCTGTGCCCGAAAAGGTGGACCACCTGCTGAATTCCATCAGCAAATAATATTATGTCATGATTATACCGGATGACGATACCATAATTGCCGGTCGCCATTACCTGACGGGAGAGACGGTGAACATTACCCTCGGAGGAGGGATTATAAGCACAATGGCCTGCGGCAAAGCGGCAGCCGGCCCGGAAATGATCATTGCTCCGGGCCTGTGTGACCTGCAGGTAAACGGCTATGCCGGCCTTGACCTCAATTCTGTACCTCTGATGCCTGAAACGGTCAGGGATATTACGGCAAAACTATGGAGCGAAGGGGTCACTACATTTTTCCCGACAGTGATCACCAACAGCACCGAAAATCTCCATAGTTCACTGAAGGCAATTGCGGATGCCTGCCGGCTGTTCCCGGAGGCGGAGGCTGCCGTCGGAGGCATTCATCTCGAAGGACCGTTCATCTCACCCGAGAACGGCGCAAGGGGTGCTCACCCCTCAGAGCATGTAAGACCTCCCGACTGGGATCTGTTTTGCCGCCTGCAGGAATCGTCTGACGGAAAGATCCGCATTGTCACCCTTTCACCGGAGTGGCCCGGCTCGTCTGACTTCATCAGAAGGGCAGCTGAAAGCGGCGTTATTGTTGCAATAGGGCATACCTCGGCTAACCCGGGCCAGATAAGGGAGGCCGTGGACGCAGGAGCGACCCTCTCAACCCACCTGGGCAACGGATCACACCAGATGCTTCCCAGGCACAGGAACTATCTGTGGGAACAGCTGGCAGCCGATGAACTTTATGCCACCATCATTTCTGACGGCTTTCATCTTCCTGATTCACTCATGAAGGTCTTCCTGAGGATGAAACCGGGGAAAATTATCCTTGTCAGTGATGCCACGGGACTGACGGGCATGCCGCCGGGCGACTACAAGACCCACATAGGGGGTGAGGTGACACTGACGGCAGGGGGGAAGCTTCATGTCAGGGGTAATCCTGAAATGCTGGCCGGCTCCGGCAAATCACTGCTGCATTGCATTCAGACCCTTGCTTCGAAACAACTTGTCACCCTGGCTGAGGCCCTGGATATGGGAGGGAGAATTCCTTACGGCATTGCAGGTATTACGGGCGATTGCCTCCTGGGCCCCGGGGGAGTGGCAGACATAGTGCTTCTCAGCAACGATGGGGACCGTCTGAGCGTTGTCAGGACCATCAAGGGGGGAGTAACTGTTTTCAGGCTTTGACAGTAATTGTAATGATAGCACAGACACATATATGCCGAGGCTGTTAATAATTGAATGATCCTTGCCATGTACGCCTGACAGCAATGAGAAGCTCAGGATGAACCTCTGGGTTTTCAGGGGGTCTCCCTCTTCTGACGGAAAATAGACGGAAGTGGTAGCTGACCGGGTAGAAATAATCTGAGAAATGAAAGAATCAAAAGAAGATCACAGCATTCTGCCGGCCGGGAGTGGCACCGGCAAAAGTCCGGGCAGCGCTGCCACCCGGCTTTACAGTCTCGACGCCCTGAGAGGCTTTGACATGCTGTGGATAACGGGGGGGCAGAAACTTGTTTTTGCCCTTGCAACAGTGACCGGCTGGCCGCTGTTCGAATGGATGAACTCACAGATGCACCATGTGGAATGGAACGGATTTGCCTTTTATGACATGATCTTTCCCCTTTTTCTTTTCCTTGCCGGAGTGTCAATGCCCTATTCCTTCGCATCGAGAACCGCAAGGGGTGACAGCCGGAGGAAATTATACCTGCATGCGGTAAAGAGAATGGTTGTCCTGGTGATTCTGGGCATGCTGGTGAACCGGATACTGGAGCTGAATCCTGACAATCTCAGGTTCGCAAGCGTTCTTGGCAGGATAGGCATAGCATGGTTCCTGGCTGCCATGATTGTTCTGAATACAGGGATCAGATGGCAGGTTGCCTGGTTCTGGGGTCTGCTTATCATTTATTGCCTGCTGATGCTCCTGGTTCCTGTACCCGGCTTCGGTGCCGGGGTGCTTACCCCTGAGGGTAACCTGGCCGGCTGGCTTGACAGGCTCCTGTTGCCCGGGACAATGTATACCGAGTTCAATGAACCGGAGGGGATACTGAGTACCGTTCCTTCCGTCTCAACAGCCCTCCTGGGAGTCTTTGCCGGGCACCTGCTCAGGCTTGAGAGGGAGGAACTGACCGGTCTGAAAAAGGGTATGATAATCATCGGCGCCGGAATTATCAGCCTTCTTCTTGGGATCCTCTGGGGAACATTCTTCCCGATAAACAAGAACCTGTGGACCAGTTCTTTTGTGCTTTTTGCAGGCGGATGGAGCCTCATGCTGCTGGGCCTCTTCTACCTCATCATTGACGTCCGGAAGATAAAGAAGTGGGCGTTCTTCTTTGTTGTCATCGGCATGAATTCAATTACAATTTACGTGCTGCAGAACAGGATACTCCGGTTTGACATCATTCGCGATTTCTTCCTTAAAGGTGTTTATGACCTGTCACCTGCAACAGTTCAGCCCTTTATCAGCTCGCTGGGATATATAGCCGTTGTCTGGCTCTTCCTCTGGTTCCTTTATCGTAACAGGATATTTCTCAAAGTCTGAGCAAGTATGAAAACCAAATTATCACATGGGATTGAATTAACTGTAATCCTGACCCTGATACTGACCGTTTCTGTCTCGTGTTCAGACATAGACAAACAGGCAGAGTATTCACCTTTGTCACTGGTTCCGTTGCCTGCTGTGATGGAAGCTGCAGACGGAGCCTTTCTTCTGGGGCCCGGGACAGGGATTATCATAGATACTGCCTTTGCAGCTTCAGAGAACCTTGTGGTTATTTTTAACGGGTTTCTGGAAAAACATTATGGCAAAGTAATGGTTGTTGAACTTCAGCAATCATCAACCGCTAAAGTTATCCGTGCAATTCATGACAGCCTGATTGACAACCCGGAAGCTTACAGACTAGAGGTGACGTGTGACGGCATTACCATAGAAGCAGGAGGTGAAGCCGGTCTTTTCTATGCCTTCCAGACCCTGATGCAACTAATCTTCCCATCACAAAAGGCAGAAAAGGGGTCTGTAGCCATTCCATGTGTGAAAATATCCGATTCACCCCGGTACAAATGGAGAGGGATGCATCTCGACGTATCAAGGCATTTCTTCCAGAAAGAATTCATATTCAGGATGCTCGATGCAATGGCAATGCATAAGCTCAACACTTTTCACTGGCATCTGACCGATGACCAGGGTTGGAGGATTGAGATTGACAGGTACCCTGAACTGGCTGCCGTGGCTGCGTGGAGAGATGAAACGCTTATCGGCCATGGCAGCGAGACCCCCTGGGTTTATGACGGCACCAGGTACGGAGGTTATTATACGAAGGAGGATGTGCGGGAAGTGGTGGAGTATGCAGCCAGGCTGCATATAAATGTTGTTCCCGAGATAGAGATGCCAGGGCACGCCGTGGCAGCCCTGCAGGCTTATCCTGAGTTGTCATGCACAGGCGGACCGGTGCCCCCCTTCAACAGGTGGGGGGTGTCAGAAGATGTATTCTGTGCAGGAAAGGAAGAGACTTTTGAGTTCCTGGAAGGTGTCCTGACAGAAGTGGCAGAGATGTTTCCCTATGAATACATACACATAGGGGGCGATGAGTGTCCGAAAGTGAGATGGGAGCAGTGCCCCCTCTGTCAGAAGAGGAGAGCCGACAATAACCTGAAGGATGAACATGAACTGCAAAGTTATTTTGTGAAACGGATGGAGGCATTCCTGGCAGCAAAGGGAAAGAAGATCATCGGATGGGATGAGATTCTCGATGGCGGCATAGCCGAAAATGCAGCCGTGATGTCATGGAGAGGACACAGCGGTGGTATACAGGCGGCAAACATGGGACACGATGTGGTGATGACCCCTCACCTGTTCGTATACCTCGATTATTACCAGTCGGAATACAATGAGCCTCTCTCCATAGGAGGGATGCTACCGCTGGAGAAGGTTTATTCCATTGATATTATGCCGCCTGAGATTGATGAGAGCAGGAGGCATCATATAATCGGTGCCCAGGCCAACGTATGGACTGAATACATGACCGGTGAGAAGCACGTGGAGTACATGGTCTTTCCCCGTCTTGCAGCCCTGGCCGAGGCCCTGTGGACACCGGGTGAAAAACTTGACTTCGAAGGATTTTCCAGGCGCATGACAGCCCAGTATGCCCGTTATGATGCTGCGGATCTGAACTACAGGGTACCGCACCCTCAGGGTTATGAGGCCATCAGCCTGGTAACCGATGAAACTGTTTCAGCGGAGCTCACAAACGGCATCCCCGGATCGGCTATATATTACACCACTGACGGAAGTGACCCGGATCTCAGGTCTGAAAGGTATTCAGGTCCGATTATCCTTGAACCTGATAATGAGATAACCCTCAAATCGGTTACGGTGATGCCAGGGGGAAGGATGAGCGCCGTCATGACCGGGATTTTCAGGAGGGCTGAAATGAAGAAGGCTGCATGCCCGGAAAACCTTAACCCCGGTCTGGCCTTCAGTCTGTACAGAGGTGAATTCAGTATGGTAAAGGAGATTGCGGGTGAAGCAGATTCTGCCGGCCTGGTAAGCACTGTACGGATCCCAGCTGGATCTCCTGCTGAAAACTTCGGACTTGTTCTGAAGGGCTACATTGTGGTTCCTGCTGACGGTATCTACACATTTTATACCGGGTCTGACGACGGTGTCATGCTTGTTATTGATGATGAGCTGATAGTTGACGGAGATGTCCTTCATCACGGCATCACAAACAAGGGGCAGACTGCACTGAGGGCAGGGTATCACGCGATAAAGGTCCTTTATTTTCAGAGACTATACCGTCAGAGCCTGAGTCTAAGCTGGGAGGGGCCCGGTGTATCAAGGCAAACAGTGCCGCCGGAGGTGCTGTTTCAGTAGCCTTGCAGGCACTTCCCTCATTCTTGTTTTCCGTAAAACCGGCTCCATACCTCATCGGCTACCCGCTTGTTTTCAATAATTTCATTTGCAATTGCGAGGTTATGGGCTGCCTTTTCGGCAAGGGAGTCAGATGCTGACTGCGAAAGCTCCGTCAGCGGACCTACAGCCTCTTCTGGCTTGCCGCCGACAATCAGCAGGTTGAGCCTGGTGAGTTCACCGCCGCTGTACAGCTTGCCGGTATATTGCTCCGTGAAGGGATAATATCTCCCGATACAGTCGCGGGCTGCAGCCTTTGAGAGGAGCTTTATCCTTTCCCGCTGGTTGCCTACATTTGGTCCGCCAATCATCCCTAAAATTGTGTACTTCGACTTTATATAGGTGTTTTTCTCACCGGAACACCTGTCAATGACCCCGCCATCCGACCCGTACAGGGTCATATAGGTGTTGGTAAAGAGATAAAAGTCCTTGGCTAGCATTGACCCTCCCTCATCATTATCCTCCAGGTATATGTCCCAGTCTACCCAGAGTCTTACCGAGTCAAGCGCAACCAGCAGGTCAGCCCCGTATTTGCTGCATATTGCCCTGACTGTGTCAGTGAATTCAGGATACTGCATTGACATCACGGTATAGCCTTTGCGAAGGGTGTCGGCTATCATGAACACTGCCCTGGGATCTTTCTGCACCATTTCTGACAGCCCCATGGCATAACCCTTTACAGCAGCCGTATAGCCAGCTTCATGACGGTCCTTTATATAATCCGGGATCGTGTAATCAAAGAAATTCACGAACAGGAACCTGTTGCTGTCTGCAGGTAAAAGTGCCTCAGGGGGAGAAGTCCTCTCCATCTGAACCAGGGTTGTACATGAAGAAGAAATTGCCATCAATGTAGCAAGTGCAAACTGCAATGTTAACTTTCTCATGGACTTATAATTCTGTACTGACAAAGTTATGCCATATAATATTCTTTACAAAAAAAGAGGTGTTCACCGCGCCGGTGAACACCCCTTAATCTCAGAATAACTTAAATTGTGTTACGGTATGATCTCTACCTTGATGTCGTCAAGGAAGATCCTGTTTTTGCCAGCTCCTATACCTGACAGGGCATAGTCGCCTCCCAGGAACTTGATCTGTGTTTCGGAGGTGGCGCCGGTGATTGTGAATGTGCGGGTAGCCTCAGGAGCACTCCACATCCCGATACAATAGTCAGTCACGTTTTCAGCCGGATAAGTTGGCCAGTTATCAATTATGAATTGGGTCTGGCTTACTGTTCCGGGTCCGATTACACTGATATTAAGGAAATTGTCATCTCTGGTACCTCCTGCTGTCTGGTAGGGTATTGCCTTGAAGGTCACAGTCACAGTCTGTGTCCCGTCGAGCTTGGATAGAGCCGGTGATATAAGGTCTCCTCCATAGCTTGTTTTACCAAGCTTTACAAACCCTGGCCTGGCATAGAGGGGTGTATCACCGGAATAGGTGTTCAGTGTACTTGTCCAGCCCATATCCTTCTCTGCCTGTGTCCAGCTGTCATACCTGGTTTCCCCGGTTGTGGTGTAGAAGACCACATTCCCGTAGTTCAGCCAGCTGAAGTTCTCCTCAAGAACGACAGTCCCGGGTGACTGCGTCATTACAACGGTTGCAACAACTGACGGATACTGCGTGGCAGTAAGTGTCAGTGTTGTGGAGCGCGGGTCAATGCTCGTGTTTTCCCCTGCGGTAAATGTGATCTTCTGTGTTGTCACATTTGTTTCCTGGACCCAGGAGTTGTCACTGAGGGAAGCAGTCCATGCCACGTTTGACACCACATCCACCGAAAACTCACCTCCGCCTGCAGGTATTGTAACCGAAGCGGGGAGCGTAATGTAAGGTACATTCCCGGCCTGGTCAACGCGGAAAAGCACAGGCTGCTCCTCGCCGTCAACTATGAAGGCAAGGTTTTCCGTACGGACATCAAATGTCGGGTTTTCAACAACGATGATCTTGAAGATCCCGTCTGCATCTCCCTTTTCCGGGAAAACCTTGAGCCAGTCGGCGCCGCTTTTCCTGACGATCTCCCAGTGGCGGTTGGAACGAACCACGTAGCTGGTTGTCTTTGCTGCCTTTGTGAGTGTCAGTCCTGTCGGATCACCCTCAATTGTGAAGAAGGGATCTTCCTGAACCGGTTCTTCCTTGCAGGAAGAGAGGAGGAAGAGTGAGAGGATGAACAGCGGCAGTATAATCAGCGCCGTTCTCCCGATGTTTGTTATGCTCTTGTTTTTCATCTCTTTACTTTTTTGCTGGTTATTTACCTCCGGCGATAGCCTCTTTGCTCCACCATACCGGTGTCTTCATGTCATTTGGACCGCCCATTTCTTCAAGAGCATCCTCTGCGTTGGCTCCGTTTGTGAGCATTGTGATGTTGGGGTAGCCCATACGGGTGGGGAGAACCTTGTCATTATAAATTGTTCCCTCACCGATTGTGAGCACAGGGTATCCTGTTCGCCTGTATTCATGGTATGCCTCCATGCCAACCCAGAATAGGGCGAGAAATTTCTGGTTACCAAGGAATTCCTGCTTGTCGGTTGCAAGGTCCCATGATCCCAGCGGGGATGCAAGGTATGTGTCGATGTCAGTAGTTGTTATTGTCACTGCCGGATCTGAGAATGCACCCTGGGCTGACCATTTCTGCATAGATGCCCTGACGCCTGCCTCGTAATGGTTTTTGGCGGCAGACTGTCCGCCTGTTATCCATCCCTTAAGGGCAGCCTCGGCAAGGATGAACTGTATCTCGGCATAGTCCATATATGTGGCCGGAGCATCTCTCCTGCAGAACACCTTGTAATTCAGCCATGACGTACCCCTGTCAACTTCGCTTCTTTCAAGGTCAGTGCAACCTGAGACAGTCCCCTTCCAGACATTCGTCGGATTGACCTGGGCGTTAGGGTTCTTCTTGCCGATGATCGGAAGCCTCGGGTCAACATAAATCTGGTTACCGTTTATATCAGTCTGTACAGTCATCTTGATAAGCTGCTGGGTAAGTTTCCTGCCGCTGGAGGTGAACTCACTTTCCGTTGTGACTCCGAAGTTACTGATATACGGGTCGTTGCCAGAGAATTTGACAGTGGCATTATCTGCGTTTGACGTGAAAACAGGGTACTTTGTCGGGTTGTTAAGCAGCGCTGTCATCCTGGTGCCCACATTCATTTCTGTCCGCCCGCTGACCCTGCAAAGGAGTCTCAGGTACAATGAGTTGTTGAATTTCCTCCATGCAGCCATATTCCCACCATACATTCCGTCCATGGCAGGATTAAGAAATACGGGGCTGGTTGCATAGATATCATTTGCCTCTTCAAGATCAGCAAACATGAACTCATATATCTCCTTCTGCGTGTTAAACTTAGGGGTAAGAGTCCCTCCCGGTTTCCTGGCGGTGAATGCCTCTTCGTAGGGAACGCTGCCGTACATGTCTGTCATATTTGCAAAGAAGAGTACCTTGAAGGTCAGCGCAATGGCCTCAAGCGACCTGTCTCCGTGTTCTTTTGCAAGTTCATACATATGGTCAATGTTCCTGCCATAGGTTGCATAGTGGTTCCAGAAGCCGTACCAGTCCCTGGAGTCTTCCAGGAAATACTGGTGTTCCCTGCGGGTCACACCGCCCGTGAAGGCCGTGAACTGTATCAGTTCATTGTTGTAGTAATGTGTGCGGTACAGCCACTGGTTTGCTGAGTTGTAAAGTATGGGTTCGAACAAGCCGGAAGGCTGAATCATACCCACAAGGGTCCTGTTTGGATTGGTGTTTATCTCCTCGAAGTTACCTGTGCACGAGTAGAGTGATCCGAGAACAAGCCCGCAGATGATTAATATTTTAAGTTTTTTCATTTGTTGCCTGTTTTAATGTTAGAATGATAATCTCAGGTTCACACCCAGTGTACGGGTCATCGGGTATGCACCTGCTTCAATGCCGTTGAAGACATTGGTTCCGGTCATCATACCTCCCTCGGGATCGAACTGAGGCCATTTGTCAAGGCTGAAGAGGTTGGTTGCAAAGACAGCAACGCTTGCGCCCTGGAGTACTCTCGTCTTCTGGCAGAGTGAAGCAGGAAGCTCATACTCAAGACGCACCTCCTTGAATTTCAGGAACGAGGTCTCAAATGTATGTGCTTCGCCATTGTAGCGGTCCAGTGTTATAGCCTGGTAATATGTGTAGATGCTGCTTGTGACCGTGTTGTTTGGCTGGAATGTAGCTTCAGCTCCTGTCCCGGTCATATTGACTCCTTCTGCAACAATACCGTCATAACGTCCTTCCAGTGAGTTCTTGAGCTTCCCCTGGTATGAAAGAATACCGTTTGTAACCGAGAACCTGTGGCCCCCTACCTGGTATGAGAAGAGTGCACTGAGGGATAGGTTCTTGTACCTGAGTGAGGTACCGAAACCACCCCTGAAGTCAGGATTCACCTTCCCAAGGAAATGGTCAGCTGTTGCCTCCACTGAGGGGAGACCGGTTGTGGCATCAAGTATCACCTGCCCGGAGCAATCAACCTTGTTCCCTTCTTTGTCAGTATAGTATGAGCCTTCCGGTGCCCTTTTCAGGGCGAAGCCGTAGAGCTGGTGCATCTCCTGGCCTACATATGAATAAACATGCAGCCTTCCGCCGATTGTTGTTCCCATATCGGTCTCGATAGGCTGAGACGGGTCTATCCTTTCATGAAGGCTGACAAGAGTGTTCTTGTTCTTGGCCCAGTTGAAGTTGACATCCCAGGTGAATTTGCTTGTCTTTACCGGTGTGGCGTAAAGTGAAATCTCAATACCCTTGTTGTTTATCTCACCGGCGTTGATGTTCATCCCCCCTGCACCTGAAATCGGGTCAACATCAAGCGAGATGATCTGGTTGGTGGTTGATGAGTTGTAAAGGGCAAGGTCAAGTCCCAGGCGGTTTCTGAAAAACTTTGTATCAAGCCCCAGCTCCCAGCTCTCAATGTTTTCAGGCTTGATCATCGGGTCAGGGATCACTGAAGGAAGCGAGTACCCGCCGCTTATTGAAGAAGCTGAATAATACTGGTCAAGTGAATAGGGGCTGGTATCATTACCAACGTTGGCCCATGAAAGACGAAGCTTTGTGAAGGTGACAGCCGGCAGGTTAGTCCTGAAGTCAAACAGCTGGTCAACAAGAACACTCAGTGCCACAGAAGGATAGAAGTATGACCAGTTCTTCGGTGCCAGTGTGCTCGACCAGTCATTACGGCCGGTTATATCAAGGTAATATGTGTCCTTCCAGCCCATGTTGATAAACCCGTAAAGGCTGTTGATGGTCTTGTAACTCCTGTAGTTTGACGGATCAGGGTAAATGCCTGCCGGTACATTGGAGATATGATACACTCCCTCAATGTCAAGTTCGTCAAGCTGGACGGTGTTGCTCCTGTACTGGGTGGTCATATTGTTACCTCCGAATGCGGTGGCTGTTGTCAGCCTTCCGTCAAAGAAGCTCTTCTCATACCTGAGGAGGAAGTCACTGTTGGCTTCAAAGTTTGTAAAGCCCTGCTCACGGTAGAATCCGTTTTCCCATCCGAAAGTCATCTTGGGTTTGCGCTGGGTGCGGAACTCATTAGAGAGGTCCATACCGGTTCTGAGGTCAAGGGTGAGTCCCTTGGCTATCTTGACCGTGAATCCCATTGTTCCGAAGACCCTGTCCTTGTCGGTTGAGTTCAACTCCTCATAGAGAACCCTGTATGGGTTGTATGAGCCGGTTCCGGCGAAAACGAGGCTTCTTCCTCCCTCCGAGATGGTGGCATTCCTGTTCAGGGCAGTGAACCTGCCTTCAAAGTATTCGTTCCTCCAGTCGGCCATCGAGTTTGAATTGTATCCCCACATCAGGTCATACATTACTGTTGTCTGGTGGTAACCCGCCATCGGCATATTGTCACTGTCAGTGCGGTAGTAGTTTACCTTTGTCTTGAATTCGATCCACTTGTTCACCGGAGTCTCAAACGAGAATGCATAAGCCTGCTTCTGGAAGCCGGTGTTGGGAAGTATCCACTTGTTCCTGGTGTCAGTGACGGAGAAGCGGATGTTCTGCCCTTCGCCGTTACTGCCGCTGATCGCAACAGAGTTGTTGTATGTCACACCGTCCTGGAAAATGCCTGTGAACCAATCATCCTTATAAACGAACGGGGTCTTTACGATCTCGCCGGTCTCCCAGTTCTTTCCCTCATACTGATAGCGTAACTTGTCTGTGCTGAATTCCTCACCCCATGCATATCGCGAAAGGTTTCTCGGAGGAAAGTCTGTTGTGCCTACAAGGCTGGGATCAAGGGTCCAGAAGTTGTATTCGTTCAGACCCATGTCTGAACCTGATCCGTATTGTGTCTGAAAATCAGGCCAGTAGCCTGCTCTTTCAACAACCACGGATGAATTGACAGTGACGCCTATCCCTTTGGAACGGCGGCCGGATTTTGTGGTGATAACAATTGCACCGTTGGCAGCGCGTGATCCGTAGAGTGCAGTTGCTGCGGGGCCCTTCAGGATGGATACAGATTCAATATCATCGGGGTTGATGTCGCTTGCACCGTTACCGTAGTCAACAGGGAAGTCAGACCCAGAGTTTGTGTAGCTGCTGCTTGATGAGGTGGCAGTGGTTCCTGATCTGACCGGGACACCGTCAACAATAAAGAGAGCCTCGTTCTTGCCGTAGTTCAGTGAGGCGTCGCCACGTAGGGTCACTCGCATAGAGGTTATAGGCCCGGTGCTGGCTCCCATTGTGGTGAGACCTGCAACTTTGCCTGACATACCGTTCAGCCAGTTTATGTTGACAACCTGAGTCAGAGCCGCGTTATCCACCTTGGAAACTGCATAGCCCAGCGATTTCTCCTCACGGGTAAGCCCCAGAGCCGTTACAACCACCGCCGAGACCTCGATAGCCTCCTCCTGCAGTGTCACGTTGATCACACTCTGGTTGCCAACGGGAATCTCCTGTTTTATGTAACCGAGAAACTGGACCTCCAGTACCGGGTTTGCGCCCGACACCCTGATGGAGTAGGCACCCCTGGCATCAGTACTTGTGCCTGTGGTGGTACCCCTGAGCACCACGGTAGCCCCGAAAACCGGGGTGACACCGTCCGGCTCATACACCGTTCCTGTCACCTGCCTCTCCTGAGCCATCACCGGCAACATAACCAGTGCCATCAGGAATGTGGCAAGGATAATCTTAAGATCTGGTTTGAATTTCATAGATTAGTGGTTTTAAGTTAGTTGTATATATAGTTTATTGCATTGTCCATGTGAATTCCTTGGGTCTGGCCATCGTCTCGGTATATGTCCTTCCGAACCTGTCGGTAACTTTTATCTCAAGGGTTGAGGTGGCTGATGATGCACGTACCCTGAACATATGTGAGGTATTGCCGGTCACGAATGAACTTGTGGGTACCGCACCAACATTGAGTCTTTTTGCTTCGTACGATATTATATGAAGCGGATCCTTTGCCGTCACTCTTTCCACAGGCAGGGATGTTCCGCCCTCGGTGACCTCCACAGTCCAGTCGGGATCATATCCCCAGACATTTATAAGCACATCATTGACTGCGTTTGGAGTGGCATATACACCGGCATATTCCGCAAGGGCCGCGTCAGTTGAGTTAGGTGCAAATGCTGCAGCGGTGATAACCACCTTGTTGAGGTCATAACTCCTGAACTGGTAGGTGGCCGGCTTGCCGATACTCTTGTAATGCCATTTGATGTCCTTACCGTTCATCTCCCAGACGCCGTAACCTCCCGGACTGCCATCCTTGCAGATGTGGTTATTGGCATAGCCGGTCTTGCCTGTCCACCACCAGGTGGCGCTGACGGCGGCAGTGTTGTGCTCCATGACGGCACCTGCATCAATCGTGTAGTTTATATGGGTGTGGCCGCTGACAAAATGGACATTGTCAAAATCCTGCACCAGGCTCTGCAATGTGCTTCCGTTGTTGAGTACAACGGTGTTCACCTGTTCCCCTGAGGTGTTGAGTGATGGGTTGCCGTAAAGGGGTGAATGGATAAAAATAACCAGCGGTGTGCTCTTGTCCGTTACTGTCGCAAGATCCTTCGCCAGCCAGGCAGTCTGTGCCGCAACAACAATATCGCTGTAATTCCGGTCACCGATTACTCCCTGGGCACCGCCCGTATTGATGTACTGGATGTCATCAAGCAGCACATAGTGAACCTGCCCGAGGTTAAATGAGTAATATGTGGGACCGATCAGCTCCCTGAAGGGTGTTTCCGGAGGTATGTCTCCCTGAACGTACGGGTCATTGTCATGGTTGCCCATCATGTTGAACATCGGGCAGTTGATCTTCTTCATCTCGACCAGGTACTTATCGAGGCGGAAGTCGTTCTCATACCAGTAGGCATCCCATGTCATGTCGCCCATCGCCACACCGTAGACTTTCTTTCCGGCCGCGGAGTATGCGCTTATTGAGGCATTCACGTCCGGAAGGAACCCGTTGCTGAACTGTGACAGGTCATCATTCCGGTTCGCCAGGTGCCAGTCAGTCATGGCAAGCACAACATGGTTGCTGTTGTCTGAGCGCACAAGCGCGAAGTCGTTCTGCTCAACCGAACTGCCTCCGGCCAGCCTCCTGAAAAACTGCGGGATGTTGTCGCTGACAGCGATCTCATAGTTCCCGGGAAGGGAGATGAACACGAATTTGTTCAGTTTGGCGGAGGGGAGATAATAGATTCCCTCGCTGTCAGTGACAGTCACCTCGACGCCGTCGGAGACAACCACATCCGGGACTCCTTCTCCGTCACATGACACGACCCCCTTGAGTGTCATTCCGGGTTTGTCAGGTATCGTGTTGTTTGCAATTACATTGACTGTTACGGTCCCCAGCACCATGCTTTCATCACCACGTTTCACCGTGAGCCTGTAGGTGCCGGAAGGCATCCCTGCGGGGAGCGTGAAAGTGGCGCTCTGGGCGGTCACCGATGTCACAGTTGCAGTATAAACCTTGCCGGCATCGGTGGTAAGGACAAACACTATCTGATCATTGACGGCAAAGCCGCTTCCTGTAAGTATTATCTCCCCGCCGGTCTGAATATTCAGGCTTGCGGGTATCGAGACACCGGTAATTTTCAGTCCCTCATCAACAGGTGGCGGCGGTTCTTCCTTACAGCCCGTGCACGCGGCAAGCGCCGCTATAAAAATCAGTAAGAACAATTTTCTTATTTCCGGCATGCAATCTCCTTTCATTTCAGTTTACAGGTTATATCCCAGGTCTGTCAGTATCTCCTGCGGCCTCTTCTCAGTGCTGCAGGTACGAACCTTGCGGGCGTAATAAAACTCTATCGTCAGATCGGAACGGTTAGTGATCATCCCGTCGGCAAGGGGCGATGCTTTCTTCCCTTCCCCGGGGCCGAAGTATTTTTCCATCTGTTCCACAGTATTGATCGAATAGATGTTTGCCTTCAGTCCTGCAGCATGTATCTTCTCTGCAAAGGCAGGGGCGAGGCCGTCATTTTCCTCACCCAGGTTGGTGCCGATGAACTGGGCTCCGCACTCACGTGCGAAAGCTACTATGCTGTCAGTCACCGTCTCCTGTGCAAACAGGTTGGTCTTCGGATTGCTCACCAGGAAGCTGGCAGGCACCTGTTCGCGGAATACCCTTTTAAGGTTCATCATCCCGTTCTGCGAGAATGACTGAACTAGGATTTTCCCCCTTGTGTTGCCCACATTCACCCTGTCGCCTTTCAGGAAGGGCTCCTCTGCAGACGGAATTGTACCCTCAAGCGGGTTCCATCCGATCCTTTTGAGCTCATCGTATACCTGTTCCTCGATCTGCGGGTATTCATCAGGTATCTTGAACTCGATATATACTCCGGGCCTGTGGCCGTTGTCAGCAGAGTCTGCCTCATACTCAAAGTGATATACGCCTGCTTCGTCCCTTGACCAGGCACGGCTGCCGTCAGCATTCCGCTTAATGCGCTTCCCTTCTGCAATGCGGAAGACATCCTCAAATACGAGGACGTTCTGCCCGATGAAGCTCTGGCGGGCCTGATCAGGATTTTTTGTGTTGAATGCGCTGCCGTTATCGAGCTGCATGATCTCCTCAAGGGTGAAGCTGCCAACCGGGTCTGCTTCCCTTCCCGGGAATTTCATTGCCACATCAGTGGTGCGCCTGAAGGTCTTGTCATGCATTATGATGAGCACACTGTCCTTCGAACGCTGTACGTCGAGCTCCACATAGTCGGCACCGGTGTTGCGCGCCCACCTGAAGGCAGCCTCGGTAAGCTCGGGTGCCCAGTAGATGGTCCCGCGGTGCGCTATGACCGCATTGTCAGGCATGTAGTCCTGAACACCTCCTGTTGCAGGTGTCTTGTTCCCGGCACAGCCGGCCAGCACGGCGGTTGTAAGAGCCGTAAAAAACAGTAATCTCTTTTTCATATTGACTGATCATTTGGGGTTTGCTATGTTCTGCCTTATCTTCCACTCTTCAGTATGGAACCTTACCTTCGGATCCCTCACATCATTGCAGCGCACAATAAGTGCACCTTCCTTTTCCCAGTATGATTTTACCGTATGGCCGCTCATGGGGCCGTCTTCCGGTCCGCGGACGGTGATGTCATCGGGATTTACGACTATCTTCAGCCCGGCCGACTCATTCAGCATGTCCATGTCACCGCGGCTGTTGCCTCCCACTATCAGCGGTTTTGCCTTGATGAATGTCTCAATGGTATGGGCCTTGCCGTCATCCTGCGGGATGGGAGGGATAATCTCACCGGTGGTCACACCTTCCTTGACAACACACTTTGCACCAAGCACATTTGTTACGGGGATTCCATATTCCTCGGCAACGAACTTCTGGTAGAGAAACTCCGGTGAGGCTGTAAGGATATATACTTCAAAACCGTACTCCCTGAGGTTTGCCACAAGCTGCTTCATTTCAGGATAGGTTTTATTCCTGTACGACTCCCTGTAGCATTCATAACCGATCATCTCGATTTCCTCAGGGGAAAGTCCTGCCAGGAAGTGTACCCTGTCCTCGACGTATGGTTTCCCGACGTTGTTCCCGTCTTTTACCATGCGGTCAAGAATCTTCAGTTTTTCCTTTGCCTCCTTGTCCTTTCTCTCTTTCAGGACCACATCAGCATAACGGTACAGAGCTTCGTCAGCAAGGTAATAGGGGACCTGCCCGAAGGTGGTGCCGTCACTGTCAAACACGGCAACTTTCCTGACATTCATGGTGATTGTAGAGTTCAGGAAATCTTCGATCCTGTCATTTGTTTCCTGCGGCCATCCTGATATGTTCCTGTAGGTCTGCCCGCTGAGAGTGAAGGTGAGGCAGAAGGCCGCTATAAAAAGGGTAAGTGTCTGTCGCTTCATTATTATCTTGTATTTCCGATGTAGGATTCCTTTTCTTTTTTCCATGTTGTTGCCGAGAAGACTGCTGCAAGGATGCTGGCAGCAATGAAGATCCAGAAGGTGGCTCCCCATCCGAGGCTTACGTTGTCGGCCACGGCCCCTATAAGCACCTTTGAGAGGAGGGCGTCACCAATCAGGTATCCGAACAGGCCGACGAAGCCGGCTGCTGTCCCTGCCGCATTCTTGGGAACGAGGTTTACAGCCTGCACACCTATCAGTGCAACGGGTCCGTAGATGAAGAATCCGATGGCGATCAGTGCTGAGTATACAACGGTTACCCTTGTGGCATCCGGATCGGTGCCCAGGGCATTGGTGAAGAATGATGCCACCGGCAATGCTTTCCAGTAGAGCAGCACGCTAAGCAGCACCAGCACCATGTATATCACATTGGCGGGGGCGCATCTGCCCTTGAATACTTTTGATGAGATCCAGCCAATGAGGATCATTCCCGGAACGCCTGCATAGTTGTGAAGTGAGAATGCCATCTTGCTCTGCTCGCTGGTGAGCAGGCCGGCCTCTTCACAGTATGTCGGAGCCCAGTCGCCGATGCCGTACCTTATCAGGTAAACGAAGACGTTTGCCAGTGCTATCAGCCAGAGGATCCTGTTCTTGAATATATATTTCATGAAGAGCTCCTTTGCAGGGATTTTTTTGTCGGAGCTCATCTCCTTCTGTACCGGGATGTCATTCCTGTACTTGTCTATGGCCGGGAGGCCGCACGACTGCGGGGTGTCTCTCAGTGCCCACCAGCAGAACAGTGCCAGCAGGAGAGCCACAGCGCTGGGAAAAACGAAGACGGCCCTCCAGCTCTGCTCAACCATAACTCCTCCGCCGATGTCGGCCACGAACAGCCCGCCAATGAGCAGTGTTCCCCAGGCTGCCAGGTTGCCCATCAGGCCACTTCCCACCGTGTGAGAGGTATTCCATATCCCCATCTTGAAGCTTCTCTCGTTATGCGAGAACCAGTGTACCATGATGCGGCCGCATGGGGGCCATCCCATGCCTGAGAGCCACCCGATCATCAGCATAATGACGAAGATTATCCAGACAGCGCTTGTGGCGAAGGAGAATAGGCCGACTGACATCATCAGGGCCGCGGACAGGATAAGGCCAATGACCAGGAACTTCCGGGCGTCAGACCTGTCAGAGAGTGCACCCATCAGAAATTTGCTGAATGCATAGGCAATCGATATCGCCGAGAGCGCAATACCCAGCTCCAGCTTCGTGTAGCCCAGTCCCCCGTTTTCAACCGGCTGTATCATTCCGGGTATCGCCAGAGCCAGGTTCTTCCGTACGAGGTAGTACGCGGCATACCCGATAAAGGCTCCCATAAAGACCTGGAGTCTCAGTCGCTTATAGGTTTTGTCAATCTTTTCCTCCGGGATCGGTTCCCGGTAAGGCGGTGGTTTAAGAAAGTTTATCATCTGTGCTCTGTTTGTCAGGTTGCTCTTTAAGGTTTTCAGCGGGCAAATATTGAGTTTCTTTCTTTCGGGGATGTTTCTTTAACATTAATTAATTGTTACAGTTCATTCCCCCGATTTCTGCGCACTTTTGTCCCACGGCCACGGTTTGGCTTTAAGGCGAACTGCCTCCTCTTCCCATTTGGCGGCCATCTTTTTAACCCTCTCCGGGTATTTCGATGCCAGGTTTTCCGTTTCTGACGGGTCTTTCTCCAGGTCATAAAGCTCCCATCCGTTTTCATCTTCCGGTGTGAATTCCATCGGGGTGGCGACTCTCGATACCAGCTTCCAGTTGCCCATCCTTATTGCCCTGTTCCCCTCATGCTCCCAGAAGAGGAACTCGCGGTTAAGCTTCTTCCCTTCGAAGGCGGGAAGCAGGCTGAGGCCCTCGGGCGGGGTGGTGGTGGCGCCGTGGAATTCAGCGGGGTAATTTACTCCTGCCAGTTCAAGGCATGTGGGCATTATGTCAATCAGGTGACCGGGCTCGTCTACAATGACGCCCTTCCTGGCAAGGCCATCAGGCCAGTGTACTATAAGCGGTGTGGTTATGCCTCCCTCATGAACAAATGACTTGTAATACCTGAAGGGGGTGTTGCTGGCGTTAGCCCACTCTTCGCCGTAGGCCACCCACGTGTCTGCCGGTCCCGGCATCACACCGCGTCCGCTCCTGATGAACCTGCCGTCGCGGGTGTATTCCGGCTTCCGTACAGTGAGTATCTCGCCCTGCGGATAGGGCTTAAGCACCTTCTGTTCATCGGTCAGCGGTTTGGCCATCCTGTTTGTCAGCACCGGTTCGGCGCAGCCGCCGTTATCCTGCATATATAATATTAAAGTGTTGTCAAGCTCCCCTTTTTCTTCCAGCGCCTTCAGTATCCTGCCTATGCCCTGGTCCATGACGTCAATCATGGCGGCATATGTCTCCATGCGGCGTTCCTGCCACTCCTTCATGGTCTCATCTTCCCATGCGGGTATTGTTGCGGTTCTTTCCGAGAGGCGGTGGTTCGGGGTGACAACCCCCAATTCATTCTGCCTGCTGAATCTTTGTGCCCTCAGGGAATCCCAGCCTATATCATAAACACCGTCATATTTTGCAATCTCCTCCTCGGGAGCATGAAGCGGCCAGTGGGCTGCATAGTACGCCACGTAAAAGAAGAAGGGCTTGCCGGCAGGATGCTCCTGTATAAACTTGACTGCAGTGTCGCTGATGGCATCGGTATAATAAAATCCTTCACCCGGAGCGATGAATTTGTTGCCGCTGAGCAGGGTGAACGGATCCCAGTAGCTGCATGATCCGCTGAGGTGGCCGAAGAAACGGTCGAATCCCCTCTGAAGGGGCCAGTTGCTGGTATCAATATCAGGTCCCTGCGGAAGGTTTGAGGCGTTCATCCCGTACAGATGCCACTTGCCGGTCATGTAGGTTGAATAGCCTGCTTCTCTCAGCAACTCGGCAATGGTTGCGGTGTTCCTGTTCAGGTCATCGAGATAGCCCGGGTCATCCCATAACGGCCTGGTGGCGAGGTGCCCCATGGCTGCCTGGTGGGGATAGAGCCCGGTCAGCAGTGATGCACGGCTGGGACTGCAGCGCGCGGTATTGTAAAAGTGCGTGAACCGGATCCCTTCAGATGCCAGCCGGTCAAGACTCGGGGTCTTTATCTCCGAGCCGTAAGGACCGATGTCAGAATAGCCGATGTCATCCGAAAGAATCACTATTATGTTGGGCCTTTTCGCCTCCACAGGGGCTGTACTTTTACCGGAGGAACATGAGACTGCCAGGAGGGAACCCAGTACCACTCCGAGGAGTCCTGAGATGACCTTCTGACCTGTGACTTTGGTATTGGTTTTGCTTTTCATCTGATTTCTCTTTTCTTCAATGCTTTACTCTTGGCCGTCTATCATTGTCAACACTACTGCCTCCCCTGCAATCTGGCTCCTTCTCCGCCAGCTGGCGGATCGGCCCTCTATTGCCTCTTGCCTACTGCCTGTAAAAAGTTATTCCATCACGTATCCCCGCGCCATCGCCGTGTATTCCTCCACCTGCTGCCTGACCCAGTTTTTGTCTTTGCCCAGCTCCTCTGCCATTATCTCAGCTACCCTGGGGGCCAGTTCTATCGACTTCCTGGCATCAAGGTAAAGAACCCTTACCCTTCTTGCCAGAACGTCATCAACCGTACGTGCCATTTCCCTCCGTACCGCCCAGACCACTTCCCCGGCAGTGAAGTCGGACGTGCCGTCAAGCTTCTGTGCCCAGGCTGGATTTTCCTTCTGCATTTTCAGGATCTCATCCAGGTCACTGCCATAAATATACATGCGGTTGGTCCTGTCAGGATTTTCAAGGTAGCCGTGAATCTTCAGGGTTTTGGTGCGGCACGCCCTGAACGGAAGCTTCCGGGCCCTGATACCGGCATTGACAGTGTCTTCCGCCATCTTCCGGTAAGTGGTCCACTTACCTCCTGTGATGGTCACGAGCCCTGACGGGGAGACAAGCATTTTGTGACTGCGCGAAATCTCCTTCGTCTTTGCACCTTCGCTTTCGTGCCTTGGCGCTGCCAGGGGGCGGAGACCTGCGAAGACGCACAGCACGTCACTGCGCTGCGGCTTCTTTTCCAGGTATCTGCCGGCTGTCTCAAGTATGAAATCAACCTCCTCATCGAGGGCTTTCGGCTCAAGCACGAACTCCCTGACAGGTATGTCTGTGGTTCCCAGGATCACCCTGTTGTGCCATGGCACCCCGAACATCACCCTGCCGTCACTGGTCTTTGGTATCATTATAGCGTCATCGCCTCCGAGGAAGCTTTTGTCAACGACAAGATGCACTCCCTGGCTGGGCCTTACAAGAGGCTTCTCCTCCGGATTATCCATCTTTATTATGCTGTCAACGAAGATGCCGGTGGCATTGACGATGCATTTTCCTTCGGCGGTGAAGTGGGTCCCTTCAAACTCATCCCTTGCAACAACACCCGAAACCTGACCGTCAGAGTTCTTGAGAAGCTGCACCACGGTTACATAGTTGATTACGGTGGCACCCTTTTCAATTGCAGTCTGCATCAGGTTGATGGCAAGGCGGGAGTCGTCAAACTGACCGTCATGATAAACGACGCCACCCCGGAGACCCTGGCGTACGATCTGCGGGATTGATCTGACAACCTGGTTGCGGCTCATGGGAAGGGAACGGCCGAGGCTCATTCCGCCTGACAGCAGGTCATAGAACGTCAGACCGAGGGTATAGAACGGTTTTTCCCACCACTTGTAATTGCCGATGATAAAACGCTGGTTCTTCACCAGGTGCGGAGCATTCCTCCGAAGATAACCTCTCTCGCGAAGCGCTTCCCTCACAAGGGCTACATCTCCCTTCTGAAGATAACGCACACCTCCGTGAACAAGCTTTGTGCTACGTGCAGATGTGGCTTTTGCAAAATCAGACTGTTCGAGCAGCAACGTACTGTAACCCCTTGTTGCGGCATCGACGGCAACACCCAGACCGGTGGCGCCTCCGCCGATGATAATGAAATCCCACTGCCGCTTCCTGTCTTTCAAATCCTTTAAAAAATCTTCTCTTTCCAAGGTATATATGTCTTAATTATGATTTATGTCAGAAAAACATGGTAAAATTATGAGAAGGATTTCTTAATTCAAAACAAAAATGAAAGAAAAAATAATAAATCGTAATATTTAATTATTATTAAGATTTTATTTTTCTTGTTTTATATTAGTTTTGTTTTTACATTTGACTGTCAACAAAAAAATCCGGTCTGCGGTCTGAAATTATGAGAAACATAGCGCAACGCCACAAGATTATTCTTGCTGAACTTGAAAAGGAGGGTTATGTCAGGGTGCATGACCTCAGCTTACGGTTGGGAGTTTCTGAAGTTACGATTCGAAAGGATTTGAAAGATCTTGAAGAAAAAAGGATGCTGATCCGGTCTCACGGAAGTGCCGGGCAGGTCAGCTCACTGACAATCGACAGGCACATTGACGAGAAGGAAAAGGTACAGGTAGGGGAGAAGACCAGGATTGCCGAGGCAGCAAACAGGCTGCTGGTAAAAAATGACCGTATCATTATAGCTTCCGGGACCACCGTTCTGGCGTTTGCACAGCACATTACAATCCCTGACCCCATAACAGTCATAACCCCATCGGTCAAAGTTTCCCTCATACTGAGTTACAAGCCGAATATTGACATTATCCAGCTTGGCGGCTCGCTTCGCAGGAGCTCCGCATCTGCCATCGGGCCGTATGCAGAGTCACTCCTGACAGAAATGATGTGCAGCAAGCTCTTCATAGGAATTGACGGGCTGGATCTTGACCACGGACTGACAACCAGCAACATCGCAGAGGCTCATCTCAACCAGTACATGATCAATGCTGCCCAGGAGGTGATAGTGCTGGCCGACTCAACAAAGTTCGGCAAGAGGGGATTCGGAAAGATATGCAATCTCAATAAGGTCCACCACATTATCACAGACCGTAACGCTCCCGGCAACATTATCCAGATCATCCGCGAGAAGGGGATTGAGGTGACGCTGGTCTGAGGAACCAGGCAATAGGCAGTAGGCAGCAGGCAGTAGTGAAGAATCTGCTAATCATTTAGTTATGGTATGCATTGTCAACACTATTGCCTCCCCTGCAATCTGGCTCCTTCGCTGAAATGACCCACCGGGTCATTTCTTTACGCTTGGCCCTCTCTTGCCTACTGCCTCTTAATTTGTATGATATATGTTGTATAACCTCATATAATTTTCATCTCCCCTGATGCCAGCCGGAGAGGATTCTTAAATTTGTATCAGCCACCACTATAAAACCAGATCGTTATGGCATTAAAATCCTCTATCAGAGTCATTGCAGCGCTGATGGCCATTGCTGTTGCCGGATGCGCAACCCAGAAGAAGGCTGTGACAGGTGACCCGTCAGGCCGCACCCCTGCCGCCGAGCGCGAGTTCCGCGCTGCCTGGGTGGCAACTGTCGCCAATATAAACTGGCCCAGCAAGCCCGGCCTCTCTGTCGAAGAGCAAAAGAGCGAGGCTATAGCCCTGCTCGACCTGCTTTACAAAAACAATTTCAACGCCGTAATCTTCCAGGTGAGGCCGCATTGCGACGCAATGTACAAAAGCGATCTGGAACCGTGGTCATACTACCTCACCGGAGAGGAGGGGAAAGCTCCCGATCCTTATTATGATCCGCTGCAGTTCTGGATTGACGAGGCACATGCCAGGGGAATAGAACTCCATGCATGGCTCAATCCTTACCGCGCACACCACCCGGCTGCCGGCCCTGTCACTGATGTCTCAATTGTCAGGAAACGCCCTGACCTGGTGCTGGAACTCGAGGTTGAAAACTACTGGTGGATGGATCCGGCACTCAAGGGTACGCAGGATCACTCATATAACGTGGTGATGGACCTGGTGCGTCGCTATGACCTCGACGGCATCCATTTCGATGATTACTTCTATCCATATCCCGACTACAACAACTTTAAGGATTTTCCTGATGACCAGAGCTGGCAGGCATACCAGGCTTCGGGCGGCAAGCTTTCACGCTCCGACTGGCGCAGGGATGCCGTCAATACATTTATCGAGAGGCTGTACAAAGGGATAAAGGCCGAGAAGCCCTGGGTCAAGTTCGGGCTGAGTCCCTTCGGGATTTGGCAGCCGTACAATCCGCCTGCAATCGGCGGCGGCTTCAACCAGCACGAGACTCTCTACGCTGACGCGAAGCTATGGCTGAACAAGGGATGGATCGACTATTACTCGCCTCAGCTCTACTGGCCGATCAACCAGATCGCGCAGAGTTTCCCGGTACTGCTTGGCTGGTGGAATGAGCAGAACCTCAAGGGAAGAAGCCTGTGGCCGGGAATCAGCATAGGCCTGTCACCCACCTCGAGGGCAATAGACGAGACAGTGAACCAGATAATGGTTACGCGCGGAATCGTTCCGAACAGCCCCGGTGTGATACACTGGAGTATCGGGCCGCTTGTGAATTCACCGGAACTGGTTAAGGCTGTGGCGGAAGGTCCCTACCGCAGGCCTGCCCTCGTACCGCCGATGCCATGGCTTGACACGAAAGCTCCTGCACCTCCTTCGGTGACGGTGAAGGCTGAGGACGGGAACCTGAAGCTGACATGGACTCACCCTGATCCCTCTGATGTCGGCCGCTGGGTCGTCTACTACAAGTACGGAAACCAGTGGAATCAGAATATTCACGGTAACACCGTCCTGCAGGATGCCATTCCCGCATTTACAATCAACAGGACATTCCTCAGCCGTACCCCTATGGAAAATGTGACAAAGCCGGAACAGGCCTTCGTAAAGCTCGACAGTGTCGCTGTTTCGGCTGTTGACCGTTTCGGGAACGAGAGCATGATCAGCAGGATGGCGGTTACAGGATTCACTTTCGCCGATGGACCGGCACTCGAAATGGTGCTGGCTGAGTTTTATGAGGGGATGAAACGGCCGCCGGTACCAGTGCCGGCAGTCACCCCCGGTATTAACGTACTCGTAGATGAGCAGCTTGACCTGATAAAGGGGAAAAGGGTCGGTCTCATTACCAATCCTTCGGCAGTGGGCATTGATATGCGGAGCACTGTCGATATACTGGCAACCACCCCCGGAGTCAACCTGGTGGCGCTCTTCGGTGCCGAGCACGGCGTACGCGGTGCCCAGCAGGGCCGGATCTTCACCGACGGCGAAAAAGACCCGGCAACGGGAATACCTGTCTACAGCCTCTACGGTACCTCATGGGCACCTAAAAAGGAGTGGCTCGACAGCATCGATGTAATGATATTTGATATCCAGGGAGTCGGCTCCGCATGGTATACATTCAAGTTCTCCATGTCTCATGCGATGGAGGCATGCGCGAAGGCAGGCATCCCGTTCATCGTTCTTGACAGGCCCAACCCGCTGGGAGGCCGGGTGGTTGAGGGTCCGATGCAGGACACAATCAGTATTTACAATCACCGCCTGCCGCTCAGGCACGGGATGACCTACGGCGAGCTGGCAACGATGTGGAATGAGACTGAAGGATACGGTGCTGACCTCACGGTTGTCAGGATGAAAGGCTGGCGCAGAAGCATGATGTGGAATGAGACAGGACTGCAGTGGGTGATGCCCTCTCCGAATATCGACAACTGGGAGACAGCAGTGGTCTACCCCGGACAGTGTCTCTTTGAGAGAACAAACATGTCGGAAGGACGTGGCATGACGAAGCCGTTCGTTGTCACCGGGGCTCCGTGGGTAAATGCAGAGAAAGCAGCTGCCGACCTGAACTCACGCGGTATCAGGGGTGCCTATTTCAGGCCTCTGTATTTCATTCCCAGGTCATCAGGCCCTGTCAGTAACCGCAGCAGCAAACCGTGGAACGAGATGTGCGGAGGTGTTGAGATAATGCTCACCGACCCTGCTGCTTACCGTTCGGTGGAAGCCGCACTCCATATAATTGACGCTTACAGGAAAACCAGCCCTGACTCACTCAGGTGGTCGCCGCCGGCTATAATGAGGAAGCTCAATGAGCCGGGTGTCACTGTTGAGGAAGTAGTCAAAGCCTGCCAGGATGACGTTTCAGAGTTTATGGAAATCCGCCAGAAATATTTACTGTACAGATGAGAAAGTTTAAAGCCATATTGTTTCTGTCACTGGCCGTTGCTACAGGATGCAGTACGGCCAGGAAGACAGCTGATTCCGCAGTTACAGGTGCTGCCGCAGCTGACCGGGCTGCCGCAGTAGCGGAAACCCTTGCAGCCATACCGTGCAGGTGTGACAGCGTTGATAACGACGCCCCTTGGGTTAAGTTCCTCAGAGTGCCTGACCAGGTTACCTACCAGCCGCAGTTTGACATCCTCTGCAAGAGTGAATATCCCGCCACCGTGAGCATCAACGGCCAGGAAGTGAAACAGTATAAAACAGGGATATTCTTTACAACCCTATCATTCAATGCAGGGGTGAACAAAGTAACGGCTGAGGCAGTCTGGCCTGACGGCCGGAAAGCTGTCTGCGAATATGCTTTCATCTATGAGAAGCGTGAAATGACCAGACAGCCGTTCCCGCTGTGGGTGGAAAGACGCTCTGTTGAACCGGCCCCGGAGGTGGAGCTGCTTCCTGACGAGGTGGTCAGGGTTAGTTTTACGGGATCGAAGGGACAGGAGGGATGGGTTGATATCCGTCCCGGCAGGATGAGCCTGAAATGCACCCGTGAAGATTTCGGTGACTACAGCATCTACCGCGCCGAAGTCCCCCTGAGGGGCTTCGCCGCTCGCGTGACGCACACGGTGAGCATCAGGCTGGTGCCGGCAGCAGGAGCACCTGTAAAGGAGGTACTGAAGCCAGGCTTTGACAGGAAGATAACAGTGAGAAACCCCGAGGACTTTCCGCTTGTGAAGGTGAAAAACGATAATTCGAGACTGGTATATAATCTCGGCGCACCAAGGCTGGGTGGGCCGATAAGGTCAGAGCTCGGACCGGGGGTTATTCTTAAAACCAGCGGGAAGATCGGTAGCAATTACCGCATCAGGCTGAGCAGTACCGAGATGGGTTTTATCAGCGAGGATGATGTTGAGGTGGTGAGCGGTACCAAGGCTCAGCCTCTCTACAGTGTTACCAGCATGTCATGCGGACCGTCGGAGCACGGCGACGTTGTTTCAATACCATACCTGGAGCCTGTGCCGTATGAGGTTTATCCTGACCCTGACGGGAAACGGCTTGTTGTGACGCTGTTCGGTGTTGAGTCGGCTGCCACATGGGTCAGTCACAGGACCGGGTGCAGGGTTGTTGACAAGCTCACCTGGGAGCAGACCACACCTGAGACCTTCAGGGTTTATGTGAACCTGAAGACTGAAAACATCTGGGGTTATGATATAAGGCCTGTAGGCCGGAGCCTGGTGCTGAACCTGAAGTATCCGCCGGTTTATGATCTCTCCGGGGAGAAGCCGCTGTCAGGGCTGAAGATTGCAATTGAGGCCGGCCACGGAGGATCAGGGACAGGAGCCATAGGATTATCAGGACTTGTTGAGAAGGACATAAACCTTGATCTCTCCTTCAGGCTTGGTGAGCTGTGTGCCTCCATGGGAGCCGAAGTAGTACAGGTGAGGGATTCCGACAGGGACATGGGCCTTATTGAGAAGCGTGACATAGCCATCAAATCAGGAGCGGACATGCTGATCAGCATTCATGCCAATGCCGGTGGGAGAGGGTATCTCTCTGTTGCCGGCACCAGCACCTACTGGAACAATCCCTTCTGGGCGCCGCTGGCACAGACAATCTATGACAGGCTGCTTGAGACCGGGCTGCCCGAGTTTGGTGTTGTGGGGACATTCAATTACACTGTCACCAGGGCATCGCAGATGCCAGCCGTATTGGTCGAGCAGGCCTTCATGACCCATGCTGAGGATGAGGAAAAGCTTGCAGACCCGGAGTTCCGGCAGCAGATGGCGGTGAAGATTTACGAGGGGATCATTGACTACCTGAAGGAGATTAAACCTCAATAGGACACCGGTTTCAGGAGTCAATCCTCCTTATTGCGGCACCAAGGCTGTTCAGTCTCTGATCGAGGTTCTGGTAGCCACGGTCTATCTGTTCGATGTTGTGTATCAGGCTTTTGCCTTCGGCGCTGAGCGCCGCAATAAGCAGGGCCATCCCGGCCCTGATGTCAGGGCTTGACATGGTGATGCCCCTCAGCTGCTGGCGGCGTTCAAGTCCAATTACAGTGGCACGGTGCGGATCGCACAGGACTATCCTCGCACCCATGTCGATGAGCTTGTCGACGAAGAAGAGGCGGCTTTCAAACATCTTCTGGTGGATTATCACGCTCCCCCTGGCCTGGACAGCCACCACAAGCATGACGCTGATGAGGTCTGGCGTCAGACCGGGCCATGGATGATCATATATTGTAAGGATTGATCCGTCAATGCTGTTCTGAATCTCATAGGTCTCCTGCTCTGGTACAATGATGTCGTCACCCTCGATATTGAAATTGATTCCAAGCTGCCTGAACCTGTCGGGGATGATGCCGAGGTGCGCTATCCCTGCATTCCTGATTATAAGCGAGGATCCTGTCATGGCTGCCAGACCTATAAAAGATCCTGTCTCTATCATATCAGGTAAAATCCGGTGATGGCAGCCGTGCAGGGATTTGACACCTTTGATTGTCAGCAGGTTCGATTTAATGCCGGTTATATCTGCTCCCATGCTGTTCAGCATGTTGCATAGCTGCTGGATATATGGCTCGCAGGCGGCGTTGTAGATTGTGGTAACACCTTCGGCGAGAACAGCCGCCATCACGAGGTTGGCAGTGCCGGTTACTGAAGGTTCATCAAGCAGGATGTCTGTTCCGGTGATCCTTTCGGCGGACAGTTTGTAACACCCGTGACACTGCTCATAATCAACATTTGCCCCAAGCTTCTGCAGGCCGATGATATGGGTGTCCATCCTTCTCCTTCCTATCTTGTCGCCTCCGGGCCTGGGTATGGCTGATCTCCTGAATCTTGCCAGCAGCGGGCCGGCAAGCATTACGGAGCCCCTGAGCATCATGGCCTTATTCAGGAAATCCGGATCATATATTTTATATGTGAGCACATCAGCCGCTTTAAAACTATAGGTGTCAGGGCTGATGCGGTTAACCTCCGCGCCCAGTTCTGACATCATCGCGATGAGCAGATTCACATCGAGGATATCGGGAATGTTTGAGATGGTTACCTCATCACCCGTGAGCAGCACTGCGCATATCACCTGCAGAGCTTCATTCTTTGCACCCTGGGGGGTGATCTCACCGCTGAGCTTGCGGCCTCCGGTTACTTCAAAGGATTTCATTTGATTTTATTTGAACAGATTCCTAGTTAAAGCAAAACTAAAAAGATTTCCCGGAGCGGATAAATTTATTTATCATTGCCGGCATGATCCGGTACTTTCAGAATATAAGCCTGCTCCCGTACAATACATTTGGCGTGGACGTCAGGGCTTCCCATCTTTTTCATCTTGAATCACCCGGACAGCTTCCTGAACTCCTTGATTTTCCGGGCTTCACGGAGATGACAGGTGATATGAGTAAGCTGCTCGTAATGGGCCAGGGAAGCAATATCCTCTTTACGGGAGATTTCACCGGGGTTGTGGTAAGAAACGAAATAACCGGCATCAGGGTCATTGATGAGGATGAATCCTCAGTTGTTGTTGAGGCCGGTTCAGGTATCACCTGGAATGATCTTGTTGATTATGCTGTGGACAAGGGATGGTGGGGTATTGAAAACCTGGCACTTATCCCGGGAACCGTGGGGGCGGCGCCGGTACAGAACATCGGCGCCTACGGTGCTGAGGCTGCGGATGTCATCGAGAGGGTCAATGCCTTCCACATGAATAGCAGGGAGTGGCTTGTGCTTGGTAACAAGGAGTGTGGTTTCGGGTACAGGGACAGCATCTTCAAGCGGGAACTCAGAAATAAGACAATAATATGTTCTGTGACTTTCAGGTTGTCAAAAAAAGCCCGGCCGGTGCTTGATTACTCAGGGATAAGGGAAGAGCTGGACAGGATGAATATTTCCGAACCTTCTGCCAGGGATATATCTTCAGCAGTGGCCTCCGTCAGGCGCTCGAAGCTGCCTGACCCGGAAGTTCTTGGCAATGCGGGAAGCTTCTTCAAGAATCCGGTTGTCGGCGAGGCAGAGTACCGCAGGTTGGTGGCAGCATTCCCGGGCCTGAAGGCGCACAGACAGGGAGATAAATATAAAATTCCTGCTGCCTGGCTGATTGAGCAGGCAGAATGGAAGGGTTACAGGGAAGGCAACACCGGGAGTTTTGAAAAGCAGCCACTGATCCTTGTTAACTACGGCAGTGCCAGCGGGAAGGAAATCTTTGAGTTTTCAGAGAAGATCCGGGAATCAGTTAATTCCAGGTTTGGCATTTCCCTTGAACGGGAGGTCAATGTCATGTAAGGGATGTTTGTGACATCATCAGGGACGAAAGCCTTCTGTTAAGCATTTCCATCAGTACACCGGGAGAGAATCTGTAACCTTCACTTGAAATTGAGGTAACAAATTCATCATGTTTCCTCCCGGCCCGGTAATCCGGCTCACGGCTGGGATGGCGCAGGTATTTGCTGAAAAGAGAAGGGTCTTCTGCAATGTTGAGCACGGCATGGTAAACCAGGTTGTTACCCACCTTCCTCATGGATGACCCCAGTATCTTACGGTTCCCTATTGTTATGTCGGATATACCCTTTGATCCAAGCTCTGCAACACCCATTTCGCCAAGTCCCTCAATCACCACGCTGTTTACCATACGGAAGAAATCCCTGAAATGAACCATCACCGGGAAATGCCTGGCGACCGTAAAAGCTACTGTGGCAGGGGTGAGGATTACCGTCTCTCCGCCGGAAGGTCTCTTTGTTACCCGTATGCCATCCGCTGCCACAGTGTCCGTATGGAGGCTGTTTTCTGCGGTGTTCGACTGGCCGAGCACGATTACTGTCTCCTGAGGCTGCCAGACAAGGATGCCAGTGGCTCCCTCACTGAACAGGAAGGCATCGGGAAGGTCATATTCGGTTATTCTCACCGCCATTGAGAGTGTTCTTCTTGCTATCTTTATGCCGTATTCCGAGAAAAACTTCTCCAAATTAAACAAAATACCTTCAGCATGGAGAAATCCGAAGAGATTGAAATGAATTCAAGGCACCCCGAGCTATGGGATGAACCGGACTATATCCGGAATGAGCTGGCCCGCACAATGGAACATATCTACAGCCATGGAATGACAACCACCTCGGGTGGAAATATGTCTGTCATTGACAGCCTGGGAAACATCTGGATCACCCCCTCAGGCACTGACAAGGGCTCACTTAAGCCTGATGAAGTTGTCTGCGTTGCCCCTGAGGGCACCTTTGAGGGTCCGCTGAAGCCGTCGATGGAATACCCGCTCCACCGTGCAGTCTATAATTCCCGGCCTGACATCCGTGCCCTGATCCATGCCCACCCTCCGATGCTGACTTCGTTCAGTATTGTGCATCGCCTCCCGGACACATCAGTTGCAGGGGTCTGGCTGGGTACATGCGGTACAGCCGGGTACGCCGGTTATGCTACTCCCGGGAGCGAAGCTATGGGAGAGAATGTAGCCTCGGAGTTCAGAAAAGGCCATAATGCGGTAATAATGGAAAACCATGCGGTTGTGACCGGCGGAAAGGATATGGCTGAAGCCCTGGCACGGCTGGAAGCCCTGGAAATCTGTGCCCGAACCATTCATGCCGCAGGATCGTTTGGAGAAATCAGGGTAAACGAGGTTGCTCAGTCCGATGCCCCTGAACTGCTGTCCGGAGCGCAGTCAGGTATTATTGGCCTCGAGCCTGAGGCCCGGGAAGGAGTCACGGAGCTGAGCTCCAGAGAGGAGCTACTCGCAGAAGAAATCAGCCGGATTACAGCCCGTGCATGCAACAGGGGTCTTTTTTACGGATTTTGCGGGACTATATCGTCAAGGAGTAACGGAGATGACTTCCTGATTACCAGAGAACGTATCTTAAGATATGATTTCGGGAAATCCGGCATTGTAAGATCAGGCGCCCCTGGTACCGGAACGGAGTCATGGCTGCACAGGGAGATTTACCGGAGGTTTCCCTATGTCAACGCAGTTATAACTGCCCTTCCCCCATACCTGATGGCTTTCGCTGTAACAGGAAAAGAGTTTGATTCAAGAACCATCCCGGAGAGCTGGCTGCTGCTGAAAGAGGTTCCCTTGGTGTCACCAGGGGCGTTGTATCCCGGAAGAGGGGAGATCTTCGAAAAGCTCACTTCAGGCTCACCGGCCGTGATCATTTGCAATGATTCGGTCCTGGCAACAGGTGACAGCCTCCTGCAGGCGTTTGACAGGCTTGAAGTAGCAGAGATGACTGCGATGTCACTTGTTACTGCGGGGCCACTCGGCAGAATCCATCCGATTGACAGTGAAAAGATTAATGATCTTGATAAAAAATTTCGGTATAAATATTAGTATAGTTGCGCAGGGGGAAACCAACGGATTGCGCCAGCACGATCCTTTGCAACGGCATCAGTTCCATTTCCTGTGCCAGTTTATCACGGAGTACCATTGCCCTGACCACACAAGCGAGCCCCTCCGAGGCGCACCAGAGGTAAACATTCTGTGCCATGAACCCGGTGTTGGCCCATGATGATAACAGATCCGTATCAGTTATCATCTGCCCTTCCTGAAGTCCTCTCTTCGCCAGGTCAGCAACATATACAAGATTGACGGGTGCCGCAGCCGGGAAAGGCTGTGTGCCGGTAAGAGCCCTTATATCCCTGTCATGGATCTGTATCAGTACATTACCCTTCGCATCATACAGATAAAGTCCGCTCTTCAGTGTTACATATACATCCATTTCCTGGTTGTTATGTGATGACGGTGCGGTACGTTTGCCGTCTGCCTCACGGTTGATGCCCCACGCTGCCCAGAGAAGGTCTGACAACTGCTGAGGAGTCAGTTCTTCTTCTGAGAATTCCCTGGATGAGCCCCTGTTGTTCAGGGCTTCCATGAGCGGTTTGCCACCCTTCCTTGCCGGAAGCGGAAGCTGAATATCCTGGGCTTTTAGCATATCAGGAAGAATTAAAAAGTCAATAATCAGCAGTGCTGTCAAACTTATTGAAATATTCCGCATGTCTTTCAAATTTGCGGATGAAGTTATGAATTTTGGTTCGAATAAAACAGCTCCCTCCGACGGTTCAGTGCATCCAATTGACCGGATTTTCCACCTTCCGCTCACTAAAAAGTGATAATTTTATACCGCCGGCGGATGGAATTATGTCCGGCATGACTACGCACAGACCTGAAAAACAAAGAGACCATGAGTATAGAACTGAGAAATGATTATGCATATTCACTGCTTGTGCCAACAAGTATGGGAGTAAGGATAACACCTGTAAACCATCAGCCTGTCCACACGAGCGACACCTTTTTCATGCAGGCCACCAGTGCAGAGACCAATGTGGCAAGCATCCCAGGCTACCTGGGTATGCCGGTAAAGGTCCTTACAACTTTTGTGAAAGACAGCCCTGTGGCCCAGTTCATAAAAAATAATCTTGCCAGCCGCCATATGAGCTATGAGGGGAAGGAGGTTCCGCAGGGCGATCCCTGGGGATACCGTCACCAGTTCAATATAGCAGACATGGGCTATGGCTCACGTGGTCCGCGTGTCCATAATGACCGCGCCGGCGAAGTGGGCCGGACACTGAACGTTAAGGACTTTGACCTTGACCGCATCTTCGGGAAGGAGGGTGTTCAGATAGTTCATCTGTCAGGCTTGATAGGGGCACTCTCTCCCGAAACGAGCACATTCTGCCTTGAACTTGCGCGTGAAGCGAAAAAGCACGGCACCCGGATCTCATTCGACCTTAACTACCGGGCTTCCTTCTGGAAAGGGCGCGAAAAGGAGCTGTCAGGTGTCTTCCGTGAGATAGCCTCGGTATCCGATATAATAGTTGGCAACGAGGAGGACTTCCAGCTCTGCCTGGGCATCGAAGGCCCGGAAGCAGGAGGGAAGGATATTGCCTCCAAAATGGAAAGCTTCAAGGGGATGATTGACATGGTCAGGAAGGAATACCCGGGAGCTTCGGTATTTGCCACAACCCTGAGGCAGGTGGTCAGTGTCGATACACACCTGTGGGGCGCCATAATGTGGGAGGGAGGCAACTGGCATGTAATCGAACCCCGTGAGATACATGTCCTGGACCGTATCGGCGGCGGCGACGGCTTCGTTGGCGGTTTGCTTTACGGCATCCTGAAGGGGTGGGATCCTGCCCGCTGGATTGAGTTCGGGTGGGCCAGCGGTGCGCTTGCAACCACATTCATGACCGATTATGCCCAGCCTGCTGACGAGGAGATGATCTGGAACGTCTGGGAAGGAAACGCGAGGGTTAAAAGGTAAATCTGACTACCGCTGTCCTTATTCATTCATCAATGTGGAGGTCAGCGCTGAAGAATGCAAGGCCTCCTTCCCCGGTTTCCTTATACAGGCTTGGGAGATCCTTGCCGGTTTGTTTCATTGTCTGAACCACCCTGTCAAAGCTGACCATATGGCGGCCGTCGGAGAGCATGGCGAAGGTGTTGTGTGCCAGGGCCCTTGATGCAGCAAACACATTACGCTCGATGCATGGGATCTGTACAAGGCCTGCTATCGGGTCGCAGGTGAGGCCGAGATGATGTTCGATACCCATTTCCGCAGAGTATTCTATCTGGCGGTTGGTGCCTCCGTACAGATGGGTGAGGGCACCTGACGCCATGGCGCAAGCTGTTCCTACCTCTCCCTGGCAGCCAACCTCAGCTCCTGAGATTGAAGCATTTCGTTTTACGAGCGTGCCGATGAGGCCCGCGGTGGCAAGCGCCTTGATTATGTCACTGTTCTTGTGACTGTTGAACTGTTTCGAATATTTAAGAACGGCGGGGAGTACACCGCATGCCCCACAGGTGGGTGCCGTGACGATGACTCCCCCGCATGCATTCTCCTCGCTGACGGCCAGTGCGAATGCATAAAGGGTGGCACGGGTGCGGAATATATCCCTGAACTGCTGTGCCTTGAGCATGTAGGATTTGGCCTTCCTCTGAAGATTGAGTCCGCCGGGGATAACACCCTCGGCCGCCAGTCCTCTCTTTATTGCGGCCTCCATGACCGACCAGATCTCTCCCAGGTAGTCAAGGATCTCATTCCCCTCCACCTCCACGACATACTGCCAGAGAGTGATGCCTTTCCTGTCGCAGTAGTCGAGAATATCGCTCATGTTTTCATGAGGATAGATGTCATTTGTTTCGTTCCTCCCGCTGTCGTCAACAATTGCACCGCCGCCGACGCTGTAGGCCATCCATTCGGCTGTGAGCCTGCCTGTCCCGTCAAATGCCCCGAACTTCATTGCATTTGTATGGCGCGGTTGCACTGTTCCCGGATACCATTCAATTGCAAGTTTCCTGGAACCGAAGGTCTTTTCAAGAGCTACGTCTGTAAGGTGGCCCCTGCCGGTGGCTGCCAGGCTGCCGTAAAGCTGCACCCTGTATGATGCGGCACCTTCATTCGCGGCAAGGAAACGCTGGGCGGCCCTCACAGGGCCGATAGTATGGCTGGCTGAGGGCCCGCGGCCAATGCGGTAAAGATTTCGGATGGTCTCCATAATTATTCAGATGAGCAGGTCAAACAGTATTGAGCCCGCAAATGTAAAATAAAATCGGAAACCGGGCTTCAGGGTCAGCATAACATTGTCCCTGGGAGGGAGAGAAGCTCTCCGTCTTTTTGCCAGGTTTATCTGAAGTCACAATAAAAGAGAAAGGGTGACATTCAAGGCACCCTTTCTCAAACCAACCCCATTTGCCGGTCAAAAATCCGGATTTCTGTCAACTCCGGGCATCGGGACGGGAAGTGTCAATGACTGACTTACGTTCCGGCCGGGTTTTAATACTACATGATCCGGACTCCTTTCCGGCATAAAAGATCTTCAATCAATTACCATCCCGGATTTTGTTGCAGTGCGGGATTTATAGAAGTCACGCTGTACGGATAGGGGAACCATTCGTGTTTATTTGCCACGAAGCCACATTGTTTACCTTCATTAGGTTCCGAATAAGTGACATATCCTCTGTGGGCAGCTTCTCCGTCAACGAAGAAGGCATCTTTGAGTGAAGGAATATGCTTTCCTGCATTCTTTGCTTTATCAAGTTCACCCCAACGTTTCATGTCTATCCAGCGTGAACCTTCACACCACAACTCATAGTTTCTTTCCTTCTTGACTTCATCCATAGTCAGTGAAGTACTCACATGTGCTGATCCTGCACGTTGCTGAACCTTCTGGAGATACTGAAGACCGTCGGCATCACTTGTCTGGGCGCAAGCCTCGGCGTACAGCAGAAGAACGTCTGCATATCTTGCAACAATGAAGTTATTATACCTGTATGAGAAAGTTGTCAGTACGTCTGCAGGAGTTGCGATATGCTTTTTCTGAAGGTAACTGCACTGTCCGTAAAGGCCGGCTACATTGTTGATACCCCTCAGGGGATCCGCGAGTTTTTGTGCTTCGGTCAGATTATTAATGTTTCCGCCATCGCTTGGCCATTCAAGTTCTGTAAGGAACTCCTTGTAATTTATCATAGTGGCTTTGCGGCGAAATGAATTTCCGTCATTTGCAAAGAACTCATCGGCGAAGGAGTCTTCAATTGCAAGACCGCCCCATCCCTGTGCAGCCATGTATTTCGGCTGGGCTGCCATACGGGAAGTCCTCCATCCCCAGATATTCATTTCCATCCAGGTAGAGCGCTGGATTTTTCCACCCCAGTCACCGATAGCCGAATTGGCTGCAATATTCGACTCGAATATCTTCTCTTCGGAACCGTCACCGCCAATATGGAAAATATCGGCCCATTCCTCACCGGGAACAAGGTCATATTTACCTGAAGTAATCACATTCTTGAGAGCAATTTTTGCGTTTGCGTAGTCACCCTTGTATATGAGAGCCTTTCCCTGAACTGTCCAGGCAAAGCCCTTGGTAATTTTCACTGCACCGTCCTTATCTGCTTTGCTGGCGCGTTCGTCAAGGTACCCGACAGCATCTGCACACTCATCTGCACACCACTGGAGAAGAGCCTCATGACCGCCCTCAAAATTTGTGGGTTTGTCTGATCCCTGAAGGACGTGATCAACAAGAGGAGGGTTACCCCAGGCCATTGCAGCCATCATATGACACCATGCGCGCATTACTCTTGCTTCAGAAATACAGCGGTCTTTTACAGCGCTTTCACCGTATTTAAAATTGTCTATAACAAGGTTGCATCGATAGATAACATAGTAGAAATGGTTATAAGCCAGCCTGATAACCGGGCTCTGTGAATCAAAACGGAATTCATTGATGGCGGCAACCATGTCATTGTCTCCGTAGAATTCTCCTGCTGCCAGGATGTTATCTGCGGGGTAGTTGAAAAGGATGTTCAGGGGAACGTAGATATAGGCACCTTCCCAGCTCGCGATTTGTGTGGCAAACTGAGCATACATTGCGACTACTGCAGATTCAGCATCTGCATCAGTCTTATAGAAAGAATCTATACTGATTACACCCTTCTGTGGAATATCAAGCCTGTCCTCACTACATGCAGTGAAAAGCAGCACTAATAGCAAGGTTATTATGTATTTATTCTTTTTCATAATGTTTCAGTATTAAATTAGAATGTAATATTCAAACCGAAAATAACCTTTTTGGATTGAGGATATGTCCCGTTGTCATAACCTGCAGCCGAAGCACTGTTGTTGGAAGCAGTAGCTGTTTCAGGATCAGCTCCGGGATAGTTTGAGAAGGTTGCAAAAAACGGTCAAATTTACCACCTGACGCCGGACTAAACTGACCACCCTGCGCCGGGGCAAATTGACCACCTTTCGCCGGAGCAAACTGACCACTTTTTAAAGAGCTCTTCTCATGTTTAGAAATGAGCCTTGATCTTTGCTGTTTTACTAACGATTAACAGCGGGACAATGGCCAATAAAAAGACAGACATGAGCAAGCTAAGACAGATTTTGCGACTTTACTCCCAGGGGGAGAAAAAGCTGAAGATCAGTACCCTGACCGGGGTGTCGCGCAACACATTAAAGAAATACCTCAGGATATATCAGGGGCTTGGCCTGAGCATAAAGGACATTGAGGCGCTCAGCGATAAGGACCTGGACGAGATGTTTGGCGAGAGCCTGAAGCCTGAGCCAGGTGATAAGTACAAGACCCTTGAGGCCATGTTCCCTGTTATTGAGAAGGAGCTCAAACGCCGGGGCATTACCAGGCAGATACTATGGTCAAGGTACATAACCGCCCATCCTGATGGCTACAAGTTGTCGCAGTTCAAACATTATTACCATCAGTGGATAAAGCGCAGCAAGCCGGTAATGCATATAGAGCATACGGCCGGAGATAAGATGTATATTGACTTTGCCGGCGAGAAGCTCCAAATAGTTAACTCTGAGACCGGGGAGATAACCGAAGTAGAAGTATTTATTGCGGTGCTTGGCGCCAGTCAGCTGACCTATATTGAAGCAGTGCCCAGTCAATGCAAGGAAGACCTTATCACCTGTTGTATCCATACCCTAGTTTATTACGGTGGCGTTCCCATGGCAATAGTCCCTGATAATCTCAAGAGTGCAGTAACCAAAAGTTCACCGTATGAGCCAACGCTCAACCAGGCCTTTGAGAACTTTGCCCTTCACTACAGCACGACCATCCTTCCTGCAAGAAGCTATAAACCCAAGGACAAGTCATTGGTTGAAGGGGCCGTGCGGATAACCTACCGTCGTATTTACTCAATCCTTGATCGCAAGACCTTCCACAGCCTTGAAGAGTTGAACGCAGCCCTGCTTGTTGCATTAGAACAGTATAATAGCATCAAACTGACGGGCCGCCCCTACAGCCGCCGTGATCTTTTTGAAGATATAGAAAGGGCTGTGCTCACTCCGCTTCCTGCCTTGCCATACGAGTTTAAGCGTCAGCAATACTCTACGGTAGCGGTCAACGGCCACACCTGTCTTAAGGAGGATAAACATTACTACAGCGTGCCTTACGGATATATCGGAAAGAAGGTCAAGGTCATGTACTCCGCCACCCAGGTGGAGATCTATTACAACTATGTTCTGATAGCCACTCACCAACGCGATCGCAGACCTTATGGATATACAACCAATCCCGATCACCTGGCAAGCACACACAGGTATCTCACCGAGTGGAACCCGGATAGATTTATTAAGTGGGGAGAGTCTATTGATCCTTCAGTGAAGGCGTTCATTACAGGACTGATGGACAGTAAGTCACATCCCGAGCAGGCATACAAGGCCTGTCAGGGTGTTCTTGGCTTTGAGCGCAAGGTCGGCAGAGAAAGACTTATCAATGCTTGTCGCCGGGCCATTGAATATGAGAACTACTCCTATGGGGCCATTAAAACAATCCTTGAGAACAAATATGACATAATCACTTACGCGGAGATCACCGCCGATATCCCTAACCACGAAAACATCCGTGGTGAACAATATTATCAATAATTACCCAGATAAATACTATACAAACGATGACAAAAGAGACGCTTGAAAAGATCAAAAAGCTCAAACTGTGGGGCATGGCAAGAACCTATGAAACAAGTCTTGAGAATGAGAAGCTGCTTGCATTATCAGCTGATGAGCTGATAGGCATGCTTGTTGAAGCAGAGTGGGATGACCGGCAGATGCGCAACCTTGAGCGAAGGCTGCGCAATGCCCGGTTCCGATACCAGTCTTCAATTGAAAGTATTGATTACTCCGCTGACCGCAACCTGGACCGGGGACAACTGCTGCGCTTTGCCGAATGTGGCTTTATCGGCAAACATGAGAATATTATCATTACAGGCAGCACCGGAATAGGTAAAAGCTACATTGCCACAGCGCTTGGCTATCAAGCCTGTACACTTGGCTTCAAAGTCTATTATGCCAACCTTGGAAAGCTCTTCTCAAGGCTTAAGATGGGTAAGGCTGACGGATCCTATCTGAAAGAAATATCTAAGATAGAAAGGCAGGATCTTCTCATAATAGACGACTTCGGTCTGCTTCCCATCGACAGCGCCAACCGCTCAGCCCTGATGGAAATAGTCGAAGACCGTCATAAAAGAGCCTCAATGATAATAACATCACAACTTCCGGTTAACTGCTGGCATGAAGTAATCGGAGAAAAAACAGTAGCCGATGCCATACTTGATCGGATCGTGCATGACGCTCACCGTATAGAGCTCCGCGGGGAATCTATGAGAAAGGTCCGCGAAAAACAGAAAAATATGGAGATAATGAACTAAAAAAGATAAATTTGTTTAACCACTTTCTACCGTGAGAAAGCTCTCTTTAAAAGACCAACTCTGATGTGGTCAATTTACTCCGGCGCAATGTGGTCAGATTATCCGGCGTATGCAATCAAGAGTAACCTGAATACTGGCGTTTCCCAGAATCCTGCTTAAAACTCCGATATTCATACCATTCGCCAATCCGATTGTGCAAGCGAATGTTTTTCGAGCAAGATGTGAAACCAACGGTTTATCACTTGGAATCTCTGCCATATCTCCAATTTCCTTCAGGTATGCGTTGTATTTCACATTCGATGGGACTGGCAAGCATTTCCCTTTTTTAAGGCAGGTAGGATGGGTTTTATATCTCTCCAATATTGCCAGAGGTATGGGTAGGAGAGGAACTTGGTAATCCTTATCCGTTTTCTTCCTGTGGATGTTTAACCAAAGGTCTCCATCCATACCTGTTGTAACATTATCAGGTGTAAGGGATTCAACTTCAGCATAGGCGAGTCCGGTGTAACAGCAGAAGATAAAAATGTCACGTATGGTATTCAACCTTGGTACTTTGAAGTCCTTTTTTTCAATGCGGTCAATCTCTTCCTGTGTGAGATATTGTATTTTCTTTTTCGGCTGCCGGATTTTATAGTTCTCAAATGGGTACTTGTCAATATAACCTCTATGCATTGCCTGATGGATAATTCGGGTAAGACGTTGGTAGTGCTTATAACAAGTGGTTGTCGAATTGTCATATTTATGTCGCAGGAATGTTTCAAACTCGCTTATGAAGTAATAATTAAGTTCGTACAGAAAAATATCAGAACGTTTATACTTGGATTTCAGAAACTGTTTCAAGCGAAGAACAGTATTCTTGTATTTTATAATTGTTGTTGGGGCATAGCTTTTACCACGAAGTTTCTGCATTTCAGAAATCTGTTCATCACAGATACGCATCAAGGTAATCTGGGTTGTTTCATTGCCTTCAAGCATCTTTTTAATGGTGTTGATGTTGAATGGTTTCCCAAGGACGGTAAGTTGATTTACAATCTGAAGAACCTTCAATTTTATGGAGTCCATTTGAGCGTTCTGTGCGAATACTTCTGCGGTTGCACCCCTTATACGCATTGCCTTTTTATCCCACTCATGGACTCGAACCTGAATGCCTGTACTCATGGTAAAATGGTCATAATCGTAAGCTACCCTCATGTAGATGGGTATAAGATTTAGTGAATTTTTCTTGGCTTTATACAGCCAGAAAGTGACTTTAACATTGCTTTCCATAGTAAAAACTGTTAAAAATGACTACTTCTGAAAGCAAGGCAGGATGGAGATTTGCGAGTTCCGATTGGAAAATTCTTATACCAATTGGGGTAGAAGAAAAGTATGGTGTAACAATTTTCTAATTTTTCAACCCATTTTTCGCAGTCCGGGTTGAAGTGGTAAGATTTCGAACCACTGTGGTAAAGATTGATTATTAGTGTGTTGCGCAGGTGTAATTATTCGTTTGCCCAGTATATGTACGCTTGCGTTGCATGCAGTAGCGGAAACGATGGATATACCTGCGCTACATGAAGGCATAAAAAAGACTCTAACTGCTTGGGTTAGAGTCCTTTGTGGAGCTGGCGGGAGTCGAACCCGCGTCCAGGCAAGGCAGCCATATGCTTTCTACATGCTTATCCTGCCTTGATTGTCGGGAGTGATGAGGTGACAGGCAACCGGATCACTCCTTATCTCCTTTGATTTCACCGTCAGGCCGGAGAGACCATCAGGCTATCCCTGAGTTGCGTGCGCTTCCTTATCGGGTTGGTACAGGGCCTCACCGCCCGGGAAACGTCTCGTCCCAGCACCTTGTGCCGGGATTAAGCTTAATCTGCCAATCAGCAGGTTATGCAGCAAGAGCGTAGTTAGACTCGCCAGTTGTTGTTTTGAGACACAAGTTAAAGAGATGCGTCCCCCCACTCTGCATGCTTACATACCACCGCGGCTTGCTGTCAAAACCAGGTCAGCCCCGTTGATAGTAATAACAACGCAAAATTACTCATTTATGCGTTGCCCTGACAAAAGTTCTCGCAAAAATCGGGCCGATTTCTTATCTTCACCGCAATACTAAAAATATCTGACATGGAAAAGCGAGTGAAGGTAGGACTCATCCGTGAGACCAAAATTCCCCCTGACAGGCGAGTGCCGCTGACCCCTTCACAGGTGGTTGAACTGCGGGATAAGTATCCAAACGTGGAATTCTTTGTCCAGCCCTCAGACATCAGGTGCTACACCGATGACGAATACAAATACCTGAAGATCCCCCTTAGGGAGGATCTCAGCAACTGCGACATCCTCATGGGAGTCAAGGAGGTGGACAAAAGGGTCTTCATCCCCGGGAAAACCTATCTCTTCTTCGCCCATGTGGCAAAGAAGCAGGAACATAACCTTGAGATGCTCAGGGAGATCCTCCATCAGAACGTGAAGGTTATTGATTATGAATACCTGACCACCGACAAGGGACAGCGGGTTGTGGCCTTCGGCCGCTGGGCAGGGATAGTGGGCGCATACAATGCTCTAAGGGCCAGGGGTATAAAGACAAACAGATTCAAACTGAAACCTGCCTACCAGTGCCATGACCTAAACGAAATGTGGGCCGGTCTCAGGCTTATCCAGCTCAAACCCGGACTGAAGATTCTTGTCACAGGCGAAGGGCGTGTTGCAAACGGAGCCATGGAAACTCTGGCCAACTGCAGTAACCTCACGAGAGTCAGCCCGGAAGATTTCCTGACAAAGGAGTATGACATCCCGGTTGTCTGCCAGGTGGGGCCGCAGCACTATGTGAACCATTATGACGGCCGCCCGTTCGACTTCAATACTTTTGTCCAGCATCCTGAAGACTTCCGCTCGGACTTTCTTAAGTATACGAAGGTAACGGATGTGCTCATTACAGGTCATTTCTGGGATCCGAAGTCGCCCGTTTTCTTTACAAAAGAGGATGTGGAAAAGCCTGATTTCAAAATTTCGGTCATAGGTGATATAAGCTGTGACATAGGCGGACCCATACCGACCACACTGAGGGCCACCACAATTGCTGACCCGTTCTACAGCTACAACCGCAGGAAGCACTGCGAAGAAGAGGCTTTCAGCCATCCTGACAATATTACTGTAATGTCGATAGACAACCTCCCCGGGGAGCTACCCCGAGATGCTTCGGGTGACTTCGGGAAGCAGCTGATTGACAATGTGCTGCATGATCTTTTCAACGGCCATAATTCACCAATGATCCAGCGTGCCACAATCACGTCAGGCGGAAAGCTCGAACCGCAGTACCGCTACCTCTCAGGCTGGGTATGGCCCGAAGGCGAGAAGCCATGATGCGGATTGTCATCTGCGGCCCCGCTCACCCTTACCGCGGCGGGATAGCTGCATACAACGAAAGGCTTGCACAGCAGCTCCTCCAGGAAGGGGATGCGGCAGCCATCTATACATTCAGGCTCCAGTATCCTTCTTTCCTTTTCCCGGGCAAGACTCAGTTTGACCACGGTTATGCGCCGGAAGGTGTCCCGATCACCCGGGCCATCAACTCGGTCAATCCGCTGAACTGGTTCACCATCGGGCTTCGCCTGCGGCGAACAAGACCAGACCTTGTTATCATGCGCTACTGGCTTCCGTTCCTTGCCCCGGCTCTGGGTTTCATTGCGAGACTGGTGAGGAGCAACGGGTACACCAGGGTAATAACAATTTTTGACAACGTGGTGCCCCACGAAAAGCATTTCGGCGACCGGATACTGACAAAATTCTTCGTAAGGAGCATCGATGCCGGCCTGGTGATGACCAGGTCTGTTGAAAATGACCTCAGGCAGTTTTCTGCCGACATGCCATGTGTGATCTCGCCTCATCCGCTGTTTGACAATTACAGCGTACCTGTTTCAAGGGCCGAGGCTGTCGTGAAACTGAAGCTATGCCCGGCCGACAGGTTCATCCTCTTTTTCGGCTTTATCAGGGAATACAAGGGACTCGATCTGCTCCTGAGGGCCATGGCTGAGCAGTGCGTTCGCGACCTTGGCGTAAAACTGATTGTGGCCGGTGAATTCTATGAAGATGAAAAACCGTATTTTGACATGATTCACCGGCTTGAGATTGCAGATAAGATTACATTCCACTCACACTTCATCAGTGACGATGAGGTAAAGTACTATTTTTCGGCAGCCTCGCTGGTGGTGCAGCCCTATCGCAGCGCCACCCAGAGCGGTGTTACACAGGTAGCCTATCATTTCAACAAGCCGATGATAGTTACCAACGTGGGTGGACTTGCGGAAATAGTACCTGACGGAGTGTGTGGATATGTCGTTGAACCGGAGCCTGCAGCCATTGCAGGGGCCATCTGCAGGTTCTTCAGCGGTGATGAACAAAGATTTACACCCGGCATTGAGGAGAAGAAGAAGGAATACTCCTGGGACAGGCTCACCGAGGCATTGCGCAGTCTTGCAAGGGAGGTCCGGAAGAAAAGGCGGTAGGCAGTAGGCATCAGGCATCAGTGAAGTCGCTGCCAATCATGCGGTTGCCTGATGTATTGTCAACACTATTGCCTATTGCCTCTCGTCTACTGCCTGCTCAAATTCAGTGTGTCCTTTATGAGATAACGATTCCGGTCCGCAGAGCGCCTGTTTACAAGCTCCGCGAGGAATCCTGTCAGGAACAGGAATGACCCTATGATCATTACTGCCAGGGCAATATAGAAGTAAGGACTGTCTGTGACTAGCGGGGCCCTCATGTTCTGCCATACGAACAAAAGCTTCCGGACGCCAAGGTACGCAGCCATTATGAACCCGGTAATGAACATCAGTGTACCCAGGGCACCGAAGAAATGCATCGGGCTCTTGCTGAACCGGGTTATAAAACTGATCGTCAGCATATCGAGGTAGCCCTTGAGAAACCTGTCAAGACCGTATTTCGTTACGCCGTACTTGCGGGCACGGTGCTGGACAACCTTCTCTCCGATGTTCCTGAATCCGGCTTCACGTGCCAGCATCGGAATATACCTGTGCATCTCGCCGTATACCTCGATGCTCTTTACCACCTCACCGTCATAGGCTTTGAGCCCGCAATTGAAGTCGTGCAGCTTTATTCCCGAGAATTTTCTTGCCGTATAGTTGTAAAGCTTTGATGTGGTTCGCTTAATGAACGGATCATACCTCTTCTTCTTCCACCCGGAGACTATATGATACCCTTCCTCCCGTATCATCCTCACAAGTTCGGGAATTTCGTCGGGGCTGTCCTGCAGGTCAGCGTCCATCGTTATTACAACTTCGCCGGAGGCTTCACCGAAGCCTGTCTGAAGGGCTGCCGCCTTGCCGTAGTTGCGGCGGAAACGCACACCCTTTATCCGGCTGTCAGCGGCTGAGAGGCGCCTGACGGCATCCCATGTTCCGTCTGAGCTTCCGTCATCTATGATTATTACTTCATAGCTGATTGATGACCCGGTACAAACCCTGTCAATCCACTCTGCCAGCTCAGGCAGTGACTCCGCTTCGTTATAAGCGGGAACTACAACGGTAAGATCCATTTTTATTGCTTCGGTTCTTCTTCGGCCTCGTCAAGGAGAGGGTTGCCTTTCTTCATTACAAAAAGTGAAACTATCAGGGACAGGATAAATCCGTAGAAGATGCTTGAAATAGTGGCCATCAAGGTTGTGAACCAGGGAGTCATCATCTTTGCCTGCCTTTCCATGATGGCATCAAGTGAACCTTCCGGCAGACCCCTCTGAGCCATCCTGGCCTGCATCCTCTCTTCGGTGACTGCCAGTGATTTGTCAATCAGGTCCGGGTCAATTACCGAATAGAGAAGGTAAATGTAGACTGCGGCAATTATTGCTGCATAGATATTGATAATCACTCCTGCGCCAACTGATTTGCCGTACGCTATGTAACCGTTGTTGTAATGATCACGGTAGGAGCGAAGGAGGAAAAACAGAACCACGATGCTGAGCAGCATGCTCGGCCAGACAATCCATGTCTTGAAGGTGAGATCAAACATGTAGGTAAGCACGGAGAACACAACCGTGATGAGACCCATGATGACCCCGTAATTCAGGTTTTCTTTCCACATTGACCTTTTCTGTTCCATTTTAATGCGTTTTTCAGATTTTGAAAACAAATATACTTCATTTGCCCGAATCACCGGGCGAAATAAAGAGTATCCAATATTTGGTACACCGCATAAAAGTTACTATTTTTGCGCAGGGTAAGTCTCATACGACCAGCTCCCTTTGAACTCCCCCAGGGTCGGAAGGCAGCAAGGGTAGAAGGTTGTAGCGGTGCGATGTGAGTAGCTTACCCTCTTTTTTTTTATCCCTCTCGACGGAAGTTCATATATTTGTCGCCACTTAACACAAGCGATGCTGCTCAAGATATACCCGCAGAACCCGAACCCTGACCATGTGCGCAGGGTAACGTTCGTCCTGGAACAGGGCGGGATCGTCATTTATCCTACCGATACTATCTATGCGATGGGCTGTGACATCAGGGCATCAAAGGCTATTGACAGGATAGCAAGGTTCAAGGGGCTTAACCCCGGCAATCCTGATATGTCAATGATATTTGAATCAATGAGCCAGCTGTCGGAGTATACAGTCATTCACGACAATAATCTGTTCAGGCTGCTTAAGCGAAATCTTCCCGGCCCCTTTACCTTCATCGTACCGGCCAACAACCAGATACCGGCGATGTTCAAGCACCGCAAGAAGACACTGGGTATCCGTATTCCTGACAACAGCATCACGATGGCCATCGTGCGCGACCTGGGCCGGCCGCTGATGACAACCTCCATTCACGATAATGACGAGATCATCGAGTATATCACCGATCCGGAGCTGATCCACGAAAAGTATGATGATTTTGCCGACCTGGTAGTAGACGGCGGGTTTGGCGGCAATGAGCCTTCAACCGTGGTTGACTGCACCGGGCCGGAGCCGGTCATCCTGAGGCAGGGTACCGGCGTACTCGAATACTGAGCGTGTGAGTGCCCGGGGCAGGGAATGGCCGTGCCCGGGTATTGAACCGCCGGTCTCAGTGCTTTTCTCCGGTAAAGAACTTATTCAGCTTGTCAAATGCCGTGGGAAGTGCAAACACCACCACCTTGTCATTGGCCTGTATGAGGCTGTCACCGGTGGCGATATAGGATTTATAGTTGCGGATGCCTCCGCCAACTATTGCATCCTTCGGGAAATCGATCAGCTTCAGCGGTCCTCCGGTAATGCGTGCACCTTCGGGGACATTGTATTCAATTACCTCCGCTTCGGTGCCTGTCATCATCTTGACCTGTGTGACGTTCGGGTTCATCGTGTGTCTGAAGATGCGGCTTGCGGTGGCGATCTTCTTGTTTATTATAGTGTCAATGCCTGAGTTCTCCGCAAGGTTAATGTATTCCATGTTTTCAATCTCGGCGATTGTCTTCATAACGCCTATCTTCTTGGCGAGGAGGCAGGAGAGAATATTCGTCTCCGAGTTACCGGTCACGGCCACGAAGGCATCCATATGCTGGAGCCCTTCTTCGGCCAGCAGTTCACCGTTCCTGCCGTCGCCGTTGATCACAAGGGTCTCTTCAAGAGCCTCTGCCAGGTCTCGGCACTTCTCCATATCAATGTCAATAAGTTTCACCTGGCAGTCGTGCTGAAGTTTCAGGGCGATATGCCTTCCGATGCGGCTCCCACCGAGGATCATGATGCTCTTGGCCTGAACGTTCTTCTTGCCGGAGAACTTCATGAGGTCAGAAATGCCCTCCTTTGTTGAAATTACAAAGGCCAGGTCACCTTCCCTGAACTCTTCCTTGCCGCGCGGTATGATAGTTTTTTCGTCTCTTTTGATGGCAACAGCCCTGTACTTGTATGAGCCCAGGGAGTGAGTAACTTCCTCGAGGGTTTTATTAAGCACCGGGGCATTTTTCTCAAGCTTCTGAACATAGAGGGAGAGCAATCCTCCGGCAAAGTCCATGAATTCCGTCGTTCCCGTCTCTTTCAGAAGGCTGATGACCTCCTTGGCAGCGATAAGTTCAGGGTATATCAGGTGGTCTATTCCCATCTCGCGGAAGAACTCCTTGTTGCTCCGCTCAAGATACTCCATGTTATCAATGCGGGCTATCACCTTTCGTGCGCCAAGTCTCTTCGCAAGGATGGCTGAAGTGATGTTGGTGTCCTCATAGTGGGCAACTGCAATAAAGAGATCTGTATTCTTCTTGACTGCCTCCTTGAGTATATTTATTGATGTTGCGGATCCTTCATATGTCAGCACATCAATAGATGCGTCAACCGGCTTTAGCCGTTCCACCTCCGAGTCAATAAGTATTATCTCGTGTTCGCTCTGCGAGAGCATCTTGGCAAGGTGTGTTCCCACCTCGCCTGCACCTGCAATGACTATTCTCATTTCTGCCTTGATAAAAACAGGGCAAAGTTATACAAAAGAAATGTCACCCGGGGTCAATCAGTTCAATCTTTAATCCGCGTGTGTCGGCATGTTTCCGCACCTCCGGAGGTATTCCGCCCTGTGAGAAGGGAACAAGCAGTATCCTTCCGTGCTGCCTGACCGTGAGCCTGTCACCCCTGATATTGTATGTAATGACCCGGTCGCGGTGCATCTCTTTCACTGTTTTGACCCCGTTGCAGGCTACCAGGAGTATGGCTGCTGCGAGGAAAGGCCTGAGGGTAATACGGGAAGTGCGTAGCAGGGCCGTGAGTAGCAATGCCGAGGTGACTGTCAGCAGAATGGTTTCTGTGGCGGACATGCCGATATTTGATATTACACCGTGATCAGTTGAGCTGATCGCAGCAGTAAAACTGAGGGTGAAGCCGGCCAGGCGGTCAAGAAGCAGCGCCAGAAAGGATGCAATGGCCGGCAGGGGTGATGCTGCCAGCATCAGCATTGCCAGCACCAGAACCGCGAAGGAGATCGGGATGACGACAATATTTGTAAGCAGGAACATGAGGGGAAAGATGTTGAAGAGCCTTACAGACAGTGCCAGGGTTCCTGCCTGCGCAACCAGAGAAACTGCAGTCATCTGCCACAGGTAGTCAAAAAGTCTGTTCCTGATTTTTACGAGCCTGTAAAGCGGGGCATAAAACGTGATTATGAAGCCTACGGCAATATACGACAGCTGGAATCCGGCTTCAAAAATGACGGAAGGGTGAGCGGCAATTATAATGAATGCCGATGCAAGCAGGTTATTCATTCCTGCTGCTGGCCTGTTAAGAATGCCTCCGGCCTGGAGGAATGTAAACATGATTGTGGCACGCAAGACCGAAGGGGTAAGGCCGGTGATAAACGCAAATCCCCAGAGAGCGGGCACTATTATAAGCGCCCTGGCACGCCTCAGCCGTCCCTTCATGAAGAAGAGGAGCCATGAGAGGGCCATGCTGATCATCCCTACATGCAATCCTGATACTGCCATTATATGCATTGCGCCTGATCTTGAGAAGGAGGTCAGCCTTTCCTTTTCAAGAAGTTCCTTGTCACCTATGGTAAGAGCCGTGATCAGGCCGAGGGATTCACCCTCCAGTCCAGCCCGGCGGAAAGCCTCAATCATCCCATGGGCCACTATGAGTGACCTTTCCCTTACTGTACGGTGGCTACCCGACTGAAAACCGGTGATGTCACCGGATCTGAAAAAAGCCATGTATTTTATCCCCTGTCCCTCCATGTACCGCCGGTAGTTGAATTCGCAGGGATTGCCGTTATTCTCAATCTTTACAGGCCTGGCACGAAGACGAATGATGTCTCCCGGCTTCCAGGCCGAAGGGATAGTGTCAGTGATGAACCAGAGAAGCATTGACCCTTGGGGGGAGGTTACCGTGTCTGCATTTCCGGCGCTGAGTATTCGGGCCCGCAGTGAGCAGCCGTTGTTGCCCCTGTCCGGATACCCGGATAAACGCAGGGTGATCTCCTGCCTTCCGGCATCAGGTTCATCAAGCTTCATCCGCTCGGCGCTGCGCAGAAGGTAACCTGCCGTTAAAAGGAAAAGTATCAGGGCTGCACCGGATACGGTGTCTTCATGATAGCCTCTGTGCATTAGCCGCAAACTCATTACTGCCAGGGCAAGAAGAGCTACCCCGGCTGTGGCAACGATCAGACAAGGCAGGTATTCTGCCCAGATCACACCGGCACACAGCGGAACAGTAAGTCTCAGGAACGGTATTTTCCTGAATTCCACGGGTCAGCAGCTTAAGACCCATGTAAGTTAAGAAATTTATGAATACCGGTCAAATCCGGTTTGATCACCTGCCGTTCGGAAGGACGGTACGGTAGGTGGCTTCAAATTTACCCTTGCTGATATCATTCAGTTTACCCTTTATAAGGCGCCTGCGGAGCGGGCTGAGCAAGTCAGGGAACAGGATGCCGTCAAGATGGTCATACTCATGGAGGACAACCCTGGCCTTGTAACCTGTGTAGACCTCGTCCCGGAAGTTCCACTGCCGGTCATAGTACTGAATGCGTATTTCAGATTCACGGTCAACCTCCTCATGAATGCCGGGAAGGCTAAGGCAGCCCTCGTTCATCGGGACTTTGGTTCCCCTTCGTTCAACAACCTTCGGGTTGATGAAGGCCTGTTTGAAATCCTTCATTTCAGGGTGGTCCTCTGCAAGTGGTTCGCCGTCAATCACAAACAGCCTGATCGATTTTCCTATCTGCGGCGCTGCAAGACCGAGGCCGTCAGACTTGTACATCGTTTCGAACATGTCTTCGATAAACCTGTCAAGGTCAGGATGATTGCGGTCTATATCCTGTGCCACCTTTCTCAGGACCGGATGCCCGTATACGTAAATTGGGTATGTCATTTTTACTTCAGTTCCTGTTTTTGTTTTCCTGTGCCCTCAGCCACGACTGGAGTATAATTGATGCACTTATACGGTCAGTCATAGCCTTGTCACGCCTGCCGCTTCTGCTTACTCCTCCCTCAATCATCGCCTGCATGGCCATTTGTGATGTGAAGCGTTCATCAGCAAGGTGCAGCGGTGTTTCCGGGAAAACCTTCCTGAACCTGGCAATGAACGGATCAATGTATTTTACGCTTTCACTTGGTAAATTGTTCACCGTAACAGGGTAACCTATCACTACATCCGTAACGTTCTCACGCGGTATATAATCACGGAGAAAGGCTTCCAGCTGTCCTGACGGGACAGTGAGAAGGGGAGAGGCGATGATTCTCATCGGATCGGTGACCGCCAGCCCGCATCTCTTTCTTCCGTAGTCTATTGCCAGTGCCCTGCCCACAGTGGGTGAAAGGTTAATATTGTTTCCAATTACCGCGCAAATTTACCGGTTTTCTTCCATAAAAAGAAGAGAGCCGGTTTGGTCCGGCTCTCTTTTGATAAGGATAACAGCTTTATTCTGTTTTGGTTTCAGCTTCTGCAGTGACGGCACCGAACTGCATCTCAGAGAGACGCCTGTAGGTGTTGTACCTCCATTTAGCATTTTCCTCTGCCTGTTTGAACAGCAGGTCAGCTTCTCCTGGGAAGTCCTTCAGCAGAGAGGTATAACGTACCTCTGACTTAAGGAAATCCTGGAACTTGCTCCAGTCTGGCTCCTTGGAGTCGAGCTGGAACGGATTCTTGCCCTCTGCCTCAAGGCGCGGGTCAAACCTGTAGTTATGCCAGTATCCTGAGGTAACTGCGTCTTCAGCCTGCTGCTGTGTCTTGCCCATGCCGTTGCGGAGGCCGTGGTTGATACAGGGTGAGTAGGCGATGATGAGTGACGGCCCGGGATATTCCTCTGCCTCACGTATAGCCTTGAAATACTGGTTCTGGCTTGAGCCCATAGACACCTGTGCCACATATACATAACCGTAGCTCATGGCCATCTGGCCGAGGTCCTTCTTGCGGATCTTCTTTCCTGATGCTGCAAACTTGGCAACTGCGCCGGCAGGTGTGGACTTGGAAGCCTGTCCGCCTGTGTTGGAATATACTTCAGTGTCAAGCACAAGGACGTTGATGTTCTCGCCGGAGGCAAGCACATGGTCGAGGCCGCCGTAGCCGATATCATAAGCCCATCCGTCACCGCCGAATACCCAGAATGATTTCTTTACAAGGTATTCCTTCAGTCCGAGGATCTCACCGCAGACGGGAGACTTGTCCTTTTCACAGGCTGCTATTACCTTTTCAGCAACAGCCCTGGAGACTTTGGCATTATCCTTTTCTGCAATCCATTCGTTGAAGGCTGCAACTGTTTCGGGAGCGAGGCCGCTGCCGAGGCTCTCCTTCATCAGGCGCTCAAGGCGTTCCCTGATGCGGGTTGCACCGAGCATAATCCCGAATCCGTATTCGGCATTGTCTTCAAACAGTGAGTTTGCCCATGCCGGACCGTGACCGTTCTTGTTAGTCGTGTAAGGCATAGAGGGTGCAGAACCACCGTAGATTGATGAACAACCGGTAGCATTTGCAATAACCATCCTGTCACCGAAGAGCTGGGTAATGGCCTTGATGTAAGGCGTCTCACCGCATCCTGCGCATGCTCCCGAGAACTCGAAGAGAGGTTGTGCAAACTGTGAGTTCTTGACGTTAGTATACTTGTCAACAACGGTATCCTTGTATCCGACCTTCTCATGCATGTAGGTCCATCTTTCAGCCTGCTCAAGCTGTGTCTCAAGCGGCTTCATTATGAGTGACTTCTCCTTTGAGGGGCACACATCGGCACAGTTGCCGCAACCGGTACAGTCATAAACACTTACCTGGATCCTGAACTTGTGGCTCTTTGTGTTTCCGATACCCTGTTTTGCCGTAGTGCCTGCAGGCGCTGCAGCCAGTTCCTCATCTGTAAGAAGGAAGGGACGGATTGCAGCGTGAGGACATACATATGAACACTGGTTGCACTGGATGCACTTATCCACCTGCCACTCCGGTACGTTCACCGCAATGCCGCGCTTTTCAAATGCTGCTGTCCCTGCCGGGAAAGTACCATCCTCGCGACCCACAAATGCACTGACCGGAAGATCATCGCCCCTGAGTCCGTTGATGACATCCACAACATCGCGTATGAAGGCAGGTTTACTGCTGTCTTCATTCACTGCTGTCACCTTTATGTTTGCCCATTCTGCCGGTATCTCAACCTTTGTAACATCGCCGCCGCGGTCAATGGCATCGTTGTTCATCTTCACAACGTTCTCACCTTTCTTGCCGTAGGCCTTGATTACTGCATGCTTCATCTCGTCAACCGCAAGCTTGTAGGGAATCACTTCCGAAACCTTGAAGAAGGCGCTCTGCATGATGGTGTTTGTCCTTGTGCCAAGTCCCAGTTCTTCAGCAATGCTTGTAGCGTTGATTATGTAGAAGTCAATGTTGTTTTCTGCCAGGTACTTTTTCATATGGTCAGGCAGCTTGCTCTTTGTCTCTTCGGCATCCCAGATGGAATTCAGAAGGAAAGTGCCGCCTTTCTTCAGGCCCCTGAGCATGTCATACTTGTCAAGATATGCCGGTACGTGGCATGCCACGAAGTCAGGAGTATTGACAAGGTACGGCGAACGGATGGGGTGGTCGCCAAAACGGAGATGCGAGGTCGTCACACCGCCTGATTTCTTTGAGTCGTATGCGAAATAAGCCTGGCAATACTTGTCTGTTGTTTCGCCGATGATCTTGATGGAGTTCTTGTTTGCACCGACGGTGCCGTCTGAACCGATACCGTAAAACTTGGCGGAGTATGTACCCTTGTGGCTTACGTTGATCTCCGGAAGGAGGGGAAGCGACCTGAAGGTAACGTCATCAACGATACCTACCGTGAACTGGTTCATCGGTTTTGCCTGCTTCATGTTTTCGAAGACCGATATCATCTGTGCCGGTGTGGTATCCTTTGAGCTGAGACCGTAGCGTCCGCCGATTATCATTGGCTGTACTGCATTGCCGTAGAATATGTCCCTGACATCAAGGTAAAGAGGATCGCCGTTGGCTCCCGGTTCCTTCGTACGGTCAAGAACGGTGATACGTTTGACGCTCTTCGGAAGAACGTTGAAGAGATACTTCGCCGAGAAAGGCCTGTAGAGATGAACGCTTATAAGCCCGAGCTTCTCACCCCTGGTCTCTGCCAGGTAATCAATCACCTCCTTGATTGTTTCAGTGACTGATCCCATAGCAATAATTATGTTTTCAGCATCGGGAGCGCCGTAATAGGTAAAAGGTTTGTAGGTACGGCCGGTGATGGCTGAGATCTTCTCCATGTAATCATTGACTGTGTCGTCAAGATGGGTATAGAAGGGATTTGATGCTTCCTTGGCCTGGAAGAAGATGTCAGGGTTCTGGGCTGTACCTCTTGTAACCGGCTTGCCGGGATTGAGAGCCCTGTCACGGAATGCCATGAGAGCTTCATGGTCGACAAGCTTTTTCATATCCTCAATGTTCATTTCCTCGACCTTCTGAATTTCATGCGAGGAACGGAATCCGTCAAAGAAGTGAACGAAAGGAACCCTTGACTTGATTGCTGTAAGGTGAGCTACGCCCGCGAGGTCCATGATTTCCTGGATGCTGCCTGTGGCAAGCATTGCGAAGCCAGTCTGGCGGGTAGCATAGATATCACCGTGGTCTCCGAAGATAGAGAGTGCATGTGCAGCAACTGTACGTGCACTGACATGGAAAACACCCGGAAGAAGCTCTCCGGCAATCTTATACATGTTGGGGATCATAAGAAGAAGTCCCTGCGATGCGGTGAATGTTGACGTCAGGGCACCTGACTGAAGTGAACCGTGCACTGCACCTGCGGCGCCGGCCTCACTCTGCATCTCAACCACCTTTACCTCCTCACCGAACATGTTCTTCAGCCCGTGAGCTGCCCACTCATCGACATATTCTGCCATCGTGGAGGAAGGGGTAATCGGATAGATACAGGCCACCTCGCTGAACATATAAGCTATGTGCGATGCAGCCTGGTTGCCGTCACAAGTAATGAATTTTTTCGTTGCCATTTCTGATTATAAGTAATTAATGATCAAATAACCTTTAAAAAAATAAATTGCAAATGTACTTATTTTCCATGAGAATATTAATCACTGTTCATCGAAATTAGGAACTCTTCATTTGACCTGGTCTGGTTGATGCGGTCACGCAGGAATTCCATGGCCTCAACAGAGTTCATATCTGTGAGGTAGTTGCGCAGTATCCATATCTTGTTTAGCATGTTACGTTCAAGGAGCAGGTCTTCACGCCTGGTGCTTGATGCAGGAATATCAATTGACGGGAATATCCTCCTGTTGGAAAGCTTGCGGTCAAGCTGAAGTTCCATGTTGCCGGTACCCTTGAACTCTTCAAAGATGACATCGTCCATCTTCGATCCGGTGTCGGTAAGTGCCGTGGCAATGATTGTCAGCGAACCGCCGTTCTCAATGTTTCGGGCTGCGCCGAAGAACCTCTTGGGTTTATGGAGGGCATTCGAATCAACACCTCCTGAGAGCACCTTGCCGGATGCCGGGGCGATCGTGTTGAATGCCCTTGCAAGACGCGTGATTGAGTCAAGCAGGATAACCACGTCATGACCACACTCCACAAGCCTCTTGGCCTTTTCCTGGACTATAGTTGCAATGCGCACGTGCCTTTCAGCCGGTTCGTCAAAGGTGGAGGCGATGACCTCGGCGTTGACGTTGCGGGCCATCTCGGTCACTTCCTCCGGGCGCTCATCTATGAGCAGTATCATCAGGTAAACCTCGGGATGGTATTTGGCAATTGCATTGGCAATATCCTGGAGAAGAATTGTCTTTCCGGTCTTCGGCTGCGCCACGATCAGTCCGCGCTGACCCTTGCCTATGGGACAGAACATGTCAACGATGCGAACCGAAAGGTTGCCTTCGCCGGGACGGCAGAGAGTGAATTTCTCGTTGGGGAACAGCGGGGTCAGATAATCAAACGGTACCCTGTCACGTATAAAATCAGGTGTGCGGCCATTGATCTCCTCAACCTTTATCAGCGGAAAGTATTTTTCTCCTTCACGCGGCGGACGGATGGTGCCTCTGATGGTGTCTCCGGTCTTCAGTCCGAAAAGCTTGATCTGCGACTGTGATACATAAATATCATCGGGAGAGCTAAGATAATTATAGTCGGGCGAGCGAAGGAACCCGTAACCGTCAGGCATGATCTCAAGCACACCTGTATTGGCAACTATCCCTTCGAAATCGTATGCTCTTTCCTTTTTTTCTTCCCTGACAGGCTCATGAACCTCCGGCTGCGGTGCCGGCACCTCTGATGCTGCAGGCGGAATTACAACCGCACCCTCCTGTGAGGCGGCTGCTTCTATGATTCCGGTTTCGCTTTCGGTCTCCGGGAACCTGAGGATATCCTGTTCATTGTCAGCTGCTGCGTCAGGTGCAAAGAGGAGCTTGTCAGCCGGTGGCACAGCCTGCTCATTACGGTAACCCTGTTCACGGGGTTGCTGCTGTTGCTGCGGCTGTTGCTGCGGCTGTTGCTGGCGTGAGGAAGACTGTCCGGCATCTCCCTGCCGGTCTGATTGCTGCTGGTTTTGCTGACGGTTGTTGTCAGGCCTGTATGATCCCGGCTGGTCATTCCTGAAACGGGGACGCCTGTCACGGTTTTGCTGCCACTGTTGCTGCCTGTTCTGCTGCTGGCCCTGCTGTCCCTGCTGACCCTGTTGTCCCTGCTGTCCCTGCTGCCCCTGCTGTTGTGGCTGTCCCTGTTGCTGTGACTGAGGCTGCTGCTGGCTCTGCGGATTTGGCTGGCCCTGTTGCTGAGGTCTGCCTTGCTGCTGACCATGCTTTTGTTTTGCCTGCTGACCCTGGTTTTGCTGCCTCTGCTGCTGTGGCTGACCCTGCTGGGCCTGTTGTCCCTGCTGCTGAGGCTGACCCTGGCTCTGTGGCTTGGGCTGCTGCTGGCCTCTTTGCTGTCCGGACCTTTCAGGTTGCTTTTGTTTCTGCCGTTGTCCCTGGTGGTCCTGTTTCCTGTCTGCAGGCTGGTTTTCACTTTTGGCAGTCTTGCGCGTTTCAGCGGCGTCTATGGCCTGCTGGTCAAGGATCTTATATATGAGATCCTGTTTCTTGAGGAGTTCTACCCTCTTAATTTTGAGCTGCTTGGCAATCTCCCTCAATTCGGGAACCAGCATCTCGCTCAGTTCAAGAATATCATGCATGTTGTAAAATGTGTAGAAGAATTAATTTCGATTGTTTTTGATGAAGCGGGAATATGAAAGAGTTCCTCCGGCTGAGTAAACGACTTGCGTCATTATTCCGATGCAAGTTTAAATAATAATTGGTTAAAATACAAATTGTCAGGCAAAATAACCTCAACTATTGTTTTTTTGAGAATGTTTTAGTAAAATTGTAAGCTTTTGCTTGAAGGAAACGGCAGGAAGTTCGCTAATTAGTTGTCAATGCGTCAGTTAAAAATCACCAAACAGGTCACTAACCGTGATACTCCTTCTCTTGACAAGTATCTTCAGGAGATAGGAAAGGTTGAGCTGATCACGCCGGATGAGGAGGTCTCGCTGGCCAGACGCATACGTACAGGTGACCATGATGCACTTGCAAGGCTTGTTAAAGCCAACCTGCGGTTTGTCGTTTCAGTGGCAAAGCAATACCAGAACCAGGGAATGACCCTCCCTGACCTGATCAATGAAGGCAATCTGGGACTGATAAAGGCTGCCCAGCGTTTTGACGAAACAAGGGGCTTTAAGTTCATATCCTATGCCGTGTGGTGGATCAGGCAGGCTATCCTGCAGTCGCTTGCCGAACAGGCAAGGATAGTCAGGCTGCCTGTGAACAAAATAGGGTCAATAAACCGTATCAACAAGGCATATTCGAAGCTGGAGCAGGAATATGAACGTGAGCCGTCTGCACAGGAGATAGCTGATCTGCTGGAGATTGCCCCGGAAGATGTGAAGGAGGCGATACGCACAAACGGACGTACACTCAGTATGGACGCGCCTATAAGTTCGGAAGAGGACAACAACATGTACGACGTGATGCAGAACGAAGACACGCCCAGTCCTGACCGCAACCTGATCAATGAATCGCTCTCGTATGAGATAGAAAAAGCCCTGAACACACTTTCGCCCCGCGAGGCAAGGGTTCTGAAACTGTATTTCGGCATAGGGATGAAACACCCGTTCACCCTGGAGGAGATAGGAGAGGAACTGAAGCTGACACGCGAACGGGTAAGGCAGATAAAGGAAAAGGCCATAAAACGTATACAATTCACTACCCGCTGCCGGATACTGAAGTCATACCTTGGCTGATGTTCACACAGATATTTTTTAGTTATGAGCCATCTTGTTGCACCGTCACTTCTTGCCGCTGATTTTGCCAACCTCGCATCCGAGGTTGAGATGATCAATGAGAGTGAGGCCGACTGGCTTCACCTTGACATAATGGACGGTCTGTTTGTACCCAATATTTCATTCGGTTTCCCGGTTATGGAGGCTGTGCGCGATCTTTCGGCCAAACCTCTTGACGTACACCTGATGATAGTTGATCCTGACAGGTACCTGGAGCGGTTCAGGGAAGCAGGCGCATCGAACCTGACTGTTCACTATGAAGCGTGCCATAACCTGCACCGCACCGTCACCGAGATCCGCAGGCTTGGGATGAAGGCCGGTGTGACACTGAACCCGCATTCGCCGGTTATACTCCTTAAAGATATTCTTCCTTATATAGACATGGTGCTTCTGATGACGGTTAACCCTGGTTACGGCGGACAGACCTTCATCCCCGGCAGCATAAACAAGATAGGAGAGTTGCGGAGCATGATTGACGAGGGTGGCTATGACGTGATGATAGAGGTCGACGGCGGTATTGATCTTCATAACGCTCCTGTACTTGTTCATGCAGGTGTGGATGTGCTTGTGGCCGGAAATACAGTTTTCTCCTCGTCAGACCCTGCCGAAGTGATCAGGAGACTGAAGGAGCCTGTCTGATTCCCTTACTCTGCCAGCCTGGAGTCAATCCAGGAGTTCATCATCTCCTGTTCCGAAGCATCAAACCAGCTGATCTCACTGTCCCTGTTCCACCAGGTAAGCTGCTTTCGGGCATATCGCCTTGTGTTCCTCTTTATGAGCATCACCGCCTGGTCGCGTGTTATCTCCCCGTCAAACCACCTGAATAATTCACGGTAACCGACAGTATTCAGGGCATTCAGTCCCCTGTATCCTGTAAGAGAAGCAGCCTCCTCCTCAAGCCCGGCCACCATCATTGCATCAACCCTGGCGTCAATCCTCCTGTAAAGCTCTTCCCTGGACCGGGTAAGCCCGGCTTTGATGATCCTGAAATCACGCTTCCTGACAGGTGCTGTGAGGAACGAGGAGTATGGCATCCCGGTGCTTTCGGTGATCTCCAGTGCCCGCAGGATCCGCCGTGGATTGTGAAGATCAATCCTCGCATAAGAGGCCGGGTCAAGCATCCTGAGGGCGATGCGAAGGCCTTCGATCCCCTCGTTGGCATACATCGTGAGATATTTTTGCCTTACGGCCGGATCGGTATCAGGGATATCATCCATGCCCCTGCAGACCGCATCCATGTAAAGCATTGATCCGCCGGTCATCACGGCTACCGGGTTTGAATCAAACAACACAGAAAGAAGGGCCATGACATCCCTTTCAAACAGGCTTATACTGTAATAGTCGGTTACGGAGAGAAACCCGATGAAATGATGCCTTACCCGGGCAAGCTGCTCCTCATCCGGTGCTGCAGTGCCTATCCTCATCTCACGGTAAAACTGGCGGGAATCACATGATATAATCTCGCACTTCAGCCTTTCGGCAAGCTCAACGGCGAAAGCAGTCTTGCCTACACCGGTTGAGCCGGGCAGGACTATGAGCGTATTTTTCATCTGGTCAGGAAGGAGAGATTAATCCTCCTCCTCTTCATCAATGTTCTCGATGTTGTCGAATTCCGAAAGGTCATCCTCATCTTCACCCTCGAAGAAGATTTCGTCATCAACGACCTCCTCATCAACAACAACATCATCATCATCGTCATCATCTGTGACAACGAGGTTGTTGTACTTCTTGCGTGATACACCTCCGAAGGTCACCTGCTTCGGGGGCAGTCCCTTCGAGTTTATACAGACCGGATATTCCTTATCGTCCTCTTCCTTGAACTCACCTACGTATTCAACGAAGAGAGCCCTGTCATTGAAAAAGTCAAAAACATAGAGCAGTTTCTGGTTTTTGCGGAAGATAACCTCTTCGAGAACGGCGTTTTCCATCGTTGAGGAGCCTGCTCCCATGTCAAACAGCGTGAACTCTTCTTCCTTCTCCCAGCTTTCTGTAGCCATATAGAAAGAAGCAATCTGGGAACGGTCAAACTCCAGCTCCTCCTGCAGGGCATTATGAAAATCAAGTAAAGACTGATTTTCCAGGAACTCAAACTCCCTCACAAACGCCTCATCTTCATCAGATAACACCACAAATCTGTAAACCATAACACTCACTTTTTCAACCTGTGCAATTTAATATTTTTTATAATAGATTCAATTCGACTAATTTTTTTTTAGCAGGAATCTGATTGTGTCAACATTGTCCGCATAATCCCATAAATCGGGCTGTTGCGTAGTGCCGAAAGGAAGATGGCCATGTCCGGCTATGCACTGGATCATGCCGGCAGCCATCTCCGGGCCGGTGGCCGGATCCGTTCCTGCTGTGTAATACTCATAGTGTACGACTGCCATCGGAGGGGTCAGTGACGGTGACTCCTTCAGCAGCACGAACCCGCCGTCAGTGAACTGCTCCCGGTTCACCATCATCACTGCCCTGTGGTGATCATAGTTCACGTCATACTTGTAGTGTGAACGGAGCTTTGCAAAACGTTCCCAACGGGGAAGGAGGGATGCCGGGTCATAACCGGCAGGCAGCCATAGCTTTGAAACGTTGCGGCATCCAAGCCCGAAGTATGAAAAAATATCTTCCCCGAGCAGTTCTGTCTCGGTATCGTTCTCTGCCCCGTCAATTATCGCTATGCTGTTCCTGTTCCGGCGGATTATTGAAGGTACGTTTCTGAAATAATACTCAAAATATCTGGAGGTGTTATTGCTACCCGTGGCAATGACCTTTTCAAACCCCTTGAGCCTCTCGGTTGTCATCTCAATTGACGGTCCCAGTCCCGGTTCAATCTCTACCAGGGCGGCTGCCACTGCCCGCATCATAGTCTCGTCCTTGGTGCTCAGCCTTGCCAGCAGGCGGTTGCCTGTAACAAGGACACACAGCATGTCATGGAATCCAACCATGGGTATATTGCCTGCCATGACAACACCAACAGGAACAGGTTCGTGTTCCTCATGAATTTCCGGGTATGCCGAGAGCCACCTGGAAATGTTCTCCCGGGTGAGTGAGCTGCCAGTCGCTGAAAGGGCAAGTCTTGTATTTTCAGGTGTGAACCACGGGTTGGCCCGGAACAGTGTACCTGCAAGCGCCGAAAAGCGGCCGGCAAGCCCGGATCCGGCCCCTGACGCACCCTCGCGCATGATACCTCCCAGCTCCGCGAAAGCATCAATTCTCCGTTCAAGTGTAAGATTTCCCGTTTTCACCCGGGCAAAGGTAAAAAATGAAGTGAAACATACAGCACAGCTTTCCGGAGTTGTTTCTGACCGGAACCTGTGCCTGCCTTCCGGAGTCATCATTTTTTGAAGGGTATTGGAAGGGAGAAATTCAGAAAAGCTGTATCTTAGTTCCTTCTAAAGGTGAAGGAAGTACCGTGAAAGGATTGACATTATTCTGGGAGAATGTCAGGGTTGCATTCAAGGCTATCAGGTCAAACCGGGTCAGGGCTGCCCTGACGATGGCAATCATCGCATTTGGCATCATGGCCCTGGTGGGCATCCTTACCGCCATCGACGGTCTCAAGAGCACCCTCACGGAACAGTTCACAATGATGGGCGCCAATTCATTCACAATCACTTCCCGCTCAATGCGCATAACGATGGGCGACCAGCATATCCGGACAAAGAATCATTCACAGATCACTTACCGGGAGGCTGTTGAATTCAAGGATAAATTCAGGGAACCGGCATGGGTGTCTATATCGTTCAATGCATCGGGTATGGCTGAGTACCGGTTCGGTAACAAAAAGACAAATCCCAACATTTCGATAATCGGCTCGGATGAGAACTACATGACAATTGCCGGTCAGGAGCTTGAATCAGGCAGGAACTTCTCACAGGAAGACCTCGCCGGAAGCAGGCATGTGGTCATTATAGGACAGGACATTGTCAGGTTCCTGTTTCCGGGGGTGGATCCGATAGGCAAGGAGATCAGCCTGCCCGGACTGAAGCTCACCGTTATAGGGGTGATAAAGAGCGTGGGGGCAAGCATGATGGGTTCTGACCAGTTGACAATTATCCCGATAACAACTGCAAGACAGTATTTCTCACGGCCGAATATTACATATAATATAGGAGTGATGCCCCAGAAGTCGGTCAGCCTTGACATGATGACCAGTGAAGCCGAGGGCATATTCCGTATTGTGCGCAACCTTGACCCCCGCGATGAGTCAGACTTCAACATTCAGAAAAGTGACTCAATCATCGAGATGCTGATGGAAAACATTAAATATGTGACGCTTGCTGCTACCATAATCGGCCTCATTACACTGTTCGGGGCTGCGGTGGGGCTGATGAACATAATGCTTGTGTCGGTCACAGAACGGACGAGGGAAATAGGCGTTCGCAAGGCTCTCGGTGCCCGCAAATCGGTAATCAGGCAGCAATTTCTTTATGAATCTGTCATTATAGGGCAGATGGGGGGGCTTTTAGGAATTGTGGCAGGGATACTGATGGGCAACCTCGTCTCCCTTGGGATGGGATCCAGCTTTACGGTACCATGGGTCTGGGTTATCGGGGGAGTAATTGCATGTTTCCTGGTAGGGATGGCTTCAGGATATTTTCCCGCTGTCAAGGCATCCGCAGTTGACCCGATTGAGGCCCTGAGGTACGAGTAACCGAAGCCGGACTGAAAGCCCCTGTTTTACAGAAGAAGGAGTTACGAAGATGAGCATAGAGATTATACAGGCCGGATCGAACAATATCCCCCGGATCACATATGACCAGGAGGAGGATGTTCTCAGCATCACCGGCCGATCCATCGCCGAGAGGCCGGACATAATCTATATTCCCCTCGAACAGTGGATAAAGGCTCATCTTGAACGGTTTACGCAGCTGAGGATCGTTATTTTCCTGGAGTATATAAACAGCGGGTCATCAAAGGCACTCCGCGATGTGCTCAGGATGATCAGCAGCTACCGTGCTCCCCGTTACAGGATAAGGATAACCTGGCTGTATGAAGAGGATGATGAGGCCATGCATGAACTGGGTGAACACTACCGTGATTCTGCCGGCATAAATATGGATGTGCAGATGGTGCTCTGATCCCGATACGTATTCAGGACAGGTATATATATGGTAACGGGGGGTCTCAGACCCCCCGTTACGTCATATGATGCAGTTATCTGCCTGTTTTCAGAGCATCTTGCCCATCATCTGGATGAGGTCGACACACCTTGCCGAGTAACCCCACTCGTTGTCATACCATGACAGGACCTTGATCATCGTGCCGTTGACCATGGTGCTCTGTGCATCGAATATTGATGATGCGGGATTGTGGATGACGTCAACGGAGACGATCTCGTCTTCGGTATACTCCAGGATTCCCTTCATCGGACCTTCGGCAGCCTTCTTCATTGCTGCGTTGATCTCTTCCTTCGTTGCGGGCTTCCTGATTACGGCAACGAGGTCGACAAGCGAACCGGTGGGCGTCGGGACCCTAACGGAGATGCCGTCAAGTTTGCCCTTGAGCTCGGGGATAACCTTGCCCACTGACTTGGCTGCGCCGGTGGTTGTAGGTATCTGTGAGAGAGCAGCTGACCTGGCCCTGCGGAGATCCTTGTGCGGCAGGTCAAGTATACGCTGGTCATTCGTGTATGAGTGAATGGTAGTCATGTAACCGATCTCCAGGCCGAAGTTGTCATTGAGAACCTTTGCAACGGGAGCAAGACAGTTTGTTGTGCATGAGGCATTTGAAACGCAGCTGTGCTCAGGCTTCAGTACATCGTCATTCACACCCACAACAATCATGGCATCAATGGCGTCCTTGGCAGGAACGGTAAGAATAACCTTTTTGGCTCCGTTCTTCAGGTGATCACCGTAACCACCCTTCGGGCTTTCCTTTGAGGTGAAAATACCGGTAGATTCAATTACAATGTCCGGTTTTGTTTCCCATGGAATTGCTGCCGGATTCTTCTCTGCGGTGACCTTTATCTTGTCACCCCTGACTATAATATTCTGCTCATCATAGGTGACGCCCGGGTATTGGCCCTGGGTGGAGTCATACTTGAGGAGATGAGCAAGCGTCTTTGTGTCTGTAAGGTCATTGATCCCCACTATCTCAATGTTGGGCATTTCAAATGCCATCTTGAATACATTACGGCCAATCCTTCCGAAACCGTTGATTGCTACTTTAATCTTTGCCATTGTTATAATGTTAATATGGTTACTAAAACGAATGACAAAAGTACAAAATAAAAAGGAGAGCCAATGTATGTGTGGAAATTATTCTGCAGGCTTCCTGCGAAGCAGGTCAGACAACCCCCGCTTGTTAACGGGATCGAGGATCATGCCGATGCGGTAACTGACAAATATTGAGGGAAAGAACTGTTTATTGTCATCACTGGCCATGATCGGAATCTTACTCATGAAGGCATGCAGCGATGCACCCACCTCTATGGCATGGGTTACCCTGTCGTTCTTGCTGTATTCGAAATTGAACCCTGTCCGGGTGTAAAGGCCGGGGTAGAGCTTTATCTCATCAAATCCCTTGAAGAAGGAAGCCTTGCTCATTATATCGAGGGGCTGGTGTATTGTAAGGTCAAACTTCTGCTCCTCGATCGTGTAATAATCATCTCCCAGCAGAACAATGATCTTGTAATAGATGGGCTTGGCGAAAAGCAGTGTAGCTCCGCCTCCGCCGAACCAGCTTATAGATACGCCGCCCAGGTCGCGCTTTTCAAAGATCTCCATCTGGTAGCCGGCACCGGCACCTGTCGTCCATGTGGAGTTCAGCTTCCCGAACACGAATGAACCGGGACTCTGAAAATAATAGTTGGACAGTTTTATTTCCTTGGGGTGCTTGAAGCCTTCGACACTTCCTTCAATAAACCAGCGCTGGTTTGGCTTGAACTGGCGGAGGTCACGGTATATAGCTGACCATCCGTCAGCATTCAGTGCGGCTCCTATAGATTTTTCATTTCGCCAGAAAATGCGGTTCTGCGGGTCAATATCTCCCTGCCCCGCGAGCGGCCCGCAGATTAACAAAAGAAGAACAACGTGCCAAATACTCTTAATCATATTTGCATTTATGTTAAGACTGGCAGCGGGGGAGAAGCGGTGATCAGCCTGCCTGCTCTGTTGAAGCAGCATCCGTACTGCTGTATGCCGGACATGCTTCACGGTTGCATGAACTGAATGCCAGTACTGCAAGGAGAGCGAGGACGACAATTAGACCAACTTTTTTCATAATACCTGCCTTTAAGTCTGAGACAAAAATAACTTTATTTTTAAAACAAGATTTGTGCCATATTATTATTTGATTCGGTACCTTTTTAAACCAACGGAGCTGACAATTGTTATCAGATAAACCGGAAAACAATGAAATTTCAGGGATATATAACATTGATATTAATGATAGTTCTGCTTTCAATGGAAAACGAAACAAGATCACAGGAGAGACCGGCATACAATGACCTGTCAGTCCAGGAAGCTAAGGTAATAATCAGCAAATCAACTGAATACCCGTTTACGGGACTCTATGAGAAGTTCAATGCAAAGGGAACGTACCTTTGCAAACAGTGCGGCAGCGCGCTCTATCACTCTGATGCAAAGTTCGATGCCTCCTGCGGCTGGCCAAGCTTTGACGACGAAATTGACGGTGCAGTCAAACGTGTAAAGGATGCTGACGGCATGCGGACAGAGATCGTGTGCGCCAACTGCGGAGGGCACCTCGGTCATGTCTTTACGGGAGAGGGATTCACCCCGAAGAACACGAGGCATTGCGTGAATTCAATTTCACTTGACTTTGTGCCGGCGGTGCTGCCGGCAGGTACATACGGCACAGCCCTCTTTGCAGGAGGTTGCTTCTGGGGTGTCGAGTACTTCCTGCAGAAGGAGCCCGGCGTGGTGGCCGTGGTATCGGGCTACACCGGCGGACATGTGAAGAACCCTTCGTACCGCGAGGTTTGCACGGGCAACACCGGACATGCCGAAACAGTGAAGGTCACCTATGATACGAAAAAGACATCATATGAGAAGCTGGTAAAGCTTTTCCTTGAGATACACGACCCCACCCAGGTGGGAAGACAGGGACCTGACATCGGCGACCAGTACCGTTCGGAGATCTTTTACAAGAACGAGGAACAGCGCAAAATTGCTGCAAAATACCTTGGCCTGCTTCGCGATAAAGGGCTGAAGGTTGCCACGCAGCTCACAAAAGCCTCAGAGTTCTATGCCGCCGAGGAGTACCATCAGGATTACTATTTCAGGAACGGTAAGGTGCCGTACTGTCACGGATACACCAAGAGGTTTTAGTCGGCAGTTGGCAGTACCAGTCCGCAGTAGTCCTAATTTGCAACTTTCAGACCTCAGGCTTCAGAAGTGGAATGACTGCTGACTGCCGATTGCAGACTGCCGGCTATAAAAAAGCCCCGACTGCCATCAGGCAGAAGGGGCTTTTTGCTGGCAGATCGCAAATTCCTATAGTTTGGGGACTCTCCCTGAGGTCCAGGGCGCCTTGATCTCATCAAGTTTCGCGTTGAGCGCATCAACAGCCTTGCCGGCCTTCTGGATCCTCTCAAGCAGTACCGGGAACTCCTTCTTCAGGATCGTGAACTGCTGGTCAGCAATACCGGATACATCACCCGAGTTGCCGTAGAGTGACCTTGACATGGCTGAGAGACGTGCTGAGAGCGAGACAGGTGAGGGCGGGGTCTCCTCAGTACTTGCACCTACTGAAATCCCACTGATGAGATAGCCGATTTCTTCCATCTCATCGCTCAATGCTGTGGCCTCCTTCATCAGGGATGCAGGTGCATCAGGTGACTGGTGTATGGTTTGCATGATGGAGCTCACCTTTCCTTCAAGTTCTGCGGCGTATGACATAGCACCGTAAGCAGTCTTTGCGAATGCGGTCATCTCCTTCAGCCATTTTTCCTTAGCCGCTGCATCGGTGACAGGAATGGTCACTATGTCAAGAGGCTTGCATACAAATGGTTCGGGACCTGCAAGTTCCTTCACCTCACCCTTGGCATACATTGCCATGGAGACGAAGTATTTGCCCGGCATGACGGATATGCCTCCGCCACCCCAGCGGCCGCGGCCCTCGCCCTCGGAGACGGGATTGAACTTCCCGGTAGATCTCACCGGCTGGTACCCGGCATAGGTATAGTTCCAGGTCACGCGGCCAACGCCCTTCGATGCGTTCTTGTACATCTTGCGGATCACGGTACCGTCCTCGTCCGTAATGGTGAAGATGAGATATGGCTTTATCTCACGCTCCTCGAGACTCAGGTCCCTTGCCGTGGGTTGCGGTATGAACTCGCCCTTTTCAAAGAGCTTCTTCTCCTTCTCCTTCCTTATGTCACGGTCAGTCTTCGGAACAGAGTCCACATAGTAGGTGATTGTTGTACCATAAGGCGGGTTCTTTGCCAGATAGTACATAGAACCCTGGTTGTCAAACTCATCCGTCTGAACAAACATCTTCGATTCCCTTATCGGGAAGATGTAACCGGCCTTACCGGTGATTTCCTTCGAATAGTTACGCAGCGGGGTGAAGTCATCAATCACATAGAATCCCCTTCCGAATGTTGCAATCACAAGGTCATTCTCACGCTCCTGGATTGCGATGTCACGTATTGGAATAGTCGGGAGGCCCTTGTTGAACTCGGTCCAGGTTGCACCGGCGTCAAATGACACGTAGAAACTGAACTCGGTTCCGAGGAAGAGGAGGTTGGGACTGATATTGTCCTGTTCAATCGTGTGAACGGGTCCGTTGGCCGGAAGATTGGCAGCAATGGAAGTCCAGGTGCGCCCCTTGTCAGTGCTCTTCAGGACATACGGTTTGAAGTCGTCACGTTTAGTATTGTTGAACGTTGCATAAACAACATCAGCGTTGAACTTGTCGGCAAGAATATCACTCACATAAGTATACTCCGGTACGCCGGGATAAGTTTTGTTCATTCTCCAGTTTGCGCCGCCGTCTTCAGAAACCGCAACCACACCGTCGTCACTGCCAGTATAGAGCAGGTCCTTCTGCACCTTCGATTCCGTCAGTGATACGATGGTTCCCCAGAGTGATGTTGACTTATTCTTTGCAACAGCGTCAGCAGGCCAGTATTTGTCCATCACTTTGAAGTTATCCCTGTTCTCGTTCCTGGTCAGGTCAGGCGAAATTGTCTTCCAGTTGCTTCCCCTGTCTTCACTCCGGAAGAGGAAGTTGGCAGCCATGTAAATCTGCTTGTTGTTGTGCGGGCTTATCAGTATGGGAGTGTCCCAGTTCCACCTGTAGGTGAGTTCTCCTTCTCCGGGGAAGGGCTTGATGCTTACGCTCTCACCGCTCCTGCGGTCATAACGGGCAGCGTTGCCGTACTGTGATTCGGTATAGACGATGTCGGGTTCCTTCGGATCAATCGTCACCCAGAAACCGTCACCGCCCTGCGTCACGAACCAGTCGTCATTGGTGACACCGTTGCTGGTGCTTGCGGAGGGGCCTCCCATGGAATTGTTGTCCTGAGTGCCTCCGTAGATGTAGTAGAAGGGATAGGAGTTGTCAACAGCCACCCTGTAGAACTGCGTAACCGGGAGGTTTGACTTGAAAATGAAGTTCTTGCCGTTGTCCCATGTCTCGTAGATACCGCCGTCACCGCCGATATAGAAATGTTCGGTATTGGTGTCGTCTATCCAGAGAGCATGATCGTCGACGTGACGCCCCTGGTTGCTTACCCTTGTGAATGTACGGCCGCCGTCAACTGTGACCATTGTATAGGTGTCAAGGCTGAATACCCTGTCAACATCCTTCGGGTCACAGACGATCTTGTTGTAATACTGTCCGCTTGCACTGTAGGAATTCATCCTTTCCCATGAGGCTCCCCTGTTGACAGATCTGTAGAAACCTCCGGCGTCGCCCTGTGCCTCGACTATGATGTAGAGGACATCCGGATTAACAGGTGATATTGCGAGGCCCATGCCGCCAAGGTCTCCGCCAGGCAGACCTTTCATAATCTTTTCGAACGACTTGCCCCCGTTTGTTGATTTGTATACAGCTGACTCCGGTCCGCCGCTGATCTTCAGCCCGACATGCCGGCGGCGCTGCTCGCTGGTGCAATAGATCACGTCGGGATTGCGCGGGTCAAGAACAACGTTGTTGACGCCGGTATTCTCGCTGATATTGAGGATCTTTTCCCATGTTTTTCCTCCGTCGGCCGATTTGTAAAGGCCCCGTTCTCCGCCAGGACCCCAGACTGATCCCTCTGCTGCAACGTAAACTACATCACTGTTTCGCGGATCGATGGCGATTCCGCCTATCTGCCTTGACTCCTTGAGGCCCATATTCTTCCAGCTGGCCCCGGCATCATCCGAGCGGTATACACCGTCGCCCCAGCCAAGTGCCCGTTGGTGGTTATTTTCGCCGGTACCGGCCCATACAACATTGTGGTTGCTTGGGTCAATCACTACACAACCGATGGCATAAGCACCGTATTTGTCGAAAACAGGTTCCCAGGTGGTACCGTTATTCACGCTTTTCCATATGTTGCCTGATGCAACAGCAGCGTAAATCTCAGAATGGTTGGAGGGATTCACGGCAAAATCAGCAATGCGGCCTGATGCCCATGCCGGTCCCACAGACCTGAATGAAATGGCGCTGAAGAATGATGAAGGTACCGAGGGCTTTACCTGGCTCTCCGTTGACTTCGCGTCCTTCCTGGTCTCTTTCTTCTGTGCCCACAGGCTGCATGAGCCTGCCAACACCAATACAATAATCAATGTAAGAATTTTTTTCATAGGGCTATTTTGGTGAGTTAATAACTAATGCTAAGGTAAGATAAGGAAATTTGTCAGCTAAATTTTTAACGTTATTTAATTATTTTGCTGCGGATTAATAAAGGCACAAATGAACAGCACATATTTCACCCGGAGAACAATAAGAAAATATGAATCCCGTGAGGTAGATCCCGGGCTGCTTGAGCGGCTGCTTATGGCCGGCATCAGGACATCCACCACGGGTAATATGCAGGTATACAGCATTATAGTTACGCGTGACCAGGAGATGAAACGCCGGCTTGCACCCGCTCACTTCAACCAGCCGATGGTGACCGAGGCTCCGGTTGTGCTTACTTTCTGCGCAGATTTCAACCGTTTCAACAAATGGTGCAGGCAGCGCCAGGCTGAGCCGGGCTACGACAACTTCCTCTCGTTCATGACTGCCGCAATTGATGCACTGCTTGCAGCACAGACAATATGCAATGCTGCAGAAGAGGAGGGATTGGGTATATGTTACCTCGGAACAGCCACCTATAATGCAGATAAGATAATTGAGGTGCTTGACCTGCCGAAAGGGGTTGTGCCCGTTGCCACCGTGACCCTCGGCTGGCCTGCGGTTGTGCCGGAACAGCCTGAAAGGCTGCCTCTGGAAGCAGTTGTGCATTATGAAACATACCACGATTTTAATCCCAGTATTATTGATGACCTTTACAGGGAAAAGGAAGCTCGTGCTGATTCGCAGCAATTCATCTCCGAAAACAACAAGACCACCCTGGCCCAGGTTTTTACCGACGTCCGTTACAAAAAGGCTGATAACGAGTATTTCTCAGAAAAGTATCTTGAAGTGATCAGGAACCAGGGATTTCTGAACCGCTGATAACTTGCGGCCTGGGCACTGCCGGGGGATGCCAGGATAAAATATGCCACTCTGGTTTATCTATAAGTGTTTCTTTTACATTTATAAATTAATTTCTTAAATTTGTATAGACTGTACTGCTCTGTTTCCCCGGAAGACCGGGAGCGACCCGGAACAGCAGATACCAAAACCGTTGCATTCAACCAGCCAATTATGAACAGACCATCCAGAATCTTCACGGCCATAACCTTCACTGCCATATTCCTTGCGAATCTTAGCGGGCAGCAGGCGGCTGATTCAGTGAATCTGGCCAATACAGCCGCCGTCTCAACTTCATTCGTTTCATCATGGGAGACCCTGGATGCAGTAAGGGACGGGTTCGAGCCCGCCGGTTCGGCGGATCATTCCCACGGGGCATACGGAAACTGGAACGGAGAGGCTGATTACGGGAAGTATAACTGGGTCCAGTATGAATGGACCCTGGCCCAGAACGTTACATCTTCATCGGTATACTGGTGGGATGACGGGCTGGGCATAGACAAACCGACTGATGCATACCTGACAGTATGGAACGGATCGGTCTGGGCAGACACCGTGCACATCGGCACAGAGACTGACATGTACAATTCAGTACGCGCAGTCTTCAGGACCAACAGGGTCCGCATTTACATGAAGAGTCTGATGGCTACCGGGATACTTGAATGGAAAGTATTCGGCACGGCAAACACAAGCTGCACTCCGACAGTTCTTTCACCCGTGGTTCAGGCCGGAAACCAGCCAGCAAAAAGCAGCAACACTGTAAGCGTGGCTGCAGGTGACTCACTGCTCCTTGACGTACTCCCCGTCGATGGAGGCGACTGGAGCTGGTCTGGTCCGGGAGGATTAACGGCAGGGACACGCAGCCTTAAGCTGAAGGGTACCACTGCCGGACAATCAGGAACATACACACTGTCATATCTTAATGAATGCGGGGCATTTTCTAATCAGGACTTCTACGTAACAATATGGAGCGGTGCGCAGCTTTCCGATCCTTACACCTGGCCGGCATACAGTCCGAACATAAGCTACAATTTCCGGGATGAGTTCCCTGCACTGCAGGCACCGACACAGGATCTCGACGACTGCCCGGGGGTGGTTGGTCATATTTCATCCGGATGGTGGACCTTCAGATGGGGCGCCAGTGCAAACACCCTTGTCACCGCAGCTGCAGTCAACCCGATGCTTGAAAGGATGAACCGTGATTTCACCTACTTCAGGGATGTCATGGGATGGCCCCCGGACAAGAGGGCAAAGAGGGGATACAGAAGTGCAATCTATCTTTACGGGTCAGGCCTGTGCACTGACAATGCCTCAAACACAGAGCTGGGAGGGTGGCAGAGCAGCATCACATTCAACGGTGAGTCGTGGCCAATGGTGCTCATTTCATATTACCCGGTTTATTGTTTTGACCCATCCTGTTCGTACAGTGACCGGGAGTACCAGACCGGCGCGGTGGTGCATGAAGGTATCCATTCAGTCCTGGCAGATCTTCCGGGCTGCAGGCAGGCAGCATGGTTCCATGAGGGAGGCAATACATGGCTTCAGCAGGAGGCATATGCCATCCAGTCAGACAATTACGGAAGCATGGGATTTCTGAACGGCGCCTCGTTCGTGGCTCCATTCATGCCCATAGAGTGCTACAGCGGCTGGCTGCAGGACGGCTCGTTCGGAGGCCCTTCGGCAGAAGGGGTGAACCGCTTCGACGGCAGCACACAGATATGCACCTGGAGGAACCTCCTCGGCGGAGTCCAGTACAGCAATACGTTCCCCACTTTCCTGGGAATGACACTCGGAAACGGAAGCATACCGTGGGTCTGGAGATACTGCACCGGCAGGGTGCTGGAGGGTATGGCCGAAGGTCTCGGGGATGTGCAGATACGGCGCCTGATAATGGAATACAGGGCCAAGCAGGCGCTTGTTGACATGGGAAAATGGACCAAAGCTGTGCGTGACCTGCTCGATTCACAGTTCGGAACACAGATAAAGGCTGAATGGCAGCCCAGCCTGATGAATCCTCCTGTCTGGTATGCAACGCCCTACGTGAAGACAACAAATGACGGCAGCGGACTGCTGACCCCGGATCCGGCCACAACACCCGGTTGGTCAGGGGCCAACCAGATTCCTCTTAAGGTTACCGGGAATATTGTGACTGTAGATTTCAGGCCTCTGTCGCCCAACATGTCCTGCCAGCTTTGCTACCGTTCAACTGACGGCGAAGCCATCTACAGCAATCCTGTCTTTGGGGGTGAATGCAGCCTGCGGCTCGAAAAAGTACCCGCAAACGGGATAGTGTTTGCTGTTATCTGCAACACTGATTACATCTACAAGGGAGAGGAGACACGCACTGCCCATCATGACTACAGGCTGAAGCTTGTTGAGGGGGTCACGGGGACCGGCAGTGTGAATACAAAATGGTATCAGTGGGACAGGGACCTCGGATCTTCAACCGGTGTTGAGCCAGTTTTTCAACCCGGTCCCCTGACTCTCTATCCAAACCCGGTTTCACGGGATGAAAGCATCATTATCGAACAGGACGACAATCCTTCTGAACCGGTATCGGTTGAGATATGGAACCTGAGCGGCGTGCTTGTCCACCGTGAAATACTTTCAGCAGGCAACCGGGTTTCGATGTCCAATGTTCCGGCGGCCGGACTTTATTTTCTTATTGCAGGAACCGAAAAGGGAAAGACTGTAAACAAGATAATAGTCAGATAACCTGACCCTGGAAGTAAGGACGATAATCAAGATCACAGTCAGGTAATCTGACCCTGGAATGGAAGGACGATGGGCGGGATCATTATGGGGGAGTCAGCCGCAATGCCGTATCCTCCTGCAGGTCACTCGCCCGGGAATTCGATTCTGAGTTCTGCCGCTATCCCTCTCAGGTCCTGCTCCACTGCAGGCACAATTGATATTCCTTCACTCCGGAATCTTTCCTCTGCTTCCCTTTCGGGATCACCCGGAATATAAACCCGTCCCTCACCCTTTGCGGGCTGAGCATTGCGGAATGTCCTGATCCAGTGGTCCATTGAAGCCCTGAATTCATCAGCGGGCCTGAATGCATCTATCCTCATGGCGCCGAAGAAGTGGCCGGTCCCTTTTCCCGGCTGGTTTTCCGGTACGGGGAGGTAAGCCACGCTCGGAGGAACAAACGGACCGAAGTTGGCTCCGCTGAACATCGCGCTGAAAATGTCAATAACAGCTGTCATGCAATAGCCCTTATGGCTTCCGTGCAACCTGTCACCCCCGAGGGTGACCATCCCGCCACCGTGGCGCAGTATCCCGGGATCATCAGAAGGATTGCCCTCTGCGTCCTGCACATAACCCAGCGGTACTTTCTCACCTTTCTTTTCAGATACGGCCAGCTTGCCCCTGGCAATCGGGGTTGTGGCAAAGTCTGCCACAAACGGCGGCTCCTCAAGTGCAGGCACCGCCACCGCCAGCGGGTTGGTTCCCAGGAAGCGGCTCACTGACAGGGTGGGTACCACCAGCGGGTTGGCGTTGGTGACGGCGATACCCACCATGTCATGATCAAGAGCCATCATTGCATAATAACCGGCAATGCCGAAATGGTTGGAGTTGCGGACTGCCACCCATCCTGTGCCGGTGGCAGCCGCCTTCTCAATGGCCAGACGCATCGACCTGACACCTGACACCATGCCGAAGCACCTGTCCCCGTCGACAACGGCAGTTGACGGGGTTTCATGAACCACCCTTACGTCCGGGGCTACGTTCACCCGGCCGTTTTTCCAGAGTTCATAGTATTCACGTATCCTTATCATGCCGTGGGATGAGTGGTCACGCAACTCGGCGGCCACCAGCACAGCGGCAACAGCTCCAGCGTCCTCCCGGCTGCAGCCAATCCTCATGAATACTTCTGTTGTGAAATTAAGGAGGTCATTGTGATGGTACATTTTCATGGTCTGAAAGTCTGAGTGTCTGAAAGTCTTGCGGTCATGCGGTCTTGCGGTCATGCAGTCAGTAAGATTACCGGCTGGTACTGCTGACTGCCGGCTACTTCATTCATTTTCTAACTCTAATCGGATAAGCCGGTCTGACCGGTTCGGCAGGCGGGTTCTTCTCCAACTCCTTCAGCGCCACCTCAATGGCCTTTTCAAGCTGAGGATCCCTCCCTTCAATCACATCGGCAGGCCATTGCTCAACCTCGATGTCAGGAGCAACTCCGACATTCTCGACAACAAACCCGTCCTCAGTCCAGATGGCAAGGTTCGGGGCTGTCACCATACCGCCGTCCATCAGCTCCGGGAACCCCAGCGTACCTACAAGCCCGCCCCAGGTACGCTTGCCCACAAGAGTGCCTACACCGAACTTGCGGAACATCCACGGGAGCATATCGCCGCCTGACCCTGCCGTCTCATCGATTATCATCACCTTCGGCCCCTGGATCGAGGCACTCGGGGTCTTGAGGTCATTGCCGTACCTCATGTTCCAGTACGACTGCAACGGTCTCTGCAGCAAGTCAATGTAGTAATCGGCAATCATCCCTCCTCCGTTGAATCTCTCATCGACTATTATAGCCTTCCTGTTTGCCTGCGGGAAGAAATACCTCTTGAAGTACTCATGCCCCTGACCGGCAGTATTGGGAACATAGACATATGCAACCTTGCCGCCGGTGGCTTCCGTAACCTTCTTCAGGTTACCTTCAACCCAGTCACGGTTCCTGAGGCTGAGCTCGTTGCCTACCGGTACCACTTTAATTACACGTGAGCCGTTATAGTCAGGGTTGGGTCCGACCGTGAGCTCGACAATCTTCCCGTCAGTGTTCTCAAGGAAGGCATGGATGTTCTTATCAGCCGTAAGGTCGCGGCCGTCTACGGCAAGGATATATTCACCTGTCTTTACATTGAGTCCGGGTTCTGTGAGCGGTGACCTGAGATCGGGGTTCCAGTTAAGTCCTCCGTAGATTTTTTTCAGCCTGTACCTGTTGTTCTCAAGTGAAAAATCTGCACCGAGGAGCCCTCCGCCAACCCTCTGCGGGTTGCTGAGCCTGTCTCCTCCGCCAACCCTGTGATGACCGACACCGAGCTCGCTGCACATCCACTGGATCACCCTGTTGAGATCGCTACGGCAGGTCAGATGCGGCAGGAACTGTGAATACTTCTCCTTCATCGCCTTCCAGTCGGCACCGTGCATGCCCGGATCATAGAAATAATCACGGTTGACCCTCCATGCCTCATCGAATATCTGCGGCCATTCATCAGCCGGGTCAATCCTGACTGACAGCGCCCCCGTATTCAGTATACCCTTGCCAGGCTCCGGTTTCCTGCCTGCAGCAGTTATCCCGAAGGTCTGCCCCTTGTTGTAGAGCATCTTTTTCCCGTCAGCAGATACCATATAGGCATCAAGCTCCATTACCTCCTCATCTTTCCTGTCTGTGATGCTGTATTTACGGAGGACGGATTTTTCACCCTCTCCGCCGGCTATGTAAAGGATTTCACCCTTGCCGGCAACGCCAAGCTCCCTGTAGCTGCCTGCCGTTACAGGCACGCTGACGATCCTGTCCTGTAAACCGTCGGTTTCGATCTTCAGAAGATCACTCTTTTCGGCAGCAGGAGCCCTGGCTGTACCCTTTCCTCTTGCGGGTGCCTTTTCAGGTGCTGCTGTTGCAGGCTTATCAGCATCAGCCTTTGCTTCGGTTCCCTTCTCTTCGTCACTCTCTTTTGCAAACGGTGAAATTATATCCTTCCTCAGGGTAACGAGGTATATCGAACTGGTCATCCGCATGTCGGCACTGGACAGGTCAAACCAGTTGATGACCGGGCCGGCGTCAGTTGAGGCAAGGAAATATATATAGTCACCACTGGGGTCAAAAACAGGATCGGTGGCGTCGCTCAGGCCGTCAGTGACGGGGAACGATTTTTCCTGGTCAACCGAGTAGAGGCATACAACCCTGTAGAAGCTGTTCAACATCTTCGTGTAGACGATCCATTTTGAGTCAGACGACCAGTCGCCGTGCATCTCCCTGAACGGTCCCGGGAAGTACATCTCGTCAGCGTCAATCTTCTTTATTGATGATGACATGATGTCGAGGAGCCAGAGATTCCTGCCGTTGTCGGTAAAGGTGATCTTTTTGCTGTCGGGAGACCACTCCGGGAAGGCATAGAATCCTGTCCCCGGCAGTTTGAAAACCTTAGGTTCCCCCTTGCCGTCCTGGGGTTTGAGATTGAGGGTGTACTCCCCTGAAGCATCTGAGAAATATGCTATGGTTTTGCCGTCAGGCGACCATGAGGGATATTTTTCATGTGCACCCGTAGTCATGGTTATGTTCCTGGGGTCACCTTTCTCGGCAGGCAGGGTGATTATATCTCCCCTGTATCCGAATACGGCGCGGCTTCCGGTGGGGGAGATGTATGCACTGCGTATGTATCCGGCTCCCTGGATGTATCGCGGGCGTAGCTCAAGCAGATCGGCGGCGATCGAAACCTTAAGCTTCTTAGTTTCGCCGGAGGCGATATCGTACCTGTGGAGGTACCCAGCCTGCTCAAGGATGATCGTGCCGGCAGTGCCGGATGCCTTCAGTACCGGGAAATCGGTGAAGAATGTATGCTGCTTCAGGTCGCCTCCGCTTCCGTTGCAGGAGAAGAGGTTGAACTCGCCGTTGCGGTCACTGAGGAAGTAGATTCTGTCGCCGATCCACATCGGGTCAGTGTCATTGCATCCTCCCTCCGGTTTGGGCACCTTTACAACCGAGCGGTCAGCAAAGGTATACAGCCAGATTGTTGATATGGTCCCGCCCCGGTAGTTTTTCCACTGGGCATGAGCGGGAGCCAGGGGAGTATAAGCCATCCTGGTGCCGTCAGGTGACCATGAGGCATAATAGGCGTTGGGAATCTCAAGCTGTTCAGGATATCCGCCGCCAGTCGCCACAGTGAAGAGCTGCGAGTATCTTCCGGTAAATGTTGATCTCTGGGAGATGAAAAGGACTTTTTTACCGTCCGCGGTGAAACCTCTTACCGCATCACCGCCGGGATGCCATGTCAGCCTTTGCGGCACACCCCCTTCAACGGGTACCACAAAGACATCCGTATTGCCGTCATACTGGGCGCTGAAGGCAATCAGGCTGCCGTCAGGTGAGAAGCATGGTTCGCCTTCTATCCCTTCATCCACAGTCAGCCTCCTGGGGTTGCTTCCGTCTGCGTTCATCACCCAGAGATCCTCCGCGTAGATGAATGCGATGTGAGATTTGCTTACTGCCGGCTGCGACAGCATCCTGGTGTCGGAGGTGTCAATGCCGCTTAAAGTCCCTGTTGCGCTCAGGAAGAGCGCTGCAAACAACAATGCTGCAAAAAACTTTCTTTTCATGATTATTTGTTTTTTCTGACAGTATTCGTGGCGTTTGCCTGTGCCTTGGGTGTTATTACGAGGTCACTGATGCATACGTGGTCAGGAAGGGTTGCACAGTAATGGATGACACCCGCAATATCCTCCCCGGTCAGCGGTTCAAGGCCGGTGTAAACACCTGCAGCCCTGTCTGCGTCTCCCTTGAAGCGCACCAGCGAGAACTCCGTCTCAACCATGCCTGGCGCTATGTTGGTCACCTTGATCCCATGCTTCAGAAGGTCAATGCGCATCCCCCTGGAAAGCGCATCCACGGCATGCTTTGATGCACAGTACACGGCTCCGTTCTCGTAAACTTCCTTCCCTGCAATCGAGGCAATATTGAAGATATGTCCCGAGCCCCTGCTGACCATCATCGGGGAAATCACCCTCGTCACGTAAAGAAGGCCCTTTACATTTGTGTCTATCATCCTGTCCCAGTCATCCGTATCGCCTTCGTCGATATGACCCAGGCCAACAGCAAGTCCGGCATTATTGACGAGAATGTCTATCTGTCTCCAGTCCGGGGGCAGCTCGCCGAGGTACTTCTCCACCTCGGATCTTTCCCTGACGTCAAAACAGAGCGAGAGCACTTCAGTCCCGTAAGTGCTTTTCAGATGCGTTGCAAGCTCATCAAGCCTCTCTTTTCTCCTCCCTGTAATGATCAATCTGTCAGATGATTCAGCAAATTTCTCCGCTACGGCTTCGCCAATCCCCGAAGTCGCCCCTGTTATTAGCACTGTCTTTCTCATTTGGTATAACTCTTTTAGGAATGGTAAATGTAAAAATATTAAGGGTATCTTTGCCGCCTGACCGGGAAATGATGCATTTATCATATCGGAAACAGGTGAAGCTTCCGGCCGGTCTTTCGGGAAAACAACAGCGGACAACGAATCATAATTCAATGCAGGACAAGACAGTCGGGAATGGCCCTTCGGCTCAGCAGGTGGAGAAGATGTTTGATTCAATATCAAAGCATTATGACCTTCTGAACCATCTTCTCTCGCTGGGGACTGACCGCCTGTGGCGAAGGAGGGCAGTAAACCTTATTGGAAGGAACTGCAAGGCGGTTCAGATACTTGACGTGGCTACCGGCACCGGTGACCTCGCCATCGAGGCACTGAGGCTCGGGCCTGAGAAAGTGACAGGCATTGACATCAGCGCAAGCATGCTGGAGGAGGGTCGGCTTAAGCTGGAAAAAATGGGGCTGAATGACAGGATTGAGCTGATCAAGGGCGATGCCTCGTCAACCGGCTTCGCCGAAGGCACCTTTGACGCCGTTATGTCAGCGTTCGGGGTGCGCAATTTCGAAGACACCCTTGCCGGGCTGACTGAAATGTGCCGTGTGCTGAAACCTGGAGGAATGATTATGGTGCTTGAGTTTTCGCGGCCTTCCTGGTTTCCTCTCAAACAGATATACGGTTTTTATTTCAGGCGCATCCTGCCGGCTATAGGAAGAAAGGTTTCGGGAGATCCTTCCGCTTACACATATCTGCCGGAGTCAGTGATGAAATTCCCTGACAATGAAAAATTTCTTGACCTGCTTACCAGGGCAGGATTCATCCGGCCCGGACAGAAGAGGCTCTCGGGAGGCATCGCAAGCATATATACCGGATTCAGGCCGTAAGCTGCCCGGCACAATAAAACCTAAAAATCCCGTTCTATTAAACAGGACCCTTCAGAAGAGTGTATAAAAGAACTGCCATAATCTTACTTCTGCTTCTGATGCCTTTTTTGCTGGTTGCCCAGAAGGCGAAGCCAAAAAACGACTCGAACTACGACGACAGGCTTCTCCATTTCGGCTTCAGCATGGGCATCAATACGATGGACTTTATCGTGAAGATGAAGAGTGACTCGGAACTCAATGCCGAAGTCATTTCCCTCAAACCGGGGATCATAATCCAGATAGTCACAGACTACAGGCCGTCGACCTATCTTGACTTAAGATTCCTACCGGGAGTCTCCTTCGGGCAGCGAAACATTAATTTTTATGACCAGGCAGGGACAAGGCTGTACGAAACCCAGATCGAATCATCATTTCTTGAGTTTCCTCTTTCACTGAAGGCAAAGGGGATGAGAATGAACAACTCCAGGCCGTATATTATCGGAGGATTGAATTTCAGGTATGACCTTGCGGGGAAGAAGGAGTTTGAAAACCCCCTTGCGAACGGCGGTGCCAGCTATCTCAGGCTCAACAAGGCAGATCTGTATTATGAGATTGGTGCCGGAATAGATTTCTACCTGCCCTATTTCAAGCTCACAATCGAGGCGAAAATGTCAAACGGGCTTCGCGACGTGCTTAACTACAACGCCGAATACCCTTATTACTTCAACGAGATAAGTTCCCTGAGATCACAGTTGTGGGTGCTCTCATTCCATTTTGAATAGTCATGGCCGTCGAGCTCAACCTTGTTCTGTCGCCCCAGGTCGCCTCTGATGATGAGGCACTGCGGAGATACCTGGAGAAAAAGAGCGGCATGAAGGATTTCGCTGTCCGTATAATCAGGCGTTCCGTCGATGCGCGCAAGCCTGACATAAAGGTTAATCTCACCGTACAGCTTGTTGCACCCGGTGAGGCAGCATTGGAGATTGAACCCTTCAGGTCTGCCGATGTCTCCCGTTCACGGGAAGTGCTTATTGCCGGCAGCGGGCCGGCAGGGCTTTTTGCGGCCCTCGCGCTTATTGAAGGGGGACTGAAGCCGGTGATCCTTGAACGGGGCCGCGAGGTGAGTGAGCGGAAGAGGGATGTGGCAGCCATAAGCAGGCAGCACATTGTTGACCCCGACTCAAATTACTGCTTCGGTGAAGGAGGGGCCGGCACCTTCTCGGACGGAAAACTGTACACACGGTCAAAGAAAAGAGGTGATAACCGCCGCGTGCTCGAACTCCTGGTTCTACACGGCGCAGACCCTGCCATTCTCTATGAGGCGCATCCGCATCTTGGCACCGACAGGCTCCCCGGTATCATAGCGGCTATAAGAAATACTATCATGGATGCCGGCGGCGAAGTGCTTTTCAGCAAGCGCATCACCGGAATCAGCATCGGCGAAGGCCGTTTCCGGGGGGTGACCGTCAACGGCAATGAAAGCTACACTGCTGATGACCTGATACTTGCAACGGGCCATTCGGCCCGTGATATCCATGCTATCCTTGCAGGGGCAGGGGTGAGGCTTGCCTTCAAGCCATTCGCCATGGGGGTAAGGGTGGAACATCCGCAGGAACTTATTGACCGTATTCAGTATCACGGGAAGCCTCGCGGTAACTATCTTCCCGCGGCCGCATACAACCTCGTCACCCAGGTCGACGGAAGGGGAGTTTACTCGTTCTGCATGTGCCCGGGAGGATTCATGGTACCGTCAGCCACCTCGCCAGGTGAAGTGGTTGTGAACGGCATGTCACCCTCCCACCGCAACTCACGGTGGGCAAACAGCGGCATAGTGACCGAGATCAGGGAGGAGGATGCAGTCCGCTACGGCAGCGGCCCGCTTGCAGGAACGGAATACCAGGCTTACCTGGAAAAAATGGCGTGGAAGGAGGGAGGCATGAGCCAGCGCGCGCCGGCACAACGGCTGACGGATTTCGTCGAGGGGAGAGCATCATCCACCCTTCCGGAGGCATCATATTTCCCCGGCCTGACACCTTCCCCGGTTCATGAGTGGCTCCCCCAGGATATCTCGGGCAGGCTGAGGGAAGGATTCAGGGATTTCGGCAGGAAGATGAAAGGCTTTATTACAGGCGAAGCGCTCGTAGCCGCAGTGGAATCGCGCACCTCATCACCCGTCAGGATTTTGCGTGACCCGGAATTGCTTCATGCAGAGGGGATAGAAGGGCTCTGGCCCGCCGGCGAAGGAGCCGGTTATGCGGGAGGGATAGTATCATCGGCGGTGGACGGGATGTTGCTTGCAGCTAGGTTGCAGGCAGGCTGTAGGCAATAGGCAAGAGTGTTGACAATCCATTATGTAACTGCATGATTAGCAGTATTTTCACTACTGCCTATTGCCTATTGCCTCTCCTGAAGAATTCCGAACACACGATAGCAGTGGCCATGCTGACATTGAGGGACTCCAGTCCGGCTATCGGCTTCCCGGGGCCCGGGATTGTTATCCGGTTGGTGACATGTCGGAGCAGGGCGTCACTGATGCCCCTTGACTCATTCCCGAAGAGGATGATTCCTTCGCTGCCCAGATCGCTCCCGTATACTGATGTGCTGTCCATGACGGTACCATAAACCGGAATACCCTCTCCGGCTGCCTTCGAGAGAAGTCCGTCGAGCGGCATATACCATACATTGACATGCATGAATGCCCCCATGGTGGCCTGGATAACCTTGGGGTTATAAAAATCGACCGAGTCAGGAGAGCAGATTATGTTTTCAATCCCGAACCATGCAGCGATGCGGATTATTGTGCCGAGGTTGCCGGGGTCCTGCACGCACTCAAGCGCCAAAGTCAGCCTGCCGCTAAGGATGCTGTCACTGAACTGCACTTTCTTCATGGGAGCCACGGCAAGTACATTATGAGGTGTCCTGAGTGAGCTTATGCGCCTCAGCTCGTCATAGCTCACCGTGACTATCTCGTCAGCGCCTGCGGTTACTGCAGCAGATTCTCCGTCAATCCATTCGGGCTTGCCCGCCATAAGTACAACCCGGTTGCCGGCAAGGATATACTCCCTGACCATCTTGTCACCTTCAATTACAAACAGCGAGTTCTCCTCCCTTACCTTCCGTTTCTGGAGGGAGAGGATCATTTTGGATTGGTTGCGGGAGATCATCTTAAGCATAATTCACTAATTGAAAATAGACTTTATAATGGTATATTTGCGTGCACCACTCTTTCCGGGCAAGTGATCCAACCGAAGGCAAATATAAAAATTACCGGCCCCAAACTGTTTCTGCTGGCAATCATTATTTTCACAGCGGCATCCTGCAATCCTACAAAATATGTCCCTTCCGGTGACCTGCTTCTCAACAGCAACGAGCTTGCAGTCAACGCAGGCAGCGACCCGTTGCCGGCAACGGTGAGCCGCAGCGCAATGAAGCCGTATATCCGCCAGCAGCCCAACAAAAAGATCTTCGGGGTGAGGTTTCACCTCGGAATCTTCAACCTCTCGGACATCACCAGGGAAAAGTGGCCTCATGGCTGGCTCAGAAGAATAGGCGAGGAACCGGTGATATATGACGCCGTAGCTGCTGACAGATCAGCCAGCCAGATACAGAGCTACCTCTGGTCAAAGGGCTTCTTCAATGCTGAAGTGACTGACACTGTATCGGTGACCGGCAACGAAGCGAAGGTTATCTATGATGTCAGGCCCGGAAGACCCTATACAATCGCCGACATAAGGTACGATATACAGGATTCGGTTCTTCAGGGCCTTGTAATGGTTGACGCTCCTAACTGCATCATACAGAGAGGAATGATTTATGATGTCGACCTCCTGCAGAAGGAACGGCAGAGACTGGAGCGGTTCATACGCGATATAGGTTTTTATACCTTCTCCACTGAGAATATCTTCTTCCGTATAGACAGTTCCCTGATGAAACACCAGGTGATCGTCAACTATGTGGTTTCTCCGGGTGTCACCGTTGACAGGCAGGGACAGCAGGTGACAGTCAGCCACAGGATGTACCGCATCAGGGACATTTACGTCTTCCCGGAATTTGATCCCAGGACAGCCCTTACAGGCGGCGAGGAATATCTCAGCAGCCTTGACACAACATATTTCGGCGGTATTCACTTTGTCTCTCCTCCCGGCCGCGCAACTGTCAAACCGGAGGTGCTGGCACAGGCAATATATGTCTCACCGGGGACACTCTACAGCCTCACCAATGCCGAGATGACCCAGCAGCACCTCAGCGACCTGCGGAACCACCGCCTTGTTAATGTCTCGTTCGTAGATGCGGGGAGTCTTTCAGGCCAGAAGCGGGATGAGGGGATGCTCGATTGCGTGATACAGCTTACCCCGATGCAGAAACAGTCTTTTACCGTCGAGCTCGAGGGAACAAATACCGGCGGTAACCTTGGAGGGGCGCTTAACCTGATTTACCAGAACAAGAGCCTGCTCCGCGGTGCCGAGGTGTTCAGCATGAAACTCAAGGGTGCATATGAGACATTAACCGAGGACGTTTCAGGGTTCAGAAACACCCAGCAGTACGGTGTGGAGGCCAACCTCCGGCTCCCGAAATTCATGATACCTTTTCCCGTGAAGGAATCGTTCATACGAAACAAGGATCCCCGGACGGTCCTGCAGGCCGGCTACAACTACCAGAAACTGCCTGTCTTCGCCCGATCGGTGGCAAACATCTCCCTCGGGTATTCATGGAACGGGAACAAATACACCAGGTTCAGCGTGAACCCGCTGACCCTCAACCTGGTCAAGCTTCACTACATCGATCCCCAATACCAGGCGATGATAGATACCATGCCTTACTTTGCAAACTCACTTCGCGACGTAAGAATTGTAGGCGGAAGGTATGACTTCGTCTTCAACAATCAGATGATACAGAAATCGAAGGATTTCTGGAATGTACGTGCAGGTATCGATATAGCCGGAAATCTCCTTGATGCAGTATACCGCACCGCCAATGCCGGACTGGCACCGGACGGCACATACCATCTTTTCAATCAGCCGTTTGCGCAGTTCATAAAGGCGGAGGTGGATGCTGCCTATAACTACAGGTTCAATGAGGCCAGCAGTATAGTCTACAGGTTCTTTGCTGGTGTGGGATTGCCCTACGGAAACTCGGAAGTTATGCCGTTCGAAGAGCAGTATTTCGGAGGCGGATCCAATGATATACGTGCATGGATGGTCAGGACTCTCGGACCGGGATCATACATCCTTCCGCAGAGCTCCTTCATCAACCAGACTGCCGACATGAAGCTGGAGGCAAACATCGAGTACAGGTTCAAGCTGTTCTGGATTCTTGAAGGGGCCACTTTCATCGATGCCGGGAACATCTGGACAGTGAGGGATGATAACAACAGGCCGGGAAGCCGGTTCAGGTTCGGGTCGTTCACTGATGATATTGCAGTCGGCACAGGCCTCGGGCTGAGATTTGACCTGAAGTTCGTGCTTCTGAGAGCCGACTTCGGACTGAAACTGCGTGATCCACAGGAAAGGGAAGGTTCCAAGTGGACAATTTTCAGCCGTCCCTTTGACCGTAAGCGGGACATGACGATGGTGATAGGGATAGGGTATCCCTTCTAGCAGGCAGCAGGCAATAGGCAACAGTATGCTTGTCGGAAAACGGGCAGTTAGTACACCTGTGTTGCCAACACTATTGCTTAATGGCTACTGCCTCTTGCCTCATATTCCATTTTTACCTAACTTTCATGTCGTCTAGCTGCATCGTCCGTGAAACGGTTCAGGAAAAGTATCAGAGCACTTATTGGTCTTGACCGCCGGGAAAGGCGAGGGACTTTTATCCTGTCACTTATCCTCGTGGTTATGCTGGCTGTACGTCTCATTGCGTTCAGTCCCGGGGAGGTCCCTGCAGAGTTGCCCCCGCTGCCGGTGGCACAGGACGGTAGTGACGGCGGAACCAGAGGGGGAGAGGCCCTGCCTGTACCCTTTGTTTTTGATCCCAACACCTCTCCCTTCGATGAGCTTGTGAGTCTCGGACTGACTGACAGGCAGGCGCGGACACTTGTAAACTACCGTAAGAGCGGGGCAAGGTTCCACCGGCCGGAGGACCTCAATCGAGTCTACGGTATTGACTCAGCCGCCGCGGCAAGGCTGATACCTTATATTAAGATAGAGGGAGATCCGCGGGGAACAAATGAGGATAAACAAAACAGGGAAGAAAATGGAATTTTCAGGGGAGGATCCGGAGAAGCCACGGAGACCAGGTTTGCCGGAATAAGAGAAGGAACCGGTAATGATAAAGGTACCGGAAAGGAGATCACCCCGGTGTCAGTGCCTGTCGACCTGAACCGTTGCACAGCCGCGGAGCTTGAGATACTGCCGGGTATCGGCCCTGTGCTGGCTGAGCGGATCATAAAATACCGGAGCCTCCTGGGCGGATTTGTCGATACAGGCCAGCTGACCGAGGTATACGGTCTTGACACTTCTGTTGCCAGGGTGGCGGCAGGGAGGGTAACCATTACGTTTGACAGTATCAGTCCGCTGGTTCTTGACAGCATCAGTTTCGGTGATCTTGCCCGCCATCCGTACATCGGATACGATGCTGCCCGCCTGATTACCAGGTACAGATCGGTGGCCGGAATACCGGTCACCCTCGGGAAAATGGTGGCGGCCGGCGCCATTACGGCAGAGATGGCAGGGCGTTTAGCCCCTTATGTCAGGCCGTCTCAGGACGTTGTGGGGACCGACTATGAATTTATTTCATCAAAAGTTTTGAAATGATTTTCAGAGATATTAATTTTGCGGCTCGATTTTAACATAAAGTTCAATTATGATAATTGTACCGGTAAAAGAAGGCGAGAACATAGACAGGGCTCTTAAGAAATTCAAGAGAAAATTTGAAAAGACGGGTGTTATCCGTGAGCTCAGGTCACGTCAGGCCTTTGTCAAACCCTCGGTCCGCCGCAGGGAAGAGATAAAGAAGGCTGTCTATGTTCAGCAGATGCAGCGCGAGGAGGAGTAATCTTCCCGGGCCTGCGGCTGTGATCATACATAAAACCAAAAGGTTCCTTTCATGGATATAAAGGAATCGTTCCTTCAATACATCCGTACCGAGAAGCGTTATTCACGGCACACTGTCACATCCTACAAGAATGATCTTGATCAGTTTATGACCTGGCTGGAAGAGAACCGGCCGGGTGCTGATCTTATTTCCGCAACTCACGGTGATGTACGCGGCTGGATGGTATCCCTGATTGAGGGAGGGGCATCACCTGCCACGGTTCACAGGAAGATGTCAGCCCTGCGGGCGGTTGTCAGGTACATGCAGAGGAATGAGCTGATCAGCACTGACCCGATGGCCGGTCTGAAACTTCCCAGGAAGCCGAAGCAGCTTCCGGTGTTTGTTGCCGAGGATGCCCTTGCAAAACTGCTTGACGAATTCCGTTTCGGAGATAATTTTTCAGGGCTTCGTGACAGAACTGTCGTGGAATTTTTGTATCTTACAGGCATGAGGAGGTCGGAGCTGATCAACCTGCAGGAGTCGGATGTGGATCTTTATGCCGGGCAGGTTATGGTTACAGGCAAGAGGGAAAAGCAGAGGGTGATTCCTCTTGCTGCCGGTTTTGTGAAATCACTTCGTACATATATTGAAGCACGGAAGGAGCGGGGCTTCTCCGGAGGCTGGTTTTTTGTCACGGACAGGGGGAACAAAATGTATGACAGGTCTGTTTATAATATAGTGACCAGATACCTTGCCATGGTAACCACAGTCGAGAAAAAGAGTCCCCACGTCCTCAGGCACACCTTTGCCACCCACATGCTGAATCACGGGGCTGACCTTAACTCTATAAAGGAGTTGCTGGGGCATGCCAGTCTTTCTGCCACGCAGGTTTACACCCATAACACGTTTGAACAGCTTAAGAAAATATATAAACAGGCTCATCCAAGAGCATAATCTATAACTTAACAGGAGGTACTGCCATGAACATTCAGATCCATTCACTCAGGTTTGATGCAGACAAGAAGTTGCTTGACTTTGTAACGCAGAAGGTTAACAAGCTTGCTCAATTAAGTGACGACATTGTCAATGCCGAGGTGTTTCTGAGGCTGGACAAAGATGACGAGAGGGAGAACAAGATTACGGAGATCAAGGTGGAGTATCCCAGGGGGCCGCTTTTTGCCCGGAAACAGAGCAAAACTTTCGAAGAAGCGACCGACCTTGTAGTAGACGCTCTTAAGCGGCAGATAGTCAAACAGAAGGGAAAGATGCGGGGGGAGTAATCCCTCTGCATCAAAAAAACTTGAGATAAATTTGAGATTTGAAATTTTATTCTCTACATTTGCAAACCGATTTTTGAGGGTAATTTCTCAGAAATCGGTCGTTCTTTCAAATGCCGATGTAGCTCAGTTGGCCAGAGCAGCTGATTTGTAATCTGCAGGTCAAGGGTTCGAATCCCTTCATCGGCTCATTGTATGACGAGTATGTATGTCTAACCAGGCATGCTCTGTAAAGACGGGGAGATACCAAAGTGGCCAA
>CAZUIF010000008.1:0-152402 GCA_964621005.1 uncultured Rikenella sp.
GAAAATCCTGACAAAAAGAAAAAGGGTGCCCCATTTGTATTATGAGACACCCTCAGCGAAGCAGCCGGGTTGAAGGGAGAGAGGCAGCAGGCAGGTAGTGCTGTCCCGATCCGCCAGCCGGCGGACACGGGATTAGTTCTCCTGGTTCGTCGAAGCCCCAAACTGCCGTCTGCAGACCGGATCCTACTGCCGTTCCAGCCACCTGGAGAGGAAAAGATCATAGACGGAATAATACCTGCCGTTTATGTCACTTTCTTCGTATATCATCTCCTTTGTCATGAGGGAGTCGAGTGCCCTCGTCACTCCGGCAGGAGTGCCAGGTGAATACTTCTCCAGGAACTCTGCAGCGGTAGGCCTGTATACCTTACCCTCTTTCGCTACAGCCATGAGGATTTGCCACTGGTTTAAAGTAAGAAGATGCCTGTACTGAAGGAATGTCTTTTCCTGCTCTTCCAGGATCTCCCCGCATATCACTTTCACTGACTGAAGGTCAATGTTTTTACCGCCAGAACCGTAGATTGTATTGCAAACAGATTGTGTATAATATGTATGTCTCCGGGTCCAGTCAATGATAAAACCTATTGCATCACTGGTAATAGTCCTCTTTCTTTCATTGAACCTGTCTTCTATGAAGCGACCGTACTCTTCCGATGGTATTGCCGGCAGGCTTACTATCCTGGTGCTGGCAAAGAAAGGCCTTTTGGAGTCATGGAATATCTCATTCATCATATGCCTGTTACTTCCGCTGAATATGAAATGGATATTGTTCAGTGGCTGAATCATCGTCCTGAGTATCGCTTCAGCGTTGCCCTCTGCATATGAAGTAACTACCTGAAACTCATCAAAAGCCAGGCAGACATCTGTCTCCTGCTCATTCAGGAAATTCAGAAGAGCGGAAAGAGTAACCTCATAATCAGTGTCTGTGGCATACTCAAATCTTACCTCCGGAGATCCTGTCAATGGATCATATTTTATCACAGGACGAAGGCTCTTCAGAAATGAAATGAACTTTTTCCCAATCCGCTTCCTTTGCGGTAAAACATTCATTGTTGCAGTTGCCAGCTGCCGTGTAAGGTCCCTTATGCTCGCTGTCGGATATAAATCAACATAAAGACAATACGCCAGTTTTTCCTTTAATATTTGCTGAAATACATGATGTATAAGAGCTGTTTTACCCATTCTACGTAACGAAATAAGGGTGGTATTTTGTCCTCCCATTAGATTTCGGGAAAGTATCCCGGTTTCTTTCACTCTGTCGCAAAATAGCTCTGGTCCATGATATCCGACTACTGGAAAAGGATTTTTCACATTCATTATGCACCATATTTGTTATCCAAATATACAAATATATTTCAACATTTTGTTTAATACTTTTTGTTTAATTTTTTGAGCTTTGCTACTGCCAACTCCACTATTGCCTACTGCCTCTTGCCTATTGCCTAATAATTATTACCTTTGCCCCCGTTAAAGACAGGTGGACAGATTTGCGCTGATTGCAACCACGGAAAAAAATGCTAAAACGGTATCCAACCGCTGCTTTTCAACAATCCGTCCCTGCCATTGTTAAACATAAAAAATTAACAGATGAGCTATTTATTTACTTCTGAATCCGTTTCTGAAGGACACCCTGACAAGGTGGCCGACCAGATCTCCGATGCACTGCTTGACAACTTCCTCGCCTGGGACCCCGAATCAAAGGTCGCATGCGAGACTCTCGTCACAACAGGACAGGTCGTCGTTGCCGGAGAGGTCAAAACAAAAACCTATGTAGACGTACAGACAATAATCCGCGAAGTCATCAATAAAATTGGCTATACAAAGGCTGAATACATGTTCGACGGCAACTCATGCGGTATCTTCTCTGCAATACATGAACAGTCGCCTGACATCAACCAGGGCGTCGTACGCAGGAAGAAGGAAGATCAGGGCGCCGGCGACCAGGGCATGATGTTCGGCTATGCCGTTGACGAGACGGAGAACTACCTCCCACTCTCACTTGACATCGCCCATGAGCTTGTATACCAGCTTGCCGAAATCCGCCGCGAAGGCAAACAGATGAAATACCTCAGGCCCGACTCCAAGTCGCAGGTCACAATCGAGTACAACGACAACGGTACGCCTAAAAGAGTCCATACTATAGTCGTTTCCACCCAGCACGACGATTTTGATAAGGACGAAAACAAGATGCTCGAGACAATCAAAAAGGATGTGATCAACATCCTGGTCCCGAGGGTCAAGGGAAAATTCGGACCCGACGTGCAGAAGCTCTTTGACGGGAAGATCAAGTATCATGTCAACCCGACGGGCAAGTTCGTTATCGGCGGACCTCACGGCGACAGCGGCCTGACGGGACGCAAGATCATCGTTGACACATACGGCGGCCGCGGCGCCCACGGCGGCGGTGCCTTCTCAGGCAAGGATCCCTCGAAGGTTGACCGCTCTGCAGCCTACGCAGCACGTCATATTGCTAAAAATATGGTTGCTGCAGGCGTGGCACGCGAGATGCTTGTTCAGGTCTCCTACGCAATCGGCGTGGCCGAACCGGTGGGTATATTCGTGAACACCTTCGGCACCTCCAAAGTGAAGGAGAGTGACGGCGAGATCGCGAAGATCATAGCGAAAATGTTCGATCTCCGCCCGGCGATGATTGAGAAGGAGTACGGCCTCCGCAAGCCCATCTACAGTGAAACGGCAGCATACGGCCACATGGGCCGCGAGCCGCGTACAGTGGAGAAGACCTTCAGGTCATTCAACGGCAAGCCTGACAAGCAAATATCGGTTCAACTCTTCAAGTGGGAAGAACTCAACAAGGTAAGTGCGATTAAGAAGGCTTTCGGGCTGTAGAAAAATCACCCGGCCACCTGCGCCGGGCGCATAGTCAGGCCGACGGACCACAGCCGGGAGATCAGCCCCGGCCCGGAATCCTGACTTTAGTATGAGGCTTTGACTATTCGCGCAATGTTATCCGATCTGCCGAGGGTATAGTAATGTATCCCCGGCACTTCGTTTTTAAGGAGGTCACGGCTCTGTGCCGTTGCCCATTCAATCCCCACTTCCCTTGCCTCGTCATCGCTGCGGCATTTGGAGAGCTCATGAACCAGCTCCTCCGGCATGTCAATGTGAAATGTCTGTGGCAGAAGGTTCACATCGCTCATCGCCGAGACCGGCTTGATGCCGGGAATAAGCGGTACCGTAACGCCCATGGCGAGAAGGGCATCACGGAAAGCATAGAATTTCGCATTATCGAAAAACATCTGTGTGACAATGTAGCAGGCGCCTGCATCAACCTTGCGCTTGAGGTTGACCATGTCGCTTGTCATGTTGGGCGCCTCGAAGTGCTTCTCCGGGTAGCCGGCCACACCTATGCAGAATGAGGTTGCCGCGCTGTTCTTCAGGTCAGGATCAAGGTAGTGACCCCGGTTCATGTCTGCTATCTGCTGCACCAGCTCGTTGGTGTTGCGGTGGCCTCCCTGGTTGGGGATGAATACGCGGCTCCCCCGCGGAGGATCCCCGCGAAGTGCCAGCACATCATTGATACCCAGGAAGTTCATCTCTATAAGGGCGTTCTCCGTCTCCTCCTTCGTGAAGCCGCCGCAGAGGATATGAGGCACAACATTGACATTGTACTTGTATTTCACCGCGGCCGCGAGGGCAATGGTCCCGGGACGCTTGCGTGTGACCCTCTTCTCCAGGAGCCCGTCAGGCCTCTCCGTCAGTACTTCCTCATTCCGGTGCGAGGTGAAATTTATATAGGCGGGCTCATACTCGAGCAATGATTCTATCGTATGGTAAATGCGCTCTATGCTGTGCCCCTTCAGAGGCGGCAGCAGCTCAAAAGTGAACAGCGGCTTCTTCGAGTTCCTTATAAGGTCAATTACTGTTGTTTTCTCCATCCTGCAAATTTAAAGATTCGGGGCCAGCCATTTTGCAGCCTCCTCAACTGATATTCCGCACCTGGCGGCATAGTCCTCAAGCTGATCACGGCCAATGGTGCCAACGCTGAAATATGATGACCCCGGCGATGCAAATATATATCCGCACACTGATGATACAGGCACCATCACGTAACTTTCTGTGAGTGATACTCCTATTGTTTCTGTGGCCCTGAGCAGTTCAAAAATCTCCCTCTTGCCTGTGTGGTCCGGACAGGCAGGATAACCCGGTGCCGGCCTGATCCCCTGGTACTTCACCTTCAGGATCTCAGTCATGGTCAGCTTCTCATCTGCAGCGTAGCCCCAGTGCTTCACCCTTATCTCATGGTGGAGCCATTCGGCTGCCGCCTCGGCGAAGCGGTCAGCGAGTATCCTCAGCATTATTGTCTGGTAATCATCACCGGCAATATCCGCCGGCAACGGATCAACTGTCCTTACCGATACCACGAAGAGCCCTGCATGGTCATCCTTCTCTGCAACAAAGTCTGCAAGGCAGAGGTTATGATGCCCCGCCTCCTTCTCCTCCTGGTTACGCAAAAAGCGAAGCCATGTTTCACCTGCACCCGGGGCGCTGCCGGTATTGCCGCCTGTGCTGCCGGCAGCCATGGAACCATTACCTGTGATAAGCCTGACATCATCACCATGCCGTTCTGCCGGGAATATCCCCGAGAGGGCCTCAGCCACCATCAGATTCCCGCCGATGATCCGTTCGATCATCGCCAGGGCATCGTCATAAAGCTTCTTCGCCTCGGCGCCCTTGACAGGATCATTGAATATATCCGGAAACTTGCCGTTGATCTTCCACGCGAAGAAAAAGAATGTCCAGTCAATGTACTCAGTCAGCGTCCGAAGGCTTACAGGACCAGAGCTGATCACCCCGGGCATCAGCGGTGCGGGCATCGGCCGAAGGGTTTTCATGCCGTTGGCCCTTGCTGCAGCCAGCGTGACCAGCCTCTTCTCCCGGCGCGAAGCCTCATGGTCTTTGCGGAGCTTTTCATACTTCTCCTTCACCGAGGCAGCCATGGTTCCGTCGGTTGCCACCAGCCCTGACATCACCGGAACCGCCCTCGATGCATCCTTAACATAAACAGTATTGTAGGAGTAGACAGGAGCTATCCTCACAGCCGTATGTATCTCCGAGGTGGTTGCCCCGCCTATCAGCAGGGGTATCTTCATCCCCCTCTCCTCCATCAGCGAGGCGATGTGAACCATCTCCTCAAGCGAGGGGGTGATCAGTCCTGATACACCTATGAAGTCAACCTTCTCCCTTACGGCTGTGTCAAGGATCTTTTCAGCCGGCACCATCACCCCGAGGTCTATCACTTCATAGTTGTTGCAGGAGAGAATGACGCCGACTATGTTCTTTCCGATATCATGTACATCACCCTTGACCGTGGCAAGCAGAACCTTTCCGGCAGATGATGCCTCGCCACCCTTCATCTCAGCCTCTATATGCGGAGTCAGTTTTGCCACGGCCTTCTTCATCACCCTGGCGCTCTTTACAACCTGGGGGAGGAACATACGTCCCGAACCGAAGAGGTCTCCCACCTCATTCATCCCATCCATCAGCGGACCCTCGATGACCCTGAGGGCCCTGTCATACTGCGGCCTTGCCTCCTCAACATCATCCTCGATGAATGTGTCAATCCCATTAACCAGGGCATGCTTTATGCGGCTCACAACATCACCGTCGCGCCATGCGAGGTGCTTCGTACCCTCCTCCTGCTTCGTGCCTTTCATGGCCGAAGCAAACTGCAGAAGCCTGTCGGTGCCATCCTTCCTCCGGTTAAGAACCACATCCTCCGTCAGCTGAAGCAGCTCAGGCTCAATTGAGGTATAGACCTTAAGAAGACCCGGGTTGACTATTCCCATATCCATGCCCGATTTTATTGCATGATAGAGAAATACTGCGTGCATTGCCTCCCTGACGGGATCATTGCCGCGGAAGGAGAACGAGAGGTTGCTGACGCCGCCGCTCACACGGGCATATGGCAGGTTTGCCTTGATGTATTCAGTTGCTTTTATATAATCAACCGCATAGTTATTGTGTTCCTCTATGCCGGTGGCGATGGCAAGAATATTAGGATCAATGAAGATATCCTCAGGCGGGAAGCCTGCCTCTTCCGTCAGCAGCCTGTACGACCTGTCAGCCACCTCCTTTCTTCTTTCGAGGTTGTCTGCCTGGCCGCGCTCATCGAAGAGCATGACAACCGCGGCAGCGCCATAACGCCTCACCAGGCGTGCCTTCTTCAGGAAATCCTCCTCTCCCTCTTTCAGGCTGATTGAGTTGACCACCGGTTTGCCCTGGATGCACTTCAGTCCTGCCTCCAGCACCTCCCACTTCGATGAGTCAACCATTATAGGCAGCTTCGCAATATCAGGCTCACTCATCAGGATATTGATGAACCGGGTCATGGCGGCGGCGCCGTCGATCATCGCATCATCCATGCAGATGTCAATCACCTGCGCACCGCCTTCAACCTGGTCACGGGCAACATCCAGCGCAGCGGCGAAATTCCCTTCGCGGATCAGCCGTGCAAATTTTATTGAGCCGGCCACGTTGGTCCGCTCACCGATGTTGACGAAGTTGCTGTCAGGACGGATCACAAGGGGCTCAAGCCCTGCGAGTGCTGTTACGTGCTTTCTTTCGGTCACCGTCCTCGGTTTCTGCCCGGCAGCAAGGGAGGAAATCACTTTTATATGATCCGGCGTGGTGCCGCAGCAGCCTCCGATTATGTTTACCCAGCCGTTCTGGATGAAACTCTTTATGATATTGCCCATGTAGTCGGGCGACTGGTCATACTCCGCGAACTGGTTTGGCAGCCCGGCGTTGGGGTGTGCCGAGACGTGGAATGGCGCCTTCGCTGCCAGCTCCTCAATGAACGGCCTGAGCTGTTCTGCCCCGAGGGCGCAGTTAAGACCGATGCTGAGCAGCGGGTAATGCGACATTGTGATCAGGAATGCCTCGAGAGTCTGGCCGGTGAGTGTGCGGCCGCTGGCATCTGTGATGGTACCCGATACCATAACAGGTATGTCAATCCCTTTCTCCTCCAGCACGCCGCTTATGGCAAATAGTGCTGCCTTTGCGTTGAGGCCGTCAAAAACAGTCTCCACGAGTATGACGTCAACGCCGCCGTCTATAAGTCCTCTGACCTGTTCACCGTATGCCTCGGCCAGGTCGCTGAAAGTGACAGTGCGTGCACCCGGGTCATTGACATCCGGCGACATTGAGGCAGTGCGGTTGGTGGGACCCACCGAGCCGGCAACCCATGCGTCACGACCCGTTTCAGAGCGGTACAGCTCAGCTGCCTCCTGTGCGAGGCGGGCGGCGGCCATGTTCATCTCATGCACATGCGACTCCATGGAATAGTCGGCCATGGATATCCTGTTGGCGTTGAAGGTGTTGGTGCTGATGATGTCAGCGCCTGACCTCAGGTAGCTGAGATGGATGTCCCTGATGATGTCCGGCTGTGTCAGCGACAGCAGGTCGTTGTTGCCTTTAAGCGACTGAGGATGATTTGCGTACTGTGCGCCCCGGTACTGTTCCTCGGTCAGCCTGTGGCGCTGTATCATGGTGCCCATGGCGCCGTCAAGGACCAGTATCCTCTCAGCAAGTGCCTCTCTGACGGATCTTTTCAATGTCTCTTAATTTTTAGTTCAGCAAAAATACCTTAATCGTATGATAAATGAAAATGAATAGAGAAGGCAAGAGGCAGTAGTGGGCCGGGCGTTCATGGCTCCGCTCACCGACGCACCGAAACCTGCCCTGTAAGGATTGCAGCATATGACCGTCCATGGTTCCCCTCCCCCAGGATACCCCATGATTCAGGCACATTTGCCGTCCAAATGTCATCGAATGCCGCATCAATGCCGCAACAACGCTTGATTTTTTCTCTTAACTTTCGATTACAATATTCAGGTTATGTCTGCTACAGGAGAAAAAATCAGTCAATTGAGAAAAGCCCGCGGTCTGACCCAGGAGGGGCTGTCAGAGCTTGCCGGGGTCAACCTCAGGACAATCCAGCGTATCGAGACCGGCGACACGGAACCGAGGGTAACAACCCTGAGGGCATTATGCAATGCCATGAATGCAAATATTGAAGAAGTGATGGAGACAGGCCTTCAGGAGAACAGGGTCATCCTGTTCTGGCTTCATCTCACTCCGCTTGCAGCTTTTCTGTTGCCGCTCGGGAATATCATCCTGCCACTGATAATCTGGTTGTCAAACAAGGACAGGACGGCACATGTCAGGGAGCAGGGTGCCGATATTATCAACTTCCAGATTGTCTGGTATGTAACAACAGTCATTATTGTCGGCATTTTCTTTATCGGGCTTACAAACTACAAAGTAATCGAATACATTTTGCTGATTTTTCTGGTAACAAATGTGATCTATCCGGTTATAGTTGCCGTCCGGGTCAGAAAGGGAAAAATCAAAAAATATTACCCGACGATAATCAGGTTCATCCGGTAAGTGGACGGGAGTGTTACTTTAAAACGGTAACCGCCAGCGCCCATATTCTGTTTATCCATCGTGGGGTGCGGCGGCGGGGCGGGGGGAGCTGCCGGCCCCGGCGGGTCAGTGAGATAACCATGCCTGCAACTGCCTCCGGGCCGGCAGGTTCATCGGCACGTACGGCGGCGTCACCGCAGGTGACAATCAGCTTACGGCCGGAAACCATCATTACCCGTGTCACCCTGTGCAATACGAAGCCGCCGTCGCGCCGCAACGCAACAACCTGCCCCGCCGCCGCAGCCCCTGAATTCCACGGACCGATAACAACAGAATCACCCGGTCTGATTGCCGGCCACATGCTGTATCCTCCGGCAGTGACTGTGATGTTTTTCCCCTCCTCAAGCAGCGCCGTCACAGCATCTGCGGCAAGTGAGAATCCCTCCTCCTTGCGCAGGCGCAGGTAATCCCGGATGCCTCCGTCAGGCAGGAAGGAGAGCCTGCTGACCCTGACTGTTGCGGCCAGGTCATCAGCTGCCGCAGCCAGTCGGGCTGCCGCCTCCCTGTCCCAGTTCTGCTGGATGCAGTTGGCCAGTATCATTGCCACAGCCTCCGCACCTGCTACAGGCTCCGACACGTTGGCAGAGCCGTGCCTGATCAGCCAGATATGATCCAGATGGACAGAGCGGGGCTCATCATTGCGGTACACCGGCGTGTTGTGCATCACCCACCCGCTTCCCTCACGACGCAGTACAAGCCTGTCATCATGTATTACCCTGTCACCGGCACGGTCGAAGATGCGGGCCATGGTTGTCTTTCCGCTGCCGGAACGGCCTGAGAAAAGCCATCCGCGGCCATGGCTTGACACCCCGGAACCGTGAATCATTATGTCGCCTTCCCGGGAGAAAAGAAAGTAAAGCAGCAGCCCGTCAAGGGGATACGGCAGGGGGTCAATAACATTGGAATCTCCGGTCCGGATCTGCCATCTGTGTTCCCCGTGCGGCATCATCAGAAGGGCAGTCCTCTCCGGATCCCTGAGGAAAACGCGCGCGTAGGTGATCCCCTCCCCTGAGAATATCTCCCAGAACGGCTCACCGGAATTGACAATCCCGCCCGGGACCTCCTCCATCAGCTGCGCATCAAATACCTTCACAGCCGAAGCAGGTATCTCCCCCGGCCCGAACTCAACGTCAACAGTCAGATCAGGATCAGCCAAAAGACAGGGCTCTCCTCCTGCCGCCAGGTCAGACACGACTGCAGCCGTCCAATAAGGCTGACCGGGGTCAATCAGCCCCGGTTCGGCATCGGCAGAGATGCCGGGAACAGTATCAATAAACATCTTCTCCGGCGACACAGAAGGCACAGTAAATGCACTGAACCGCTCGTCGGGAAGGATATCAACACCCTCCCGTGAACAGAGGCGGATCCTCCTCCCGGCTATGACAAGATCAACGGTCACGGTTCCCTGAAATGAAGGAATTCCCGTATATCCCTGAAGAACTGCAGGGTGTCTTTTTCGGCAATATCAGGCTCAACATCGAACTCTTCCGCTATCTTTGACGTTATATCACTGATGGCTCGCTCTCCGTCAATATTTTCCCAGATAAACGCACCTGTTTCGGTAAGCCTGTACAATGAATCCATGTCGGCAATATTGCCTGTCAGGGGTATAAGGAGATATTCGTCATTTATCCTGCGGTAAACAACCGCCGGCGAATGCGAGGGTATGGAAGCTGGTGAAATCATAATCATATAATCAACTCAAAGATAGGCAATTTCAAGCTATCTTTGGAATTACTAAACAAAGACGAAATGTCAAGAAAGAAACCACCCGAAAAAACCGGGATCGATCAGAAAAAACTTATTGAGCTCATCGTCAAGGCGATGGCAAAGAATCCGAGACAACCTTTAAATTACAAGCAGATAGCTGCGAAACTACGCTTCACGGAGAAGGAAGACAAGAGGGCCCTCTCAGAAGCTCTTCTCAGGATGAAGAAGGACGGCACCGCCGAGGAGCGGGGCCACGGCAAATACATACTCAAGGCCGTCGGCGGATATGTCACCGGCACTATAGACCTCACCAAGTTCGGTTATGCATTCGTGATCACCGAGGAGATGGAAGATGATGTCTTCATCGCAGCGCGAAACCTCAATACTGCCCTCCACGGCGACCAGGTGAAGGTGCTCCTCTATGCACGCCACAAGGGCAAGCGCCCCGAGGGCGAAGTTGTTGAGATCATCAGCCGTTCACGCGCCACTTTCGTGGGAACGATAGAACTGACGAAGCAGTTTGCATTCCTCATCCCCGACAACAAGAACATGCCGTTCGACCTCTTCATACCCCTCTCCAGGCTCAACGGGGCGAAGCAGGGACAGAAGGCCGTGGCCCGTATCGTGGAGTGGGATCAGCGCTCGCGTAACCCTGTGGGTGAGATAGTTGAAGTGCTCGGCAATCCCGGCGAGAACGACACCGAGATGCATGCAATCCTGGCCGAGTTCGGCCTGCCGAACAGGTTTGATCCTGAAGTTGAGGCCGCTGCGGAAAAAATCTCCGCGGAGATCACTGCAGAAGATATCGCTGCAAGGCGCGACTTCCGGCAAGTCCCCACCTTCACCATTGACCCTGAAGATGCCAAGGACTTCGACGATGCCCTCTCCATGAGGAAGCTGCCCAACGGAAACATTGAAGTCGGAGTGCATATCGCCGATGTCACCCATTATGTAAGGCCCGGGTCAGTCATTGAAAAGACAGCACAGGAAAGGGCTACCTCGGTATACCTGGTTGACCGCACAATCCCAATGCTCCCCGAGAGACTTTCAAACCACATCTGTTCGCTGAATCCCATGGAGGAGAAGCTGACGTATGCAGCTGTCTTCGAGCTTGATGCAAAAGCCAGTGTGATAAATGAGTGGTTCGGGCGGACCATTATAAAGTCTGACAGGCGGTTCTCATATTCCGATGCCCAGAAGGTCATCGACACCGGCGACGGGGACATGAAGGAACAGCTCCTCACACTCCACAACATGGCCCAGATGTTACGCAGCAAGCGCTTCGCCTCAGGCTCATTCGCCTTTGAGAGACTCGAAGTGAAATTCAACCTGAGTGAGAAAGGTGTGCCCCTCGGCATCCTTTTCCGGGAATTCGGCACAGCCAACCAGCTGATTGAAGAGTTTATGCTTCTTGCCAACAAGAGGGTGGCGGAGTATGTCGGGAAAAAACACAAGGGGAAGACATTCGTCTACCGTATCCATGACAAACCCAACGCGGAGAAACTGAGCTCGTTCAGCTACTTCATCAAGCGGTTCGGCTACGAGATCGACACTGAGAATATCAAGGGACTGCCGGCCGCCATGAACAAACTGATGGACGAAGTCTCCGGAAAAAAGGAACAGAACATTGTGGAGACCCTTGCCCTGCGTTCAATGGCCAAGGCAATCTACTCAACCGACAACATAGGCCACTACGGACTTGCCTTTGCACACTATACACATTTCACCTCGCCTATCCGCCGCTATCCCGATATGATGGTGCACAGGCTGCTGACAAAATACCTTGAAGGGCAGCCGGCACGCGACAAGGACAAGTACTCGAAAATGTGCGAGCACTCTTCGAAGATGGAACGGCTTGCCACCGATGCCGAGAGGGCATCGATCAAGTACAAGCAGGTGGAGTTCATGAGCGACAAGATCGGGAAGGTGTTCGAGGGAGTCATCTCAGGGGTGACCGAGTGGGGCATATACGTCGAGATCATCGAGAACCAGTGCGAGGGGATGGTTGCAATCAGGGAACTTCAGGACGACTTCTTTGAGTACGACGAGGAGAACTACTGCATCCGCGGAAGACAGTCGGGCAAGGTTTATATGCTTGGTGACAATATCAGGGTTGAGGTAGTGAAGGCTGACCTCCAGAAGAGGCAGCTTGACTACCGGCTGGCCTGATCATTCCTGATCAGCTCCAGCAGCTTATCCAGGGCATCTGCCTCCGGGACATTTTTGAGCACCGCCTCGGTGCCCCTGTAGATGTGTACTTTCCCTTCAGCCGCACCCACATAACCGTAATCGGATCCGGCCATCTCGCCGGGACCGTTGACGACACATCCCATCACCGCAATCTTCATTCCGGTCAGATGCGAGGTGGCGGCCTTCACCCTCTTCACCGCCTCCTGCAGGTTGAACTTGGTCCGGCCGCATGTAGGGCATGAGATGTATCTCGTGCGGGTGATTCTCGCCTCCGTGGCCTGGAGTATTGAGAAGGCCAGCCTGCGAAGCGGTTCACCCCGGACGGCGCCGGTATTTGAAATGCATAGTCCGGCCGGATGCCGGGCAATGAAAAATCTCCCGAGCAGTGCAGCCGACTCAATGGCCAGCTGTTCAGGGTCATCACAATTGAATACGGGATTCAGCATCCTGTCGTAAGCCCGGTTTCCGGCAGTTGCCCGCAGTTCATCCGGTGTAAGTGTCAGAACTTCCCTCTCAGACGGCATCCCGGCCTCATCAATGAATTTGTCAGGAGTACTGCCGTAGAGGGAAACTTTCGCGGCGTCGCCAATAAATTTGTCTGCCATGCTTTCAGTCACGGAATCTTTTCCGGCGGCAGTATAAACCTGCGGCCAGTATCGCTCTCCGGCCTTTCTCTGCTCCAGTGGCGGAACAGGGTTCCTGACCCTTCCCGCATCGCCGGCAACAGCCTTTATGATTGCGCGGGCTACAGGTATCTCGGCCTCGGGCGGCTCAGACAGTGAAACCCTGATCGTGTCACCGATCCCCTCGGCAAGCAGCGTTCCCGTACCGGCGGCGGAAATGATCCTTCCGTCCTCCCCTTCTCCGGCCTCGGTAATACCGAGGTGAACAGGGTAAAACATCCCCTCATCAGCCATCATCTTCACCAGCAGACGGTTGGCCATGACCATGGTGAGGGTGTCTGACGATTTCATCGAGACAACTATCCGGTTGAACCCTTCTCCCCTGAATATCTTAAGGAACTCTATGGCTGAGACCGCCATCCCTTCAGGAGTGTTGCCGTAGCGAGTCATGATCCGGTCAGAGAGTGAGCCGTGGTTCACCCCTATACGCACGGCGGTGCCATATTCAGTGCAGATTTTTATAAGCGGCAGAAGACGTTCCCTGGTACGCTCCAGTTCGGCCATCCATTCGCTGTCAGTGAACTCCTGCTTAATAAAGGAGGCGCGTTTGTCGGCATAGTTGCCCGGATTGATCCGGACCTTTTCAACTATGCGGGCAGCCACCTCTGCCGCAGCCGGGTTGAAATGAATATCGGCACAGACCGGCGTGTCAAATCCGGCGGCTCGCAGCTCCTTTTTTACATTCAAAAGGTTCTCTGCCTCTCGCACTCCCTGTGCAGTCAGTCTTACCAGTTCGCCTCCTGCCTCGATGATGCGGATGCACTGGCTGACGCTTGCCGCCGTATCAAGCGTGTCGGTATTTGTCATGCTCTGGACACGCACCGGGAGATCGCCCCCCATTGAAAGGCTGCCAATCTGAATTATATCTGATGTGTAACGGGTGACACTCATGCAGTTATCTCCCAGTCGTACCCGTCCTTCCGGTCTTTGACGGTAATGCCCAGCTCACTGAGCCTGTCGCGGATGCGGTCGGAAACGCTCCACTCCTTCTTCGCCTTCGCCTCCTGCCTCAGATCGAGCAGCAGCTTCAGAACCCCTTCGAGCCTGTCGCTCCCCGCTGACTCTTCGGCCTTCAGGCCGAAAATATCATGTATGAATACCCTGAAAAGTTCCTTCAGCGCTTCCAGGTCAGCACCGTTCAGCTTTTCCTTCCCGTCGTTGACGAGGTTGATGATCCTGACTGCGTCGAAGAGGTGGGCTATCGCCACCGGGGTGTTCAGGTCATCGCCCATCGCCTCGTGGCACTTCGCGGCGATGCCGCTGACATCAACGGTAGAGCTGTCAGAAGGAGTGAGTGACGACAGCGTCTTTTCCGCGTTCATCAGTTTCTGCAGGCCGAGTGATGCCGCCAGCAGCGCCTCATTGCTGAAATCGAGGGTGCTGCGGTACTGTGCCTGGAGCATGAAGAACCGGATTGTCATGGGCGAATAGGCCCTGGCAAGCATCTTATGCGAGCCGCTGAACATCTCCTCGAGGGTGATGAAGTTGCCGAGAGAGCGGGCCATCTTCTGCCCGTTGATAGTCACCATGTTGTTATGGACCCAGTAACGGACCGGTGCATGACCCTGCACGGCGGTGCTCTGCGCTATCTCGCACTCATGGTGCGGGAAAATCAGATCCATGCCGCCGCCGTGGATGTCAAAGGTATCTCCTAAATATTTCGTGCTCATCACCGAGCATTCGAGGTGCCATCCCGGAAAGCCTTCGCTCCACTTCGAGGGCCATCTCATTATATGTCCGGGTGATGCTTTCTTCCAGAGGGCGAAGTCAAACTGCCCCCGCTTCTCATCCTGACCCTCCAGCGAGCGGCTGTTGGCACGCATGTCATCAAGGATACGGCCCGAAAGTGTGCCGTACTTATGTTCGGCATCATACTTCTCCACATCGAAATAGACAGATCCGTTCACCTCGTAGGCATAGCCTCCCTCGACGAGCTTCTCCGCCATCTGCAGCTGCTCAATTATATGGCCTGTTGCACGCGGCTCTATTGAGGGAGCGAGGGTGTTCAGCTTCTCCATCGCAATGTGAAAGCTGTTCATGTACTTCTGCACCACCTCCATCGGCTCAAGGTGCTCCTGCCGGGCACGGCGGCTTATCTTGTCCTCACCTGTCTCGTCGGTCTCATTCTCGAGATGGCCCACATCTGTTATATTGCGGACGTACCGGACCCTGTAACCAAGGTGCATCAGGTACCTGTAGAGCACATCGAAGGTCACGGCAGGACGGGCATGGCCGAGATGTGCCTCACTGTATACTGTTGGTCCGCAGACATACATCCCGACAAACGGAGGTGCCAGCGGCTCAAAAAGCTCTTTTTTGCGCGTGAGGGTATTGTATAGGTGAAGTGCACTTTTCATCACAGTGGGTGTTTATGCAAAAGTAATTGTTTTGCAGGAGACTGGTGCCATAAAACCGGTCCGGTCCTTTAAGGTATGGCTTGCCGGGGCCGTATCCCCTGGGTGGGCCACCTCCCTTTTCTCCCTTCCGGGCCCTGGCCGGTACAAAAAACTGCCCCGGGTCAGTGGAACCCGGGGCAGAGCTGCAGCGGAAGGACCTGCAGCATTCGTAAAAGCACGGTTCATGCAGCGAGACCGCGCATATGAAGGGCCCTTTACCCGTTAAACGTTATGAAGCCATAATTGCAGACATATAGTTTCCATCACAGTCACCTATTAATGCATTATCTAAAAAGCCCCAACATGACATTGACTAAAACAAAAACTTGACTGATATAAAATTAAGGAAAAATTTCATTAGTATCCAAGAAAAATTGAAGAATTTTAGTGAAAAGTGCGAAACGGTGTCAATTTTCCCGGTTTTTTGCCATGAACAGGCCCAAAATCCAGAAAAGCTTACCCAGCCGGTGAGGGTAATGAAGGACCGCGGAAAGTGATGAACGGCAACTGTATCTTTTTTTCATGAATCCCACTGAGGGAAAAACGTCCCCGAGAATGAAGATCATTTTTTTACGGGTGCTCCTGAGTGCCTCCAGGTTTCTTCTGAACATCTCCCGCTGGCTGACTGATTCAACAGCCCCGGGATGAGCAAGGTCCGTGAGAAAGCGGTCCGCCTTTGACTGTTCCTCCTCAGTCTTAGCCCGCATCGTTTCAGGTATCATTACTCCCCATACCTGCTCCATCACCGTAAGGACAATCCTTGTCTCAGCCGGAATGCCAGCCTCCTCTGCTGCAGCAGGAAGAACGGGAACCAGGATGCTTCCGCCGTACCGTTCCAGCAGGAGACAGATATCAGTCCAGAGGCGCAGCTGAAACTCCCCCTTGATCTCATGTTTGTATATGTGGCTTACGAGAGCAAGGAAAGAGATCATGGGTGGCAGCACCCGGAAATGCCTGTCACCGCTCACGATGATTTCCGATTCTTCAATTGCCCTGGCTACCATATCCCCTCCCTCCGCGCCGAATAGTCTGTAGTGCAGGTCGACCGAGATGCCTCCCCGGTGCAGTTCGGGAAGGTGATTGCCCAGATCCAGGATTATCTTCCTGTAAAGCGGCGATTTCAGGGGCATTGAGCTGAACCCCTCCCTGACAAGTATGTCCCTCGCTTTAAGGGCATCGGAAGGAGCGACAAGCAGGTCGGCGTCACTCATCTGGCGGAGTCCCCCCGAACCGTAGACGGTATGTTCAAGGGCGAGCCCCTTGAGCAGCAACACTTTTACCCCTTCCTTCTCCAGCAGGGCGGTGACACCGGCCGCGGCCTCTGTGATCCATGATACCCTTGCGATAGACTTGAACCGCAGTCCCTCAAGCAGGGTCTTTTCGGTTTCCGGAACACTGCCGGCAAGCCCGAGGTCAGATATATTCTGCCATACAAGTGCGGCTACGCCATGCCTGACAGCCAGGCTGGCAAAGAGCTTCCATGCGGGAAACGACCGGATCTCCTCTTTTGCCTGATCCTTCTGTGCCGGAGTGAAATCAATCCTGCTCAGGAGGAGGAGCAATCTTACCGAACGGCGGAGTCCGTCGCTGCCTTCAGCCGGCAAGTCATTCCCTGTCAGGGTCATCGGTACATCGATTTCTGCCGTGTGAACATTGTAGAATACCTGCCCCCTGCTGTTATCAGTTCCTCATGGGTGCCGGTTTCGGCAATCCTGCCGCCGTCGAGTACTATAATACGGTCAGCATCACGGACATTGGAGAGCCTGTGGCTTATGAAGATGCAGGTCCTTCCTTCCGTTATCCGCGACAGATCAGAGAAGATCTCATATTCGGAGTCGGCGTCAAGCGACGATGCCGGCTCATCGAGGATCAGCACGGGAGATTTCCGGTAGACAGCCCTTGCGATTGCAATCTTCTGCCATTCGCCCCAGCTGAGTTCACGGCCTCCTTCCGTATGATGACCAAGCATCGTATCATAACCGTCAGGCAGGTTTTCGAGAAGCTCGGATATGCCGGCAGCAGAGGCTGCCCTCCGCATTTCCTGTATGTTCTCTTTGACCCGGGGCTCATCTTCCGGATTTGGCTTATCCGCTTCCAACTGCTGACTGCCAACTGCCGACTGCGGGGTGTCTCCCAGCCTGATGTTGTCGCCTGCGCTCAGGTAGTAAAGCATGAAATTCTGGAAGACAACCGAAAACAGCCCGCGGTATGAGTCCGGATCAACTGAAACGGCATCGGAGCCGTTAACCGTGATGCGCCCGGCATCAGGGTCATAGAGCCGGCAGAGCAGCTTGACAAGGGTGGTCTTGCCGGAACCGTTTGGTCCGACAATGGCAACCTTTTCACCACGCCTTATGTGCAGTGTAATGTCCTGAAGAGCCGGCCTGTCGGAACCGGGATATGTAAAAGACATGTTTTCCGCAGCAATTTCACTGAATGAACCCGGTTCCGGGGCACGTTCATCCCCTGCCATGTCAGGCTTCAGATCCAGGAATCCGAACAGGTCCTGCAGGAATAGCCTGTTCTCGGTGATACCGGTGTAGCCTGTTGCCGCATCGCGCAGACAGAGCAACGCCTGGCGGAACGCTACAAGGTACATTGCAAGTTCACCTGCGGTTATTGAAGAGTCGAGGTAGCGTGCCGTGGCATAGACAAGCACACCTGCAAAGGCTGCCACCTTTAACAGTGAAGCAATGCTCTCGGGAAAAATATTCTTCCGGACCGTTTCAATCTCCGGCTCCTTTGACGCCCTGAAATGATTCCGGAAAAGCCTGTCGAAGTAATCCCCAAGGCCGAAGAGCTTCACTTCCCTGGCTGGCTTCTCCCCTGTGAGCAGCCAGCTGAAATATGAGGCCTGCCGCGAATCTGCGGTCACCTTTTTCCTTGTCTCATAAAGCCTGGCTGAATTGCGCCTTCTGACAAGCAGGACAGGAATGAAAACCGCAACCAGGATCAGCAACGGGATGACCCCGAAATTCCTCAGGACATAAGCCATGGCGACGAAGGAGATTACTCCCCGGAGGAGCAGAATAAAGTCTGATACTATCGCAGCGGGTCTCCACGAGATGTCCCTTGCGGCTCTCTCCAGCCTGTCGTGGAAGAGCGGATCCTCGAAGTATTTCAGTCCCAGCTTCCCGGTGTGGGCATGAATCAGTGATGATATGTGCCCTTCGAGGAGGTATGAGTGCTTCCTGGAATAATACGCACCGGCATAGGAAAGCAGGTCATCGGCCAGGAGCGCCAGCGCCAGCGCAGCAATAAGCCACAGAAGTGATGCGGGCAGCCCCTCTGTAATTTCAGGTGCCGTGACCTGGTCAACAAAATATCTCAGGAGCAATACAGCCGCCAATGGCAGCAAAGCCCTTAAGACCAGTATAATGATGCTCACCGTGGTCCCCTTCGCAGAGCTCTCTGCAAGGAGGCCGAGGGAAAGTCTGAATATGCTCCGCTTTAGCTGCATCCGGGTGAGATATGAACAAAGATAGCAAGAAGCACCGTAAAACACTGCCTGACATGATTGCTATAATTGCCGGAATACTCTTGTCATAAGATCAGGAATTGTTACTTTTGTGATAAATAACGACTTCCGCCTGCTCAAATCGCTGCCAACTGCAACATTTGGACAGATGGGTCGTTATAATTATTTAAATGCCAGTCATGAATAGGACCTTTTTGATGATATTGGTGCTGTCTCTTGTCATGCCTTCACTGACGGCGCAGATAACCGGTACCGGCACCTACACTGATCCATACAGGGGGATCAACCCGGGCAGCTTTACAATAAGCGGCACAAAGTACTTCGACAATAACATTGGTGTCTCGGCCGGAACCCTGACACTTTTGCCGGGGACAAAGCTTATCTGCAAGAGCAGGTATGCCTGCATACTCATCAGCGGAACGGGGCAGATAAGCGCCATGGGGCTTTCCTACCGGCGTATTGTCATAACAGGAGACTCTGACGGAGACATGATTCCCGGTGAGAGCACCGACTTCTGGGGAAACATTTACTTCACGTCCACCGGGACTAGCAACTTCAACTACTGCACGGTGGAGAACGGTCAGCGGTTAAGATCGAAGTATATGGGCGGAGCAATGCAGATAAGTTCAGGAACAGTGAACTTCAATAATGGTATTATCAGAAACTCCGAGGCCAAATGGGGTGGCGGGATGTATGTGGAAGCAGGAGGCACAGTGAATATCACGAACACCATGTTCACCAACAACAATGCCACCGATAACGGTGGCGCAATCTATATTGCCCCTGGCGCCTCGCCGCTCATCACCTCCTCGGTCTTCTACAGCAACAGCTCCGGCTCAACCGTTAACAGGGGCGGAGCCATTGCCTCAATCTCGGCAACACCGCTTATAGTCAATTCCACATTTGCAAACAATACATCCCCGGCAGCTGACGGCAAAACAATTTATCTTGAGAATTCGCCGGCCGCGAAGATCGTGAACACGGTCATCTGGGGCGGATCGTCGCATATCGGTCTTTCCGGAACACCGACCTCGGTGTTTGACATCTGCGCTATTGAAGGGGAATCATATGCCGGATGCCTTACCCTTAACAGCAGCAACACTGCCGTTGACGGGCCAAACTTTACTGACCCGGCATTGGGTGTTTTTACTGTCACATTTGATTCACCGCTGCGTGATACCGGGGCAGACAGCTACACCGGACTGACCGTTCCGCCTCTTGATATCACCGGCTCAGGACGCGCGGGCGTGACTGATATGGGTGCCTATGAGATGATCTACAGCCGCTGGCACGGCGGTAACACAAACTGGGGTGACCCCGGCAACTGGGACGGAGGATACCTTCCATCGGCCAGGAACATAATCATACCTGCGGGAACCTCCACATACCCGACTGCCGCACCAGGCCCGGCTGTCACTCTGAATACAGGCCTGCAGATGATAATGGAGCCGGGAACAAAGGCAACATTCTCTTCACTCACAAACAACGGTACAATCTACATTCATGCTGACGCCTCCGGCCATGCATCCATGCTGACAGGAAGCTATTCCGGTGCCTCGGGGAACATCAACATCGACCACTTCCTGACTTCAGGGCCTTCAGGAGACTGGTGGCACTATATAACACCCCCTGCCACTGTCTCAAAAACTGTTTTTACAGACATAGACCCTGAAATGCTGGCACGCTATGACGAGACCAAAGTCGTCTCTGACGTGTCAGACGGCTGGCAGTGGCATGACGGTTATGACGGTACTACCGGCTTCAGCAATCTCACTGCGAAGGAAGGCTACGACGTGAGCGTGGCATATGATGCAGTCATGACCTACAGCAACCTCAAGTCGATCACCACAACAATGGGCAGGATCGACCTCCCGTTCAGCGGATCGGGCGGTGATACCACGATTTACGGCTACTCACTCATTGGTAACTCCCTTACCTGCGGGATTAACTGGGATAATGTCACATACTCGCACGATACATCCCTCATCAGGCATGCCTATTACCTCAGGACTGCATCCGGAGAGGAAGCATCCTATGTCAACGGCATCGGTACCAACGGCGCCACAGCACACATTGCGCCACTGCAGGGATTCTTCGTCCGCACACGAACAACCGGATCATGGATTGATATCCCTGACAACGCCCGCGAACACAATGATGCCCCGAGATTCAAGTCGGCAGAACAGATACCGCTCATAAGGCTTACCTTATCGTCAGCAACCCAGAGGGATGAGGCTGTGGTAAGGTTTGATCCGGAGGCCTCATTCGGTTTTGACGGCCTCCTTGACGCCTCCAAACCGTTCAGCCATGCAAGGACCAAAACAGGCCATATAAAGATCTACTCAGAGATGGGAGGAGAAAACTACTCCATCAACTCAATCCCGTGGCCTTCGGTAAGGACAGCCATCCCGCTCACGGTTGTTATTCACGAGGCAGGAACATACAGGATCAGCGGGAGCGAGGTACAGGCACTCGGCAACTACAGGGCCGTACTGACAGACGGCCTGACAGGCAGCAGGACTGAGCTTCCCGGCCCCGCCGGATATTCATTCTCTGCAACACCCGGCACAATCAACGGCCGTTTCACCCTTGAAATAATACCGGCTGAGAAGAAGTCTGCTGCCGCTGCAGAGGAGCCAAAACCCGGGACTGTCCAGGAAACCGTACTTAAGATATACTCAGCTACAGGACGTGTGTGTATCCTCCCGCAGGGAAGCGGATGGGACAACACAGCCGGTAAAATCAGGATATTCGATATCACAGGAAGGGTGATATTCATGTCAGACAACGAACGGTTCAATTCCGGGGAGCTCATGGAATATGAGTCTGCGGGGAACAGCGGACTGCTGATAGTTGAAGTAGTTACAGGCACAAAGCGGTACCTGGAGAAACTATTTGTGGTCAGATGAACGTTTTTGTCAATAAGAACTATCCTTGGTTGATAAATGTTTAAGTGTGTAAAGATCAAACAGATTATTTTTGAGCCGTACCAGTAAATATAAAATGGGGGAAAAAAAGAGGAGATATGTAAAGCCTGAGGTGATTCGCATCGAGCTTGACAATTCAATCTCCCTGGTCATGATGACCGCCGCCCCGCCTCACCCTCCCCCAAGGGGAAGGACGGGGAGCAGCCAGCCTGACAGCCCGTTCTCCTCACCGTTCTCAGATAAACCATTTAACTGATATTCTAAAAGAGGCCCTCGCTTACGGTGGCCTTTTTTTTGCCCTTCCCGGAAATTTTACTGCCGGCTGGTACTGCCATCCCGATCCGCCATCCGGCGGATACGGGATTGACCCTCCTCCCCGGGCTCGGAGGCTCAAACTGCCTAGTGACAGAAGAGGCGCCCCGGGAGGCGCCTCTTCTGTCTCATTCCTGCCGTCAGTGCAGCAGCGTGATGTCCCCGGCTTTCTTGAACGGCCTGCCGTTTGCATACTTGCCCTCAACGAGCCATACATAGACGCCCTGCTGGCAAAGCTTGCCCTTGTAGTAGCCGTTCCACGGCCTGTTGATGTCAAACGTCTCGAAGATGAGCGTACCCCACCTGTTGAATATCTGCAGATGGTATTCAAGCACCGTCTCCCTGATGGGCGGGAAGAAGAACATATCCATGGCTTCGCCGCTGTTCGGCAGCTCATCTATCTCAATAGGCCCATCCTGGTTCGGCTTGAAGACTGAGGCGAAGATAAGGTCACCAAATGGCTCCACGGTAACTGCAGGCGACTTCGTGTAGGTGTCGTAACACCCGTTCGCCGAGTAGGCATGCAGCGTGATGTCATAGATGCCCTCCGTGGTGTACTTGTGGAACGGGTCGCGCAGATGCGACGTGTCACCGTCACCAAACTCCCAGATGAAGCTTTCGCCGCCTTCCGAAAGATTGAACAGCCTTACCTCCTCGTCATTCACGTAGACCTTCGCAGGCGACACGTCAAAGTAGGCCCTTGGCGAAGGATAGACACTGACTATCTGCGACTCTGTATCCTGTCCGCCGGGACCGGTGACTGTCAGCGTCACCTGGTAGGTTCCTGCCTGTACATACGTGTAGTTCGGGTTCCTGGCGTTAGACGTGTGTCCGTCGCCGAAGTCCCAGTAGTACGTTGTCGCATAAAGCGAAGTGTTGTTTATCACCAAGTTCCACGGCTGACAGCCTGACGGTATCGAGTCGAAGTCGGCTATCGGCGGCGTTGGCAGAACCCTCACTGTATGCACCACATCATCAGAACAGATACCGTTGCTAACGGTCAGACTCACGTCGAAGTCGCCCGGAGCATCATACGTATGAACAGGTGACATGTCAGCCGATGTGTTGCCGTCATCGAAGTTCCACAGCCAGCTCCATGTGCCGGCATTGGTGTTGTTCGTGAAGGTCACCGTGGCGGCCGGGAAGACCTGCGAAGCCGGTGTTGCAATAAATGCCGGTAACGGTGTCGGGTATACAACCACGGGCAGCGTCGTCTCACTGATGCACCCGAAGAACGATTCCGTCCTCAGGGTGACGTTGTAGGTCACCGGCGCGGTTGTGGTGTTCTGGTATACATGGTTTATGATGTTCGAGCCTGTCTCCTGGAAGCCGTCACCGTAATTCCAGTAATACCTGAAGGCACCCGGCAGGAGAGAGAACATGACGCTCTCACCCGAGCAGATCGTGTCGTCACTTATGACGAAGTCAGACAGTATCTCCGGGTATACGGTGATATTGTTTTCCATCGACGAAACACAGCCGTTGGCCGAGGTGATCTCCAGCCTGACTGTATGGTAAGCCAGGGCAGGACCCACATTGGTGTAGGTGTGTGTCGGGTTGACATCCGTCGATGTGCTGCTGTCGCCGAAGTCCCAGAGCAGCGATGTGTACCCCGTAGAACCGTTGGTGAAGTTCACCGTTAACGGCTGGCAACCGGAAGGCACATCCGCCGTGAACATGGCAACCGGCTTCTCGACTTCAATCACCAGGGTGTCAAGGCCGACGCATCCCTTGCTGTCGGTGACCTGGTAGACGAGCCTGTAGAATCCTGCCATCGAGGTGTTGAACACCGGGTTCTCCACGTTGTACTGGCTCAGCGGACCGATGTCACCGAACCACCTGTGGGCGCTGTAGGTGCCCGAGCCTCCTGCCGGGTTCCCGTGCAGCTGCGTGGGTATGCCTCCGCAGACAAGAAGTGTGTCTGTGGGAGCTATCTGTGCCGTGGGCCATGCATTGACCGTCAGCAGGGCCTCGCGGGTGTAGTACTTGTTGCACGGACCGGTGATCTCGAGCCTGTAACGCCATCCGTTCATCGCGGTGGTGGCGCTCATGATCACAAGCTGCGGTGTCTGTGTTCCCTGGTAGAGGGCGCCGTCGCTGATGTTATTCCACCCTGCACCCTGGTTGACCTGCCATACAGTTGTCTCCCCGGCACCGGTGTTGAACACCTGTGAGAAGAAGATCGCACCGGCCAGGTCACACACTTCGGCATCTGCCGGCTCTGATATGATAGAAGGCTCGGCATAAACCCTCAGGGGTGCAAAAGAGCTGGTGACAGGAGGCAGACAGGTACCCGACACAACCGCCCTTATAAGATAACCGTTCATCGAGAGATCAAGGTTATTTACTGTAAGCGTGGGTGTGGATGTGCCTGAGTAGGTGCCGTTGTCCGTCACGTTGACGAAACCGGCGCCGCTGTTGACCTGCCACTGGTATACCAGGTTCGTCCCTGCAGCAACAACACTGAAGGTGGCGCTGCCGCCCGGACATCCCCTGAACTCATCGGGATGATCCGAAAGCTCAGGAGCAGTGTAGACTGTAAGGACCGCCTCATCGGATATCAGGTCTGCAGAGCAGTCGCCTCCGATAACAACCCTGTAACGGGTGCCGTCGACGGTACGTGACGGTCCGAAGACCATCAGCGTGGGCGTCTGAACTCCCATATACAAACCGCTGTTGGTGAGGTTGTCCCAGGTTGTGCCGTTGAATGCCTGCCACTGGTATGTCAGGTTGGCGCCGTCAGCAAGGGCGGTGAAGCTGGCAGTCATGAACTCGCAGATTGCAGTGCTTGCCGGTTGCGTGTTTATGACTTTCACAATCGATACATCAAGCTGCACCGTCTGCGAGACCGCCTTCGGTACGCATGTGCCTTCAATCTCCACGCGGTAGCGGTAGTTGTCATACGTGCGAGGCACATTCGTCAGTGTCAGCGTGTTGGTTGCGGCTCCGGAGTAAACTCCTCCGTCAGTTACCGCACTGAAGCCCGAACCGGTGTCAACATACCACCTGTATGCCAGGGCAGTACCCTGTGCCGTCACGGTGAAGGATGTGCCGGTGTTCTCGCATATCGTCGAAGCGACAGGCTGTGCAAGGATCTCCGGTGCGGTGTTGACAGTAAGGAGTGCTGCCGATGAGGTGACGGGCGGTGTGCATGTTCCGGATACTATCACCCTGAACATGTCTCCGCTCATCATCCTGTTGGTGCCGTTGACCTTCAGGTTCATCGTTGAGACACCGAAGTAGGTGGCGGTTTCAGTAAGGTTGTTCCATGTGCCGCCGCCGTCAATGCTTCGCTGCCACCTGTAGGTTGCACCGGTGGTAACGCCGGCATCAACCGTGAAGTCCGCTATTGCGTACTCACAGATCACGACGTCATCAGGCTGGTCAGTTATTTCCGGCTGCTCATTTACAGTGAGGAATGCAGGCATTGAGGTCACGCTTGACCCGCAGCTGCTGCTGACAATTGCCCTGTAGGCGGTGTTGTTGTCAGTCGTTGCCACCGCAGCAATGACATATGTCGATGCCGTTTCGCCGCTTATCGCTGTCCATGTCATTCCGCCGTCAAGGCTCCGCTCCCAGCTGTATGCCGGGTTGGTGGTGAGTCCTGCACTGACGGTGAAAGAGGCTGCAGTACCCTCGCAAAGAGTTAAGCTTGCCGGATGCTGGGTTATCTCAGCCTGCCTTGTCACGGTGAGGGTGACAGCATCTGACTCCACGAACGGTGTGCAGGTTCCTGAAACCCTTACCCTGTACTGGTATCCTGACATCATCTCCAGTGCGCTCACTACTGTCAGTGTTGCCGTATTGGCACCCTGGTAGCGTGCACCGGCAGCAGGTGTCCAGCCGGTACCGGCATTTACATACCACTGGTAGACCGGATTGGTGGTCACCCCTGCATCAACGGTGAAGGTTGCATCCTCACCGGAGCAGAGTGTGACAGCTACCGGCTGGGTAACTATCTCAGGCTTCTCATTTACCGTTAGAGTGACGATGTCCGTCCCGACAGGAACGGGGCAGTCACCTGAAATTTCGGCCTGGTACCTGTAACCGTTCGTTGCACTTGTTGCAGTGACACTGAGGGTGGCAGCTGTTTCAGCCGGCATGAGTGTCATGCCTGAGCCGGAATCAACGTACCACTGGTAGTGCGGATTTGTGGTGCCGCCGGCATCGGTGACGAAGGTGGCCACTGCATCCTCACAGACTGTCTGGCTGACAGGCTGGACTGCTATTTCAGGCACCGTCTTCACATCGATGGTTGCCGCGCCGGTAAGGTCAGCATGCGGCGCCGATACCGCGCATCCGTTATTGTCAGTCACCGATGTGATTGTATAGGTGGTGGTGACTGTCGGGCTGACTGTTATCGGGCTTCCGCTGATATAATTGCTGACTGATGTGCCGTCGCTGAGGACTACCGTAAAGGGTGATTCACCCGTTGTGATTGTCACCGTGACGTTTGCAGCATCTCCCGGGCAGACAAATCCTGTTCCGGCAATGGATGCCACCGGCAGCGGGTTGACCGTTACAACAACAATGTTGCTGTACTCCGGATCACATGCTGCCGAGTTGACACGGCGACGGAAATGGGTTGTCTGCAGTATGCCTGCGGGCGGATCGTAAGATGCCATGGTGGCACCAGGAACATCACTCCATGTGGTGCCGCCGTTGAGGCTGCGCTCCCACTGGAAGAGTATCCCGGCCGGACCGCCGGCAGGTGCTGTAACCTCATTCAGGGCTGTCGGGTTGCCGAGGTAGCATACCTCCTGGTCTCCGTCTATTGAGCCCGGAGTAAGCTGCGGCGGTTGCGTGATCGTGATAGTAGCCTGTGCCGTACAGCCGTTTGCGTCAGTTACCAGGGCAGTGACCACCCCGACTGCCCCTCCGGTGAAGGAGAGCGATGTGCCGGTGATTGTTACCGTCGCCCCGGCAGTATTGCTGAATGCGCTAAGAACATACGGTGAGGTTCCTCCTGACACCGAGAATGACCCGGTGGCGGTTGCATCACCGAAGCACGACAGAACAACATCAGGAGTCTTGCCGAGAGTAAGAACTGCAGGTTCAAGCAGAACCACCGTGGTGGTTGCGGTACAGTTGTTTGCATCGGTGACCGTGACATTGTATGTGCCGGCCCTGAGACCTGAGATATCCTGTACTGTAGAGGTGTAACCCGACGGGCCGCTCCATGCATATGCATAGGGGGCCTCACCGCCGGTGACTCCGAGGTCAATTGCGCCGTCGGATGCCCCGTTACAGGTGATGTTATATCCGCCGGCATAGACAACAGGTGTTGTTGTCAGGGCTATCGGAGGCATCACGGTGATGGTTACCGTGTTGCTTGCAGTACAGCCGTTCCTGTCAGTGATTGTGACAGTGTAGGTTGTTGTCACTGCAGGCTTGGCTATCGGGCTCTTCACATTCGTATAGTTGAGCCCGGCAGCCGGTGACCAGTTGTAGGTGTAGTCGCCCGAGAGCAGCAGCTCTCCGCCTGCACCTGTAGCCGTCAGTGTGGCAAATGATGACGGGCATGCGCCGATGACGTCATCATCAGCTGTGGCAGTGACGGTAAGGACGGGAGCCACGTTGACCTGTACCTGTGCGGTTGTAGTACAGCCGTTGGAGTCGGTCACGGTAACGGTGTAAAGTGTGGAGACAGCAGGTTTAGCTGCCGGGTTGGCCTTTGTCGGGTCATCCAGTGTTGCAGCATTGTCCCACAGGTATGTGTATCCTCCCTCGCCGCCGCTGACCGTTGTGCTCAGGTGAGCCACCGAGGTCGGGCATGCGCCGATCGGGTCATCATCAACGGCTGCCACAGCCGCCAGCGGCGGGGCGATGTTGATTGTGACCGTTGCCGTAACTGTACAGCCGTTTGCGTCGGTGACAGTGACCGTGTAGGTTGTGTTGACCGCCGGTTTTGCAACGGGACTCTTGGCTGTGGCATCATTGAGTGATGCGGCAGGAGCCCAGCTGTAAACGTAGGGCAGTTCGCCGCCGGTGACATTCACGTCAAGCGTGGTTGTTGATGCCGGGCAGTCGCCTATCAGGTAGTCGGTTGCAGTTGCAACGGCCGCCAGCGGCGGACGAACCTCTATTGTGACTGTGTTGGTGGCCGTACATCCGTTGCGGTCTGTCACAGTTACTGTATAGGTGGTCGTCGATGCCGGTTTGGCAACCGGATCCGGAATATTTGTTGCACTCAGGCCGGCCGACGGAGCCCAGCTCCATGTGTAACCGCCTCCTGAAAGTTCTTCGCCTCCGCCAGCCGTGGCAGTGATCTGTGCCACCGAGGTGGGACAGGTGCTGAGAATATAGTCATCGGCTGTTGCAGCAACGGTGACGTCAGGAGCTACAGTGATCGTTATATTATCTGTGGCCTGGCAGCCATTGGCGTCAGTGACTGTCACGGTATAGGTGGTGGTAACCGCCGGTTTGGCGACAGGATTGCTTACCGTGGTACTGTTAAGCCCTGTTGCTGGTGCCCAGTTGTAGGTGTATCCAGCCTCACCGCCTGAAACTGCTGCGCTCAGGTTCGATCTTGAAGTGGGGCATGTGCCGATGAGCATGTCATCAGCCGAGGCCGTCACAACCAGGTCAGGAAGAACCGTTACCGTAACCGGTGCCGTAGTCTGGCAGCCGTTGTTGTCAGTCACAGTCACAGTGTAGGTGGTGGTGACTGCCGGTTTGGCTGTCGGATTCTTGATTGCCGGATCACTGAGGCCGGTTGCAGGGGCCCAGATGTATGTGTAGCCAGGCTCTCCGCCGGTAACGATCACGTCAAGGTTGCTCTGCGATGCCGGGCATGTGCCGATGTTCGGATCGCTTGCCGTAGCCGTGGCCGAAAGAACGGGCGCTACAGTTATCGTAAGCGATGCCGTTGCCGTACAGCCGTTGATGTCAGTTACCAGAACCGTGTAGGTTGTCGTCACTGCAGGCTTGGCAACAGGATTGGCAATGTTTGCGTCACTGAGACCGATGGCGGGTGACCACAGGTATGTGTAACCCGGTTCTCCGCCGGAGGCACTTGCCGTAAGCTGTGCGTCAGATCCGGGACAGGTACCTATATTATAATCGTCCGCAGAGACGGCTACAGTAAGCACAGGAGCCACGTTGACAATCACGCTGGCAGTTGTCTGGCAGCCGTTGATGTCAGTAACTGTAACTGTATATGTTGTTGTGGCCGACGGTTTGGCCGTCGGGGTCTTGCTGTTCGGGTCACTCAGGCCGGCAACGGGAGCCCATAAATATGTGTATCCGGGTTCTCCGCCGGTGGCTGTGACATCAAGGTGTGCCACCGAAGTGGGGCAGGTACCTATCGTTCCGTCATCCGTGGTGGCCGTCGCAGTCAGGTCAGGAGCAACATTGACCGTCACCGCTGCCGTTGCAGTACACCCGTTGTTGTCGGTGACTGTAACGGTATAGGTGGTGGTCACTGCCGGTTTCGCCGTGGGCGTCTGTATCGACGGATTGTCAAGCCCTGTTACAGGCAGCCAGCTGTATGTATATCCCGGTTCCCCGCCGAGAGCCACCGCATTGAGGGTGGTCGTTGACGTCGGGCAGGTGCCGATGAGCGGGTCTGCTGCCGAAGCTGTTACGGTGAGCGGTGAAACTACCGTGACCGTGATGTCCCTCGAAATGGTGCAGCCGTTCTGGTCAGTAACCGTGAGAGTATATGTAGTGGTTACGGCCGGTTTGGCTGTCGGATTCGGATTTGTATCACTGCTCAGCCCGGTTGCCGGAGTCCACAGGTATATGTAACCCGGTTCCCCTCCGCCAACAGTGGATGTCAGCTGTGCATCCGATCCCGGGCACGTTCCTATCGAGCTGTCATCAACGGCCAGCGTCAGCGTAAGTGCCGGGCGGACGGTGATGGTGATGTTCGAGGTGGCAGTACAGCCGTTGGCGTCAGTGACTGTGACCGTATATGTGGTGGTCACCGCCGGTTTCGCCGTCGGCGTCTTTATGTTGCTGTCGTCAAGGCCGGTGAGCGGGGTCCACTTGTATGTAAATCCTCCTTCGCCGCCTGTGACTGTTGCATCAAGGTGAGATACCGATGTCGGGCATGTACCGATGAACATGTCGTCAGCAATTGCAGTGACGGCAAGGTCAGGGGCCACGTTGACGGTGACGGTTGCCTGGTCGGTACAGCCGTTTGCGTCAGTGACGGTGACCGTATAGGTTGTATTTACGAGCGGTTTCGCCGTCGGCGTGGCGCTGGTGGCGCTGCTGAGTGTGCCGGCATTGTCCCACAGGTAGGTGTAGCCTCCCTCTCCGCCGGTGGCGGTTGCACTGAGATGAGCAACAGAGGTGGGACATGTACCTATAAGGTTGTCATCAACCGCTGCTGTTACGTCGAGTGGCGGAGCGACATTGACTGTCACGTTAGCCGTGGCTGTGCAGCCGTTGGCGTCAGTTACTGTTACAGTGTATGCTGTTGTGGCCGCCGGCTTAGCCATCGGCTCACGCACAACCGCACTGCTCAGTCCGGCCGCAGGCAGCCAGCTGAAGCTGTAGGGAGCCTCGCCGCCGTTGACGTTGACATGTAGCCGGGTCTGTGATGTCGGGCATGCACCGATGAGATTGTCATCGGCAAAAGCCACCGCCGTCAGTGCCGGTGCAACATCGACTGTCACCGAGCCTGTCTTGATACAGCCGTTGGCGTCTGTAACGGTGACGGTGTATGTCGTGGTCGAAGCCGGTGTTGCAACCGGGTTGGATATATTTGCAGCACTCAGTCCTGCTGCGGGCGACCAGCTGTAGATGTAGCCGCCGGCAGGCATGACGCCTCCGGTGACCGTCGCCTGCAGCTGTGCTGATGAGCAGGTGCCTATAAGGTTATCGTCTGCCGTCACGGTCACGGCCAGTTCCGTCGGCTGGGTAAGGGTCCATGTGCCGGTTGTCTGGCATCCGTTTGCGTCGGTGACGGTGAGGTCATAGGTCCCTGCCGTCAGGCTGCCCTGGTTCGGGGCGCCGGCAATGATGCTGCTGCCACCGGCGGAGGCGGTCCATGCATATATATAAGGTGCGGTGCCGCCGGTGACGGAGGTGATGATGCTGCCGTTGCTGCCGCCGTAGCAGCTGACATTGGCAGTTGTTGCCGTAAGATTCAGGGCCGGCGGCTGCGTCACTGTCACCGTCGATTCGGCGGTGCAGTTGTGGGCATCAGTCACCCTGACGGTGACAGTGCCGGCTCCGGCGCCGGTGAAGGCTACCGAAGTTGCTGCCGGTGTGAGGGTAGCCCCTGCCGTATTGACAACCGTGCTGAAGGTGTACGGCGCCGTACCACCGGCAGCCGTGAAACTGCCGGCGCCCGTAGTCGCCCCGTTGCACAGCAGTGCAATGTTCCCGGTAGACGAGAGGGTGAGAATGTCAGGCTGTGTCACAGTGGCCTGGCCGCTGGCAACGCATCCGTCACTGCTGGTGACAGTCACATTGTAGAGACCTGCCCTGATGCCGGAAATGTCTTCAGTGCCTGCCGTAAACCCGTCAGGACCGAGCCATGCAAAGCTGTTAGTGGCAGACCCGGTCACAGTCAGGTTGATTGCGCCGCTGTTGTCACCGTTGCACTGCAGGTTCGTGGCAGCAAAGCTCAGAACCGGCTGGGCATTGATTGTGACAGTGGCGGTGCCTGAAATGGTTCCAGTACAGCCGTGATTGTCCTCCATGCTGACCAGCGTGTATGTAACAGCTGCCGCCGGAGTGACGGTGAAGGTGTAGATATTTGCCGGGTAGTTGGTAACAGTAACCGGTGTTGCACCGTCAGTATAGGTAAATGTATACGGTGAAGCACCTGTAAGGCTCACTGTTATCACTGCGCTCTTGCCGGCACAGATGGCCGTCGTTCCGCTTATTGTTGCGGAAGGCACCGGCCAGTAGGAAACAGTGGCGTTGCCTATACCTGTATTGGTACAGCCGTTGGCGTCAGTGACACTGGTGACAGTGTAATTGCCGGCCGCCGCAGCATTCAGGGTGTATGGCGAAGCGCCTATGTTTATAGCAGGCTGATCGGCGCCGTTGATTGCATAAATCACGCTCCACGGGGCAGCCCCGGTAAGGGTGATAGTTATAGGATGGGTATCCTCAACGCACACAGTTCCGCTGTTGCTTATTATCGCCGTAGGCAGAGGCCTCACGGTTACAGGCAGGGGATTATGGTTTGTAATACATCCTGCGGCATTGACCTCCCGAACGAGAATATTGCCGCTGACAGTACCGAAGGTGACAGTAATTGAGGCAGCCGAAGGATCTCCAATCAGGGCAGCGCCCGTCGGGAGTGTCCATGTGTAGACTGATCCCGCATGGTTCGGAACCGAATAAACACCTGTCTCAAGAGCACATACGATGTTGTCACCGGTAATATTCGACTGTGCTGAGGGGGCCATCACGTCGACATCGAACGTCCCGGCCAGGCCGGTACAGCCGTAGCTGTTTGTCTCGGTCACGGTTATGGTCCCGTTTCCGGCAGCCGCTGCCGCAGTAATGATTATCGCATTCGAGTTGGCATCAAATATCTTCGTTCCCACAGATGCCGGCACTGTCCAGGTATAGGATGATCCCGGATGAAGAGGCACCGTGTAGATAACATTGGTCTGGTTGGTGCAGAGCATGTCGTCACCGGTAATCGGTGGCGCTGCAGGCTCGGGGTTGACTGTAATAACAACAGGTACCGGGTTCCCGGCGCAGCCGAATATACTGGTTGCTGTAACCGTATATGTTGCTGTGACCGGAAGGGCTCCGTAATTTTCGAAAGTGTCCGTTATGTGAGGCGTGCCTGCCGGATCAGCAGGAACAGCACTACCGGCTGTACCCTGGACAGATCCGTCCGACATCACCGGGAGAGGCCAGCTGAAAGTGCTGCCTGCCGGGGTGTTTGCAGGAAGGAGCAGTATCTCGCGTGAGGCGGCCACATTCGAACATACAGTCTGCGTCTGGCCGGGAACAATCACCGGCTGGGGCCTGACTGTGACGACAACCTCAACCCAGTCGCCTATACAGGTGGCTCCGAAGACCGGCCGTACGCGGTAGGTGACAGTCCGGGTGACGCCGGTCTCGTTTGTGAACCGGTCGTTTGCCAGGTAGTTGATATCGGCAACGCCGTCTGTTGCAGTGGCATTACCTGCAGCAGCAACCAGGCCTGACTGAACGTTTATCCAATCAATGTCATATGTTGTTGCGGGAGATGAGGTGGGGGCAACCGCCAGCACCAGCCCTGTGGGGACAGCGCTGCAGGCAAACATGTCAAGGTTGCCGAGCACCGGCTGCGACCCGACTGTAACAACAATTGTCTTCGGGTCTCCGGTACAGCCGTCGTATACCGGGGTGACCGTGTAAGTAGCCGTCTCTGCCAGGCCGGATGTGTTGACAAAAGTATCTGTCATGTCGGCTGATGAAGGCACAGTGCGGGCGGTCCCGCCTGTCAGACCTCCCGAAACCACGGGTGCTGGCCAGGTGAAAGTGACATTATCGGCCGGGTTGACGAAGTTGTCAAGCAGTATGTGATGCGTCAGAGTCTCGCCCGAGCAAACCGCTGCCGACTGGTTGGAAATAACAGGCTCAGGCTTGATGTTGACTACAACATTCTGTGTGTTGCTGCAGCTGTTTGCCGTGAGCACATACTCATATGTCACCGCAATGGTGGCGGAAGTGAGGTTGCGAAGTGTCTCACTTACACTGCCGGTGCCCGTGACCGGTCCTGCAGGCGTGATACCGGCAGCAGCCAGCCTCGTCCAGCTGAAGGATGTTCCAGCTGTCAGCGAGGTGGGCGTATATGTAAACAGTGAATTGCTGCAAATGCCGGCCGGTGCAAGTGTGCTGTTAAGCGCCGGCGTCGGGTTGACGGTGATGGTGAATGTCTGCGGGGTACCTGCACAACCTTCGAACGAGGGGGTAACGGTTACAGTAGCCGTGACAGGAGCTGTCCCGTTATTGGTTGCCGTAAACGAGGGTATGTTTCCCGTACCGCTTGCACCCAGGCCTATGGAAGGTGTGCTGTTGCTCCATGAATAGGTTGTTGTCCCGCCGGTCCTGTTTGTTGTAAAGTTAACTGCTGCAGTAGCGGCACCGTTGCATCTGACCTGGTCAGCCGGGTCATTGACCTGGCCCGACGGATTGACGGTAATGGTGAATGTCTGAGGCGTACCGGCACACCCTTCAAATGAAGGTGTTACCGTTATTGTCGCCGTAACCGGCGAAGTACCGTTGTTTACTGCCGTAAACGATGATATGTTTCCGTTGCCGCTGGCAGCAAGTCCTATTGATGTTGTGTTGTTGGTCCACGAATAGGTGGTTGTGCCGCCGGTCCTGTTGGTAGTAAAGTTTACAGCTGCTGTGGCGGCACCGTTGCATCTCACCTGGTCAGCCGGATCATTGACCTGGCCCGACGGATCAACTGTGATTGTAAAGGTCTGAGGAGTCCCTGCACATCCTTCAAAGGAAGGTGTTACCGTGACTGTGGCCGTAACCGGCGAAGTGCCGTTATTGACTGCCGTAAACGACGGTATGTTGCCGTTGCCGCTGGCGGCCAGACCAATTGACGTTGTGTTGTTGGTCCACGAATAGGTGGTTGTGCCGCCGGTTCTGTCGGTTGTGAAGTTTACTGCCGCGGTGGCGGCGCCGTTGCACAATACCTGGTCAGAAGGATCATTGACCTGGCCTGACGGATTGACCGTGATTGTGAAGGTCTCCGGAGTACCTGCACACCCGGCAAAGGAAGGTGTGACCGTAACTGTGGCCGTGACGGGCGAAGTGCCTGTATTTACAGCCGTGAATGACGCTATGTTTCCCGTGCCGCTGGCAGCAAGACCTATGGAGGTGTTATTGTTTGTCCACGAATAGGTTGTGGTACCGCCGGTCCTGTCGGTGGTGAAATTAACTGCCGCTGTGGCAGAGCCGTTGCATCTCACCTGGTCAGCCGGGTCATTGACCTGGCCTGAGGGATTCACGGTGATCGTAAACGTCTGTGGCGTTCCGGGACAACCTTCAAATGAAGGAGTGACAGTTACAGTTGCCGTAACCGGAGATGTGCCGTTATTGACAGCCGTAAATGAAGGTATGTTCCCGTTTCCGCTGGCAGCAAGGCCTATGGATGTTGTACTGTTGGTCCATGAATAGGTTGTGGTGCCGCCGGTCCTGTTGGTGGTAAAGTTAACCGCCGCCGTTGCAGAACCGTTGCATCTTGTCTGGTCAGCAGGATCATTAAGTTCGGCTGTCGGATTTACAACAACCGTCCTGGTAATTGCGGGTCCCGGACAGAAAGTTGAAGCAGGCCCGGCCGGAGTTATCGTGTAAGTAACAGTAACAGGCTGAGATCCGGTATGCTGAAGGTTCTGGGCAATCGTTGTTCCGATAACACCGCTGCCTGCCGCAGGAGCCTTTCCGGCTATCCAGGTAACCGCAGGACTGTTTGATACTGTCCAGCTGAGGGTTGAACCGGGAACAGTGGATTGAAGCAAAATATCAGTAGTCCCGTTGCTGCAGATCACCGGGTCATTGTTGGTTGTTGCAGCAGCAGACGGTATCTCATTAATGCTGAAGGAATACGGAGCGGGAAGTCCTGCCGGGGGGACAGGGTTGCCGCAGGCATCTATCACCGAGGTCAGACTGTAGGTGTAACTCCCCACAGGCAATGCCCCCAGGCTGATGCTGCTTCCTGAATTCCTGTCAAGATAGGTTGTACCGTTTATAATAATATCATACGGGGGCACACCATTTGTCACGGTAAAGGTAAGGGAGCTTGCCGCTCCGACGCATGCATCACCTGATCCGCTCAGTGTTGCTGATGTGGGAGTAGATCCTACGGTTATGACTATCGGTGTCCCCAGGCTTGCCGGAGTGCACAGGTTATTGTCCTGCACCGAGGTCAGCGTTATTGTTGTATTTCCTGCAGGGTAGGGTCCTACAGTTATATCAGTTCCGCTTACATAATTATTAATTGTGTGATTTGAGCCGTCATTCCACACTATAGTGCAGGGACCGGTTCCGCCTGTAAGGACAACCGAGATGGTTGTTGTTGCGCCGGCACATATGTTGTGACTGGCAAACAGCTGTGCCAGGGTGAACTCTGGATTGACATTTATGGTATAGGAGCCGAATATTATATCGCAGCCGGTTACATCCTTGACTGCATGGACCTGGTATGTTGTTGCCGAGGTGAGGTTTGGCGTGGTAAGGGTTATTGTGCCACCGTTGCCCTGGACATAAGATCCGTCAGCGCCACCGGTTCTAAGGTAATAACGGACATCTGCCTCTGTGCCTGTTATCCTGAGCTGCCCGGGAGTATTGTAACAGACCGGGTTCGCAACAATGGTCACATTGCCGCTCAGGTCCAGCGGATTATGGTTTCTTGTAATTGTGACGGTGCTGTTTGTGGCAGGGCAGATTCCAAGTTCACTTGTGATTGTCCACCGGAAGGTGTTGGTTCCGTAACCCAGGCCGGAGACAGCCGACAGCGGGTTATTTGGTTCAGCCACAGTTCCTGATCCGCTTACCAGGGTCCAGGTCCCTGTTCCTCCGTTGGTTGCGGCATTGGCAGCCATAACGGTGCTGCTTGTCTCACAGAATGCCTGTGCCGGTCCGGCGTTTGCAGCGGCAGGAGAAACGTCTCTCCTTATTGTATAAACGGCAGATGCCGAGTCGCAGCCACCGTGGGTTGAAAATACCGACCACCGGAACCTGTTGTCACCCTGCCACAGACCTGTTACTGCTGAGGTGGCGCTGTTTACGGTGGTGATTGCAGGTTCTGCAATGGCTGGGACCTGTCTTACTGTAATGTTGTCAAAATAGTAATATTCATCATTGGCATCATTTCTGCACCGGATGATAATCCGGATATTATTCCCGGAAATGTCTGTTGCAGTAGCGGTCCTGGTTCCAAAGTCATTAACATTGTTGCCGTTGTTGTTGAACAGGGTTTCAGCACCTCCGTTGATACTGTAATAAACCCTTATATAGTCGGTGTTTTCAAGTGAACCCGCTTCCTGAAGGAACACACTTATATTTACCGGGGAAACTGCTGCTATGGTTATCGGGTCAGAGCGCCAGACAGCTTCGGCATCGAGGTCACGCCCGACCATTCTCCCGGATTCGACCCTGAAATATGTGTCAGCGTCAGGGGTAATACCTGAAGTTGTCCATTCTGTTCCGGAGGTGGCATACATGGGACTCTCTGCGAAAGTCTCCTGCCATACGAGGTTATTCAGGAATGTCCATTCACCGGCTGTTCCTGCTGCCGGTACGTTTCCTGAGAGATTTGCCGAAGTATTGTTGCATATCTCCTGTACCGGGCCCACGGTTGCCACCGGGTTCCTGTCCACATAGAGGATTTTCGTGTCTGTTGCACTGGCACAGGGTACCGTTCCAGTGGCGGTAAGAGTAAGGGTAACTGTAGCATTTGCTTCAGCTGCTCCCGGTGTATAAGTGGGGGTAAGTGTCCCCTGGCCGGCAGTGATTGATCCGGCGCCATTTTCGGTCCAGGTCAGTGTCACATAGTCAGAGGCTGTTGCGTCACTGACGGTATAGGGAGTCCCCTGGCATGTGGCATCGTCAGCACCTGCATAGACCTGTGGTGCCCTGACAATGGTTAAAATCAGGAAGTCTGATACAGCCGGGCAGGGTCCGGAAGGATTGTTTGTTGTTATTGTCAGCGTTACCGTTCCCGCCGTAATGTCAGCGGCACTGGGAGCATATGTGGTTGATAGACTGGAAGCATTGCCAAATGTACCGGTTCCCGAGGTGGTCCATGTCGTTGAAATTGCCGAGCCTCCCCTGGTGCCGGTTATTGTTGCTGAGGTATTTGAGCAAATAGTCTGATCAGGGCCTGCACTTACCGTGGCGGGCTCTCCTATCAGCACATCAACAGGAGCAGAAAGGGGCCCCGGACAGTATGTGGGTGCAACACCGAAGGTACGTACCGTATATTCACCTGTCTGTGCAACCTGGTCAAGTACAAGGGTATTTGTTGTGGCTCCTGCCACCGGTGAACCGTCACGGTACCACTGGTAGGAAGAAATTGCAGGAGGTGTGTTCGGGTCTGCCGTGAGGGTGACCGACTGCACTCCGTCATAACAGAAGTCAGCCCCTGTCCTTGTTACTGTAGGCTGGTTCGGTATGGGGTTGATTGTCAGCACCACCTCTTCAGCCGGTCCCGGGCAGTTGCCGGTCGTCCCTGCAATCTCCCTCACCCAGTAGGTATACGTTCCAACCGCAGAAACAGCTGGAGTATAGGTAGTACCCGTTGCCACTTCATGAGTCAGGGCAGCATCATCATACCAGTGAAGTTCACCTGGATTGGGGGCACCGTTCCTGACAGCAGTAAGAGTGGTTGAGCCTCCGAAACATATGAAAACATCAGGAGCTGTAGGCAGAGGAGGTGACTCAATCAGGCGAAGCCTCGAAAAATCGGTGACCGCATCAAGATGGGTAAAAGGATTTCCTGCGTCATACGGATTGCACGGACCCCAGTTGCGGAGGGTTACATCAAAAATGTCATTTGCCTGGTCATTTACGAAATCTCCGGTGTGGTAAATCGGGTAAGTCTCTGCCATCGGAGTGATGAGCAGCCTTGTAAAGAAATCCCATTCATATTTTACAACCGGACCTTCAAAAAAGCCTGAAGGAGTTGTGTATCCTCCGGGGTTGGGAGAACCGTCAGGGTTAACATACCACGTGCCGCTTATCGGGTCACCGTTGTTGTCAGTCACCTGGACCATGGTTCCGTTGACATCGATAAAGACATTCGGAATGCCGGCACCGGTATGAGTGCCATAAACATACTGAACATACCGGGGGTATATATTCGGCAGGTCCGGCTCTACCGGCAACTGGCAGTCAAATACGGTTGCATCCTCAAAGATGAATGCAGTTATATCATCACCTACACAGAAGAGCGTTCTGGGATCATCAACAGGAGGGTCTATACCCAGGTCACCCGTTCCCGGGGCCGGTGTGCCGTTATCCCTCTTGTAGTTTGGCAGCTGAATTACAACCTGGTTGACTGTCACATACAGGTTAGGCTGAAGAGTACCGGTGTTATACAGGTAGGGGTATATGGAAACATCCCAGGTACAGTTGCTTGTGTTGTCAGGATATCCCGCATACGGTTCAACAGCCCTGAAATTTCCTGATCCGGCTCCGCCTACCTCAGCATAGAAACTGAGTGTACGGGGAAATGCATTTGGATATTCCCAGAGTATCCAGATCTTGGGCAGGGCATAATGAATACTGTTGCGGTAACGCCTGCTCATAACAATGTTTGATTCAACCTGCACATCCACCACAGGGGCACAGATATCAATAGGCGCAAGCTCCCCGTAAAGACCGTTGGTAAAATCAGCCGCCGTTGCGATATAGTTGTTTATTGCCTGGACATCTGTAAAATCCGGTTCCACCCCTCCGAAAAGAGACATGTTTCCGAGAGCCGGATTATATGATACAAGAACACTGTTCCTGTTTGCATAGGAAATCGACGAAGAGAGCACTATCCTGAGGAAGTTACCTGAAGGGGCAGGGTTCCCGGTCATGGCAACAGGAACACCGCCGACGGTAATTGTCCACCCTGCAGATGTTCCTCCGGCGGTAACAGCCCGGTCAAACTCAAGTATCAGTGTTTGCTGGGCCTCATCCGTGAAAGTGACAGGATATTTGTTGGTCGCGGCATTGACCGGAATAAGGTATGACTGACCCCTGGCTGCATTCAGTGAAATCACGGCCACTGTCAGCAACAACAAAATCCGTGGCCGGAACATACCGATTGTCTTATTTTTTGCCTGATAACCTACTTTTTCCATGACGGAGCTCTTTTCTTAATCTGTTCAGGTTCAAATCTCTTTCATCAAGACCTTACAAGGCGCAAAAAGGTTGCATCAAAGCCTGATGTAACCCTCTGATTGCGCAAGTATTTCTTTAGAAACGGAATAACCCCGCCAGATAATATACTGACGATGATAAATTATTCTCAAAAGATGCCGTTTTGAGAATCTGTTCAGGACGGATTTTTAGAAAGCCGGAGGATTTTTTTAATCTGATTTTTTAAGTTCTGCATAATCAGCTCCGTAACCCATGCAGCAGGGTCATCATCCCACCTCTGCGGATGGGTATTTATTATAAGCCTGCCTGGCAGCCGGCTGTCAATGGCCAGATTTATTAATTCATCAGTAGTCCGAATACTGTAACTCTGCCTGAAAGCCATCCCCTCAGGCGTCATGTTCATCAGGCTTCCCCTGACCGGCCTGACCGTCCAGGCCGAGTAAGGATCCGGAGAGTGAATGCCTTCCGCCACAAATCCCCTGTCACGCACCGCTGATTCATCACCGTCCCACCTCCTGCCCGTGTCAGTAAGATAAAGGATATCAGACATATCGATATCAATGTAGGGCTCGCAGACAATTCCGTCAGAATGATAATCATGGTACTTCCACAGGAGCCTGTTATCTGTCGGGGACAGAGGACTGCCATGCATTGAAATCACTTTCACCGGAGAGATTCTCCTTATCCGTCCGAGATTCATCTGAAAACGGATAACGGCTGCCTCAGCCAGCGACGGATCAGCATTGCCTCCGGAAACCGCCTTCCTTCCGGCAACAGCGGACAGATCCTCATAGTGATATGCGATTTCATGACCCAGTCCGGCAATTTCGGAAATATAACTATCCTGAAACCCGTTATCTGAAGCCCTGAAATGGTAGCTTGACTTCACAGACTCTGCGGCCTCGATCTTTGCCAGCTTAAGGGCATTCTCAGGCTTTTTGTCAACATCGTGCCTGAGCACAACGAACCTTTCAGCCCGGTTTCCGGCAATATCACTGAAACCGGCAAACGGCACCCCCAACCCTTTCAGGGCTGAAAGCAACTGCTTGTATTTGGCTGTTGTGAAGTCCACAGTATATCCTCTTTCAATAGGTCAGGACTGTCCCCGTGAAACCCGTTTTCGCACAGGATAACTCTCGATGAAGCCTGCGAGATATTCGGTGGGATCGGTCATCGCCGCAAGGAATTTCTCCCTCTTAAGACTCCAGGACTGCTTCAGGCCGGGTGTTGTAAGGAGTTCCTCCGTCTTCTGCATCATCAGCTCAAACTCCTCAGGCTGGAATGCATAGCAGAGATCATACTCATCCTCAAGCATATTGGGGACTGAGAGCTTGCGGGCAAATGAGTTGCATTTGAGCGCCGGCGTTCCCAGGATTGCAGCCTCTGAAGTCATCGTCTGGCTGTCGCCGACGAAAAGGGTGGCAAAACTCAGCATGTGATGTATCAGCTCCGGCGCCACCTTCAGCTGCCACTGTTCCAGCTCCGGTTCAATTGCCCGCTCGGTTGTAATGTATACTTTCCCGTAATTCTCCAGAAGCCTGATTATCCTCAGCTTCTGCTCCATCGTTATCCACTTCTCTCCCCTGTCATGATATGCTTTCCCCGATACGAACCTGGCTATAAAATATGGTTTCGATAGATCAATTCCGGCATTTTCCGGAACTGAACGATCGGGAGTGAAACGTTTTGGATGAAGGTAAAAAAGTTCATGGGTACCTGCATAGACAATATCCCGTCTGTGAGTTCTCTGGTGAGCCAGGGCCGCGGGTGAAAGCACCGTGTCTGCAAAAGGATGCGCAAACATCGAGAAGAGTCTCACAGCATCTGCATCGTCATCATCGAGCAGGATTGATTTCATCCGGTGAAACAGGGATGCATGGGCAATTGTAATTGATGACCCTATTGCAATATCGGTTTTCTTTTCACGCGCAATCTTCAATAACCTGTAATTGTACCTTGCCTGCGACAGCCCCTTCAGAAGCAATGCGTCGTACTTTTTCCCCAGTGAGATCCACGGGATTCCGTAGGCATCAAGCAGCTGCCTGGCGGCAGGAAGATCCTTGACCGTTACGGTTATATCATGACCACGATCCCGCAGGATGTCTATTGCATTCCTGAAGAGATGGACCTGTCCGGGATGCCCTATGTCAAACAGCAGATTCACTATTTCGTCCCCTCATTTTTACCTGTGATCAGCCTGGCAATGACCGTGCTTCCGGCATAGACCTGCTCCCCTTCCCTTACCATTATTTCACAGTTGCGCGGAATGATCATGTCAAGCTGTGAACCCCACCTGATCTTGCCGATGATCTCTCCCCTCTTTACAGTGTCACCCTCTTTTGCCATCACAATGCACCGCCTCACCCCGCGGGCTGCAATCTGGACAATTCCGGCCTTTAAACCGTCACTGCGCTCAATGATTACCGTGTTCCGCTCATTTGTCACAGTGGATGAAGGTGTGTTGAGCCCGATGGCTGTCCCGGGAGTATGCTTTATGAAGGTTATCTTCCCGTCAACCGGAGTCCTGTTCATGTGAACATCGAACAGTGTCATGGCAATCCCTATCAGATAACAGGGCCTTTCAAGCAGATCGGTTTTTGTGATCTCACTGAGCTCGGAAATCCTCATCTTCTTTACTGTCACGGGCATCTGCCCCTTCTCAAGCTCCTTTATGTAAATAACCCTGCCGTCTGCCGCCGAGACAATATCATCGGCGTCACCGGGAACTTTCCTGGCGGGATTCCTGAAAAACCTGTAAAGAAAGAGAAGCACGAAAAGCACAAGTATAATGAAGCCGCTCACAAACGGCACCAGCAGCCAGAAAGGAAGGGGAACCAGGTAAAACACAAGCAGTGAAAGCAGTGATGCCACTGTCCCCAGAACCAGGTTGTCAGTATAAAGATACTTTCTGTTGAATCCTCCTTTGGCAACCCAGAAAATAAAAAGGGCTGATGACATGAGGAAACCGGCCAGGATAATTATGATCTGATGCATATAATGCAGTATTGGATTATCACCTTCTTTTGCGGGCAATATAGAACGAGAGCATGACCAGGGCCAGTGAGGGCTTCAGATCTTTCCGCGAAAAAACCGCAGTAATCTTCTTCCCCTTCAGGGAGGCAAAGTATTCCCCGGGTTTCAGTTTACCGGCAACCATTGCCTTTAAGCTGAACCATGCGTCAGTCAGGTAGTTTATCCACCTGACCCCCTTCTCATAATCTGCCGGATAACTCATCTCCAGCCCGTTGACATACCTGTAGGCCATCAGTGCAAAGTCAACACCGCAGGCTCTTGCAAGCCCTACCCAGAGCCAGGTGCGGGCATTCATCTCTATCAGCTTATACTCTCCGTCTTCAGGATCCCTGATATACTCCACCTCGCAAACGCCGGTGTAATTCAGTTTCCTGAGGAGCCTGGCTGTCGGTTCAAGGCACTCCCTGCACTCAATACTCTCTGCAAATGTTGCCGTTCCAAACCTCCACGGATGTTCCCTCAGTTTCCTTCCCGCCCAGCAGCTCCGTATCTCACCGTCAGTGCAGAAGGCAGTGAATGAGACAGTGCGGTTTGTCCCGTCAAACGGTATTACAGTCTGTGTCAGTGTATCACCGGGACTGTAAACCGAAGAAATGTGCCTGAGCTGGGCGCGAAGCTCCTCCTCCGTGCCGGCAAAAAGGGCCTTTGCCTTCATCGTCTTGTAAAACGACAGGCCGAAACGCCCCCGGGTGATCACCGGGAACCTGAGGTTTGACGGTATGGCATCATCAGCACTTTCGAAATAACAAGTGGCCGGAATCGCAATGCCGATACCAGTCGCAATGTCCAGGAGATTCCTTTTGTCATAAATGAGGTCAATCACGTCAGTACCCGGCGTGGTGAGCCTGAAAACCCTGCCGAGCGACTCCCTGTTCCTGGCAATTGTATAAACTGCATGGTCATTTGAAGGAACCAGCAGCCACCCCTCCAGCCCTTCGCGGACTGCAAGGTCAAGGAGAAACAAGGCAAGGTCATCACTCTTAAAATCAGGAGAATAAAAAAACCCGGTGCAATACCGGGAATACCTTGCAAGGCAGTTGCTGCTGTCAACAACAACCACCGGGATGCCAGCCTCTCCAAGGGCCCGGGTGTTTGCCAGACCCTGGACATGACCCTCAATTATGACTGCACCCTGTTTTGGTCTGCTTTTCTCTGACTCTTTAGCCCCTGTCATGATAGCCGGAAACGGAATTCTTCATTTTTTCCGGCTATGAATTTACTGAATTATATATTTCAATGAGTCTTCGTGCAACAGAAGCTGAATCAAGCTGAAGCCCGGTTATTCGCTCGCGGCCTTTTACCGGCACCTTCAGGTCAATGGCCTCCCTGAGCTTTTCAGCCATTGCAGCAGCGTCAGGCGTGGTGATAAAGTAACCGTCAACCCCCGAAGTGTTGACACGAACATCTCCCACGTCAGTGCTTACAACCGGGAGATTGCATGCCATCGCCTCCTTGACGGAGTTGACGGAGCCTTCCCATAATGACGTAAGAATCATCACGTCCGAGGCGTTGTAATACAGCGGCATACTGTCATGCGGCACCCCGTGCACCGGCAGCAGCATTGCATCATCTCTTCCCATAAGCCTGACAGCCTCCTGTGCAAGAGGATAGTTCTTTTCTTCCCTCGAGGGATCAGCGGCAAAAAGTATGATTTTTTTATCGCCAAGACCCAGCGCCTCCCTCGCCTCTCTCTTCGGAGAAGGGGCGAAAAGCTTCATGTCAACCCCGTTGGGAACTACAGTTGCATCACCGCATTTCAGTCTTGCTTTCATCTCCTCCGTCTTCACTATCACCTTCTTCCACCTGAATCTGCAGAAGAACCTGGTGACCGGCAGCATCATACTGCTGCCCATGACATCGCTTCCCGCAAGCGATACAACCATACTGTGGCACCCGGCAACGGAAACAGCAAATGCGGACAGGCTGTAATGTGCATGAACAATATCATAATGTCCCTGTCCTATCCTTTTCCTTATGGCCGGAACAGCTGAAAGATAACCGGTGAGGCCTCTTCCGCGTATGAAAAACAGGTCAACCTCATGCCCAAGCTCCCTGAGGGTTGCAGCCTGATGAACTGGATTCTTGACCGGAAAGGGGGCTGACAGGGCTCCGGAAACCGCCCCTGCACCGGCAGCCAGTCCTTTATCGCGGCTGTTGCCGCTGAGGACGAAGAGTATCCTCACTGCACGTTGATTTTCATTTTCCTGCGAGAGTCAGGGCGTGTTCAAGTCTCAGATCATAACAGGCATTGGAGGCAAAGTCGCCGGGTTCAAATTCCCATCTCCCGTCCATGAATCGGTAACGTCCCGGAACGGAATCCACAAGCATCTGGTAAGGGTCCGACTGCCCGAAGAAGCACTGTATCTCATTAACCAAGTATTCCCCGTCCCGCTCAAAAAGGTCAATTGCAACCGAAGAGAGGCCGGTCCTGTCAGTAATCTCACGGATGAATTCAAGCAACGACTCCGGCACCGGGTCATATCCTTTGATCAGCGTGCCGCTCGACTTGTTGTTACGGGCTATCTTCTTGTGGGCGAAGAATGAGTCGCCTATCCTGACGCACCTCCACTCATACTCATGCGCAATAAACTCCTGGAAAATGACAAAACCCTTCTGCGGGTTGTCAAATGAGGCTTTGTATTCACCAAGCCTTTTTCGTATAAAACCCCTTGACCTTATGGCCTTTGATATCTTGGCAAGCAGTGACCCCTTGCGGAGCTTGGGCCCTGTCTTTACCCCCACACCCCTGCCAAAAGCCAGGGTTATATATTCCGTTGCGGCTTTCCGGTCATTCAGAAACCTTACCCCGTTTCCCGATGCTCCGATATTGGTCTTGGCCACCAGGGGGAAAACATTGTCATTGCAGATATAATCCAGCGCTTCGTTCTCCGAATAGAAAACCCTGGTGCCAGGGTGGCGAATTCCGTTCACCTCCAGCCAGTCGCTCAGCAACCGTTTGTTCTCATATATAAGTATCTCCGTGAGAGAAGGATAAACCGGAACACCGGAGTACTGGCTGAGAATATACGCCCGCTCGTCATAGAGCCTCTTGTAACTTTCAGTCCTGCCGGGGGGCCTCAGCAAAATGAGGTCATACTGTCTCTTCCTGAATTGTCCGAGCCAGCCTGATGCTGTAATGTCAATGACATCAAATTCAATCTCATCTCCCCGCCTCATGCAGGCTTCGGTCCAGGGAACATGATCATCGGCCGATTCATTCCTGAAAATAGCAACACTTGTTTTCATCCTCTGTCACTGTACATCATATGTAACGCGGCTATTGCCGAATACTTGTGAAGATGCCTTTCCTGAAGCGGAAATACAAGCTTCCCCAGGCCGGCCGCTGCCCCCGGAACATCATAAAACCCGTTCAGCGGTGATTCTGCAGCCACCGCATCTGCAAGAACCCCTGACAGGAAGTCTCCGTATTCCTTTCCGTATGCAAAAGAGGGAGGATACTTTTTCCTTTCGGTCAGGAACCTGTACCCCTTCACCATGCTCCAGAACAGTGTCCCCCGCAGATATTCACTGTTGCTGTATGATCCGCGCTTGCCGAAGGGAACGGTGTCGAGCTCCGGGAAAAGGCGGTGCTGAATACCCATGTTGATGGTGAAGAGGGCATGTCTCCTGAAGGGATTGATGGTGGACGGATCCCTGAAAAGGAAACTGTACCTGCTTTTGAAAAGCAGCTCAAGGAATTCGGTATCCAGGTAAAGCGGGCAGGGGTAATCCCAGAAATGTGAAGACAATGTAATATCCTGGGTGTGATGAGGAATCCCGATCTCAAATATGGCATGAAATTCACGCATCTTCTGCGGTTGTTTCATGTCTGTACAGTTCAGTTCTCCAATTCTGTCCCGGACGGCCATAATAAGCTGACTGTCATACTTAATGAAGTAATCTCCCAGCCTCTGCTCCACCAGCTGGCTGAGCGGCGCTCCGTTCCACAGGTTCTTCAGAAAATCCGTAAAGATCAGGTCGTCGTGGTATATTCCCATCAGGAGCTCCCCGCCCAGGTAACCGGCATAGAAGGCACACTCCCTCCGGGTGTTCCCGGCTGCCGCAGCAAAGGCAAAATGTCTGATGCTGCGGTGAATGCTTATCTCCGGGTCACCCGTGTCAATGATGGCACGGGCCTCCGCTTCAAACCACTCCCTGGTTGCTTCAGGAGCAACGACCGTATGGCGGATGCCTGCCTTTTCAGCTACCAGTGCAGCGTAAACAGCATCACGTGACAGGTTGTTGCCGTAGGTGATCCCTTCGGGCCTTATCCCGGCTCCCAGCAGTGCCGCCAGTATTGTTCTGCTGTCCTTTCCTCCTGTAAGGGTGATCATTGACCGTTCAGGACCGAGGAAGCTGTTGAAGTTCCTGACATTGTCACTGAACAGCCGGGCGAAAGGCTCAACACCTGGCTCTTCCCTCCCCGTAACATTTTCCGTCAGGGAAACAGGTGAAAAATAGTGCGTATGGCTGATCCCGTTCCCGTCAAGGGTAAAACAGTCGGCACCCGTAGTCTTGAAGATATCACGGTACACCGTGTATTTCCCCGGCACCCTGTTGAACAGAGCCTGCATTGCCAGGGAGACACGGTCAGGATCACGCGGTGCACCTGCCTCAGTAAGCTGCCATACTGTGTCCGAGATCATGAAACGGTCTCCGGAGGTATGATAGAAAGCCCTGAAAAGGCCAAGGTGATCAAAGTAAATCTCCGCCTTCCCGGCTTTCATGATAATTACAATGAAGCGGCCTTTTACATGACCGGTGAATGAACTGCCATGCTCAGCGTACAGACGCGAAACAAGGTCATGCTGCCCGGTGTTTCCGTAAGCGGCAAAAAGAGAATTGCGCGGGAGTATATATCCTCCGATATATATCCCTGTTTCACCAAGTTGCATGTAACCGCTGCCGTAATGGCGAAGCACATAATCACCGCACCTGACGGAATCACTTTCCCCGTCAGCGCCGGCAGATGAAGACGGCCGGGAGACCGGCCTGTAAAGAATAAACCTGCTCATCATCCTCTTATACCTGCCTGAACAGCCGGAAGCCCTTCCTGATATTTCCGACCTGTATCAGTCTTTTCAGCGGATTCATATAATACCCGAAGAAGTACTCCCATATCCTGCTGAGGACCCTTTCCTGAAACCTTATGACAGCAGCGGCAGTCCTGTTCCTTTCCCTTATCCTGCTCATGTGCAGCAGACGGTCATTTCTCCTGAAGATATCCCTCCCCCCGTTTACTATCCTGTTTCCCTTCAGTTCATGTGTTGAGATTGCTCCTGAAACCCTGCAGCTTTCATCGATCATGAATACAGCCGAATGTTTCGTTCTCCTGTAGAGGGCATACATACTGCCGTGTCTCATGAAGTCACCGAAGACAAGACTGCCCAGTCCGTAGAATACGGCAGCGGAGCCAATGTTCTCAAACGGCTGTAGCGTGTGGGAGTGATGGCCCATGACTATGTCAGCCCCTGCCGCCGCCAGTCCTTCAGCTGCCTCCCTTTGCCATGATTCGTGAAAGAAGGAATAGTCTGTTCCCCAGTGTATGCTTGCAATCACGATGTCAGCCTTCTGCCGGAGTTTCCTGATTTCGGCTTCAGCCTCTGTGCGGTTAAAAATATTGAGAAAAAGAGCGGGGTATCGGTCATGAGCAGGGTTCGTTGAATCATGATTCCAGGCGGCAAATGCAATCTTTTTCCCGGCGAGGGGAAAAATCACCGGGGCTGCCTGGTCAGCCGTTAGACCGGCACCTGAATGGTATATGCCCAGCCTGTCAAGAAGTGCGATTGTATTTTCAAGCCCGCCGCTTCCGCAATCAAGGATATGGTTATTGGCCAGCGAAACACAGATGACATTAAGCCTCTTCAGCAGCTCTTCCGTTACGGAAGCACCGGCGAACAGATGGGCTTTCTTGCCGCTGTTTCTCTCCCCTGCCTCCACCGGAGCCTCGAGGTTTGCTATCATGCCGTCACATCCGGACAGCTCTCCCTCCAGCCACCTGAACCTTTCAGCGTTTGACGCAGTGTCACTGCTGATCAGGCCGTGAAGGGCAATATCACCTGCAAGGGCAAGCCTCATGTTTTCCTGTCCGTTTTTCCGTCAGCCTGCGCCTCACCCTCTGCAAGGGAATATTTTTCCTTCAGAAACCCGCGCATAGCCCCCAGGAAAGCCCCCCAGAAAAGGAATATGAGGGCCCTCAGTTCAATGGCATAGATTGTCCCGGAAACTGACAGCACGATCTGTGCAACCAGCAGCACCCAGAAGACGGCGTTCATCTCCCTGAAAAGGATATGATTCTTCAACCCCCGGTAATATTTGTTCTTTTCTCTTATTATCTGTACAAAAAACAGGAACCACAGGAACAGCCCGATCAGCCCTGATCCGTTGAGAATTATCATGTAGTCTGTGTGAAGCATCCGGGGAGTGTTGAAATAAAGACGGTCATTAAAGACCTCCGAACCAATGAGCTTGTGCCTGAAAGAGCCTGTCTTCCATGCATTGAACACAGTCTCTGTCTCACTGAGCCTCCCCTCGGTCTCTATGGTCTCCTCCGTAAGTTCAACCCTCTCTCCCCTGGCTTCAAACCTCGACCTGAAGAGACTGATGAACTCAGGGAAGACAAGCATCATTACCACCAGTACCACCGAGATGGCTGCAACAGTCCTGAGCAATAGGGTAAAACGCTGCTTTACGGCAAGATATGTCACTATCCCGGCAGCTGCCGATATCAGTACAGACCGCTTTATCCCGACAAGGGTTATCAGGAAGGCTATTATGTAAATTGCCATGACAGCCTTCCGGTATCTCCGGATGAACAGCATTGTCACCGGCATCATGAAAACGAGGATCAGGATATTCTTGGTGATGTTTACCCTGCCGGCGCCAAAATAGAATGTCTCGTCAAGGTAATCTGAGGTGCCAAGCTGGAAGACATTGGCAATTACAATATTAAGAATATGAAGCCCGAGGGTTACCAGCAGTATTTTCATCAGCAGCTCAAGCCTGGCTATTGAATTGATGTAATAATAGCCAAGCGGCAGCATTATCACCCCCAGCACGAACTTCAGGTAAAGGTTGCCGGACGTCAGCCTGTCAGTTGAAAAGAGAACCAGGATAAAGTAATAGGCAACATAAAAGAGGATGAAACGCTGAAGGCTCTCATTCTTCAGCCTGGTAAATAGGAACCATGCTGCAAAAAGACCGATCAGCAAAGCCCTCAGGTTCCCGGTATTGAGTATGTCAGAACTGAAATACTCTGTTGTGTTTGAGGCAATGGCATTTATTACCGGGATTGAAAGGAAAAACCAGTAATGCCACGGATACCTGTTCCGTTTACTCAACTGCAAGTTCATTTAATATCTTACCGTACTCCTCTGCACGTTTTTCCCAGAGGAATTCACGGACCTTTTCCGCTGAGGGATACACGGGATTCATTGTCATTATTTCTCTCACTGCCCCCGCAATGCTCTCAGCACTGTTTTTTACGACAATGATATTGTTAAGTCCCCTTACAAAGGCCAGTGCCGGTGACTGATCGCGGTCAGCAATGAAGAGGACCGGTTTTTGGACAAATGCAACCTCAAAGATCTTTCCGGGTGTCTGAAGGCCATAGGCATTGTCAATAAATACAAGAGCATCTGCGCTTCTGTATACCCGGGCGATGCCTCCGTGCGCCACCGGACCCATGAACTCTATCCCTTCAGCATGCTCAAATCCTGCTGAAAATTCACTGCTGAATGAACCGTACATCCGGAGACTGACTGCTTTGCCCTCCTCCCGGTTAAGAACTGATACAGCACTGTAAAGTTCAAAGGGTTCGCGCATCTTCCTGTAAAGCTGTCCGGCGTAGACAAGCCGGAAAGGCCCGTCAGGTGATCTTTCAGCTCCTGTGGCTGATCCCTGGTCTGAGGCAGGAAGAAGAGACTCTGTGATTCCCATGGCAACCGTCCGGACTTTCTCCGGAGTGAGAAAACTGTAGTTTGCCAGGTAGTGCTGCCTGACAGCTTCACTTGAGACCACCAGCCTGTCAATAAATTTCAGATGCCTCGCTTCAAACCTCCTCGCCAGCAGATCCCTGAAGTAACCGTTGGTTGAATTTTTATAAAACGGGTCACCAACGTCAAGAATAATCCTGGTATCCGTTCTTCCCCGGAGTGACTTCGCGCATAGCAGGACTGAAAAAGGGAACGCACTCAGAACAACCGTACTGAACCTGTATTCACCGGTAAGCCTGAGCACCTCTCTCCTGAGATGCACAGCTTCAGTGACTGCACTGTCAGGAAAAAGCAGCCCCCTTATAAGCCTCTTTATCACTGCCAGCGATCCGGCATACCTTGCTGATCCGGTTTTCCCGGTAACAGTCCATGATTTCTCAGGATTAAAAATTTTCCCGGGACGCGAATACTCAAGGGAATGGATTGTAACCCCGTTTTCAACCCTGGTATCTTCCCGGTGATGTGTCAGCTCCAGGACATGTACACTGAACTGCCCTGCAAGGAAGCCTGCTATCTGCCTGAATCGTATGGGAAGCGCTCCTGTCCTTGAATATGATCTTACAACAAAGAGCACTGCCTGTTTCTGCACCTGGCTACTGCTTTTTAACGAAGGTTGTGCTGAATGACTCGCCGGCGACTGTAACAACAAGATAATATGAACCCGGCCTTAATCCCGAGATATCGATTGTTTCGGCAAGGCTGCCACCGCCCTCCCTTTGCATAAGTGAACCGCTCTGACTGTAGATATTCAGGGCATCGTACCATTCCGGTTCTCCCGGAAGCACTACCGTTATCTCTGACCTCGCAGGATTTGGATAAACCGTAAGTGCCGGATCACCTGATTTGATGACGTTTCCTCCTGACTTTGCACCGTCAGGGATTCCGTCCGGGTAAAGACACTCACATGTGCCAAGCAACGCTCCGTAGTTTAAAAGTCTCAGGGCTACCCTGACAGTAACCGTCAGTGTCTGGCCCCTGTAGCATATCGGAACCATTTTATCAAGGAGGAATGACCTGAAATATTTGCTCTTGCCGGCCAGAACCCATGAACCGTTTGTATAGTTTTCAACCAGGTACTCTGACAGCTCCCCGAACCTGTCGTAGGAATAAATCTGCCTGTTAAGGTTTACCAGCGGATATGTGCGTGTTACAGGATCATATTTCTGTCCCTGCCTGATCCTGACTGAAACCCTGTTGTTTTCGTCATAGGTGAACTGCTCCGCCCAGAAGATCACACCGTCAGATATCCGCTGCTCATTCCGCTCAGTCAGGCGGCCCTGCTCATCATAGATGTAGTTCTTGTACGAGAAGTCCGTCCAGACACCAGGTGAATACATCATCTGCCTGAGATATGTCATGACGGTCATCTCACCGTCATAATTGTAAAGATGCTGCTGGTAACTGACCCAGGCATTTCCCTCGAAACGGGAAAAAACTTCCTTTGAGAGATATCCCTGTGGATTATAGGAATAATCTGTCCTTGAGCTGTTTACCCAGGAAGTCCCGTTCCACACCTGGAGCATGTAATAAGCGGCATTGCCGCTTATATCATCATAGTATCTCTGTATGTTGACCCTGGTCCTTGACGGGAGTGATAATCTTTCAATGGTCCTGTTCAGGTCAACCGGATCCATGCCGTATATATAGACATCTGACGGAATGAAAGCAGAGGACTGCCCGTCCCACACATAACCCACAACCGAATCAAGCCTGGTGATCACCACGGGCTCACAGTCAGAAGATGTCTGCCCGGCTGCATGCAGTGTCAGTGCCAGTAAAAGTGAAGGTATCGTTAATTTAAACATTGCCTTTTTCTGCGTATTTATCTCTTTATACGACAATTGCCTGATTTTGTTCGGCAGCTTTTCAAATTTTTGACGACCGGCACAGCCACCGGTTCCCCTGCACCCCGGGTACCGGATCTTACAGGAACCTGGCAAGGGAGGGGACTTTCTCAAGGATGATAGTCCTGATTTCAATATATCCCTTCATTTTCAGCGACTTTCCCAAAATGACTGTCAGTGCCGTCAGCGTCAGCAACTGGATTATCAGCATTGCCGGTGCGGGCACTCCCGGGATAAACCTGAGAAGCATTACCATGCCCGCAGCGGGAAGAGCAACCAGAAATGAAGGGACAATGTCACCGAGCTGTTCCCCGGAGGGATACGCTATCAGCCTTCCGGAATAGTAACTGTTGACAAAATATGATACCAGCGAATGAACTATCATGCCGATCAGGAGCACCCTTATACCCAGGAAAATACCGGCAACAATTACCGGAACGGCAAGGAGTTTTTTTACCACTTCCAGCCTGAGCAGCAGATCTGACCGCCCTTTGACATTAAGAATATTGAGGTTCAGTGCATGAAGCGGGTATAATGCTGCTGCCATGCAGAGATACTGAAGATACTCTACCGCCGGAAGCCATTTGCTCCCGATAAGTGTCACAATCAGCGGCTCTGCAACTGCAGCCATCCCGAGCATCAGGAAGAATGTAATGTACATGGTGGCCCTGATAAGTTTCCTGTATCCTCCCTTTAACCGGGCATCTTCATCCTGAACGATGCTCAGGACCGGGTAACTGACCCTCTGGACTGCCCTGGTAAGGTTATAGGATACAAGGCGGCTGAACTGGTCAGCCCTTGTATAATAACCCAGCTGGGCTGCTGAAAAGAATTTGCCTATAATAAGCAGGTAAACATTGTTGTAGATTGTATCAATAAGACCTGACACCAGAAGCCTTGAGCCGAACGGGAACAGAGACATGAACGACTCACGGCTGAATACCGGACGCGGGACCCACCTGTTGGTCCACCACAGCATTACTGCCTGGATTACGCTTCGTACAACACTTCTCCAGACCAGGCTCCAGACCCCGAAACCGCTCAATGCCATGATGATTGCCACTACCCCTGATATCAGTGCGGCACTCAGGTTGATTTTCATCTGCTTCCTGAAGTCTACCTGCCGGGTAAGCTGTGTGCGCTGCGCGATGCATACTGCATTTATGAGGATTATCGTTCCAAGTACCCTGGCTATGTCTGTAAGTTCCTCACGCCCGTAAAAAGAGGCTATTACCGGTGCCAGGAGGTAAAACAGCGCAAAGACTGCACTGCTCGCAACCAGGTTGAAATAGAATACAGTCGAAAAATCAGTGTCAGTGGTATTCTTCTTCCTGATAAGCGCCTCACCGAATCCTCCGTCAGCCAGGCTCTGGCTTATGGCAAGAAAGACGGTAATCATGCCCACAAGCCCGAATTCTTCAGGAGAGAGTATCCTGGCAAGTATAAGCCCTACAATGAACTGGGCAAGCTGCGTTGAAATACTGTCAGAGAAACTCCAAAAGATGCCGTTGACAGCCTTTTCCTTAAGTCCTTCGGAAGACAATTAATGCGTTTTTTGGTATGAGAAATAAATCAGGGCAACGTCCGAAACCTTCGGATTCTATAATCCTCCGGTTCGTCAGTCACACAGCGTCTGTGCCTAACGTGCTGTATATATGATTTTTAGGCCGAGAGCGGCCAATGAGTTTGTGCGAATAAACACAAATATAGGAAAGAACGATTTTCCAGCCTGTTAACAGCGCTAAAGGTTATCAACATACCATTCAACGGCCCGTCTGAGTCCCTCGCTGAAGAGCACCTGCGGCTTGTAACCGAGCAGCCTCACCGCCTTAGCCACGCTTGCCATGCTGTGAGGTATGTCCCCGGCCCGGTCAGGGCCGTGCAACGCGTTCACCGTGGCAATTTCAGGATCCTTCTCTGCAAGGTACCCGCGGAGCAGCAAGGTCATCTCGTTGAGATTGACCGAGTCACCGCACGCCACATTGTACGCCTGGTTAAAGGCGGCAGGATTCTCTGCCGTGGCTCCCAGGTTGTTTGCCAGCACCACGTTGTCAATGTATGTGAAGTCGCGCGAGTTGCTGCCGTCACCGTTGATGACTGGCGGTTCATGCTTCATGAATGCCATTGTAAATTTCGGAATCACGGCTGCATACGGACCGTTGGGATCCTGCCTGCGCCCGAAGACGTTGAAATACCGGAGTCCTATTGTCTCCATTCCGTACAGGCTGCCGAACACGCGGGCATACTCCTCGTTTACGAGCTTTGTAACAGCATAAGGCGAAAGTACTTTTCCGGTCCGCTCCTCAACCTTGGGGAGCTCGGGTGAGTCACCGTATACCGACGAGCTGGATGCGTATACAAACCTTTTGATACCGGCATCGCGTGCGGCGATGAGCATGTTCAGAAAACCGGTGATGTTCACAGCATTCGTAGTTGCCGGATCGGCAATGCTCCTTGGCACGCTGCCGAGGGCTGCCTGGTGAAGCACCACATCGGCCCCCTCCACTGCCTTCCGGCAGGTTTCAGGGTTGCGGATATCACCGTCAATAAGCGTGAACTTCGGGTTACCCGTCAGGTCCTTTATGTTCTCCCTTTTGCCGGTGGCGAAGTTATCCAGGCAGACTACCTCATTGTCACGTTCGAGGAGGTCATGGCACAGTGATGATCCGATGAATCCGGCTCCGCCGGTAACAAGCACACATTTTCCTGTAAGTAGGTTCATTATTCTTTAATTAAGGCAATAGCCATTAGGCAATAGGCAATAGTGTTGACAAAGTTAGTCAGTAGAGCTTATAGCATTGTAGAAACGGAAGTAATCATTAAAAAATTGGCTGCAGGTCATTAACATTTATAACACTCCGTCTATTTGAACACGACCTTTACCGTCACCTCCACGGCAATTGCTTTCCCGCCGCTGCCGGCCGGCACCCATTTCGGCCCCTCGCGGAGGAGACGGAATGCCTCCCGCGTAAATGGTTCACCGGGCGAGCTTACAGCTCTAAAATCTGTCAGGGTGCTGTCGGGCTGCACAGTGAATGATACCACAACCTCCTGTCTCGCCACCGGCTGTACGCCGGCCGGGTACCTGATATTGAGGGCTGCCCACTCCGCGTATTTTCCCCATCCGCCGGGGGGTGCGGCAGGCGACTGTATCACCGGAGCAGCTGCCCCGGCAGCCGGCTCAGCCTTGTCTGCCACATCTTTCGCTGCAACCGCTTTCTTTTCATCCCTTGCTGCAGCCACTTCCCTTGTCTCTGTTGCTGCCCGGGCTTTATCCGCCGTCATCCTGGCCTGCGGAATCGCTTCCACCACCACAACCTCTCCCATCTCCTCTGCGACAGCAACCACAGATATAACCGGTTCGTCATCCGCAACCTCCGCAACAGCATCTTCCGCAACAACTGCATACACTTCTTCAGCCTCCCCGGCAGCTGTTTCAGGAACCGTGACACCGTTCACCACAGGCGCAGGGGTAGTGCGCTCTTCCTTCTCAATTGGCCGGGCCATCGCAATAAGGGCAGTGTCATTGATGACGCCGCCGGCTGCCGCAAGGGATATACTGTCATCAACTGCCACCTCCTCCATAGCAATTTCCTGCTGCGCCAGCCCGGAGTCAGTTGCCGGCCTCTGCCGGAGCACCGTAACCAGGATTCCCGAGGCGACAAGCAGTATCACCACTGCTGCGGCAGCAGGCAGCCAGACGGCGCGCGGCCTCTTTATCCGGCCCTCCATCCTGGCCTTCAGCTCACGGAGATCAGCCTCAGCCTCCTCCCGGCTCAGCCTCCCGAGCCCCTCCGACGCCTCCTCCCCGAACTCGTCCCCCGGGATCAATATCCTCTTATCCTTTTTCATATCCTTCTATACAAATCTTCAGATTCCTCTTCCCGTTCTGTATATACGACTTTACCTTATTCTCATCCAGCCCCAGCCTCCCGCTGATCTGCCGGTAGCTGCACCCGTCGTAAAAGAACAGCCTGATGCAGCTCCTCTGTTCCTCCTTAAGCCTCCCGATGCACTCTTCCAGCCTCTTCATGTTATCCTCCCTGCTGAGGTCGTCCGGATCAGTCCCCTCATCGTTTATCACAGGATGCACTCCGGAAGGATTTTCCATAAAAAAGACAGGGTCATTTATCATCGCTTCGGTGTGAGCCGATTCGCTCTTCCTGCTCCTCAGAAGCATCAGGCAGTGGTTCTTCGTCACCACGTACAGCCATGTCCTGAAGCTGGCGATCTCCTGCTGCGGCACAGCGGTCACCAGCTTCTCGAAGATGTTCATCACCTCGTCCTTCGCCCACTCCCGCTCCTCCAGGTACTTAAGGCAGACGCCGTAAACCAGCTGCATGTACCGTTCGTACAGCTGCCCGAGTAAACTGATGTCGCCTTCTTCGCGGTAACGCGAAATGAGCTCCTCATCGCTCCCCGTATTTGCTTTTCTCTTCAGGAATACCGGCCGCATGCAATCAGTTTCGGCAGTTGTGCTTTACAGGATAAAGATACGATTTCCTGATTTTTTGCCTCTTTTTTATGGAATCCGCCATCATCCTGCATCCTTATCTCAGAAACCAAATTCTCAATATCATGAAAACACTGCTATCAGTCATCGCATTCATGCTCGTCACCTCACTGGAGCCGGGCACGCAAATCGTTATCAAAGGAACCGTCACGGATTCTGCAGGCACACCTCTCAGCGGGGTTGTAATAATGGTAAAGGGTACAAACACCTCTGCCATGACCGGCACCGACGGACGTTATGCAATCACCGCCGGCCCGGAGGCAAAGATCCTCATTTTCTCCCTCCTGGGGATGAAGACGCTCGAGGAACCTGTCGCCGGACGAACGGTAATCAATGTCATCATGGAAGCCGACAGCCAGGTTTCGCCCGTATGGGATAAGGAGACCAAAAAGGACCGCAGACCGGTCTATGATGAGGTATACACGGTTGTTGCGGAGGATATGGCGACGGAAGCGGCCCCGGCAATTGCCTATGACCGTTCATCAAGGGTCATGGGCGGCGTTGCCGCGAAGGCCTCATGGCATCAGCAGCCTTACACGGAACCCAACACCGAGTCGTACGCCGGCTTTTCCGAGAACGGCTACAGGGATCCTCTCCGCGAGCCCTACTCGACCTTTTCCATTGATGTGGATAATGCATCATACTCAAATGTGCGCCGCTTCATAAACCTCGGGCAGGAGGTGCCGGCCGATGCGGTGCGCATCGAGGAGATGATCAACTACTTCCGGTATGACTACCCGAAGCCGGCTGGCGAACACCCCTTCTCTGTCTACACCGAAGCCGGGATCTGCCCGTGGAACAGCAACCACTACCTGCTCCACGTGGGACTCAGGGGAAAGGATATCGACAGGAGCGAGATGCCTCCCTCGAACCTCGTCTTCCTTTTAGATGTGTCAGGATCAATGGATTCTCCCAACAAGCTTCCGCTGCTGAAATCAGCTTTCGGGATGCTGGTGAATGAGCTTCGTGCCGAAGACCGTGTGGCAATCGTGGTCTACGCCGGCGCCGCCGGAGTCGTGCTTGAGTCGACCCCCGGCAACAGGAAGGAGATCATCATGCAGGCCCTTGATAACCTCCGGGCAGGCGGTTCAACCGCCGGCGGCGCCGGTCTGATGCTTGCATATAAGATCGCCGAAAAGAACTTTGTCCGCGGAGGCAACAACCGGATCATCCTCGCAACGGACGGCGACTTCAACGTGGGAGTCTCGGACAACAAGTCGATGGAACAGCTCGTGGAGGAGAAACGGGGCCTGGGCATCTACATGACGGTTCTCGGGTTCGGGATGGGCAACATCAAGGACGACAAGATGGAGATCATAGCCGACAAGGGCAACGGTAACTATGCTTATATCGACAATATCCAGGAGGCCCGCCGCGTGCTTGTGCAGGAGTTCGGAGGCACTCTCTTCACAATTGCAAAGGATGTCAAGTTCCAGATCGAGTTCAACCCGGCCTTCGTCAAGGCCTACAGGCTTGTCGGTTACGAGAACAGGTTGCTGGCCGACCAGGATTTCAACGACGACACGAAGGACGCCGGCGAGATGGGAGCAGGGCACACTGTCACCGCACTCTATGAGATCATTCCTGCCGGATCTGATGAGACAGGGATTCCGTCGGTTGACCCGCTGAGATACCAGGGGAGGGGAGAGTCGCGCCAGCCTGATGAAACACGCCCGTCCCTCAAGGATGCACCCCGCGAGCTCTGCAACATCAAACTCCGCTACAAGGATCCTGAAGCTCTCACAAGCAAGCTATTCAGCAAAACGGTGGGGACGGACATAAAAAAGGCCGGTGAAACCACCGACCGGTTCAGGTTCTCCGCCGCTGTGGCAGAGTTTGGAATGATCCTGCGCAACAGCAAGTTTCGTGGCACCGCCACCACAGCTGATGTGATATCGCTGGCCTCCGGCGCCCGTGGCGGGGACCCCGACGGCTACCGTGCCGAGTTCATCCGCCTCGTCCGGTCTGCAAAATAACCTTGGGATAGTTGGACCTTATTGCAGGTCGTCCGCGTAGGTCTTCTTGCGGTAAAAGCGCGAAACGTCGAAGTAAACATCCTTCTTCGTTTCGCCTTTTGGTATTATGGTGACAACATCATACGGGTTGCCGTTGTTGTCGACAATCATCTGGCTCAGTATCTGTGAGCCCGGATAAGCACGGTCAATGTACAGGTACTCAGCCCTGACCGATCCGACTATTACGGCCTTCTGGAAATCTGAGCCGTCACGGCCCTGTGAGGAATCGATGTATGATGCTGCGCACCCGGCCATCATCACCGCCAGCACCATCGTCATTAAATAAATTGCTGCTCTTTTCATTTTGTCTCCTTTATCTGTCCACTAAATTACATGCTTTCCACAAAACCCCCTTCTGCCGACTGCTGACCGGTAATGCCTACTTCTTCATCCCGTCCTCAAGATACCATTTATACATTAAACTCGCTCCATCCCTCAGCGTTGTCCCGTGTCTGAACCCCAGTCCATGCAGCTTCGATGAGTCAAGGAACTTCCTCGGTGTACCGTCAGGTTTTCCGGAATCAAAAACCAGCTCACCCCTGAACCCCGTGGTTTCCTTCAGTAACAACGAGAGATCCCTGATTGTTATCTCTTCACCTGTACCTATGTTTATATGCGTGTTGCGTATTTCTGTCGCCCCGGCAGGAACAAGATCTTTGAATGAGATCTTCTCCATGATGTAAACAGTGGCATCAGCCATGTCCCCGCTGTACATGAACTCCCTCAGCGGCTTTCCCGTCCCCCAGACTGTCACCTGAACGACAGCAGGACCGCCAGACCGCAAGACCGCAGGACCTCTTATCCCTTGTACGGCAAGCAGTTTAATTATCTCTGACTCCGTCTCGTCTCCGTCAAATCCGTCCACCGGCCTCCTGGCAAGATCGGCCCGTATCCCCTGAAGATCTCCGTTCTCCAGCAGCCTGCCAAGATGGATACGCCTCATGAGTGAAGGCATGACATGACCGCCGGTGAGGTTGAAATTGTCATTCGGCCCGTACAGGTTTGTAGGCATTACCGCGATGAAGTCAGTGCCGTAGCGGATATTATAAGCTTCGCACATCTTCAGCCCGGCGATCTTGGCTATTGCATACGGCTCATTGGTGTACTCCAGCGGGGAGGTGAGCAGGTGCTCCTCCTTCATCGGCTGGGGGCAATCGCGCGGGTAGATGCAGCTGCTGCCCAGGAACACCAGTTTCTTCACCCCGTGCAGGTAAGCAGCATGGATGACATTGGCCTCAATCATCAGGTTCTCGTAGATGAACTCCGCCCGCAAGGTGTTGTTGGCCATTATGCCTCCTACCTTTGCGGCGGCAAGGATCACCGCATCGGGCTTCTCATGCGCGAAGAAAGCTTCGGTTGCATCCTGGCGCCGGAGGTCGAGCTCATCGAAAGAGCGTCCGATGATATTCGTATATCCCTTCCGCCGTAGCGCCGCCGTTATCGCCGATCCCACCAGGCCCAGGTGCCCGGCCACATATATTTTTGAATCTTTATCCATTGTCTTTCGGTCCTGCCGTCCTTCCGTCCTGCGGTCTTGCGGTCAGTCAGAACCTGTTGGACTGCATGACTGCATGACTGCATGACAAACTATTCGAAGTAATTCGGAGTATAGAACCCTCCCCGTTTAAGATAAACTTCCTTCTTAACGAGTTTGACGTCCCCCTCCATCATATCGGTTATCAGCCCTGCCAGGTCATACCTCGGCTCCCAGCCCAGGCGGGTGCGTGCCTTAGTGGCATCACCTATAAGCAGGTCTACTTCGGTAGGACGGAAATAAGCCTTGTCCACTCCCACTATCTCCTTCTTCTCCCGCATCTTGATCCTGATCCCCTCAAGGTACTCTGCCCCTACGAAATTGATGAACCGTTTCTCATCCATGCTGACCACATAGCCCTTCTCATCTATCCCATCGCCCCTGAAAGCCACCTCAAGGCCCAGTTCTGCAGCAGCCATCTTAATGAAATCACGTATTGTCGTTGTTATCCCGGTGGCAATAACATAGTCCGAGGGTTCATCCTGCTGCAGTATCAGGTACATCGCCCTGATGTAATCCTTGGCATGGCCCCAGTCGCGCTTGCCGGACAGGTTACCCATGAACATCTTGTCCTGTACCCCCATCGCAATACGGCTCAGTGCGCGGGTCACCTTCCTCGTCACAAAGGTCTCTCCCCTGATGGGTGACTCATGGTTGAAGAGTATTCCGTTGCTGGCGTGCATCTTATATGCTTCGCGGTAGTTGACCGTGATCCAGTAGGCGTAGAGCTTGGCCACGCCGTACGGCGAACGGGGATAGAACGGTGTTGTCTCACGTTGCGGCACCTCCTGGACCAGGCCGTAAAGCTCCGATGTGGAGGCCTGGTAGATGCGCGACTTCCCCGTCAGCCCGAGCAGACGCACCGCCTCCAGCAGGCGGAGTGTGCCTATGCCGTCAGCATTGGCCGTATACTCGGGTGTGTCAAAGCTAACCTTGACATGGCTCATAGCAGCGAGGTTATAGATCTCGTCCGGCTGCACCTCCTGCACGATGCGGGTGATGTTCATCGAGTCGGTCATGTCTCCGTAGTGCAGTATGAAATTGCGGTGCTCCAGGTGCGGATCCTGGTAGATGTGATCAATTCTCTCCGTGTTGAACATCGAAGCCCGGCGCTTGATACCGTGCACGGTGTATCCCTTCTTCAGTAGGTATTCGCTCAGGTAGGCGCCGTCCTGTCCGGTCACGCCTGTTATTAGTGCTGTTTTTGACATATCGCTATTTCAGGTAAAAATACTAAAAAACTCCCTTTTAACCATCCCTTCTGCTGACTGCTGACTGGTACTGCCGACTTTTACCTGTTCAGGCAGTTCTTTCCCTGCGAATACGGATCCTTATCGCATTCTCAACCGGCTTCTCCGACACCAGCGCCAGGTATCCGCCGCCGCCGGCACCTGCCAGCTTCCACCCCAGTGCCTTGTCGCGGTAATGCTCTATGGTTTCGCTGACCACCCTGCTCTTCATCAGCGGGAACATGGCCACCTGGGCCTCGAAGGACGCCAGGTAGCTTTTCCCGAATGCGGTGATATCCTTCGCCAGCAATGCATCCCAGACGCCATCCGCAGCCTCAGCCAGTGCACGGGCTCCGTCAGCGGAGATGTTCGTCCGCTCCAGCACATTAAAGGCTCCGTCCCGCGGAGGCAGGGTGATAAACCAGAGGTGATTCTCAATGAAGTCAAGCACCTCAGGATCATGGACCGGCGTTATCTTCTCCGGCCAGTACTCTCCAGGAGCATAATCAAGCCTGTTCAGACCTGGAAAAACGATCCCTATTGCATCCTGTGAGCCGCTTACATATGTTGTCCCCGGAGGATTCTCCAGGCAGAAGAGGGTTCGGGCCAGCAGGTGTGGATCACCCTCGGGAATATCGGTATGCCACAGCTCTACGGCCTTCTTGCGGGTGGAGCTTGACATCCCGCTCCGGTCATTGAATTCCAGGTCAGGCTCAATAGAGATCGTCAGCACCGCTCCCGGCCAGAATTTAGAGACATACGGCTGGTCAAGCCATCCTCCGGCAAGGTCAAGACGGTACGGTATGCGGCACTCGCTTCGCAACGCCGTGGTTGACCTTGGCGGGAGCCCGTTCACAGGCACTCTGCGACTCACAACAAGCTCTATCCCCAGCTCGTCGCAGAGCCGCTTCTTGTCGGGAGTATATCCGTCCTCGTTGACAAAGAAAATATCGGGCTTCAGCCCGCGAAGCTCCTCCTCAAAGTCGAGCAGCCCTGAACCCTGGTTGATCCACGCATCCTTAACAACCCGGAGTGACCTGATCATAAAGAGCCTCTCGCGCTCGCCGTTGACGGTGCGCCGCCCCTTCAGCTCATTGATTGTGCGGTCTGAACCTATTCCCACGTACAGATCACCGTGCGTGGCCGCCTCCTCAAAGAAAGCCACATGACCTGAATGGAGCATATCAAAACACCCGCTTACAAAAACCTTTTTTGACATATAAATCTCTTTTTGCCTGCAACCGGAAAATCCTGCCGACTATATACCGAATTCTCTCTTCAGCACCGCAGCAATCCTCTCCCGGCCCTCAGCATCAATGTTTGACCCGCTGGGCAGGCAGAGTCCGTTTGTGAAAAGCGCCTCTGAAGTACCGTTGACGAATGCGGGGCACCCGGCAAATACCGGCTGCAGGTGCATCGGCTTCCAGAGGGGGCGCGACTCAATATTTGCTGCCTCGAATGCAAGGCGCAGTTTCTCGCGGTCAGTCCCTGTCACGGCGGGATCAATTACTATGCAGGTAAGCCAGAAGTTGGAATAAAAGTCCGAAGATGGCTCCGACTGGAAGGTAACTCCGGGAACATCCTTCAGCTGCTCGCGGTACCAGGCGTTGAACTCCCGGTGCTGGCGGACACGCAGGTCAAGCACCTCCAGCTGTCCGCGGCCTACGCCGGCCACAACATTGCTCATCCGGTAATTGTAACCTATGGTGCTGTGCTGGTAGTGAGGCGCCGGATCACGGGCCTGTGTTGCAAGGAAATGTGCGCGGGCAATAAGCGCCTCGTCATCGGAAATAAGTGCTCCGCCACCACTGGTTGTGATTATCTTGTTGCCGTTGAATGACAGTATCCCGAACTTGCTGTTACATCCAACCCTCCGGCCCATATACTCAGATCCCAGAGCCTCGGCAGCATCCTCAACAACAGGAATTCCGTACTTGTCCGCCACAGCCATTATCTCCCTCATCCTCGCCGGCATACCGTACAGATGCGCCACCACAATCGCCTTCGGCAACCGTTTCTCTGACCGCAAGACTGCATGACCGCCAGACCGCCAGACCCCTTCCTTCAAACCGATAATGGCCTGTTCAAGCAGCCCGGGATCCATATTCCACGTTCCCGGCTCGGAGTCTGTCAGCACCGGGGTGGCCCCCAGGTAGGCTATCGGATTGACTGTCGCCGAGAAGGTGAATGATGTTCCTATGACGTAATCGCCGGGCCCGACACCCAGCATTATCAGTGAGAGGTGAATCGCAGCCGTCCCCGATGAGAGCGCCGCAACATGCTTCGCCCCCGTGGCAGCACATAACTCACGCTCAAAGGCATCAACATTCGGCCCCAGCGGAGCCACCCAGTTGGAGTCAAATGCCTCCTTAACGTACTTCATCTCGCCGCCACCCATGTGCGGACTGCACAGATAAATTCTTTTTGACATGTCGCAACGTATCTATTTAATAATTTCCCCGGCCCATAGTTGTTCAAGAAACAATCTCCATGGTATAATTGTTATGTTCCCGACTTTACGCGGAAGACTGTCATTTGATACCAGGATGAGTCTTTTAGTCTGGTACTCATCTGCAAAGATTTTCAGCCCTTTAAGATGCTTCTCATTTGCTTGTTCAGTTGCCTTAACCTCAACTGCCACCTCATTATCGCCGAGAATAAAGTCAACTTCAGTTAGTGAAGCTGTCCGCCAGAAAGAGATCGGATAATTTATACCCGAATAATGACTGTGAGAATAGAGCTCATGATAAATGAAATGCTCGAAAGCCTTTCCGAATGCCTCACTTCCTGCCGCAATATCACCTCTCTTAAGCAGGTAATTTGCAATCCCGATATCAAAGAACCAGAACTTTGGCGCAACTATAACCCTTCGTTTCGGTTTCTTCTGGTATGACGGAAGAAATCTGCCCGTCATGGTATCCTCCAGAATCTGAAAATACTCCTTTATCGTAGGACTGCTGACCCCGCAGTCGGTGGCTATATTTGAATAGTTCACTATCTCGCCGTTTGAAAATGCTGCAGCTTCCAGGAACCGGGAAAAGGATGAAATATTCCTGATCCTGGCTTCTGCCATTATTTCATCCCGAAGATAATTACCGATATAGGCAGACAACAACCTGGCCGGCCTGTCAGACAGATACATCTTTGGCAGAAGTCCGTTGTTCAACGCCCGTAAAAGATCAAAATCGGGTATTTCCTTGTAAATAAGCGGATAAAGCTCATACCGTAAAGCCCTGCCTCCTAACAGATTGCCACCTGATCTTACTATTTTACGTGGACTTGATCCGCTGAGAATAAACTGCCTGTTCCTGTTGACAATAAGCCATTGTACCTCATTGAGCAATGATGGTATTCTCTGAATTTCATCAATAATTACCGGCGATGAGGAGTTGTCAGCTTCTACTGTCTCACGCAGCAGAGCAGGGTTGCTCAGGAATCGATTGAAAACTTCTGAAAGCAGGAGATCAAAATAAAGAGTCCCCGGGTACATCATTTTGAGAAGAGTGCTTTTCCCGGTTAACCTTGCACCCCACAGGAATGCACTTTCAGTATCTCTGCCGCTAAAATTTTGTTCTCTTACAAACATGATATTTTAAAGTTATACTTTAATATATCCTGTAATTTTAAAGTACAAATATAAGCTGTCTGCAATACTAATCGCAAATTATTATGGTTATTTTTGGCTGTGACCGAAAACGAATATGTTTTAAATTTTTGATAAAGCCTTCTGTACAAGCCGGTCAGAAGCCTCAGATCTTAATCGCCTCATCAAACCACCTGGTCACCGACTCGCGGTGGGTTACAAACACTATTGTCACCTGCTCTTTCAACCTTGCCAGCACCTCCATCACGGTAGCTTCGTTTTCCGAATCAAGTGAAGAAGTCGCCTCATCAAGAAGAAGTACGGAAGGTTTACGCAGCAGCACCCTGGCCAGGGCCAGCCGCTGGCACTCACCGCCGGAGAATGAGGTGTGCCAGTTCACAACAAAAGCATCAAGACCCTTCCTGAACCTCTTCACCAGGTGAGCGGCATTGACCTGCTCCAGCACCTCCATCACATCCTCATCAGAAATGCCGCCACCGCTGTCCCATACCAGGTTCTCACGCAGTGTGCCGTCAATAAAGAACGGATCCTGCGGAAGGTAACCCAGCCCCGCCTTCCACCGCTGCAGCAGTTCTTCATCCAGCATCACACCGTCAATCATTATTCTCCCGGAGGAGGGTTTCTGCAGACCTGCAATCAGATCTATAAGGGTGGTCTTGCCCTTACCACTTGGTCCTATGATCCCGGTGATCGAACGGGCCCTGATATGTGCCCTGAATCCGTCAAACAGCTTCTCCCCGTCAGGATATGCAAAGCTGATTCCCTCCATTATTATCCCCTCCCTGAGCTTCAGTGCGGCAGAGTCCCGGTAACCCTTTACTGCCGGCTCAGGCAGGTCCTCATCCAGCTGCATCACAAGCCTGACGGAAGGAACATTTGTTGCAATCATGTTCAGGTCAGTATTTATTGCCGTCATCTGGGGAAAAATGCGAGAAAACAGCAATATGAGTATCACGAACGATGCCAGGGGCACAGAACCCCATCGGTAGCCGAACCATACAAATGCAACCAGAACCAGCAGCCCTGCAATACGCTGTATCAGCTGTGGCAGCGACCAGTTCTTCTGCATCATGTACTCCATATTCAGCAGCGAGACGTTCGCCTCATCGAAGCGGCCGGAATAATACTCCTCGGAGCTGTGCACCTTGGCTATCTTGACCGTCTGCCAGAAATCATCAATGTATTTCAGGAGCCTGTAATATGAATCGACGTACCCCTTACCCAGCCTGAACGATTTGAGCAGGAAACGCCTGAGTACCAGGAAGAGTATCAGCCCCACGCCGATAATCCCCAGGGTAAACCACGGCGATATCAGCATGGCATAGACAATATAGGCGCCCGCCATCAGTACCGTGGTCAGGAGCCTGAGATAATAGTAGTAGTAGCTTGCCAGGTTGGGCACCTCACGGGTCAGTACCTGCAGGTGGTTGGTCTTGCTCCGGCTGTTGAGAAGCTGCCAGTCGGCCATGATTATCTTCCTGAAAAGCCTGCGGCGAAGGGTATAAATAAAGGTCTGCTGGTAACGGGCATCAAGCAGCGCCTTGCAATACTGGATGAGGGCGCTGAATGTCAGGAGCGACATGTACACGAGAAGGATACTGCCCATTGTCAGCTCAATGCCGGCCCTGCCGGCGAAGTTAAGAATTGCCAGGGCAATGCCCTCCGGCTCAGCCCCTCCTATGTTGATCAGCTGCAGCAGTGGTATAAGCAGCACAATGGAGAAGCCGGATGTAATCCCCTGCAATATTGTCAGGAAGAAGATCAGCAGCAGCTTCCCGGGCTGATGCTCACGTAAAAGTGTAAACGAATTAATGATGAAAAGACCTTTTCTCATCACAGGTTTCTTTTTTGATCGCAGGTCATTAAGAATTGTTGTATCACGGAACCGCCACCATTCTTGCGGTCACCCTCATACCGTCTGTCACTTTAACCACAAACACACCGTGTAAGCCCGCGGGAAGATTGATTCTGTTGAGTCCTCCGTCAGACAGCTTTTGTCCGAGAAGCTTCCTCCCCTGCAGGTCAAACAACTCACAAACCGAACCGTCCCTGACTGTTCCGCTGACTGTCAGCTTACTGTCCGATACCCATATGTTCAGACTGCTCCCGGCCTGTTCCGGATGTTTTATGCCGGTCGGTGTGCCGGACGATGCCACAATAAAGAACCGACCGGTTCCAAAGGTGTTTGCCGGAAGAGTTGCCGTGTATTCTTTCTGTCCAAGCTCAGTGAATATCCCTGTCTCCCGGTCCTCCAGCCAGTAACCCAGGTTACCGCATTCAACTGTCTCAGCCGAAAAGGTCACCGTCCCTCCCTCTGCAAAGCTTATCCCTAGCGGCAACACCAGTGTATCTGCACCGGCTGCAGGAAGGGCCTGACGTGCGTAGCTGACTCCGCCCGGTCCCGACACAAAAGTGGTGTATATCTCAATCATCGCACCCGAACTCATAAACCCAAGATCATACCCCGGGTCAAGGCCTGTGCTCATCTTTTCATTGTAAACAACCAGCGTGGAAGACGCTCCCTTACTGCTGACTGCCCTGACATGTATCCCCGGCCATATACCCTCAGATCCGCCTGACTTTGTATAAGGCACCACAGTATTATGAACCTGCATCTCCGGTGTAAATACAAACAGACCGGTGTTGCATCTTGCGGCTACAAAGAACCCCTGGCAGGCCTGTATGTTTGAGTAACCGAACAAGCCCTCTGCATTCTCCCAGCCCGTAAGCTCACTACCGATGTATGAGTAGGTGTCCCCGTTATAAATATACAAGGCCCGGTAGTTCTGGTCAAAAGCCTCTCCGTTGTACGCAATGAATGCGGTTGCGTCAACAGCAGAAGTATAAGGATTACCCAGAAGGTTCCACCCGCCTCCTCCGTAATTGGTTGTGCCATCACGCCCTGTGGCATACGGCCTCTCGGAGTAATCATCAACTGTCACCGACGGAAAGTCACAGTCAGCATATGGCGACGTGACCGGAACAGACACCTCGCCGGTGACAACAGGCCCGGAAAATGATAACAGGCTGTTGTTTGCCTGTACTGTATAGCCGGCTCCGGCACTGTTCTCCGTAACAGGTGCTCCCCAGTCTCCCCCGGGCTCGTTCCACCTCCAGAACAGAGCAGATACGGGAAGACCCGCAGCGCCGACAGGAGAGGATATATAATGATACAGGGCATCAGCAGGCAAGCGGCGGTTATAAACCACTGTCCCTGTTGATGTGCCGTTTACAATCAGTGAACCGCCGGAACTGACCCCGGACTCAATTGTTACTGTAACACCGTTATCAATTGACAGGTTGCGGCATTCAGCCTCAACTCCTTCAGATATGACAGGATCAACAGGCAGGTCATGAATGATAACATTTGTGCTCGGGTCCGGCACCCCGTTACTCCAGTTGCCGGCATTTTCCCAGGCATCATCAACTGCGCCGGTCCATTCCGTCTCCGGGTAACCGTCCCACCCTGCAATTCGTGCCAGCATCCACCACATAGCCTTAGCAAGCCGTAAAGCACCTGCCTCGGTGATATGACCTGTTTCATAACTCCCGGTATTTGCAGTTGTTCCTGACGGAAATGTATATTCACCCCATATTGTGGTTGTGGGCGTTCCATCGTCATCCCAACATAAAATATCAGCGTAGTCAAACAATATTCTTGTCGGATCAAGATTTACAAAATCCCTTATTTCCTGCCACCTTAAATAATTAATATAAGCATCTTCTCCGGTATAGTTATCCACAGGGCCGGTAGTAAAGAATACTTTTGTTGAAATACTGTTTGCAGTACAATAATCCATGTATTGCTGTGTCGCATTCACATAATCCGGGATACTTGTTCCGTCATCATAGCACCATCCAAAACCGAAAGCACTTATTTGCAAACTGTGTGTATTGCAATATGAAATCCCGGCTTTTGTTCCTGCGATTGCCTCTCCGCTTGTAAACCAATCTTCTTCGCCATAATCATAAATCCATCCTGTGGCATTGTTGATATCTCCCCACGTGGCGCGACTGGCTCTTAAATGTGAGGTAGTATATGCCTCGGGGGTGCCTTCTTCAGTAACATTTACCTGATAAGCCGGATAGGCCAGCTCCAGAAGATAAAGACCGTCTCTGTAAGCCTGTGAATGTGACTCGCCGGCTACAACAAGCCACATCTTCTTCACCTCGTCAATGTATCTCTGAGGGATGTCTGCATACCGGTCAACAACTGTGTGGTCTGCTATAACCTGTGCATGAGCTGCGCCACCAGTCAGCACCATTATGACAAAAATCAGAAACCGTTTCATTGCTGATGTCATATCCTGTCAGTGTTTATAATAGTTTCCTTCCCGGGAGATGCTATCTGCCGTGTGCTTCAACCTCAATTATCAGTCCTTGTCTGACCATCTCAGCCAGATGCTCGGTCACTTCCGTGAGACACTGCCCCGGTTCAACCTCATACTCCACGGTCAGCAGCGTACACAGCTCTTCCGGCGTCATCTCCTTCTCAAGCAGATCCCATATCCTGGTGGCCACCGGGTTAAGCGAAAAATACTTGCCCTGGTCAAGGTCCATCATCACCATCTCATCATGCAGCCTGCCTGAGATCGTCCGGCTGTTCCTGCGGTACTTCAACCCGGTTTCCATTCCTTTAAAATTTATTTCATTACAATACTTTCGAAATCACTTTCAGGGCGGAAATGCCTGATGAGCAGAGTCTCAAAGATATTGCAGCGTGCCTGCAGCATCTCATACCCCGAATGCGGCCCGCCCTCTCCGTCAATCTGCTCATTATATCTGCCCAGCTCCCGCAGGATACCTGTCAGCGGTAACTCCTTTCCGTTACCTGAAAAGGCCTTGTAGGCCTCCATGATATCATTCCTGAGTAGCCTTGCCCTCTGAACGATCTCAAGGGCTTCACCGGTCTGTATTATCCCTGATGCCATATCAGCCAGGAGCCTGCATCTGTATGAGCCGCAGACATCCGCACGTTTGTTTTCATAGACGGTGCAGCGCCCTGCAAAATAAAGACATGGCAGACGGAAGAAATCCTTCTCCCCAACCGTGAAGACCCTCTGTTCAATCAGGAGCGGGAGATTACCCTTTTCTTCCGGCCTGAGCACGGCATGGCCAAAGAGGGTGCCGTCACAGCAGAACCCGCATGTCAGGCATACTGACTGTTCATTCTCCGGCGCCATTGTGCCTCCTCCGGTAATCAAAGGAAAACCCGTGAACTGCCCTGATGTACACCAGGGCCCTGAACAGGGCCCTGACATCCACACTGCCCGGATCACTCCTGTATTTCCCAATATCAGCCAGCAGCAGGTCAAAGTCGACAAACCTGAGATCCGGGTTGTTCTTCCAGGTGGCAGCTTCGGCAATGGCTGACTGAGCCGAGTATTCCATAAGTTTTGCCCACCAGGCAGAATACAGATGATCCTTTTTCCAGGTATTGAGCCTGACATCATCAGGAATTATTCCTTCCCCGATTTTCCTCAGCAGCGGCCTGAAGAGATCCGTGCGGCACAACAGCTCAGACGGAATCCTGATCATATACTCAATTATGCGCCTGTCAAGAAGCGGATACCGGTATTCAACTCCCTTCCTGTAACCCATTGTTGTCCAGGTCTCACACCTTTCCTGCAGGTGATAAAACCTCAGGTAACGCAGGTGCATCTGCCTCCTGGAGGAATGAAAATAAAAATTCCTGAGCACCTTCCGCCCGCTCTTCCTGTAAGGCTTCCTGATGTACCGGGTGTCAGATGAAAATGACCTTGCAACCTTCGGATGCAGAATACCAAGCAGAGGGAACAGGGTGTATTCCAGAAAATATTTCACGAACCTTTTAAACGGTCTTACAGGATTCCGCCGGAACCAGACCTTTAATCTCAGTCCCCTCAGCAGGTCAGTCTCAATTCCCCTGTCGCCGGTGCTGATGAACTCATCACCGCCCCATCCGCTGAATATAAGATTTGTCCCGTTCTCCGACGCCTGCCCGACAAGATCCTCCTCGATGAAGAATCCTCCGTTGTAAAACAACCTCCCCGTATTTTCAAGAAACCCGCCGGGAGTGATGCGGGAAAAGACCGGATAAATTCCGGCGGCAGTGCAGAGACTGCGAACCAGATCCCGCTCATCATACGGAATCTGCCCGGCGGTAAATGCATCAGGTGACCATGAATATCCGGAAAATGGCGATTGGTTGGAATATCCCCTGCGGGCGAGGGTGGCCACCATTCCTGAATCGATTCCGCCGCTTACATGTGCCCCGGCGGTGAACCTGCTGTCACACCTTATGCTTACTGCGTCAGAGACCAGGTCCGACAGGTCTGAAAGCATCGTTTCATACCTCATGCGCCTGTCAGTCCTGATCTTTTCAGGGTCCCAGTATCTGGTCTCACGGATACTGCCACCGGAGTATTCCAGGTAATGGCCCGGCAGAAGTTTCTTAACCTCCGTGCAGGGGGTCTGTGCAAAATCTGTATACCTGAAGTAACCTGTCAGCCATATGATATCGGGGCCTGTGCACTCCGCCATCCTGGTGCTCATCTCCCTGTAGTCACTTGAGAAACAGAGTCCCCTGTTCCGGATTGACCATGCCATGGGCCTTATCCCCATGTGGTCCCTGAACAGCCATGCTTTATTTAAGGATGGCCTGCAGATGAATATCGAAAAATCACCGTTCAGCTTCTCCGCGAAGTCAGGACCTTCTTTAAGGAACATTCCGGCAGCGATTGCCGGTTCCGGATCAGAGGCATTTATGCCGGAACCTGAGGCCAGTTCCTTTTTGTTGTATATATATCCTGAAAAAAGAACAATGATGTCTGTCCCGGCATCACTGTAATAAATGTCAGCATCTTTCAGCGGAAGGCGGTCATGCAGATAATACCCGCCTCTGAATCTGTCAGCCTCCACGGGACAGAATCTCAGGTCCCCGCCTCTTTCGCCGGGACCGGACATGCCGGGCTGCATGCAGTTATCTCCCGCAGGATTGTAAAAGCCGGATATCATTCAGGTTAAAACCTAAACAGCTGAAATAAGTTTAGTCAATTGAAAACAGGTATGATTTACCGGGCCGGGAGATTACCTGGGTGTCGGATCTTTAGGAACGCTTGCGGATCCGCTTGGAATCTGGCTTTCGGAGCTGGCTGCCGAACCTCCGAATGTATCTTTCTTGATAATGAGCATCTTAACCGTCGGTCTTGACCAGCTCTTTTTTCCCGATTCGAGTGTTTTCATATATTGGGGATGTCTCCTTTCCGCTATAAACAGAAAACAAATTTAATTGTTTTTAACAACTTATACACTTTTTGACGAATTTTTCAAAAAGTGTAAAGTTCAGTCTGTTCGCCGTTCTTTTCAACCACTTCTATATCTCCGGCCTTTATCCAGGCATGTGCCGTGGTTTGTCCGTCATGTTTTTTAGCCATTCCTAAAGAAAGCGCGGAGGGAATTTTTCTCCTGTTAAGCATACATCTTGCAGCCAGGGAACTTACCAGGCAGCGGTTTTTCCACGGCGACACCCTGCCCGCCCTGGCAACAGCCTCTCTGATGAGAAAAACAGCATCTGACTTCTGTCCCGACACGTTGTGCCGGGATTGGTCCTCCTCCTGATCTGCCAACCGGCGGATACGGGTCTTTTCCTCCGCCGGAGTCTCAAACTGCCGACTTCTATATATTCGTGGTATCCTCCTGAACGGAACTGCCTTTAGCAGGAGTCCGGTGGCGAAGTGTAAAAGTAAGGCCTCTGCAAACAGCAGCTTCTCCGCGGAGGACAGTCTGAGGAATTTCCCGGTTCTTCCCAATTCTGAACAGATTTATTGCAGTTTCAGGCCATGATCCATGATCTCTTCCCGTACCGCCTCATAAAAGTCATTGAGTTCAGTTTCCGGTGGTCTGTCGGCCCTGATGAAGGCAGTTTTCTCAACTATTCTTACCAGTTGATCCAGGTATGCTTTCTCCGTCTCAGGCATACCTGCCAGGATCTCCCATGAGCAGATCTCGCTCCGGAGAAGGGAGAATCTCTCTGCAGAGGGCGGTTTGCTGAACTCAATCCTTTTTGTTTTGTCCGCTGCTATGCGAATTATAAGGTGCAGGGGATGCGCAGCTACATGTGCTGTTTCAGGTCTGAAATACAGCTTGCCGGTGCCGCTCTCGGCATCACTGAGCAATGATGAATTGATACCCAATTTTTCCGCTGTATCCTTTCTTATTTTTACTTTCCTGTTCAGGGGCATAATGCAGGGAACAGATTCCCGGAATATAACAGGGGTAATGTCATCCGTAAGGAATCCGCCGTTGCGGAGGGCAAATGCAAGTGTCAGGGACGATTTCCCGGCGCCGGTCTCACCGAGCACCATAACCCCCAGTCCTTCATATACGAAGCTGCTTGCGTGGAAGTTTATGATCTTCCGCTGGTGCAGCAGCGCCACCAGCACCTGGCTGTTAAGATATAACCTCACCCAATTCGTGTCAGCCCCGGGTTCAGCATGAAAGAGTACTCTATTGCCATCAACCGCATAATAACTGCCAACTCCGGGTACCTGTAGGGCATACTCCCTTTGACCTACCTGACGACCAGCTCCAAACCATATTGGTGCCTTCACTTCCGGCAGGTTCTCCGGGTCGGTTGAGGCTATTTCACTGTCCGGCAACAGCTCCGAAAGATTAATCACATTAGCATTCTCCTCGCAGGACTATCCAATAATGGCAGCCTGGCATTTCTTATGAAATCCCCCAATTTATTCTGTCTTATACCAATTTTCTGAACTGCCTATATGGTAAATGACAATTCCCTTTTTTCGTAATTCTGAAGATGACTGAGTGCAAGACTGATATACTCCTTCTTGATCAGATCACGCTTCCTTGTACTCCATGACTGAATTTTTCCATAGAGTTGTTCCTCTGTCAACCCCGGGTTGGTACTCTTAACAAAATGAGTGGTAGCAAGTATCTCAAGGGCAAGTGAAGATTCAAAACCTTCTATCAGAGCAAACAGGTTAGAAAGCCTTTCATTCTGTTCAGGACTTAAATTCTTTACTATATAAGCTTCAACCTCTTCATACCTGTGATAATTAAGCTTTAGCGGCTCGAACGGGCTGGCATTCATTTGCTCCATCCCACTCAGGTATTTTCCGTTCAATGCATAAAGAACCTTCTCAACAGCCTGGGCATAAGGACCATATACATATGGGACAAATTGCAGCTTCAGGGGTTCTCCAGATTTCTGCAGAAAATAAGCAATCTTGTTGGCTGCAAAAGGGGTTGCAATCTCACCAAGTTTTTCATACCGGAATAATGCAACCAACAGCATGGCCCGTGCATTGGTAAGTCCTTTGTCTTTCAATACCACCTCGTTTTGAAGGACCTGTTTTACTTCATCATTGGGTTCATATACTGTTACTTCTACAGTTTTCAAATTGCTGAGATATTGCTCCATCAGGGCTTTTACTTTTTCCCACCTTAAACCTCCGTTTCCGCAGCCAAGGGGTGGAATGGCTATACTTTTAATATTGTTTTCTTCGATCACTCTTACGAGATCTTCCAGCCCTTCTTCAATGTACGAATACTGAGACTTCTTAAACCAATCAGTCTTGGTAGGGAAATTGATGATTATTTTCTCGCCATCCAGTGAAATGTCTTTAGTCACCAGCATTTTACCAATCTGTACCAACCCCATTCTGCATTGTCTGGCATATTCCTTAAAATTGGCAGGATATCGCTCTTTGAACTGCAATGCAATTCCCTTCCCCATAACCCCGGCTGTGTTTACTGTGTTTACAATCGCCTGGGCATCTGCCCTGAGAATATTACCTCTGGTATATTTCATAAAAAGTAAAACCTCCCCTTATGATCAATAATTAATTCAATATCAACACCCAAACTTTTCATTAGTTCCTGTACTTCCCTTTCTATTTTACAGTTCAGTACAACTATCCTCCTTATTTTGTCAGACGGGACGTAGTTTCTTACAAGAAACTCTGAATGCTTTTTCCTGATCCTGTCCTCATCACCGTCAGCATTGTTATCTCTGAAATCGGTTGTTCTGATTGAATGCCAATCCAGGTTTGACTCAATTTCCTCCAAGTTAGTAAAAAAATGTGTAATTGCTGAAGCCGCATTCCCGTCAGTATAACACCATTGAAAATCCGAAGTAACAAGGTCTTGTAACCTGAAACAAAGATAAATGATATTCTCCTGAGGAACAGGAATGACTCCATGGCCTGTTATAATATTGTACATCATGGGTGTTCGTACCGAAAAATAAAATGGCACATAGTCATTCACAAAGGTCCCGGTGAAGCATTTCACTTCAGCCGAACCTCTCCGGGTTATCACCTCCTGACTGCCGATTGTAATATACCCGTTATCCTCCCTGGCTGCATTTTTGCAGTATAAACCTCCTTCAAGAACTGATCTCAGATTCTGACGAGGGATAATTCTGAAGAGCCATATATTATTCAATACTACAGACATACTTCTGCTTCCAGTGGTGAAACATATTTCATGCCACCTCCTTTCTCCTCCACCGCGCCGGCAGCAGGAATCTCCTGACGGCCACACCTGCAATATATAGGGCAAGCTGTATCTTCAAATGAAGCCCTCGTCTCGTCCTGATCCTGAAAAGCCAGTCGTTGACAGTAACCCACGGGTGCCAGTACTCAAGGGATTTCGACATGAACCTGATCCTGTTCCCTGCAAGCCTGCCGGCAACGCCTGAATGAACCTCAGCAGACAATGCCCCGGGCACGGTGGCATCAAACACCTCCTGTGCCATCCTCAATGCAACATAAATCAGCCTTTCCATCCTGAACCTCCGGGCCTGCAACAAAAGCCACTCCCAGTCAATCTCCTCCTGCCTGCGCATGATGGCTGCAACATCATGTACATATTTAAGCTCATTGAAAGGATCCTTGCCCCCGTGATGCATCACTGTCAGCAACAGGTCAGCCGATGGGGTAAACCTCATCAGGTTCTGGCCCTGGATCAGCCCCGGCACAATCTGTGAAGAAAGATCTCCAAAGCTTATTCCCATCCCGTATACCGGCGAGGTCATCCTCCAGTGAAACTCAAAGTGATATAAACACCTTTCTCCTTCCCATTTCCCGAAATTATACTCCCCTGCCCGAAGGGAGAGATCTTCCATGCTGTAGGAAGCCATCGCCTTCTCGATCACATACCCTGATGCCAGCATCAGCTCCCTTATCCTGCCGAGGTGCCTGAACTCCGTGAAGACGTCTATGTCGCCTCCCTCGCGCCCGCCAATGTCACCGTAATAGTCATGGGCCAGCCTGAATCCCTTGAACGGCACAATCACTATACCCTCCTGCTCCAGCATCCCTTTAATCTTCATGAACTCGGCCACATAGCTTATCTGGTTCACGAGATTATCCTGGTAAACCTTCTGAATCCGGGCAATGAAATCATCAGGTATAAGCCCCGTGGTTAAGCGGGCAGTGAGCTGCGCCAGCTGCGGTCTTACGGAGTGCATGTCAGCCCTCGTGTAAAGCCGGCTCCAGTCAATTGCCCCGCCCCGGACGACAAGCTTCTCCGCTTCCTCCGTTACCGGGAAACCCAAACCGTAACGGCATGCGGCAAGCAGTAAACTGAATTCGGGGGAAAATGACACGCGAATTATAAGGAATCAGGCGGTCAGGGGAATAGCCAGGGCCTCTTTTCTTTTTACCGCCCTGTTCAGCACGAAGGTGGCAACCATGCAGAGAGTCAGCAGCACCACCCCGAGGGGGAAGATGCCTATGCTGTCAAGTGAATACCCCACCGCAATGAGAAATATGTTGAAAAACGAGATGATTGTTGTTGCCCACCGGTGGTTAAACCCGGCACGCAGCATAAGATGGTGCAGGTGCCTGTTATCCGCCGTGAAGAGGTTCTGGCGGTACCAGAGACGGAGTATAATGACCCGCAGGGTGTCATAAAGCGGGATAATCAATATGGCAATTGATACCGAGGGGGTCGATTTCAGGTTTATGAATGACATCCCGTTTGCATCCAGCTCGTTGAACCTGATGGCAAAAACAGCCATGACAAAACCGATCACCAGCGACCCGGTGTCACCCATGAATATCTTGTTCGGCCCCTCTGACATGTTGAACCGGAGGAACGCAATAAGGGCACCCAGCAGTGCGGCAGCCATAACCGTGTAGGCAAAATCGCCGGAGAAATAGAAGAACAGCCCAAAGGTCACCGTGGCAACTATGCCCACACTTGAGGCAAGCCCGTCAATGCCGTCAATAAGGTTGAAGGCATTGATTATTATCAGTATTACAGGTATAGTTACAAAAAAGGAAGTCGTTAAGGAGATATCTGTTGCCCCGAGGAATCCGTGCAGGTGGCTGAACCTAACCGAGGTAAAAAAGAAGATAAGCAGCGCCGAGCCCACCTGGCCGGCCAGCTTCTTAAGCGGATGAAGGTAAACCAGGTCATCCTTGATCCCGACGAAGAAGAGGAAAAGGGCTGCTGCCGCGAAATAAGACAGGTCAGGCATGTAGCCGTCTATCCCGATGAAAAAGCCAATCAGGAACCCTGCAAAGATGCCTATTCCGCCAAGTGTTGGTATGTCGTTCCTGTGTATCTTGTGCTTCCCCGGCTTGTCCTCAAGGTGGCGTTGTCTCACAACCCTGATTACCTTCGGGATATAATACCAGGTAATTACAAGTGCTACTGTAAAAGCAAGCAGTATCGCGGGTATTCCTCTTATCTCGAGAGTTGGCATGTGGCGGAGAGTCAGTTTTTTTAGTACAACCTTTGTTCAGTTAATGCCGGCAGTCTTCCCCTTCCGCGTCTGATCATCAGATCCGGATCAAAATTAAACTAAAAATTCAGGTCTTTCAGGAAGGTCCCTGAAAATTTTATGAACAAGGTCCGATCCCGGGAAAACCACCACCCAGGCGGTCAGGAACACGAGCATCATATCAGTCCGGAAAGACAGGTTCTCCTGGTACCACAATTCCAGTGCCCCTTTATAGGGTGAGATGTGCTGCGCATAGAAGTCTGCAGGTGCCATTTTAGTTTCTGACAGCAACCGTTCCTCGTCTCTGAAGATTATTGATCCGATCCCGGTTAGTCCCGGCCGGATATTGTAGATATTATGTCTGACGTGGTCTGGATAAGGATCAAAAGTTGATTTTACCAGTGGTCTGGGGCCGACGATGCTCATGTCGCCCTTCAGGATATTGACAATCTGGGGGAGCTCGTTCAGTTTGGTTTTCCTCAGGATACTTCCTACGGGTAATACCCTCGGGTCCCGGCGTGTTGTATGCATCCCGCCTGCCATCTTCTCGCTGTTCTTCCTCATTGTCACAAACTTCCATGTCATGAAAGGCCTGTTATGCAATCCTATCCTCTCCTGGAAGTACAGCACCTCATGCTCCCCTGTGATAAGAAGTGTCAGGCCGACCAGCAACAGAAAAGGTGACAGCACAATTATTGCAATCACAGACAATACTATATCAAGTAACCGTTTAATAAACTTCCTGTACATAATTTATGACCTTCAGACCCTTGTCCGCCCACTGGCGGATCAGACTTTCAGACTCTCAGACTTTACATTTTCTGGTCCAGCCCTTTACCCTTCTCCATATGCTCAAACCCCGGCTGCCACTCCCTAAGTATCTCCACAACTGTCTCCTTTGTCACTGATCCGGAATCAAACAGCGTCCTCAGACGTTCAATGATCTCCCCTATTTCCTGTAACTCCCTCTTCTTTGAATTTTTAATTACACCCAGGTTTGAGAATCTTGATACATCAATAATCTCGTCCTCAGTGAAAAACTCTTCGTATGGTTTCTCACCGGAGGTGTCAGAGTTAAAGAAGTAGACCGGCCATGAGGTTGAACCGTCATTCAGCAGCATCGCTTTCTGTCTGGCCTCCTCCTCACTGCCGCATTCATCAGCCTTGAGCCCCAGGTAAGAGAGCAGGTCTCGTGCTATGGTCTCGAAGCTAATCATGTCTCGCTGCTCATCCAGTTTAGGATAAATGATGTCGCCTGACTCCCCGAGCACCGATGCCAGCAAACAGAGTTCGCCGGATTCTTCCGGGGAGACAAAAAAGCGGCGAATGTCGCGCGGACAGGACCATGGCTGTCTTTTATTAAGGCGTTCAATGAACCCCAGCGGCAGGCTGCCGTTGGAGAATGCCACATTGGCAAAACGGGCGGTGGTTATCTTCAGTTTTCCAGAATATGCCATTATCAGCTCCTCCATCAGCTTCTTGCTGGCGCCCATGATGTTCACCGGGTTGGCAGCCTTATCTGTTGAAACGCAGAAAAAATGTTCTGGAGGGTACTGTAGCAGCAACTCTAAGAGCTGCTGTGCCCTTAAAACATTGTTCCCAATCATCGCCTCAACCGAGAATATATCCTTCTCGCTGCGGACATGCTTGTGTGCGGCAAAGTTTGCCACTATATCAAAAGGGGCCAGCGACCGGAACATTTTTTCAAAAACCCTGTCGCCAAAGTTCATGGGGTAAGTCAGGAATTCATCCGGAAGCTTATAGACTGATGAGCTGCGCAGGTCCCTGACCAGCTCGGTCAACCCGTTTTCGTTTATGTCAACCACAATAAGGCTTTTTATCCTGTACTTCAGCAAAGCCTTGATATAGTATGAACCTATCGTCCCGGCTCCGCCTATCACCAGAACTTTCTTTCCGGTGAGTTTTTCCCTCAGGGCGTCATGTTCTCTCTCAAGGTCAGTCTTGAGCAGGCTCACCTCACGTTTTGTAACGTAACTTCTGATGAAATGGTTAATATCAATAATTGTTTGCATATCAGGTTAATAATATAGTGCAGGTTTTACCTACCTTTGGTATAAGTGTTATTCAGTTTGTAAACTTAAACTTACTGTTATGAAGCCGTTAAAGTGGATCGCATGGATTTCCGGTGGTGTCGGAATATTATTTGTCGTGTCTGGTTTAATTCAGATTTTCTTCGGACAATGGCCCTGGGGCCGGCAGATAGTCAATTATTTCCTTGTGGCCGACAGCTTCTTCCTCATCACCATCGCACTTTTCATTTTCCTTTACAGGTGTGAGTGCAAGAAATGATTTCCGGTTTTCTATTTCAGTTGTCTGTGCTCAAAGAGCACGAAGCTGATTATTTTGACATATTCCGACAGGACTGACTGGACATCCTCCTTCCGTCTCCACCATTTTCCGGGATTAAAGTCAGAGTAACTGCTCGGACTGCAGCCGACAAATATCTTCTGCGGGGAGTTACGAAGCGCAGCCCTGAAAATCATGTATGCCCGACGCATGTGAGCGGGAGAAGAGACCAGGATAAGTGTGTCGACAGAGGGATTCAGTTTCAGGTAATCCCTGACCGAAATGGCTTCATCAAGTGTGCTTCTTGCATCGCCGGGCAGCATGATGATGCTGTCAGCAGGAACCCCGAGGGCAACAGCTGCATCACGGGCCTGGTCTGTGGTTCTCACAATTGAGGCGCCTCTTGATTCAAGCTCCCTGTAGGGACCCATACTCTCATAGACGATGATTAGCCTGTCTGCCAGACCATTGCTATAAACATCTGCAGCTTCAAGTACCCTTTCCGGGAAATTTCCCATAAGTAGAACGATGGCATCTGACTTAACCGGAATATCTTTTTCCATCAGCCATCGACCGGCTCTGCAAAAACCCGTGATACTTGTTGCTAATAAAATTAATATAACCAAGTAAGGTGCCAAAGCCCATTTGGGCCCTGGACCAGGCTTAATAATCTGCATATTATTAATTGGCAACGTCGGTATTTTGGATCATTTCGCCAATGACTGTCGATTATTCTTCATTGAGAGAACTATTTTTAAGCAGTCTTCATAAAGCAATGCAATTCTATCATAAGTATTATTTTCTAAAACATACTCACGTCCCTTTGACCCCAGAAGTTGTCTCTCAGCTTTTGGCATATTGTATAATCTCATGATTGCATTGGCTATTTTATTTGCATCACCCGCAGGTACTTGAAATCCACAACCAGCAATGATTGCCGGGTCGTCAGGGATATTACTTGCAGAAATAATGGGCAGACCCGCAAGCATGTAATCATTATACTTATTGGCTGATACACCGAACTGATACAGATGCAAGTCCCTCCAACTTATAAAACCCGCATCTGCCTTTCTGAGAAGTCTCAGAACAGATTGTTTTGATATCTTGTCTTGAAACCGAATGTTTTTATTGTTGGCAGCTAATGACTGTAGTTTGTGTTTCTCCGGGCCGTTGCCTATTAAATAAAAGTCTATTTCAGTTCCTTCAAGAAGATTTGCTGCCTCTATGAAACAATCCATTGCGTTGGCATATCCTAATGCTCCGGCATATATTATCGAAAATCTTTCATTATTTAAAAATTTCAAATCATAAGCGTCTTCATCAAGTAGGTCTGCTTCTATGGCGTTCGGGATCCAACTCACAGGCTTTCTGATTCCAATAGTATTATAAAGATGAATATCAAATCTAGGCATAAGTGAAATAATATGATCGGCCTTTCGATAGACATACTTTTCCAGTATCTTGAATAGAACAATAAACGGATGGAATTTTGAAATTCCTCCTACTTCCACTGGTGTTAACGGCCAAATATCACGTATTTCAAGAATAAATGGAATCTTAAATCTTCTTTTAAGGTATATGCCGTAGATTGCTGACCACAGAGACATAGAGGAGACAACAACAAGTTCGGGCTTAAGCCTCTTTTTAACAGGAATTAAAAAGAGTTTAAATAAGAACTCGAACCATGAAAATGAACGGCCAAGAAAACTATTGGGTTTATAATTCTTAAGTCTAATCCAAATCATCCTCCCACCTGTAATTGCTTCCTCATTAAAGATCTTGTTTGTTACAGGTTTGTTTTCAAATAAATGGTTGGTGCCACCTGATACTATGCAAAACTCAAAATCCTTTAGAGCAAGCTTATTGGCGATAAAATAGTGCCTTTCACCGGCGCCGGTGTTATAAGCGGGGGTACTGGCGAACTGATTAATGATCAGTATTTTCAAAATCTATGATTGTAAAAAGGTAGTATAATTGTTGCTTATTACTAACAGTCTTTGAGCAAGGACTGTATTATCTGGGGTTTGCCCGACTTGGTGGGATAGATTGTCGAAACCTCTTTCCAACAAATTGGATATTCTTCATTCAGATAATTATTAACCTGATTCTCAATACTCTTTAAAGCAGCTGTATTGAACTCCCGCCCCCGAATATATTCTATTTCAATGCTTCCCAGATCACGCTGAATTACCTTGAATTGCTTTATCTGTGGATAATGTTCAAAAATTGCTGTAAAGAAATGTACGATCATATATTTGCCAGATGCTGTGCGGACAATATCTGTATCCCGCCCTATTATTCTTTCTAACAGCGGAAATCCAAATTCTTTTTTTGTCGGATATTTATCCAATGGCAGTTTAATAGCCAGATCTCCAGTAGAATACCTTATTAGAGGCATTGAATAACCGTCAAGTCTGGTAACAACTACTCTACCTAAAGTTCCGGCAGGGACCTCATTATCATTATTATCTAGTATTTCAAGGTAAACGTGTGGTGAGAAAATATAATAATATTCAAGATCCTTCTGTGCAGCAATAACCATACCTTCAGAAATCCCATAAATGTCAAAAACCCGGCATCCAAAAGCATCCTTAATCTTTTGTCGGTAGTGAGAAAACAATTTATCGCCCCAGCTTAAGGCAGCATCAAAGCTAACATCCTTTATCCCAATTTCAATGGCAGTAGACGCCAGAATATATAAGGAAGATGCATAACCTCCAAGATGGTAATTTGATTGTTTTCTTTGTCGATCCAATATTTTTCTTACTTGTCCCTCTGCTAAGCCGAAAGCGCTGCAATATCGTGTCTTTAGAAAAAGATCCTTTATTTTTTTTATTGGACCTCTGTCCAGAGTCATACCAGTCTGAACCAGTGGTTTACCCAGATAATAGCCACCCCACTCCCAGCATAATGTTTGAATTGCTCTTGTCGTAGATTGTTCATGTTTGTCCATGTAAACAACACCTTGAGTTCCAGAAGAGCCGCTGCTATAACTGGCAATCAATTTTTCCTTGGGGCAAGTTAGAATATCAGCAAGGTCATCGTTAACCGTGTTCTTATCAATAACCGGAAAAGACTTAAGCCATTGAACTGGATCCTTATGCCTTAAGGATGCATACTTTTTATAAAAAGGGCTTCTGGTTGTGGCGAAGGTAAGAACCTCTTCAAGTTTTTGTAGTGACAGGCTGTCAATTTCATCAGAACTCAGACCGGCAGTCTTTCTCCACTTTGTCAACTCACTCATAAAGGAGGAACCAACTAATGAGTCTCCAAAAGGTAAAATATATCTTTCAAGAAAATTATTGTAAATCATTATGACAGATTCAATTGAACTTTTGAAATCATCTATTTCAAAAGATTAAGCCATAAAGTCTTGATTTGTTCCCAATTAAATTTCTCTGCAGAGGCTCTGGCTGATGAGGACATCTTGTTAAATGCTATTTTATTTTCAATGAGTGAAGATATTTGATTAAACATCTCATCCGCATCGCCAGGTTGAACCAGGCATGCGTCAATCCTATCATGTAAGAGAAACGGTATGCCTCCTGGATTTGTAGAAATTACACATAAGCCTAAGGCCATTGCCTCAATGACACTGACAGGAGTATTATCATAATTTGTAGTGTTTAGAAAGAAATCGAAGTTCTCTGAAAGCTTAATCCATTCTTCCTTTGATAGTCTCCCGGTAACGGTAACATGATCATTTAACTTTTTTCGATCTATATATTCAAGAAATTCTTTTAAGCTGCCATCCTTATCTGGACCTACCATGCACAGCTCAGCATCCTCAAAGCGTTTAGAAAGTTTATCTAACACATCTGCTGCCATTTTTGGATTATAATGACTTTGAAATGACCGTACCCATAGCAATTTCGGTTTTGGTTCTTCCCTTTGTTTATAAGGGTATTTTGAAATTTCAATATTATTTGGAATTGTAATTGCCTTATAGCCAGCTTTCTTAAATTCATGACTCAAATAGCCCGATACTGCAATGTTTGTATGAGAATTTACGAATAGGATATTTGATGCGCGAGGTGATTTTTTAAGTCTTCCAGGCAGATTACCTCCATGAAGGATAGGTAAGTACTTAAGATGAAAGACACGGCAAACAAGTGAAATAATAAACGCGTACCAGAAGGCAAAAGTAGAATAGGTGTCGATTAGGACAAAGTCTGTTTTTCTCCTTAATCTGACAGTCTTAAAAATCATTTCGGTTAGCCTTATTGCCGGATTAAGTTTTGTACCAGCATAAAAGACCTTATAGCCACTTTGCTCAAGCTGCAATCCAAGAGTTTCAATCACCCCGGGAGTAAAACCGTGCTGACTGAGTTTATTGCCTACATATAATATTGTTTTCATTGAGTTATTTCCTCGGTGTCAACATCAAATACTGTTAGCATGGACAATCCAATTAACAATGGGCTTATATAGGTTCGCATTGCTGCATGAAATGTTGTAAACATGGCAACTATAAATAATGCAAACAAGACCACACTAAATGTTTCGTATTTTCTATTTCGGTACAAGTTAAATCCTAAGCTCAATAATATGATTGTGTAAATCAGGCCAAGAATTCCATGTTCGGCCAGCAAGCGGCTTATTTCTATGTGTGAAAGATACTCTTTAGACGAATTACGCAGGCGCTTTGAAGCCCCAACTCCAACACCAAGTACTGGATTATTCTTCCATAACTTTAAGTCATCTTTTAAAATTTCCAGCCTATTTGAGGTGAAAGTGTTTAAATCTTTTTGTTTTGTGCCTCTTATTGTAGCAGCTGTTTCACCCTTATACCGCAATGAGAGCTGACCTTTAGTTATTCTGTCCGCATAGTTAAAAGTTAGAATTAGGGCAAGCATCAGGACCATGATCATCACAATGCTTTTAATAGGGTTAGACCCAGTTTTGGCTAAATTATAACCGTGACCGAACAGCAACACAGTAACTATTCCAAGAGCAACTCCAAGCATTCCTCCCCGGGAGAATGTAAGTAAACCCCTGAAAATAAAAACAACAAATAATATAATGTCAAGCCAGCGGTAACCAGTTAGCTCCCATCTGAACCATAAAAAAATGAAAATTGCAAATGCTCCAAGGCCAAGTGCAGTAGATACCTGATTAGTACCGAATCCTCCAGCTGTTTCAAAGTTCGCTCCTAACTTAAACTCAATTGTATCAAGGTTAGGTGTTTGCAATATAGTATATGCAAGAACTGATACCAAGGGATAAACCATCAACCTCATGACTTCAATAAAGGGCCCTAGCTGCATACTCTGTTTTCTAAAAAAGATCACCGCAAGGGCAACATTGATCGGGCCAATGAGGTTAAAAACTATGTTCTTGAACAGTGATTCTCCGCTTGAACCAAATAAAGTTGCTGGAAGAAGTGCGAAAAGCATCAGCCATCCAATGTAGCCCTTCCTGTACCCCTTAAGTATGCCAAAAATCAATAAAACAAAAAGCAAGTATTTACCCAACTCATAAGGAATATACGGAGATGTATGCGACATCCTTGCAAGTAGTTCAAATGAAGTACTATAGGTAATAAGCAGGACCAAAGGCACAAAGGTCCCTTCAATTTTCCTGATAAGGTTTGAAACAGAAGTTGCGAGCACCAAATAAAACCAGAATAATAGCACCCATGGGGTATGGGTGCTAATTATCCCTATAGCTAAATGAAAAAATAACCAGAAAAGAGGAGTTCTGGTTTTAAGAATATAATTTATCATCTTGCGGTTATCACATTGAGAATAACCTCATATTTACTCATAAACTTTTCGGGACCATATTCTTTAACTACATGATCCTTAAATTTCTCTCCCATGATTCTGGCCTCTTCACAATTATTGATGACCCATAATAACTGGTTTGCCAAACCATCTGCGTCCCCCGCAGAAGTCAATCGTGCATATTTGCCATAGCCAACAACTTCGGCACATTCACCTACATCGGTCACTACAACAGGTAGCGATGCTAAACCGTACTCGAGCAACGCCACCGGTAATCCTTCAGATAATGAGCTAAGCACACCGCAATCAGCCATAGATAGTAAAGAAGATGTATCTTCAACAGATCCCCACATATCAATAATATGTTCCAGACTCAAATCTTTGATTAAATTCCTTAATATACTGCTATAAATTAAGTCATCTTCAGAACCCGCTAAGATGACCTTCAGCTTCTTTGGTAGCTCCTTTTCTTTTAACAACGCTACAGCTCGCACCAGGGTTTCGTGATCCTTCTGTGGACGCAGATTTGCAAGGCAAACAACAATAAATAATTCATGATTCGGTTGCCGTTTGGATATCTTAAGAAGCGGAAAGTTATTAATCATTATGATTCTTTCTGGTTGGACCTTCATATGAAGACGAGACCAAGCTGCAAGTTCATGGTTTACTGTAATAATGGCATCAATCACGGGTGAAACGGTCGCATACATGAATTTGGCTCTTCGGTCTGTGACCTTTAACCCAAGATGATCATGCCATATAACTTTAATATGTTTTGTAATGAGTTTTGCAGCAATTGCCCAAAAAAGTGAACTTGAATGAGCGTGTATAAGCTCAATACCTCTATTCCTTATAATACTTATGAATCTACTGAAAGCGAAAATATCCAGTGCGTTCCTCTTATAAAGCACATAATAATTTGCATCCGGATTGACAAGTTTTTCTAAAGCTCCCCCTGCCCTCGAAACACAAAGCGTAACAAAGTGCCCATTATCCTGGAGTACATCTGTGATATTGACACACATCCTTTCCGCACCCCCGGAGTGTAAACTATCAATTAACTGAAGGATTCTCAACTACGGAAATGTTTTAAATACCATTCTGCCTGAACAAAAGGTATTAGATCCTGGCCAGATAAGGGCCATGAGCGCTTGCCGGCCCTACCATCAAATAGTTGGATCAGGCTGCTGGCGTTGACCCCACTACCCGAAAAATATTCAGAAAAATTATCCTTTGCTCCCGGGTAAAGATAGTCGGAAAGAACATCTCTTGATTTCACAAGCCGCTGCCTATTGAAATGCCCTTTTGTAAGAACATACAATCTTAAGAAGGCCTGGTCGGTACTACTTCGTAAAAACCAACCAAGCAACATAAGCCATAAGTTGCTATTGTAAGGTATAAAGGGATTCTGTGCTGTTGGGTATTTACCCAGACATTGCCAAGTTTTATGTCTGAACATTATGTTTGTTAACTCGTCACCGTAGCGAGCCATTGGTGAATAGTTAAGAACCTCGCGAATTATTCTAAGATTTAAAATAGGAATCTCAGGTGTAAAACTTGCCTTCAGGCAGTTAAGTTGTTTTCCCATCGATCTTCTGCCATGAGTAAAGATCCCGAAAAGCTCCTCATAACTTTCAAGATAGAAGGGATTGTATCGATCAAGATGCTCAAAAAGTTCAAACATATCAGCCTCAACCTCACCTTTCAAATCAACCTGATTTGCTCCCGGATAGAGATTAGCAGAGTCACTTATTTCTGATAAAACTAGATTTCTGGCACGGAGGATAAATTGCCTTTTATCCTTTTCACTTATGGGTACCAACGATAATTGTTTCCCAGTTATAAATTTTCTAAAGTAATGCTTACGTCTAAAAGTGCGCGTTTTCAGTGAGCTAATGCCTTTTGCCCTAAAAATGTCGCACATATCGCCAAGAAGAAATAAAGGATAGGTTGATTGTTTGGCTTTATAGTGGTCAAATATTGCTAACCATTGATTTACATAAAGTGCATCAGTTTCTTTTACAATTCTGTCAAGTATAGACTTTGGTGGAAATTGAAAACTGACCGGATCAATGATATCTAATTTCAGCCCAATTTCCTTAGCAATCCTTTGTGGAATTTTAGTGTCAATATATTCTTGTCTCCCAAAATTTGACAAAAGAGGCTTTGTGCCATTTGCAAGCAAACCAGCCAGATTTACCCTGCTATCAATTCCTCCGGATATACTTAACATTAACGGATTTTGCGAAGCATAAAAGTATTTAAATTCTGAATTTATAAGATCCACTAAATCATTGGCAATGTCATTGTATCCGGGCTTATCCTCAGTTTTAATGGTTGTATCAAAATATCTTGTAGTCTCACCGCCTTTGTAAACAAGCATCTCGCCCGGCATGAGAGTATAGACATTTTCAAGCACTGTCGAACGTCCATACTGAATAAATTCTGGCTTTGTCATCTCCATTAGAAGGGCGCTTCTTTTTATGGTAGAGCCGGTTATGGAGAAAATTGCATTAAGATTCGTAGCAACAATTACATATTGGGCAGTAATGCTGTAATACAAATGAAAAAGACCTATCGGATCATTAAATATTCTAAAAGTATCATCCGAAAAGAAAACCCCCGAGAAAAATCCTGTAAACTCTTCACTTAACGGCCATTTTCCATTCATTAAGTTTTCCATAAGGATTTCCGCTGAGTGGGCACGGTCATACGTTTTATATTGGACATGACCTGAAAAAAGCATAGCTGAAGTGTCTTTGAGTATTCGGGTTGTAGAAGGTCTCCAGGCCGCAACATAATTCAATCCACAGTATACCTGTTGATCTTCACACAAGTCAATTTTAAGCTTTAAATAATCTTCCTTCCCTGATCCGAAGTTTTGATAAACAAGAAAATCCACAGCGTTTTCTAATATATGAGGTTCTGAATTTCCTTTTCGAATCTTTCAAGGGTGTATTCCCGACTCCAAGCCATAGCATTATCCGACTTGGTGTTAAACCGGTCCTGGTCAAAGAAATACCCTTCAATAAGTGATGTAATCCCGGAGACCTCGCCGTTTACAAGTTCCCCTCTGGAGCCGTTATCAAGCATCCAGGGAACGCAACTGACTGGTGTAGTTATTGGTAGGCATCCCCACCACATTGCCTCGCTGACAGCCTTGGGCCAGCCCTCAGACCGGGATATAAAAATCATGAAATGTGATTCAATGAGAACTTCCTTCACTTTCTCAGCATTAACATTACCGAGCAACGAAACAGCGTCATGCAGGGAGTATTCTGAAATTTTCTGCTCTAGGAGTATTCTCTGAGATCCTTCACCACATAAAGTGAGCGTGGCTTTGATGCCTTTCCCAATTAACTCTCGCAAAACCTCCAGACTTGTGAGAGGAGATTTGTTTTCAGTAAGTGTCCCAACAAATGCAAGACTAATGCATTCTGGAAGAGGTCTTTTTGATACGGGAATACGCTCAATTTCAGAATATGAGGCTGTAAAAAAGGGTTTGATATTTAGGGTCTTATCCGGCCAGTCACCATAAACTAAGGTTGTCATGTTTCGCGTCAGAAGTCTATTTCTCAGGATGAGTTGCTGCAGCCTGTAGCTCCAGGGTTGTTTGCTGTTCCAGTCCCAGTTACCTGCATACTTGGCAGTTTTCTTCTTCCGGGGATAAAATATTTGCATTAGGCAGCCTATCAAACCCGCATTCCCGGGGCAACGTAAATGAATATGATCTGCAGCTTTTATTCCCCTATTAATGCGCACAACAATCATGGGCAGATAAAGCAAGGTTCTTAATATTTGCTTTAATCCCGTAATATCAAACTGCGGGATTCTGATAAAATTAATGTTTTGCTTCTCATATGGTAATTCATTGGCATCAGCTGTTGCAGAAAGATCAGCAGGTGCAACGATGATGGTCTTATCGGCGTAATTCAGCCATATATTCATCTCCCTGACAAATGGACCATATGCGTAATGACTTGAACCCGTTGTTTTATGAACTACATGAGTAACGACAACAAACCTCATCGCCTTACTGATAATTTTGAATTACAGGGGGTTTGACGCATACACCTGCCCAAGCGGTCATTCTTCCCAGATAATCCAGAAAGGCATTTTTCCGGTCCGGTCCGATAATTGTATTGGCGAGTCTAATCTGTGCTAGCAACAATGTAATAGCGTGCCATTTTAGTTTCGCCTTAAAGTGTGGGGAGGGAAACCTCACTCTCCATACGTACCAACCGTTTCTAATGACCATTCCCCCATATTTGTAATAATCAGGTCGGCCTGATTGAGCATGATAATGCCATACTTTAGCATTTGTATTTACAAATAATTTACCATGTTTAAGTGCACGTACAGAGAAATCAAAATCTTCGTAGAGACTATACCCAGAAAAGTAGTTAGAGAATTGTATTTTCTCAAACAACTCTCGTTTGTAAGATGCAATGCCCCCCATAAGATGTTCAACCTCGTAAATTTTGCCATTAGGTGGTAACTGTGACCTTCCATGAGAATACTCTGGAATCAATCCGGGTTGAAGATTAGTCATCAAGCCAAAAACCTTACGGGCTTTACTCCTAAGCGACTCCCGTATTACCCAACCATCTATTTCATAGTAATTAAATCTACTATAATTGTGGTGTCCTCTCTTAGTAAAGTAACCATTATCCTTTAGATCCAGTCCTCCAACGCCAATTGCATCAGGATAAATCTGATAAGTTTCGATAAGCTTCTCAAAAAAATCACATTCAACCTTAATATCATCATCAAGAAATGCAACTATCTCAGTTTCACTCGGTAGTTGTGCAACACCAAAATTTCTCTGACGTGTCAGTCCTCTGTGCTCTGGAGGTACTTTATAATATTCTATTTGAAGGTCATCGAAGTTAGTGTTTGAAATACTATCCTTTGTGTTATCATCCGGAGAACCGTCAATTATTAGTATAGTATTAGGCTTTAAATCACAATTACCCACTGATTCAAGTAAATCCTTAAGAGAGATAGGCCTTTTATATGTGCAAATGATAAGAGTTAAGTACATTTTATTCATTAATCAAGCTCTTATAAAAGGTAACGGTTTTTGATGCTATGATTTCAGATGTGAAGTGTTGCCGCAGGCGTTCTCTTGCATTTATCCCAAGCTTTAAACGTAATTCCTTGTCTAACAGAATATCCATTATGTGATTGGCAAAAGCTCGGTGATCTCTAGGATTACACAATTTCCCCGAAACACCATCTTCAATTATTTCCCCAGCCCATCCAATTTCAGATGCTACAATCGGCTTCTCCATTGCCATTGCCTCAAGCCAGGAGACTGGAAATGCCTCTGCGAATGATGGGAAAACACAAACCGTTGAGTTAAGGTAATAATCATGAATTTGATCATGAGGTTTTTTTCCCTCATATTTGACTTTGCTCAATGCATCAGGGGCGAAGAGTGATTTCATCATTTCCCACGTTGATGGACGTCCTGTCTTAATATCACCACTATCTCCACCCACAAGGATTAATTCTGTTTCCTGATAGTGTTTATGTACCTCATTAAAAATGAATGGTAATTCCAATAATCCTTTTTTCCTTATCAATGTACCTACATAAAGAATTCTATTCGAGTCAGGGGCCTCTTCATGTCTAGTAAATTTGTTTCTCAGGTCAATCCCATTATGAATAACTTCGTAATTTAAATCCAAACCAAAAACTTCATTAGTTAAACGTGCAGTGAAGGAACTCACAGAAATATGGGCTATGGCTGTTTTTAAAGCTTTTCTTTCTAACAAATAATTCCATCTCTTTACGGGTCGGTTTTCCAGGTGACAGAAGTAAGTGTCTGAGCCATGCAATTTAATTACCACTGGGCACCTTAGATTCATAAAAGCAGTAATTCCAGTCCAATCTGGGGCTTCAATTAGTTGTAATTGTCTGGCTCTAATATGAAGGTTAATAATTTTCTGAATTTTTTTTCTGGTAAAGTACCATGAAAGCCCCTTTATTCTAACATTCTTGATCCTGACTATCGTTATTCCTTGATCCGTGAACTCCTCATCCGACTTCTGGCCATAAACAAAGACAGTAACCTTCTGTTGTTGCCTTACCAAGGCATTTCCCAGATTGTAAATGCTTGAACCAATACCTCCAGCAGAACCTGTCTTTACATGTGGATATTCAGATGTCAAAAAACCAACATGCATTAATTCCCTGTTTGAACTTTGAATTGGTTTCTTAATCTTTTCAAAAAGGATCTGTCTCTCATAGTCACATCAATCCTGTACATTCGACAAATGACCTTTATTAAAGTGAGAGATTTCACTTTCTGCTTGTAGATGTTGCTCAGATTTTCACCAATATTTTTATCTTTTGGCAGCAGGAATTGATCTATACGCTTCTTTATAAGCCATGTGTTTACAGAATCCCATGTGGATGATTTGAGTCCTATCAACCTACCGTATTGTTTTCTATGGAAGTAATCCTGCTCTATCATTAAAACTTGTGTACCAAACTTTAATGACTCATTTTCAGACCAGCGATATACTCCCAAAATCTCAAATGTTATGTATATGTTGAAGTTAAATAAATATTTAGACCCCAATAAATAATCAGCTGAAGGATAATAATCGGTTGGGAAACCGCCAATTTGCAGCAGGTTACTCTTTTTATAGAACATACCAGTAGGTCCTATGGCGTTTTCAAAAAAATGTTCATATTTTCTGATCTTTCTTATTCTTGATTTTCCAGAATTGAATCCGATATTTTTTTCTAATTCATGAATACTTTGCTTACCGGTATCAATCCACGAATATTGTCTTCCTTTCAAGCCTTCTACTTCGGGGTTTTGTTTTAAAATATCCGTCATCCGTTTAAGGTAATATGAAAAATATGCGTCGTCATCATGCAGGAAGGTGATCCATGTTCCGCTTGCCAGTTCTATACCTCTGTTAAAATTAGGGAACATACCAATGTTTTCGTCATGCTTGTAATACCTGATTCGGGGGTGATTGACCGCTTCAACAAGTAGTTGGGTATCTGTTTTAAATGAACGCTCCGGGTCGTTATCTACAATAATTATCTCAAAGTCAATAAAACCTTCTTGATTGATCGCGCTCAGTAATGCATCCTTGAAAAGCACCGCACGTTTGTAGGTTGGAATTATCATGGAAACAAATACTGGACCTTCCGGTTCTTTCCCTGAAATCAGGTGAGATTTAACATGGGCATATTCTTTAAAGTAATTTTTATTTGCAAAAAGGTCTTCAGTATAGTCCATCACTCTTTATGACTTTCCTTCCAAATATTTTTTAAGTCCTTCCATAAGGTTTATAGCCGGCTCACAACCAAGTTCAATGAGTCTTGAAGTATCAGCAACAGCGAACATAACGTCTCTTTCCCTGTAAGCAATAGCACCCCACTCAATGTTAGCCTTTTTATTAAGTAGCTCTTCCATAATTGAAGCTACTTCTCGAATGGAGTGTCCTTGGCCCGTACCCATGTGTAAGTTTTGGAAGTGATACTTGTGTATTTCATCAAACACAATGATGCGCTCAATAATTCGACAAACATCCCTAACGTGAATAAAGTCAAGAACCTGATTACCTAATGTCATTTTAACAGGTTCCTGACTGTTGAATGAGTCAAAAATCAGATCCAGGATCTTCTTGCGTTCATCTTTTGTGCCATAGATAGTGTATGGCACAGCATGCACAAGATCAAATCCAAAGGAACGAGAGTAAAACTCCGCAAATGCTCTAAATGCTGTTTTTGTAGCGGAGTATAGATACGCATTATCAGAAGTGTCGTGGCCCGACCTGAACTCCGCAAAGGTTCCGAAATTTATAAACAACCTGACTGAAGAGCAATTCTTCAGTGCTTCGAGAAGTTTAAAGCCATATGTAATATTTGATTCTATTAGTTTCAAACCTGTACTCACATCGCAGTAACTAGAGACATAAGAAGCCATATGAATTACAACCTCCGGGGCAAAGGACTTTATAATATCAACATCGTCTATTGATGAGTGTCGAAGGTCGTTTCTTTCTCCAAACAGAAAAGCCGCCTTTTCAATAGATCGGTTAATCGTTAAAATTTCACAGGGGATATGTTCCAAGAGATAAGGGATCAGGCTTTTTCCGACAGCCCCGGTAGCTCCTGTTACCAATATTCTTGTCATTATTCCCAGATATATGGTATATCAGCTAATGATTTACGGTCACATTCCCCATCGTCATGAGCAATATCCATAATATCCAATAGCAGTGAATTATCAGAAGAAACCCCACGAAAGGCCATCCAAACCCCCGGTGGAACTGTTAGTCTTACATATTTTTCTGGCTCTTCAGAAAGAATTAATGATTGAAAACATCCATTCGTTAAGCTATCTTTTCTGTCATCAAAAATCACAAATTCAACAGCACCTGAAGGAACAATTATATTCAAAGTAGCAATATTATGCCGTTTCCAGCCCTTAATTGCACCTGGCTCGATGTTGGAAAAGTATGCCTCCCCAAAGGATTTAAAAGTACTATCGGTAACTTTAATCGCATGGTATATATTTCCATGAGCAACCTTAATCTGTCTCAGCGGAGTCACAATTACTCCTTCAATACGATTTATCATAACAGCGACCAGCTAATTTTTTTAGAGGCAGCTTCCTCTTCAAATGCTTTGATCTGTGAAACTGTGAAATCAAATAAACCATCAGAATTTTCGAAGTACATCTTGTACCATGAAACCACATAATCAAGCATGCTTCTAAAATCCAGTGTTGTTTCCCATTTTAATTTCAACATTGCCTTATCACAATTAAGCTTTAATAAAGTAGCCTCTTCGAAAGGAGTATTGTTTGCTATTTTAATAATTCCCTGATCCGTTCCAAACCAGCGGTATGCAATTTGCGAAGTAAGTTCGAGTACCGTTCGGATCTGATCAGATGATGGTCCAAAATTAAAGGCCTCCCCACTGCCTATTAAACCTTCAGTCAGCGCCTGGCCAGTGATAAGATACCCGCTTAGTGGTTCAAGCACATGCTGCCATGGTCTAGTAGCTGATGGATTACGCAATTCAACAGGCTTATTTCCAGCGAATGATTTTATGCAATCCACTACAATGCGATCATCAGACCAGTCTCCTCCACCTATTACATTCCCGGCTCTTACTACAGCAACTTTTATATGTTCATTATTTTTGAAAAAGGAGTGCAGGTAAGACTTGACAATGAGCTCTGCTGCACCCTTGGATCCGGAATAAATATCTTTGCCGCCAAGCCTGTCGTTTTCACGGTAACCCCAGACCCATTCAACGTTATCATATGCTTTATCACTAGTAATTATCACACAAACACACGGATGGTTGATCTCTTTAATCACATCCAGAACACATGTAGTTCCGAGAACGTTTGTAGAAATAGTTTCTATTGGATCCGAATATGATTTTGAGACTATTGCCTGGGCAGCTAAATGGAAAATGAAGTCAGGATGAATAGAGTCAACGCAATGTTTAAATTTTGCCCTGTCCCGGACATCTCCGTATGTATGGTTAATTTTCTTTTCAAGGCGCAAAGACTCAAACATCGATGGTGTTGTGGGGATATCTTTGGAATAGCCATAGACAAGTGCCCCTAATTCGTACAGCCATAGTGAAAGCCACGAACCTTTAAAGCCGGTGTTGCCAGTTATTAAAACCTTTTTGCCTTTATATGTATTGTTGAATGCCATTTTGTAAGAAATTTAAACCCATATTTTCCATGGGGCCGTTCCTTTATTCCACATTTCATTCAGCTCATTGCAATCACGTAATGTATCCATAGGCTGCCAAAAGCCTCGATGTTTATATGCTCTCATTGCTCCTCCATCAGCGATTTTTTCAAGCGGTTCCCTCTCGAAAACCTGAGAATCCTCGCCGGAAAGGAATTTAAAAATCTCCGGTTCACATACAAAATAACCTGCACTGATCCAGGCTCCTTCACCGACAGGTTTTTCAAGAAATGAAGTCACATGATCTCCATCTTCAATCTCGATTGTTCCAAAGTGTCCTTTAGGTTTGTAAGCAGTAACAGATAGTACCTTGCCAGAGGCCTTATGTTGCTTTATAGTTTCTGAAACATTAATGTCGCCTACGCCATCTCCATATGTAAGTAAGAATGTGTCATTACCAAGGTATTTTCGTACTCTGCTTAACCTGCCACCTGTCATAGTATTAAGTCCAGTATCTAGCAATGTTACTTTCCATGGTTCAACATCGTTACTGAGTACTTTGAAAGAATTGTCAGTCATATCGACGGTCAGGTCGGAATTATACAGGAAATAGTTCGTAAAATACTCTTTGATTATGTGACCCTTATAGCCACAACAAATGACAAACTCATTAATATTGTGTGCAGAGTATATCTTCATAATATGCCACAATATAGGTTTACCGCCTATCTCTACCATGGGTTTTGGAATAAGGTGCGTGGCCTCACTAAGGCGCGTGCCCATCCCTCCTGCAAATATTACAGCTTTCATTTTGATAAATTTTAATCTCGATAGAGTCTGATATTGACTGCTTTTATTGTAGCGGGATTACCAGCTAATAAAGAGTTTTCAGGAAATTCCGAATAATCTTTATTCAATAATGACATCGCACCAACCACGGTATTATTTGGTATAATAGTTCCTTTAAGTATAATTGAACTATTTCCTATCCAACTATTATCCCCTATAATAATAGGCTTCGAGATGTTGTCGTTTATTATATTTGTCTTTGTATTAATCGTGCTATGAAAATCCGAGTCTAAAATTAGAATATCCCAGGATAAAAGTACTTTCTCCTTAAGAATGACCTTATTAAAACAAACAATTTTCGATGCGGCAGAAATTGAGAATTGATCTCCAATTTCGCAATATCCATTTGGGCCAACACTCAGAACAGATCCTTTTCCAAAATGCGCGGTGCCAAGAAACTTTAACTTACCATGAAGTTCAATTAGAGTTCTGTTCGTTCTTTGGTCAAAAATCATGACAGGTCCGCCTCCGAAAGTTATCATGCCTGGTCTTACTGAGGAAACTATATCAATAATCCCCTCCATGGCAACAAGTTTTACATTTCTTCTTATATAAATTGGTAGTTTTTTGGCTTTTGAAAGCGGCAGCAGTTTGAAGTTTACGTATATTGTCTTACACCAGTTTACTGCCAAAAATTTCCTAATCCTTTTTAAGATAGTGGTCGTGCTTCTCATTGCTTCATTTTAATTTTCAGCCAGGAGCTTTCTTTGTCGGCTATGGACAATTTTAGACCAATGGATGATTCAGGTTTAAGGCTGCATTGCAACGGCTGAACAGAAGTAAGCGATTTTAGCCAAATGTCATGCCTTAGGCTAGTAATGATATCAAGCGATTCGAAATTAATAGCCTGTAAGGCTTTTGCAATAGTGCCTAATAATCTCAGATATTTATAATATTGACTATTATTATAGATGGCAGCAGAAGTTTGGTAGACACTCAGATATCTCTTTGATTCCGCATTTTCCTCAATACATATAAGGAACTTTTCATCCAAAATATAACACAAATGCCATTCTCTGGGATACTTAAATGGCATATTTAATAACCAATCAAAGTATTGAGAATCTTTCAAAAAAGTTCTTGCCAAAAGAGGTTGTTCAAAGTAAGAAATTATCTCATTACCAGAATGAGTTTGGATAATATGTAGGTCATGGGTTTTATATGGTCTACACAGGAATATAATAAGTAAATCTTTGACGTATTGCTTAATTCTGTTCCTTGCAATTAGGTGATTAGAAACCTTAGTTTTAAGGCCCCCTTTAGTTAAGAGACAATTCGGCAGAGTATTGTAACCGGCTTTCCCTGCAATAATCTGAGCTAGCAAAGGATTTGTGATTCCAAAAGCATAGGTGGACAAATTTAAAACACTCTCAATAAGCTTCAAACCTATATTATTGCCCCTATATTGAGGATCGACGTACCAATCGGCAAACCATGTAGCTGGGTGCTGATTACCGGATTCATCTATGTATATTTTGCTCAAGCAGCCAATGCATCCGCACGGTATTTCGTCACTGTATGCAATGAAACCCCACGGGAAAATCTGTACTGGATTGTCGATGTACTTCCATTTGTAAAAAGCCTCATCAGCTCCACCCCTTTTATAAATAATCAAGTGTAAAAAGTCTTTGAAATTTTCTAATGTGATCGGCTTATATTCAATCATTCAAAAGTTTCTGAATTAGTTTTTCAGATGAGCTTGATTGGTCATCATCAACGTAATACGACGCCAATCTTTTACGATTTAGGCTCAATCTGCCAGGGTCAGCTATTTCTTGCTTAATCAGTACCATTAATTCATCATCGTTCCTCGCCAGAGGGGTCGCTCCAAAACCCATTACTACCTTATAATGCACAGAAAAATGATATCCGTAATAGGAGGCTGATTCATTTGTGTTTTCTGGATGATATCCCACACAAACTACAGGCGTATTAGTCATTGAAGCGTCAATCGCAATTGTTGAAGCAACATTTAAAACGACATCCGCATAACGAAGCAGATTTACAAATCTTAACATGTCTTCTTCTGTTACAATTCCAATTGCAGGATTATTTATTATTGGATGGCTCCATGGAATGGAAAGTCGCAAGACATTTTTATATTTTTCTATTAATTCACCCCATCGATCATAAATATCAAGAGGATGGAACCGCAGAATGACTTTTATGTTTGATAGACTCGGTTCTCCTAGTAGCTTAATGATTATATTTTCCAGAAGTTCAGGCTCTTCAGGGGTAAGATGAACATGGTTTGCACAATAAAGTAAATAACGGTCTTCACTTTCTAATCCAAATAATGCGAGCGCCTTCTCCCGCTTGAGTTTAAATTTATCGCTTTTGTGAAAATCGAACTGTGGTGTCCCTGTAATAGAAATTTTTTCGGGATTTACGTTATAGTATTTAGTCAACTCTGTTCCCATCAAATCATTCCAGACAAAGTATTTGTTACATTTCCCTAAAGGTATGTATCCTCGACTTGTTATGTTATCGAATGAAAGGATATGCGTGTACACTGGGATTCTATATTTATTAGCCATGAATAATAGTGGCCATTCCAGATCAACAACAATAGTAGTCGATAAAATATAAATTGGCCTTAGCCTTAGAATTTCGGAAACAGTATTTTCATGTAAAGCTCTACCACATAACCAGAACCATAAGTTCTCAGTACGGGAAAAGAGTTTAAAGAACACTATTAATCTGCTAAAGCCTAGAATAATTTCTTTTCTAAGTACAATGAAAAGTGACCTGGTAGTGCCGGAACTCTTAGATTTTTCCATTATCTCCGAGAGGTACCTTAGCTCACTGTGGTGTAACAGAAATGCTGATCTTAAAACTCTAGCAATCAATCGGTACTGCCTGCCATTGCGGACAGTAATTAGCTTATTAGGTTCCCTTATGTAATGTTTTATTACTGACCTATTAGTCTCATCAACTGCATAATAAATATTAAATCTGGCAGACAATACGTCTGTAATTCCGCTGACAACAAAGTTACGAATACTCCACACAAGTGGTAGAGAAATTATAATATTGGGTTTTGAACTAACCATAAATAGAAAAGTCCGTGCTAAATCATCATCTGAAATAAATAACTGAACAAATCAATGAATCCTCTTTATTCTGGAGACAACATACTCCGTTAAAAGGCTTCTTGAGGCTAGATACCCCTGGGTTTTTAACAAAATGTTTATCGTCATATACAACAAGGAAAAAATGACTGAATTTATTATAAGTGTTACCCAGAGATTATCACCAATAATTTTCTTTAACAGAAGTGGAATTATTCCCGCAAATAATAATGGAACAGAGTATGAATAAATTAGAAGGATGTTATCTAGTACAGTGACTGAAATGGCTTTCCCAACATAATACAAGCTTACAAGTAATCCAATAGTGGCCGTAATAACTAACGACCACAAATAGCCTTCAAGTCCAAATATGAACCCTATACCTAATCCTGCAATTCCAGTACCTTTCTTGATCAACTCAAGTTTAAGTTGATTTCCGGAATTTCCAGTACCCAATAAAACCCCGTTAAATACAATGGTCATAGGAAAAACATATGAACTAAACGCTAATATTTTAAAATAATGAACTGCTGGCATCCATTTTGATGAAAAAAGCAAAATAATCAAAGGCTCAGCATTGAGGTACAGAAAGCCTGTTAAAAAGAAAGAAAGAAAACAAATAGTATGAAGACTTTTGTTAAAAACATGCTTAATATCCTCAATACTGTCTTGAATTTGGCTTATAACAGGAAAGAATACTCCACTTAATCCCTGAGCAGTATATTTTGTTACAAACTGATTGAATGAAGAAGCCCTGAAGTACTGGCCAAGAATGGATGGATTAAAAATTTTACCTATAATGAGAACATCGAGCCTTGAGTAAATCTGCTCAAGGTAATTTATAAGAAATACCCTGAAGCCAAAAGGCATAAGCAATTTTATATCAGAAATACTAAACAATAATTTTGGCCTCCATGAAGAAGCCTTCCATATAATAATAACTGAAACAATGCTTCCTATCAAACCGGAATACACCAAACTCCAAACTCCGTATCCAGCATAGGCCAAAATAATTCCTGTTATTCCTGTTACTGCAGCACTTATGATTGATGAAAGGCGTGTAATTTTAATGTTTAGATCCTTGTAAAAAATTGCTAGCTGTACGCTGTTAAGAGCATAGATTACAAAAGAATATGAAATAACTCTGACGATAGGCTTGATTTCAGGGTTGCTATAGTATTTGGCTATTAATCCTGAAGATGCAATTAGAGCCAGCGCCAGCAGAATTGAAACAAATAAATTAAAGTAAAAAACACTACTGTATTGTGATTCCGTTGGTTCTTTTGATCGGATTAAACCACTTGAAAGACCCAGATCTGCAAAGCCTTGTGTAAATGAAATAAATACAGTAGCCATCCCAACCAGTCCAAAGTCCGAGGGGGACAATAGTCTGGCAAGAAAAATAGAGGTTATAAAAGTTACGCCTTGTTTTAACAGTATTCCAAGGATATTCCAGGAAACAGCATTTAGACCTTTATTTTTCAGTTCAGAAGAAACCAAGCTATTATCTATAAATAATCAGTTCAGTAGGTGTTAACAGCTAAGAACCTGTAAGTTTATCCATTGCCATATAAAAAAACTGTTGTCGTTTGCACCATTCAGATAGTTCTTCCAACTTTTCCTGATTTCAGAGCTATTGAAATAATCATATTTACCGAAGGACCCTAAAATAGTATTAACATAGTTCTTAAGCTCACCCGATAGCCATTCACGCTGCGGTGTCTGTAGCGGTCTTTTTGGAGCAAAGGCAATATCACCACCTAACATGTTATTTACAAGATCTCGTAAAAGCCATTTTGTTATACCATCTTTTATCTTAATGTCATAAGGCTGAGAAAACGCTATTTCAATCATACGATGATCAAGAAACGGTTCTCTTAACTCTGTGCTGTGCATCATACTTATGCGGTCATTGAATCTTAATGCTCTTGGAATCTTAGTATAAAATAAATCTCTATATTGCAGATTCATAAGTGAGTCATCAAATGGAGCAGGGTAGGTTTCTTTCACTGCCATCTGCCTGAATTCAGGCTCAAGCACCTCTGGTCTTACCGGGGAGGAAGTAGTGCCTTGAACTGTAAACCCGGAGCCGTTGTGATAATAATCGTAACCCGCCCAAGCCTCATCCATCCCCTGCCCGTCAAGGAGAACAATAATCCCTTTGTGTCTTGCTAGCTCAAAGATCTGGCTATAAGCTAGTGTCGGAAAGCCTCCAAACGGTTCGTCCTGAAAGTAACTCACCTTTTCAATAAGTCGCGGCACATCAGCGCTTGTCATCAGAACCCGGTTCAAGGGTTTCCCGGTGAGAGAAATTAATTTTTCAGCCCAGGGCAGCTCATCATAGTCAGGATGACCTGTATAAAAAGTAAAAGCTTCAATAGAGTTGTTATCAGGATACTCATGGTTTATAAGGGCCAGAAGGGTCGAAGAATCCAATCCGCCGCTGATATTGAAACCAACCGGCACATCTGAACGAAACCTGTACCTGATACTTTCTTTTATTAGTTCCATGTATTCCTCGCGAAACAAGGAGGATTCCACTGCCTCTGTTTCCCTTATCCGGATTACAAAATCATACCATTTTACAGGTCTAATATCATTAAAAGCAACCTGAACTCCGACATCAAGTTCCAACCAGTGACCTGCCGGAAGCTGAAGCACATCCTCCCAGAATGTTTCGTCGGGCATCCCGTAAGACCCATATACAAGATATTTTGCCCAAACACTCAGATTCTTTTGACGAAGGACATCTGCTGCCCATAAAGTCTTAATCTCACTGGAGAAGATGAAGCTGCCATTATTAACGGAATAGTAAAATGGCTTGACTCCGAACCTGTCACGGGCTGCAAATAATTTCCTGCTGCTCTTATCGTATATTGCCAAAGAGAACATTCCGTTAAATCTGTGGAGCATCTCGGTACCCCAGCGGATATAGGCTGCAAGCACAACTTCAGTGTCTGACTCATTCCTAAATTCGTAATCTTTAAGCTCTTTTTTGAGCTCCCTATAGTTATATATCTCACCATTCAGAACGATAATAAACCGTCCGCAGTTGCTTACCATAGGTTGGTTCGCCTTCGCACTGAGATCAATTATACTTAGCCTGTTATGACCCAGGGCAATGAACTCATCAGTCCACCTTCCTGTGTAGTCCGGACCCCTGTGAGCCTGAATTTTAAGCATTTTCTCAAGCTTTTCGGTTCTTTCAGGAAAAGATCCGGTGATCCCCGCAATACCGCACACCTATGTTCAGCTTTTAAAAAGATAAACAAATTCTTTTAGCCTTTCCTTTCGCAGTTCATTTGCAGTGCATTCTGCTTTCTGCCAGTCTTCGGGATTATCAATATTCACCTGGTACTTCTGATCAGCTATAATGTAACTGATCGATTGGCCATAAAGAGAATGCTTTTCTGCTATAACACTGAGACGTGTCAAGTATATTGAACCATCACGAAAGTAAGCAGGTGGAAGATCCTGCCTGCGACTTATAATCATATTATCATCTGTTACAAGCTTTAATAAATTATTGTTACTACTCTCAAATATCCAATGAGGATTATACTTTTCAGGAAGGGGAAGGACAGATATAAGTGAGTCAGATCCGGATTTAATAAAGGAATTTATTGCCTGGTCGATAAAGCCATTTGCCCTGAACGGGCAAGTTGGCTGCAGGAGACAGACTGCATCATACTCCCTTTTGGCTTTATGTAAAAAGTCAATTGCATGAATAATCACATCAATGGTGGCTATGGCATCAGTTGCCAGAGAATCTGGTCGCATGAAAGGGACCTCTGCACCTGCTTTTTCAGAAATTCGGGCGATCTTAGAACTGTCTGTAGAGACAACAACATCAGTGAGTAGTTTTGAGTTTAGTGCTGCTGCGATTGTGTACTCAATAAGTGGTATGCCAGCGAGAGGCTTAATATTTTTATCAGGAACTCCTTTTGAGCCCCCGCGAGCAGGAATCAATCCCAGTATCTTCATCAGAATGTTATTGTCTTGTGGAATCTGAGGGGTACTATTGCGAGCAGATCTGCTATCAGTTTACCTGCATCTCCCTTTCCGTAAATATCAGAAGGCTCAGCCTTGCCGTTTTTCAGGCAGGTCAAAACTGCATGACGGATCTCATTCTTATCATAGTCAACATCGGTCACATTTGTACCCCTTTCCCGCCTGTTCTGCCTGCTCCCAATATTGATTGCGGGTACACCAAGCCATGCACACTCGCGGATTCCCACGCTGGAATTACCTACAATACATTTAGAATTAACGAGAAGCCTAAGGAAATCCTCTCCATCCATGTTCTTGAAAAAATGCATGTGATGAGGCTGATACATTTCCCTGAAAGCCCTGATTCCGGCAGATGTACCGTCAGATCCGGCATCGACATTGGGCCAGAACCATAAAACGGCTTTCCCGATGTCTTTAAGTGCACATAGTGTCTCTTCTACATGTGCCCGGCTATCCCTGTATTCATTAGTAACAGGATGTTGCATTACTACGATATACCCTTCGCTTAGTGACGGTTTGGCACCTACACCTCCGTATTTCTCATAGGGATCAAAATTCAACTCAGGGTTCACTGCAACCCTGGCAGCTATATCAATTGAAGGACATCCGGTATTGAACACGAAATTTGGATCCTCTCCCAAACTTAAAACTCGGTCCATGGCACCAGCGGAGGCAACAAAATGGTAATCTGCCAGCTTCGTTATGCTGTGCCTCACCTTCTCATCAATACTTCCCGTGACTTCTCCTCCCTGTATATGGGCAAGGGGGATATTCATGTATGTTGCGGCTACAGCTGTTGCCATAGTCTCGAAACGGTCAGCAACAGTGACTACGATATCTGGTTTCAAGTTGTTAAATACAGTTGATAGTTCAAGAATACCTATCCCCGTTGTCTTTGCGGCCGACATCAGGTTTTCACCTTCGAGAACATTAAAAACACGACTTACGATTTCAAATCCGTCCTTTTCAATGAAATTAACTGCTGTGCCGTATCGGTCAAGAAGTGCAGATCCTGAAACAACCAATTGCAATTCAAGATCCGGATGATCCTTGATTGCCTCCAAGACTGTCTTTACCCTGCTGTAACTCGGACGCGCAGTTATTACAACACATATTTTCCTTTTACTCATAGAGATCTTCCGATTTTAGAAATGACCAGGCTTTAAGATCAGCCTTCAGCTTCCTTCCCATAACAGTCTTGTATTCTGACGCCTGAATTCCGTAACCTCTGGGTTTCTTTGCTTCGAGAACCTCCGGGGTTATTTCTGCTCCAGCCTTCAAATCCCTGTTCACAGCAAGGGATTTTTCAAACATATCTTTCAGATCAGAGAATTGAGAAACATCATTCTTTGTCACACTGTTGTTCAGTGCGTTTCTTATCTGCCGGATACCTTTGACCAGTAATTTCACCTGGTCAACAGTCAGTGATGCAGGCGAGTCAGGTCCGAACATGCGTTTATCAAAGGCTACATGAAACTCTATGATCTCTGCTCCGATTGCCGTGGCAGCAAGGCATGCAAACAGATCACCTGAATGATCACTGAAGCCAACCGACACCTGATAACGTTCCTTAAGTTCACTTATAACATTTAAACCCCATTGTTCGGGTTTTGTCGGATAGGCTGTTGTACACTGTAGTATAGAGAAATCGCAATTCTGTGCCCTAAGCAATTCTGCAGCCCTGTCAATCTCTTCATATGAACTCATGCCTGAAGAAAGAATTACAGGTTTGCCCGTGCCTGCAATTTTGTCGAGCAGAAGCAGATTTGACACTTCGCCTGACCCGATTTTATATCTTTTGACGCCAGCTTTTTCAAGCAGGTCAACAGAGGCATTGCTGAAAACTGAGGCCATGAACTCTATGCCGGCTTCCTCACAGTGCTTTTTGATTCCGGACCATTGATCAGGCGTGAATTCCATTCGCTTCCAGTAATCGTACCTGGTAGCGTCTTCATAGCTGAATTTGACCCTGAAAGGTTCATGTATGCTGCTTTCTGCTTCGGCAATATGGACCTGGTACTTTATGGCATCAACACCTGAATCCTTAAGGGCGTCAATGAATGAATGCGCGATTCCCAGACTGCCGTCGTGAGCCTGGGCTATTTCGGCAATAATGAAAATATCTTTTGCCTTCATTTATGTTGGTTTATTTGATCATCTGTGCGGGGTCCTTAACGCTATGGGACTTGACATCTAAAATTGTTTGGTTTAACTTTATAGGAGTGAAAGTTAAACTTTAATGCCACATGATATGAAGTCAAAATTTCTTACTCTCGACTGGAAGGATTTTTCAAGAGGTCTGCTGATTGCCTTCCTGACTGCTGTGATCACAGGTGTGATTAATATCCTGGATACCGGCGCTGTCTTTACCTGGATTACAATTAAACCGGTGCTGATTGCGGGTATATCAGCTGCCCTGTCGTACTTTCTGAAATGCCTTGCTACTAACTCGCAGGATCAGATGTTTAAACGTGAACCTCGGCTGGCATATTGATGAAGTATGAAATAGCCAGTGTTCAGTAAATGAATCCTTACCACGACAATCCGGCAATATCCGGTAATTGGCCTATTGAATAATTTTCTGTAATTATCTGATCTTATTGGCATTAATGCTAAGCCCGCTTCTTTAACCGGCAATTTCCGGTAATTCTTTATTGGTCCTTACATACCTGGTTGCCGGCCCTGTCCCTATCTTTTCCACATAAAGGCCCTTTACCATGGCGCCTATATCATTTCTGGCTGTTTTTTCCGAAATCTGCCTCTTAAAGAAGTGTTCAAAATCATCGCGCCTGAATTGTTCACCAATTTTAATTTGTTTCAGGAAAGTAATTATTCTCTCATTTACCATAACTGGCTTGGGTATACCAAAGAGAGTCAGAGTAGTATATCCTCCCCTGACAGTCCATTCAGGTGTCTTCAAATCATATTCTTCAAATCGAGTCTTAATCAGACTAAGTCCTCTGCCCAGTTTCTCGATTTTTCCACGTAAATAAAAGATATGTGCAATTGTTGGATTTCGTAAGACCGAATGATGCTCTTTTATCTTGTTTTTTGATGTAATAATATCCGGTGGTATTTCACCAGAGTTTGTTATTTCAATTTTGTCGGGAAAAATGTTTATCGTAATATCTCCTGAAATGTCAGAATAGTCACGATGTACCATTGCATTCAGTAAGGCTTCATCCAATGCATCCATCGGATATTTTTCCCGCGTAATTCTGTCCCAATCATTGTGCCTGAACTGGCTTTGCATGGGCAGGTTTTTTTTAAAATAATCCTGCAGGCGTTCATATGCAGTAAACAAATTATCTTCAATTACCAATGTATCTTCGAACCTGCTTCCGGTTTTTCCAAATGGTATCATTGTCAACCGGATTTGGCACTGGGGAATAAACTTAACCGGGTCCTTCCCAAAAAGTACTATGCTTCCGTTCCGTACCTGGTTATAATCTGCCAGTTGGAAGTAATTCAGAAATCCGGAAGCATCCATGGGCAGGCTTTTTCCCCTGCCTATCTTAACAGCCTCTGAGATAGTAGTCTGTATTTCGTCATTAACCAAATCGTTGATGGTAGCATCAATTGTCGTTTGTTTCTCCCAGGTTGAATTATACTCATTGGATGTGCGTAACAATATACTCACATCATCAGGAGTAGCTTCCCTTGTTGCTGCACCTTTTCTTATAAAATATTTCTTCTTAAACGAATATGGCTGTCGGGAACCTTTAATTACATTCACCAACAGACTCCCATGGTTTTCAAATATTTCTCCACGTACGTCAACAAGGGGTTGCGGAAAAATTTGCTCTGCAATAATTCCTTTCAATTCAGAGACCAGATCCGGCAAGTCGCCGGGGAGTTTATGAAAACTCAGGCCATCGTAACCTACTACAATCCACCCGCCGTCACCATTCAGAAAAGAGCATATTACCTCTAATATTCTATTGACCTGATACTCGCCAATGAAATCCCGCTGACTATCTTGTTTTTGCTTAATCAGTTCAGCTATGAATGATTCTGGCCGGCTCATGACGAAGTTTTGACTTTTTCTATTAGTTTCTTTATTCGTTCCGGGTATTTGAACTGGCTGTCAAGATGTAACCGGATATCATCCAGACTCATATATTGCTGTACCCAATTCCCCTTTCTTGACACAGGAGGAACTTTATCTTTAATCATTTCTTCATATAACTGTACACATCTTATGTCCATGATTTTGTCGTCATTGAATCTGATATTACCGGTATTTACATGTATTTGTTCGCTTCCGGATGTCAATTCCGCCCTACGGATCAGTGAGCGTGTGAATGCTACCCTCCAATCGGCCATTACGAACCTTGGTATTGCTCTTGTAACTGCAGTATCAAATTCAATATGGGTAATGGATTTGCCATTTCGTTCCAAAATACCGGATCCGTAATCAGGCCGGATAAAACCTATGAATACCTCGCATTCTTCAACACCCTTAAGGCAGTTTGTCAGATTCGACTCTCTGCTGTCCAAAGGAATTGTTCCTTTATGTGAATTCAGAACATCATAACCGTAATTGTCCAGAAGCTCATAAATCTTATCCAATTCTGTCTGGAAATTGTAGACAGTGGAGGCCACAAAAACCCGTATATGATTGCGTGACGCTATCATTTCCCAATGCCCAGCTAAATTGAACGAGGCCTTTGGCTCAAAATCCGAAATTACCGGTATCTATCCAGCGCATATCAAGTACGGACCAGAAGTCAAGCGCCAGGCCGCTGAGCACATAATCATACGGAAGCCAGCCATAGCCGTTGTCACCCCAGGTCCTGCCCCATGAGTTACGGATCAGTAATGCTCCTGTTGTTTCCTTTTTACATTTAAGGTTGGTGATCTTCCTGTCGTCATCATAACCCACAGCCATGACAGCATGCCCCCACTGTGCATTCTCACCTTTGCACGGATAAGGAATATCACCAGGCACATCTGTGTCCTCAAACGACTGGAAACCCCAAAAACCGAACATTGCCGGTATGCCTGCAGCCAGATAGCTTTTTACTGATGCCAGTACCTCTGTGGCAGGTGTGTCTGAGCCCTGCGGGTCATGACAGAAGTACTTCACTGTGGAGTAGTTCTCCGCCAGGGCATAGACAAAACCTGAAGGTTCATTGTCAAAGTCCTTAACCTTATAGGGACAGTACTTCTCATCCGGAACCCCGCAGAGAACCAAAGCAGCCATTGTTTCCCTAAGCCAGGCACCTGTGTCTCCGGTCACCTGCATCAGGTTGCGTGTAGTCTTATAAAGGAAGAGTCTTGATGCGTCAATATGTTTACCGAAGGCGCGCTTCTCAAAATACTCAACGATACCTGCGGCGGCGTGGGCAGTACAGGCTCCCAGTTCCAATTGGTTCTCGATGGGGGAACACCATTCCCTGAGGTCGATTTGTCCTGCGGTCTTGCGGTCCTGCGGTCTTGCAGTCAGGGAGGGGAGTTTGAGTTTACGGTTGAAGGATGTTACCTGTTTGCTGGCAGGTGTGTAGTCACGCAGGTCGGGCTGCGGGGCGAGCCAGCCGGTGCCAACCTTGTGCGGAACACCGGAAACCCATATCTTTCGGTTGAGAATCCTGTTCTTCATAACCCGACCTCCTTTAAAGTTGTACCCGAAACCGTGAAGACAATCTCAAACAATCTGAATGGTGTTGAATTCTGCTGATCAGGTGCGCTGTCCGGCCTGGCACCTGAGAAGTTCTGGGCAGCATAGGCGCTCTTTGACAGGATATCAGCAAAGGCGGCCATGCTCTCAGGGAGTTGCGAATCGGTGGCAACACCGTACGACTCAAGGGTGCTGTTGCTGAATGTCATCTTCAGCTCGCTGGAGCCAATACCCGGTTTCAGTTTAATAAACTGCGGCGATGAGAGGTCGGGAAGAAAAACCACTGAAGTCTTAACCGTGTTGTCCTTTTCTGCCATGTATTCCACCAGGAGATAAGGCCTGAGAGTGTAGTAGCGGAGACCGGTCTCAGTTGTCAGTCCCGCATCAGAGTAGATTTTTACCGTGGCACAACCTGTAAACAGGATTGATGCCACAGCCAGTACTGCAAGAACATGTAACTTTTTCATAATTAGTAATGTTGATCAGACAATACTAATTTAGGAAGAAATTTAACCCAAGTCAAATTTTTGTTTATTGTCTCTCAGCCAATACGCAGGTAAGCTATTCCTTCGAGATCAGTTTTATCAAAAACGCCGCGGCCGTCAATCAGGAGAGGGTGTCTCATTATTGACTTCACCTTCTGCCAGTCGGGCATACGGTATTCCTTCCATTCGGTCACATGGAAGAGCACATCGGCATCTTTCACTGCATCATAGATATCTGCTGCATATTCAATTTTATCTCCCAGCCTGTGTCTTGCCTCGTCCATGGCAGCCGGATCATATGCCTTTACGGTGCAGCCTGCACCTAAAAGCTGGCTGATAAGTGTCAGTGAAGGAGCTTCACGCATGTCATCCGTGCCGGGCTTGTATGACAGACCCCATATGGCTGCTCTCTTGCCTTTAATGTCTGACCTGTAATAGTCGCTGAACTTGCCGAAAAGCACCTTTTTCTGTCTTTCATTTATAGTCTCCACCGATTCCAGTAGGGTCAGGGGAGCGCCATGGTCCTTGCCTGTCCTGATTAGCGCCTTGACATCCTTCGGGAAACAGGAGCCTCCGAATCCCGGTCCGGGGTAGAGGAACTTGCTGCCTATACGTGAGTCAGTCCCTATTCCCTTTCTGACCATGGAGACATCTGCCCCTACCTTCTCGCACAGGTTGGCTATCTCATTGATGAAGCTGATACGGGTTGCAAGCATTGCATTGGCAGCATACTTGGTCATCTCGGCTGAGGGAATGTCCATGAAGATTACCCTGAAGTTGCTGAGAAGCATGGGTGCATAGAGTTTTGTCATGAGTTCCCTTGCCCTATCACTTTCAACTCCCACCACCACCCGGTCAGGCTTCATGAAGTCGTCAATGGCGGCTCCCTCCTTCAGGAATTCAGGATTGGAAGCAACATCAAATTCAACCTGCCTTCCCCGTTTTTTCAGTTCCTCCTCAATTGCATTTCTTACCAGTCGTGATGATCCCACCGGGACGGTACTCTTGGTCACCACCAGCAGGTATTTCTCCAGATTCTCCCCGATTTTTCTTGCCACTGCCAGAACGTGGCTGAGGTCGGCACTGCCATCTTCTCCGGGGGGAGTGCCTACGGCAATAAAAAGCATCTCGACATCATTGAGGCTCTCCGTCAGGTCAGTTGAGAAGAACAGCCTTCCGGCCTTTACATTGCGCTTTACAAGGTCTTCAAGTCCGGGTTCATATATGGGCATTATGCCTTTATTGAGCCCGTCAATCTTTTCAGTATTTGTGTCGATGCACCGGACGGTTGCACCAAGCTCGGCGAAGCAGGCTCCGGAAACCAGGCCTACATATCCTGTTCCTACGATGGAGATGTTCATGTCTGAAAGTCTTAATTAAAAAGAAACAGGAAGTGCCAGCTCAATTGGTATTTTTCCCTCCCCAAGGGAGTTCGCACGGCCAAGCAGGAAATCATCTGCAATCATTTTTACGAACCGGTCAAGTGGGTCGGTGTCCGGCGCTGTTAGCAGCCAGTTTACATTCTGAAACCACTTAACCGGAAATGAAATCATCCTTTGCTCAACATCAAGTTCATTGATTACCACTTTCTGTTTGGCATGATGAAATACTTCCTTCCAGCCGAAGGAATAACTGCAGGAAATATGGATGATATCAAACATATCCTTTGGCTCATCGCGACCGACAATGGAAGTCAGTTTATTTGCCAGGATATTCAATGGGTTGTCAACCTTGCCGTAACGGTAGGGCATCGCCTTACCGGCATAGTATGGAACATCATTTATCAATTCAACCTTGAGAGAGATATCGTCTTCATTAACAAAGAACCTGGCATAATCCTCAGTAAGGAGAGACTGGTCAATATTAACTGAGAAATGTGGGGTGATTTTGTTCATTACTTCTCCAATATACCCTCTGTAGTGCGGATCATTGTTTACGAAAAAATCAAGATCCTCGCTGAACCTGTGATACAGGTAAAACCTGCCCAGGGCAGTACCGCCGGTAAGGTAAAAAGGATAATCCAGAGTGTGGAACCATGAAAGAAATTTATCCTGCAGCAGGTATAATCTGTTGAAGTCTGTGCCTGACAAATTCATATTTTTCGCGTAATGATTCTGATCTGAGCTTCGTAACAACCCGCCTGGATAGCATGGTTTTTATCTCATCTGCCGTAAACACCTGAATAATAGTGAACCACGGATAAGTCTCCAGCATTCTTATGAAGAGAGATTCCCTGGTAAAATGCCCGGCACTGGTTTTCTGGCCCTTAAGGACAGCCTCGATGTCAGCAGGGGATATTTTATAATCCCAGCCAAGCTGTCTGAATATCCTTATTTTTTCCTCATGAGTCATATCTTCAGTCACCGAGAGCCTAAACAAAGATAACTATATCAAACCGGCAATTATATTTATTATCCGTTCGGCGGTGTGGCCGTCCCACAGGGGAGGGATGCTTCCTTTCTTCCAGTTGCCGGAAAGAAGTCTCTGCATTGCAGGGGCGATTGCTTCAGGGTCGGTCCCGAGCAATTCATTCGTCCCTATGGTGACAGTCTCCGGCCGCTCGGTGCTGTTGCGAAGTGTCATGCACGGAACTCCCATTACAGTGGTTTCTTCGGTGATGCCACCGGAATCTGTAATTACAGCCAGCGCTCTTTCAACCAGATAATTGAACTGAAGGTAACCCATCGGATCAGCCAGGTGCAGTGCAGAACCGCCTTCAAGGCCGATACCCTGCATTACCTTGCGTGTCCTCGGATGAACCGGGAAAATTACCGGCAGGCCGTTTGATTCTCTGATGATTTCTTCAAGCAGATGCTTCAGGTTTGCGGGGTCATCAACGTTATTCGGACGGTGAAGTGTAAGTACCACATACTTCCCCGGCCCGAGGCCCAGGTTGTCCCATATCTCCGGTTTGACAAACCGCGGACGGCTGGCAAGGAGAGTGTCGATCATCGTGTTGCCGACAAAAAAGATCCGGTCGTCTTTCACACCGCTATTCCTGAGGTTCTGATTGGCAGTCTCAGAGGTTGTAAAGAAATAATCAGTAATGCTGTCGGTCACTATGCGGTTTATCTCTTCAGGCATCGTCATGTCTCCGGACCTGATGCCACCCTCAACGTGTGCCACGGGAACAAGAAGCTTTTTCGCAGCTATTGCACATGCCATTGTTGATGTCACATCACCCACAACGATGCACAGGTCAGGCTTCTTTTCCATGAGCAGCCTTTCATAGCCGGTCATGATGCCTGCCGTTTGTTCTGCCTGGGTGCCACTGCCGACATTCAGGTTCACATCAGGTTCGGGGATACCGAGTTCCTCAAAGAATGAGCCGCTCATGTTGCGGTCATAGTGCTGACCTGTGTGGACAAGCCGGTAGCTGATTACCATGCCCTCCCTGGCTCTTCTTTCGATCTCCCTGATGACAGGGGCAATCTTCATGAAATTGGGGCGGGCGCCAACGATCAAATCAAGGAAAATCATTGTAATGCACTAATGTCTTGCGGTCCTGCGGTCCTGCAGTCCTGCGGTCAGAAGATGACTGGATTCGTAACAAAAAATAGCAGCTACAGGCTAAAGAGCAGACCGAGTTTCAGGTTGATGAAGCTGTCGTGCCAGGGGCCATTGAATGACGGATCATCAAATATTTCACGGTCAACCTGAGTCATAATCCCGGTTGAAAACGAAAGATGCGTTTTCTCTGAAACCGGTACCAGCAGGCCAATCCCGGGGTTGGCAAAGACCTTTGAGTAATCCCTGAAGTTGTCAAAATTAAGCATGAATCCTGCCGGCATCGAAACAAAGAACTTCACCCTCTGATTGCCCATAAAATACCTCATGTCAGCATAGAGTGGTACAGTATATCCCCCGTTATATTTAAGGAACCCTGTTCCGCCGCCAATTGCAAATCCGTTCCCGAACCTCCAGCCAAGCGCGGAAGTAGCCCCGGCCACATGATGAGAAAACGGGTAATCAACAATAAACAGTCCGAAACCATACTGTATTTCGGTAATACTGTACATTCCCGAACCAATTCCGGTATATGAGTGTGAGGCGGTTGTGAATATCTTATGGCTGCGCCAGAAATCCTGCCTTTGATCAAGGAATTGCAGTTTATCAAGGTGCCAGCAGCGCTCAGTCACCACCTGGGACGAAGCATACAAAACAGGCAGAAGGATGAGGAAAGTCAGGAGAAAAAGTCGTTTCATAAGGGCGCGGTTTTTGTTAGTCAGACAGTTATACGTCTTAACTGCAAAAAAGTTACCTCGGTACAAGGAACCGGATTACTATTTACCGAAGATAAGGCCGAGCTTCATGCTAATGAAAGAATCTCTGTATCCGGCGCCGCTGTTGTTAAATACATCCTTATCAAACTGCGACCATAGACCAACAGCGAAGGACAGCTGGGTGCTTCTTGCGAGCGGTATGCTAATACCGGCTCCCGGGTTGGCAAAGAAGTTGGTTTCGTTGGAAAAGTCAGTAAAATTCAAAAGGAACCCGGTGGAGAGCATGGCGAAGAACTTGTTCTTCTGCTTTCCGATGAAATACCTGCCGTCAGCATAGAGAGGAAGAAGCCAGCCTTCATTATAAGACAGGTAGCCAACACCGGCACCTACAGCAAGGCCGTTCCCGAAACGCCAGCCGTTAACGGTGGTTATACCTGCAAAGTGATGCGAGAAAGGCTCATTTCTGATTTTCAGTCCGTACCCGTAATTTCCTTCGGTAACATTGTAAAATCCTCCCGAGACCATATTAAGGGGCTGGGCGGTAGTTGAAAACATCTTATGACTTCTCCAGAAATCCTGTTTATGCTCAAGGAACTGCACCTTGTCAAGGTGCCAGCAGCGTTCGGTCACAATCTGTGCCCCGGCATAGGATGCAGCAAATGCCAAAATGGCCGTTACGGCAAAAAGTCTTTTCATATCGGTCCTTTTATGTAAGTAAGTGACTTTGGGTTACAATGTACAAAATATTCTTTAGATAAATATTTAGATTCCTTAATCTTTTAAGAAAATAAGCGGAGCGGTTCCTATTTCCTGGGTTTAAGCTCGAGCCCCAGCCTGAAATTGACAAAAGACTTGCGTGCATTCGGGCCTCCGGTGGTAACCATCAGACCTGTTGAAAATGTAAGCGCCTTCCTGTTTGCCATAACATACCTTATCCCTGCCGAAGGATTAATGAAAACACGCGTATTATCGAGACTGGAGAAATCAAGCATTATCCCGCCGGCGCCGGAGATGAACGGGACAAACTCCTGGGAGCTGAAAGAATACCTGACATCAAGAAACATCGGGTACAGAACACCGTCATCGTGAATATGAACCCCGACACCAACGCCGGTTTTAATATTGCGGGTAAACTGGTACCCGGCAACAGAGGTTATTCCATAGTAGTATTTTGACAACCCGTCATTGGTGAGCCCAAGACCCGGAGAATACGTTGCTTCAGTAATGCTGACAAACCCTGGCTGCCAGTCATAATTTATCTTCGGTGTCCTGGCGATCTTCTGTCCCGACTGCCCGGAAAGGACGAAAGCCGGGATTATCATCAGAAACAAAACCAGTCTCAATTTCATTCGGTAAGTCGTTTTAGTCATTTGTGTAGTATGCTGAATTCCTGCTTCCGCTCTTCGTGTAATAATTCCCCGGATCATAATAGCGGTGCCCGTATCCGAGAGAATAACCGTATCTCAGCCCGTATCCGTAATAGCCTGAAACCGAAATATCATTCACGAGGATAGCAACATTTGACATCTCTCCCTTGCGATATATTTCATCAAGCAACTGTACTGAACCCCTGGTGGTGTATCTCTGGCGAACCACAAAGAGATTGACATCAGAAAGCTGGCTGAGAAGGAGTGCATCAGTGACAATTCCCACAGGCGGTGTGTCAACAATGATAGTGTCAAACTCCTCCCTTGCCCTTGTAATGAATTCCGTCATCTTCGGTGAGCCGATAAGCTCAGCAGGATTGGGGGGTACGGGTCCTGAAGGTGCAAACCAGAGGTTTTCAATCTTTGTAGGTACAATTACCTCCTCAAACGTTGCGTTTCCGCTCAGGTACTGGCTCATACCGTGTCCGTTGCCGGCATTGAGGATGGCATGCACGCGTGGTTTGCGCAGGTCAAGCCCGACTATAAGCACCTTTTTGTTCATCATTGAGATGATTGTTGCGAGGTTGACTGACACAAAGGTCTTTCCCTCACCGCTTATCGGTGAGCTGATGATTATTACAGGGCATTTCTTCTGCCCGGAATAAAAAGCAAGTGAAGTGCGGACCGCCCTGAATGATTCGGCAAGCGTACTCCCGGGTTTCTCTGCCACCGGGTCTTCAACTCGGTAATCGGAGTGACTTATATAACCTATGATCGGTGTCCTGGTGAGGCGCTCAATGTCATGCTTTCCGATTATCTTGTTGTTCATCAGGTCAAAGATCACGATGAGAACCATCGGCACCAGGAGGCCAAGCATCAGTGCGGTCAGGTAGTTCTTCATCTCCTTCGGCTTGACCCTGCTGCTGTTCTGAACGATTGCATCGTCAATGATCCGGTTGTCAGTTATCTGCGATGCCTTGGCTATGCCTGCCTCAGCACGCCGTTCCAGCAGGTATGTATAGACCGAGTTGTTCAGATCGAACTTACGCTGGATCCCGATCAGCCGCCTCTCAGTGCCCGGCAGCCGGCCAAGTTCCTTCTCAACGCCTGCTATGCGGCCGTTTACATTATTCAACGAGATTTTCAGCTGGCTGATGGCGCTCTTTACATTCTCCCTGAGGGCTGACCTTGCATCTTCAAGCTGCTGGTTCATCAGCTGTGCCTGCGGAAGGTTTTCCCGTGCAGTAAAGGCCATCTGCTTTTTCTGGTGCTGTACTGCTGCAAACTCATCAACAAGCTTTACCAGGACCGGATCAGTAACTCCCATCACGCTGGGAGATATTATGCTTTCACTGTCCTCCCTTGCATCAAGATAATCAAGCAGGTACTCATAATACTGCATCTGGAGACCGAGGAGATTCTTTTCTCCCTCAAACTTTTCGAGCCTCTGAAGCACAAGCGTTCCCTCGAGCGTAAGGTCGACAAACCGGTTGTTAAGCCGGAAATTTTCCATGGTGGTCTCGGCAATACGGAGCGAGTCAGAGATGAGGCCAAGCTGTGCCTCAATAAAGTTGATCGTATTGTCGGCTGCACGGCTCTTCCACTCCATTCCCTGGATGATGTAGAGTCTCATCAGGGTGTTCAGGTAATCAGCTCCCTGCTGCGGTGAGTAGCCGTCATAAGAAAGGGTGAAGACGCTTGCATAATCCTCCACGGCATCAACCTTCAGAGAAGAGCGGAAGACATTAGTGAGCTGTTCAGGAGACTCAAACCATACGAGCCATCGGCTGCCCCCGGGAATGGCTTTGGCACTATCACGTCTTTCAACCGTAAAATTGAAGCCTTCCTGGCTGAATGTTTCACCTAATCGGAATTCCCTGTTCCCTGTGGCCTGTTTACTGCTTTTCCCGGCGCCTGTTTCACTGTTTTTCAATGCGTCCTCATCGATATCTACCGTAAATGTTTCGTTGCCGGTAAACCTGATTGTCATCTGTACCCCGTCAGGCTGGGCGTCACTCAGCTTTTTCAGCACAAAAGGTGAGGTGCCGTATGTGCGCTGTCCCTGTATGCCGTTACGTCCGACAGGGATGTAGGCCACGTGCGTTTCATGGAGCTCCTCAATCACCCTTCTGTTTAGCGTATAGGACTGTATTATGGCCACTTCATCATCCAGGTTCGGATAGGGATTATATACGTTCCCGGCAAAGATCTGCTCCATGTTTGCAATACCCCCGGTGGTCTGCTGCTCCTTGATCATCAGGGTGCTCTTTACGTTGTACACACGCTGTGAGTACCTGTTGAAGACATAGGCAATGCTGAGCGCAAGGAAAAGGGCGGCAGCTATCCATAGCCAGTTGCTGATGAACAGCGAGACGTAGCGCATCAGGTCGATATCATCACTGGGTGGTAAGGGCTTTTTTTGTGTTTCCATGGTGATTAGGCAGTAGGCAAGAGGCAGTCGGCAGTAGTGTTGGCAACACCATTATGCCTTCTGCCGGAATTGCGGTTATGTGTATAGTTTTTGCTCCTGGCCGGGTGGCCAGATAAAGGCGATTTTGATAATCCTCCGGTTGGTCAGTCACATCGGGTGAAGTGCCTAACTGTCTGAAGTTCTTTTAAATAAAGCACGAGCCGATCATTTGTTCACGGCTCATTATTATGTCAAATCTTCCCCAATGATTAGGCTGCCATCAGTGAGCAGCTTTGATTGCCAAATATAGATAAAAAATGAATTGTCCGATTCAATTTTTTACTGGCCGTCAGTCCTCCGTGTAGTATGATCCGGCACTCTCCCTCGCATCCCTGCCATACTGAATGTGACCGTAATACTTGTACCCGTAGTTGTACCCGTAATTGTATCCCATCGTATACCCGTACCTGAGACCGTAACCGTAATACCCTGACATCGAGATGTCATTCACAACTATCCCGGGATTCTTTATCTCATGACCCCGGTAAATCTCATCTATCAGGCTGAGGGTGTTCCTCGAGGTGTACCGCTGACGGACGACAAACAGTGTGACATCAGTCAGCCTCGACAGCAGCAGCGCATCGGTGACAATCGCCACCGGCGGGGTATCAATGATGATATAATCAAAGTGTTTGCGGGCCTCGTCGAGGAAGTCGGCCATCGTCTGCCGCTCTATCAGCTCTGCCGGATTGGGAGGCACCGGCCCTGATGAGGCATACCACAGGTTCTCAATGCGGGTCTTCTGTATTGACTTCTCATAACCGCTGTTGCCGCTGAGGAATGTGCTCATCCCCACCGAGTTGTCAAGACCAAGTATCCGGTGTATCCTCGGCTTGCGGAGATCGAGACCTATCAGCAGGGTCTTCCGCCCCAGGAGCGAAATGATGGCAGCCAGGTTCACCGCCACAAATGTCTTCCCCTCGCCGCTGACGGTGGATGTGACGGAAATGACTGCCGGTTTGTCATCAGGAATAAGATACTTCAGCGAGGTCCTGATGCTCCGGAAACTCTCCGAGAGTGTGCTGCCCGGTTTCTCCACAACAGGTATTTCGTTACCATGGGTGCTGTGGCTTATAAACCCGAGGATCGGTACCTTCGTGACCTTTTCAATGTCCTTTTTGTCTATCACCTTGTTGTTCATCAGGTCAATGATGACGACGGCAATGGCGGGCAACAACAGCCCCAGTATCAGCGCCAGCATGTAGTTCTGCCTGGTCTTGGGCTTGATGCGGATGGCATTGTACGGTTCGGCTGTGTCTATGATCTTGTTGACCGCAATGTTTGAAGCCTTCGCAATGCCTGCCTCGGCACGCTTCTCAAGGAGGAAGTTGTATACAGTGCTGTTGAGGTCAAAGTCGCGCTGTATGCTCACAAGCTTTCTCTCCGTTCCCGGCAGGCGGCCCAGCTCCTCATTGACCTGCGCTATGCGGCCGTCCACATCGCGCATCGATATCTTCAGCTGGTTGATGCTGTTTGTGACGTTCTCCTGCAGGGCGTTGCGTGCCTGCTCCACCTTGCCTGTGACGAGGTTCGCCGCAGGCTGGTCATCCCTGACGGTGAAGCCGAGCTGCTTCTGCTGCAGCTGCAGCCCCGAGAGCTCCTCAACAAGCCTGATAAGCATCGGGTCATCTATCCCCATGACGCTCGGAGAGACGATCAGGCCTGTCTCATTGCGCGAGGTCAGGTATTCCTTCAGGTATTCATAATACTGCATCTGCAGGTTCAGGGAGTTCTTCTCCATCTCATACCTTTCGAGGCGCTGCAGCACGAGGTTACCCTCGGTGGTGAGGTCCACGAAACGGTTGTCCATCCGGAAGTTCTCCATCTTGTTTTCGGCAAGCCGGAGTGAGTCGGATATAAGGTTCAGCTGTCCGTCGATGAACCGCAGTGTCTGCTCTGCCGCCTGGTTCTTCCACTCGAGCCCCAGTTCCAGGTAGGTGGCCATGAGAGAGTCAAGATAATCGGCCTCCTGTTCGGGTACCGACCCTGTGACCGAGAGGGTGACCAGGGTGGCATCCTCTTCAACGGGGTTCACAGAGAGCTTTGACCGGTAGATATTTGCAAGCGTGGCCGGCCTGACGAAATAAAAGTAGTACCTGTTTGACTCTCCCTCCCCGTAGACGGGAACATCCTTGTGCCTGGGATAGATGTAAAAGTCGAACCCGAACTGTGAAAAGTGTTCGCCGAAGGCGTGCTGACCCTCGTAGTCATATGCCTCAATTGACATCGTGTATTTCTCCGGTGAGTCGATCTTTATGTCAACCCTCACTCCGGCAGGCTGGCTGTTCACATCCTCGGCATACACCACGAACGGTGATCTCCGGTAGAGCCTGCTCTCCGCGATGCCCCTCCTGCCGATTGCGGTGTAGACAATGTGGAAGTCGGGAAGCTTGTACATCACCTTGTGGTTAAGGTCGAACGATCTGAGGATCCCTATCTCGTTCTGGAGATTCTGCCTTGATGAGAAGAGGTCGCCGCCGGGCATGATACGGTCCATTCCGCCGAATTCCCCTGATTCTTCGTCCTTTATCAGCAGCGTGCTCTGTACGGTGAAGAGCTCTTCTCCCCAGCGGTTGACGCCGTAGGCAATGCAAATGGCGATGAAGAGGGCGATGGCAAACCAGTACCAGTTGCTCACAAAGAGGGAGAGATACCTCCGGAAGTCGATGTTTTCGCTCTCCCCGGTATAGAAGTTGTACCCGTCTTTTTCCATTAAGGTGGTGCTTTAGATGTTATGCCCGCTTTCGGCAACGGCGGGCTTAATGGCTGAAAAATTCCCCCTGTTCGCCATGGCGCCAGCTGTTATTTGAAGTAGTTTATCAGCAGCAGGGTGGTGGAGATTGTGCTGGTGATTGTGGCAACAACGAAGGAGATGGTTGGCAGGTTGAGGTTGAAGACCTTCTTCGGGTTGGGCTGTACAATCACGACGTCGTTCGGGGTGATGAAGTATGCCGGCGACGACAGGAGGCTCTTGTCCTGCAGGTCAATGTTGTATGTTACGGTCTGGTCTCCCTTAGGGCGGATGACGAGGATTTTCTCCTTGGTGCCGGTCTCGGCGATGCCTCCTGCGCGGCCGATGGCTTCAAGCACCGTGAGCTGATCGTTGTAGTTTATGTAGCTGCCTGGCATCCTCACCTCGCCGATGACCGTGAACTTGTAGCTCATCAGGCGCACCTCAACATAGGCATGGCGGAAGAGCGAATCTATCTTCTGCTGGAAGAGATCCCTGATCTCATAGACAGTCTGACCTGCCACTGCGACGTCGCCAACAAGCGGGAGGGTGATGTTACCCTGCGGATCGATGCTGTAACCAATCAGGTATGACGATCCTTCGCTGGCAATGTAGTTGGCATTTGCCGAGGTGCGGTCGTTGAGCACCTCGGTGAGTGTTCCCTCCGGGGTCTGTGCCTTGACGCTTACATAGAGCACATCCCTGGGCTGTACCTTATAGTCAGGCACTTCCATCGGGAAATAGTTCTCGCCGCCGAGTTCATAGAGGTTGTTCAGGTATGAGAGTTCCTTCTGGGTGGAGCAGCCGGCTGCGAGGATTATCAGTGCGATGAGGGGGAGGAGTCTTTTCATTGTTACGTGTTGATATATGATGTCTTTTCTATTGCTTTCCCTGCAGGCTGGCCCCTGCGCTAAAATGACCCACCGGGTCATTTCTTAACGCTTGGTCCTGGTCTTGCAGTCATGCAGTCTTGCGGTCAAAGTTTCTGCCGGGTCCGGTTGCTGGTTGCTGCCGGGTGAACGGCGTACTAAATATCCTGTTTTTTTTCGAGTTTACGTATTGCGTTTGTCTTAATATCAACGGTAAGGTTCATTCCGGGCTGGATGATGCGGATCACCACCTTGTGTTTGCGGCCGGCCCGTATCAGTTCGCCGCGCAGTCCGGTGAGGCTGCCGACGGTTACTTCAACCATATCGCCCTTTTCATATACGTCGGCGCTGACCTCCACCTCGGCGTCACTGCCGCAGAGGATGCGGAGGTTGTTTATCTGTGTCTCCGGGATAGGGACAGGTTTGCCCTGTATCATTATGAACTTGACAACGCCGTCTATCTTGCGGACGGTGAAGTATTCACGCGGAATGATCTTAACAAAGACATAGGAGCTGATCAGCGGTTTTTCAATCACCTTTTTGCGGTCAGTCCACTGGCGAAGGGTTTTCTGGAGGGGGAGGAATGATTCGATGCCCAGGTCGCTGATGCGGTCACTGACCCGTTTCTCAGCCCTGGAGTTTGTATAAACGGCATACCAGGCCTTCTCAGGTTTCTTCAGTTCCTTTAGCGGCTGCGGAGTGGCAGTGGCCGGCGAACCGGCGGCTGGCGACGGTACTTCAGCCAGCTGTGACTGGGTATCTTCCATGGTCCTTTCTGTCAGTATGCAAAAGTAATAAAATTAGGGAATAGCCATTAGGCAGTAGAGGGGCGAGCGAAAAGAAATGACCCTGTGAGTCATTTTCGCGAGCAGCCAGATTGGAGCGAAGGAGGCAATGGTGTTGACACACTCTGACGGCAGTGCCGGCCCCTACCCCCCCGGAGAACTCAGCCTGACTGTCAGTAGGTTATTAATACCCTCGTATAAACCTGTCGAACACCTTCGCCATGCGTTCCTCCTCTGACCTGGGCAACTCATACCTGGCGGCTACCCTGCGCCAACGGCTGACTGATTCCTTTAGCCGCGCAATGATTTTAACACCACTTTTCCTGTCCATCCTGAAAAATTCAATGACCTCAAGTGCAAGATCCGGATCAAGCGCATTATCAGTAAGACTGACGTTGAGCGACAGGCCTGTCCCGGTTTCATCAGGATTAAGATCATAGGCAGGTGAGAGAATCCATCCCTTTTTCGTCAAGAGGAATCCATGATTTCTGAGATGATCATCTGTATTGGCAATCATGATATTGAATACAATCCTGGTCCACAACTCCTGAAGGTCACTATCAACACTGGCTCCCTGTAATATAAGAAAATCAACAATCTCCAGATAACTTGCCCCTTCGCGCCAGCTATCCCCGTCTTTGTGACCCAGCATTGTCATTGCGGAGGCAAAATGAATTCGTTCACCGGTATCATTCCTGTCAAACCGCTTTGTCAGAAAAGTATGATGACGACCAGATAAACTCTTTACCATTGAATGAGCCACATTAATGCCGGCTGATCTGGCCAGTTCATTTGCCACCATTTCCCAGCCTCCGATATCCTTTGTATCTGACCTGCCGGGGAATTTTGCTATCCACAGTTTTTTCGAATTATCAAGAATACTTGCCTTAGGTCTTGCCCCACCCAGCGAGGACCCGGGATTGACAAGCATTGTCAGCCATTTCATATACCCTGGATCATCGATCGAATCTTCGTCCTCAAGCCGGAGGCTTATCTGCTCCAGTTCCTTAAGTGAGGTCCAGGGAGGCGCAGCAAAGTCCTCATTGTTATTAAGAAACGGGCCTGCGGGATCCTCCTTAAATCTCAAGGCACCCATCCTGTGACCATCAAATACGCCAAGCAGGTAATCGGATTCCCTGAGTGTAATTTCGGGACGATTTTCGGATCTCGCCAATGCCGCCTCGCGCCTCTTCATCAGCATTCGTCCCCAGCGGTCAGGGGAGGAGTCGAGAAAAACTCCGAAATTTGGCTTTTCATCTGTGGCATATTGGGCGCCGGAAAACAAGTACAGCTGAGGATCCAGGTTTTGCGATGTATTTGTTTTGAGCCATTCGTTATAATAGTTGAACGAGAAGATTTCCTTTCCTCTGATTAATTCAGCCCTGAGTTCACCCATCGGTAACGGTTCCCTCATGCCTGCCCAATGAGCATATACATATATTTTCCTGAAGTTATTTCCGGCCGTCATCTTCCTCTTGTTTATTGGTTGAGGTGCCGCGCATGGTAGTTTTTGTTTTTGTCCTGACATTGATTTTTGGCGCCCGTCCTTTTATAATCAATCCTGCATCCTGGATCTTGCGGCCGAGTGTGTCATCTTTTGCCACTGCTGAAATATCCTGTTCCAGTCCAAGCGCGGCAAGAACCTTGACATATGCTCCGATTGTCACATTGGAGTTGCCTCTCTCTATTGAGTGCAATGTTGGTCTGCTGATATCTGCTCTCTCAGCTACCTGCTCCATGCTATATCTTCTCCGCAATCTCGCCAGACGGATGTTCTCACCAAGGATTGTCAGCGTCTTCTGTGCCCGTGGTAAAAGTATATTATTTCTTGTCTTCATAACATTAACTCTATTTTACAAATATAGGTTTTTTTGTAAAATAGAATTATCATTATTTAAAATTCCTCCGTAATAACAGTGTTTTCAGGTTTCTAAAATCCCCAGACCAATCCGCCGCTGAGGGTGGTGGTGCGGCCATAAAGATGCGAGGGGTACCAGTCCTCATTGCCGGAAACATTGCGGCGGATGACTGAAGCCTGCACCTGCACACCGCCGGTGATCATATACCTGACATCCAGGCCGGTGGTGATGTTGCTCCACTCAATCGTCCCCAGGTAGGGTAGCCCTATCCTCGATCCTCCTATGCTCTGGTAGTCCGGTCCCCGCTCGGAGCGCTCGTGCCACAGCCTGACGCCGGAAGCCCGCACCGGCCGCCAGTCGAGGGCAAAATACCAGCTCCGGCTGTTGTCGCGTAAAAAGTGGCCGAGGTTGTAACCCTGGTTCTCAAAAGTGGTTACAGTTACATTATGCTGAAAAGTCAGGGGGTAGGTGAATGTGCACTCGGCTGTCAGCCACGCGTTGGGCAGGAAGCTGAAGTTGCCGGCACGGAAGCCTCCCTTCCAGGAAAAGAAGTTATAGTCGGAGTTGGTGAACCGCGCCGTTGAGAGCTCGTCTATAAAGAGTGTTCCGTAGAGGTGCAGGTGCCTGATGTTGTTCGATGAGACATCCAGGAACATCTGCGAGTTGCTGTTGTTGATGCCGGAGTTGACGGCATGGTCAACCGACTTGTAGAAGAAGACCGGCATCAGGTAGTACGGGGTGATGCGGGGATCGGACCATATGACACTGTTGCCGGCGGAGATGTGCAGCCTCTCAACCGGGGTGAATGTGAAGATGTTTGCGGCGATGTACTTGCGGCGGTAGTGCTCGCGGTAAGTGGTCCCGTAAGCATTACTGATCCAGTATGACCTGGTGGAGTCGACAACCATCGAGGTGAGCCATCCGTGTATCCAGGTCATCTCAACCCAGTCTGCAGGTTTCAGATGAAGGCGGAGGTGCATGAACGAGGGGGCCCTGCCGGAGAGGATATTGGTCCCGGCATACCCGCTGCCCCATACCGGTGAGTCTTTCAGGAAGGCAATGTCACCCCATTTCCACATGTAGCTGACGCCTCCGGTCATCTCTGAAAAATCGGTGCCGTTCTTGATGTGCCCGCCGCGTTCCCGGGTGAGATACTCAGCATCACCCAGGAGCGGGTCCTGGTGATTGTCCTGCAATGCTGCGAAGAATGCCCAACGGCCATAATTGCCATACACCTTCGCACCGTTTTTCCAGGCTATGGTGCGCTGCCGCGAAGCAGTGCCGGTTGCCTCGGCCTGATCAACCGGCCCGGCCATCGTCACCCCGGCCGTCAGACCGAGTATCGGTGAGACGGTGACGCTGAAGAGTGAATCGCGATAGTAAACGGTGGCGGGACTGAGCAACAGCTTGAATTTGCCGTCAGGCTCGCCGTTGCTGTAGATATTAAGCCAGAAATCGAGCTCCTTCTGCCGGCGCGGGGTGAGCAGCCGGTTTTCACCTGCCTTGCCTTCCTCTGCCGCCACCCTGACAGTCCACGCGGCCGCCTCCTCCAGCTTCTCCCTGATCATCAGGCGGTTATATGGCTTCACCGCCCCGTTGAGCGAGATAACCCCGTCGGCTGCCAGCTCGTCGAGGAAGAGGTATATCGCCTCGTCACCTGCCGGTTCAGGTATCATCTGCGCGGCAGATGGGGAGCTCCAACACAATAACAGCAGTGTTGATAAAGTTACTATGTATGTTGAATAGTTCACTAAATGAGGCTTTCCACAAAGATAATGCTTGTGACAAATTTGGGGCATACTGTCAAAAAACTATAGGGAAATGAACAGGGGAAAATTTCGCGTAATCACGCTTAGTGCTGACATTCTGATACTTGCGGGGTCTTTTGTGCTGATGTCAATGCTCAAACCGGCAGGTCTGAAGGCATATATGATGTCGCACATCACCTTCTTCGCGATGCTGGCGTTTCTTTGGATAATTGTATCGTACGCCGGAGGTAAGATAGGCCGGGGCCGGATAGTGAACCTCAGGACCCTTCTCTACCGGGTGCTTACCGCCAACCTTATTGCCACAAGCATTGTGGCACTGCTGCTGTTTGCCCTGCGTGACCTTGGTTACTCGAGGCAGGTATTCTTCGGTACAGCCATCACAGCCACCGTCCTCGAGCTGGCTCTCGGAAGTCTCTACTTTGCCTTCCGCAAGGCGCCGCTGATCACCCAGTCCGAGATCAGGCTTTCGGAGCGTGAACTCGTTGAACGTTCACATCCGAGTGATGCAAATGACATCATCCCCGACCCGGCGCTGACGGTGCGGCTCCAGGAGGGTTGTTCCAGGGTGCGGGCCGAGGCGCTGTCGTCGATGGTGGCCAGGGAAGATGCTGCCAGGCTGGCAATTGTTTCAACCTCGGAGGCATTTAATATTCAGAACCTTGAACATGCGCAGTACTCATGCATCATCAACCTCAGGCCGATGAACAGCATCAGGAAACTCGACAGTTTCCTCGATACTGTCAACGGCAGGCTGGCGAATGACGGGCTGTTCCTCTGTTCAGTGGAGACGCTGGAACAGAGGGTACAGAGGCTGAAGGAAAAATTCACCCCTGTGGGATATTTCCTTATTGCAGGGCCTGATTTCATTGTCAACCGTGTTATACCGCGGCTCAGGCTTACACGCGGACTCTGGGAGTTCCTCACCGGCGGCGCCAACCCGCCCTTCTCCAGGGCTGAGGCGCTCGGCAGGCTCAGTCGCGCCGGTTTCGCCATCAGGCAGGAGAAATTTGCGGGCAACATGCTGTGCATCAAGGCTGAGCGTCGCTCTGCGCCGAAACCGGTCAACGAGAACGGTTACGGGATGATAATCTCGCTGCCGCGGATCGGCCGTGACGGCCGCACGTTCAACGTGTACAAGCTCCGGACGATGCATCCGTACTCTGAGTATATACAGGATTATGTATACGGACTGCACTCCATCGCCGAAGGCGGGAAGCTGAAGGACGACTTCCGCGTCACGGTCTGGGGACGGTTTGCAAGGAAGGTATGGCTTGACGAGCTGCCGATGATTGTGAATATCCTCAAGGGTGACATCAGGCTGTTTGGTGTGAGGCCTCTCTCGAAGCATTATTTCAGCCTCTATGATGATGAGGTGCGCAGCCGCCGCGTGCAGTACAAGCCGGGCCTCCTGCCGCCCTACTATGCCGATCTGCCCACCGGCCTCGATGCAATACAGCTCTCCGAGCTGAAGTATTTTGACTCATGGGACAGGAACCCCCTGGGCACCGACATCCGTTACCTGGCCCGCAGCGTTTACAATATCTTCTTCAGGAACGCGAGGTCTGCTTAAGGGGTCTTAGCGCCCCGATCCGCCTGTCGGCGGATGCGGACCTGTAGAACTGCTTTTTCTACATCAGCTCCCAGTATCCATACTTATCACTTCCTATCCTGCTTATTTTGCCTTCAAGTTTCAGCCTTTCAAGGTCCCGCAGAATAGTCCTTCTGTTTACTTTCATTCTCCGGGCCATTTCATTGACCGTTACGGAAGGATTCCTACTGATGATTTCAAGTAATGCTTCCTCACGTTTTACAGTGACATCTTCAGTGACATTTACAGTGACATCTTCAGTGACATTCACCTTTCTTTTATAGAGAATTACTCTGAACCCATTAAATATTTCCTCGAAGAGAGGAGGCACAATTCCGTGGTTTTTACAGATATTAAGTATCCGGCTTATTCCTGATCCATATCGCTCAGTCAGTCCCGCCTCCTTAAAAGCCCTGGCAATAAGCTTGTTTCTGCATTGAGATACATAATTGCCCGATAACAGATCCTGAACAGTTATACCTGATGCCAGTCTGCCGGGATTGAAGAATTCTATCCGGTCATCAAACATCTTAATTACACTTCCGGAACTTTCACGATAATCTCTGTGAACAACCATATTTACAATGATTTCCCGGATAGCATCAACAGGGTAATCAAATTTCTCGGCACGCTGTGGTTCTCCGTTGAAGATGTATTCAACCATCAGGTGCTTCTTAATAAAACTGAAGACCTCGTCCACCTCAGAGAACAGGTCGGTATTCAACGAAAGGTTGTCTATGATAGTGGTTTCTCCCTTAAATCTGCCTGCCTGCAAATCGCTGATCAGACAATAATCCCTGGCAAAAAGGAGGAACCCGCCAAACGTCAACTGGTTCCGGCGTATAATTTCAAGCTTTGCCAGGAATTCATAAGGGTCATAAACAAGAATATTACCGGTATGTAGTTCTATCCTGCGCATAAAGGCTCTGACCTTATCCGGCGATACTGAATCAACTCCGTGGTCAGGATCGGGATAATAGTCCCAGCTGCTGTTAATTGTCCGCAGGTACTCACTGGCAATTTCATCGGTATTCATCAAGTGGTTTGAATTAGCAACGCGTTTGAAGTATTTGCTACGCATCGAAACCGGCTTGACGGGGTATTCGGGTACCTTAAGGGCGACTACTACTTTTCCCTTGCAATCTACAAGCTCTGCAACCGGAACCAGGGCAGGGGATGTCTTATGCTTTATTTCATTCAGCCAGTTTTGAACCGATTCAGCGCTTATTGTCACGCCGTAAATCTTTTTGCCGTCGGAAATTCCAATAAGAATCGTTCCTCCTGCGGAATTGGAAAAGGCAACAAGAGTCTCAATCACCTTGTTGTCAAACGAGCTTTTGAATTCAACCCGTAATCCCTCTCCTTCAGATAACAATATGTCAATGTCTTTACAATTCATCGATTTTCAAAGATCTGATAATAAGGAATGCAGCGAAGTGATTTCAGGCCGAAGCCCAATCAATGATAAATTTACAAAAGATCTTCGACGTACTCACTCTTCTCATCAGAGATTTTCTGAACAAAAAAAGGCCACGGAAACCCATGACCTTCAGACTCTTGTCCGCCTGCTGGCGGATGAGACTTTTAGAACTTCAGGCTATTTCTGCTTCAGCTTTGCTTCCATGCACAGGGTGGCATGGGGTACGGCGCGGAGACGCTCCTTGCTTATCAGCTGACCAGTCTCACGGCATATGCCGTAGGTCTTGTTCTCAATGCGAACCAGCGCTGCCTGGAGGTGCTGAATGAACTTCAGCTGGCGTTGCGCGAGCCTGCCTGCCTCTTCCTTTGACAGCGTGGTGGCACCCTCTTCCAGCACCTTAAAGGTGGGCGAGGTGTCCATCGTATCATTGTTGTCCTCATGCGTAATACTTGCTTTGAGAACATCGTAATCTCTCCTGGCTTTGTCTAATTTGGCCATGATGATCTGCCTGAATTCCTCCAGCTCCTCATCCGAGTATCTTGTCTTTTCTGCCATGGCTACCGGTGTTAGAAATTGATATGCAAAGGTAATATAAATAAACACATTTGCTACATGATTATTGTAAGGCAGTAGGCAATAGAGGGGCGAGCGAAAAGAAATGACCCTGTGAGTCATTTCCGTGAGCAGCCAGACTGAAGGGGAGGCAGTAGTGAGGCACTGATAATCAGCACATTCAGACCAGGCCGGACAAGTCCATCCTGAGGAACTTCTGCCAGGGTATTCCCCTATCCCCGACAAGCATCACTGTTGAGTGGGGATATTCATTTCTGAAAGCCGCCAGGCCTGATCTGTCGTCTGCGGAACCGCTCTTCACCTCCAGAGCCAGGATCTTATCTCCGCGGACAAGAACAAAATCAACTTCCATATTACCTTTTCTCCAGTAAAAGAGGTTGTAATGATTCTTCATGCAGCCGTCGAGCAGATGAACGCCCACTGCGGATTCAACATATCTTCCCCATCTTTCCGGATATTTCCGGATACCACTGAAAGAATCAGTGTCTGACGAACTCATCAGGGCGGTGTTGTGAACCATAGAATACATACTGTTCCGGGCTCCATCCAAAAGCCTCCTCCATCTCCTGAAGTGACCAGTGACCCATATAGGTTACCTCAAATCTTCCTCCGAGTGACTCGGTCAGTCCTTTCTGAAGCAGTAGCCTTGATGACCCTGAAATGATCAGCTTTAACGGTACTTTGTTCCAGGTATCCTCATCCCAAAGCTTCTTTACTGTTTCACTCCAGTTGTCAAGCTTCTGGATTTCATCAATAACCAGGATAAGATCGCCGGCACCTTCAGTCGTCAGGATTCGTCGTGATGCCTCCCGGTGTTTTTCTATCCATATCGCACCCTCAGGCCCCGCATCGTCAGCAGAAATATACTGTGAAGGAATATCGAGTTTTTCAAGCAATTGACCAACCAGGGTTGTTTTACCTACCTGCCTGGGACCGGAAATCACCTGGATGAATTTCCTCTTCTCCTTCATCCTTGATTCAAGTTGCTCAATTACTGATCTTTGAAACATATTGATTATTTTTACTCAATATAGTGAGTAAATTCACTCAATACGTCTGGTAAAAGCAAATATTTTAACAGGTATGCCTGTTGGCGTTAATGATTTTCCGGTGCAGACAGGTGCTGCTGACGGGCAGCATAGCGATGCCAGGAGGCTGGAAGGCCCCGGAACAGTATCCCGGAGCGCACAGGGAAGTCAGCCGTAAACCCCCCATTGCCTATTGCCTCCCGGCTACTGCCTAATTTCCAACTTTTACTAACTTTGCACGCTGATTTTAACAGGTAAAACCGTATGTCGAAGAAATTTCCCGAGTACAAGGGCCTTGACCTCCCGAAGGTGAACAACGAGGTGCTGAAAATGTGGGATGATCATGATACCTTCCGGAAATCGCTGCGCAGCCGCGACGGCAAAGGCGAATTCGTCTTCTACGAGGGTCCTCCCTCCGCCAACGGGATGCCCGGCATCCACCACGTCATGGCCCGCGCCATCAAGGACGCCATCTGCCGCTTCCGCACCATGCAGGGCTACGAAGTCAAACGTAAGGCCGGCTGGGATACCCACGGACTGCCCGTAGAACTGGGCGTTGAAAAAGCCTTCGGGATAAGCAAGGAAGATATCGGAACAAAGATTTCCGTCGAGGACTATAACGATGCATGCCGCAAGGATGTTATGAAGTATACCGATGCATGGGAGGATCTGACCCGCCACATGGGTTACTGGATCGACATGGACAACCCGTACATCACCTATGACAACAGGTATATTGAGACCCTCTGGTGGCTGCTCAAACAGCTGTATAACAAGGGATTGCTCTACGAAGGGTACACAATCCAGCCCTACTCCCCCGCCGCCGGCACCGGCCTCAGCTCACATGAGCTCAACCAGCCGGGATGCTACAGGGATGTGAAAGACACAACGTGCATCGCCCTCTTCAGTCTGATCCGCAACGAAAAATCGGAGTTTCTCTTCAGCGGCACCGACACCCCCGGTGTGAAGATCATGGCATGGACCACCACCCCGTGGACGCTGCCGTCAAACACCGCGCTGGCCGTGGGCCCTGACATCTCATATGTACGCGTCCGCACAGTCAACCCGTACACCTCGGAGCCTCTGACGGTGATCCTCGCCGAGGAGCTGCTGCCGGTGATCTTCGCACCTGACAGGAAGCTTGAATACACCGTTACCGGGAAATACAAGGGCTCGGAACTAAAGGGCATTGACTATGAGCAGCTGATAGACTGGGTGAAACCCGACGACGGCGCCTTCCGTGTCATCACCGGCGACTTCGTCACGACAGTCGACGGAACGGGAATAGTCCACATAGCACCCACATTCGGTGCAGACGACTATCGTGCAGGGCGCGAACACGGCATACCGCCGCTGATGGTACTGATGTCCGACGGCTTCCAGGGTCCGCTTGTCGACCGCCGCGGAAGGATGGTGCCGATGGAGGACCTCGACCAGGCCTTCGTGGCGACACATGTCAACACAGCCACCTACGGCCCCTTCGCGGGACGCTACGTCAAGAACGAATATGACGATACAATTCCGGCCGGTACCGAGACCCTCGACGTTGACATTGCCGTGATGCTCAAGCAGCAGGGCAAGGTGTTCCGCATAGAGAAGCAGGTGCACAACTACCCGCACTGCTGGCGTACCGACAAGCCGGTGCTTTACTACCCGCTCGACTCGTGGTTCATCCGCACCACCGCACTGCGTGACCGGATGATAGAGCTCAACAACACAATCAACTGGAAACCAGAGAGTACCGGTACCGGCCGCTTCGGCAAGTGGCTCGAGAACCTCGTAGACTGGAACCTTTCCCGCTCCCGCTACTGGGGCACGCCGCTTCCCATCTGGATGACAGACGACCGCCAGGAGGAGATCTGCATCGGTTCGCTCAGAGAGCTGAAGATTGAGATCGCACGGAGCATCGATGCCGGCTACATGACCCGCAACCCGCTGGAGAACTTCGTCGAGGGCGACAACAGCGCGGAGAACTACGCTCTGCTTGACCTGCACAGGCCGTATGTTGACGAGATTGTGCTTGTCAGTCCCACCGGCCGCCCGATGCACCGCGAGCCCGACCTGATAGATGTCTGGTTCGACTCGGGAGCGATGCCCTATGCCCAGGCGCACTACCCCTTTGAGAACAGGGAGAATTTCTCTGAGATGTTCCCGGCCGATTACATCGCCGAGGGGGTAGACCAGACACGCGGATGGTTCTTCACGCTGCATGCAATTGCAACGATGATCTCCGATTCGGTATCGTATAAAAACATCATTTCCAACGGGTTGGTGCTCGACAAGAACGGCAACAAGATGTCGAAGCGCCTCGGCAACGCCGTCGATCCGTTCTCGACGATTGATAAACACGGCGCCGATCCGCTCCGCTGGTACATGCTCACCAACGCCCAGCCGTGGGACAACCTCCGCTTTGACATCGCCGGGGTGGAAGAGGTGAAGCGCAAGTTCTTCGGAACGCTCTATAACACCTATTCCTTCTTCGCGCTTTACGCAAACGTAGACGGGTTCACCGGCCGCGAGCCGCAGGTGCCCGTGGAACGCAGGCCGGAGATCGACCGCTGGATAATCTCGCTGCTCAATTCGCTTGTAAAGCAGGTGGGTGAGAGGTATGACGATTATGACATCACGCCGGCGGGACGCGCTGTCTCGGAGTTTGTAACTGAAAATCTTTCGAACTGGTACGTGCGCCTCAACCGCAAGCGTTACTGGGGCGGCGGCATGGACGAGGACAAGCTCTCGGCATACCAGACGCTCTACACATGTCTTGAGACCGTGGCGCTGCTGGCTTCGCCGCTGATCCCGTTCTATACTGACCGCATTTTTACGGATCTCAACTCCGTAAGCGGATACCACACAGAAGGCTCTGTTCACCTGGCGCCGTTCCCGTCGTATGATGAGAAGCTGATAGACAAGGACCTCGAGGAGCGGATGGAGATAGCCCAGAAGATGTCGTCGATGATCCTGGCCCTTCGCCGCAAGGTGAACATCAGGGTGCGCCAGCCGCTGGCGAAGATCATGGTGCCGGTGACAGACCCGCACTTCCGCGAGAGCTTCGAAGCTGTCAGGCCTCTGATACTCGCCGAGGTCAACGTCAAGGATGTGGAGTATGTCGATGACACATCGGGCATCCTTGTGCGTCGCGTCAAGCCCAACTTCAAGCTGCTGGGACCGAAGTTCGGCAGGCAGATGAAGGAGGCCGGCGCTGCAATCATGGCACTCACGCAGGGCGAAATAGTACAGTTCGAGCGCGAAGGCTCACGGACCCTGGTGCTTGACGGTGCATCTCACCGCATTACAACTGATGAGGTGGAGATCATCTCCGAGGACATACCCGGATGGCTTGTTGCCAATGAAGGGAAGCTGACCGTGGCGCTCGATATCACTGTTACCGAAGAGCTGCTTCATGAGGGTATAGCCCGTGAGTTTGTGAACCGCATCCAGAACATCCGCAAGGAGAGCGGGTTTGAGGTGACCGACAAGATCAGGGTGGTGATAGAGGATCTGCCGTTTGTGGCTGCTGCCGTGCGCAAGCACTCCGACTATATTGCCTCGCAGACTCTGGCCCTGGAGGTTTCCCTGGCCCCTGCTTCTGCAATCGCAGGTCCCGCCGTCCGAGAGACAGACATCGAGGAACAGATGGTGAAGGTGCTGGTAGAAAAAGTCTGAAGATCAAACACAAAATAGTGCGTAGAAGGGAATGCTTCTGATGTTATTCTCATTCCCGAAATTTTTAAATGATACCCTGTATGAAAATGCAGGAGAATATTTCCTTATGTATTCAGCAAGGCTTCTGGAGCGGACATTGTTACCTGATTTAACCTCAATTGGTATAACTTCTCCCTCCTTTTGAATTACAAAGTCCACCTCAGCCCGGCCCTGAGACTCCCAGTAATAAATATCATAATCTGAAGCTGAAAGTGCAGTGGCAACGCTATTCTCTGCGATAGCACCTCTGAACCTGTCTCCAGCCCTTGCCAGGTAATCGCTCGATGTAATTCCTGTCATCGCGGTCAGTAATCCTGTATCAGAATGATAAAGTTTGAAAGCAGAGGGATCCTCCCACATCGAAACAGGAAACCTTCCTTCGGATACTCTCCTGCAAGCAATCACAACTCCAGCTGCTTTAAGCCATTCGACAGCCGTTCCATAATCGGCAGCCCTGGCGCCACTCCGGATAGTCTTATATTGAAACTTATGATTCTCCTTTGCAAGCTGTGCCGGTAAGGATCCATAGGTAGACATGATTCGTACAGTTTCAGTTTTGTCAGCATACCTGGCCATATCGGCTATATAAGCATTATGAATACTTTTCTTTACAGCATCCAGCATAAGTGTGTCGCCTGCTGAATTGTACTCTTTTATTACCTGTGGCATACCTCCAGTGTAAAGAAAGATGCGGTACAGATCATTAAAAGTTTCATGCAGTGAACACTCTGTGAACGCGTAAAATGATTCCCTTATTAATCCGGAGGCTTCTCTTCCTTTTACTTCCCAAAGGAACTCCTCAAAGTCCAGCGGGTACATATTCAGTATATCGATCTTCCCTACGGGATAGGAGCTGTTATCCCGGTTAATGGAAACCCCTAGAAGCGAGCCGGCACCAATAACATGATATCCTGAGGCATCTTCACAAAAATACTTCAAAGAGGTTAATGCCCTGCTGCAGGTTTGAACTTCATCGAAGAATATCAGTGTTTTTCCCTCTGTAACCGGTTCGCCAGTAAGTACGGACAATTCCCTGATTATCCGACCGGGATTCAGATCGCGATCAAATATCCTGGCAAGCTCTCCATTGCTTTCAAAATTCAGATAAAGTATATTGGCAAAATGTTTCCTGCCAAATTCAGCTATAGAATATGTTTTCCCAACTTGCCGGGCACCCTGAACAATCAATGGTTTCCGGTTTCTGCTCTTCTTCCAGAGAATTAACCTCGATTCTATTTTTCGTTCCATTTTATGTGCTTTTATCGCACTTTTATGATCATATTAATGCAAATATATCACTCTTTTTGAAACTTAAGAGCTGCGAATTTAGCTAATTGCTGTTTGATGAACTGTCGGCAGGCAGCTATACCCTTCTCCCAACATTTCCTATCTTTGCCCAGAACAAACAGCAGACAATATGTTTTCGGGAATAGTAGAGGAAGCTGCACCGGTGGTGCGGATTGAACAGGAGAAGGACAACATTCACATAACCATGCGGTGCTCATTTGCCCATGAGCTGAAGATAGACCAGAGCGTGTCACACAACGGCGTATGCCTGACAGTGGTGAAGAAAGAGGGTGACACCTACACCGTCACCGCCATCCGGGAGACGCTCGACAAGACTAATCTCGGGCTGCTGAAGCCGGGCGACAAGGTCAACCTGGAGCGAAGCACCCGCCTCGACGGCAGGCTTGACGGACATATGGTTCAGGGACATGTTGATCTCACTGCAACATGTACTTCCGTACGCGAGGCAGAGGGTTCATGGTACTACACATTTGAGTATGATCCAAAGTCGCCTGAACATATCACTGTAGAGAAGGGCTCGGTCAGCGTGAACGGAGTGAGCCTCACGGTTGTTAACTCAAAGGACAGGTCGTTTGATGTGGCAATCATCCCCTTTACATGGGAGGTGACAAACTTTCACCAGATAAAGGAGGGCACAGTTGTAAATATTGAGTTTGACATTCTCGGCAAATACATTGCAAAGATTGTCAGGCAGGTGCTGGGAAAAGTCTGAAAATCCAAATTATCTGCGCGACTTTTAGACCATATCAGAAGGACAACAATTCGTCAAAAAGCTTGCATTTGTTTCTGTTTTGCACTATTAATGATGCACAACAGAAATAAAATAATTGCTATACTGACAACCATAGGCGGTAGACCTCTAATAAGTGCGGGTTGTAACAATTTATATATTTGTATTTCCAGATAGTTATGAATAACAGGAAGATAATCGTAGCAATAACCGGCGCCAGCGGCGCGATATACGCCGTGAAGCTGCTGGAGCGTCTGCGCGGACTGCCGGCCGATATTGCCGTCATCCTCACCGGCAATGCCGGGGAGATCATGCGCTACGAGACCGGAACCGGCTACACACCCTCAGGCAACGAAAAACTCTGGGGAAACAAAGACTTCAACGCACCGTTTGCATCGGGGTCCTCATCATATGACACGATGATAATATGCCCCGCCTCAATGGGAATGGTGGGGCGCATCGCCCACGGCGTCTCTGACGACCTTATCACCCGTGCCGCTGATGTGATGCTGAAGGAACGTCGCCGCCTGATACTAGTCCCCCGCGAGACACCCTACAGCCTCATCCATATCAACAACATGAAGCTGCTTACCGAGGCAGGAGCTATAATCTGCCCGGCTACACCTTCCTTTTACAGCCGGCCGCAGACAATTGATGACCTTGTGATGACAGTGATCGACAGGGTTCTGACGCTGGCGGGATTCAATGTTGATACGTACAGGTGGAACGAGTAGAACTTCATAAACGAATCCGGTCCCTCCTCCGCAGGCATCACCTACTGAGCATCGCCACAGTAAGTGAAAAGGGAGCATGGTGCGCTTCGTGCTTCTATGCCTGGGATGAGATGAACAACACGCTGGTCATCACCACCGACCCCGTTACAAGGCACGGCACTGAGTTTCGCAGCAATCCGCAGGTTGCCGGCACCATCGCCCTCGAAACGAATCGTATCGGCCGTATCCGCGGCGCCCAGTTTACCGGCACCGTCAGCGAGCCCGCCGGTGATGACCTCAGCCGCGCCAGAACCGTATACCTGAAGAGATTCCCCTTCGCAGTCCTTGCAGATATCCATCTCTGGGTCATCAGCCTCAGTCACATAAAGCTGACAGACAACAGGCTTGGATTCGGGAAGAAAATTACCTGGACATCAGGTGACGATTTTGTCCAGCCTCCCGGCCAGATATAACGGCAATGAAATAAGATTATACGTAAGCTCCTCCTTTCCCGGTAAATTTACCCTTGCTGTCAGATCATTCCCTGTCGACGGAAGATCAGTATTGAGTCTGATACCTGTTGACATTTTCTTTTCGGCCAGAAAGACATGCAACGACTTCAGAGTGCCTCTTTTGCCAGATTTTATTTCAACCGGATAAACCCTATTCCCGATCTGGTACAGGCAGTCTATTTCCGCATTGGAATTTTTAGCTTCCCGGATCCAGTAATATAATCTTTGCTCGCGGTAGGGTAATCCGCATGCAAATAACTCCTGGAAAACAAACTGCTCTGCCATGGCACCCTCGAATCCTGTTGCCAGATTATTGATATCCATAAGTTTAATGCCGGCAATATGAGCCAGTATCCCGATATCGAAGAATAAAGGCTTGAATACGTCATTGTCCTGTAACCGTGAAAGAGGCACCTCTGCAGATCTGGTGTGCCTTACAAGATAAACTATCCGGCTCATTTCCAGCTTCAGCAAAGCATCCTTCAGCAGGGTTGACGGAGCGTTCCTGTTGACATTTACATATTTTACCTTTTTCCCGATGTTATTTGCCACGTAATGCAACACATCCCTCAGATGCTCCTGCTGTTTCCTGGTTCCGTATTTTGAAAAATCGTACTCAATGGAGGTAATCAATGCGGAATGGATCCTGTCTATGCCTGAAAGATCACTGGTTGACAGGTAGTAATCTACGGCTTCAGGCATGCCTCCGATGAAGAAATATAACCTAAGCATTTCAAGAAGACGTTTATGTATTGCCAGGCTGAATTGACCGTCAAGGGTAAACTCGTCAATAAACCCGACGAGTCCCTGTTCCCCTGCCGCAGTCAGAAATTCAGAGAAATTCAACGGATACATATAAGCAAAATCAAGTCTGCCAACAGGCATTGAATACTGTATTTCATTAAGAGTGTGGTCAAGCAGGGAACCTGCACAGATAATATGCAATGCGGGCTTCTGCTCGTAGAAATAACGCAGCGCAGCTATGGCTTTCGGACATGCCTGGATTTCATCTATGAATAACAGCGTATGCTCATCTTCAAAGGGAATCTGGTACAGGACAGACAACTCATTCATTATCTGTTCAGGCTGGAGACTTTCAAAGACTGAATGGATGTTTCTGTCCTGCTCCAGGTTAACCTTAAGCAGGTAACTGTAATTCTCCCTGGCAAACTTCTCTATGCTGTATGTTTTCCCTACCTGGCGCGCACCCCTGACCATTAATGGCTTTCGGTTACGGCTGTTTTTCCACGAAAGAAAATAATCATCTATCTCCCTTTTCATAATGACCTGATTTATGAGTTGAATTTAGGATTTAATATTGGATTTATAAAATATTTATTTATACACTATTGGATTTAAAGACTTGTTTATACAAAACACTATTGGATTATAATGATGCGTTATCAGGCATAACACATCACATAGTTTATGACAATCACCTTTTTTAGTACCTTTATCCTCCCATGATCGACCACTCCACCATAGAACGGATCTTCGACGCGGCGCAGATAACTGACGTCGTTTCCGAGTTCGTTTCGCTGAAGCGAAGAGGGGTCAACCTGCTGGGCCTCTGTCCGTTCCATAACGAGAAGACACCCTCCTTCACCGTCTCTCCCGCCAAGGGGATCTTCAAATGCTTTGGATGCGGCAAGGGGGGAAACGCCGTCAACTTCATCATGGAACACGAGCACCTCTCATACCCCGAGGCGCTCCGCTGGCTGGCAAAGAAATATCACATCGAGATTGAGGAGAAGGAGGTCACCCCCGAGGAGCTGGCAAAACAGAATGAGCGCGAGAGCATCCTCGTGGTGACACAGTACGCTGCCCGTCAGTTCACTGAAAACCTCTTCCACGGTCACGAGGGGATGGCCCTCGGCCTCTCCTATTTCCGGGAGAGGGGTTTCGCCGACGCCGTCCTCCGCAAGTTCGAGGTGGGCTACTGCAACGAGAAGCGCGACGACTTCACCAAAAAGGCCATCGCGGCGGGGTATAAGTCGGAGTACCTCGTCTCCAGCGGCCTCACAATAGATAAGGAGGGATACATGTTCGACCGCTTCGCGGGACGGATAATGTTCCCCATCCATTCCCTCTCCGGGCAGGTGCTGGGATTCGGCGGACGCATAATCAAATCTGATCCGAAGGCTGCCAAGTACGTCAACACCCCGGAGACCGAGGTCTACCACAAGAGCCGCATCGTCTACGGCATCTTCCAGGCACGGCAGGCCATCATCAAGGAGGACCGCTGCTACCTGGTGGAGGGTTACACCGACGTCCTCTCGATGCATGAGTCGGGGGTGGAGAACGTCGTCGCCTCCTCCGGCACAGCCCTGACGCAGGAGCAGATCCGCCTCATCAAGCGGTTCACCCCCAACATCACAATGCTGTACGACGGCGACCCTGCCGGTATAAAGGCCTCGCTCAGAGGCACTGACATGGTGCTGGAGGAGGGGATGAACGTGCGGATAGTCGTTTTGCCTGACGGCGAAGACCCTGATTCCTACTCAAAGAAAGTCTCTGACGAGGAGTACAGGCGATATCTTAAAGAGAACGAGACCGACTTCATACGGTTCAAAACCAAAATCCTCCTCGATGAGGCTCAGAGCGATCCGGTCCGGCGTGCCAACCTGGTGCGCGAGGTGGTCCGCTCGATAGCTGTCATCCCCGACCAGATCACCCGCACTGTGTATGTCAGGGAGTGCAGCACCCAGTTGGCTATGCCCGAGGAGGTGGTGCTTGACGAGGTAATGAAGCTGCGCAAACAGCCAGGCTTCCAGAACCGCAACGCATGGCCCGGGCAGGACACTGCCACCGGCAACCTGGCTGAGCTCCCTTCATCTGCCGGCACAGCAACAACAGCTCCGTCACAGCGGAGGAAGAAGAGTGAGGATACATCATTCTGGTCTGAGAAGGAAATCCTAAGACTTTTGATGCGTTACGGGTCAGCAGTACTCACCAGACATTTAGACAAGGAGACTGGAATTGAATCTATTACTACTGTGGCTGATTTTGTCATTGCAGAAATAATTGAGGACGGATTGAAGTTTGATAATCCTCTTTTCTCTGCAATTTTTGAAGAATTTACCTTCAGTGTCAGCCAGGGGCTGATCCCCGGCGACAGGAACTTCGTCCACCATGTCAATCCGGCAATCAGCGCCGCCACAGTCGATATGCTGACCGAAAAGGATACTGTCAGCGTTCCTTTGTGGAACAGATTTGGAACTTATATTGAAACCGAGGATAAACGTGCCAAAAAGCTTGTATCAGACGCAGTATTGAAGTTCAAATCCGAAAAGATAAAGATGATGCAAAAGGAGATCTTGAAGGCGATAGCGGAGGCGGGTGATGACGATGAAAAGATCTCCGCCCTGCAGGAGCAGTACAAGGTGATGACCACCCTGCAGAAGAAAATCTCCGCCGGTCTCGGCGGCAGGTTGATTCTCTGATTTGCTGTATTTCAGTGCTGTATGGCCCACGGCCAGTGTTAATCATGATACAACTCTCCTGAAATGCCCCTTCGGCAGCCCTTTCAAGTAATTGCCAACACTACTGCCTCCTCCCCTTCAGTCTGGCTGCTCTCCGCCAGCTGGCGGATCGCCCCTCTACTGCCTCTTGCCTTTCATAATGACTTTTTTCCTAACTTGTGACAAATTTCTGCAAACAATGAGATCATACCTTCCTGTAATCCTTGCAGCATGCGCCGCATTAATCATCGCCGGATCATGCAAAAGGTCAGACAGGGGCACAGGAATACCGGCACCCGTTTTCTCGACATATATCCCCGAATCGCCAGGCGACACCACAAAAATAAGGGAGATCTACTACGGTCTCCTTACACCCGTTGAGGTGTGCAATATCTTCGAACGGCTCGGCATCCGCTACAATGACACAATAATCCTGCCGACCGAAAACCGCGATCTCTACATGAGCAGCTACAAGGCGGCAATGAACCTGGGGGTATACGGGGTTGACATGGGTTACATAAAACTCTTCGGCGTAAACCGCCAGACAATGAGCTATTTCAACACACTGCAGACACTCAGTCGCCGCCTCAACATGCCCGACTCCTTCATCTCCGATGCGATCAAAAGCCTCGATCCGGAGATGAGCAATCCCGACTCGGTGACCCGGCTGATGAACGATGCCTATGCGAAAATAGACTCCCATCTCCGGCAGGAGGGCAGTGAGGGCACCCTCGGGCTGATGCTCATGGGCGGATGGGTGGAGGCGATGTACCTCGCCACGCAGCTCGCCTATGATCCGGAAAATCCTGATCCGCAGGTGGTGGGAAAGATCGCGGAGCAGAAATACTCGCTCCTGTCGCTGCTGAGCTTCATGAAGAATTATTACAGTGACCCGATGGTGGTTTTTTACACCAAGAAACTGAAGTATCTCAATCGCTGGTTTGATACATTCGATATCTATTATCAACCCGGAGACGTCAGGGTTGACACTGTCCGGCAGGTCATCACCACCTCAGGGTCGGAGATGACCGTGACTGTGGGGACGCTGAATGAGATACGTGATTATGTGGCGAAGCTCAGGGCCGAGATCACCGCTGTCTGATTAACCTGTCCGGGCGCCTGCTGTCATGAATGCACCTGTACCCGGTAACGGAGAAAGGAATCAGCCTGAGCCGTATTTTTTCTGTCTGAACGAACCTAAAAAACTGATATTATGAACCGTCGTCTTCTCATGGTTGCGGCAGCAGTTGCCGTCATTGTCATGTCATGCGGACAGGGCAGGAAAGAATCCGGCGCCGGAAGCACCGGAGCCGTCTCACCTGCCGTCACAGTCATCGACAAGGGATTCAGCAAATTCATCTCGGCATACACCTCCGGCATCGTTCCGGTGACGGGCACACTGCAGGTGGTCTTCACCCCGGAGTTTGCGGCCACAGTCGACCGCACCCGCACCCAGGGTCTCTTCTCCTTCGATCCGTCGGTGAAGGGCGAGGCAGAATGGGCTGATGATATCACGTTGGTATTCAAGCCGTCCAAACCGCTGGCACCAGGCACATCGTACCAGGGGACCCTTGACCTCAGCAAACTGGGAAAGGTGGAGGAGCGCTTCCGCTTCTTCCCGCTGATCTTCCGCACCGTGGAGAAGAACTTCACAGTCAGCCTCAATCCTGTTACTGCTGACCTCCCTGACGGGAACACTTACACCCTCACCGGCACCCTCGTTACCTCAGACCACGTCGACAACGGCGAGGTGGAGAAATACATCACCGCCGGCATCGGGAAGCGTGATCAGAAGATCTCCTGGGATCATTCCGCCGGTAACATCCACACGTTTTCAATTGAAAAGATACGCAGGGCGAAGGAGGAGACCGAACTCACCGTATCATGGAACGGCAACTCCTACGGGATAAAGGCCAAAGGGGAAACAACGGTTGCGATCCCGGCGGAGGGAGTCTTCACTGTCACTGAGATGAAGGTCAGCCCGGGCGACAGCAAGAGTATCGAGATCTTCTTTTCCGATCTTCTCGACGCCTCCGGCGAACTTGACGGTATGGTGACATCAGATCCGTCACATCCTCTCTCCGTCAGCGCCGAAGCGAACAGGCTGCTTGTAATACCGGGCGACAATGTCGTTGGCGTGATTGAGCTGACTGTTGACGGCTCGCTTCGCAACACGCGCGGTGAAAGACTGGGAGAATCAGTCAAACGAAGCATCAATTTCACCCCGGTGGAGCCGGGAATCCGCTCGGCCGGCCGCGGCGTCATCATGCCCTCATCCGGGAACCTCATCTTCCCATTCCTGGCTGCCAACCTGAGTGCAGTTGATCTCACAATAATCAAGATCTTCGAAAACAACCTCCCCTACTTCCTCCAGCAGAACGACATGGGCGAGGCATCATACTACGGCACCAACATCAAGCAATTCGGCAGGCCTGTATATCGCGGCCGCGTGGACCTGACAGGCGCCGCAGGCTTCGATCCCAATAAGTACAACCTCTTCACCATCGACCTCGCCAATTATATAGAGCCGGAGCAGGGAATCCTCTACAGGATCGAACTCGGGATGCGCCCGTCATATTCGCTATACCCCTGCACCGGCGAGCGCAAAACCTCAAAGTACGAGGAGATGCTTGAGCTGGCTGACACTGACAGGCGATGGGAGGAGTCGGATGATTACTACTCCCTGTCGGAGGAAGGGCTTTTCTACCAGTATGCATACAACTGGCGGGAGAACGGGAATCCCTGCAGCGACGCATACTACAATCCCGAGAAGAAGCTCGTCAGCAATATCCTCGCCTCTGACCTGGGGATAATAGCCAAGAGCGGCACCGACAACAACCTGAGGATCTTCATACGCGACCTGCGCACCGCGGAACCTGTTGAATCAGCCTCCGTGGAGGTCTATGACTTCCAGAACCAGCTGATGGGTACGGTGACCACAGAAAAGGACGGCATCGCAGCATTGCCATGCCCCAGGAAACCGTTCCTGCTGATTGCCAGGAAGGACAAGAACCGCAACTACCTCTCGCTGCAGGACGGCAATGCACTGTCGATGAGCTCGTTTGACGTTTCCGGCGAGACACCCCAGGACGGTATCAGGGCCTTCCTCTTCACCGAGCGTGACGTGCGCCGGCCGGGAGACTCAATCTATGTGGGTGTCATTGTGCGTGATCTCGGCAGGGGACTGCCTGCCGGCCACCCTGTTCACTTCGAGCTTTACAACAGTAAGGGACAGCGCATCGACGACCAGGTCACCACGCTGAACAACAAGGGATTCCTGACGTTTACAACAGTAACGTCAGAAGATGCAGAGACTGGCAACTACCGCGCACAGGTGCGGATCGGCGCAGCCACATTCACCCGTGTAATAAAGGTGGAGACTGTCAAGCCCAACAGGCTGAAGATAAAACTCGACTTCCCCGAGGCCGTTGCTGGTGGCTCCAGCTCAACAATCAGGGGTAGCATGAAGGTAGCATGGCTCAACGGCACCGTGGCGCGCGACATGAAGACTACCGTTGACCTGCTGCTTAAGCCGGTGAAGACGACTTTTGAAAAGTACGGACAGTACAGCTTTGATGACCCGGCCTCGCAGTTTTATTTCGAGAGCATGACCGTCTATGACGGGAACATAAACAGCTCCGGCGAAGCCTCTGTCAGCTTCACCCCGGACGAGCAGCTGCAGGCTCCCGGCATGCTTAACGCGATATTCACCACGAAGGTGTTCGAGAAGGGTGGCGACGCAAGCATTAACCAGACGGTGCTTCCTTATGCGCCATATCCTGCATTTGTCGGGATGAACATCCCCGCCCTTGGCGCCACGGGCCGCATCCTGTTCACCGACCGTCCCAACGAGATCAGGCTGGTGACCCTCGACAAGAACGGCAAGCCTGTACGCAGCGAGGTGGAGATCAATGTCTACAAGCTCGATTACCGCTGGTGGTGGGAGTCGGACGACGAATACCTCGGATCTTACATTTCACGCGGGCGTAATACAAACGTATTCTCCGAAACCATAACCACTGCAGGCGGCGAGGGGAAGACATCGTTCAGCATCGACAAGCAGCAGTGGGGACGTTACCTTGTAAGGGCAACACTGCCCTCGGGGCATTCAACGGGGATGATCGTGCTGGTAGACTGGCCGTGGGATTACGGTATGAAGCCCGGCGGTAATGACGGCGCCAGCCTGCTGCAGCTCAACACCGACAAGGACAAGTACAATGTGGGCGATGAGATCAGCCTCACCTTCCCGGCACCGGAGAACGGTCGCGCCATCATCACAATCGAGAACAGCACCGGGTTGCTTGACATCACCGAGGTGAAGACCGAAGCCGGCAACCAGGAGGTGAAGATAAAGGCAACGCCTGCAATGGCGCCAAACGCTTACCTGTACGTCACCATGCTGCAGCCCCATTCGCAGACTGTAAACGACGCACCGATCCGGTTATACGGTATAATACCGGTCATGGTTGAGGACCCGGCTACCAAACTTGAGCCGGTGATCACCATGCCCGACAAGATCCGCTCGCAGCAGGAGGTGGAGATCCGCGTTGAAGAGAAGAACAGGCAGGAGATGACATACACGCTGGCTGTTGTGGATGAGGGGCTGCTTGACCTGACCGGCTTCCGCACACCTGATCCGTGGAAGTGGTTCTTCGTCAAGCATGCGCTGGGAGTGAAGACATGGGATCTCTATGACATAGTCTTTGGAGCGTTCGGCGGCAAGCTGGGTCGCGCATTTGCGACAGGAGGCAGCGAGGCTGCCGTAGACCAGAGCAAGAACAGGGCACGCCGGTTCGAGCCGGTGGTGAGGTTCATCGGCCCCTTCACCCTCGCACCGGGTAAGACCGGAACGCATAAGATAAGGCTGCCGCAGTATACCGGCTCCGTCAGGGTGATGGTCACCGCTGCCGGGAAGGGTAACACCTTCGGCGCAGCCGAAAAGAGCGTAATTGTCTCTGACCCGCTGATGATACTGGCGACGGCGCCGAGGGTGCTCTCGCCGGGCGATAAGGTGGCGCTGCCGGTGACGGTGTTTGCACAGGAGAAGGGGATTTCCGACGTGAATGTTTCCGCCACGGCGAATGATATGATCAGCTTCACGCAGTCTTCAGGTGATGTCCGTTTCAGTGAGCCGGGCGACAAGGATCTGGAACTTCTTTTCAACACTGCAATGCAGCCGGGTACCGCTTCGATCAGTGTGACCGCAGAGGGAAGCGGGGAGAAGGCATCATACAGTCTGAACGTTCCGGTCCGCTCACCGAATCCACCGGAGAGAAGGGCGGAGACGAAGAGCATTGCGGCCGGGCAGAAATATGAGAAGAGTTTTACGCCGTTTGGCCTGTCAGGCACCTCTGCCGTGTCTGTTGAGGTATTCTCACTGCCCTCGGTCAACCTGGGAAGGAGGCTGAAGTACCTGACCTCGTTCCCGCACGGGTGCACCGAGCAGATCACCTCTGCCGCATTCCCGCAGGTTTACCTGGCTGACCTCCTTGGCTCCGGGCTTCAGGATCCTGCCGCTGTGCGAAACAATGTGCAGGAGGCTCTGAGGGCCATCGCCTCGAGGCAGATCGCCTCGGGAGCCCTGACACTGTGGCCGGGAGGAAGCTATCCTGATGACTGGGTGACATCGTACGCGGGTCACTTCGCCGTTGAGGCGCAAAAGGCCGGATATGCAATACCGGCAGGATTCATGAGCAAGTGGACGGCATACCAGAGATCACAGGCCACGGCATGGAGGTACCAGCCGCAGTATCGCTATACAGCCAACGACCAGGCTTACAGGCTCTTCACAATGGCGCTGGCCGGTTCGCCCGACAAGGGCGCAATGAACCGCATGCGCGAGATCACCGATCTTCCTTCGCTGGCGAAGTGGTTCCTTGCTGCAGCCTATGCAACTACCGGCCGCACCGAGGTGGCGCAGACGCTCATTGACGTGCGCAACCTGAAGACCGAGGACGACTATGTATATTACTACTACGGCAGCACGCTGAGGGACCAGTCGATAATCCTGTATACCCTGACGCAGGTGGGGAACACCGGTGAGGCGCTGGAACTGCTGAAGTCTGTTGCTGCGGAGCTGGGCAGCAATGCGTGGTACAGCACGCAGACGACGGCGTGGGGCCTGTTTGCGTATATGAACTACGCGAAGAAGATGAAGACCGATGCCTCAAAGCCGATTAAGGTGACGCTGGAATTCAACGGCGCCCGAGAACGGATCAGTGCCGACGGTGGGGCGATACTGAAGAATTTCACGCCGGCTGCATCCAATAAGCTTGTTGTTGAGAATGAGAGCGGCAACTCGCTGTTTGTGACATTCACCGAGGAGGGGGTGCCTCCGGCTTCCGATATGACAGTGAAGGAGAACAACCTTTCAATGAAGGTGGCATACCTCGACATGGAGCAGAAGTCGCTGGATGTCAGCTCGCTGGCACAGGGGACGAGCTTCATAATGACTGTCGATGTCACAAACACCACTTTCAGGCAGATTGGGAACCTGGCTCTGACGCAGATGGTGCCGTCGGGATGGGAGATACAGAACACCCGTCTGTTTGAATCAGGCTTGCAGCTGAAGGAGGGTACCTATGATTACCGCGACTTCCGCGATGACCGGGTTAATACATATTTCAGCCTGAAGGCAGGTGAGACGAAGAAGTTCTTCATCATACTGACAGCCTCGTACCGTGGCAGTTATAGCATGCCCGCCGTGGTCTGCGAGGCGCTGTATGATGAGTCGTTCCTTGCGCGCCGTCCGGGATTTGCGGTGGAGGTCGTGAAATAGTTCAGTCTGCAGTCAGCAGTCAGCGATCAGCAGTCATTCTGTCATTTGACAGACTGCCGACTGGTACTGCCGACTGCTGACTGACACTGCCGACTGGTACTGCTGACTGCCGACTGAAATGAATCGATTCTGCAAAATAATAACCGGCCTGGCAATTGCTGGTATATTCGCCATCATGATGGCGCCGATACCGGCATTTCATGCGCCGCTCTCAACCGTGGTTGAGGCGGCTGACGGCACGCTGCTCGGCGCCCGGGTGGCGGCCGACGGCCAATGGCGCTTCCCCCCGCCCGACAGCCTGCCGGACAAATATGTCACCTGCCTCATTAACTATGAGGACCGGTACTATCGGTGGCATCCCGGTGTCAACCCGGTTGCGGTGATAAGGGCACTGATCGGCAATATCAGGGCCGGGGAGATCGTCAGCGGCGGCAGCACAATAACCATGCAGGTTGCAAGGATGGCGCGCGGCAACCCTGACCGCACCTACGGAGGCAAGATCATAGAGATGCTCTCGGCAGTTAAACTGGAGCTGTTTCGCTCCAAGCGCGCCATACTGAAACTCTATGCAGCCAACGCACCATTCGGCGGTAATACCGTCGGCATTGAGGCTGCCGCATGGCGGTATACCGGTCGCGGTACAGCCGACATGAGCTGGGCCGAGGCCGCCACCCTCGCGGTGCTTCCAAACGCGCCGGCACTTATCTACCCCGGCCGTAACTCAGAACAGCTGAAACTTAAGCGTGATAAGCTGCTGATGACGCTGGAGGAGAGGGGAAAGATTGACAGCCTGACATGCGAGCTGGCGATGGGTGAACCTCTGCCGGGTGCACCGCTTCCGATGCCCTCGCTGGCGCCACATCTGACAGGCAGGCTGTGGCTTGAAGAGCCCGGTACCAGGAAACGGACCACTGTTGATCCGTTACTGCAGCGCGAGGTCTCTGAGCTGGTCGACCGGCACGTTTCTGTCCTTGAGGGAAACGGTATCTTCAACGCCGCCGCCGTGGTGGTTGAGGTGTCCACCGGCAACGCTGTTGCCTGGGTGGGTAACAGCACCCTCCCTGACACCACCGGCAGGCACGGCCGCGATGTTGACATGATCACCGCGCCCCGCAGCACGGGCAGCATCATGAAGCCGTTCCTCTATGCGGGGCTCCTCTCCTCGGGCATCCTCCTCCCCAACGCCCTCGTACCCGACATCCCCACCCGCTTCCAGGGCTTCCGCCCCGAGAACGCCGACTTCTCCTACAGCGGCGCCGTGCCTGCCGGTGACGCGCTGGCCCGCTCGCTCAATATACCCGCCGTCCGCATGCTCCAGATGTACGAGGAGGAACGGTTCCTGTCACTGCTCCGGAGCATGGGCTTCACCACCTTCACCAAACCCGCCTCCCACTACGGCCTCTCCCTCATCCTCGGCGGCGGCGAGGCAACACTGTGGGAGCTGGCGTCAGCTTACAGATCGATGGCGCGTGTACTGACGGACAGTAATCGACCGGTATCCGGAAACCTGAAACAAGGCATACCATCCGATACCATCAGTGACCGCAAGTTGAGGAGCTATGCGACGAAATCCCGAGAGCAAGGCGAATCGGGAACCGCAGGACCGCAGGACCGCAAGACCCTTTCTCCCGCCGCCATCTGGCTCACTTATGAGGCCCTCCGCAGGGTCAACAGGCCCGAGACAGAGACCGGATGGCAGTATTTCGGGGGTGCGCCGGAGGTGGCGTGGAAAACAGGCACCAGCTTCGGATTCCGCGACGCCTGGGCAATCGGCACAACGCCAGATTACATCGTTGCGGTGTGGGCGGGTAACGCCGACGGTGAGGGACGGCCTGGACTGTCAGGCATATCATCCGCAGCTCCACTCCTGTTCGATATCATCAGACTGCTACCACCCGCGGAATCATGGTTCGCCAGGCCTGAAGAGGGGATGACCCTCATCGAAGTGTGCGCCGCCAGCGGATACAGGGCGGGTCCCGATTGTACCGAAAAAAGGGAGGAGTGGATTCCTGAAACCGGGCTTCGCAGCGATGTCTGCCCCTGGCATACAATCGTCAACCTCAACACCGCAGAGACATTCAGGATCAACAGTTCCTGTGCTGCTCCCGGCGAAATGGTGGCACGCTCATGGTTCATCCTTCCCCCGGCAATGGAATATTACTATCGCATGCGCAACCCGTCGTACCGTACACTTCCCCCCTTCCGCCCGGGATGCACAGACGACAGGAAGGTACCTTCGATGGAGTTCATCTATCCGCCCCGCGATGCACGTATCTTCATCCCCCGCAGCCTGCAGGGACAGATGATGGCCATGCTGCCGGAAATAGCCCACCGCAGGAGGAATGCAACAGTTTACTGGCATCTCGACAATCACTACATCGGAATGACAAAGTACCTGCACCAGACCGAGATAAGGGTTGGTGAGGGTGAGCATGTGATAACAGCCGTGGACGACGAAGGGATGACCGTTTCGAGGAAGTTTTTCTGCATCGGAACATTGTAATGGCAAATCCGGAAAAAGATTTAATTTTACCTCCGCATACCAATCTAACGTCAGGGAACGGTGATCACTCTTTCGTCCGGGAGTTTCTTTAAGCGCATACTCGCACGGGCTGCCTTCAACAGGTACAGGCAGGTTTTCGATATGGCAGGGTATGCAATCATGCTCATCGACAACGATACAAACAGGTACTTCAAGGTAAACAGGGCTGCCGCCGACCTTTTCGGATATACCGAAGAGGAGCTCGAGGGGATGACTCCTCTTGACCTTTTCACAGATAATGAAACTGTTGATCCCCTTTCGGTCTCCGGTGTTAAAACCGAGGAGGCGATTATAAGGCCGGCGCGGCGAAAGGACGGAAAGATTCTCACGATTAAGGTTCAGACCAGCTACCAGGAAAAATTCCACGTAAGCCTTATCAGCGATGTGACCGAGGAATACCGTATCCGCCGGGCACTAGAACTCAACGAGGAGAGGCTCAGGGAAGCACAGCGCATCGGACGTTTCGGCTGGTGGGAATACCGGCCTGAGACAAACAGGTATTTCGGTTCCGGTGAAATTTCGAGGATTTTCACAGATGAACCGTCGGACCTCTCATTCTCTTACCAGGATAACATTTCATTTACACATCCTGAGGACAGGTCATATCTGATCTCAGCCATTGAGGACGCCATCGAAAAAAAGAAGGAATCGTACTCTCTTACGTACAGAATCATCACCCCGAAGGGAAAGGTGAAGGCCATCACCGTCAACTCAAACGTAAAGTACGATGAGAGCGGCCGCCTGCTGTACCGCTACGGGACCTGCCAGGATATCACGGAGACCCAGAAGATCATGGATGATCTGATTGCGGCCCGACGTCATGCAGAGGAGTCCGACAGGCTGAAGACCACATTCCTTGCCAACTTCAGTCACGAGATACGCACTCCGCTCAATGCGATGCTTGGCTTCCTCAATATCCTCACATCGATGGATACCACCGAGACGGAAAAAGAGGAGATGGTGAAGCTCATCGAGGTTAACTCGCAGCGGCTGCTGAGGCTCATCAATGACATGATCGACATGTCGCGCATCGAGAGCAACAGCATGGAGATAAAGTATATAAACGTTGAGATGAACGGGTTCGTCAACTCGATGGTTTCATCTTTCAACCATGAGCTTGAAGCTTCCGGCAAGAAGAACCTAAAACTGATACCAGTTGTTGACAAGTCTAAAACTGCTGTTTACCAGTACATTGATGAGCTGCGTCTCAGCCAGATCTTCAGCAACCTCGTCAGCAACGCCATCAAATTCACAGATGAGGGAGAGATAAGATACGGCTACAGGATATCCCGTAACGAGAACCGTTATGCAATAACCTATTTTGTCACTGACACAGGTGTGGGGATCAGGCCGGAGCGGCTTGATGACATCTTCCTCCCCTTCGTGCAGTACTGGAACGAGGATGTGCCGAAGGTGCAGGGAGCAGGTTTGGGTCTGGCCATCTGCAAGCGGCTGGCAGAACTGATGAAGGGACGGATATGGGTTGAGTCCCTGCCCGGCAAGGGATCGTCGTTTTTGTTCTCGTTCAACACTCCCGTAATGATCGAGTAATTTTTAAATCCAAAATTTTTTTATCTTTGTCCCCGCCCGGGACGTTAGCTCAGTTGGTTTAGTCCGCCAACTGGCGGATGACAGGCAAGAGTCACCTTAATCAAACTTGCACTGAATGGGACGTTAGCTCAGTTGGTTTAGTCCGCCAACTGGCGGATGACAGGCAAGAGTCACCTTAATCAAACTTGCACTGAATGGGACGTTAGCTCAGTTGGTTTAGTCCGCCAAC
>CAZUIF010000009.1:0-140015 GCA_964621005.1 uncultured Rikenella sp.
CGGTGTTCTTTAAACCCGGCAGCTACTCGTTTACACAAAAATCTACACAGGCTCGATTAAATCAATTTTTGTGATTAAATGGTGTTTTCTTTAACTTTACTATCATAAGTACTGGATTGTCTGTCTCTTTAAGGTTTTTTGCCAGTTTCTTAAGTTCATCCTTCCTTTCCGGATATTTGGGAATCATTTTCTTAAATTCACTTCCCGAAATATGAGTTATTAAATTAAATGGTTCAACCAGTCCGATTAAGTATTCTCTTCCGTTTTCTTCATAATAACCCTTTGGTAGAAATTTCGTGCCACTGTCAAAATCATTCTCTAACCCTCCAACTATATCAGAGGTTATTCCTTTGCGTTCAACTGCTAAAAGTGACATGTATGATTTTTTATTATTCTTATCGATTAGTACAAGTGACGGTTTCTTATAGGTACAGGTAATAATAAAAAATCGGTTTGTTTCAAGTATTTGCCAAACATGCAAGTACTGAGATAAATCAGATACGTCAACCTCAGACTTCGGCAGCCGGTGTTCACCAGGTGTAATCAGCAAGGATACCTCGGTACTTAAATCTGGGGAAAATGATAATACTGTGTCACTATAACTATTCCAGTACGCCAATTTGTCTCTATATTTATAGGTTCCATAACTTCCGCTAAACCTGCTTGTAAATATTGGCTCAGATCTTTCTTTTTTATCAATTATGTTACCCAATGTATCAAGAACAATCCAAGAATATTTTACACCCTCAAACTGAAGATAGTTAAAAACAAAAATCCTGGAATCCTTTAACTCTATCGTTCTTATATGATCAGCTATTCCCGGTAAGGAAAAGCTTCTTGAGTAGGTGCCCATCTCCGAGTAGGCTATTATTATGCCACCCCTATCCCTAATATAAACAGTACCACTCTTTTCATCAACTGTGAAATCAACATAAGAAGTATATTCCCCCGGTCCTCTTCCAATACTACCAACTTTCTTTTTGAATTCCCCCTTTCGGTTATATTCCAGAATTCCAACATCTAATACAGAGAAGAATATTGAATTGCTTATACATCTGATATTACTATTAATAAATCCTATCGGTACTGAATCATCAAGGATGATATATGAAATGTCATCAGCTATTTCTGACAATTTAATTGTCTTCACATTAGTAGATCTTGGATCAAATTCTAAAAGATCTTTCTTCTGTTGGCTACAAGAAGCTATGATAATAATAATAGAGAATATAATTGAAAATCTCATCAATGATAGTATGATTGGAATTCTATGTTATATTATCTCGATCAGAAAACATGTGCAATGGCAATAGAATCCTCACCAAATTACTTCCCGTCAAACGGACCATTTCTCTGAACAGAACAGCTCGCTGCAATTTCGATCCGTTTTCCTGTGACAGCCAGACATGAATTATGACATTATCTCCATTATACCATGCTGAAATAGAAAAATCAGTTACCCGAAGGAGTACCAGATGACAATGTCATACTATCATGGCCAAACACAGTAGAACAGCATTAAAATTAAGAAATTATGTTTGAATCTCAGGTTACTGCAAAATATTACTTATAAACAGGCATATAAATCAAGAGGATAGTTTTTGCTGACATTAGCCATCATAACCACTGCAATTTGACTTTCCTCTTTTTTGTATGAAGCCGTAGATAGGCATCTTGAGGAGAATTACCCGATATCCAATGGAGCATTTTGGAGCTCACTGTCCAGTTATGAAGTTATATGAATTTGGTTGTGGGACGTACTGGATTCGAACCAGTGACCTCTTGCGTGTGAAGCAAGCGCTCTAAACCGACTGAGCTAACGTCCCGGGCGGGAGCAAAGATAGTGAAATAATTTATCTTTGTTTTTAAGGCATCGAGCCGGAAATCCTGATGACAGAGCATCCAGCAACTGAAAAAAGAGATAAATCCCGCTTCGGACTCATCCTTCACCTGCATCCGCGGAAAGTGAAGGCATCAACACTCCGTTTCACTCTCACATTCGGCCTCGGCGGGATGGCTGCGCTGCTTGTGGTGATACAGGTGATAACCGGCCTCCTGCTGAAGTTTCACTATGAACCATCACCGGAGAATGCATATAACTCAATCCTGAACCTGCAGGAGAACCTGCTGTTCGGAAAGATGCTCCGCAATATCCACCACTGGAGCGCCATAGCCTTTGTCTGGGTGGCTTTCCTTCATATGCTGCGCACAGCCTTCACCGGCGCATACAGGCCACCAAGGGATGTTACATGGGTAACCGGAATTGCATTGCTCATATTGGTGGTCCTCTCCAACTTCACCGGTTACCTGCTGCCATGGGACCAGCTCTCATACTGGGCAGTGACTGTGGCCACCAGCCTGCTATCCTACATCCCGCTGGCAGGAGAGCCAATCCGCAAAGCCCTTCTTGGCGGAGCGGAAGTGGGCCAGCCGACTCTCACCAACTTCTTTAACCTGCATACCGGGGTCATCCCGCTAATGATTATAGCCCTGATGGCATGGCACTTCTGGAGGATACGTCGTGCCGGGGGAGTCATCGTTCCGGAAAAAGACCGCGAGAGTCCGATGGTTGACACCAGGCCTCACCTGGTGAACAGGGAATTCGTTGTTGCTGTGACACTTCTTGCAGCCATATTCCTTTTCAGCAGCCTCCTGGATGCACCGCTTCGGGAGCGGGCAAACCCTGCCTTCAGCCCGAATCCTGCCAAAGCACCATGGTATTTCATGGGGTTACAGGAGTTGCTTATTCACTTCCACCCTTTGTTCGCGGTATTCATACTGCCTGTGACAGTGCTGACAGCAGCAGTATGGATGCCGTATGTAAAAAGCGATGATAAAAACATCGGGATATGGTTCATTTCACCTGCGGGAATAAAGGCTGCAAAAACATCGGCGGCAGCAGGCACGCTTTTTACAGTGATCTTCATCCTGATCAGTGAACTCCTTCCCGACCCTGAGTCACTTCTCCCTGGCATCCCGCCGATTCTTACCACCGGTTTGGTTCCTTTCCTGATAATAGCTTCAACGATGTGGCTATTCCTCAAATCCCTGAAGAGGCGCCTGTCACTAACCCGGCCGGAACTGATACAATCAGTCATTGTTTTACTTGTTGCTTCCTATGCTATCCTGACTGTAACCGGGATATTTTTCAGGGGTGAGGGAATGAATATGGTTTGGCCATGGAACAGATGATCATTAAAACTAAAGCTGCCTGATGGACAGGAAGATGACAGACAATCCGGCCCAACCGGAGGGAGGAAGGCGAAGCTTCATGAAGATGCTCTGGCTGGTTCTTGGCCTGGTTGCCCTTGTCGAGATTCTCTGGTTTATTATAAGTCTTCTGAAACCGTCAAGAAGTGTCCATCAAAGCAGACCGGCGGCAACTCTCAGGGAGATAGGCACAGTTGATGAGTTCCCGACGGGAACGGTCACTCCTGACCGGGTTAACAGGCTCTATGTTGTAAGGGAAAATGACGGAGGATTCCTGGCGCTGTCACTGACCTGCCCCCACCTCGGTTGCTCGGTACTGTGGAATGAAGAGAAACAGCAGTTCGACTGCCCGTGCCACTCGTCAGCTTTTGACCGACACGGCATCGTCCTCAGCTCACCGGCGCCCAGACCGCTCGATTACCTGCCTGTGATAATTGACCAGGGAAAGGTAAAGGTGGATATGGCCAGCGTAACGAAACGAAAGAGGTTTGAAACCAACCAGCTGACCTATGCCCTATAATGATCGCAGAGACGGGATGAGCGCCAGGGAAATGGAAGGGTCTGGCAGTGCGGACAGGATGAAGACCTGGAAGAGGACCGGGTTCATTGCCACAGTGGTACTTGTGGCAGCATTCCCCATCTACCTGGCAAGAACCGCAATCGGAAGGCAGGAGGCAGGGCAGGAGCAGGGTCCGTATTTCACCGGTGCAGTCACATGCATCGAATGCCACAAAAAGGAGTATGATCTTTGGCAGGGGTCTCACCATGACCAGGCAATGGATATCGCCACCGACAGCTCGGTGCTTGGCGACTTCAACAACTTTGAGTTCAGGCACCGTGGTGAGGTACACCGATTCTTCCGGAAGGGGGGAAAGTTCTTTGTGAACACAGAGGGTCCGACCGGTAAATTTGAGGATTTCGAGGTTGCCTATACCTTCGGTTACACACCTCTGCAACAGTACCTGGTGCCGTTTGACGGAGGACGCCTGCAGTGCCTCCCTATAGCCTGGGATACCGGGAGAGGAAAATGGTTCCACATGGGTGATACAGTCTATACCGATGAGGAAGTTGGTCCCGGTAACTGGCTGCACTGGACACGCCAGGCGCAGAACTGGAACGGCATGTGTGCAGACTGCCACTCGACGAACCTGAAAAAGAACTATAACCCGGTTACCAAAACATACAACACCACCTGGTCAGAGATCGATGTAAGCTGCGAGGCGTGCCATGGTCCCGCATCAGAGCATCTTGTCTGGGCTGCACTTCCTGAGGGCTCCAGGCCGGCGGATGTCAATACAGGGCTGATAGTACGCACGCGTGACCTTAACAACGAGGAGTTGCTGAATGTATGTGCACGCTGTCACTCGCGCCGGTCAATCATGGGCGATTACACCGATGACAACAGCGACCTCCTCAATTACATGATCCCGATGCTGACGGCGCAGCCCCTGTACCATTCCGACGGGCAGATTCTTGACGAAGTTTATGAATACGGATCATTCACCCAGAGCAGGATGTATGAAAAAGGCGTCATGTGCAGCGACTGTCATGACTCCCACTCTGCAAGGACGAAGGAACCTGACAACCGCCTTTGCCTCCAGTGCCACCGTCCGGATATCTATGACACACTGAGGCACCATTTTCATAAAATGGATCCTGGTAGCGGAGACCGAAAGCTCATCAACCGCGGGGAGCCAGAATATGTTGAGGGCACCGGTGCACAGTGCGTAAACTGCCACATGGCCGGAAGATACTACATGGGCAACGACTACCGCCGTGATCACAGCTTCAGGATCCCCCGTCCTGACCTGACTGCAAAGACTGGCGTGCCCAATGCCTGCAATGACTGCCATAAGGATAAAAGCACAGCATGGTCGCAGAGTTACATCCTGAAATGGTACGGTGAGCGGACCAGACCGCACTACGGCGAGACATTCGCCGCAGCAGAAGCCGGAGACCGGAGTGTCATACCTGACCTTATCTTGTACTCCGAAAATGAGTTGTTCCCGCTTATGGTGCGGGCCACGGCAGTGAGATTCCTCGGGCGACTGAACACCCCGGAGAGTAACAGTGCCGTGGAGAGGGCGCTGACAGACCCCGCCTCGCTGGTGAGGCATACGGCGGTGATGAGCTATAACCCTTCTGATATCGCCTCCTATGAGAATCTAATGCTTCCTCTGCTGAATGACCCGGTAAAGGGGATAAGGGCCGAGGCTGCCATACGGCTCTCAGAGGTGAGAGAGGATCAGCTTAGTCCTGCTGCCCGCAAAGCGCGAAGGGCCGCACTCGATGAATATGCCGGGATTAACCTGTATAATGCAGATTTCCCCGGCGGACTGTTCAACCTGGGAATAATGTATGCCAACGCGGGTGATTTTACGAAGGCAGAAGCCGCATACCGCGAAGCCCTCGGCGTTGATGATCAGTTTTACATGGCGAAGGTGAACCTTGCAACTGTCTGTGCACAACAGGGGAAAACAGGAGAGGCTGAGAAGCTGCTGCGTGAACTGATCAGCGATCATCCCGAACTTCATGAGCTCAACAGCTCACTGGCCATGCTTCTTGCTGAACAGGGCCGGTATGAGGAAAGCAGGGAATACTTTCTGAAAGCCTCCAAGTTTATGCCGGAACAGACAAGAATACTCTATAACCTCGGACTTCTGGAGAACACACTGGGAAATACAACCACAGCCGAGGAGTACCTGCTAAAGGCACTGAATAGAGATCCGGGCAATTATGATTACATATATGCAATGGCCACCTTCTGCCTGGAGCATGGTATGAAGGATAAAGCAATGAAATATGCCCGTCAGCTTGCCGACAGGTTCCCGGGAGATCAGGCTGCCAGGCAGCTGATTGAGGCCGCTGGAAAATAATAATGAGGCGCATTTGATGCGCCTCATTAATCTATGCAATTATGAAATGCCACTTCAAAATTACATAGTCACTTGTGATTATTTTTTCTTTAAATAAAGGAGTTTCTTTTTGATGCCGGAAGGCTATTAAAAACCAAACTGTAAGAATGATCAATCCACTCTTTGATAATACTATCACTAATGTTGCCGGCAAGGTTGATTCCGTTCCAATGCTTTTTATTAAAGTGATAAGCCGGTGTTACATCAGCGTATCTCTCCCTTAGTTCTAATGCTAACCCGGGGTCGCATTTAAGCGTTAATCCCCTGGTATCTTCAGAGAGGTCAAGTAAGGCAAACATTTTCCCGGCGACTTTAAATACCAAAGCCGTATCATTGAAAGGGAATTCTTCCGTCACTCCTTTTTTCGATATACAGTAATTTCTGATTTCTTCCTGATTCATTTCTTTTCTCCCTTAATTTAAATGGAGCAATTAGAGAAGCTTCAACAAGAACACCTCATTAATTATGTTAGAAGGACATAATATTCTTAACTACCTGTCAACCGGGTACGGCTTATGCTGCGGCCAGCGGCGCGGCTCTTCAGTGATCTTCTTCATCACCACCTCCACAGCTTTCATCAATTGAGTGTCATACCCCTCTGAGTACTTTTTCGAATCAACATCAATTATAATGTCAGGCGTCACTCCCTCATTTTCCACAACCCATTCCCCCTTCTCATTGTAGATGCGGTAGTCGGGTGCGGTGATTGTTCCTCCGTCAATCAGCTCGATGAACATCGAGACGCCTACCAGGCCACCCCAGGTCCGGGTACCGATTATCGGACCCATTCCGAACCAGCGGAACTCATAGGGCAGCTCATCACCACCCGAGCCGGCATACCTGTTTGTTATCAGGGCCATATGTGCATCCACGGCAAGATGTGGTATGGGCTGGTCAACCGACTGCCTGCGTGTCCAGAAGGCGTGCGGCACCTTCTGCAGTCGCTGCAGGAAGATCTCCGGGTCAAGCCCGCCACCGTTGAACCGGCCGTCAATTACAAGACCCTCCTTTTTTGTCTGTGAGTAGAAGTACCTCGGGAAATCGGTAGCGGAACCGTTCCATGTGTCAGGCAGGTAGATATAACCTATCTTCCCGCCGGAGGCTTTGTCAACAGTCAGGCGGTTTGTTTCCAGCCAGTCCATATAGCGGAAACTGTTCTCGCCACCCGCCGGTACAACAGTCACTTCGCGGGCGCCTGCCATCGTCGGCTTCGAGTTCACAGTCAGTGTCACCTGCTTCCCGGCAAGGCCGATGAAATAGCTGTAAACCTCCCTGTCTGCCTTAACCTCTGTATTGTTTACCTTGAGAAGGTAGTCGCCCTCAGAAATATTTATACCAGGTTTTGCCAGTGGTGGCCAGGCCTCGCGCGACCAGTCCTTCTCCCTGTAGATTTTAGCAAACCTGTAAAGGTTATTCTGGCTGTCGACTGAATAATCGGCACCGAGCATCCCGACATTCACCGGGTCAGCACGCCTTTTGCTTTCGCCACCGTAAACGTATGTATGGGATGTATTAAGCTCCGCGATCATCTCACCGATTATGAAGGTGAGATCCTGTCGGCATGTTGCCCTGTCGGCAAGTTTTTCATACTTCTGCTTCATTGCAGGCCAGTCCTGTCCGTGCATTCCGGGTTCATAGTAATAGTCGCGCTCCATGCGCCATGCCTCGTTGAATATCTGCTTCCACTCGCTTACCGGGTCATACCAGACCTTCAGGTCGGCGAGCTTCAGGGGAGCGGGATTCCCTCCGTCTGCGGGCATCATTGATACACCTCCGTCCTTACGGAAAACAACTGTGCTTCCGTCAGCAGAGATTCTGTAATCATCTATCCCTTCTGCCAGGGATGATGCCTTCGCGGACTTGAATGACCATGATGAGAGGTTCATGGGTCCGTGGCCGGCCACCTCGAAGCGGTTGAAGTTGCCTTCATCGCTGTTGAGGTAGAACAGGGCCCTGTCGTTCACCGCAAGGTTCCGGTAGTTTCCTTTCTCAAGAGGAAGGGCTTCTGTCCGGTCTGTAATTCCCTCGAAGTCAATCTGTACAGTAACGGCTGAACCCTGTCCCTGTGCCACCGGTGCTATCATTGCCGGCTGTCCTGGGGTTTTCCCGGCTGCGGTACCTTTCGCGGCAGCGGAACCTTTTCCCGCAGATGCGGTTACCGGAGATACCACCGCCACTGTTGCGGCGCCGGGCTCCTCGTCGCTTTTGAACGGCATCAGTGATTTGCCGTCCTTCTTAAGTGTTATCGCATAGAGGCCTGCAATCTTCTGATATACCATCTCCCACTCCAGGTCACAATAGGTGGGTTCAAACCGGCGGTTGGAAATGAATATGATATGCTCACCGTCATTGGTAAACACGGGATTGAAGTCATGGAACAGGCCGTTGCTAATGCAGTTGATATTTTTGGTCTCCAGGCCGTAGACATACAGCTGGTACATGAAGGCCTCGTTCATTTTGGAGTAAACCAGGAAGCGGCTGTCGGGCGACCATGAGTAGTCGAATATCGACTTGACATCAAGCGAGACATCAACGTTCTCATATTCTTCCCTGTCAACTTTTGTTATTGCCTTCGTGGCGACATCGATGTACCAGAGAGTAAGTGTCTGGTCAGTCCAGGCAATCTTTTTGCTGTCAGGAGACCATTTAAGGGTATGGCGGTAGCCGGCCCCCAGGGATGTCAGTTTTAACGGATCACTCTTTCCGTCAGGAACGATAAGATAAAGTTCATATTCTCCTGAGCTGTCAGAGAAGTATGCAATCCATTTCCCGTCAGGTGACCAGACTGCGTCCTTGTCGCGGGCACCTGAAGAGTTCGTGAGGTTTCTCACCTGCCCTTCCTTTTCCGGGAGGGTGAATATGTCACCTCGGGCAACTATAAGCGCACGGTTCCCTGAGGGTGATACGTCGGCCCGTGTTATGTTGCGGCTGACATCCTTCATGAAGGGGCGTCTCTCCTCCATGTCCTGCAGGATCTTTACCGGAACCCGTGCTGTGGCGCCGGAGGTTACGTTAAGTTTCCATATATCTCCTCCAAGTTCATAGACAATCTGGCTTCCGCCGAAGTCAGGATGCCGGATGTCGTACTCCCTGTGTTTCGTGACCTGTTCAATTTTCCCGGTACCGGGATCATATGACCAGATATTCAGTACCCGGTCGCGGTCAGAGCTGAAATAAATCTTTTCTCCGATCCACATCGGCCACCTGTCTGACCCGTCATAGTTGCTTATGTTGGTTTCCTTATCTGTGGCAAGGTCATAGATATAGATCTCCTGGGCCCGGCCGCCCTTGTACCGTTTCCAGGTGGCATTATCCTGCGAGTCCTTGTTATAGGCAATCCTGCTGCCGTCAGGGGAAAAACTTCCGCAGGCGGCGTCATACATGATCATCTCCTCCAGCCCTGTGCCGTCAGGTGACACCATGTACATCTTAACATACCGTGAGGGGCTGTTGCGTCCCGAGGTGAACATGATCTTGTTTTTTGTGACATTCCAGCCCACAACTTCGTCAAGGCCCGGATGCCATGTAAGCCTTGTTATGTTGCCACCGTTGATGTTCATCACGTAGACATCGGCATTACCGTCATATTCGCCGGTAAAGGCTACCAGGCTGCCGTCAGGAGATATCTCGGGGAAGGTCTCACGGCCGTCGCTGAATGTGAGTCTGCATGCTGTTCCGCCTTCAGCGGGAACCTTCCACAGATCACCGCCGCTGGCGAAGACGATAGTGTTGCCCTGGATGTCAGGGTACTGCATGAAGGGGTCCTGGGCACCGGCATAAATTGCGGGTGCAAGTAGCAGGAGCAGGATAAGGTAGCTGCGACCTTTCCTGCCGGTAACGGTCAGAATGGGTTTCATATGCATTTATAATTTATTGATTTACATTTATCTGTCATCACAATCCCTGGCCTCACAGACCAGGGATAAATCAACCGCGCCTGGGGACCCTGCAGCATCTTAGTCGGTTACCACCATCCAGGGCCTTACGGACCATTCGGTAATGAGGCCGTTCTTAACGTAGGGATCGCGGCTGACGAATTCATGGGCGGCCTCCGGGGTGTCACCCCTGAATATCAGCACAGCTCCGTCAGCGGGATCAGCAAGGGCGCCGGCCATAAACAGCCGGCCGTCATTGTGAAACTCGCTCACCAGCCCCAGGTGATCACCGCGCAAGGGCGCCCGGCGCTCGATGTAATTGTCTACTGTCTTGTAAAATAGAATGTAATACATACTGCAATTATTTATTCGTCAGATTATCTGTTTACAGGAGAATTACGCAATGTGCATCCCTTTTGACGCCACAAGTTATGAATTTCACCGGAAGTAAACCGGGCCTGAATTGTTAATACCCGGACAAGACGTTTGAATTCTTTTTTGGAGAAAGGTGGCCGTGTAATCACTGAAAAGTTACTTTTACACACTGATTTAATCTCCTGATCAGCATATTGCATACAGGAGCGGTTCATAAACATCCATTTATCATGAAGGAAACTGAATTCAGGATTTACGGTTACAGGTGGGTCATGCTTGCCGTATATATGCTTGCGATAGCTGTCAACCAGATCATGTGGATCACCTTTGCCCCGATTACCAAAGATGCCACGGTATTCTACGGGGTTTCTGACCTTCAGATCGGGATACTCTCAATGAGTTTCATGATAGTATACCTTGTTGTTTCAATCCCTGCATCATGGATAATAGACACTTACGGCATCCGTGCCGGTGTCGGCGCCGGTGTTGTCCTTACCGGTGTGTTCGGCATGCTGCGGGGTCTCTTTACAACTGACTATAACCTGCTGCTGATTTTTCAGATAGGTCTTGCAATCGGCCAGCCTTTCCTTCTGAATTCAATCACCAAGGTGGCTTCAAGATGGTTTCCTGTCAGTGAACGGGCCACAGCCTCCGGGCTGGGTACTCTGGCCATGTACTTCGGGATATTGCTTGGAATGAGTCTTACCCCGTTCCTGGTGAACGGCAGGGGCATAGAGGGAATGCTTTTTCTGTACGGTTCGGTGTCACTTATAACTGCCGCTGTTTTCTTTGTTTTCGCAAAAGAGCGCCCCGTCACCCCGCCATGCCGCCCAGACCAGGAGGAGCGTGCCCTTGCCATAGACGGGATGAGGCTCCTCTTCCGCAACAGGGATTTTCTCTGGCTGATGGTTATCTTTTTTATCGGTCTTGGAGTATTCAATTCCGTAACCACATGGATTGAAAATATCCTGAGCCCGAGAGGTTTTTCAGCCGAACAGGCAGGCATCACCGGGGGATTGATGATTCTGGGGGGTGTCGCCGGCGCAATCATAATGCCCATCCTGTCAGACCGATTCTCTAAAAGGGTCCCCTTTATAAAAATTGCCCTCGCGGGAGCTACACTGAGTCTCGCCGGTATTACCTTCACTGAAAGCTATATCCTGCTCCTTGTGTCTGCAGCAGCATTCGGATTTTTCCTGCTCAGCTCCGGGCCGATAGGGTTCCAGTACGGGGCCGAGGTGACTTTCCCCGTGTCCGAAGGGACGTCAAACGGCTTTCTCCTCCTGATGGGACAGGTATCAGGCATCGCCTTCATATTCAGCATGGACGGGTTCAAGTCACCGGTCACGGGGTCAATGACGATACCGTTATCCGTACTCTGTGTGCTGATGCTGATAAGCTTCATGCTCTCGGCACGACTGAAGGAATCTGCTTTCCTGACCGGAAACAATAAAGGCCAGCCGCAACTGAAGGACCCTGTCTTACTGACCGAAAACAATAAAGGTGAGGCACTATGAAAAGCTCAATCATCCGGTGGTGTGGTTCAGCTGCACTGTTCTGTGCACTTTCTGTATTTTTTGACAGTCCGGTTTTGGGACAGGCGGTCTCCACGGACACTCTGCCAACCAAAGATACCGGGAATATACAGGTGACAGCTCTTAAGGACAAGGCTGGTGCCGAAGGATGGTGGTATGCATGGCTGGCCGGGTACAGTGCCGCCACCGCGGGCCAGGGAGTTGTTTATTTCACTTCAGACAATAAAACCCTCCGCCAGGACATGGTGCTTGGTGCTGCAACTACCTTCCTGGGGGCAATGGGACAACTGATCACCCCGGTGCTCCCGAAGTATTCAGAATACCCCTCTTACCGTGAATATGCCTCCGGCGAGAAACCATTTTCCGCAGACCAGGCTGCCAGGCTCCTGAAAGTACTGGCTGAGAGGGAAAAGGAGGGGAGGTCATGGAAGACACATGCCATATCAGGGGCGGTGAACCTCGGCAGCGGGCTGATTACATGGCTTGGATACAAGCGCACCTTCATGGACGGACTTGAGAACTTTGCCATCAACACGGCAATTACCGAAGCACAGATATGGACCCAGCCCGTAAAGGCGAGAAGGGATTATGAAAAATACTGCCAGGGTACCGGCCCGGATACCCGGACCATGGCTTCATGGCGTGAAGGTGAATGGAGCTGGAACGTATACCCTGGCGGATTTTATGTAAAATATGTTTTCTGATTAACCGGCTGCAGTTTCTTTTAAGTGATGAAAATCCCGATGAAACGGGGAAACAGATACAGCTTTTCAATGCCTCTCAGGGTGAATACCATCTTCCGTTCACTCCGTCACCGCAACTACCGGCTGTTTTTCAGCGGGCAGAGCATCTCCCTCATTGGCACGTGGATGCAGCGGATAGCCTTGCCATGGGCAGTCTACCGGATGACCGGCTCGGAGGTCCTGCTGGGAGTAGTAGGCTTTGCCAGCTCAATACCGTCATTTCTGCTTGCGCCGTTTGCCGGTGTGCTCATCGACCGCTGGAGCCGTTACCGGGTGATGCTGGTGACACAGATCATCTCAATGATCCAGGCAGGCGTGCTTGCGTGGCTCAGCCTCACCGGCAACCTGGAGATATGGCACATCATAGTGCTCAGCACGGCACTGGGTATCATCAATACATTCGACATGCCCGCACGTCACTCCTTTGTGATAAACATGGTCAACGGGAAGGAGGACATCGGCAATGCCATAGCCCTCAACTCGATGATGTTCAACGGTGCCAGGCTGATAGGACCGTCGGTGGCCGGGGTCCTCCTGGCTGCAGCAGGCGAGGGGGCCTGTTTCCTGATAAATGCAGTAAGCTATGTCTTTGTCATCGCCTCACTGATGATGATGAATGTGACGGAGACCCGCGAAAAGAAGGAGCGCACTCCCATGTTCCGCGAGATGAAGGAAGGGCTTGACTACACCTTCGGCTTTGCCCCCATAAAGCATATAATTCTTCTCCTTGGCCTGGTCAGTTTCATGGGTGCCTCCTACCAGGTGCTCATGCCGGTATATGCCAAGGAAGTCCTGGGGGGTGATTCACATACTTACGGTTTCCTGATGGGAGGCGCTGGTGCCGGAGCACTGCTGGGTGCAATTTTTCTCGCTTCGCGCGATACCGTACTTCGCCTGGGCAGGCTGATACCGGCTGCAACAGCCCTGCTCTCGGCAGGGTTAATCGCCCTCTCACTCAACTCATCCTTTTTTGTTTCGATGTTCCTTCTATTCTTTACCGGACTGGGTATGATGACTCAGACCGCTGCCAGCAACACCATCCTGCAGACAATCGCTGACGAGGACAAGCGCGGACGGGTGATGAGCTTCTATACAATGGCGCTCATGGGCACCGTCCCGTTCGGGAGCCTCCTGGCAGGGTGGATGGCAAAATGGATCGGGACACCCTGGACCATGTTCGGCGGGGGTGCCGCCTGCCTGATAGGAGCACTGGTCTTTTACAGGCGCCTGCCGGAACTGAGGAAACTTGTCAGGCCGGTATATGTCAGGATGGGAATCCTGCCCGAAGTGGCTGAGGGTATCCGGACTGCCACCGAACCCTCTTCCGGGCGGACTGATTGGGATAAATGACCTGACCTGACTCGGCCTGGTGACGCTAAGATTTTATCACACGGGCCAGGAGGGAAGGAACACTTACCAGGTCATAGTCATTGTCATATATCAGGTACTTGTCCTTCCATATGGGATGGAATTTATCCTTGTACTCCCGCTGACCCTTGTAATGCGAGAAAGACCGGATTTTTTCGTAAGCAAATTTCATCGATTTCTCAGAGAACTTCTGCGGAGCGTCAAGGCCTGACATGGGAGCCAGCCCGAGGTTTACGAATTGTATTCCCTCCGATCTGAAGTATCTGAACAGTTCAACCAGGATGAAATCCATTATTCCGTTCGGAGCATCAGCAGTTTTTCGAAGCAGGTCATAGGTGCCCTCGTTTTTGGCATAATCCGGGATGATATTCAGGAACGCGATAATCTTTTCTTCCTTATTCTCAACAGTGATAACCGTCTGTTGCTTTATTTCCTTTTCAGAAAAGAGTCCCTGTGAAAAAATGATCTCTTTTCTGCCTGATGTTTTCAGCCATTCCTCACTTACCGTCTTCAGTTTCTGAATGAGTCCGTCCTTGATAGGAGGAGTGTGAATTTTCGCTGTGTAACCCTGCTCGGTAATTTTGTTGAGGGCATTCCGTATTGATTTTCGTTCTCCTCCTTCAAGTGTGAAAGAGGAGAGGTCAACAACGCCTTCCTGGCCCAGGAAGAGACTCTTTTTTGACAGTTCCTCATAAATGTCAAGGCTTTCACGGGGTACCCTGTAATAGATCTCCTTCAGCCCGTTTTCATGGCAGAAATCACGGAATGCCGCAATTATTTTCTTCATCTCCTCCCTGTCGGGCGCTACCGGGTCTTCCAGGGCAACTGCGAAATTTCCTTTTACCTTGTACGAAATAAAGGCATCCAGGTCGGGAACAATGAAAAGTTGCTTGTCATAGTACAGCTTGAAATAATCGAGGGCTGATCTTCCATATTGCTGCACAATCGATTCCGCCTTTATCCTTTCTTCAGGTAGGATATTTGTTCTGAAAACATAAGGACGGATAAGTGAATAGAGCATGAATGCGATGGAAGCAAAGCCTCCTATCCTGAGTGTGTACAGAAAGTCAAGGGCAAATGAGTCGCGGGGAATGAGATCAGGACTTCCCAGAAGGCTGAAATTGAGAAGTGTGAATTTAATTGACTGCATCAGGCTGAAGTCAATCATAAAATGTTTTTTGTCAAGCAGGTAAAACCCGACAATTCCATAAATAAGCACGGATGAGACCACCAGGGCTGCTGCCTTTATCCCCATCGACTGTATGCGTGGGTTTGTCCTGACATTATACTCTTTTCTGGTAGACAGCAGGGTTAATATTACCACCAGTGCAGCTATTGCTTCAGGATAATTTGCCCCCTTGGTGATATGTCCGACAGCAGAAAAGAGGCTTAAGGCTATTGCGGCCCACCATGACATCTTCAGACCCCTCAGCATGAAAGCTGCGTTGAAGAGGAGCAGAAGACCCGTAATAAGTACAAATCCGTTTGAAAAATTTATGACATCAAAAAACAGGTAGTCTCTCAGAATTTCAAGTTTATCAGGCACTGCCGGTGACAGAACGGATATGACATTAACTATTCCGAGAGTGAAAATAAGGAATGATGGCAATATCCTCCTGAGCAGTTTTTCAATCCTGAGCAGGAAACTTATGACCCCGGCAAACAGGGGAAGCCAGAACTCGAAGAATCTGAACAGGAGAGTTATGGCAACAGACTCCGTATTACTGAAACCAGAATGAAGAAGGACAAATGACATTGAGACCTCAATCGCGCCAAGTCCCCTCAGGAAAGGAGATATTATAAGGAACAGAACTGCAACAATATAAGCTATTATGGCAGCTGAGAGTGACGGGGTGAGGTGCAGGGCAGCCATTGAAACATAGACATGAGCTATTCCTGCAAATTCAATGAAAACGGAAACAAGAACTGTATAGAGGAAGTATTTCGTCTCAATTTTGCTCTCTATTATTTCATCAATATGGGCTTTGACTCCCGGGAATATTCTCAATATTAACCTGTAGGCTGATTTTTTGCCCATGATTGATTTATACAGGAGGTAAATCAGAATGAGAATAAGCAAAGCTCCCAGCAATGCAGGCCATCTGTTGAATCCTCCGTCATTTCCCGAGACAGCAAACATAAATGCCGGAACGGCGACAATTATCAATGAAAGGATACCGACGAAGCCATAAATTGATGAAGCAAAATATATCGTGGACCTGTTCACTCCTTTTTTCTCAATTGTCTGCCCGAAGAATGCCAGTGATGAAACGCCACCGGCAGGGATAAACACACTTATGAAATTTCTTTTCAGGAACAGTATTATGGCATCCGGCAGACTCAGCCTGGCATTGACGGCTGCAAATGATGTGACATACATCAGTCCCTGCAGAATAATGTAAATCACGACAATGGTGAGGCCGGCTGCTATCCATATAGGCTTTGCATTGAAAATCACCTTGCTGACAGTGTGCAGTTCTGTTTTCTGGTGATTAAAAAACCATACTGCAAAGCTGATAAACAACCCGGTCAGTGCAAACCTGAAGATGATACCGGCTTTACTGCTGAGAAACAGGGAGATCTTTCCCCAGAGCCTGTTTTGGACTGCTGCCGCAGAATTCTGGTTGTCCATATCGTTTATAGGAATTACAAGGTGCTGAATCTCAGTATTCTACAACTTCAATAGCAAGTGAGAATGCGGATTTGCATAAAGTAAGGCAAAATTAGTAAATAATGAAACAAACGGTCCCGTCATTTCTGCGGTTTCGGCCTGGAGGGTAATCCCCGGCATTGTCGGCATCAAATCACTTTCCGTCGGTAAAATACAGCCGGCAGTCTAAAAGATTTTTCAGCCCCGTCGCCCCATAATAGTTTTGTCTCATCATGTTTCACAAAATGAAAAGGATGAGAACAAAACTATTTATTACAGTGGCAACGGCTCTGATGATTACATGCGCTGCCGTCACTGCGCAGACGAAGCAGTGGTCACTCACCGACTGCATCAATTACGCGCTGGAGCAAAATATCCAGGTACGGAAATCTGCTGTGTCAGTCAGCCTTGGCGAGATCAGCCTTCAGCAGGCGAAGGATAACATGCTGCCTTCACTCAGCGGATCGATGGGTGAAAACCTCGGATGGAGACTGGATGCTGGGGGCACGGATGAATCCTCATGGGTGGGATCATCACGTACCACCGCCTCATTAAGCAGCGGACTGACGCTCTTCAGCGGCTTCCAGCTCAGGAACAGGGTCAGGCTGGCCGGCCTGGACTACAAATCACTGGAGTACAGTGCTGACCAGACCAGGGAGAGCGTTTCGCTGAACATAATGAGCGCATATCTCCAGGTTCTTTATTCAGAGGAACAGGTAACAAATGCCCGCAACCAGGCAGACGCTACCCGTGAGGAGCTTGCCCTGGCCGCTGAGAGACTTGCACTTGGCGCCATCGCCAACAGTGACTACCTCCAGGTTAAGACACAGCTTGCGTCAGAAGAGTCTTCACTGGCATCAGCTGTAAACAACCTTAAAATGGCAAAGCTGAACCTGATGCAGCTTATGGAATACCCGGTAGACGAGTCTTTCGGGATCCTGAGCCCTGATATCGACGCCATTATCTCCACAGCTCCTGCAGCTGACGCAGTGTCTGTCTACCAGGAGGCGCTGGAGGTAAAGCCACAGGTGAAGATAGCTGCGATCAACCGCGAAAGCGCCTCAGTTGACCTTGAGATCGCCAGGGGCGGATTCTTCCCGTCATTGTCGCTCAGCACCGGGATGAGTACAGGATTCACCGAGGCTGCTGAAATGGGTTCCCAGCTGAAAAACGGATTCTCACCGTCGCTGGGCTTGTCTGCTTCAATTCCGATTTTCAGGAACAACCAGAATAAATCCTCCGTCTCAAGGGCGAAGTACGGTATCACCACTGCAGAACTGGATGAAATCAATACCAGGAACCAGCTTCGCAAGGAGGTGGAACAGGCCGTGCTCGATGCCGAATCAGCTCGTTTGAGTTACCAGGCAGCATTGAACAGGTATGATTCATCAGCTGAAAGTTACAATGTGTCAGAGGAAAAATTCAAGCTTGGAGCGATGAACTCAGTCGATTTCCTGATACAGAAAACAAATCTTACAGCCGCTGAGAGCAACCTGCTCCAGGCGAAATACGAGCTTGTCTACAGCCACAAGATAATCGACTTCTACAGGGGAGTCGAACTGACATTCTGAAATACAAACAGCAAAAAATAATCGAGATGAAAAAAAGAAATGTATTCATAAGCGCCTCGTTCCTTGCATTGGCCGTTGTCACGCTGGCCATGGTGCACAGTTGCAGGAAAAGTAATACTTACGAGTATGAGACTGTAAAAGTGACGAAAGGTTCAATTGTCAATGAGGTTACTGCCACCGGGACTCTTGAGGCAATCACTTCTGTGGTTGTGGGAACACAGGTGTCAGGCATAGTTGAAAAGCTTTATGTCGATTTCAACTCACCTGTAAAGAAGGGGCAGGTTCTTGCAGAGCTCGACAAGACAGCCCTGAAGTCGAGCGTTCAGCAGTCGCTGGCCAGCCTTGACAACTCAAAAGCAGAGATGGAGTATCAGGCTTCGAACTATGAGCGAAGCAAGGCTCTCTGGGAGAAAAACCTGATTGCCGAGGCTGATTATGACCAGGCGAAGTACAACTATGACAGGTCAGCAGCCACCCTGAAGAACTCACAGGCACAGTATGACAAGTCCCTGGTACAGCTCGGTTATGCCACGATCTATTCGCCCATTGACGGGGTAGTGATGAACAGGGCAGTTGACGAAGGTCAGACAGTGGCGGCAAGCTTCAATACGCCGGAGATCTTCACAATTGCGCAGGATCTCACCCAGATGCAGGTGGAGGCTGACATAAACGAATCGGACATAGGTATTGTCAGGGTAGGCCAGAGGGTTGAGTTTGACGTCGATGCATATCCCGGTGAGAAATTCGGCGGAACAGTGGAACAGATAAGACTTTCGCCTGTGACAACATCCACTGTGGTCACCTATACAGTCATTATAAATGCCCCGAACCCGGATCAGAAACTGCTTCCGGGAATGACAGCCAACATTATTATCTATGCGGAAGAGCATCTTGATGTTCTTACCCTCCCTTACAAGGCGATCAAGTTCAAGCCGGATGCTGAGTACCTTGCCAAAATGGCTGAGGCGTTCATGGCGGGTAAAGCGCCAGGCAAGATGAATGCCGGTGCAGGTTCCGGATCATTTCCGGGTGCAGGTTCAGGATCATTTCCTGGTGCAGGCTCCGCGTCATTCCAGGGTGCAGGCTCCGGGTCATTCACGGGTGCAGGTTCAGGGGCAGGATTCGAGATGCCTACCATGGTATGGATCAGGACCGATGACGGGATCCGGCCTGTTCCCGTTAAGCTCGGATCAAATGACGGTATAAATGCCGAAGTGGTTTCCGGTCTCGCCGAAGGTGACGAGGTGGTTGTAAAGATGACCGTAGCGACAGCAAAGGTGAAAAAGGAAAAACAGGTAGCCTCCAATCCGTTCATGCCGGCTCCTCCGGGAAGACGCGCCACCCATAACACCACGCGGACAGGAACAAGCACATCAACAAGGACACAGCAATGAAAACGATAATTGAAATTACATCACTGAAGAAGGATTACCACGTAGGGGAGGTCACTGTTCACGCCCTCCGCGGGGTGGGCCTGAAGATAAATGAGGGTGAGTTCGTTGCAATAATGGGAGCCAGCGGCTCAGGCAAATCGACGATGCTGAACATCATCGGCTGTCTCGACAGACCCTCTGACGGAATCTACCTTCTTGACGGCGTCAATGTCGCAGGGATGTCGAAGAATGAACGTGCAGCAATCCGCAACCTGAAGATCGGGTTCGTTTTCCAGTCGTATAATCTTCTTTCCCGTACCTCCGCACTTGAAAACGTTGAGCTCCCGCTGATGTACAACCGCATGGTAGGCACGAAAGAGCGCAGGGAGAGAGCCATCACTGCTCTTGAAGCCGTGGGGCTGGCTGACAGGATGGATCATATGCCCAACCAGCTCTCGGGCGGGCAGCAGCAGAGGGTTGCAATAGCACGCTCCCTGGTGAATGACCCGGTTGTAATCCTCGCGGACGAGGCAACAGGTAACCTTGACACAAGAACCTCCTACGAGATAATGTCACTCTTCCAGGAGCTGAACAGCAAGGGCAAGACTATAGTATTCGTGACGCACGAACCTGATATAGCCAGATGCATGACACGGAGCGTTGTCTTCCGTGACGGCCACATAATCAGGGAGGAAGAGGTAAAAAGCAGGCTCAGTGCGGCAGAGATGCTCAGGGCGCTGCCAGTGGAAGAAGAATAAAAACTGAATGAGATGAATCCGGGAAACCTTTTAAAAGTAGCAATCAACGCGCTGAAGCGAAACAAGATGCGTTCGTTCCTGACGATGCTCGGGATAATAATAGGCGTTGCATCCGTAATCACAATGCTGGCAATAGGGCAGGGGTCAAAGAAAAGCATCCAGGACCAGATAGCAAGCATGGGCTCAAACATGCTGTTTGTCATGCCCGGCAACATGAGGATGGGCGGTGTGCAGCAGGGGAGCTCATCATCGCAGCGGCTTACAGTGGCAGATATCAAAGCCATCAAAACGGAGTGTGATGCCATTGTCGCCGTCTCTCCCGAAGTAAGAAGCAGCGGCCAGGCCGTTTCCGGCAGTTCAAACTGGCCCACTACAATCTACGGAGGGAGCGAACAATATCTTGAGATCAGGAGCTGGAATGTGGTCAGCGGTCGCAATTTCACTGACACCGAAGCGGAAGGCTCCGCAAAAGTATGCCTTGTGGGCCGTACAGTGGCTGACGAACTCTTCGGGGAAGGTATTGACCCCACAGGAGAGACAATCAGATTTAAGAACATACCATTTAAGATCATCGGGGTACTCTCGGAAAAAGGCCAGAACAGCTTCGGTCAGGACCAGGATGATGTGATAATCGCACCCTACACCACGGTACAGAAACGAATCCTCGCACAGACGTACATTCAGTCAATCCAGATGTCGGCCCGCAGTGCGGAGGAGTCGGACCTGGCACAGTCACAGGTTGAGGAGGTCCTCCGCCGTACCCACAGGCTGCGCGAGGATGAAAACAACGATTTTGAGATCCGCAGCCAGGAGGAGCTGGCAACCACAATGACCTCCGTTACCGAAATACTTACCATCCTTCTCGGTGCTATAGCGGGGATATCCCTACTTGTAGGAGGCATCGGAATCATGAATATCATGTATGTTTCGGTCACGGAACGTACCCGTGAGATAGGGCTCAGAATGTCGGTCGGCGGCAGGAGCGTTGATATACTGCTGCAGTTCCTGATTGAATCAATACTGCTGAGCGTCTTCGGCGGACTGATCGGGATAATTCTTGGGTTCGGGGCCTCCTCTATCGTTGAAGCGCTTACCTCCTGGCCGATAAGCGTGATGTGGGGCTCGGTCATCCTGGCCTTCGTGGTTTGCACGGTAATCGGTGTCTTCTTCGGCTGGTATCCGGCGCGCAGGGCGTCAGAGCTTGACCCGATAGAAGCCTTGAGGTTTGAATGATTATTGAACCGGATTGATTAGCTTTGATGACGTTATGAAAGAAAATTCAGTGACACGAAAGCGGAAGGGTTTGCCTGTTTTGCTGCATGCAACAGGTTGGATAATACTGTTCATACTGCCACAGTTCCTGATCTCGGGAGGTCTTTTCAAGGACCAGAGGACAACACAGATTGTGCTTTTCAACACCCTGGTGTTCGTGGTGCTTTTCTACACCAATTACCTGTGGCTTGTCCCGCGCCTGGCCCAGAAGAAAAGATGGTTCGCCTTCCTGGTGTTGGCAGCTGCACTGATCGTATTGCTGGGATGGGCTTCCGGGAAGTTCTATGAGAACCTTTTCGCGCCACCGCGCGAAGTGAGGGAGAGGATAGCTGAAACGGAGCAGAGACCGCAACGCGATGACCATAACCGCCGGCGGGGAGGAGGGATGGCTCTCTACAACTTTTTCATCACCTCATTCCTTGTCTCGGGGTTTGCAGTGGGGATAAGGTATGCCGAAAGCGCCGTCAGGAAAGACGAGGAGATCAAGGAACTGGAGCGCGAAAAACTCAACTCTGAGCTGGCGTTGCTCAAGAACCAGGTCAGCCCGCACTTCTTTTTCAATACCCTCAACAACATCTATTCTCTGATTGCAATAAACCAGGAAGATGCAAGGGAGGCCGTCCTCAGCCTGTCGAAGATGATGAGGTACATGCTCTATGAGTCGGAACAGGGCAATACCAGGCTGAGCAATGAGATTGAATTCATGAAGGGATACATTGACCTGATGAAGCTTAGGCTCAGTGAGCGCGTAAGGTTATCAGTAAGCTTTCCGGAGCAGTACGAAGACCGTGATATGCCGCCGCTGCTGTTCATTCCTTTCATTGAAAATGCCTTCAAGCATGGGGTGAGCAACATGGGCAACTCGTTCATTGACATCGGCCTGAGGGCCGAAGGTGGGGAGATTGCTTTCCTCGTAGCAAACAGCATAAGCCGCTTGAGTAACGATGCCCCACACCCTGCTTCCGGCATCGGGCTTGAAAATGTAAGGAAAAGACTTGCACTGCTATATCCGGGCCGACACGAGCTGAGGATAGGGGAGCGGGAGACAGTCTTCACTGTGGAACTTATAATAAGGAGCTGAACGCAGGGGAAATGATACGGGTTGTGGCAATCGACGATGAGCCGCTGGCATTGAAGCTTGTGAAGGGATATGTTGAGAAGACCCCATCGCTGGAGCTTGCCGGTGCCTTTGACAACCCTGTTGATGCTGTGACTTTCATTCAGTCATCTGACGTTGACCTGGTACTGCTTGACATTCAGATGCCTGACCTGACGGGAACGGAGCTCGCCAGGGTCATCTCGGGCGGTCCGAAAGTCATATTTACCACAGCTTATGAGAAATATGCCCTGGAAGGTTTCAGGCTCGATGCAGTGGATTACCTCCTTAAGCCGTTCAGCTACGCCGAGTTTCTCAGGGCGGTGCAGAAGGCAGAGCGGCTGATAGGCGCGGAGCGGGCACAGCTGCCGGCACTGGAGGTGAGCAACGACTTTCTCTTCATAAAGTCTGAAAGCAGGATACGGCGCATCAACTTCTCGGAGATTCATTACATAGAAGGGCTGAAGGACTATGTCAAGATCTGGCTGAAAGAAGAAAAGAAGCCTGTCCTCTCGCAATCCACCCTGAAGGCGCTTGAGTCCAGGCTTCCCGGAGACCGTTTTATGCGTGTTCACCGTTCATTCATCGTCAACCTCGAGACAGTCAAGGTCATTGAGCGCGGCCGCATAGTATTCGGTGAGGTCCGCATCCCGGTCACCGAACAGTATATTGACAACTTCCGCAGGTTCCTCGACAGGAATTTTATCTGAGCACTGATACTTCCCTGCGGGAATCCGGACCTGACATTTTCATCTTAGCACAAAGACCACCGGCACCGAAAACCAGACAGGGACCGGGTTACCGTCCTGCTTGCCGGGTTTCCACCGCGGCATTCCGCTGATGACCCTCAGTGCCTCCTCATCAAGCAAGGGATTGACCTTGCGCGTTACCTCAACCCTGGTTACCTCACCTGTGCTGCTCACCACAAACCTGAGAAGTACGGTTCCCTGAATCCCGTTAACAGCAGCATCCTGCGGATAGACTACATTTTCCACGATGTAACGCATCAGTTCTTCCTTCCCTCCGGGGAATGACGGCATCTCCTGGACAATCACGTAGGGCTCCGGTTCAACAGGCGCCACCGGGTCAGGTGTGGTAAGGTCAGGCGGGATTTCATCAGTTGCTTCACCGTCCGTTACTTCCTGATTCAACAGGTCTGACGGCAGTAATCCCTCACCTGTCTCCTGGCCGTCAACCACAACCTCCGGGGGAAGCAGGCGCAGACTGTTCAGGGCTTCCGGCGGAGCCTTCGGGGGCTCGGGAGCCTCGGGGGGCAGGGGAGGCGTAAGCAGGGTGGCGTCAGGCTCCGCCACGATGTTAATAATCTTACCCGGTTGGAAGTCAACCGGATCCTGCGTAAAATAGGGCACAAGGAAGAATGACCCTCCGACAAGCAGTCCTGCCACAAGCGAAATACTCATCGTCGACCCGTACCGGCGCCGCAGATCATAGGCGCCATACTCCCTGTTGCGATCCCGGAAGATAATATCATCAAAGCCGGGAACCTTTTCTTTTTTCCTCTTCATAATTGATAGTTTAGGTTTATAAATTAAATGAAGAGGCGCCTCTTGCTTAATAAACAGCAAAAATTGTACCACGAATGTTTAACAAAATGCAATTTTATGACTTGTGTCATTTATTTGTGGATACCGGGTATTATCTTTGTCCGCGATATGAAAACAAATGCATAACGAATAAAAATCAAGAACAAAATGAAGAAGATTTTTGCCCTGTCAATGGTCCTTCCGCTGGTGGCAGTTATGATTTCAGGTTGTGAGAAGGAAAAGGAAGACCCCTCAGTAAAGCTTGGTGCCCAGGCAAATACAACAATCCCGGGTTTCTATTCAGTTTCCCTGGACAAGACATATACTATGAGCCAGGCAGCAGATAATTCCGCATCAATTGACATCTTCTGCTTCTATGAGGCTGAGACAGGCAATAACATAGCCCTTGCATCACCCGGTTCAGGCATTACAGGAATTTTTACAGGTGATGACATGCCCGATAACTGGACTACTAAGAATACAACATTCTTCTTTCTGACGGCTCTGACCCAGGCTCAGTTTGAGGCAGTTCAGAACGGCGATGCACTGATTGAGACTTCATTTGACAGCGCAAACGGCCGCAAAAAGGCGAAGGATGTCCAGGTTGGACAGGTATGGTCATTCAAGACACAGTCAGGTACATACGGACTCCTGCTGGCTACTGCCGTGACCCAGGGTTCCAACGGCTCTGTGACTTTCCTGGTCAAGACGAAGTAATCGTGCCATGGCAAGAAGTTTCCGGGCATTAATCCTGTTACTGGTTCTTATTTTGACCGGCTGCGGCACGGAGGAGCCTGAGACAACGCCTTTGATACTGCTTAAATCGGGTGGTGTGTTTACAGCAGACGGTTCTGCCGTGGCACCTGGCAGTACCCTCAGGTTCGGGCTGTCGGTTTCCGGCGGTGGCGGAGCCATTACAAACCTGGTTGTAAAAAGAGTATCTGACGGGGTGACAGTAACTGAGGCCGACCGGGGAATGTATATAAGTTACGGTGGTCTTGACACAACCCTGACATACACAAGGGGTTACGGCCAGGTTGAAAAGTGGGTATTCTCAGTGATGAACTCATACCGCGATACCGCATCTGTATACCTTACTGTTCTTAAAGGTGCCGGTTCAGCCTGGGGAGAGATAAGCTATCATCCGTCAGTCAGGATAGGGCTTCAGGATAACTCCTCACTCCCGCATTTTGCAGATCTTCATGCAGGCGTTGCCTGGGATGCTGCCGGAGTTGCTGGTCATGAGGCAGAGGTTGACATGGCTGCCTTCTGGTACCTGACTTCAGGCAATTCATCACCCACCCTTACATGCCCGGCCTATTCGTCGGCACTGACTTACTACCCGGTTTTCGGATCCTGGGGTGTGAAGAACCAGACGATGTATGACTATTACACATCTGACAATAACCTCGTCACGCCGGAACACTTTGATCTCGCTGCCAATGACAGCCTGCTCGTCAATGCATACAGGCCGGGCAGTGTCAGCGGACAGTCGAAGTACGCCTACACAGGCAAGGTGGTTCCGTTCCGCACATCTGACGGCAAATACGGCCTGATAAAGGTCATTCATGCAGATGAGACTCCCACAGGGGAGATGGAGATTGCCGTGAAGATCCAGAAATAAATTCCAGTAAAAACAAAAACACGTGAAGCTCTCGCAATTATTTATATCTGCAATACTTCTTCCGGTCTTTGCTGCCGGGGCCTATGCCCAGGGTACAGTTACAGGCAGGGTCACCGGCAGCCCGGAGGGCCGTCCGCTCCCGAACGCAGCGGTGATAATTGATGATAACCGCGGTGTGACGACCGACAATAGCGGCAGTTTTCTGATTGAGAGGGTGCCGGCAGGAACCCATATTGTTGAGGCACGAATGCTGGGTTATACTTCAGTCACGAAGACGGTGACCGTTACGGACGGCGCCACCGTGTCTGTGAGCTTCCTGCTTGACGAACAGTTCATTGACGCGGGTGAGGTTGTGGTCACAGCAAACCGTGGGACGAGCCGCATTGCAGATGTGCCGGCACGGGTCACCCTCATAAGTTCCGCGGCCATTGAGTCAAGACCGGCAGCCGCGGTTGATGAGATGCTCTCAACGGTACCCGGACTGAACATCAGCCGTTCTTTCGGCATCTTTTCCCACAAGTCAAGCGTCACCATGCGCGGCCTCAGCGGCAACGAGCAGGCCAGGGTGCTTGTGATGATTGACGGTGTCCCGGTCAATAAATCCGACGGCGGATCGGTCAACTGGAACCTTCTTGACCCGGATATGGTTGAAAGGATTGAAGTGGTCAAGGGGCCGGCATCATCAATGTACGGCAGCAACGCCATGGGAGGTGCCATTAACGTCATTACGCGCAGACCGGCGGGCGGCTTCTCAGGCAAAGTTACCGCCGGATACGGTACTTTCAATACTTTCACGGGACGGGTTAACCTGGGACAGAAATTCGGCAGTGGCAGCGACAGGGGATTTTATTACCTCCTTAACGGATTCTATCGCCGGAGCGACGGCTACATAACACAGTCTGAGTTTGACCAGGCTGCAAATCCTTATATCGTGCCATCCGACATGCATGAGTACTCCGGCAGCATTAAAGCCGGGTACAATATCAGGAAAGGAGAATTTATCGAAGCCGATTTTATCGCATACAATGATATGCGGGGAACGGGAGAACTGGTCTGGCAGCTACACGGCAACACAACTGACCATGATACCTACCAGGTCAGGACAAGGTACAGCATTGAGCGTGACCGCCTGTCGGCGGACATGAGTCTCTTCTGGCTTAAGGAAAACTACAGGAAAGTCAATGAATACATGAAGGATGACTACACCTGGTATAACGTCCTTTCAGAGCGACTTGACGCAGGGGTTCTCTCCTCGGTGACATGGAAGGCCGGCACCCGGCACAGGCTGTCTGCCGGAACAGACCTTAAGGCCGGCAGCGTGGATGCTGCAGATGTTTATTACACTTCAACCGATATCGTTTATAACCGCGGCAGGATGCTAAGCGCAGGCCTTTATCTCCAGGACGCCTTTACAATCGTTCCTGAACGCCTGACACTCACTGCGGGTGTAAGATATGACCTTTCGGTGTTTCGCGACGGCGCCTTCTACATAGATACCCCCTCGGCAGAGACAGTCTTCATGAGGAATATCGAAGACCGCGACATGGACAATGTCACGTGGGGTGCGCTGAGCCCGAAACTGGCCCTCAACTATACACCTTCAGCTTCTTCCAGGATTTACATCTCTGCCGGAAGAGGATTCAGACCCTCGGTGCTTGATGACTTATGCAGATCTGGCCGCATCAGGGGAGGATTCAAGCTTGCCAACCCTGACGCCTCACCTGAATACCTGGCCAATGTAGAGGCAGGAGGTGATTTCACAGTTGCGGGAAAGCTGAGAGCTTCTCTCTCTGGATGGTATTCTCAGGGGCGCGACTTTCTCTATTACGTAAACACGGGTGACTCAATCGATATGGGTTACGGGCTGAGGCCCATACTTGTCAGGACGAATATCCCGCTGGTTGAGATAACCGGTGCCGAAGCCGAGCTGAACTGGCCGGTAACCCCTGCTGTGATTCTGGGTGCTGCCGGTAGCTGGAGCTATTCAGTTATCTCCGAATACAGGCTGCTTGACGCAGGAGATCCCATCGACCTGACCGGCAATCATCTTACAGACGTTCCGTCAGCAACTGTATCATTTTCCGCGCGGTGGAACAACCGTTTTGTAAACGCGGGACTGGTGGCGCGGTACCAGGGTGCCATGTGGGTCAATGACCAGAACATTTTTGACGAGGTGGTTGGGAATGAACTTTACCCGGCATATGCCACCGTTGATCTCAGGCTCTCAAGAGTCTTTGCCGAAAAAGTATCTGTTAATCTCGGAGTTCAGAACCTGCTTGACACGAAGTTCTATGACAGCAAGGGTGCTGTCTGCCCCGGGAGGTTCATCACAATGGAACTTGGGTACATCTTTTAATTGTGACTGTTCTTCCCTGGAGTTTTGATGCCCCGGATTAGTTACTATTTTTTTGACGGGTGCCTGAAGCAGGTCACCAGGTGGTCATTTACAATACCGGCTGCCTGCATGAATGCATAGCAGATAGTTGATCCGACGAATGTGAATCCTCTCTTTTTGAGGTCCTTGCTGATCATGTCTGAGAGCGGGGTCCGGGCAGGCAGCTGAGAGAGGCTTTCCCAGCTGTTAACAACCGTCTCGCCGTTTGTAAACTGCCATATGTAGGCATCAAAAGTTCCGAATTCCTGCTGTACCTTCAGGAAAGCCCTGGCATTGTTGATCGCTGAGGTGATCTTGAGCCTGTTGCGGATAATTCCTTCGTAAAGGAGCAACTCCCGGTATTTGTCTTCATCGTAACCGGCGACCGTGGCAGGATCAAATCCGGCAAATGCCCACCTGTATCCTTCACGCCGATGCAGGATTGTCTTCCAGCTCAGACCGGCCTGGGCCCCGTCAAGTACAATATGTTCAAACCATTTGTTGTCATCATGAACCGGTACTCCCCATTCAGTATCATGATAACTTATCATCAGGGGGTCACCTGACGGCCAGCTGCAGGTCCCTTCCGTCATAGCCCGAACCTGTATGAAAACTTGAGGAGGAATACATTGTGAGGTATCGTCCTGCCAAACAGTGACTCAGCCTGGGAGCCGAAGTCGAAGAGGCCGCTGTCTGCAGAGTATTCGCGGGTTTGAGACCAGACAAGATAGGCGGTTGACCCTGGCAGGAACTCCCACCTGACTACCAGGTTATGAAGGAACTCACTTACCGTGAAGTCAGGATTTCCGAAGGAATAGTCAACCCATGAGTCCATATTCTCATCAATGCCAAATGTATTGTCTCCCGGATTGTATTCAATCTGGCCGGGGCTGAATGTCTCAGTCCTGTCAGAAAACTGATCTGCAACCGGATCAGTGACCCGTTTGAATTCACTGTATTTACCTGACCCGAAGAAAGGCTGACCCCAATACTGGATTGTTAGATCCGGGGTTATGTTGTAGTCTACTCTGAGTGACATGCTCAGGATTTTCTGATCAATGGAACCGAAGATATACCTCGGAGTGTATAATCCGCTTGTTGATGACTGGGTGGTAACGTACTGCATGATGTTGACGGTCCTGCTCCACTCAGGTTCCACGCTTATCGTGAGTGTGTTGGCAGGACGGTATTCTACCTCAATGCCTAATTCATAAGCTTCTCTCACATCCATGAAAGTCCTGAAATACCTGAAGTCAAGTTCGCCGCTCAGTTTCTTCCTGGAGTTGCTGCTGATGCCTCCCCCGATGTACATATTGGAAGGCATCTTCATCGTCGGGCCACCGCGAAGCATCAGGTTGTCTTTCTCGGGGCTGTTGATCTGCGCACTGAGGAAGGTGTGCCACAGGTTTTTATACTGGGCCTGCCATGAACCTGAAAGGCCTATGACATTGAGGTTTCCTCCGAAGTCAATCAGGTGTACTATGTTGCTCCCGAAATTCATGCTGTTGAAAATGCTGAAGGGCTTGTAGATATTGTAATTGACTACCGTTGCCCCGAGGTACTGGTCAGCTACCTGCATGTATCCGGCATCATTGAGTTCGAGACCGGGTGATTTCCATGCTGACAGGTAAAGGAACTGCCAGTTGCCGCCGATTTTGCCTGCCATCAGGTTGCCTCCTGTTCCGCTCAGGGAAGTGCGGGTGGGGTCATATTCGGTATAATCTGAATCAGGCCGTCTGAAATTGTGGATTACAGATCGCTGTGTGCGGGCTATCATCTCCTCCGTTCCGGTAACATTACTGAAAACGGTACGCAACTGGATGATCCAGTTCATATTGCCGAAGTACTGCGTAAAATCGAGTCCGCCGGTGGTGGCTGATTTGTGAAAGCGGTCTTCGGTGGTTTCGTCCAGTTGTCTGATAGTACTGGTAACCATTCCTCCAATTATGGTTTTTCCGCCGTTAAGGTCTTTCTGCACCCTTCCGACCGCGAAGTTGGCCAGCGGTTCTGCAGTGAGGTGTGATGTTTCCCCTGTTACTTCATTATAAATCCGGGTGTTCACCTGTGCCGTCACCGCCTCGAGAGCTCCCACGGAGAGTCCGCCGGAAGATTTCCCGGTAAGCTTTGCTGCACCGATTATCGGGGTAAAGGAAGGGGTCCACGAGTACTCATTGTCATACGGTGAATAACTCAGTGACGGTCTCCTCCCGATTCGCCTTGAATAAAACAGGTTGTCATTACCCTCATCGCCGTCACCCACGCCCAGGTTGTAAGAGGTTATGTTTCTCCCCTCAATGAAAAACGGCCTCTTTTCACTGAAGTAGGTTTCAAATGCTGTCAGGTTAACTTCTGACGGGTCTGCCTCCACCTGGCCAAAGTCAGGGTTAAGTGAGAGGCTGAGGATCATGTTGTTCGTGACTCCTACTTTTGCGTCAAGACCTGCATTTGCCCTGAAATTTCTTCCGTCCTGCCAGGGATTGCCCTCCTCACCCTCATAGGTCTCGAGGCTTGTCACACCGAAAGGCGTCACGTCAAAAAGCTTCCTGGGTTTAATATTGTCAAGACCCTTGAGCAAACCTGCATTGTGTACCAGCCCTGATGCATTCCTTGCTATCGGCTGCCACATGTGTGTGCCGGCATCGCGGTACAGGTTCCTTATCACCTCAAAGCCCCATACCTGTTCAACCTTGTCTGAGAAACGGAGCTGCGTCAGGGGGATACGCATTTCAGCAGCCCATCCCCATTCATACAATCCTGTCTTAACGTACCATATAGGGTCAAACGTCTCATCTTCATTCAGACCGTCGTCAGTCCATATCAGATCACCCTTTACACCGGCGGCGCTTACCCCAAAGCCAAAGGCGGTGCGCTGGTCAAAATAGGAATCAAATGCTACAGTAACCTGGTCACCGTCAATATCATCACGGCGTGTCATCCGTGCTACAATGCTGTCAGGTGCAGTGTCATATAGCCTGATGGCAATGTAGATATTGTAATCATCATACAGCAGCTTGAATTCTGTCTTCTGGTTTAATGGGGCACCCTCGTCAGGCTCATATTGCCAGAAATCGCCGGCCCATGTGCCTTCAGACCAGGCAGCATCATCAAGCTCCCCGTTTATCACAGGTGGATTATCCGTACGGGTGGTGGTGTAAACTCTCTTTTCGTACTCCTGCGCAGGCAGTACAAGAGTCATGCAGGAAAGAACTATCAGCAGAGCAGTTTTCATTAAAAAAGGGTTTCAGGGACAGTAAAGGTATCACAAAGTTACACAAAATAGATTTCCGGCAGTTCCCCTGAAAAGTGCAAAAAAAAGAAAGAGCGACAGTTTTATTTCCATCGCTCTTCCGGACCTGGGATCAGCTGCTCTTACCGCAGGCCGAACCGGTATGTAAATTTGACAAGGAATACATCATAGGGCTTCTTCGAGGTATAGAGATTATCAAGGTTATCGCTGAGCGAGAATGACCCGGTTGTATCATTGTAACTCCTGGTCTGTGACCATACAAGGAACAGCGTTGACCCGGGCCTGAACTCCCACCTTACAACCAGGTTGGAAAGGAACTGGTCATAGTTGTTGTCAGGATTACTGAAGCTGTAGTCGGTAATTCCGTCCCCGTTCTCATCAACTACGTATCTGTTGTCTTCACTGTCAAACTCAATCTCATCTTCACCTATCAGGTGGTAGCGATTCTCAAGATCTGCTGCCTTCGGATCGGTCACAGCCTTGAATTTGCTGTAGTCCATAGCTGCAAGGAAAGGCTGACCCCAGTACTGGACTGTCAGTTCAGGGGTGATGTTATAATTCATCCTCAGTGAAAGGCTTACTATCTGCTGGTCTATCTGGCTGAGAATGTAGCGGTCGTTCTCATCAGTCCGGGTTACGTATTGAATATTGTTCCTGTTGATTGAATAGGAAGGCTCCAGTGATGCAGTGAATGACTTCCCCGGCTTGGCGGTGATATCAATTCCCACCGAGTACCTGTCAGAGGCGTTTTCCCCTCCGTGATTGCCGTTGGCAAATACAGTTGCATATAAGCTCCTTGATTCGCTTGATCCTAGGTTGAACCACCAGCTCAGGTTAGAGGGGGTTATCATGGCCGGCCCTCCCCTCAACATTGTGGTTGACAGGGCATCACCTCGATAGCTGGAACCGAAATTAGTCCACCACAGGTTTTTGAACTGGATATAGAAACTGAGGTTACCGTTGGTCTGGAGGTGATTTCCTCCGAAATCCCAGACACTTACAAGGTTGCTGTTGGGTCTTATCCTTCTGAAGATACCGAAAGGCTTGTCAAAGCTGTATGCTGACCAGAGCCCTGCAAAAATGGCATCGGCACTCTGAAGATATCCCACGTCATTCAGATCAAAGCCAGGCGACTTGAGATATGTAAATGCCATGAAATTCCATTTGCCTCCCACTTTTCCGGTCTGTATATTACCCCCGAAACCGTTCAGGCTTGTACGCTCCGGGTCAACTTCCACATAGTCTGCATCAGGTCGCTGATAAAGATGTACCGGTGAACGTTGCAGGCTTTCGATGGCTTCCCTGCTGCCGTTCAGGTTGCTGGCGGCAGCAGCGGCTGAAGCGAACCACTTCCTTTCTTCACCGAAATAATGTGTGAAGTCAAGACCTGCCGTATTGGCGCTGCGAACAAGCTCATCTGTCCCTGCCCCGTCAAGAAACCGGCGGGTATTTGTAAATGCAGCGCCGACTATTGTCCTGCCTCCGCCGAAGTCTTTCATGACACGGGAGACAAAGTAGTTCGTAAGAGGTTCAACTGTCCGTTCACTCCTCTGGCCGAGAGAGTCAATCACTGCTTTTCCCTCTGCGGTTACAGCTTCCACTATTCCTATTGAAAGCCCGTCAGGTGTTTTTCCTGTAAGCTTTGCTGCACTGATGATCGGCGTAACCCTGGGCACCTTCGCGAACTCATTGTCTTCGGTTTCAGCCCACAGATGCGGACTGCGCCCTATCCTCCTGGAGTAGAAAAGATTGTCAAATCCAAGGTCACCGTCCCCAACCCCGGTTTTAAGGCTGGTGATATTGTTCCCTTCAATGAAGAAAGGCCTTTTTTCCTGGAAGAATGTCTCGTACGCGGTGAGATTCACCTCCGAAGGGTCAGCCTCAACCTGGCCGAAGTCAGGATTGACTGTAAGGTCAAGGGTCATATTGTTTGTGAGACCGAACTTGGCATCAAGCCCCCCGTTGTATTTCCAGGCCCTCCCGGTAGCGAAGGGGTTACCCTCTTCACTTTCAAATGTCTCAAGGCTTCCGACCACGAACGGAGTGATGTCTGCCTGTTTTCTGGGTTGAATGCCGGTGAGACCTGTAAGGTTTCCGAAGTTGTGGACCAGTCCGGATGCATTCCTGTCTATATGCTGCCAGACCGACATCTCCTGGTTACGGAAGAGCCTGCGGAAAATCTCCAGTCCCCATACACCTTCATCTGAGATCCTGAATCTCAGCTGGGTAAGCGGTATCCTCATCTCCGCAGCCCATCCCCAGGGATATATTTTTGCCCCTGAAAACCATATCGGATCCCAGGTGTCATCTTCCATCCTTCCGTCCTGTGACCAGATAAAGTCATTCTTTACCCCGGCCGCATTTGTCAGGAAGGCAAAACCTGTCTGGAGATCATGGTAGCTGTCAATACCTATACCCACAAAATCACCGTCACCGTTGTCACGCCTTGAGATACGCCTGACAATACTGTCAGGGTTTGTGTCATAGGCTTTGAAAGCTACGTAAATGTTGTTGTCATCATAAAGCAGTTTGAATTCTGTCTTCTGGGATGGTGATGCCCCGTTTTGGGGTTCATACTGCCTGAAATCGCCCTGCCACTCACCTGCCTGCCAGGCATCGTCCTCAATTGCCCCGTCAATGACCGGAGGAGAGGAAGTAAATGTGGCGTTATAGGTCTTTTTCGGTATTGAGTCCTGAGGGGAGACTGTTGCTCCGGCCAGGAGGCATAAGAGCAGCATTGCTGAAGTAAATGCAATTCTTTTCATGGCGGTAAGAGTTAATACACAAAATGCAAGTCCGGTTTAAAGACTCCCGGTAATTGCATTTTGCTGCATGCCATGGATTCAGAAAAACTCCCAGGTGTTGCCTGTGTGCTCCAGGAACCTGAATAATCCTTCGCGCGGGATAATCAGGGATGCGGTGTTTGTGTTGGGGTGAAATGAAAGCCGTTCATGCTCCAGAAGGGTCCGGTCAATGAACAGATGGACGTGCCGGGTATTGTCATTGATCAGGCCAAAAGGCGAAACAGACCCCGGTGTAAGACCCAGGTACTGCATGAGCCGCCTGTCAGATGCAAACGACAGCTTTCCCTGCCGGAGCTTTTGCTCCAGCTCTTTGATGTTCAGCTTTGAATCATAGTAAAGGATGACGAGGTAATGCCTGTCACCCTTGTGGTTGCGGAAGAAGATATTCTTGCAGTGGCCCGATTCGATTCCCGACCAGTACTTCATGGCCTCCTCAACGGTGGGAACCGGAGGGTGTTCAATATATTCGAAGGGTATCTGCAGCGAATCGAGCAGCCTGTAAAGCTCCGCCGGACCTCTCAGTTCGTTCATCTGGTCTTCGGGCAGTACCTGAACTGAAGTTCGCAGAGAAGTGACAGGTCTTCACCTGCCTCACGCAGGTCGGTGTCTTCCTCGTCATAGTGCCATTCGATTTCCACCGGGATACCTTCATTGTTAAGATCCCTAAGGTGGGCAAATATGTCAAAGAGGAACTTCGCCGATGATGAATTGAAGTATTCGAGGTCAAGCTTAAGCCGGAGCGGATAGGTGTCGGTATAATTGTTCCCTTTTCTTACCTCGGCAACGAATTCTTCCATCCACTCCAGGACGGGGTAATACAGGCCCCTGACATCCTCGGGTGCGGACTTCCCTGCTATGATGAAGCGGTTTTCCGCAGGAGCAAGGATAATCTCAGGTGTCAGGTCGGTGGCTTTATGTATGAAACTTTTCATTTATCCCCATTTTGTGCAAAATTGCACTTTTTTTATAAAAGTCAAAAATTACTTTCCCTTCTCAGACCAGCCCGTCATCTGTCCTGTCCGGCGCGTATCCTTCATCTTCAGGAAGACCCGGAAGCTTCGAAGCTGCCACAGCCAGGGAATCACAACGTTCATTTTCAGGATTATTGTTATGCCCCTTAACCCATATCAGGGTCACCCTGTGACGCCTGTAGACTTCGAGGAACCTGATCCATAAATCAGGGTTTTTCTTTTTGGCGAACCGTTTCTTCTCCCAGCCGAAGACCCAGCCATTGTTAACCGCATTTACCAGGTACTGGGAGTCGGTATGCAGCCTTACCCTGAGACCGTCATACTTCAGAGCCTCAAGCCCGGTGATAGCTGCCAGCAGTTCCATCCGGTTGTTTGTGGTTAGCCTGAAACCCCCGGAGAGCTCCTTCCGGTGTTTTCCTGCCATGAGAACCACGCCGTAGCCTCCGGGACCGGGATTGCCGCTGCAGGCTCCGTCGGTATAAATCGTTACCTCGTCAGCACTCATTGCGGGAGGGTAATGCCGGTATTGTTGATGAAGAGCCTTATTGCAATGGCGATAAGAATGATACCGAAAAACTTCTTCAGAATGTGTAGACCGGTGGGGCCGAGAAGACGCTCAATCCTCGATGTGAGCCTGAGAACGATATACACTATTACCATGTTCAGCAGGAGGGCAATCAGGATGTTTATTGTAGCATACTCCGCACGAAGCGACAGGATTGTTGTTATTGAACCGGCACCTGCAATAAGAGGGAATGCTATCGGCACAATTGTTCCTCCGCCGGGTGAATCATGCTTGAAAAATTCGGCCCCGAGCACCATCTCCATCCCGATAAGGAAGATGATAAAAGAGCCCGCTATGGCGAATGAGCCCACATCAACACCAAAGAGGCTGAGAAGCTTCTCTCCGAAAATAAGGAAGGCAAGGAAAATTAAAAATGATACCGCGGTGGCTTTCCATGGATTGACGTTCCCTGTCTTCGATTTAATATCCAGGATGATGGGTATTGAACCGGTGATGTCAATTATGGCGAACAACACCATGAAGCAGGCTAATATATCAACAAAGCTGAGCTGCATCCGTAAATTTTTGCAAAAGTAGCACTTTATAAGGCATAAGGCAAGAGGCAGTAGGCAGTAGTGCTGGCAATGGCATACAGTCTTTGGGACGGTTTGTGAAATTTTAATGTAAAAAGGGCTGCCCCTTGGAAAGACAGCCCCTTTTCACTGTTGCCTATTGCCTACTGCCTAGTTCCTGATATCCATCTCCTTCAGCAGATATCCAGCTCCTGAATAGATGTCCATCACCCAGAGCACATAGCGTATGTCAACGCAGATGCACCTCTGCAGGTCAGGCTCAAATGCAATGTTGCCGGTCATGGCTTCCCAGTTGCCGTCAAAGGCCAGGCCGATAAGCTCTCCGTTGCCGTTGATGACGGGACTGCCAGAGTTGCCGCCGGTGATGTCATTGTTGGTAATGAAACAGACAGGCATGTAACCGTCCGGTGATGCATAACGCCCATACTCCTTCTTTTCGTTGAGGTCAATGAGCCTCTTCGGCAGATCGAACTCATAGTCGCCGGGCTTGAATTTCTGTACAACGCCGTCAAGTGTCGTATACCAGTTATAATGGACTGCATCATAGGGATAGTAGTCAAGCACCTTTCCGTATGTGAGCCTCATTGTCGAGTTGGCATCGGGGTACTGCGTCTTGTCGGGCTGGTATTCCATTACACCGGCTAAATAGAGACGCTGTCCCTTTGACAGATCAGCATTGTAGCCGGCTATGTCATTCTGCAGTGTTGACCGCACGGCCTCAATCGACTTTGCAACCATGTATGCCGGATCTTTCTGAAGCACCTTAAGGCTTGGAGCCTCAAGGAAAGCATTCAGCTTCTCCCGGGTTGTGAAGACCGACTTCCCAAACATGTTATCTACGAATGCGTCGACGTTGCCTTTGAATTTCGTATCTATCAGGGTGTAGAATGAGGGCAGGTATTTTGCGTCAATATCATTCTTGTAAAGCTTTATCATCGCTTTGGTGGCAGCCTGGTCAGTGGGATAATTGTAATCGCCGTAGAACCCTTCGGTATATCCCTTAAGCCTTCCCAGCATCCCGCTGATCCTTTCCTGATCCTTGCCTGCAAGAGCTTCCTCGAGCATTGTCATCTGGCCGGCCAGATTGACCATCTCCATTGAGCCCCTGAATGCTTCCGAGATATACTGTACCACATTGTATTTTTCAGCCCTTCCCTTAACGGCGTTTTCAATCAGTGAAAGTGCGTTGCCGTATTTTGCCGTGCGGGCAGGGTCAGCCTTGACCCACTTCATGAATCCAGCTTCAAAGGCAGCCTTCTTTTCTGCGGTGCGCAGCCTTGTGAGACCTTCGTTCTGGCCGATCGAGAACTTCCAGTAGTTTGATGAGCCCGAATATTTGGAGGCATATTGAATGTTAACCTTCGGATCAGCCATCATATCCTTCATCCATATCTCCTGGCGCAGGCCGCGGATTTTGATCCTGTTGGCGTTCGTGATATTCATTGCTTCATCAACTTCATAGGAGGTCATGTACCTCGTGGTGGAGCCGGGGTAACCCATAACCATTGCGAAGTCGTTCTTCTGCAGGTTCTTTATTGAAACCGGCAGGTAGTGTTTCGGCTTGAGAGGTACATTGTCCTTTGAGTACTGTGCCGGCTTGCCGTCGGGGCTCATGTATACCCTGAAGACACTGAAGTCGCCGGTATGACGCGGCCACATCCAGTTGTCGGTGTCATGGCCGAATTTACCTATCGAGTTGGGAGGTGTTCCAACGAGTCTTACGTCTGAAAAGACCTCATAAACAAGCAGGAAATACTGGTTTCCGCTGTAGAATGCTCCTACGCGGGCGTTGTAGTGGGTTCCTTTTATTGCTTCGGCTGTTATGGCAGCGCTCTCGGCCTGTACGGCTTCGCGGCGTGCCGCCTCGGTCATATCGGGGCTGGTTTTGCCAAGCACCCTGGCGGTAACGTCTTCAATACGCACAAGGAAGGTTACTGACAGGCCCGGGTTGGGAAGCTCCTCTTCCTTTGACATTGCCCAGAAACCGTTGTTGAGATAGTCATGTTCCACGGTGCTGTGGTTCTGGATCTGGCCGTAACCGCAGTGATGGTTTGTAAGCAGAAGGCCCTGCGGTGAGACGATCTCACCGGTACAGCCGCCTCCGAAGATGACGATGGCGTCTTTCAGGCTCGCCTGGTTGATGCTGTAGATATCTTCCGCGGTCAGCTTGAGCCCCATCTCGGTCATGGTGCCGATATTGAGCTTCTCGATGAGCGGCAGCAGCCACATCCCTTCATCAGCTCTTGCCTGTGAGGCTGAGAAGGTTACAAGGATAACAAGAATAGCTAAAAGTTTTCTCATGTCTGTATTGTTATTTATTTTGGCGAAGTGCCAAAGATATCAAAATCCGGTTACAGGAATCTGATTTTAACATTTTATAAGAAAGGGAGTTTACCCTGTCAGGAGGAATAGTGTTTCCCGGTTAAACGAACTGGAGCTCTCCCTGGAGGTCGATCAGGTTGAATGACATCCGGTGATACGGACTGGGGCCGTTTTCAGCAATGGCCCTCCGGTGTTCGGCAGTTGGGTATCCCTTGTTGTGCCGCCAGCCGTAGCAGGGATACAGGGCGTCAAGCTCCTCCATGTGGCGGTCGCGCTCCGTTTTTGCCAGTACCGAGGCGGCGGCGATTGAGAGGTACGTGGCATCACCGCGGACGATTGTGTGGTGGGGTATGTCACCGTAGGTATAAAAACGGTTTCCGTCTATAAGAAGCAGGAGGGGGGTGACTGTAAGCCCGGTGATGGCCCTGTGCATTGCAGTGATTGAGGCGCGGAGGATGTTCATCTCATCTATCTCGGTGTTTGAGCATGAGGCGATGCACCATGCCGCGGCTGCCGAGATGATTTCTTCACGCAGCCTCTCACGCTGGCGGGCTGTCAGTTGCTTGGAGTCGTTCAGCTCCCTGTTGCGGTATCTTTTCGGGAGGATGACTGCCGCCGCATGGACGGGGCCTGCCAGGCAGCCGCGGCCCGCCTCGTCGCAACCGGCCTCCCTGTTGCCGTCCTTGTAGAATGGTTTGAGCATCACCTGGCTCCTCCGGCAGCTTTCATGACTGAGTTCCACATCTCTTCTGCAGCCTTTTCCCAGGTGTACCTCAGGGAGTTGGTGTGGCCTTCGGCGGAGAGGCGGCGGCGCAGCGCACCGTCAGTGACGAGCCGTATCATGGCCTCCGCTATGGCACCTGCGTCAGCCGGGCTGACGCAGAGCGCCGCGCCGCCGCTCACCTCGGGCAGTGACGAGCCGTCTGAAAGAATGCACGGCGTACCGCACCGCTGCGCCTCCACGACAGGTATCCCGAACCCCTCCAGCCACGGCACAAACGTAAGAGCCTCGGCAGCACCGTAGAGCCTCCGCAGCACATCACGGGTCACAGAGCCTGTAAAGAGGATGTCTCTACCGTACGGTGAGGTCTCCAGGTGTCTGTCCATCTCCCTGGTCAGGTAAAGCCTCCTCCCCGCAAGAAGAAGCACATGATCACCACCTCCCCGCTGCCTGAAAAGCTCAAAGGCCCGGATGACCGTCTCCACATTCTTCCTGGGTGAAAAGTTGCTCACAAAGAGGAAACAGGGCCTGCCTCCGGTATATTTTTTTCGTGTCTCATCTGCCTCGCCCGGCAAAGGAGGAGAAAAGATCTCCGCCACGCCGTTCGGCACTACATCTATTTTATCCGGACTGATTCCGTAAGTTGATGCAATGTCGCCTGCCGAGAAACCGGAGACTGTTGCCACACGGGCACCCTTACGCGCAAAGAGCGGAAACTGCCGGCGATAATAACGGCACTCACCTCGTGGTATGTCTCCCGGCCGGTGCTCATGGTTGAGATCGTGAATCACCGGGATACAGGGCACATCCGTTCGCAGCGGCATCATCCCGTCTGGCGCGATGAACACGTCAGCCCTTATCCGTTTCAGAACCGGCGGCAGCAGATATTCATGCCAGAAATGCCACAGCAACGGATGAACAGTCCGTAGCGGGATTGTCATATATTCAACATTTTTGCTTTCAACCGGCACGGGATCTGGCCTCCTGTCACCTATTAGCACAAACCGGTGTTCCGGGTGATTACGGACCATCCCCCTGACGACTTCATATGTGAACCATCCGATTCCGTCACGTGGAACAGCCCTGAGTGTCCGTGCATTGATAGCTATGATCATCTGCCGTTATCGCCTTTCAATTACAAATGTGGTAATTAATTCATAATTTGGCATGCATTCTTTCAATCGTGTAATTCACAATTTGACATTGATTTCTTTACTGACAAGAAACTGATTTGAAGAGAAAGTTCCTTATAAATATCCTGTTCCTGCTGACAGTCAGCATCCTGGTAAAGGCATTCTGGGTGCTGGGCATCGACCGTACGGTGCAGAACGTGGTTGGGGAAGCCGCCTATGGAAGCTATTTTTCCCTCTTCAGCTTTTCTGTCCTCTTCACCCTGCTGCTCGATATGGGCCTGTCAGGATTCAACAACAGGGCGGTGGCAGCTGATCCGACGAGGGTAAAACTTTATTTCGGCAATGTTCTCCTTCTTCGCCTCATGCTTACAGCCGCCTACTTCATTGTCACTCTCAGTGTGGCTTATGCCCTTGGCTACAGGAAGTGGCAGGTAAGCATGCTTCTCATCCTGATGCTTAACCAGGTGATGTCATCAATGATCCTTTGGCTCCGGTCAAACATAAGTGGTATGCAGTACCTCCTGCTCGACAGTCTCCTCTCGGTGGCCGACAGGCTGATAATGATCCTTGTCTGCGGGGTCCTTCTCTGGGGCGGGATCACCAGAGACGGGTTCAGAATAGAATGGTTCATATGGTCGCAGACGGTTGCCTACTTTACTGTCATGTGCATTTCCCTGGCAATAGTTATCCGCAGGGGCGGAGTTGCCAGGGTGAGGCCTGATGTTGCTGTGCTGAAGAACATTATTGTTACCGGACTCCCCTATGCTGCGGTTGTATTTGCAATGACCGTTTACTGGCGGATCGATTCTGTAATGATTGAGCGCCTTCTGCCTGACGGAGCCACCGCGGCCGGTAACTACGCACAGGGTTTCAGGCTATTCGATGCACTGGCGATGATCCCGGTCATGTTCGGCGGCATGCTGCTCCCCATAATGACCCGGGGACTATCGTCCGGCAGTGATATCACACCGCTAGCAAAAATGGCAGGACGAATGCTCCTTGCACCGCTGGGTGTCGGGGCAGTTACTCTTGCCACCTTTCCCGAAGAGGTGCTCAGCCTGCTTTACACTTCACCTGCCGCCAGCGCCGTGACCTCATTCAGGTTCCTTATGATTGCCCTTGTTCCGGTGGGGGTGATTTACATTTACAGTACAATGCTTACTGCCGCCTGGAAGCTTAAAGTGCTGGGAATAATCACATTGTCAGGCATGCTTCTGAATGTCATGCTCAACCTCGTACTTATACCATGGCTTGGTATTGCAGGTGCCGGATATACAGCACTTCTTACGCAGACGCTGGTGGCTGTGGCCTGCATGGTGTCAGTCACGAAGACAATGACCGGCATCGCCGGGAAGGGGAGGATTTTTAAATATATCATGATGCTTTCACTTACCTTCCTGGCGGGATGGATCCTTCGCCGGACAGGTATTTCATGGATGGCAGCAGCTGCTTTACAACTTGGTACGGGGATTGCCCTGGCGCTCCTGTTCCGGTTCACTGAACCCCTCACCAGCCTCAGGCTGTTAACAGGTCAGGATTCATCTCACCGGTCACAGGCTAAAGACTGAACAAAGGTCAGGATACGCCGCGCCACTCTCAAACCTCAGATTGACAACAGTTTCAGATCCGCTCCGCCCCGCTCGCCAATCTCAGAATGCCAACCGCTTCAGATCCGTTCCAGCCCCTCTCAGGCCTCAAACCGGACTCCTTCAGGCACCAATCTGCCTGAAAAGTGTTATTTTTGACTCTGAAAACAAAAGGGCCTTTGTTATGAAGCGGTTTTTTGCCGGTGTTATCCTTTTGCTCATAAGCACATGCATCTTCCCGCAGAAGTTGTATAACCTGTCACAACAGGTGCTGGTGCCGGCGGGTAGTATTGTTACGCATCCGGGACTGACATATCAGCAGACCGTAGGCGAGACTGCCGTGGAGGTATCACTTCCTTCATTCTATAACCTTTCGCAGGGGTATCAGCAGCCGAGGTTCATCCCGCCCCAGGATTATCCCGACAGGGAAGGGAACGGTGTCGATTTTTTCCCGAACCCGGTCACCGAAAACAGCGAACAGGGTCCGTGGATATTCACAATCAGGGTTTACGGTGTGCTGGCCAGACACTACAGGATTTATATCTACAGTCTTCCTGGCTCTTTGGTGTACACCAACGAACTTGACCTGTCAGCTGATCATGATTTTTTTCACGAGATCAGCCTGTCAGATTTTCGCCGCGGTATCTATATCGCAAACGTGATCAGTACCGATGGCGTAATAAACAGATCATTCAAAGTTGAAAAACTGTAACCCGGAGGGTATGAAAAGAGTATTTTCTTTTGTGTTGGCGATTGTTTCAGTTATGACGGCAGCCACCATGACGGCCAGTGCCCAGGGCACTGTCCCCGGTGGCATCAATTACCAGGCCGTAGCCCGTGACAATAACGGCAATGAGCTGGTAAACACGGCAATAGAAGTAAGGTTCTCAATAAGGACCGGTTCCCCGACCGGCCCTGTAGTATACCAGGAGGTATTCCCCACTGTCACCACCTCGAGGTACGGGGTTTTTTCGCTCATAATCGGCAAGGGAGATCCTGTTCTTGGCACCTTCGGTGCGATAGACTGGTCTAAACTTAACCATTACCTGCAGGTGGAGGTGAAGTTTGAGAATCTCTTCATGGATATGGGCACGATGCAGTTCATGGCCGTGCCTTATGCGCTCTATGCCGCCAAATCACTCGAACCGGGCCCCGCCGGCCCTCCCGGACCGAAGGGTGACCCGGGAGATCCCGCAACGGATGACCAGCAACTGACCTATAACAGAGCAAATAGGGAATTATCTATTTCGGGAGGGAATTCTGTATCTCTTGACACTGAAATAGCCTTCAGAGCTCGGAACATGATTTCTGATCTTGCCTCACCGTTGTCTAATGTCATCATGTCCTATGATTCTCCAGACCTCAGTGTAGGGGGAGGTTTTGATCCTGCAACCGGTGTGTTTACCGTCCCGGTTGATGGAATATATACATTCAATGTAGCGTACTATGCAGACGGCGATGATGGAGAGGATGCGAGAAGAATTTCAATTTATGTTAATTCAGCTCTATATGAGAATATTGCAACCGGTATTAACGCAAAGAATACTATCCCTGTACGATCAGTAACTATAAGGTTAATAGCAGGCAACACAGTCACCATTGTTATATTTACCGGAGCCGCCAATGAGACAGGTACCGGCACATTTTCAGGCTTCAAGGTAAATTAACCGGATACAAGGTAGATTGAGGGATATTTTCGGCAAATGCCTATGACAATGATAATTTCACTTGGGGAGAAGCCAGCGTCTGCCGATCCCTTAGTACATCAAACCAAAATGCCACATAGGAACGATATTCAGATAACCATGCTCGATTCCGTCTCTGACAATAAAGCCATTATCCAAACCCCGGATCTGCTTTAACCCTTTGTTTTTTCCACCAACCTCAAAGGTAAAATCATCAATCCTGAAATCAGCTGCGGGAGATGTAATTACATCATATTTTAACCTTATCTGGTTCAGGAAAAATGTTTCCCTTATGTTCCCGGGGTTCGGGTCGACACTTGCGAGATTGTAAATCAGATTAGTATTGTCGAGATATATTTTGTCTACTTTGCCCAGGCCTCTTATTCCCCCGGTGGCATCCCTGAGCTGGGTAATCAACCCGGCTTCTTCTATAAACAGGCAATAATCTGCAATATTATTCCGGCTCGCGACAAGAGCAGATGCTATGCTCGTCATATTAGGTTTGAACGGAACGCTTTTGGCAATAATAGCCAGCAATTGCTTCAACTTCCTCCCGGTTGATACGTTCATTCCGGCATATACCGGAATATCAGTTTCAAGGGTGTGATTGACAATCTGCTGAAGTTTCCTTTCAAAATCTTCCTCCACTGAAAATGGATAGTACCCTCTCTTCAGATAGTCTTCAAAGAGTGGTAATGGGTGTTTTATCTGAGATAGCTCGGCTTTATGCGACAGAATTTCCTCCAGGGAAAACGTTTGGGAAGCAACGTGGTGGAACAATTGCAAATATTCCCTGAACGATAAACCTTGCATGTTATACATAACCGCCCTGCGGCTCAGGTCAGATGCACCCTTTTTTATGTCCAGAACAGAAGAGCCTGAAAACACAATGTTAAGTTCCGGATGGTAATCGTAGATCAGTTTCAACTCCCTGGCCCAGTCTTTGTATTTATGTATTTCATCAACAAACAAATACTTTCCGTTGCGTTTGACAAAAGCATCAGCCAGATCAGTTAACCTGTTGTCAGAAAAGTAAAAGTCCTCTGCTGTCACATATAGTGTCTCAGAAATATCCAGGTTCATTTTGATATGCTGCAATACCAACGTCGTCTTTCCTACCCCGCGAGGGCCGGTAAGCCCTATCATTCTGCTTTCCCAGTTTATTACATGATAGATGTACCGCAGGAAACTGGTATCTGTCTCTTTCAGAAGTTTTAAAAAATGGTCAAATAATTTTTCCATGGCAGTTAATATTTTGCAAAGATATAATAATGCACTATTAAAGGTCAAATATACATTAAAAACGCACTATAATAGTGCAAATCATGCCCATGCGGATAAAATTTTACACCTGGATGCAGGACGTCCAATTGTACAGATTATGAATATTGTGTTCTGGAGGTATCCGGAAATGTTCCTTTATCCAATGATTGTGTGATAAAAAAAGACTTAAATATGGCTGACTCAGGACAGGGCACCGGGCTTAGTCGCAGTCGCCTATTCGAAATAAGTGTAAACCCGTTCGGAGATTATTGCAAAACCTCTCTCATCCCTGGTGGTTGCCTTTGTCCAGTTGCCTATACGGTCATATTCATAGGTCGTATAGGTCCTTCCGGAGACATTCTTATCCTTGTCATAGGCAGTATAATCCGATTGAAATCCTTTGTCATTATAATTAAAAACCTGACTGGACCAGTGGGTACCGTCTTTCCTGTAATAGTCCAGTAGCGTTAAAAGTCCCTGATCATTAAACATGAAAAGGTATTTTGAGCCAGCTTCACCTTTGGGATTATAGTACTGCGCTGTCAGGGTGTCATTCAGGTAACTCCCTTTAACCTCTATTTTCTGAGCCAGTGTATCAACCGGTTCGTTATATCCTTCATAAAGAACAGGGTTGCCTTTCTCATCACAGGTTATCACCTGCCTGAACCTGACCGTATCATTGTAGACATACTCTGATTTTGTCAACAGGCCATTTGTCTTGAACAGGCGCCAGATATCAATCACCTTGTCATTTTCGTCAGAAGTAGTACACGTGACAAGATCGCCGTCAATGTCGAAAACAGCCTTGTATTCATAGGTATAACCCAGGCTGTCCAGCTCCTTTTTAGTGACCCTTGCTCCCTTGATATAGGAATCACCTTCAGGAATGGCCCAGTAACCAATTTCTGCAACTGATTCAACCTTTCCATTCAGTTTTTCCATGTAACCCTGATAGGGGGTGAAAATTCCCAGCCTGGTGAATTCAGCAGGCTTCTTCTCCTTGCATGCGGCAACTGCAAGAAGGACTAAAGCAGCAAAAAGGATAACTTTTTTCATAGGTGTAGGTTTTATTGTTTTTAGTTAACCTGGTTCTGCAATCAACTGATTGATCTTCAGTGCGGAAATATGATGCAAGTTACACCGCGATTTACCCGGTGTCAAGGATTCCGGGAGGTTTTTTGCGATGGTTGCCAATATCTTTCCGGGAGAGCTAATGGTAATCGCCAGATGGGAGTTTGCGTACATACCGGTGCTACAACACATGAAGCCTTTCGGGTAACACCACTACTGCCTACTGCCTAATGGCTGTTGCCTAATTTGACTATATTTGCGCCAAACATTTACTGACCATGATAACCAATGACCAGATAAAGGACCTCGTTGAACGCCGGGATGCGTTAAGGAGGTATCTTTGACATCGACGGTAAGATAAACGAGATAAGGGAAAAGGAAGAGATTACCCACACTGCGGGCTTCTGGAATGATCCGAAAAAGGCGGAGGAACTCATGAAGGAAATATCCTCCGTCAAGAGCTGGACAACAGCCTTCGCAACTGTGGACACTGCCGTGGAAGACCTGCTGGTCCTCTACGACTTCTTCAAGGAAGGTGAGGTGACCGACGAGGAGATGGGCCAGCAGTATGACAAAAGCCTTGCAGCTGTAGAGCACCTTGAACTCCGCAACATGCTCCGCCGTGAGGAAGACCGCCTCGGCGCAGTACTCAAGATCAATGCCGGCGCCGGCGGCACCGAGAGCAATGACTGGGCACAGATGCTGATGCGCATGTACCTCATGTGGGGCGAAAAAAACGGCTACAAGATCACCGAGGCATACTACCAGGCCGGCGATGAGGCCGGCATAAAAACCGTAACCCTCGAGTTCGAGGGCGAAAACGCCTACGGATACCTCAAAAGCGAAAACGGCGTCCACCGTCTTGTAAGGATATCCCCCTTCAACGCCCAGGGCAAACGGCAGACAACCTTCGCTTCAGTCTTTGTGGCTCCGCTGGTTGACGATGACATCGTTGTCGAAATCAATCCGGCCGACATAACCTGGGAGACATTCCGCTCGTCAGGCGCCGGCGGCCAGAACGTCAACAAGGTGGAGACAGCTGTCCGCCTGCGACATGCCCCCACCGGCCTCGTGATTGAGAACCAGGAGTCGCGCTCACAGGGCCAGAACAAGGAGAACGCCCTCCGCCTCCTCCGGTCACACCTCTACGAAATGGAACTGCGCAAGAGGATGGATGAACAGGCTAAGATCGAAGGGGCAAAGAAGAAAATAGAGTGGGGCTCACAGATACGCTCATATACACTTCATCCCTACAAACTGGTGAAGGATCTGCGAACAGGATACGAGGCAGGAAACGCACAGGCCGTGCTCGACGGCGAAATCGACGAATTCATCAAGGCCTACCTGATGGAGTTCGGCGGCAAGGAGTGACAGGCCATGATAAAAAGCATGGTTTAACCCCTCTGCAATGATTTAATTTACAACCTTCAGCAACATTGATCCTGATGGATAAGAAAAAGAAACTGTTTGAACAATTTCCGCCCGTTTCCACACAGCAGTGGATGGATAAGATCAACGCAGATCTCAAGGGCGCTGACTTCAATAAGAAACTTGTATGGAAAACCCGTGACGGCCTCTCTGTCATGCCTTTCTACAGGGAAGAGGATCTTGACACACTTCCTCACAGCAACCTCCTGCCGGAAGATTTCCCCTTTGTCAGGGGTACACAGACAGCAGGCAACAACTGGCTCGTCAGACAGGACATCACAGTCACAGACTATGCCGCCGCAAATGCAAAGGCGCTTGATATTCTCATGAGGGGCATAACCTCTCTAGGATTCATCATTGCTGATCCCGATTCACTAAATGAGGAGGCTATCACGCAACTTCTCAAAGGCATACACCCTGAAAGCATTGAGATAAACTTTTCAATTGCCGGCAGGGCGAAGGAGCTTCTTGCCGCGCTTCAGGGTTACCTTGAGAAATCAGGTACTGACCTGAAACAGGTACACATCACCGTATCCGCTGATCCTCTAGGCAGGCTGGCCGCCAACGGTAAGCTGTGCGTCACGGTGAACGAGGGACTGGACTACCTGGCAGACCTTGTCAGGGAGTCGGCAAAAACTCCAGGCATCAGATGCCTTGAGCCGTCAGGCATCCTCTTCAGCAACGCCGGAGCAGGCCCCGTGGCGGAACTGGCTTACACCCTTTCATTGGGAAATGAATACCTGGCAGCTCTGACTGAGAGGGGCACAAGCCCAGAAACAGCCGCCGCGGCCATGAGGTTCACCTTCGGGATCGGTCCCGACTTCTTCCCGGAGACAGCAAAGCTGAGAGCCGCGAGGATGCTGTGGGCGGAGATAGTAAAAGCCTGGGGCCCGCAGGGCGAAGAGGCCGGGAAAATGCACATCCACTCAGTCACCGGCAGGTGGAACAAGACACTCTTCGATCCCTATGTAAATATGCTGAGGACACAGACAGAGGCAATGTCGGCAGTGCTGGGAGGTGCTGAATCAATTACCGTTGAGCCCTTTGACGCCGTCTTCCGAAGTGCGGATGATTTCTCGGAGAGGATAGCCCGCAACCAGCAGTTGCTGCTGATGGAGGAGGCCCACCTCGACAAGGTGGCTGACCCGGGAGCAGGATCATACTACATTGAAGCACTTACTGCAATGACAGCCCGCGAGGCCTGGAAGCTCTTCCTCGAAATTGAGGATGAGGGAGGTTTCCTCGAAGCACTGCGCAAGGGAGTCATACAAAAGCAGATCAGCGAAGCCGCTGCCACCCGCAAGGCTGACATGGCAAAAAGGAAGGAGGTACTGCTGGGCACGAACCAGTATCCTGACTTCAGGGAGAAGAAATCGCCGGAGCATGACACGGACAAACTCTTTAATGAATACATCCCATCTTCTGATGAAGAAGTAAAGCCGATAATCCCAGCCCGTGGCGCAGATGAGTTCGAAAAGCTCAGGCTTGCAACGGAGAGGTCCGGCCGCAGGCCGCTGGCTTTCATGCTCACCATCGGTGACCTCGCAATGCGCAGGGCCAGGGCACAGTTCTCATCCAACTTCTTCGCGGTTGCGGGATATGAGGTGAAAGACAACAACGGCTTCGCAACCGTCGCCGAAGGGGTCAGTGCAGCCATGGAGGCAAAGGCTGACATCATAATAATCTGCAGCTCTGACGACGAGTACGCCACTCTGGCGAAGGAGGCGTTCACCGCAACAGCCGGGAAAGCAATCTTTGTTGTGGCCGGGAACCCGCCATGCACCGATGACCTGAAGGCTGCAGGGGTGGAACACTTCATCAGCATCAGGTCAAATGTGCTGGAGACACTTCAAATGTTCAACAGGATACTGGGAATTAACTGACGGGAGATGAGCAAAAGACCGAAATTCAATGAGATTGACCCCCTGAAGGTCGCGGCACCTTCAAGGAATATGAATAAGTGGGAAAAGGAGCATGATATAAAGCCCTCCTGGGAGACCCCCGAGCGGATACGCCTCAAAAGCGTTTATTCGCGCGAAGATTTACGGGATATGGAGCATCTGCATTATGCTGCAGGGCTGCCACCCTACCTGAGAGGACCCTACTCAGGAATGTATGCGATGAAACCCTGGACCGTCAGGCAGTACGCCGGCTTTTCAACCGCTGAAGAATCGAATGCCTTCTACCGCAGGAACCTGGCAGCCGGACAAAAGGGGCTGTCAGTGGCCTTTGACCTGGCAACGCACCGCGGCTATGACTCGGATCATGAGCGCGTTGTGGGCGACGTTGGCAAAGCCGGTGTGGCTGTTGACTCGGTCCTTGACATGAAGATCCTGTTTGACCAGATTCCGCTCAGCGAGATGTCTGTCTCGATGACAATGAACGGTGCAGTGCTGCCTGTCCTGGCATTTTACATCGTAGCCGGGCTGGAGCAGGGGGCGAAGCTGAGCGAGCTGCAGGGCACCATCCAGAATGATATTCTTAAGGAATTCATGGTGCGCAATACCTACATCTACCCGCCCGCCTTCTCAATGCGCATCATTGCTGATATTTTCAGGTACACCTCGGAGAAGATGCCGAAGTTCAACAGCATCTCCATCTCCGGTTACCATATGCAGGAGGCCGGTGCCACTGCCGATATAGAACTGGCCTACACCCTTGCTGACGGACTGGAGTACCTGCGCACAGGTGTCAATGCAGGGATGAATATAGATGACTTCGCACCGCGCCTCTCATTCTTCTGGGCCAGCGGCATGAACTTCTTCATGGAGATAGCCAAGATGAGGGCTGCCAGGATGCTGTGGGCAAAGATTGTCAGCCAGTTCAACCCGAAGAACCCGAAATCACTTGCGCTCCGTACTCACACCCAGACCTCCGGGTGGAGCCTTACCGAGCAGGATCCCTTCAACAACGTGGGCCGCACCTGTATAGAAGCCATGGCCGCAGCGCTGGGTCATACCCAGAGCCTGCATACGAACGCCCTCGACGAGGCCATAGCTCTGCCGACTGACTTCTCGGCAAGGATAGCGCGCAACACGCAGATATTCATACAGGAGGAAACGAATATATGCAAGTCTATTGATCCCTGGGCCGGATCATATTATGTTGAGACGCTCACCAACGAGATCGCCCATAAGGCATGGGAGCTGATAGAGGAGGTTGAGAGCCTTGGCGGGATGGCAAAAGCCATTGAGTCAGGCATACCCAAGATGAGGATCGAGGAGGCTGCCGCAAGGGCTCAGGCCAGGATAGACTCAGAGGCCCAGGTCATTGTGGGCCTGAACAAATACAGGCTTGAGAAGGAAGACCCGCTTGAGATCCTCGAGGTTGACAACAGCGCCGTGCGCGAAGCACAGCTGAAGAGGCTCGCACAGCTGAAGGCCGGACGCAATGAGGAGGCATGCCGCAAGGCACTGGCAGCCATCACCCGGGCTGCGAAGACAGGAGAGGGCAATCTCCTGGAGCTAGCAGTGGATGCGGCATCAAAGAGGGCAACACTCGGAGAGATATCATATGCATGTGAAAAAGTAGCAGGGAGGTATAAAGCAGTGATCAGGACTATTTCAGGAGTATACTCATCAGAGTACAAGTCGGATTCCGACTTCGCTGAGGCAAAGGCCATGGCTGCAGAATTTGCGGCGAAGGCAGGCCGTCAGCCAAGGATAATGATCGCCAAGATGGGCCAGGACGGCCATGACCGTGGCGCCAAGGTGATATCCACCGGTTATGCAGACATAGGCTTCGACGTTGACATCGGGCCGCTGTTTCAGACACCCGCCGAGGCAGCAAGGCAGGCAGTGGAGAACGATGTTCACCTGCTGGGTGTGTCAAGCCTGGCAGCAGGCCATAAGACCCTGATACCGCAGGTCATCAGCGAGCTGAAGAAACTGGGACGCGAGGATATCCTTGTCATAGCGGGAGGTGTGATTCCGCCGCAGGACTACCAGTTCCTGTACGATGCCGGTGTGGCTGCAATTTTCGGTCCCGGTACATCTGTGTCGAAAACAGCAAAACAGATATTATCTTTGCTGTTACAGACAGTATGAGAGTAATAACCATAATAATCACCGTTGCTGCACTTCTGCTGCTGGCCGGATGCGGGGCAACACGCAGGTCGAAGTCTGCAGCAGCAGTTGCAGCCGCTGAGGCTGCCGGTCAGCAATCACCGGCCGAAGAGGTTCCGGAAGTAGCCCCGTTCGGCAATGCCGCCCTTGCCGGGAAACCGGAAGAAGAAGAGGCTGCCGCTCATGTGTGGGATTTCCGCGATGCAACAACGTGGCAGCTGGGAGACCTGACTCTTGCGATGCTGAACAACCCGCCCCATTCGGAGTGGTTCAGTAAGGGCTATGAAGAATATCAGCCTGACCAGGAGATCCTGGGAGAACTGATTGAAACAGGTAAGGATGATCTGACAATCACGATAGTGCTGGGCACATGGTGCCCGGACAGCAGGAGAGAAGTACCGCGATTCATTAAGATCATCGATCTGTGGGGATTTCCCCGGGACAAGATCAGGGTTATCGGTGTTGACATCAACAAGGTAGCTCCTCTGGGAGACTACCCTGCACTGGCCATTGAAAGGGTACCCACATTTATTTTTTATAAAAATAATATCGAAATGGGACGCATCATTGAGGTTCCTGTGACGTCTTTAGAGCAGGATACAAGAGATATCCTGAAAGGAAATTAAGGAACAATTAATACTCGAACCAATGGAAGAAGAAAAAACCGGCAAACAGTCAGGCGTGGGTGTCGGTGCCCTCGTGACAGCCATAATAGCGTTTCTGCTGGCAGTTATACCATGCATCGGCCTGGTGGCAATTATCCCGGCAGTGATAGCAATCGTTCTTGCCATCATCGGACTCTCAAGGCCACAGGGCAACCAGGGGATGCTTGTCGGCGGCCTCGTCGTTGGCATTATCGCACTCATGATCTCAGTGTCACAGAGCGTTGTCCTTGGCAAGATTGCCAATAAGTCAGGCAGCTGGGCTACTGATATCGAGAAGGTTATAAAGGATGTGACCGATGACCTTGAACAGGAGTTCGGTGACAACGAGGTAACCATCAGGATCAACAGCAATAATGATTCTGTTGAGATCAAGGCTTCCACAAAAAGAGGTGACCTGGAAGACAGGCTTCAGGAACTTGAAGGAGCCATTGACACCCTTAAGTCTAAGGGGGATACAACAAAGGGACAGTGGTAGGGCTGACACCTTCTGCAAAGCCGTATTTCATTCTTAATCTCATACTTGCCGGAGTAATCCTGTTAATCATGGGTTACTCCCTTTTTTATTCTCCCGATGAGAACAGGTACCCTGTGCCCTGTGTGCATGAGAAACTGACAGGGGAGCCATGCCCGTCATGCGGGCTTTCACATGCCTTCTCCCTGATCGTCAGGGGAAGGATAAGCGAGGCGATGGAATGGAACAGCTATTCGATGAGGGTGTTTATCTTTTTTGCAGTGCAGTTGCTGATGCGGTTCGGAATGGCCCTGGTGACTGTGAAGGGAAATACTGACCTGCAGAGAATTGCTGTTACTGACGCAGCGGTGTCATCTGTCATGACCATTGCAGCATTTTATCCTTTCCTGCGGCTGCTGTGGATCAGCATGTTTTGAGTATTACTCCCTGAACAGGTCATTAATGGCGTCATATACGAGATGGCTCTCGAAACCCTTGCCAAGGGCATGACGGAGCAGTTTTCCCTTGAGGTCTGTACGGCTTTTGGATTTGATCTTTCGCCTCTGATCACCTAAAATCTTCTGCAGCAGTTGCAGGTACTCCTCTTCCCCGATTGCCTCCATGCCTGCGCTTATGGCGGCAGGATCAATCTTCTTCTGCTTCAGGGCCATGCTGATCTTCACCCGTCCCCACTGGCTGTGCCTGAAATGGTCGAGCACGTATGCCCTGCTGTAACGTTGCTCATCGATAAATCTCTCCCTGACGAGTCTCTCGATGATCCATTCCCGCATCTCCCCGCTGTCTGCACCCCAGCGGACCAGCAGTGCCACGATGTCACTGATGCAGTACTCCCTTTCAGAGCAGGCTCTCATTGCCCGCTGAAGCAGCTCGTCCCTCTGTTTGTTTTCAGCCATGTTTCTCACTCTTTACGAATCTTTCTTTTCCGCGTATATCCTGTATGACCTGAACCATTCGGTACAGGGGCCCATAGAACAGTGCCGCGGTATCCTTCGCCAGGTTCTCATTCACCTCGAGCCAGACAGTGCCTCCCGGCATCAGGCGTGTTTCAGCCACGGCAGCAATTGCACGGTAGTAAAGCAGGGGATCGTCATCAGGGACGAAAAGGGCCTCGTGGGGCTCATGATCAAGTACGTTCCGGTGCATTGCGGCTTTTTCACGCATCGTGACATATGGCGGGTTGCTCACGATTATGTCACTGAGGGGGACGGCTGAAGGTTCATCGGTGAGTATATCAGATTTCCTGAGACTTACCGCTGCCCCGGTCAGGCCAACGTTTCGCCGGGCAACGGCAAGTGCCGCATCAGAAAAGTCTGTTGCTGTGAGGGAAGCTCCGGGAAATGCAAGTGAGAGTGCAACTGCAATGCAGCCCGAGCCCGTGCAGAGGTCTGTGACGGCACCTGTGAAACCGGCATTCCCACGGATGATCATCATTGTCATCTCTTCTGTTTCCGGCCTGGGTATAAGCACTCCCGGCTGCACTTCTATCCGGTGTCCGCAGAACTCCGTATATCCGAAGATGTACTGGAGCGGCTCGCCGGCCGCGGCGCGCACGGCAGCATCCTCTATACGGGCGGCAGCACCGGCATCCGGCACACGTTCGCCAAAAGCCAGCTGCGCCGCCATACCCATCCCGGTATACTCCCGGAGAATGGCTGACGCCAGCGCCGCGGCCTCCTCCGCTGGCCACTCCGTCCCAAGCATTTCAGTGATCCGGCGGCGGATCTCGCTTATTGTTTGTACCTTTCCGGCCATGATTCAAAGATAGGAAATTGAGCTCATGACCCAAGCTGATGACCATATATGGATGAGGCGCGCCCTGCAACTCGCATCAATGGCCGAGGGTTGCACGGCACCCAACCCGATGGTAGGGGCAGTGGTTGTGCACAACGGCATGATCATCGGCGAAGGGTACCACCTTAAAGCCGGCACACCACATGCTGAGGTGCACGCTATAAACTCGGTAAAGGACCCCGGCCTTCTTCCAGGATCAACAATATACGTCAGCCTTGAACCCTGCTCTCACCACGGGCGCACACCTCCCTGCACTGACCTGATAATCAGCAGCGGCCTCCGCCGGGTGGTGATAGGCACAACCGACACAAACCCTGAGGTAGCAGGCAGGGGAATAACAAAACTGAGAGAGGCAGGAATTGAGGTGATCACCGGAGTCCTGGAAGAGGATTGCCGCCGTCTTAACAGGCGCTTTTTCACCTGGCATGAGAAGAAGCGTCCTTATGTCATTCTCAAGTGGGCCCGCAGCGACGACGGCTTCATCGACCTGGTAAGGAAACCGGGTGATGCCATCGAACCCAACTGGATAACCGGCCATGCCGAGAGGGTGCTTGTCCACCGCTGGCGTGCCGCTGAAGACGCAATCCTGGCCGGAGGCGGCACCGTCCGCGCCGACAACCCCTCACTCACTGTCAGGTACTGGAGCGGCAAAAACCCTCTGAGGGTTATAATAAGCCGAAGCGCCAGGCTAAATCCGCAATCCGCTGTTTTCAACGGTGAGGCTGAAACAGTCCTCTTCACCTGCAACAAACTGGCGAAATTCAACGGCGCAAAAACAGTTATCCTGAACCCCACGGAAAACTATATCGAAGAGGTGCTCGCCACCCTTCACAAAATGGGAGTGCAGTCGCTGTTCGTCGAGGGCGGCGCCATCATTATCAGGAGCTTCCTTGAAGCCGGCCTGTGGGATGAAGCACGCCGTTTCACCGGCACCGTGCGGTTCGGCACGGGAGTGCCTGATCCCTTCCCGGAATTTACCCCTGAAAAAACAGTAAAATTTGACAAAAGTATTCTGGAATTCACGCATCATTTTTGACTGGTTTCCGTATAACTGATGTTAATAACTGCTTTTACTTGTTAGTAATTAAATATTCGTATTTTTGAGACCCAACCGGGAAAGGACCTAAAGTCATGAAGCGAGGATTTACAGTTCTTGTACTTTTGCTTGTTGTCACCTGCCTCAATCTTGCAGGGCAGCCGGCCCGCAAGTACATTAAGGCCGGTGAGGAGTTCACCAGGAACGGCATGCTTGAGGACGCCATCGACCAGTACTCAAAGGCCATAGATGAAGATCCCTCCTCCGCTGACGGTTACGTCAGGCGGGCCAGGGTTTATGAGATGACCGGCAACTACGGGCTGGCCTGTGATGACTACAGGAGGGCAAACAATTTCCTGCCCGACGATACCGGCATACTCTACAGCCTGGGACGGATGTGCAACATGCTCGGAGCATCCGCGAAAGCAACACCGGAGGAGAAAGCGAAGTTCTATACCGATGCTGTTTCGTACCTGCAGAAAGCCATCAGGAAGGAATTCCGCAACGGTAAGCTCTACACCGAAAAAGTTGTCTCGCTGATCGGTATGGAGCAGTGGGACAAAGCCCTCGGGGCATCAGACACCGCCATACAGATGCGCGATGATGCCGTCAACTATTACCACCAGGGGATCATCTACCAGAAAAAGGGCGATGACAACACCGCCAGGCGCCAGCTGGAGAAAGCGGTTACCAAGGATAAATCATTTGCCACGGCACGCCTCGAGCTTGCCAGGGTGCTTGTCCGCCAGGGCGATGTCAACAGCGCCCTCGGCCAGTGCAACATGGTGATCCAGCAGGATCCGAAAAACGTGGAGGCTTACCTTACGCGCGCCACTGTCTATGAGGCAAAACTGGATTACCCGTCAGCAATCAACGACGTCTCAACGGCCATCCTTCTCGAACCGGCCGGTCTGCAGCACTACGTCACGCGGGGTATCTGCTACCAGAAGTTCAACCAGCACCTGGCTGCGGTCAGCGACTTCACCAGGGCGCTCTCAATTGACCAGTTCAGGCCGGAGATTTATCTCATGCGGGCACGCTCATACGAGGAGATACACGACTTTGAAAAGGCTGCAGACGATTACTCCAGGGTGCTTGCCATGAACGAGAACGGCTCCTCGGCAAAGAAACTGCTTACCGAAGCCAATGACAGGCTCTTTGCAATCAACCGTGAAAGTACCAGCCCCGAGATTCTTCTTGAATCACCCACAATCACCGGTAAGAGTGAGATTGAGGTAGGGCTCGATAAAACAAAAATCATGGTGACCGGCAAGGTCACCGACAAGAGTCTCCTGGCTGAGTTCTCAATAAACAATATCCCCGTCAGGTTCGAGGGAAAGGGTACCATCCCCTTCGCCGCCGAGGTTGATATCCCCTATGATGAAACCCTCCGCATCATTGCCCGTGACGTCTATGACAACGAGAAGGTCCTGACCTACCGTATCAGGCGCACAGAGGTTGATCCGCCGGAGATACAGATCATTGCCCCTTACATCCTCGGCGAGGATGTGCTTGTGATAGACAGCATTGCAGCGACAATCGACATCGAGGGGAAGGTGAAGGACCAGAACCTGATAAGGTCGGTTAAGATTGAAAACATGAGCGCCCAGTTTTCCCAGGACAATCTCAATCCGTCATTTATAGCCAAGGGGATTGATGTGAGGAACAATGACAAGGTCACCATCCTCGTGGAGGACATCTACGGAAACCGCACGATCAGGGACTACTCCCTTGACCGTAACGGCACAACAATTTCCGCCTCGAACCCTATGGGCAAGACGCTTGTTGTATTCATCGAGAACAGTGATTATCAGAATTTTGCCGCATTGCAGGGTCCGCCCAAGGATGCCAGTCTCATAACCGGGGTTCTTGAGGAGGATTACCAGGTGCTACCCGTCAGGCGCCTGCGTAACCAGTCGAAGCAGCAGATGGAGAAGTTCTTCTCCATTGACCTTCGCGATGAAGTTCGTGCCAAGCAGATAAAATCACTTGTCATCTGGTTTGCCGGTCACGGCAAATTCATCAATGACGTCGGCTACTGGATACCCATTGATGCACGCCGCGACGAGGAATTCACTTACTTCAGCCTGAATACACTCAGGGCTTCGATGGAGACATACATGAACTACCTGACCCATGTGCTGGTGATCACCGATGCCTGCGAATCAGGCCCCAGCTTCTACCAGGCCATGAGGACAGAACTGAAACCACGCAACTGTGCCGACTGGAGGGCTACCCAGTTCAAGTCGAGCCAGATCTTCTCCTCCGCAGGCTATGAGCTTGCTGTTGATGACTCGCAGTTTACAAGGACATTTGCAAGTGCCCTCCGGGGTAACCCGAACACCTGCATCTCAATAGAGGAGATAGTCCTCCACGTGACAAAAGCCGTTACCCAGAACAACCAGCAGAAGCCCAGGTTCGGCAAGATCACCGGGCTGAAGGATGAAGACGGAACATTCTTCTTTGTAAAGAAATAACCTGATGCGCCGGCTAAGCAGTAACCACGGAATATACTCTTCAACCGTCACAGCACTGCTGCTTTTGTCGCTTATTGTTTTCCCGCTGCGGCTCTCCGGCCAGAACTATTACTTTGAACAGTACGGATCCAAGGAGGGGCTTAGCGCCTCCAAGGTATACACCATTCACCAGGATGCCAATGACTTCATATGGCTTGGCACCGGCAGCGGCGTCACCCGCTTTGACGGTCTCCGTTTCGAGAACTTCTCAACCTCTGACAGCCTCTCGCCCGGCGGGGTGAAGAGCATCTGCGAGGACAGCAGGGGGAGGCTCTGGCTGGGACATATTGGCGGAGGAATGTCTCTGATAGAGGACAACATAATCAGGAGGATCTCATTCTCACCTTCAATATTCATCGGTGTCGACTCCGCCCGCATCAATGACCCGCTCAGGCCTGTTACCAGCCTGACGGGCGATATCACCGGGATAACCGAATATGAGGGCTCAATCTGGGTATCCACATCCCTTGGCGGGGCGCTCAGGCTTGACATGCCGGAACACGGCGCAAGCCTGATGACCGGCCAGCAGTATATGGGCCGCCAGGGGCTGAGCAACGACGCCTTTGGCCTCTATGCCGACCGCCGCGGCAATCTGTACTGCATCACCGACATGGGTATCAAGAAATATGACCATGCCAGTGACAGGTTCATCCCCTTCAACCCTGAAGGCCTCACCCGCTACTTCCTTACCACAACAATCTTTGAGGACTCCCGGGGCAACATGTGGTTCGGAACCTTTAACGGGGGGCTTTACCGCCAGGACAGCAATACGGGTGAGATGGGTTTCTTCGATACCCGCAACGGCCTGTGGGGGAACTTTGTTACATATATCCTTGAAGACTACCGCGGTAACATATGGGTGGCCTCAATGGAAGACTGGGAGAGCAGGGGTGGGATAACCGTTTTTTCCCCGGAGGGAACCATTGTCTTCAACAGTACCAACGGCCTCCCGGCGCAGCATATCCTATCCATGGTTGAGGACAAGGAGAAGAATGTCCTGATTGCCGACCGTGATGCCGGTCTCTTCATCTATAAGGGAGATCACTTCATTTCATACAATGCACCGGAGTTTCTCCCCTCAAATGACGTCTTCACGCTGGCCCAGGACAGAACAGGCAAGTACTGGTTCGGAACCAGCAGGGGTCTCTCGCTTTACAACCCGGCCCTGAAAGAGGAGGATCGCATCAAGCTCAGCGGTTTTCCCATCAGCCTTGAAGGAACACAGATCAGCATAATCAGGCCCGATGATGACGGCCACGTATGGATTGCCACCGCCGGTGACGAGGTCTACCGCTATGATATTGACGAGAAGAACTTCCGTTATGACCTCGATCTCAACGCCAGCCTCCGTTCACTGAGGATCGCTGCAATGGCCACCGATCTCCGCGGCAATCTGTGGATAGGCACTGACCGTGCACTCATCATGTGGGATGCCCGGTTCAAGCAGAGTACCACATACACCCAGATCAACGGCCTGACGGGAAACAATATAACGGCTCTCTTCTGCGACAGCCGCGGCTGCCTGTGGATAGGTACCGAGGAGCGCAACGGCCTTACAAAATACACCCCCGGAAACAATACATTTACAGCCGTCACCTTCCGTACCGATGTACATCCGACGGCCATCACCGAGACCCCTGACGGGATGGTATGGGTGGGTACGATCGACGGGCTTTACGGACTGAGGAATGACACCGTAAGCAGGAAGCTCACCGAGACCGACGGTCTCCTGATGAACTCAATCAACCTGCTGCAGTCTGACAGGTCAGGCAACCTCTTCATTGGTACCAACCTTGGCCTGAACAGGTATGACAGTAACACCGGAAGGATATCATCTTTCACGGAAAAGAGCGGATTCACAGGTATCGAGACCAGGCCGAACGCATCCTTTACCGATGACATGGGTGATCTCTGGTTTGGCACTTCGAACGGGGTGATGAAGCTTACTCCCTCCAGGATACCCCCGGTGGTCACGGAACCGGTCACCCATATCTGGAGAACACTGGTCAACTATGAGGTCTTCCCTATGCATGACGGCATAAGACTGTTGCACACCCAGAACCGGATAATATTTGACTTCCTGAGCATCTGTCTTGTCAACCCGGGTGCAGTACGGTACCAGTTCATGCTTGAGGGGGCTGACAAGGAATGGATTACAACTGACCAGAGCAGGGCCGCATATTCATCACTCAGCCCGGGAAGGTATACCTTCATGGTCAGGGCTTCAAACAGCTACGGATACTGGAATGAAGTCCCGGCAAAACTCTCGTTCTCAATCAGGGGACCTGTCTATATGACCTCATGGTTCATCATACTGTGCGTAACAGTTCTCGTTGGCGGTATCTACCTGTTCATCAGTCTCCGCGAGAGAACGCTTCGCAGGGAGAAGGAGCACCTTGAGGCCAAAGTGGAAGAGAGAACGGCCGAGGTTGTCAGCAAGAGCCTCGAGCTCGAGGAGAAGAACAGGGACACCACAGCCAGCATCAGGTATGCCGAAAGGATACAGGCTGCCATGCTGCCTCCGGAGAACTTCTTCAATGACACCTTTGTGCTTTTCATGCCCAAGGATATTGTCAGCGGCGACTTCTACTGGATGCATGACAGCGGCTTCAAGCAGTATATTGCGGCTGTGGACTGTACCGGTCACGGTGTTCCCGGGGCATTCATGTCGATCATAGGCCACAACTCACTTAACAAGATAGTAAGGGAGAGCGGCATCTCTAGACCTTCAGACATACTTGACCATCTTAACATAGAGGTGGTGCATGCACTGCTGCAGCGCAGCGAAAAGGCCGTCAGGGACGGGATGGATATTTCCCTTATTTCCTACGATATCCTTGAGCACACGGTTGAATATGCCGGCGCATACCAACCCCTTTATCATGTCCGCAACGGGAAGGTGACCATCTACAAGGGCGACCGTTTCCCGATAGGGATGATCGACGGGCAGGCCAGGAAGAGTTTCTCGAACAACCGGGTTGACGTGAAGCCAGGTGACATGCTTTATATCTTCACCGACGGATTTGCCGACCAGTTCGGGGGTCAGCACGAAAAGAAGTTCAAGACAGTAAACATCAGGTCCCTTCTATCAAAGATCCATATGCTTCCCGTCGATGAACAGAAGCGCCGGCTTGAAAATGCCATCAGGGAGTGGATGAAGGATCTCCCGCAGGTGGATGACATCCTGTTTATCGGAACCAGGGTTCCGTAAGATCAGATTTCTCTCAGGTCCTTTTTGCACCAGGTCATTCTCCGCCTGTCACTGAGCCCGTCAGATGCGGGCAATCACCCTGGGATCTGCGTGCCAGCCTGTGTAGTTGAGAATTGCCGGCAGCACCTCCTCGGCGGTGGTGACTATCTGCCATATGTCCTTGTGCTCCAGCCTTATGAAGTTGCCCCTGTACATGTGCTCGAAGAACTCTATAAGGTGGTCATAGAAACCATTCACGTTCACAATTATTATTGGCTTGTTGAACTGCCCAAGCTGCTTGAGTGTGATAACTTCGGTCAGTTCCTCCAGTGTGCCCACGCCGCCCGGCAGTGCCACCGCAGCGTCTGACATTGCAAAGATTGTCTTCTTCCTCTCTGACATGTCAGGTGTTACAACCATGTCACTCACACCGCTGTGACCCCATCCTTCATCCATCATGAAGCCGGGAATGACACCTGTAACGGAGCCTCCTCCGGCCATCAACGCATCGGCAAAAACGCCCATCAGTCCAATGCCTCCTCCTCCGAACACTGCATGAACACCCTCACGGGCAAAGACAGTCCCGAGTTCCCCGGCAGCCTTTATGTAAGCAGGGTCAATCCGGCTACTCGAGGCTGCAAATACACATACTTTCATACTTGTATCAGAGCAGTGGAGTGAGCTTGGCTTCAAATGCCGAACGTGCAGCAGCGCCGACCTGCTTGTCAACCACCTCACCGTTCTTGAAATACAGAACTGTCGGGATGTTCCTTATCATGAAACGGCGCGCCACATCCGGTGAGCTGTCAACGTCACACTTAACGACAACCGCCTTGTCCTTGTAGGCCTCTGCTATCTGCTCAATGTAAGGGGCTATCATCCTGCAGGGTCCGCACCATTCTGCCCAGAAATCAACAATTACGGGTTTGTCTGACTTCAATACGATCTCATCAAAATTACTGTCGTTAACGTGTTGTGCCATAATATTATATATTTCAGTTTTAATTCCTCATTGCTGTCGCAAAGATACCTAATTTACTTTAAAGCTGAGTTCAGGATTGTCGTCAAGCCACCCGATAAGCTCATTTGTTATGCCGGCCTTGATGCTTCTTGAAAAAAGCGGGATTGTTATCCTGTCATCATGGTCTATCAACAGGAATTTGAGTGATTTGTTCCCGGGATTCTCGGAGATGACCGATTTGAGATTCTTAATGAACTCGGGATTAACGCTTTCGGCCTTAAGTTTGATCGTGATTGAGTTGATCAGGTCATCCCTTACAGCCGTGAGAAGGTGGATCTCCTTGATTTTGAACTCCAGCTCATCAGGGTTGAAGTGTCTTCCCTGAACCCTCCCTTTTACAAGGAGCTGGTAGTCGTTCCTGAAGAAGTTACTGAATGATACATAATCCTTGTCAAACAGCAGGAATGAGAATGAATCGGTATAATCCTGAAGTGTGAATCCCCCGAACGGTTTTCCGTTTTTTGTCACACCGCTGCGGGTGTCGGTGACAATGCCTGCCACACAGACTTCACGGTTGGCAAATTCGGATAAATTCTGCAGGTCAGTCAGGGTGGCGTTGCAGAAGGTGTTGATCTCCAGCCTGAAATCGTCAAGAGGATGTGATGACAGGTAAATGCCTATGACCTCCTTTTCCTTGTTCAGCTTCTCAAGCTTGGTCCAGTCGGGGCAGGGTGCCGGTTCCGGCCGTACAAGTTCAAATCCGCCCGCGTCGCCGAAGAGCGACTGCTGGCTGCTGTTCCTTATGTTCTTTACGTTGTTACCGTATCGGATCAGGCTCTCGAGGAAGCTGGAGCCCTTGCCGTCAGCGGCGAAATACTGTGCCCTGGTCATCCCCGGCAGCCCGTCAAGGGCGCCTGATACAACCATTGCTTCCAGCATCTTCTTGTTGACCGTGTTTAGGTTCACCCTCTCGGCGAGGTCCCATATGTCTTTATAGGGGCCGTTCTTTTCCCTCTCCTCCACCAGGTGTAGTACAGCGTTTTCGCCAACCCCCTTGATCGCGCCGAGGCCGAACCTGATATTACCGGAACGGTTGACAGTGAACTGCAGGAGACTCTCGTTGACGTCAGGCCCGAGCACTTCGATTCCCATCCTTTTGGTCTCCTCCATCATTACAGTGATCTTCTTTATGTCACTGATGTTGCGGCTGAGTACGGCTGCCATGAACTCGGCCGGGTAGTTTGCCTTCAGATACCCGGTCTGGTAGGCTATGAGGGCATAGCAGGTGGAGTGAGATTTGTTGAAGGCATACTCGGCAAAAGATTCCCAGTCAGACCAGATCTTGTTTATCGTGTTCTGGTCATAGCCGTTCCTGCGGCATCCTTCAATGAACTGCTCCTTGAGCTTGTCCATCAGATCACGCTTCTTTTTCCCCATCGCCTTGCGAAGCGAGTCGGCCTGCCCCTTGGTGAAGCCCCCGAGTTCCTGGGAGAGAAGCATCACCTGCTCCTGGTAGACTGTGATACCGTATGTCTCCTTCAGGTAGGTCTCCATGGCCGGCACCTCGTAGGCAATCTTTTCCCTGCCATGTTTCCGCCTTATGTATTGGGGGATATAATCCATGGGACCCGGCCTGTATAGGGCGTTCATTGCTATCAGGTCACCGAGATGGTTCGGTTTCAGCTCACGCAGGTACCTTTTCATCCCGACGGATTCAAACTGGAACACCCCCGTGGTTTCACCGTTGCTGAAGAGCTCATATGTACGCCTGTCATCAAGTTCGAGTGCCCACAGGTCTATTTCTATACCCTTTGATTTGCGGATGTTCTCCACGGCATCCTTCATGATGGAAAGGGTCTTCAGCCCGAGGAAGTCCATTTTCAGCAGCCCCACTGACTCGACGTGGTTGCCCTCGTACTGTGTAACGTAAAGGTCTGTATCCTTTGCGGTGCATATGGGGATATGTTCAGACAGGCTGTTCTTGCTTATTATGATTCCGCAGGCATGCACGCCGGTCTGACGTATGCTTCCTTCAAGTACTTCTGCAAATTTCAGGGTCTGGGCAACCAGCGGCTCCTTTGATTCCTTCTCTTTAAGCAGTTCAGGCACCTCTTCGTAGGCTGAGGCGAGTGTTGTGCCGGGTTTGTCAGGTACCAGCTTTGTCAGCCTTATGGCCTCGGGAAGGGGCAGTTTCTGAACCCGGGCTACGTCCCTGATAGCCATCTTTGCGGCCATTGTACCGAAGGTGATGATATGCGCCACCCTGTCGTGACCGTATTTTTCAACCACATACCGGAGCACTTTTTCACGCCCGTCTTCGTCGAAGTCGATGTCTATGTCAGGCATCGAGATGCGGTCAGGATTGAGGAACCTCTCAAACAGGAGGTTGTATTTTATCGGGTCAATGTCAGTGATCCGGAGGGAATAAGCCACTGCGCTGCCAGCAGCCGATCCGCGGCCGGGACCCACCCAGACGCCCATCTCTCGTGCCGCCCTCAGGAAATCCTGAACTATCAGGAAGTAGCCAGGGAATCCCATGTTCCTTATCACCGAGAGCTCAAAGTCTATGCGGGCCTGGATCTCAGGAGTGACTGTTCCCCACCGTTCGGAAGCGCCCTTCAGTGTAAGATGACGGAGGTATTCGTCCTTGCCGGCAAATTCCCCGGGAATGGCAAAATCAGGCATGATCGGCTCACTGGCCAGCGGGTAATATTCCACTTTCGAAGCAATCTCAAGGGTATTCTGAACCGCTTCGGGCATATCGGCAAAGATGGCGGTCATCTCCTCTCCGCTCTTCAGGTACTCCTGTTTTGTATAGCGGAGTCTCTTGGGATCATCTATATCCTTACCGGTATTCAGGCAGATAAGGCGGTCATGCGCCTCGGCCTCGTCCTGCATGATGAAGTGGACGTCGTTGGAGGCTATAATTTTTATGTTGTGTTTTGCCGCCAGATCGCGGTACGCGGCTATAACCCTCTGCTGCTGCGGGAAAACTGTGCCATCAGCCGTCGGGTCACCGGTCTCGTGACGCTGTACTTCAAGATAGTAGTCGTCGCCGAAGATCTCCCGGTATGAAAGTATTGCCTCTTCGGCTCCGCGGATGTTTCCCTGGAGGATCTCCTGGGCAGCCTCACCGGCTATGCATGCGGAGGAGGCTATGAGCCCTTCGCGGTGAGCACGGAGAAGGGCCTTGTCGATGCGCGGCTTGTAGTAAAAGCCCCTGATCCATGCCTGGGAGACAAGCTTGACAAGGTTGTGGTACCCGGTCTTGTTTTTTGCCAGTAATATAAGGTGGTCACCTGAACGGTCCTCGACGGATGTCTTGTCCTCGAGACTTGTCCGGGCAACATAGATCTCGCACCCGATAATGGGTTTGACGGAGGCGGCAGTTGCAGCATCATGGAACTCCTTTACGCCAAACATGTTCCCGTGGTCAGTGATGGCCAGAGCCTCCATACCCAGCTCTTTCGCCCTGCGGACAAGGGCCTTCACCCCTGATGCACCGTCAAGAATCGAGTATTGCGTATGTACGTGTAAATGAATAAATTGCGACATGAGAAAGGCTGCGATGCGTGAAAAGAATTCGGTTCTGTGGGAACAAAATTAGGGAAAACAGAACAGTTATTGCCGTTTTTTTTTCAACATGTAAACAGAAAAGATTTAATTTTACTTTTTAAACTAACACCATTAATAATAATTAACCCTTTTAATCAACAGTTTTTATTAACTTAAATGATCAAGCTATGAGAAGACTACTTTTCTTTGTTTTGGTTTTCTGCAGCTCTTTGATTCTGGCACAAGGACAGAAGACCATAACCGGTACTGTTACCGGTTATGATGACAATTTGCCTGTAATAGGAGCTACAGTACTTATCAAGGGGACTACTACCGGGACAGCCACGGATGCCAACGGTAAGTTTACCCTCTCCGCACCTGAAGGAGCAATCATTGAAGTCAGGTTCGTGGGGCTTAAAACGACTGAATTTGAAGTCGGAACAGCATCCAATTATGATGTCATTCTTAATCCTGACCTCCTTGGTGTGGATGAGATCGTAGTCGTTGCCTACGGTGTGACGAAGAAAGAATCGTATACCGGAGCTGCATCGGTTGTAAAGAGCGACAAGCTCATCTCCACACCGACCACTTCGGTTGTCAAGGCACTTCAGGCCAATGCGACCGGTGTGCATGTTGTCAACGCCAACGGTGCATCTGATTCTGAACCGATAATCAGGATCAGGGGTACCGGTTCCATCACCGCATCATCAGCTCCGCTCTGGGTTGTTGACGGTATTGCAGGCGGGACCGTTCCCAACCTTAACGATATCGAGACAGTCACAGTACTGAAGGATGCCGCCGCTTCTTCTCTCTACGGATCGAGAGCTGCCAACGGTGTCATCCTTGTTACTACAAAGAAGGGACAAGCCGGGAAGACTGTATTTACATACAGGGGAAAGCAGAGTTACTCAACCCGCACCACGAACAAATTCGAGATGCTCAATGCCTCCGAATACATGCAGAAGTCATGGGAGGGTCTTTACAATTACGCATCCGATCTCGGGGAGGACCTGTACGGCGAACCGACAAACTACACTTCACCGGCCAACTATGCTCACAGGAACCTTGTCCTTCTTGCCGGCAAGAACCCGTTCAATGTTGCCCAGCCTTTTGATGACAACGGGAACCTTGTTCCCGGTGCAAAACTGATGTTTGATGAAAGCTGGTTCGACCTTGCTCACAGAACCGGAAAGATTGCCGAACACAACCTTACTGCACAGGGCGGCGATGAGAGGACCAAATTTTATTTCTCAGGTACATATTACAATCAGAAGGCTATCACTGTTCCTGATGAAGTCACCAGGGCAATGGGTTATGTCTCCCTGGAGACACAGGTCAACAAGAGAATAAAGGTTGGAACCTCATCCATCATCAGATATTCAGAGGGAAACACGGTAAAGGATATTACAAACGGTTCAGGTACAGGCTATGCAGCTTACACCTATCCGAACAACGTTCCCCTGTATGAACTTGATGCCAATTTCCAGCCCGTTATAGGAACAGACGGTAAACCTGCCTATAACTGGAACAACCTTGTATCGAAGGACTACAACCCTATAGCACAGACCATCCTCGACCCCAGGGGCAACAGGAAGACCTCTCTGTCACAGACACTGAACTTCAACTGGAAGATTCTGGAAGGCCTTGTGTTTGACACAAAGGGCAACGGGAAAATTGACTATGTAAATACCGATGATTTCCGCAATCCGTACCACGGTGACGGCAAGGCATATCAGGGGAGTTCCGAAAAGAACACGTCCGATGCCCGTACAATATTCACATCATCCACTCTTACATATGACAAGACAATAACTGACCTGCACTTCAACATCCTCGGAGGATATGAAACAGAGAAGTACATTCTGAAAACAGTAAATGTATCAGCCAGAGGTTTTGATGTTCCCTTCTCTGATGAACTCAATATAGCCTCTGCTCCTTTCGGTTACGGCTCTTCGACAACCGAAACGTCGATGATCTCATATTTCAGCAGGCTTCTTGTCGATTTCAAGGACAAGTACTATATGCAGGGCTCATACCGCCGTGACGGCTCCTCGAGGTTTGGTCCGAGGGTCAGATGGGGAAATTTCTGGTCAATTTCAGGGTCCTGGAGAATCTCGGAAGAAGCTTTCCTGTCTGATATTCCATGGCTCGATGACCTGAAGATCAGGGCAGGTTACGGAACAAACGGGAACCAGGCCGTGCCGCCGTATGCCTATCTTCCCACATACAGCCTCGGTTACAACTATGATTACTACGTCGGTATGGTGCACAACCGTCTTCCGAACTATGATCTCGGATGGGAAAAGAACGTTACCACGAACGTTGCTCTTGAGTTTGGCATTTTCCAGAGGATAAGGGGTACAGTCGAGTGGTTTGACAGGCTGTCAGATGACCTTCTCATGGACAAACCGCTGCCTCCTTCCGTGGGATTCAGCTCCATTCTGTCAAATATTGGCGGCCTGCGCAACAGGGGTGTTGAGGTTGAACTGCATACGACAAATGTTACCAGTCCGAATTTCGTCTGGCTGACAGACTTCAATATTTCGACTTACACAAACGAAATCACCGCACTTTCACAGGAGGAAATCATCTCCGGAACCAAAAGATGGGTTGTGGGGAACAGCCTCTATACATGGTATATACAGGAGTATGCCGGGGTTGATTCAAATACCGGGGAGGCAATGTGGTACAAGGATATACTTGACGCTGAAGGCAATCCAACAGGTGAAAGGGAAACAACTAAAGACTACAATGAAGCTGACAGGTATGAGCTTGGACAGTCTATCCCCGACTTCTACGGTTCACTCACAAATACCTTCACCTTCTTGAATAATTTTAATTTCTCCTTCCAGTTCTACTGGAGTGTCGGCGGAAAGATCTACAACAGCCTGATGCAGCAGACGATGCATGATGGTGAACGCTATGGTTACCAGCTCAACAAGGAGGTTCTGAACTCATGGCAGCAGCCGGGAGACGTGACTGATGTTCCCAGGTTTGTTTACAACAATTCATCACGTTCCAATTTCCAGTCAAGCCGTTTCCTCGAAGATGCATCATTCCTGAGACTCAGGAATGTCAGCCTGTCATATGAACTCCCGAAAAAGATACTGGGTAAGTCCGGAATCACCGGTGCATCTGTTTTTGTAAACGGCGACAACGTACTGGTATTCACTAAGTTCAAGGGCAATGACCCCGAACAGGGATTGAGTGGTCTCATTACCACAACGGAGGTGCCGAATGTCAGAACATTAACCGTGGGCCTCAGCCTTAGTTTCTAACATTAAAAGGGATTCAAAAATGAAAAAGATATTATTAGCAATAGTACTGACGGGAGTAATCCTGACCGGTTGCAAGGAGGAGTTTCTGGAGCTCTACCCGACTGATCAGATAGATGAGACGGCAGCTTTCAGCAGCCCTCAGAATGCGATGGCGGCACTTTACGGAATTTATGACCTGGTAACGGAGCCAAGGCTTTTGAGTGCATGGGTTCCTGTATCAAATGATGTCAGGGGTGATGATGTATTCATTGCCCAGGCGAACAACTGGAATTACCTGCTTCAGCCATTCAACTATACATGGCTCGCATCTTCAGGCGCAACGGCAAGATCAAGCCCGGCCATGAACTGGACTCTTTTCTACGCTGTTATCGAGAACTGTAACGGGGCAATCAATGCGGAACTTCCTTTTGATGAGGAAGGGGCTGCAAGATTCCTTGGGGAGGTCAAGACAATAAGGGCACTTGCATATTTCAATCTTGTACAGATGTTCTGTGTGCCTTACACAAGGGATAACGGCGCAAGTCCCGGTGTCCCGCTTTACGAGGTCAGTGATCCCTCAAATCTTAAAGGCCGTGGTACGGTTGCCGAGGTCTATGACCTGATTGAAAGAGACCTTACAGATGCCATCGGTGCCCTTGGTGCTCCCGAAACCCTTGGCAGAATAGGGAAAGTTTTTGCACAGGGTCTTATGGCCAGGGTGAAGCTGACAATGGGGAAATATGATGAGGCACTGCCGTTCATCAATGCCGCCATAGCTGATGCGCCGGCCCTGAGTTCAGCCGCTGATCTGGCACTTGGTGTAAACAGGATAATGACAGAGACAATATTTGCAATTCCGTTTAACTCTGATGACTACGGCATTTACTGGGGTCTTACTTCGTCATACGACCATCCCGAAGGCTACGGCAACGCCTTTATGACCTCAGCGCTGCTCAATACATATCCTGCTGACGATGCAAGAAAGAACTGGTTCATAACCCCGTTGTTCTATAACTACAATGACCCTGCCGTTGAGGCGCACTTCGGTGAACTGACAAGGACGCTGTATCACTTCGAAGGTTATCACAGCTACTCCTTCGATGAAATTCAGTCTATTACCGATGCAGGTACACCTGTCACTGAATCTATGTTCTGGCCCAACAACGAGGATTCATGGTGTTTCATCCGTCCGGGTCATGTTTCCCTTTACGGGAAATTCCCGAGACTTGACGCAGTCCGCGGTTCATCGTTTGGCTCCGTCGGTCTTGACAAGCCAACGCTTATGAGAACATCCGAACTCTATCTCATGAAGGCAGAATGCGAAGCCAGGAAAGCATCTCCTGACTATGCAGCAGCCCAGACTGCACTGTTTGCCATACAGACAAGGTCATCAGCCAGCGCCGTAAAATCAACCAGCACAGGTGCAACCCTCATCAATGAAATAATGATGGAGAGAAGAAGGGAACTTGTCGGGGAAGGTTTCCGCATTACGGACATCCTCAGGCTGGGCCTTCCGCTTGACCGTCCGCAGATCCAGGGTCCGGGATGGTCTCCTATAAAACATCTTGATGCTACTTCACCAAAGCTGATATTCCCGATCCCCGAGATTGAGATTGACGCAAATGAATTCATCAATGATGAAGATCAGAACCCGGGCTACAACTAGCAGCCTTAATCAATAAGCTTTAACGGGGCAGTAACAAATGGTTGCTGCCCCGTTTCTGCAACCGCATAACAGCTTCACTTAATTTATATTTGCAATATCAATTGGTTATAAGAAATTTAGTCTTAAATTTGCACCCTCAATTCAGATTAACAGGTAAAACCTTAAACTTAATTTTTTAAATGTCAGTAAAAATCAGATTAGCTAGGAAGGGCCGCAAGAAGCAGGCCTACTACCACGTGGTGGTAGCAGATAGCAGGTCGCCACGTGATGGCAGATTCATTGAGAAGATCGGAGTTTACAATCCGCTCACTGACCCGGCAACAATCGACATCAACTTCGAGAAGGCACTGGGATGGCTGCAGAACGGCGCGCAACCTACGGACACATGCAGGGCAATCCTTAAGTACAAGGGTGTCATGATGAAGAAGCATCTCCTTGAGGGAGTGAAGAAAGGCGCTTTTGACGAAGCTGAAGCCGACCGCCGTTTTAATGAATGGCTGAAAGGCAAGGAAGAGAAGATCGAACTTAAGAAGTCCGGCCTCGAGAAGATTGGAGAAGAACTTCGCAAGAGTAAGCTTGAAGCTGAAAAAGCAGTCAAGGAAGCCAGGGCAGCCGAGATCGCCAAAAAGGCAGCAGCCCTCGCCGCTGAGGCAGAAGCAGCCGCAAAGGCCGCAGCAGCCGAGGCAGCCGGTGAAGCTACAGCAGAAGCAGCCGCCGAAGAGGCAGCAACTGATGCTGAAGCCGCTCCTGAAGCATCAGACGCCAAGGAAGAGACCGCAGAATAGTACTGAGAGACCGGTAATGGTCTTTTAATCCCCCTGCCGCCGGAAAATGAAAACGATAGGCAGAATAACAAAAACATACGGCTTCGAAGGAGCCGTGGTTGTGAGGAGCGAGAGCGGCATCACGGGGGAACCGCAACAGGGAGAACCGGTATTCGTCATAACAGACGGGATACCGGTTCCCTTTTTTACCCGCGAGGCTTACTGCCCCGCACCCGATACCCTTATAATATCATTTGACGATTACCTTACCCCTGAATCTGTTGCCCACCTTCGCGGATGCGAGGTGATGAGCGGCAGCGGGGAAGAACCTGAAGATGATCTTAAGTCCCTGAAAGGATTTTCCGTTACTGACACTGTTACCGGCCTCTCCGGCACAGTGGCTGAAGTCATTCAGAACCCGGGCCAGCTGATGGCCGTAGCCCTCATCAAAGGAGAGGAGGTATTCATCCCCCTTCACCCTGACCTTATCATTTCTGTTGACAGAAGACACAAAGCCATCAAAATGGCGCTGCCGGAGGGTCTCATCAGTCTGAACGACTGACCCGCCGAGGGACTTTTCTTTTCCCGTGCAGCAAACGGGAAATCTTCCCGTCTTTCTCCTGTAGAACCAATAATTAAAACGGAGCAGCCATGAAAAAAATCCTGATTGTTGCAGTATTGACGATATTCGCCGTACAGGCTTCACATGCACAGACAGCCTATACAGAAAAGAGGCAGGTATCAGGTTTCAGCGAAGTCTCATTCGCCGTTTCCGGCGAAGCCCTCATAACCCTGGGGAAGGATTACAGGGTTGAACTTGAAGGTGACAGGGATTACATCAGTGAGATAATTACCGAAGTTGTAGGGGACGAGCTGAGGATCAAGAGGGAAAAGTGGTTTGATACCGGGAACAAAAAGGTTGTTGTGAGGATAACCATGCCTGCAATTGATGGCATAAGCGTTTCAGGCTCAGGGAGCGTAAAGGTCAATGACCCGCTCCGGGGGGATGGGCTTGATGTGGCCATCAGCGGGAGCGGCAAGGCATTCATCCGTGATGTGGCACTCGGGGAAGTTGAGTGCGCCATATCCGGATCAGGCAGTCTCAATGTGGCCGGGAACGGCACCATAAAAAAGCTTGAAATATCAATCTCAGGCTCGGGTGACTACCAGGGGGAGGAAACCGGGGTTGGAGTCCTTGATGCAAGGATCTCCGGCAGCGGCAGTTGCGACTGTTATGTGACCGAAATGCTTAAAGCCTCCATCTCTGGCAGCGGAAGTGTCCTGTATTCGGGCAACCCGAAGATTGATGCCGCTGTCTCGGGATCTGGCAAGGTGCGGATGAAGTAATCATTCGCGGAGGATCTTCACTACACCGTTTCCGGATACTTTGATGACCGAAGAGGGTTTGGACCTGCTTCGGTCATCCTGTCTCCAGAGGCATACATAATCAACAGCAGCCTTAACCTCTTCGCCTATCTCATCGAAAATTGCCGGTGCACTGCTGCCGCTGATATTGGCTGATGTCGATACAAGTGGTCTGCGCAGGGCATCAATGAGGGCATCGCAGAACGGCTCCGCACATACTCTCACACCTACCGACCCGTCGGCTGAGGTCACCCCTTCCGCCAGGCTTTTTCCACTGTCATAGACCACCGTCAGCGGCCTTTCGGAAAGCTCAGCCATCTCCAGCGCGATCTCCGGCGGGTTTGAAACATACCTCTCAAGCATCGCAACCGAGTTGACGAGGATGATCAGGCTTTTATTTTCAGCCCTTTGCTTTATCTCAAATATCTTGCGTACCGCCCCGGCGTCGGTGGCATCACAGCCCAGCCCCCACACAGTATCCGTCGGGTAAAGTATTACACCACCGCTTCTCAGCACTTTCAGCGCGGCCGCCAGGTCGGTTCCGAATTCATTTTTCATCTCTTTTTCCTGCCTGTACATTAAAAATCAGCTGTAAAGTTAAAAAACAATAATAGCGCATATTTGGTTTTTGATCTTGAATTCAGAAGATTAAATTTGAGAATCAACAAAACTCATGATCATGATGCGCAAAGTTCTTTTCACCTTTATCCTTGCCGCTTCAGCCTTGCTGGCAACTGCGCAGGATAAGAATGGTTACCAGCTTCCCCCGGAAGCTATCGTCTCACTTATTGATGCTCCGCAGACTCCCTCCGTGAACATCAGTCCTGACAACACGGTGATGCTGTTGCTTTACCGCCCGGGACTTCCCACTATTGCCGATCTTTCGCAGCCCGAGTACAGGCTTGCCGGCATGAGGTTCGCCCCTTCGACAAACGGTCCGAGCCGCGGGCAGTCAGTAAACAGGATCACTGCTATGAAGATTGACGGGACTCTCATCGGGGATCTCAAAGGCCTTCCGGCCGAACCCAGGATCGGTGGGGTCGCCTGGTCACATGACAGCAGGCGGTTTGCATTTACAAACACAACTGACAACACGATTGAACTGTGGGTCGCTGACGCTGCAACGATGACAGCCGGCAAGATTGACGAGGGGCTTAACGGCCTGTTCCGCGGATCAATGGAATGGCTGCCTGATGGTTCACTGATATATCTCCGTACCCTGCGCGGTAGGGGCAAGGCCCCGGTTGCATCCACAGTACCTGTAGGGCCCTCCGTCCAGGAGAGCGACGGTGTAAGGGGTGAGTCACGCACATTCCAGGACCTGCTGCAGACGCCTGATGATGAAAAGATTTTTGAATATTATGCCACTTCGGAACTTGTAAGATGGGACGGCACCGCTTCCGCTGCTTTCGGCAGCAAGGGAATGATAACCGATGTCTCTCCGTCACCTGACGGCAAATGGTTCCTTGTAACAATTACAGGCAGGCCGTTCTCCTATGTTGTTCCCTATTATTTCTTCCCGTCACGAACTGAAGTATGGGACCTCCAGGGCAATATGGTAAGGCGTCTTCTTGATAAACCTCTCCAGGAGAACCTGCCCAGGGGATATGATGTTGTCAATCCCGGCCCCCGTAACTACAGCTGGCGCAGCGACAGGCCCGCATCACTGCTGTGGGTTGAGGCTCTTGACGGAGGCGATTACCATGCAAAGGAGATGCAGTACCATGACCAGGTCTTCATGCTTGAGGCGCCGTTTGCAGGAGAACCTGTCCCCTTCCTGGCAACCGGAAAGCGTTTCCAGGGAATCATCTGGGGAAATGATAACCTTGCACTTTTGATGGAAGGGCTTTCGAAGACCCGTGTAAGGGTGACTTCCACATTTGCTCCTTCAGATCCCAAGGGTACCCTTAAGAAGGTATGGGAGCTCAACTCCGACGACAGGTACAACAACCCCGGATTCCCGGTGACGGTACCCAATACATGGGGCAGGTCAGTTCTTCTTACCGCCGACAAGGGAAGGAGTCTGTACCTCACCGGCCCCGGAGCATCTCCCGAGGGCGACAGGCCTTTCATGGACAAATATGATCTTAAGACAGGCAGGACAACAAGGCTGTGGCGTTCCGAAGCACCTTACTATGAAACTGTAAGTGAGTTTATTGATCCTGTCCGCGGCCTGCTCCTGACCACGCGGCAGTCAGTGACTGAGGTTCCGAACTACTTCATCCGTGATCTCCGCAAGGGAACGCTGAAGCAGGTCACCGCATTCGAGAACCCCTATCCGCAACTGGCAGGTGTGCATAAGGAACTTGTCACCTACAAGCGCAACGACGGTGTCGATCTCTCATTCACCCTCTATCTCCCGGCCGGATACGACAAGACCAAGGACGGACCGCTTCCTACGATACTCTGGGCTTATCCCCGTGAGTTCAATGATCCCTCCATGGCAGGCCAGGTGAGCGGCTCCCCCTATACCTTCACAAGGATAAGTCCTTCTTCTGTGCTTGTATATGTCACACAGGGATATGCCGTGCTGAATGACGCCAGCTTCCCGATAGTGGGTGTCGGAGGCAAGGAACCGAATGACACTTTTATCGAGCAGCTTGTTGCCGATGCTGAAGCCGCAATCAACAAGGCGGTTGAGATGGGTGTAACAGATCCGAAGCGTGTTGCTGTCAGCGGCCACTCGTACGGCGCCTTCATGACGGCACACCTCCTTTCACATACCAGGCTGTTTGCTGCGGGTATCGCACGCAGCGGCGCATATAACCGCTCGCTGACACCGTTCGGTTTCCAGAACGAGCGTCGCAGCTTCTGGGAGGATCCGGAACTGTACCTGATGATGTCGCCATTCACGCATGCCACAAAGGTGAAGGATCCGCTGCTGCTGATTCATGGAATGGCTGATGACAACCAGGGGACATTCCCGATCCAGAGTGAAAGATATTATGCTGCACTAAAGGGTGCAGGGGCTATAACAAGGCTTGTTCTGCTGCCTCACGAAGCTCACGGTTACACCGCCCGTGAATCACTGCTGCACATGCACTGGGAGTACCTCAGGTGGCTTGATAAGTATGTGAAAGACAAAAAATGATAACCAAAACCTTCATTAGGTATTGTAAAAAAACTGATTAGTTTTGTAGCTCAAATCTTAAAAAAACCTAAGCTTATGATCAGTAGTTTGTTCTGGATAGCACCTGTCGCAGCGGTGCTGGCATTGCTCTTTGCATGGATATTCTACAGGAGCATGATGAAGGCGCCTGCCGGCAGTGACCGTATGCAGGAAATAGCCGGATATGTCAAAGAAGGTGCGATGGCCTATATCAAACGCCAGTACAGCGTTGTGCTAAAGGTCTTTATTGTTCTTGTTGTCCTCCTTTTTGTCCTGGCTTACCTCGGGGTACAGAACCCCTTCGTGCCTATCGCATTCCTGACAGGCGGATTCTTCTCGGGTCTTTGCGGATACCTGGGCATGAGAACTGCAACGAACGCTTCATCGAGGACAGCCCAGGGAGCTTCGGAATCACTCAACAGGGGGCTTAAGATTGCCTTCCGCAGCGGTGCCGTGATGGGACTGATAGTGGTTGGTTTCGGGCTTCTTGACATTGTAATCTGGTTCCTTGTCCTGAATCACTGGGTATTCAGCCCCGAGAACATGGTTGAAGGATGGAAATGGGCAGGTCTGACATTCGTGCATCCCGGCACCACCGACCATCAGAAGATGATCGAGATCACTGCAACGATGCTTACATTCGGCATGGGTGCCTCCACACAGGCTCTGTTTGCACGCGTGGGCGGCGGTATCTTCACCAAGGCTGCCGATGTGGGCGCTGACCTTGTTGGCAAGGTTGAGGCAGGCATCCCCGAGGATGACCCCCGCAACCCTGCGACAATCGCTGACAACGTTGGTGACAACGTAGGCGACGTGGCAGGTATGGGCGCTGACCTTTACGAATCTTATGCCGGATCAATACTGGCCACAGCAGCTCTCGGAGCAGCACTGCCAATAGTTGCCGGCGGTGACCAGATGAAGGCTGTCATAGCCCCGATGATCGTGGCTGCAATAGGCATACTGCTCTCAATAGCCGGTGTTTACATGGTACGCACCAGGGAACAGGCCACTCAGAAGAACCTGCTTAACGCACTTCTGCTCGGCACCGGAGGCAGCTCTGCCCTCATACTTGTGGCAATAGCTGCTATGGCTGCCACTGGCTGGATAACATGGGGCGTGTTTGGTGCTGTGGTAGCCGGTCTTATTGCAGGTGTGATTATCGGCCAGTCAACGGAATACTTTACATCTGACGAGTATAAGCCCACCAAAGGCATCGCAAAACAGACACAGCAGGGCCCGGCGACGACAATCATCGAGGGTATTGCTGTAGGTATGCAGTCGACCTGGATACCTGTAATTACAATTGCCATTGCAATTATTGCCGCATACGGATTTGCAGGCGGATTCCGCGACTTCTCATGGGGTGTTTACGGAATCGGTTTTGCCGCCGTGGGTATGCTCTCAACACTGGGTATAACCCTGGCCACAGATGCTTTCGGCCCGATTGCTGACAACGCAGGCGGTAACGCCGAGATGGCTCATCTTCCCAAGGAGGTCCGTGAACGTACCGACGCACTCGATATGCTTGGCAACACCACGGCTGCAACCGGAAAGGGATTTGCAATCGGTTCGGCTGCTCTGACAGCCATGGCCCTCGTGGCAGCATACATGGAAGAGGTAAAACTCTGGCTGGGACGTATAGCCGACAGCACTGCTGAGGGATATAAGCAGATTGGTGATGTGCTGTTCTACAAGAGCACCGTGCCTGCTGTTATTCCCGAAGGGATGACCGCAGTGAACGTAGGTTCCGCTCATATCAAGGACTTTGTGGGAGCCTATGACCTGTCGCTTTTCAACCCGCTTCTCATTGCCGGTATATTTATCGGTGCCATGATGGCGTTCCTCTTCAGCGCGATGTCAATGAAAGCCGTCGGACGCGCAGCCGGCAGCATGGTCGACGAAGTGAGACGTCAGTTCCGTGAGATACCCGGGATCATGGAAGGTACGGGCAAACCCGATTATGCAAGATGCGTTGCCATATCAACAAAGGGCGCTCAGCGTGAGATGATGCTTCCTTCACTGCTTGCCATTGCTGTTCCGCTGGTTATAGGCCTTACCCTGGGTGTTCCGGGTGTCGTGGGTCTGCTCATGGGCGGTATGACTGCCGGATTTACCCTGGCCAGCATGCTCAACAACTCGGGTGGTGCATGGGACAATGCCAAGAAGTTCATTGAGAAGGGGAACTACGGCGGCAAGAGGAGCGAGGCTCACAAGGCAGGTGTCGTTGGTGACACTGTCGGTGACCCGTTCAAGGATACATCAGGCCCCTCACTCAACATCCTCATTAAGCTCATGTCAATGGTCTCCGTGGTTATGGCCGGTCTGACCGTGACCTGGAGCATACTGGGATAAACTTCTGGCAGTTGTCTTGATGTGCAGGCCGGGCGACCGGCGCACCGAAGCACTGGTTGAAATACAATTATGCAGATATATTTAGCGGCGGCGCCCCTGAAACGGGCGCCGCTGTTGTTTCAGACAGGTGCACCTGCCGCGGCTCCCCGTCAGTGCGATGTTGCTTTACAGGCTGATGCTCCTGGCGCGGTGACTTCCCGTCAGTGCGCCGCTGCTTTTCAGGCTGATGCTCTCGCCGCGGCTCCACATTAGTGTGCTGTTGTTGTTACAGCGCAATCAAAATTATGGTCTTACTGCCTGGTGTGTCCTTTATTATAGTTACCGCTATGGCAGTAAAAAACTTTAATCCAATTGATTTATGAGAAGCAAAAGATAATATAATGCTGCTATAGCGGCAAAAAGCGTTATTTTAGTTTGTGTTTTGCAAAAATAAATATTATATTTACCGCTATGGAGGTAAAAATGACTCAGGCTGATCAACTTGCGGAAGTATTAAAGTTGCACCGAAAGGCAGCAAGACTAAGTCGTATACAGCTGGCCGAGCTGGCAGGAGTGGGAAAGACAGTAATTTACGACCTTGAAAAAGGGAAGGAGTCGGTTCAGCTCGATACTCTCCGTAAGATTCTAAAAGTCTTGAATATTAGTATAGTTATAACAAGCCCTTTGATGGTAAATATGACTAAATAATCAAATGAAAAAGGCTGAAATATTTGTTAAGGGATATCATGCGGGTACCCTGACAGAAATTGAGAAGGGCAAGGAGTACACTTTTGAATATGTTGAGGGTTATAAGGGTTATGATGTATCACTTACGATGCCCGGTACAAACAGGATTTACAAATTTGAATCTTTTCCCCCCTTTTTTGACGGATTGCTGCCTGAAGGAATACAGCTGGAAGGCCTGTTGAAGACAAGAAAGATTGACAGATACGACTACTTCTCGCAATTGGTTGCAGTTGGGAATGATATGGTAGGAGCGGTGACTGTAAAGGAAATTGAAGAATGAACCGTTGCCCCATTACATATGAACTATGTGGAGATGACCGTTACAGCAGTAAAGGGCTTAAACTGTTATCACCAAGGCTTACCTCCCTGGATGATCTCGGCTATACAGCCGAAGAGCAGAGACAGGAGGCATTCTACCGGGCTTACATTATGTCAGTTCAGGGAGTTCAGCCGAAGTTGAGTGCAATACTTAATACCAGGGAAAACCGGATGGAAATAGTTGACACCGGCGGGAGATACATACTTAAGCCTCAGCATGATTATTTTCCGGAAATGCCACAAAATGAGGACCTGACAATGAGACTTGCCGAAATGATCGGCCTCAGTGTTCCGATCCATGGTATGATCTGGTCAAAAGACAAATCCTTAACCTATTTCGTTAAAAGATTTGACAGAATAGGGCAGAATGAAAAGATACCTGTCGAAGATTTCGCACAACTTGCCGGGATGACCCGGGACAGTAAGTACAATTACAGCCTGGAAAAGTTGGTCAGTCTGATCAATAGTTACTGCACCTTTCCCGCAATTGAAAAACTGGTTCTTTTTAAGCTGATCATATTCAGTTACCTCACAGGTAATGATGACATGCATCTCAAAAACTTCTCTGTGATGTCTGAAAATGGTATTACAAAGCTTTCACCGTGTTACGATCTGGTAAATACAACAATAGAGTACAGGAAACCGGAAGAGGAGATCGCTTTACCCCTGAGAGGGCGTAAAAAGAAGCTTACAAGGCAGATCCTCGTTGATTATTTCGGCATGGAAAGATGTGAGTTGCCGGTAAAAAGTATTGAAAAGGTACTGGAAACTATTGCCTTCTCAATACCTGCATGGAAGGACCAGATATCTGTCAGCTTTCTCTCGCAGGTAATGAAGGATAAATATTCTGAGCTGCTACAGGCCAGGCGTATCGTTTTAAATCTGTAATCTCAAATACAATTCATATGAATAGTTCATTAAAATCAGGTACCCCCCATGTCCGTTACGTTTGGCCTGTCATGCTTGTCAGCCTGTTATTGTTCGCCACAGCAACATCAGCAACCTCCGCCGGGCCGGAGGATCTTAAAATAAGCTATGTGGTATCTATGGCTGATGCTCTGAACCACAACTTCAGGGTAACAATGACCCTGGAAGGGATCAGCGAGGATACACTGGTGCTTAAGATGCCTGTCTGGACTCCGGGTTATTACTGGATACAGAACTACCCGAAGAACCTGAGCCGGCTGGCAATTAATGATACGGAAGGCAGGGAATGCCCGTACCTCAAGACATCCAAGAACATCTGGAAGGTTGCCACCGGCGGCGCCAGTTCCCTGACAGCGTCATGGGTGGTCTACGGTAACAGCCATTCCGTTGCCGATGCGTTCATCGATACTACTCATGCTTTCATTGTACCGGCAGCACTCTTCCTGTACCCGGAGGATGCCCTTAAAATGCCGAGTAGGGTGACGCTGGACCTTTATCCCGGCTGGACTACTGTCTCCACAGGGTTGGAACCGGTTAAAGCCCCCGCCAGAACCGGGACAGCCGGCACTACGGCCAGAGCGGATAAAGCCGGTACCCCGGCCGTAACCGGGACAGCCGGCTTGCCGCCTGTGACGGGGCATACCTTCAGCGCCTCGTGCTACGATGTGCTGTTCGACAGCCCTATACTTGCCGGGAACCAGGAGGTGATGACATTCACGGTCAATTCCGTGCCTCATAATATTGCTGTTCTGACCCCCGGCAGCTATGACAGGGAAGCACTGAAACGCGACTACGCGAAGGTGGTGGAGAGTGCAGTCAGTATCATCGGTGAAATGCCGTACAAACATTATACCTTCCTGATCATGGGAAAAGGGATGGGCGGCCTCGAACATCTCAATTCCATGGCCGTTTTCACGGGACGGGAAGACGGGGATATTTATCCGGCCGACCGCAGATCGTTCAGGGGATGGATGGAGTTTATTGCCCATGAATTCTTTCATCTCTACAACATCAAGACAATCAGGCCTGTTGCCCTTGGTCCGTTTGACTACGACAGGGAGAACTACACGAACATGCTATGGGTGTCGGAGGGATTCACTGTTTATTACGAAAACATAATCATGAACCGGGCAGGATTCATGACACCTGACGAGATGCTGGAGTCGCTCAGCCGTTCTATTACCGCCTATGAATCAATACCTGGAAGCCGTGTGCAGTCGGCCACACTCTCAAGCTTCGATACCTGGATCAATTTTTTCAGTCGCAGCGAGAACAGCCAGAACACGACTATTTCATACTACGACAAGGGGTGCGGGCTTGGCTTGCTGCTTGATCTTAAGATCAGGCATAACACCGGTAACAGGAAGTCGCTTGACGACGTGATGCGGACACTGTACTATGACTATCATAAAAAGCTTGGCAGGGGTTTCACCGATGAGGAGTTCCGCGCGGAGTGCGAGAAGACTGCAGGAACTGACCTCGGTGAGCTGTTCGGCTGGGCCTCGTCCGTTGTCAGGCCTGATTATGACAGGTATCTGGGGTATGCCGGGCTTTATCTTAAGGAGGAGGCTCCTTCGGCTGCGGGCGGCAGGGCAAGGTATGTGATCATGAAGAAGGAGAAGATGACGCCGGAGCAGGAGCTGATTTTCAATGATCTTTTCAGGGTAATTAACTGAACAGGGGGCCCTGGGCGCGGGAATGCCCCGGATTTTGGAAACATACAAACCAGAAAAATAATGTCATTTATACCGAAGTTTGAAGATATTGAGGCAGCCAGCCGGCTGATCTCACCTCATGTGCACCGGACACCGGTGCTTACATCGAAGCAGCTTGATGCCATCAGTGGCGCCAGGCTCTTTTTCAAGTGTGAGAACTTCCAGAAGGTGGGAGCCTTCAAGTTCAGGGGAGCCACGAATGCCGTACTGAATCTCACGGAGGCGCAGCGCGCCGCCGGCGTGGTGACGCACTCGTCGGGCAACCATGCTGCCGCGCTGGCTCATGCTGCGGTGCTGCGCGGGGTAAAGGCCTATATTGTGATGCCCTCCTCGGCGCCTGAGGTGAAGAAGAGGGCGGTGGAGGGTTACGGCGCGGAGATAACCTATTGCGAACCCACGCTGGCGGCGCGAGAGGCCGCCGCCGCCGGGGTGATAGAGCGGACCGGCGCGACGATGATTCATCCCTATGACAACTTTTACATCATCGCCGGTCAGGGGACCGCGGCGATGGAGCTGCTTGAAGAGGTGCCTGACCCTGACGCGGTCCTCGCCCCGGTGGGCGGCGGCGGCCTCCTCAGCGGCTCGGCCATCACCGTCACACACATGGCTCCCGCTGCAAAAATCTACGGGGCCGAGCCGCTGCTGGCCGACGATGCGGCCAGGTCGCTCCGCACAGGCGCAATCCAGGCCGCACTCCCCCCGCGCACAATAGCAGACGGACTCCTCACATCGCTCTGCGAAAGAACCTTTACAATCATAAAGGAGAATGTTGATGACATCCTCACAGTCACCGAGGAACAGATTGTTGAGGCGATGGCCCTGATGTGGACACGGATGAAGATAGTTGTTGAATCTTCATCAGCTGTCCCCCTGGCCGCCGTTCTGGCAAACAGGGATCTGTTCAGCGGCAAAAAAGTGGGTATTATTGTTTCCGGGGGGAATGCTGATTTATCGAAACTTCCATTTGGTCAGCGTGTCTGATTGACAGTCTTTTCATCATGCGGTAATGCTGACCTGTCGAAGCTTCCTTTCGGTCAGCACGCCTGAAAATGGCTGACGTCATCAGCCTGTACCTGCAGAGCGGGCCTTACTTCTTCCTTCCCGAAGCAGGGCCTGCCGGACTTTCCTTTCGGTCAGCACGCCTGAAATAGGCAATGACCGGGTAGTGGTCTGAATACCTTACCTTTATAATATCAAAATCAGTACATACTATGCCGTCACTGTACAGGACATAGTCAATCCTGTTCGGCGGGTACTTGCCCCTGTAAGTGAAACCGGCACCATACCCGGCCTCGACAAATGCATCATTCAGACCCCGCCGCATCACCCTGTAGGTGTATGAAACAGGAGTATCGTTGAAATCGCCCGCAACAATCACCGGGTAAGGCGACGACTCCATGTGCCTTCTGACACGGTCGACCTGCAGTGCGCGGCTCGCAAATCCCTGCATCAGGCTCCTGTAGATACCGGAAATGTTATCCATCGAACTGCCGTTCTCTTCACCGGCGATCTCGCTCAGCAGGGTACCTTCCAGCCGGCGCAGGCGGAACGACTGCAGGTGATTGTTATATACCCTGAAGGTATCTTTATCAACAACTATGTCACTGAAAATTGTAAGCGACGAGGATCCCGGGTGCACAACATCGCCCCTGTATATGATCGGGTACCTTGAAACTGTTGCAATGCCATACCTGCTGGCAGTACCGCTCTTTATCAGCTTGAAGTGGGTATACACCTTCCCGCCGAGCCCCTCCCTGAGCTTTCTCTCGCCGGCAGCAGGATCACCCTTGACAAAATACTCCTGGAGGCACAAAATGCCAGGATTCTCCTTCCTGAGAAGCTGCATCATCCTGCTGTGGGTGTTTTTCTCGCTCTGCTCGTACAGGTTGAAGAGGCGGATGTTGTAACTCATCAGCTTCAGGTCATGATGTTCTTCGCGCCCCTGGTTCGTGAATCTGATAAAGTTGTGAATGTAACCTAAACCAGCCACCAGTGCCAGTGCGGATAACAGTGCGTACCACTTCCGGAAGAGGATCCAGGCAATGATCATTACCAGGTTCGCGGCAGCGATATACGGATATGCAAGACCGAAAATGGCAGGAAAAGCTACATTTGCCGGATTGATGTAGATTGAAAGATATGCCAGCACCAGGAGGAGGACAAGGAAAACGTTGACCGCAAGCAGTATGTTTCGCGTGAAGCGCCTTATACCGCTACCTCTTTTTCTGGCTCTCGCTGAAGAGGATTGCTTTTTCTTCCCTGGTGAGACTGTCATAACCTCCTTTTGAAATCTTGTCGAGTATATGGTCTATCTCCTTCTGTCTCCCGGCCTTTGCCGTGTTGTACTCAATGTCTGTCTTGGTCTTCCTCGCATCAAATGTTGCGCCGGCTTTCTTGTATTTAACCTTCAGCCTTCTCCCGGGCTTGAAGAGATTAACAAAGAAATCGAGGATCCTGTTTAGCCATGCTCCAAAATCCCTGCCATTTCTTATCCCCTGGCCATATGCGAGACCCATCAGCGCTCCCCCGATATGGGCTATCTTGCCTCCGGTATTAACCGAAAAGTCAAATACCGAGGTGATCAGGAAGGTCACAAGTGCGAGGTATTTCAGCTTCACCCTCCCGAAGAAGAGCAGGTGCAGCTCCATATCCGGAAGATAAACAGCGGTACCGATCACAAGCGCCATAACCGAGGCTGAGGCGCCGAGCGCTATTGATACATTTACCGCTGACGCGAAAGCCGGGAAAACGTTGAATACCACAATATACAGTAGTGCTCCGGCCAATCCGCCCATGACATAGAGTGCCACGAGCTTCCTCTGATCGAGGTATGCCAGGAATATTTTCCCGAACCACCACAGCCATAACAGGTTAAAGAGGAGGTGGATGAATCCCTGGTGGGTGAACATGTAGGTTATTGGAGTCCAGGGTTTAAGCGCCAGCGCGCCAGTGGAGGCCGGAACTGCCAGGTTCGATATCACCGCCGGTGCCAGGCCGGGACTGGAAGAGAGGACACCAATTACTTCAACGATCTTTATTATCAGGAATACGGCACCGTTGATGTACATCAGCCGCGTCAGGGCAGTGCCGTGTTTGAATGATCCCTTTATCTCGTCCCAGATGCTCATCAGTAGAGTGTTTTTGTTGTCTTCCGCCAGTACCTGATCAGGATATAGCCGAAGATCATGCCGCCGAGGTGCGCCGTATGGGCAATACTGCTTCCCGGGCTGGTGATGGCAAGATAAAGTTCGATGGCTGCATAGCCGATGACAACGTACTTGGCCTTGACCGGCACGGGCGGGAAGATAAACATCAGCTGGGTGTTCGGGAAGAGCACCCCGAATGCCAGCAGCACACCGTAAACAGCTCCCGAGGCTCCCACAACAGGAACATTGAGTATCGAGTTAAGCCTCCCCATGTCGGCATCGGTGAAGTTCTTGCCCTGGCTGACTGCATTGCTTCCTGCGTCATAGACATACTGAAGCTGTTCCGGTGAAAGGATTCCCATCACCTTGTTGTACTGGAACCACTGTACCAGTTCAAAGAAGAAAGCTGCTCCAAGCCCTGTGATCAGGTAGTACATCAGAAACCGCTTCGGTCCCCATACCTGCTCAAGGATTCTTCCGAACATCCACAGGGCAAACATGTTGAAAATGAGGTGCAGGAACCCGCCGTGCATGAACATGTGGGTTACTATCTGCCATGAGCGGAAGAACTCCGACTTCGGGAAGTAAAGTCCAAGGATGCCGTTCAGGTTGATGCCGGTTGTGGCGCGAAGGAGCTCATACATCAGCAGCATTACCACGTTGATGATGATTATGTTCTTCACCACCGGGGGCGTGCCTGGTAATATTCTGTTCATCTTGTTATTTTCTCAGTTTACAGACCGCAAATTTAGCCATTCTGAACGAAAATCAGCTGAATCTCCTGTCAAGCTCTTCAAGGGTGATGATATTCATCACTGTTTTGCCTGTGGGTGAGTAGTTTGGCATGGCACAGGCGAAGAGCATGTCAAACAGTTCCTCCATCTCTGTATGGGTCAGCGGAGTCCCGTACTGTATTGCTGACGCCCTGGCCATTGAGAGGGCAACACGTTCGCGGGCCCCTATGGAAGGATCACCCATCGAATGTTTGTATTCTGCAATGATTGTTTCGAGCATCGACAGGGGGCTTGCATTCCTGCTTGCTGCCGGGTGACCGGTGATCGTCACTTTACCTTCCTTGCCGGTCCTTATTTCAAATCCGAGCATCCTGAGCTGGTCATCTATTTCTTCAAGAATGGCCATGTCACCGGGATTCAGTTCCGCTTCAACAGGAAAGAGCGACACCTGTGCCGGGCGCGGGCCGTCACCGAGGGAGGCGAGGTATTTCTCGTAGAGCACCCTCTCATGTGCCCTCCGCTGGTCAATCATCATGATGCCCGAGATGACGGGGCACATTATATACCTGTTCTTTACCTGGAAGAACCGGCGCTGGCTGGCGTTACTGAGGCCACCCGCCGCCCGGCCATCTTCCTGCTGCCCGTTGCCCTCATCACTGCTGCCCTGCCCGGCGCCGGTCGTCTCCCTGCCTTCCGCCCCGCTGCGGGCGGTGATTGTAAAGAGCGACTCCCAGTTGCGGGGGGTGTTTCGTTCAGCATCCCACTTCCATTTTGTCTCAGGCCGCTGGTACTCGGTGCCTTCAAAGGGATTGAAGGTATGATCGACCTCAATCTGCGGGAGCGGCGGGGGCGGGGTATTTCCCATTATTACGGGTATCTCCACCGCACCCTCAGGACCGAAGTCGAGTGACGGCACTACGTTAAACCTGCCCAGCGCCTCGCGGACGGAGGCCAGCATTATCTGCCAGACCGACCTTTCATCCTCGAACTTCACCTCGGTCTTGGTGGGGTGTATGTTCACGTCGATTGTTGCCGGGTCGGCAGTCATATAGATGAAGTATGCCGGGAGGGTATCGGGCGGCAGTATCCCCTGGTAGGCCTCCAGCACCGCGCGGTGCAGATATGGGTGCCTGATGAACCTGTTGTTGACAAAGAAGAACTGTTCGCCGGCAGAGCGGCGGGCATTTTCGGGCTTGCCTGCGAATCCGCTTACTGTGACTATCGTGGTGGATGTCTCCACGCTGACAAGGTTCTGATTATAGTGCTTCCCGAACAGCCCCACGATACGCTGACGGTGGTTTCCCGCCGGCAGGCGGTAGATCTCCTGGTCGTTATGGGTGAGGCTGAACCGTATCTCCGGGTGTGCCAGCGCCACACGCTGGAACTCGGTTATTATGTGCCTGAACTCGGTGGTGTCCGATTTAAGGAACTTGCGGCGGGCGGGGACGTTATAGAAGAGGTTCCTGACGCTGAATACCGATCCTGCTGCGCATGAGCATGGTTCCTGCCGTGTAACCCTCGAGTTGTTTATCTCCACGAGAGTGCCGGCCTCGTCTTCTTCGCGCCTTGTGCGCAACTCAGTCATTGAAACAGCTGCTATTGACGCGAGGGCCTCACCACGGAAGCCCTTGGTAGTGATCGTGAAGAGGTCGTCGGCTGATGAAATCTTCGAGGTGGCATGACGCTCGAACGAGAGGCGGGCGTCGGTCTCGCTCATGCCGCAGCCGTTGTCTATTACCTGGACCAGTGTTCTTCCCGCATCGCGGATGACTACGCTTATCTCCGTGGCTCCCGCGTCAACGGCGTTCTCGGTCAGTTCCTTGACCACCGAGGCGGGACGCTGAATTACTTCGCCGGCCGCTATCTGGTTGGCGACGGAGTCGGGCAGGAGCTTGATAATGTCACTCATCGGGTTAGTTTAGAAACGAAGGTAGAGGTAAACGATCAGGACAATTATTATGATGATGACGAGGAGTCTGATTGTGGTTTGTTTGCGGACCTTATCCTGCCTTCTGTGGAAGTAGTTTTTCATGTCGCCGCGCATGATCTTTGACCGGTATGGCCTGGCAGTTTGGGTTCCGGACGGATCTTCACCGGGGTTTTCATTTCCTCTTCTGTCTCCGTCGGGTGCATCAGGATCCAGTCCCAGGGCCCTGCGCCGCTGTTCCATCTCCTCCTTTGCCGGGTCATAGTAACGGGGGATATAGTTGAAGCCTTTCGGTTTATTCTGTTTGAAGAAACTCGGGATTGCCATAATGGTCTTTTTGCAAAAGTAGTAAGAAAACCCTTAACGGGGAAGCAGTGATTGCCATACCAGGGCATTAGATTGCGCTCTTTTTATTACTTTTGAGAGGCTAAACCTGTAACCTGAATCATGAAGATACTTGTCACCCATGCGGGGATGTCCGGGCCGGCAGCAATTGTGGCGGAGCGTATCGCCAGGGTGATGACCGGACTGGGTGCGGATGTGACAATATTGCCAATGTCCGGGGTGGCGACAGTGAAGGGTTATTCGGCAGTTGTTGCCGGGTGTCTTGAGCAGGGGGGCAGCTGGGTTCCCGAGGCGATGGAGTTTGTCAGGAGGAACCAGTCCTTGCTGAACAAGAAGCCATTTGCCATATTCACGATAATACCCTCGCTGGCTTCCGAAAAGGGTGCCGAGTCGCGCATGGTCATAATGCAATACACGGCCCATGTGAGGGGCATGGTTCACACGGTGAGTGAAGGGTTCTTCAGTGGAGAGACTGAAGGCAAGGAGACGACACAGCCCGGTGAGCGGTCAAAGTTCAAGTTACGTCTGCTTCTCGGACTGCTCCGTGAGTCCGAGAACCGCAGTCAGTCGGAGACCGAGACATGGGCTGTGAAGCTTCATGAGAAGCTGGTCAAACTTCTTGCAAAATAGGTTGAAGACCATTTGCCTGTGGCCGTCAGGCTGTGCGGCTGTCAGGGGCTTCCGGCATTTTGCCCGCTGATTTTTCAGGTACCCGGTTATTTTACCCTTACGTATTTTTCGCTGGTGTAATTACTTTTGTCGACTTCTCCCATTTCATTTGCCGGCCATACCTGGATCAGAGTATCGTTGGCAACTACGATTCTCATCCTGATTGTTTCGCCGACATAGTCTTTGCTTGAGTGGTATTTTATAGTCTCTTTATAAACGATACCCTCAAGTGTATAGGAGCCGCCGCCGAAGCCGTCGGTTTTCACTGTATCCCGGGAAAATTCACCAGTGAACATCCAGTAGTTATTGCACCACATTTTCACCTGGCTACCCTGGTAGGTACCGGGGAATGTGGAGACTGTGGAGTCATTTACCACCTGTCTGGCGTATATCATATCCCATGCGCCAACGACAGGGTTTACGGGCTCCTGCTTGCAGGCAGCAAGCATGAACAGGAGCAATGAGCTGAGAATGGCAATTTTTTTCATAGTCAGTCAAGTTTAGGTTTACCCCAGAAACACTTTATAAATTTACGCCTAAAGTTTATTCGAGTCAAGTTTATTTAACCTGATGCTAAAAAGCATTGTGTTTCTGGCACGATCTCTACATTAACCGAAAATACCTTTTTAAAAGAGTTGGCCCTGCTTCCAGTACAACAGTTTGCGGAAATCTCCAAAATGGCCGTCAAAGTCCTGCCGGGTCAGGAAATTTTCATTTTCCGGACAGGAATAGCTTCCCCGTTTCGGTCGTAACATATTTGTTATTGGAGTCAGTAGGTCTGTCCGGAATTGTCATGGCAATTAAACCGCATGTTCTCAAAGGTTTAATATAGTTTTCACGGAATGCCTTTTCATTCTTATAATCAAAGCTATTTAAGAGGACGCTCATTTTAACGGGTTCTGTACAAAGGGACAATATTGCAATTAGGTATCTGACTTTTTTTCTTAATAGCTGGGTACTTTTCAGGTTCCAGCCAGGTACCTTTTTAATTTCGTCTTTTTTATGTAGCTGAATATCAGGCCAAGTAAGGGTATTGAGCTGGATACCTTTTTGATGCCAGCTGGGTACCAGGTATAACAACAAGTCATCCCATCCGGCATCAGACAAGTCTGCAGGAAGGCTGATTCTGGACAGACCAAGCATAAGATGACTGTTAATGAAATCAGGTAACTGGAGCCATTTCACAAATTCTGCCCCAAATTTGGCCATGGTAATAAATACAAGCGGAATTTGAGTTGTAAAAATATCATTCTCGATGAACACAGGATATGCACCGGGAACGTATAAGGGGAGGTACTTATTTGTATTCCTGATTCCTGATCCAATCTCATCAGTCCAGCCGAAAGCGGTAAAGAACTTCCTGATATTGGGATTCTTGGGATATGGATTAAATCCGCGGGGATCGATTACTCCATGAAAGACTGGCTTATTGGGATTCGTGAACCGAACTTCTTTTTCAGTAATGATTAACTCGGTAGACAAGGCACTTGTATATTCACGGTGAACAATGACATTTCCGATCACCTCACGGAAAATTTTATCGCGCAAATCTATTCTTTGATCCATTTCAGAGTAAAATTTCTCCGGCAGGTATTTGTCAATGAAGTCCTTTAGTATTAAATAAGTATCAATTAGATTTGTTCTTAGCGGAGGATTAATTCGGTCATCCCATCTATCCACATTTTTTATACGAACCATTGCTTCAACTTTGTATCCTGGCAGAATACTCTGGATGGTTGGATCCTTTCCAAATATCAGAGCAGCAGCAAGAGTAAGCCCTTCTTCTCCTGTTTGAAAGTCCTTCCTCCATAGAACTGAGTCGCGGAGCATTTGCTCTTCACTTACCAGTAACCATGGATGATCACTTTTATAATTTCTTATTATCTGCCGTGCCTTTGCAAATAATTCAGGATCAAGGTCATTAATGCTCAGGTGAGGATAGATCTGAGCCTCAGTAAAGAAGTTTCTCTTTCGAAGATATAGATCACTGATTTTTTGATGATTATTTGTGACATTAATGTCAGACTCAAACTCCCTGCTGAATATAATACCCCTGTGGGTATGAATCTGGCTGCTTGATGGGATTTGGATTACCATAACTAAACCATCAGGATGTTCAATTGTGAAGGGTTGAATGTAAACTGGGGGATTGATGCAGTCCCTGGAATTGAGAGCTGTAATTATTTCCTTTTGAAGCTTTCCGGAAGCTCCGGGGTTTATTCCACAGATAGCACCGCTGTCTTCAACTCCAAGCAGCATAATTCCTCCGTCGCAATTAGAAAAGCTGACTACAGTTTCGTAGAATGAAGAAGGAACTGTGTCAGAAACTTTTTTAAATTCCACACCTGGGCCCTCTCCTTTACGAATAATCTCTATAATATGACTTAATTCCATAGCCATATACGATGTATTTAATAAGTCTAAGTTAAGAAACAATAGTTTGTTCAGCAATAAAAATACTCCTGAGTGATATTACCCCACTGATTCGACGGGAATGAGAGTTTGGGTACACTAAAATAATCGGAAGCTTGAATAGATTAGAAGTGTGAAACCTCTTGGGATATCGGTGTAGTCGTTTAAAAAGGAGTCTTGTCAGGGCTGATTATCAGAATTTAAGGGGATTTTTTTACAGATGCTGTTAAATAAAAACCCTCAGACAGTTGACATTATTAAAAATCCGTTTTAAATTTGATATGCTGCATTTCTAAAATTATTAACATGTCGTTGTCAAAGTACATTGCACGTTTGCAACGGATGGACTCACTTATTGCCATGAAGGCAACCGGTCCGCCAGAGGAGTTTGCGTACAAGATGAATCTTAGCCGGTCCATGCTTTTCGAAACCCTTCAGGAGATGAAGAGAATGGGTGTTGATATACGGTACTCCAATATCAGGGAGACGTATTACTATGGTGATGCCAGGAGGATTGTAATTAAAGTGGGTATAGCCGTTGAAAACTAATGACGAGCATTATTAAACATAGCTCACTGGCACATAAACCAGCAGTAACTGGACAAAAGTATGTAATCAGAACAATTAAAAACTGAAGTATGTTGGATAGATATTTGGCAATCAAAGGTTGGAAGCTGTTTTCAGGAATAGTCATATTGAATCTTCTCATTATCTTGTTATCCCAGATTGCCCTGATTAACGAGATTGTTTTCTACAATACTTACAGTGAGCAGCTTACATATGACAGGGCCATGGAGGTTTTCAATAAAATGAAGTCTTTTGCCTGGGTGAGCTACATAATTACCCCAATACTTATGCTTCTAAAATTCTCAACGATCAGTGTACTTATTTATATTGGGGTATTCTTCAATGATTTTCATAAGGAGCTTACTCTCGGGAAAATATTCAAGGTTGTCATAATAAGTGAACTTGTATTTATTACCGCCTCAATAACCAAACTTTTATGGTTTATCTTCTTTGCAGGAAACTATACACTTGATGACATGGGCTTTTTTTATCCGCTGTCGCTGATTAATCTGTTTCATCGTTCGGAAGTAGCTTCCTACTGGATATACCCGTTGCAGACAGTTAATATCTTCCAGGTTCTTTATATCCTTATTATGGTTTTGGGTCTCTCAAGGGTTGGTTCGCTTAAAAAGGAGGTTGCGGACAGGATTGTGCTTGGCACATATGTACCTGCCATTGCGATTTGGATTGCCCTGATAATGTTTCTTACTATTGATGTTCAGGCATGAAGAATCTGATACGCAAAATATTAATTGTATTTATATCCGTACTTCTGGTTTTTCTGATTATTGGAATTTTAATTAGAAGGGTAAAAGCGGAACAGGCTTATGACAGGATTAAGATGCTTCCCGATCTGGTTTTAACAGATATAAGGGGAGATACAATCAGGACCAGCCACATTCACAACGGTCCTGTGTTAATCACATTTTTCCATCCTGAATGTGATCATTGCGTGTATGAAATTTCGTCACTGTTTAACAGTAGTCTGTGTGACAGCCTTTTAACAATACTGCTTATTAGTAATGCTGACAGATCCGAGATACTTTCTTTTATGCAAAAATTTAATATTGATAAAACCTCAGACCTGCATATTATTCAAGACCCGGAATTCAGGATGAATGATTTATTCGGAGCTGCTGTTATGCCGTCAAACTTCATTTACAATGACAGGTTACAGCTTGCTAAGGTTTTTAAAGGCGCGACCAAACCTGAAGCATTTATGCGATATTTATTCAGGGATGATAAACATTAAAAGAATTAAAGAGGTATCGTTGCTACAGCAGGATTCCACTGATTGTGGGGCTGCTTGTCTGGCATCTGCAATCAGATACTTTGGAGGAAACTGCGGGATTGATAAAATTCGCAGACTCAGCGGTACTACTCAATCCGGGACGACGATGCTGGGTTTGTATCAGGCGGCACAGGAGTGTGGTATGGAGGCCACAGGTTATGAGGCTTCAGTGAGCGATATTATGAAATTCACAGGGATTTTGATTTTGCATGTTACGCCACAAAATGATTATGAACATTATGTAGTTTCATATGGTCTTTTAAACGGGAAATTCATTTTATGGGACCCCGTAAAAGGTTTTTCTGAGAATACCGTAGCAGAGATTGAAAAGATCTGGCTCAGTCATAAATGTCTTGCGGTCAGTCCGGGTAAGGATTTTGTTTTCGAAGATTCGATCAAAAGCAGGAAGCGAAGGTGGGTAATAGATACTGTTAAGCCAGAGTATGAGTTGCTCATTACCAGTGTCTTTGTCGGGGTTGTCATTGCACTGCTTGGCTTGGTGATGGCTGTCTACATGCAAAAACTGCTTGACCGAATCCTGCCATCGGGAGATACCTCAATGCTGGTTATTTCAATAATCCTTGTATTCATTCTTTTATCAGTGAGAGTACTGCTTATTGCAGTCAGACTATCAATGCTCCTGACCCAGGGCAAGACTTACAATATCCGGGTAGTCGACGGCTTTTACAGCTCATTACTTGGATTACCCAAACCCTTTTTCGATACGAGGAAAACAGGTGACATGGTTGCGAGGCTAAATGACACGATGAGAATCCAGCGTGTCATTTCAGATGTTGTAAGTACTTATGTCATTGATATACTGATAGTATTGGTAACAATGATCATGATCTTCATTTATTCAAAGATTGCCGGCATTATTTCTGCTTTATCTATTCCCTTGTTTTACCTGCTTGTTTACAGGTATATCAAACCGACTATCAATTCACAGCATGATCTTATGGCTGGTTATGCTCTCAACGAGAGTAATTTCATAAATACTTTGAGGGGCATTACGGAGATAAAAAGCATGAACTGGCAGAGTCTTTATATTTATAGGAATAAATCGATTTTCAGTCTTTTTCAGGAGAAAGCCTTTGCTCTTGGTAAGATAAAGATTAAGCTGGGTCTGTTAACGAATATGGCTGGAAATCTGTATCTTATCGGATTAATGCTATACACATCACTTGAGGTAATAGGGACGAGGATGACTCAGGGCGAACTGATGGCCATTCTTTCGCTTAGTTCAACCCTGCTTCCGTCAGTAATGAACCTGGCCCTCGTCTCCATACCTCTCAGTGAGGCAAAGGTAGCTATCGATAGAATGTTTGAATTCATGCAGTTGCGTCCGGAAGATCCGGGAGTGGAAGATGAGGGAACCAGAGTACAGATCTCAGACATTTCCCTGAACAAAATATCCTTTCGTTTTCCCGGACAGAGTTTGCTGCTCTCGGATGTAAGTTTTAGCATTGAGAAGGGCAGAATAACCGCCCTGGTGGGTGAGTCGGGTTCTGGTAAAAGTACCCTGGTAAATATATTAATGCGCTTTTATCAACCCGAATCAGGCGACGTTTTATTTAACGGTTCCTATACCAGCAGCGAAGTACCGCTTGAGTGGTGGCGTAGATCGGTAGGTCTAATTCCACAGGATATACACATTTTCAATGGGACTATTCTGGAAAATATTATACCTGATGGTGATGAGACCAAAATCAGGACTTTGGCTCTAATTACAGAGGACTATGGATTGGAACCTTTCGTTAAAAGTCTTCCTCTTGGATTTTCTACTCTTATCGGTGAGGACAGTGTCAAGCTTTCTGGCGGCCAGAAACAGGTAATTGCCTTCATGAGGGCATTGATTAACCAACCTGATATACTTCTGATTGATGAAGGAACTTCCGGGATGGACCGGGATACTGAAACCATCATGTTAAATATCCTTAAGCGGATAAAAGATTCTGTGGGCATATTACTGGTCACCCATCGGATTAACCTGGTAAAAAAGTTATGTGACAGGATTTATCTACTTGAAGGAAGAACTGTCACTGCCGTAGGCTCCCACAATGAACTTGTTGCCGGAAACAATCTATACCGAAGGTTCTGGGATGATTTTAATTAAAAAATGAAGTGCACTAAGGTGACAAAGGGATGAAAAAAATCATTGAATCCGATAATGTTGGACTGCCAGGCTCTTAATTTGATATTGCAATCGAGATTTAATAACTTTCGGCTGCAGGCAGATACCGAAAAGCCTGAAGAGAGTAGGTGACTAAAGGTAAAATCAACTACTATGAAAGAGTTAACATTTAATCAAATGGAAGTGGTTAAAGGTGGGTTTAACACTTTTTGGAGATCGGCTTGTGCGGTATGGGCAGGCCTTAGTTATTTTAAGTTAATTACATATGTAACTCCTGCAACAGCTGCCCTTGGAAAGGCGGTCGATATAACATGTATTATTGTCGGAATAGAAGCTGCAGCAGAAGCACTGATTGATTAAAATCAGCCAAAAATGAAGAAATTTAAGTGGTATGATTGGGTATTCGGTTTGTCCCCAGTATTAGCATTATTGGCAGATCTCTATTTTAATAAACCAATCACCAGGGTAATATTTGGGATATCACTAGTATTTGTGATTGTTTATTACATAATTAGGGATTTAATATTCAAACGGCATAATTAGAGCATGCAGGGGGCATATTCGCGAGATTGCCTTTTAGGTTTAGAACTAAAGGGAGCTGGAGTAGTACAAACATATTGTATAACGCAGCAATTAAATCGCAGAATTTCAACGCAACCAGCTCAATGAATATCTTGGAATGTATATGCTAAGTAATTTGAACTAAACGTACTTTTTTCAATTTCAGGAAGACTTGTCAAGTCAAGATTTGGCATGTTCAAATTTCCCGTAATCCCATACTTCCTTTAGACTGAGTACGTTGTTTCATACCATTAAATAGAATCGAAACTCATTAAAAGTGTTTAAGCAGCTAAAGCACATTTTATCTGCCAGCTATTTAATCAAAGCTCCGTCATATATTTTCATATTGATATTCTTATGTCTTTCATTGCTGTTGGGCTTCATAACCACTTTCTTACCTGAGCCTGACATGAAAGGCTCCTTGGTAGCAGACAATGTTGTAATTGATTTGCTAATTGCCGTGATCGTAGTTCCGCTTATAGAAACGCTACTTTTTCAAGGATTAATTATAGAAATTGTTTGCAAGATTATAAAAAGACCAAGAAAGAACATTTGTATCGCAGTAATGGCCTCTTCACTGGCGTTTGCATTGAATCATACATATAGTATAGGTTATTTTATCATAACTTTATTGGCAGGGATTATCTTGGCATTGGCCTATTATTTGGGACGAAACAGAAAAGAAGGTGGGATTATTTTGGTCTTTATAATTCACTCGATTTATAACTTATCCTCTTCCATCTACAATTTGGTTTCATAATAAGACACTTTCAATGGCCTAAGTCAATTTTGATAACTGAGATGTGTAGTGAAAAAATATCACTTAGAATTGTTGAAATACGCCCTGGTACAAAGGCAATAATGTTAAAGACAGCGACAATCGTAACTCTTCTTGTAACCATGGGTTCTGTGATCATGATAACTCTATTCCATCCGGGTTCTTATGGCAGAATAGCCATGATACTTACTGGTGTGACAGGATTCTTTACATGCATGGCATTCTTTCTTCAAATCAGACAAAAGAAGCCTCGGGATTAATTCAATTCTTCCTTTATGAAAACCAAAATTTGGCGTTTCGTCATTTACTCTGTCGTTATGACATCCCTGCTCTTCATCTGCTTTAGGCTGCTTGATCTATTCGATGGTACCGCCACTGAGAAGATATTAAAGGATGCGATACTTTCAGTAACCACCGGAGTAATGACTTCGGCTTCCCTGAACTTAAGACGGAAATCTTCAGGTCAAAAATGGATGTGAAGATCTTGCCTTTTATCTGACTGCGCGCTTTTGCCATCATCCCACTATTTTTATACCTTTATCGGTGCAACCTTAAACCAGCCGATGAACCACCTTATCGTCAGAAACAAGGCACAGGAATTCCTTTTCCGCTTTATAGGAGGATTGCTGCTCCTCTCCGTAGGCCTCCAGCTCTTCATCCATAACCCTAAAGGCCCCATATTCTGGATCCTGATCATCGTATTCATCCTGGCCGCAATACTCCTGTTTACCCTTAACTTCGGAGCACTTATCAACCGTCTCACAGCGGACCAGGGCATACTCACCATCCGCTGGAACACAAAAATCTTTAAAAAACACCTCCGCATCGACCAGATCAGCTCCATAACCGAAGACAAGAGGTTCATCCGCATTATCATGAAAGACGGTCATACCATCCGCCTGCCGGTTAAACTCATCGATCCTGATAAACGCCGGGAGATCAGAAAGTTCCTGAAAACAAATACCGGATTCTGATAGATTCACAGAACCGGCCACAGCCACACTCGCCATAATTGCCTATCTTTATCAGGCTAAAACCTGAGGCCATGAAACAACTGGTACTTCGAAATTCCCTGTATGAGAGGATATACCGCTCACTGGGAATCGTGTGCCTGGTAATGGTGATAGTCATTGCCATGACTGGCGACACAAATGATTGGTCGTTCTGGCTGCAGACCATTGTTCTCCTGCTGCTGGCACTGGTCTTCATCAGCCTCAATTTCGGCACCCTCGTGAACCGGCTGACAGCCGAAAAAGGACAACTCACTATACGATGGTATACCAAACCCTTCAGGATAACCATCCTGATCCATGAGATCGATGAGATACTTGCCGACGAAACATCAGTACGCATCATACTTAAAACCGGACGTACCCTGCGCCTCCCGACAGGCATGCTCGAGTTCGAGGAGAAACGTGCTGTGCGCAAATTCCTGAAGGAGACTACCGGCTTCTGATTCATATGCACAGATACATATCCCTCATTTTCCTCCTGGTTTCAGCAACCACACACCTCGCGGCGCAGAGACAGGTTAACCCCGCCCGTTTCACTGTAAGCGGCTATGTCACTGACGCCGTCAGCGGCGAACGGATGATTGACGCCACCGTCTACGAAAAAACCTCATTCAACGGCACAACCACAAACAACTACGGATTCTACAGCCTCCCCCTGCCACCGGGGAAGGCAGAAATCATCGTCTCATACCTGGGTTATGACCCGGACACCGTTCTGGTGCAACTCTCCGGAGATACCGTCATCAACTTCAACCTAAACATGTCATCCAGCGAGATTGATGCCGTTACCGTCACCGCCACCGGACGCAGGGCGAAGATCGAAAGCACACAGATGAGCATGATAGACATCCCGGTTGAGAAATTTCTCAAACTGCCGGTGATCTTTGGCGAGGCCGATGTGCTGAAGGTGATACAGCTTCTTCCGGGCGTCCAGTCGGGCACCGAGGGCTCCACGGGCATCTACGTCCGCGGCGGCGGTCCCGACCAGAACCTCTTCCTCCTCGACGGCGTGCCGGTATACAACGCCAACCACCTCTTCGGATTCATGTCGGTGTTCAATCCTGATGCCGTCAAGTCGGTCCAGCTCTATAAAGGCGGCTTCCCGGCACGGTTCGGCGAAAGACTCTCATCAGTAGTGGATATCCGCATGAAGGAGGGCAATGAAAAGGAGTTCCACGGCAACCTTGCCGTAGGACTGATCTCGTCGAAGCTGTCGCTGGAAGGGCCCATAGTAAAGGACCGGACATCATACGTGATCTCCGCCCGGCGAACCTACTATGACATACTGGCCCAGCCTTTTATAATGAAGTTCAACCAGGGCCAGAATGACAAGACGACCGGGGGCTACTACTTCTATGATCTCAATGCCAAGATCAACCATAAGTTCTCCGAGAGAAGCAGGCTCTACCTCAGCTCATACCTCGGCCGTGACAGGGCATACTCCCGCAACAGGAGCAGACCTGACTTCCCTGATCCCAGCATGGACAGGTATGAATACAAAGACAGTTATGGCCTCGGCTGGGGAAACATGATCACTGCCCTCAGATGGAACTATCTTATTACCAACAAACTGTTCAGCAATACAACCCTCACCTACAGCAAGTATGATTTTGATGTCACAATAGAATCCTCCTCAGAAAACCTCTCGACGAAGCAGAAGGAGGTTGACTATTTCCGGTATTTCTCCGGAATAGAGGATGTGGGAGCCAAGATAGATTTCGACTGGTACCTTTCGCCACGGCATTCGGTCAAGTTTGGCACCGGATACACCTTCCATAACTTCAAGCCGGGGGTAACCACCTTCAGGTATGACCCCATGGAGGGTGACAACGGACTTGACACCGTCGTCGGAGACATGAAAGTACGGGCAAATGAGTTTGTCATGTACGCTGAAGACAACATTGACCTCACCTCAAAGCTGAAGGTGAATGCCGGCGTTCGCCTGTCACTCTTCAATGTGCAGGACACATCTTATTTTGTTTTCCAGCCACGGCTCTCACTCCGTTATCTTGCCACGGACGATCTGTCGTTCAAGATCTCGTACAGCAAAATGGCGCAGTTTGTGCACCTGCTGACATCCTCGGCAATCAGCCTGCCGACGGACCTCTGGCTGCCTGTCACCCGACGGTTTGAGCCGCCGGTATCGCACCAGGTGGCTGCCGGTACAGGTTTTTTGATTCCCGGAGACCTTGAGGTGACTGTCGAAGCCTTCTACAAGACCATGGATAACCTGATAGAGTACAAGGAGGGTGCTTTCTTCGGCGGCACAGGCGCCGGGTGGGAGTCGAAGGTGGAGAAGGGCAGGGGATGGGCCTACGGGGCCGAGTTCATGATAGAGAAAAGCTACGGCAAGCTGACGGGATGGATCGGGTATACCCTTTCATGGACAATGAGGAAATTTGATAACCTGAACTTCGGAAGAACATTCCCTGCAAAATATGACCGGCGCCATGACATAAGCGTTGCCCTGACGCACAAATTCAATGACAGGGTCGATATGGGACTTGTCTGGGTATACGGCACCGGAAACGCTGCCACACTTGGAGCTTCTGACTATCCTCCTGAGGACTTTTTCAGTGACGGGTATTATTATTCGTCCGTAACCGATTTTCCCGGCAGGAATAACTACAGGATGCCCTCTTACCACAGGCTTGACCTGGGAGTGAACCTGCACAAGCAGAAGAAAAACGGCATCCGCACATGGAGCTTCTCTGTCTACAATGCTTATAACCGACTCAACCCGTTCTTTATTTACTGGGGAACGGAATGGGTGCAGGAGCCCGATCCGGATAATCCCGCTGAGATTTTATACTACGGCAGGCCTGTGCTGAAGAAAGTGAGTGTCTTTCCGATAATTCCGTCAGTTTCATATGCCTTCAAGTTCTGACCGCCATGGAAATGAAAAAACTGACAAAATTCATCCCGGCTTCAGTATTACTGGCCCTGGCATTAATCTCCTGCGAGACAACGATTGACTACAGGGGACCGGAGACGGAGCCCAGGACGGTCATTTATGCCCTTCTTCATCCCGACAGCCTCGTCTCCGTATCGGTTGCCGAGAGCCGTTCTGTCTTCAAGGTACCATGGCAGCCCCGTCAGATCACCAATGCGGTTGTTCGCCTGTATCGCGACGGTGAATTGCTGGAGACCCTGACATATCAGGAGCCGGAACCTCTGCCCGACTATTCACCGCCAAATCCCTATTCGAAATATGTATCGCAGACTGTCAGACCGGAATACGGACATGTCTATCGCATCGAAGCAGAGGTGCAAGGGCTCAAAAAAGCATACGGTGAGGCGAAGCTCCCTTCGCCGGTGACGGCTGAGGTGACTGACACCAGTTCAAGGGATGCCGGCTTCGGGTATCGCGAGATGACTGTCAGGTTAACCTTCAGGGACCCTGAGGGAGAGAAAAATTTTTACAGGGTTTCAGCCAGATCATTGCAGGGTACTTACTTCGGAGACAAGGAGGCGCCGTATGATCCCATGGTGCCTGTTACCTTGCAGGAGTCTGACATAAGCTACGGGGCCCTGTCCGACCCGCTCATTGCACCAAGGCAGGAGGATGATTTTTTTGATATGTACATGCCTAACAGGTATTATCTGTTTACGGACGATCTTATCCCCGGGAAGGAGTATTCGCTTAAGCTTACATACAACGGTTTTTACCCAGAGACTGACTATTACGAGTTCCTTCATGCCTGGTTCAGGCTAAATACGATAACCATGGACCTGTACCTCTACCTGCAGTCATACACAGCACATACCCAGGCTCAGGATAATTTCCTGGCAGAGCCGGTGCCTGTATATACCAACGTTACCGGCGGCCTCGGGGTGGTAGGGGCAATGTCAACGGTCAGCGACTCCGTCAAAATTGGAGAGTACCCTGTTGAGGGAGTGCCGTATGAAAGGTTGCCCTACTGATATCCAGGATTGAAAATATCACCAAAAAAAAACCTGTAATTGTTTGCACCTTATTAAAACATTGTTTTACTTTGTAGCGCAAAGTACTACAAAATACAATGACAAATCAGACAGATCAGCATCTTGAAGATATACAGGCCATCAGGAGACTGATGGAATCTTCATCCAGGTTCCTGTCGCTCAGCGGCATGTCAGGCATTATCGCCGGAATCCTGGGTATTGCGGGAGCATTGGGAGCACAGCTCATCATCACCAGGATTTCAGCACCTGTTGACTGGTATGCACGGCCGTTTGCAGAGGGGCCGGATGGTATACGTGAGTTCCTGCCCCTGTTTGTAATGATGGCGGTGGTTCTGATACTTGCATTTTCCGGTGCTGTATTCCTTTCGAACCGGAAGGCCAGGAAAAGCGGCACCAGAGCATGGACACCCGTGACCAGGAGAATGCTCGTGAGCCTTCTTATCCCACTCGGCACAGGCGGGCTGTTTATTCTTCTGACTGCCGCAACCGTTCCTGCCGGCGTCCTTGTAGCTTCCACCCTGATCTTCTACGGACTTGCCGTCGTCAGCGCCGGGAAATTCACATTCGGAGAGATTCACTGGCTGGGCGTGCTTGAGGTGACTGCAGGACTTGTCTGCCTTGCACTGCCACAGTACAGTGTGCTGATCTGGGTTCTTGGATTTGGACTGCTTCACATTGTTTACGGTCTTTTCATGCATCTCAGGTACAGGGGATGAAACCGATACTTGCAAACTTCAACAAGGCCTTTGAGAGCCGTGTCCGGCTGGGTATAATGTCAGTACTGGCAGTCAATCCCGGCATGGACTTCACCGGACTGCGCGAAACGCTGGCGGTGACTGACGGCAACCTGGCCAGCCACCTCAGGGCACTGGAGGAGGCGGGTTACATACGTATGGAAAAAAGCTTTATCAACCGCAAGCCCAACACAAGCTACTCAATAACTGAAGAGGGAATGGAGAGTTTCAGCAGCCACCTCAAAGCCCTCGAGGAACTGATTAAGAACAGATAATTTTTTTTAATTCCTCACTTTGAAACACAAAGTACTTTAATCAACATATAAGATGGAAACAGAAATCGCAAAACAGGAAAAATGGTATGAGTCGATGACCATTAAAATGATTCTGATCGCCCTCATGGGGCTGATGCTTCTCATCCCCCTCGTGCTGATCAGGGAAGTAATCAGGGAGCGTTCGGCGAATGCCGAAGCAGCACGCAAGGAAATTGGTGCACTCTGGGCTTCGGCTCAGACGGTTACCGGCCCGGTGCTTAATGTCCCGGGCACCCGGGTGGTCTCCAACGACGGTACCTTTGTCACCACAACAATGCATATCCTTCCGGATGAGTTGAAGGTGAACGGGGTACTTGAACCGGAGATGAGGTACAGGGGTATCTATGAAACCGTTGTTTATGACTCAGACATGGAGATCTCAGGCAGCTTCACCCTGGCAGGCTTTGAGCAGCTCAGTGATTATGCCTGGGAGTGGGATAAGGCGTATATCTCGCTGGGAGTCTCTGACAACAAGGGGATCAGCAACAAGGCTGAGCTTACGATGGGTGAGAAGGTCATCGGCGCCATTCCCGGTGCCGGCACAACTGACCTGTTTGACAAGGGGATCTCGTTCCCGTATGCAATTGACCCTGCGAAGCTCAGCGAGGCAGGCGGTTCCTTCAGCCTTAAACTGAGCCTCCGCGGAAGCGGAAGCGTTGCGTTCTCACCTGTAGGCAGGAATACAGAGGTGGCCCTCTCATCGAAGTGGGATGCCCCCTCTTTTACAGGCAATTTTCTGCCGGCAGAACGCGAAGTGACGGATGCAGGTTTCACTGCCAACTGGGTTGTAACCCATCTGAACAGGAGTTTCCCGCAGGTATGGGAGGGTAAGCGATATACCCCGTCTGATGATGCTTTCGGTGTTGACCTGATCCTGGAGGCTGATCATTACACCAAGGCTGAGCGCAGCGCCAAGTACGGACTGCTGTTCATTGCTCTCACCTTCCTGGTGCTGATAATAATTGAACTGCGGTCAACACAGCGCATTCACATCTTCTACTATCTTCTTGTTGCGCTTGCGCTTATCATGTTCTTCTCGCTGCTGACGGCACTGAGCGAGCATATCGGCTTTAACCCGGCATATCTCATCTCGGCCGCGGCAACTATCGGCCTGCTGACCTTCTTCTTCAGGTCGCTCCTTGAAAAAGGATGGATGACGCTGCTGATCAGCGGGTTGCTGACCGGCCTCTATGTATTTATCTTCTTCCTGCTGGCCATGAAGGACTATGCATTCCTTGTCGGGAACATCGGTCTCTTCGTACTTCTTGCCGCGCTCATGATTGTGTCTGCAAAATACAAGCTGTTCAGGTCATAGGTTTCGCAGAGCGAAGCCGCCATGCTTTAGTCAGGTAAATACCGGTCCGTTTCCCTGCTGTGCGACGACTCGCAGCGGGGAAACCTTTTTTCTGCCGGTCAGGAATTGATTATACTCATAATTATTGTCGGCTTTTTCGGCTAACTTACAGCGTCATTTAAAACGGGAGATGAATGATGCTTAAAAGGTATATTGAAGAAAGAGGCCCTGATAAGTTTGACCTGGTAATCATAGGCGGAGGCATTACCGGGGCCGCAGTGGCATATATAGCTGCCGCACGCGGCCTCTCGGTCGCCCTGTTTGAGAAGAAGGACTACGGCGGCGCCACCTCCGCGGCCACATCCAAGCTTATCCACGGGGGACTGCGCTATCTCGCCAACGGCGAACTGAAGCTTGTGCGCGAATCGCTCCGCGAGCGGAGGATCCTCGGCAACATAGCCCCGAACTTTGTCTACCCGCTGCCGTTCATAATGCCCATGTACAAGCGGTGGAGAGGCAACATCTGGAAAATGCTCATCGGAATGTATCTGTATGACATGCTCTCCTATGACAAGAAAGATACATGGGACAGGAGCAAGAAACTGCAGAACCACAGGCTCATCAATCACAGGAAGACAATCAGGGTGGAGCCAAACCTGAAGATGGAAGACCTCCGGAATGCCTTCTACTTCTTTGATTACCAGAGCATTTTCCCGGAACGGCTTACACTTGCATTCATCAAGTCTGCCGCTGAGTACGGTGCCTGCGTCTCAAACTATACGCCCGTGGAAGGGTTCATCTATGGAGAAGGGAAGAAGATCACAGGTGTGCATGTCCGCGATATGTTCACTGATAAGACCAGGGAGGTCCATGCCGGACTGATAGTCAACTGCGGCGGCACATGGGCCGACAAGATCCTGGGGATGGCCGCGGGATCAGATCAGCTTACCCATCGCGTCAAGCGGTCGGAAGGAATCCATATCATTACGAAGAAGATTGCCGGCCAACATGTGGTATCCATTCAGAAGGCTGACGGCGGCCATATGATGATAATGCCGTGGCGCGACCACTCGCTGATCGGTACTACCGACAAGGAGTTCATGGGTGACCCTGATGAATACAGGGTATCGATGGAGAGCATTGACGAGATAATCAATAATGTCAATACCAATTATGGCAGGAAGATCTCCCGGGAGGATATTGTTCATGCCTACGGAGGCCTTCGTCCGCTTGTGGATGACGAGACAAAAGGCTCGTATGAAACTTCCAGGAAATATGAGGTGTATGACAATGCGTTTGACGGCATTGAGGGGATGATTACAGTGGAGGGAGGCAAGTATACGACCAGCCGCAGCCTTGCGCGCGAGGTGCTGAAGCTTATCTCGGCCAAGCTCGACCGTACTCTGTCCGACCCGGTTTCCGACAACCTGTATCTCTCCGGCTGTGAGATCCGTGACATGAAACAGTTCATGATCAGGCAACACCTCAACTACAGGGAATTCAGCCGGAACACGGTGGAGTATGTAAGCAGGAACTATGGCACTGAGAGCCAGGTAGTCTTCCGAATTGCACGCAGTAATCCCAGGTTTGCCGAGGTGGTCAGTCATGACGGGGAAATACTGGCCGAAGTGGTCTATGCTATCCAGTACGAGAGTGCAAAGACCCTCAGAGATATAATGCTTCGGAGGACCGGCATCGGCACACTGGGTAATCCCGGGAAAACGGTGATTGAAAAAATTGCCTCACTTGCTGCCGGAATGATGGGGTGGAGCGAAAAGAGGAAGGAGGAAGAGATTTCATCTCTGATGAAGGTTTACGATTTACATTAACAGGATGGAGCACGAAAACAGTTACCGTCACATACTCAAATGGGGCGATAAGCGGGAAGAGACAGTCAGCCGCCACATGGCCGACGTGATAAAGGAAAAGTTCGGACTGACTGATGAGGATTTCGGGCAGAGACATCTTCCCGGGACTGAGACTGTCAGGCTCGGAAAGCCCTCTATGCTCAAACCTGAGCAGATTGAGTTTTTAATCAGCATCTGCGGGAGTGAGAACCTCCTTACAGATGACCTTTCCCGGGCAAGTTTCTCATGCGGCAAGTTTTACGGGGAGCTTCTTGAGCTTAGGCTTGGTGTGGTGCCTGACCCGCCGGATGCTGTTGTTGCCCCTCGAAGCCATGAAGAGGTGGTGCGGATAGTTGAGTATTGTTCGGCAGAGGGGATTGCTGTGGTGCCTGCCGGGGGACTCTCATCGGTGACTGGTGCCGTCCGTGCACCGCGGGGAGGCATTGCCCTTGATCTGACCAAACATCTGAACAGGATACTCACCATAAATAAAGTTAACAAGACAGTTACGGTTCAGGCGGGCATGTATGGCCCGTCGCTGGAGGAGGAGCTCAACAGGCAGGGTTACAGCTGCGGCCATTTCCCGCAGTCGTTTGAATATTCCACCGTGGGTGGCTGGATCTCGGCACGTGGGGCAGGACAGGCTTCCACGGGCTATGGCAAGATTGAGGATATGCTGGTATCCCTCAAGGCTGTGACGCCGGCAGGAGTCATCGAAACAAAGGACTACCCCCGGACTGCGCAGGGATGGGATCTCTTCAGGGTATTCGCAGGTGCAGAGGGAACACTCGGGGTTATAACTGAGGCAACCCTGCATATATTCAACTATGCCCCTGAAAACACAGCATCCGCCGCATTCATATTCAGGTCTTTCGAAGCAGCTGTTGAAGCAATGCGCATGATCATACAGTCAGAGTGCGGTAAGCCTCATCTCTTCCGGATCTCTGATCCTGATGAGACTGACATTGCTTTCCGCACAGGCGGATTTGACGGCACCGTGGCCGACAGGGCCCTGCAGACGCTGGGGTTCAAACCGGGGAGCAGGTGCCTGATGTTCGTGACAGTGGAAGGGGATAAGGACTATGCCTGTTTCGTTCTGGGGAAGATAAAAAGGAACGCACGGGCAGGTAAGGGGATGTATATCGGAAGATCACCCGTAAGGAAATGGCTGGAGCAGAGATATTCCAGTGCATACATGCGTGACCCGCTGATGGACCTGGGGATAATGACAGACACCCTCGAGACGGCGGTTACATGGGGAAACCTTCTTAAAGTATGGAAGGCGGCACATGAGTATGTGGCCGGGAGGCCAAAGGCGTTCCTGATGATTCACATTTCACATGTTTACGAGAACGGCGCCAACCTCTATTTCACTTTCCTCAGTCCCATGGAGAAAGGGAATGAGAGACAGGATTTTGCAGCATTTCACAGGGGGCTGGTGGAGACGATCCTTGCGCACGGAGGCTCAATCTCGCATCATCACGGTGTGGGGAGGGTGCTCGCCCCATGGATGGAAGGGCACCTGGGGAAGAGCTCCATGGAGCTGCTGAGGGCGGTTAAAAAACACCTCGATCCCGGCAACATAATGAATCCCGGCGGAACGCTGGGATTGCAGTAACTGACTTTAATACCTGACCATGAAATCATCCGACGACCTCATCCTGTCAATAGACTTCGGCACACAGTCGGTCCGCTCAGTACTGATTGACCTGCAGGGTAACGTTCTCCAGCTGGCAAAGACCGGGATTGAACCCTACTTTTCAGTTTCGCCGGGGTGGGCAGAACAGTATCCCGAATATTTCAGGGACAGGATGTTCGAATCACTGAGGAAGCTGTTCAGTGAGACGACATACGATAAAGAGCGGATCAAAGCCGTGACACTTACCACGCAGCGGTCAACGCTCATCAACCTTGATTCAGAGGGGAAGTCGCTCCGCCCAGCAATCTCCTGGCTCGACCAGCGTCTGAGTGCAGTTGGCAAATACCCCGGCAGGTTAATGGACCTGGCACTCCGGGTGGTAAACATGAGGGAGGCCGTACACTTTGCTGTCAAGAACGGTGAGTGCAACTGGCTGATGCAGAACACCCCGGAAATATGGGAGAAAACCAGTAAGTACCTCCTTCTCTCGGGCTACCTGACTTGGGTACTGACAGGTGAGTACAGGGATTCAGTAGGGTGTACCGTGGCATATCTCCCGTTTGACTATAAGAAGCAGCAGTGGACCGACAGGAACCACATGAATTACAAGATGTTTCCCATTGAAAGGGGAAAGCTGCCTGACCTTGTCAAGCCATCTGAAATCCTGGGGACTATCAGCCGTGAAGCTTCTGGGCTTTCGGGAATCCCGGAAGGACTGCCTTTGATTGCAGCTGCCGCTGACAAGGCAAGCGAGGTTTTAGGATCCGGGGTGATCACCCCGGATGTGGCCTGTCTGAGTTATGGCACTACAGCCACGGTCCAGACCACCCACAGTACATACCACGAAGTAATTCCCTTCTTCCCATCTTATCCGAGTGCCATTCCCGACTGCTACAACACCGAGGTGCAGATTTACCGGGGTTACTGGATGATCAGCTGGTTCAAGAAGGAGTTTGGCCTTAAGGAGATACAGATGGCCGAGCAGACAGGCAGGCATCCCGAGACCTTCTTTGATGCGATGGTTGACGAAGTGCCGGCAGGGTCGATGGGCCTGGTGCTGCAGCCATACTGGTCGCCCGGGGTGAAGGTGCCCGGAACAGAGGCTAAAGGTGCAATAATAGGGTTTGGCGATGTTCATACCCGTGCCCACGTATACCGCGCCATACTTGAAGGGCTCACCTATTCACTGAAGGAAGGACTTAACCGGACAGTCAGGAGAACCAAGATTCCGGTAAAAACCGTGATTGTTTCAGGCGGAGGATCGCAAAGCAAACAGGCAATGCAGATCACAGCCGATATTTTCAATATGGAGACATGCAGGCCTCATACGTATGAGACATCGGCCCTGGGTGCAGCAATAAATGCCGCGGTGGGGATGGAGTATTACAGTGATTTCCCGTCGGCTGTGGCCGCGATGACCAGGAGAGGTGACAGGTATGAGCCTGATCCACGCACCGTGGAGATCTACCGTGAGCTCTATGAGAAAGTATATTCAAAGATGTACCGTCATCTCCAGCCGCTTTATGAGCAGATCAGGGATGTGACCGGCTATCCGCCGAAGATCTGACCGAAATATCCAGTTTAACTGTTACGGGGTTTCAAAAATTATTATATTCAACTCCTGTGGGGAACAGGCTGACTATATCGGCTTTATTAAGTTTTGTTCTGTTGATTGCATACGGAACAGGATCTGTTTATGCCCAGACCGGACTCCTTGATTCACTGATGCTGGCTACCAGCGAGCCAATGGCAACCGGAGAGAAAATCAGGACTTATAACCTGATTGCTGCCGAGTTGAGAGGCACAGACAGGTACAGGGCTGCTGAAATGGCAGAAAAGGCCATGAACCTTGCCATTGGGGCAGATGACAGGAGAGGCATGGCTGATGCCCTGACAATAAAAGGTCAGCTGAGTGAAGATTCTGACAGCTTTTCTGACGCACTTAACTTTTATCTCCAGGCACTTGATATCTATATTGAACTGGACAGGGAAGCGGACATCGCCAACCTCCACTCCCTGGCAGGTTCTGTATGCAAGACGCTTGGAAACTATGACAAGGCACTTGAACATTGCCATGCCAGCCTGAGGATATATGAAAAGCTCAACAACAAAACCGGTATAGCATATATATACAGGGTCCTTGGCAGTGTCTACAAGTACAAGGGGGATTATGACAAGTCGCTGCACTACTATTTTAACGGCCTGGGCCTCAACGAAGAACAGGGCAGCCGCAGCGGAATGGCCAACGCCTACAACAATATCGGGATAGTCTACCTCCTGATGCGTGATGTTGAACAGGCTCTGGAATACTACAGGAAGAGTCTTGCAATAAACCTGGCGGAGGGGATTGAGACTGAAGCCTCTATTAACTACGGTAATATAGGGGTGGCTTACCTTGAGCTTGGAATGATGGACTCGGCAATGAAATATATTACCAAGCGCCACACCCTCGTTCAGCAGATGAATGACAGGAAGGGGATGGCAACCTCCCTGGAGGCGCTGGGCGACTATTATCTGAAGGCCGGGGATTATGACAGGTCAAACGGTTATTACGTGCAGGCACTTGCACAGTCACGCAGTCTGGGCATTCTCGAGACAACAAAGAGCACCCTGAAAAGCCTCAGTGACCTGTATGAAGGCAGGGGCGATTACAGGACATCGCTATCATATTACAGGGCTTTTGTGAATCTCAGGGACAGCCTGCTAAACCAGGAAACCCTGAGAAGGATCGAACAGGTTGAAATGGAGTCGGCTTATGAAAAGGAAAAGCAGGAACATCAGCTACTGGAGCAGAGGCAAAAGATTATCAGGACTGTCATCTACGGTACACTTGTATTCAGTGTGCTGACATTGTTCCTTTTCTTCCGGCTGCAAAGCACTAAACTGAAACAGAAGGGGCTTCATGAAAAGGCACTGAATCTTGAAAGGCAGCAATTGAAGAATGAGGTGACATTCAAGGATAAGGAGTTGTTCAGCAAAGCGTTATACCTGGCAGAAAAAAATCAGCTGATCAGTGATATCTCCCGGCGCCTGACCAAGGCACTGGCCGATCCGGGAGGTACAAGAAACACAATCAAGGATATTCTGAAGGATCTTAAATTCAGTTCAAACATCCAGACCTGGGAAGAATTTGAGTACATATTTCTTAAAGTCCACCCGGAGTTCTTCAATACACTTGTAAGCCGTTTCCCTGACCTCTCACCCAACGAGAGGCGGCTGTGCGCATTCCTGAAGCTAAACCTGTCGACCAAGGATATTTCAAACATTACTCATCAGTCTTCCCATTCACTTACTGTTGCAAGGACAAGGCTCAGGAAGAAACTCGGGATAGCAAATACCGGGGAAAACCTCAGCTCATTCCTGAGTCAGCTGTAAAAAAATCAATAATTTCATGCGTTGCCAAAACGCTGGCATACAGGTTTTTGCCAGGTCTTGTATCTAAATTGTATCTATTTGTCAAAGAATACCTATCGTTTTTGTATTCACACGATTTTTCTTTTTAAGGTGGTTTGTAAATAATATTGAGTTGCTGTCCCGGCACTGTTCAGGGGGCAGGGGAAAAACTTAACCTAAAACAAATCACAATGAAGAAAACTATCGGATTTCGGGATATTTGCACACGAAATATCCTGTATGTATCGGGCCGCAGGGCCCTGCTTGCTTCATTAGTGCTGATTTTGTGGCTGGTACCGGGTGTAATATTTGCCGCCGGGGCCGGCTCAATGCCAGACGATGAACTGTTTCCGGAAGCAATCAGTCAGCAAAAGATCATTGTCACCGGAACTGTGCTCTCTCAGTCAGATAATCTTCCGCTTCCCGGAGCTGCTGTAGTGGAAAAGGGAACTCTGAATGCAACAATAACAGACCAGGATGGTCATTTCTCCCTTTCTGTTTCAGGGCAAAACTCTGTTATTGTAGTTTCATTCATGGGGATGAAGCCAAAGGAGATCCCGGTTTCTTCAGGTCAGGGTGCGCTGGAGATAACGCTTCAGGAGGACAACTTTAACCTTGAGGAAGTTATTGTTACAGGATACGGTTCACTGAAGAAGGAAGCCTATGCAGGTTCTGCAAGCATCATTAAAATGGATAACCTGGCAGATGTGCCGGTGACCAACCTCGGTCAGCTGCTCCAGGGATCCACCGCAGGGGTTCAGTTTACAAGCACGTCAGGGCAGCCGGGTGCAGCCACCCAGATCAGGATCAGGGGAACAGGTTCATTCAATGCTTCCAATGACCCCCTGTATGTTGTGGACGGGGTACCCATCATCTCAGGTAACGTTTCAACCCTTGGAACAAGCTCTGGTCTCGATATCCTTGCAACAATGAATCCCTCGGATATTGAAAGCATCTCAATTATCAAGGATGCAGCCGCTGCCTCGCTCTACGGATCGAGGGCTGCAAACGGGGTCATCATCATCACAACCAAAAAGGGTTCTTCAGGTGACGCTAAGGTCAGCCTGAAAACTGAGTTCGGGTTCTCTGATTTTGCGGTTGAATACAGACCATTCATGGATGGCGACGAGAGGCGTGAGACTATTTATGAGGGACTTGTCAATGAAGGCAAATATTACCTGGGAATGGATGAGGCACAGAGCATTGCCCATGCGGATGCAAACATTGATGAGTATGCTGCAATGCCCTGGACCGGGGAATGGACTGACTGGAAATCAATCCTCTTCAGGAAAGGAAGTTATTCAAGCCACGAAGTTTCTGTTGCAGGCGGGACTGACAAGATAAAGTACTTCTCCTCGCTCGGTTACACTGACCAGAAGGGTGTTTCAGTGATGGGTTTCCTGAAACGGGTGTCAGGCCGGTTCAATGTCAGTTATGAAGCTTCAAAAAGGCTGTCAGTTGGCGCCAACCTGCTCTTCTCCAACGTACGGCAAAGCACCAACACCGAAGGAACCGCCTATCTGAGCCCGTTTTATTCGGTATTCAATACCGTAACCCCGAGGGATGTTCCGTTCCTTCCTGACGGCAGCTATGCCTTCGATTTCCCCCGTAACGGAACGGGAAGAAACCCGAAAGCATATGCGGATCTCAATTACCAGATTGAGAACATCACCAGGGCTTTCAATACTATTTATGCAGGGTATAAGATTATTGACAATCTTGAATTCAGGTCAACCGTAAGCTATGATTTCAACATGGTCAAAGGTGATCAGTTCACCCATCCGCTTACTTCTTATCCCCCGAACCTTGGTACAATTTACAAGTCTTTTGACGATGTCAGAAGCACCGTATGGTCAAACAGCCTTCAGTATGTTAAAACCTTTGGCAAGGTCCACAACTTCGACGGCCTTATTGCATATGAAACAACTGACTACTCCAAGGATAACATCTATGCTTCAAAAGAGAATCTTGCAAACTGGAACATGGTTGAACTTGATAACTTCTCTGTTTCAAGGTATGTTGAAGGTTATGAAAGAGGGTACAGAATGATATCGTATGTTTCGAGGTTCAATTATGACTACAACAAGAAATACTACGCAGGCTTCAGCTTCAGGAGAGACGGAAGCTCAAGGCTTGCCACCGAAAGCCGCTGGGGTAACTTCTGGTCATTATCTGCTGCATGGAAAGTTTCAGAGGAATCCTTCTTCTCAGGATTAACCACCCTCTTCCCCGAGGTCAAGCTCAGGGCCTCATATGGCGTAAACGGTACCCTGCCATCTGGTTACTATGAATACATGGGGTTGTCAAGCTACGGGCAGGATTATAACAGTCAGCCAGGTATTATAGAGACCCAGTTCTTCAACAACAACCTGAAATGGGAAACCAATTACAATGCAAACTTCGGGATTGATGTCAATGTGAAGAATATCGTAAGGTTCTCACTGGAACTTTACAACAGGCTCACAAAGGATCTGCTCATGAATGAGCCGACCTCACTGACAACCGGATTCAGCTCCATCCTCAGCAACATTGGCGAGATGAGGAACCGCGGATTTGAATTTGAACTTATGTCAAGCAATATTTCAAATAAGAACTTCAGCTGGACGACCAATTTCAACATTTCACACAACAAAAATGAGATTCTGGTCCTCGACGGAATTCAGACATCAATCATCAGCGGCACACAGATCAGGATGGTGGGAATGCCTTACCATACCTTCTATCTTCGCGAGTTTGCCGGAGTTGACCCAGCAGACGGTATGACATGGTTCTATACAAACACCGTTGATGCAAACGGCAATTATGTCAAGGAGAAAACCAAGGATCTCAATACTGCAAATGCAATCCCGCTTCAGAGTCCTTACCCCAAGGTACTCGGAGGGCTTGTAAATAATTTCAGGATTCACTTTGTTGATCTTGGGTTTACGTTTACATATTCACTCGGAGGTTACTCTTATGACTCAGCAGCAGGCAAGCTTGACAAGGAAGGAACCACAAACGGACTTGATGCAAATATACCCATCTACTACCGCGACAGGTGGAGGAAACCCGGAGACGAATCGAGGTACGGTATCTATATTGCCAACAACAAATGGGACCTTGCTGACGGTTATTCAAATTCGAGGCGGATACACAGCACCGACCATCTGAGGCTGAAGAATATAAGCCTGGGGATTACAGTACCATCAAAGTACACAGATTATGCAAAGATTGAGCGTGCCAGGATTTTTGCCTCGGCAAGCAACATCTGGACCGTGGCAAAGTGGAAAATGTATGATCCGGAAGTCGGGAATGACGGTGTAATGGGATGGCAGACTCCTCCGATGAAGACCCTGACATTTGGATTAGATCTTACATTCTAAAAATGAATAAAATGAAAAAGACATTATACTTTCTGATTCTTTTCCCTCTCTTCCTCGCTTCATGCAGCGAAGACTGGATTGATCTTAAGCCAACCACTGAGGTTATTTCACTTGAAGCCATCAAGAACCTGGTGGATGCCGATTATGCTGTGAACGGTATTTACTCAACCTTGCAAAGCTATGAATACTACGGAGCAAGGATGCAGTATTATGCTGATGTGACCGGCGATGACATGCAGGCAACCGGGACCAACAAAAGAAGCTCCCAGTTCTATATGATGATAAGTAATACTGACAACGTCTATACTTCACTCTGGGCCATGCCTTACAAGGTAATTAGATATGCAAACAACATCCTTGCCCAGATAGATGCTCTTCAGGTCACTCCCTCCGAGGAGGCAAAGAAAAACGATCTGAAAGGTCAGGCCCTGGCCCTCAGGGCACTTGCTCTATTTGACCTGACACGTGTCTACGGAAGCACCTACCTGAAAGACAACGGGGCATCGCTGGGAGCATGTATCATTACTGAACCTGTCGGACCCGATTATATGCCCGAAAGAAGCACTGTCAGCGAATGTTATACCCAGGTGATAAGTGATCTTACAACCGCCATCCCGCTACTTATGGAAGCCAAGAATGACGGTAAGATCAACCGTTGGGCGGCAAAGACACTTCTAAGCAGAGTGTATCTTTACAAGGGGGACAACACCAATTCGCTGCTACAGGCTGAAGAGGCCATTGCAGGGGCAAGGGCAAACGGTTACAGGCTCTGGACAAACACCGAATATGCTTCAGCAACCGGGGCCTGGAAAAGCAAGTTTACTCCTGAGGTCCTGTTCGAGGTAGTAAATACAGTAAGCGACAGGGCAGGTAATGACGGGATTGCCTACCTGATGCTCAGAAGCGGTTATAATGATATTGTCCTCACTGAAGCATTTCTTACCCTGCTGGGAGAAGATCCGGCTGATGTAAGGCACGGCCTTACAAAACTGGAGACATCGAGCAGTTCATACAACAAGACCAGGCCTGTTTACCTGCTTAAATATACCGGGCCAGAGACTGATGTCCGTAATGCCAATATCCCTATCATACGGATATCCGAGGCATACCTGAACGCAGCAGAGAGTGCTGTCAAGCTTGAAAACAACGACAAGGCAATAGAATACCTCGACCCAATCGTTAATCGGGCCAATCCCGCAAATACCGTAGAAGGAACTACCGTGACCCTTGAACAGGTAATAAAGGAAAGACGGAAGGAACTTGTCGGTGAAGGCCACAGGCAGTTTGACGCAATGCGAAACAATGAAACGGTAACAAGGATCGGAGGTTGGCATGTGTCAGGCCTTATTGAAGAAGTTAAAAGCTATAACAGGAATTATTTCCATGCCATATTGCCCATTCCGAGATATGAAATGGATGCAAATAATAACATGGAACAGAATCCGGGTTATTCACGTTAGGGTTTCTGCCAGTATCAACTGACAGAATGAAAGGCTGTTTGCAGGAAAATTGACCGTCAATTTTTCGGAGTAAAAGATCATATATTCAGGGATTGGGGGCTTGATCAAGACTCCTGGTCACCTTGAGGTGTGACCGACATGTGATCACTGCAAACAGCCTTTTTATAATTATCACCAACTTACTGATCAATTATAATAACAATTGATAGCTATGAATCTTATTAATATCCTTCTCGCTTTCTTCCTCGGCTATTCAATTTCTCTGGCGATTCCGTTCAACACCCGTGGCAACCATACTTCCGGCCCTTTATGCGTTGGGAACCAGGATGTTGAGTTCAATTACGTGGAGGGACTTCCGGTTGCGAGACCCCTTCCGGGAGAAGGTCAGCAGGGCAAAGAAGTCACCGCCGGGGAGGTACGGCAGGGCAGCAATTCCTTAAATGACAGCGTTTTTTTAGCTGCCAGGACGGGTAATGTTGCATTAATGAGAAGGCTTCTCAGCAGTGGCGCTGATATCAATGCAAGGGATGAAAGAGGATGGACACCGCTTGACTATGCCCGGAAGAACAACAGGAAAGAGGTAAGGGAAATACTCCAGTCTTCAGGGGCTGTAACCTTCCCCAAGCATATCCCCACCATGAAGGATGGGCCTCATGTCAGGCTGATTGACCAGGAGAGCGCAGAAGTGTACTATCTGACACATGACAGCAATAGCGGTATTTCTCAGGTATTGCGCGACACAATCATTCTGTCAGATACTCCCGTTACAATAAACGGTGTGAATATTACTGCAGCTGATCTCGGCATTGGCGGATCAAACCGCGAACCCGTTACTGCCTTTGAAACAGGCGGAAAGATTTTTGTTGTTGGTGATATGCACGGGGAATATTCCAGAACTGCTGATATGCTAAGGAACAACGGGATAACGGATGAAGAGGGGAACTGGACATGGGGGAACGGACATCTCGTTTTTATGGGTGATATTTTTGATCGCGGCAGTGAGGTGATGGAAGCTCTCTGGATGATTTACAGGCTGGAAAAACAGGCCGGGAAGAGCGGCGGAATGGTGCATATGGTACTTGGAAACCATGAACCTATGATCTTCAACGATGACCTGCGGTATGTTACAGGCGACTACTATTCATTGTGCGATAACCTGGATCTCAGCTACAGGGATCTCTTTGACAGGAACAGCCTCCTTGGGTTCTGGCTGAGGCAGAAGCCGGCAGGCATTATGGTCAACAATTATCTTTTTGTGCATGCGGGCTATTCACCTGAGTTCATAAGCAGGCAGGTCGGCCTCGACTCGATCAACCGGTTGGTCTGGAGATACATGAACGATAAGGAAAATCCGGGTGATGCGGAATTGAGGCAGCTTATCCTGGGCGGAACGGGTGTCCTGTGGTACAGGGGGCTGGCAGACGAGGATCCGGACTGGGAGATAATTGACAGGGAATCACTGGCCGAATGCCTTGATTTCTATGACTGTGACGCAATTATAATCGGCCATACTGAGGTTGATTCAATAAAATACTTTTTTGACGGCCGGGTTGTTGATGTCAACATTCCAAAAAGGAAGCAGGAGATACCTGAACAGGGCCTTCTCATCAGGGGAAAGAATTTCAGGGTAATATACCAGGACGGGACTGTCCGGAAGCTCATCAAAATGAAGAAATTCAGCCGCGACGACTGGAAATGAAAGCCTCAGGGCAGAAGGTTTATTAATTACCGCTCACTATTTTGATTTCTATTGTGCCGCCCATGCCGACCCGGTCATCTTTGATAATTACCGCCGCCAGTACCCCAGAAGTTTTAAGGGCTTTTTCAGTAATCGTCCCCGCCATTTCCTTGTTTTTTACCTCGTTGCAGAATGCAGTTGCATAGGCATCGGCCAGTGAACCGTCGCGGCAGGCTATCATACAGGCATCGGCCACGCCGTAGCTGAGGGAATGACCGACCGTTCCCGACGAGCAGCACAGGGAGAGGGGTGTATCGGCCGGGCCCGGCTGCAGGGCAATCTTTTCGGAAAGGGGGGAGTTGCCGGCATAAACGGCCACTGTGGCCGGGGCTGTCAGCTTCATGAAGATGTCACCGCCGTTCTCTATGATTAACTCATCAGCACTGAATTTTTCCAGGAGGTCCATACAGACATATTCCGCCATTGCTCCCGCCACGGCGCTCATCGGCCCGGTGCCTGCGGCACGGGCTGCCCCGCTCATTGCTTTTATGAGGGGATGAACCCCTCCCGGCGCCACCACCGGTGTCAGCGAGTCCCTGAACTCCGGGTGCAACGCGATGTGCCCTTCAAGAATTCCCCGGTAAAAGAGTATCCGGTCCATTGTAAACCGCTCTGCCTCCTTCCTGTAGTGTTCCCGGTCAATTGCAACCCACAGGTCAGTTTCGCGAAATGCGCTCCGGAAGCTCGTCCAGCGGCTGTTGCCCATGGCCTCACGGTAGAGGCGGGGCTGGTATGCCGGGCTCTTAGCCAAGGTCTATGGAGAAGAGTTTCAGCGGGCAGGCCGTGAGGCAGAGTTCGCAGACCACGCATTTCTCAGGCTCAAACACCAGCTCGGCAGTGGTGCGGTTCATCGTCAGCGCACCGGCAAAACATACTGCCGAACAGGCGCCGCAGTGAACACACAGATCTTCCTGGTAGGTGATGGTGCGGTCAATTGGGACACACTCCACATTCTGCTGCTTCATGTATTCCATCCCCTCTTTCAGTACCTTCGAGGGAGCCGTCATCTCCATGACGAGGTGCCCCACCTGGCCCGGCGAGACGTCAGCCTTTACGATGTTGACCATTATGTCGAATTTCCTGATGAGGTTGTATGTTATAGGCTCACCCGTCGCTTCGGGCGGAAAGGTCAGCACAAATCTCCTGCTTTTCATCTGTTGATTCCGTTTAGATGTTAAAGTCTTATATCCAGGCTGTTGAGTCCGGATGTCTTCCTGAATGCCTCCACAGGGGCGGTGAGCACGAATCTCCCATCTGCAATTTCCCGGCGCAGTGTTTCAGCTATTTCGCGTGCAACCCTGATGCTGGAGAGAGGGGCGGTACGGATCTTCTTCCCGTTAAGGGTTATCTCACCGGCGAAGAGATCCCTGTAGTTTGCCCGTCCCAGCACATCATGGCCCGGGGAGCCGTAATCAATGATGTTGGTCTCTATCTGGCTGTTCCGTACCATTACACGGCGGGCAAGATCTTCATCCAGAACCGGGATTGGGATGCCAACCCCTACGAACATTGAGACACCGTATTTTTCAAAATATGCAGCCCTGATGAAACGGGTGCTCATCTCCTTTGCATCGCCGATGAGGGCAAGTGTGGCTGAGTTGCCGACTGGAACGCCGTGTTCATTGACCGGCTTACCGGTGTTGAACTGAGTACCGTGCCATGCCACATAACCGGTCGTGCCGCCGAAGAAGATCCGGGTGCCTATACCGATGGTTCTCATTTCAGGGTCATTCAGCAGCGGGCTCAGCTCGCCGGAGGTTGAGAAGGTGGCGTTGCCAAATGATGGCAACAGGGTACCCATATAGGTGAATCTCATTTTCGATGTGCTGTTCACCGCTACGTTGTAGTTCTGGTAGGCATTGCGGGGGTTGAACATGATCATCTCGTTGACTGTGGCCTTATTGATCAGGGTCTTAACCTCGGTACGGGGGTAGCAGTCGGTTCCCTTGGCTGTTGCCTGCATCAGGACATCCTTGCCTGCTATCAGTTCCTCAATCACATGGGCACCTCCGTACTGGTCGTGAGGAAGGGCAGTTTCGGTTGCGCCAATGTATGCATCCACTGCAGCTATTCCACCAAAAACCGGAACGTTGTTCAGGGTGATCCTTTCCATGCGCATAGGCGGCTCGGTATGACCGAAGTTGATGAACATTCCCGATGAGCACATCGGCCCGAAGGTGCCTGTGGTGACAACATCAACCTTCTCCGCGACCTCGGCCGGCGTGGCTTCGCGGCCCATGGCCGCCACCTGCTCAGCTGTAAGAACAACAGCCCTGCCTTTGCGGATTTTCTCATTGATCTCCTCAATGCTGCGTTTCCTCGACATAATTTAAATTTTAAAGTAACTTTAGCCTGATTAAAAACAAACTTCAAAGATATGCTTAGATCATTTATCGTCGCAGCAGTTTTTGTATTTCTTTTCTCCTCATGTGTTACGGCTGATGATCCGGCCATTGATGTGCTGACACTTAACATCAGATTTGACAATCCTGATGACGGGGCGAATGCCTGGCCTCGCCGGGCTGCAAAGGTGGCTGCCTTCATTGACGAGCAGATACCTGACCTGATGGGTATGCAGGAGGTTCTCTGGCACCAGTACGAGTATCTCCATTCCGTGGTCCCCGGATACGGCTCCGTGGCCGCCGGTCGCGATGACGGTCTGCAGAAGGGTGAAGCATGCCCGGTGTTCTGGCGGCTCGGGAGGTTTGAGCGGCTGGCTGACGGCACCTTCTGGCTCTCGGCAACACCCGGGGTGCCGGGCTCGGTTGGATGGGGAGCTGCGCTGACACGCATTTCGACATGGGTAAAGTTATATGACAGAACTGCGAAGGATACACTGCTCTTCTTCAACACCCATTTTGACCATATCAGCGACTCCGCGAGGGTGATGAGCTCGGGGGTCCTTCTTGAAAAGGTCAGGGAACTGGCAGGTGATAACCGGTTTATTATCACGGGCGATTTCAACGCCACGCCGGAAAGCCTGGCCATCACAAAGATGAAGGAGGGTGACCTGGCAGTGGATTCATACCTGATCTCGGAGACGCCGCCTGCAGGTCCTTCCTATACCTTTAACGGCTGGAAGGATGAGCCGTCAGAGGGGAGGATTGATTACATCTTTGTCCGAAAGGGGATGACCGTGCTGTCACATGAGACACACCGGGTGATTGAGGAAGGTGTTTTTATATCGGATCACTGGCCGGTAACGGCAAGGGTCAGGCAGTAGGCAAAAGGCATTAGTGTGGCAGTACCAGTGGGCAGTAAGCGGTATGAGCTAACGAATCACAGTAGATCTCAAAATATCCCGAACTGAGCACTACGATGCGATGGCCCAAAAGCTCCCTTCATCGCACTGTGACCTCCGTCGTCAGCCTGAGATCTTCAGATGAGGCACCGGCACGGATGATTACCCTGCCTTTTTCAAGGACAAATGCATGCTGATCCGTATCCCAGTACGTGAGGTCATCGGCAACGAGGGGTATTGTAACCTTTTGCACCTGACCCCGGCTGACATGCACCCTCCGGAATCCCTTCAGGGCTAAAAGCGGCCTTTCAACCTTCGAATCCGGGAAGCTGACATATAGCTGCAAAACCTCATCACTGTCATAATTGCCGGTGTTCTTCAGTGCAAGGCTGACCTCCAGGGTGTCTCCGCTGCGGACTGTCTTCCTGTCTGTAGCCAGTTCCGAATAATCAAATGTGGTGTATGTCAGGCCATGCCCAAACGGGAAAAGGGGCTCACCTTTGAAATACATATAGGTCCGGTTGTTGCGGATATTGTAATCGAGAATCGGAGGCAGATCAGTTATGGATGACGGCCACGTCTGAACCAGCCTGCCTGCGGGACTAACCTTACCAAAGATTACATCCGCCAGCCCGTTGCCAAGTTCCTGGCTCGACTGGGTGATATGGAGGATGGCAGGTATGGTTGCTTTTGACCAGTTTACTGTATAAGGGAAGCTGGATACTATAACAAGGACCGTCCTCGGGTTTGCCGCATGGACAAGCTTCACAAGATCTTCCTGTTCCAGCGAGAGGGCCTGGCGGTCTACCTCCTCGCGGCCGTCGCTGGCAACGTGGTTTTCTCCCCATCCAAGCCCGTAGCCCAGCGGATGGTTCCCCACGCAAACGATGGCCACATCTGCCTGGCTTGCAGCTGTAACTGCGGAGTCAGCCTTGTTGGAAGCAGCAAACAAAACCTTCACACCTTCTCCAACCGCATTCCTGATTCCGTCCAGGGCTGAAACGCGGTAGGGCGGTGTGCCCGAGTACCAGTCTGAGACAACAAGGTCGGCAGAAGGACCGATTACCGCAACGGTCCTGATTTTTTCAGGATCCAGTGGCAGGGTATTGTTATCATTTTTCAGAAGGACGACAGACCTGGCGGTGGCCTCCATCGCAAGGGCACGGGTTTCCGGCTTCTCCCACGGTTTGGCAGTATCCGTGACACCGATGCAGGCATAGGGTGATTCGGTGCTTCCTTCAGCATCCATGAGGCCCAGCTTCAGCAATACCCTCAGTGTGCCCCGGATGGACCGTTCGATGTCTGCCTCTGAAATCAGGCCGGCCTTTACCGCGTTGGTGAGAGGCTCCTTATAGTCATCAAGGAACATTGTAGTTCCTGCATCAAGGCATCCTTTTGCCGCTGCCATCAGGTCCGGGAAGTATTTATGAGCTGTAACCAGCTGACGGTAGGCGCCGCCGTCGGTGGCGATGATCCCGTTCTGTCCCCATTCCGCCACTGCAACGTCTTTCAGCACAGGATGCACAGTGCAGGGGATGCCATTGTACCTGTTGTAGGCAGTCATGAAGGCTCTTGAACCGCCTTCGGTAACACCCTTGTAGAATGGATAGGAATAATATTCCCGGAAGAGCCTCTCGTCGAAGTCGGATGAGTTGATTGCGCGGTTGTTTTCATTGCTGTTGGCCAGGAAATGCTTCATCAGTGATGCTGTCTTCCAGTATTTCGGGTGGTCACCCTGAAGCCCTTTGACATAAGCTACTGTCAGTCGGGCGGTAAGGAAGGGATCCTCACCGTAGCACTCCTCGGTACGGCCCCAGCGGACATCACGGCCAAGGTCGGCATTGGGCGCCAGGACTATCAGTCCCGCACTGCCGTACTCCGGGTTCTGTGTCAGCCACCTGGCCTCTTCGGCCTCCTGGGAAGCTATCTTCCGCAGCAGGTCCGGATCCCACATCTGCGCCAGCCCGTATGCCTGCGGGAATGTTGTTGTAGGTGAGGCCCCCCGGCCCCTGACAGCCCAGTTGGCGGGTCCGCTCAGGGCAAGTCCGTGCAGGCCTTCAACAAGCCTGTAACCCTTTATGCCCAGCCGGGGAACAGAAATACGGGTTGAAAGGCAGTTGATCTTCTCGTCAAGGGTCATCAGTGAGATAAGATTGTCAATCCGCTTCTCGTCATCAAGGCGGGTGTCATTGAAAGGGTAGGGCTGACCTGCAGCAACACCCGTCAGCAGGGTAAGGAACAGCAGGGTTATAACTTGTTTCATCCTTGCGGTGTTTTGCAACTAAGTTAGAGTTTTTGGGTGTACCTTCGGAGGCCGGTGTTCAATTACCTGGCCATAAGCACCGGTTGAAATGATCAAAATGCCGGATAAAATGTTATATGATTAATTGACCGGTTCTATGAACACGAAAGCTTTCGCAAATATCGACGATTACATTTCCTTACAGCCGTCAGAGGTGCAACCGCTGCTGCAAAAAGTAAGGGAAACCATACAGGATGCTGCTCCCGGAGCTTCAGAGTATATCAGTTATGCCATGCCTTCATTCAAATACAATGGCAAGATCCTGGTATATTTTGCCGCCCACAAAAACCACATCGGCTTTTATGCCACACCCGGTGCAAACATTGCCTTCAAAAAAGAACTGGCAGGCTACAAATCTTCAAAAGGTGCTGTTCAGTTCCCGTTCGACAGGCCGCTGCCCTATGAACTTATCCGCAGGATGGTTCAGTACAAACTTGTGGAAATCACATCAAAATCAGGAAAAAGCAAATGAACAACTCAATTTATCCTTCAGTCTGGTGTAACAACAATGCCCGCGAAATGGCGGATTTTTATGTATCCGTTTTTCCTGACACGAAGATAGTGGCGGAAAATCCGGTGGTAGTAATGCTTGAGATGAGCAGCCAGCGACTCATGCTGCTTAACGGCGGAGACATGTTCCGGCCAAATCCGTCAATCTCGCTGATGTATCTCACCACATCGCAGAGCGAAGTGGAAAAGATCTATTCAGGGCTGATAGAAAACGGAAATGCGCTCATGGAGCTGGGGGAATATCCCTTCAGCCTGAAATACGGGTGGGTTGAGGACAGGTACGGTGTCTCATGGCAGCTTTATACAGGTAAGGAGGAGCATATAATTCAGAAGCTGGTTCCGACACTTATGTTTACCGGTGTGAACAACGGGAAAGCCGAGGAGGCTGTCGGTTTTTATACCTCAGTGTTTCCGGGCTCGCAGCCTCGTGGGATGATGAGGTATACCGGTGCCGAAGGTGAGGTCGCCGGTAATATTCAGCACGGTGAATTTCTGATCAGGGATTACCTGCTGATGCTCATGGACAGTTCCGGGCCGCATGCTTTTGGCTTCACTGAAGGTCTCTCGCTGACAGTGCTGTGTGATACCCAGGAGGAGATTGACAGGTACTGGTCGGAACTTATTTCCGGCGGAGGGGAGGAGAGTATGTGTGGCTGGCTGAAGGACAGGTACGGTGTCAGCTGGCAGATAGTACCGTCTGTGCTTGACAGCCTGATGTCGCGCTCTCCAAGGGTGATGGAGGAGCTGCTGAAGATGAAAAAGCTCGATATCCGGAAGCTGACGGAGGCGGCAGGTTAATCCGCTTCGCGAGGGGTGCTGTCAGTCAGCTTCTCCCGGCACGGGCAATCCATTAAAACCAGGCCGTTTATGCTCTCTTTCGGTATGCGCGGATAGCCAACGCAAGATATCCGATGGCAAGCATGGAAAGTATCCCCATGTCCCGGGCAATCTCCTGGAATCCTGATCCTTTCAGCATAACCATCCGGTTAATGCGCATCAGGTAAGCCACCGGGTTGATCCAGTTGAACTGTTGGGCCCATAGCGGCATGCTCTCGGTGGGGGTGAAGATGCCACTCATCAGGATGAATACCATGACAAAAAAGAATGCTACAAACAGAAACTGCTGCTGGGTGGAAGCCATAGTGGAGAAGAAGAGCGCAAGGCCCAGCACTGCCACGAGGAATATCGCCGCACAGGCGAAGAAAAGAAGAAGGCTCCCCTCGAAGGGGATATTGAATGCGAGCCACCCGATGCTCAGTCCCAGCGCCAGGTCGATGAGCCCGATGACGAAGAAGGGGATCACCTTTGAGGATATCAGTTCCCACTTCATTACAGGGGTCACGTTGATCTGTTCTATGGTGCCGATCTCCTTCTCCCTGACCAGGTTAAGGCCTGCCATCATCAGGCCTATGGCGGTGATGAGAATTACCAGTACGCCGGGAAGCATGAAGTACTTATAGTTGAGCGTCGGGTTGTACCAGTAACGTGGCGAGACTGAGAGGCCCGGTATTGCCCCTGCAGTCATTGCTCCGGATCCGCCGGAAGCCATACCGCCTGCACCTGCCGGCGACATCCCGCTGCTGATGATCACATCACGGTTAAAGTCTCTTACCACCGAGGCGAGGTAACTCCATCCCAACTGTGCACTGGTGGCATTCACAGCATCAACAAGTACCTGGAGACGGGGGCGGGTCACCCCTGCCAGACCTTGGGAGAAATCAGAGGGGATTACAAGAACCATGTCAGCATCACCTGAGAAGAGCATTGACTCAGCCTCGGGGATGCTCTGCGGGGCAGCCGTCACTACAAAGAATGATGATCCTGTCAGCTTCGCAACCAGCTCCCGCGATGCCTGCGAACGGTCACTGTCCATAACGGCGAGGTCGATGCGCTTTACCTCAAAAGTCACCGCCGGTATAAGGATCAGCATCTGAATTACCGGAACGCCAATGATTGCCCTGATCATGAAGGGATTCCGGCGTATCTGCCGGAACTCTTTCTGCAGAAGGAACAGCAGCTTTCTCATTGCTTTCCCTCCCGGAGCTTTATTTTGAATTTCGCAGTCATTCCTTTCCCTCCCCGAGCCTGGTTTTGAATTTCCGGGAGCTGATAATTATAAGAATCAGCGTCATACCTGCCAGAATCGCGGTCTCCTTCCATACATAGCTGAATCCGGCCCCCTTGATCATTATCGCCCTGATTGTTTCCACAAACCACCTCGGGGGAAGGATCATGCTGAAATAGTCATATATCTTTGGCATATTCTCGATGGGAAAAATAAAACCCGAAAGGAGCAGGGAGGGGAGCAAAAGCGCAAATGCCGAGATGAAAATTGCGTTCTCCATCTTGGTGGTCGAGGCCGATACAAGTATCCCGAATGACAATCCCAGCAGGATATAGAGCATGCATTCAGCTATCAGAAGAGCTACACTTCCCTTTACGGGAAGTCCGAAGATCAGCCATGACATCAGCAAAATCACAACCACATTTACCAGGGAAAGGAAAAAGTATGGAGTAACCTTACCGACTATTATCTGCCAGGGTTTCAGCGGCGAAACCAGGAGCACCTCCATGGTGCCGAACTCCTTCTCGCGAACGATAGTTACCGATGTCATCAGCGCGGATATCAGTATGAGGATTAGCGTTATGACACCAGGAACAAACATGAAGTGGCTTTCAAGATTCGGGTTAAAATACATCCTCACTTCGGGGTTGATCAATGGCATTGCCGAGGTGATGCCCTGAGTCAGTGATGACGAATAATCATTTAAAATTCCCGAAACATACCCTGTCACCAGGCTGGCGGTATTTGGCTCCGAGCCGTCGGCGATGATGCTTACGGTGGCATTACCCTCACGGGCGATTGTGGATGCCATCCGCTCAGGGAAGATAATAACCGCTTTTATTTTCCCTCTTTTGAACGTGGCATCTATTTCATCATATGAGGAAAGTTGCCTGTCTATATAAAAGAAATCAGATGCTTCCAGCTTCTGTGTTAGCTCCTTCGAGACCTCGTCACGGGCATTGTCAAGCACTGCTATACCGGCATTTTTAAGGTCGGTACGGACTGCATATCCAAAGATCAGGATCTGTGCTGCAGGCAGGCCGAAAAGGATAATCAGCGTCCGGAAGTCGCGGAATATATGGAGAAACTCCTTGCGGACGAATGCCATGAACCTTTTCATACTGTACTTTTTTGAGGTCTGGCTATTTTTACGAAAAGCTCTTCGACGGATGCTGTGCCATACTGCCGGAGCAGGGCGGAAGGGGTGTCGAGGGCAACTATGCGCCCTTCATTCATGATCGTAATGCGGTCACAGTATTCAGCTTCGTCCATGTAGTGTGTTGTGACGAAGACTGTTATGCCGCGTGAGGCTGTCTCATATATCATCTCCCAGAACTGGCGGCGGGTGACGGGGTCCACGCCGCTGGTGGGCTCGTCGAGGAAAACAATCCCGGGATCATGGAATACAGCTACCGCGAACGCCAGCTTCTGTCTCAGGCCGAGAGGCAGCGCCCGTATCAGGGTGTCACCGTACTGGCTGAAACTGAGACGGTCAAGGAGCGCTTCACGGCGGGGGATGATTTCCTTCATTTTCATGCCGTAGATGCCGCCGTAGAGCTCAATGTTTTCCCTTACGGTGAGGTCTTCATAGAGTGAGAAGCGCTGTGACATATAGCCTATCCGTTTCTTTATCTCTTCCGGACGGCGTGATGCGTCAATCCCGGCAACCATGACCCTGCCGGAGGTGGGGCGAGAGAGACCGCATAATATCCTCATGGCGGTGGTTTTCCCTGCTCCGTTGGCGCCCAGGAAACCGAAGATCTCACCCCTGTACACGTCAAAGGTCAGGCGGTCATTGGCTGTAAATGCGCCAAACCTCTTCACCAGATCCTTTACCTCTATGACTTTTTCCCTCTCCATCAATATAGCTTTTCAAATTTTTCCAGGGCCTCCAGATTGGGACTGTGCGACCGTCCGGCTGCACAACGGCAAGACTGCATGACTGCACGACCGTCCGACCATCATCTCTCCTTCTTCATCAGTTCCAGAAAAACATCCTCAATGCCCGGGACGGCATCTGTTATTATTGCTCCATTTATGCCGGCCGCCTCCAGCGATTGCTTCACATCTTCCGGAGCTGTGCCTTCGCGAAGGGTAAAATGGACTGAATCACCAAACGGTTCCGGGCTGATTACCTGTTGCATGGTACGCAGGGCAAGTAGCAGGCGGTACCTGTCCGGGTGGCTGATTGCCATGAGCTGCTTGCCGTATGATTGCCTGATTGCGGCAGGGGTGTCTATGCCCAGCAGTCTGCCCTGCTGTATCAGTGCTATGCGGTCACATCTGAGCGCCTCATCCATGTAAGGCGTGGACACTATTATCGTGATCCCCTCCCTCTTCAGACTTTCAAGCATCTCCCAGAACTCTGTTCTTGAGACGGCGTCAACACCTGTTGTTGGCTCGTCGAGGATGAGGATGCGCGGTTTGTGAATCAGGGCGCACGACAGCGCCAGCTTCTGTTTCATACCGCCTGACAGCTGGCCGGCACGCCGTTTTTTGAACGGCTCTATCTGACGGTAGATGGGTTCAATCAGGCGATAGTTCTCCTTTATGGTGGTGCCGAAGATTGTTGCATAGAATTGCAGGTTCTCCTCCACGGTGAGATCCTGGTAGAGACTGAAGCGGCCCGGCATGTAACCGATGTGATTGCGCAGCTCACGGAAATCGCTTACAACATTGAGACCGAACAGGGTCATCCTGCCACCTGACGGGATGATCAGCGTGGCGGCGATGCGGAACAGGGTCGTCTTGCCTGCGCCGTCGGGACCTATGAATCCGAACAGTTCACCGTCATTGACCGTGAATGATATGTCGTCCACGGCAGTGACTGTACCGTACCTGTGTGTTATGCTGTTTGCCTCGATGGCTTTCATTTCACTATAGAGTAATTGCGAGCCAGCCTGTTTCTCAGTTGAAGATTGCCTCGCCCGGCATGCCTGACTTGATTGATCCGTCGTTGGGCACCTCAATTGTCACTGCATATACAAGTGTCACCCGCTCCTCCTTTGTCTGGATGATTTTTGGGGTGAACTCGGCCTTCTCTGCGATGTGTGAGATGGTGCCGGTGAAGTTTGTAAATTCCTTTTCCCCGCGGTCAATGCGGACAGCGCATGTTGCACCTGTTTTAACCTTTGGCAGTTGTGCTCCGCTGACCCATACCTTCAGTTTCATTGTTTTCATATCAGCAAGTTTGACCAGCGGTTTGCCAGCCGCTGTGAACTCATATGCCGAGGCATATTTTTCTATGACGGTGGCATCGAAGGGTGCGCGGACTGTACTGCGGGATATCTGTTCATTAAGGATGGCCCGTTTGGCAACCACTCCCTGCTGTTCTGCAGCCACCGGGCGGCGCTGGGTGTTGTTGGCTTCTGACTGCCGCAGGAGTACTTCCATCTGCCCCGTGAGGTCGTCAAGCTGTTTCCGGGTGGCGGCGCCGTCAGCGAGCATGCGGCGCGTCCGTTCAATATTCACGGAGAGATTATCCATTTGCTGGTGTATGACAGCGTCCTGCGCCGCAATGCCTGCCAGGCGCGCCTGCGCCTGGGCCGTCACCGCGTCAAGCTCGGCACGCTGCAGTACCTGCATCGTGGTGTCGGTGACGGCTATGACGGCGCCGCCTGCCACCGGCATACCTTCCGTCACATCCATGGTGATGATCCTGCCGGAGGTCTCGGCCGAGATGATGACCTCGTCGGCCTCAAAGGTGCCCCATGCATCGGCATCGCTCTCACCGCGGCCGCAGCCGGCAGCGGCCAGGAGCAGAAGTACTGGTATTATCAACTTTTTCATGTTACTGCTGTGTTTTGTATCCTGTGATATATAGATATTCCGTTTCCGCACGGGCAATGCCTATCTTCCTGGCCGCCGCGGCAATGACAGCCTGCTTCTCTGCGTTCAGCTCCGTCATATACTGCGATGCAGTGATGGTACCGTTACGGAGCTGCGAGGCAGCGGCCGCTGCTATTCTGCCCCGCAAACCGATCAGCTCCTCATCACGGGCGGATGCATCGCGCAACGATTCAATCTCAGCCATCTTGATAGTCAGGAGACGCTGAAAGGCCTGTTCTGCCGCACTCTTTCTGATGTCCAATAAATGCTGTTGGAGAGTAAGCGACCTGCGGTCGTTGCTGTTTTTGTTCCAGTCCCATATGTTCCATTTCAATCCGGCACCGAAGGAATAATAAACGTCTGCCTTATCAGACAGGAAATTGTTTCCGGGTGGATTGCCGTAACCTGCCTGGGCAAAACCGAAGAGCCTCGGCATACGCTGGCTCTTCAGCAGATCCCTGGACATCTCAAGCTGGCGGCTGCGGGTTTCAAACATCCGCAGGTCAGGATTGTCAATAGCTTCGGTACCTGTAACGGGGTTATCCGGAAGAACCAGTGCAGCATATTTCAGTCCGGTCATCCCGGTGATCTGCTCCAGTGCCCTGGCCAGCGCATCGTGCCTCCTTCCCAGCTCTGCTGCCGACTGTTCCGCCCTGATCTTCTCTGCCCTGAGTACATCAAGGGCGACAGGGGTTACCGCACCGTTTTCAACACCTGACGTTACCTCGAGAATCCTGGCGTCAAGCTCTGAAATAAGAACTGATGTCACCTCCGCCTGGCTGCGGACAAGTAACATGGAGAAAAAATAATTGTTGACCTGCTCACGCAACTTGTATAGGTCGGCCTCATTCTGCTGCATATTAAGCTCACTGATGACCCTTTCAACCTCACGGGCGCTGCGTGTCACGCCGCCGTCCCATATCACCTGGCTGATATCTACGGTGGCCCTGTACTGCTCATGCGGAATGCTTGGAAGCGAACCCGGCGGCAGGGGCACGGAACCCAGCAGCTCAGACATGTCAACGACATCAGACTGGTAGTTGAATGTGCCTCCCAGATCAAGGGTGGGGAACCATGATGCCCCCAGGTTACGGTCACGCAACATGGTCATGCCGGCGTATATATCCCTCTCACCTGCAAGAGGTGAGGCGGTAGCAGCCGAATCATAGCACTGCCAGAGTGTTATGCGTTCCTGCGGCCGCACCACAGTTGCTGTTGTCAGTAGAATCAAGGCAGCTATCGCTCTTTTCATTTCTTGTGATGTTTTAATGCAGCCATTAAAAAGTCCGAGGCAAAGCTCTTTCTTTCACGCATATAGGTATTGAACTTCTTGTTGTCTCCCAGGTCAGGAATCATAATCTTTATCATATCACGTGCAGCAAACGGGAATATTGAGAATGAAACAACCGTAACCATCAGCTGAGGCATATCATTTTTCTTTATGCCGTAACCCTTGAGTTCCTTCGCATGTTTCGTATATATCAGGTCACGAAGCTGCTGGTAATTGACCATCTCCTTCAGCCCTTCTGCGAGATCCTGATTCTTTGAGAGTTCATTGAGAAGGAAGATCGGGAGCTTCGGGTTTCTGATCATGAACTCAATGTGCTCGTCAAGGAACTTCCTCAGTTTTTCCTTGAAGGAGATCTCCTCTTCAAAAATGGAGAAGATCTTTTCAAACATCTTTTTAATTAGCACCTGGAATACTGCCATGAAAAGCTGCTCCTTGCTTCTGAAGTAATAGTGGAGCAGGGCTTTGTTCATTCCTGCCCTGTCAGCAATCTCCTGCATCCTGGCACCTGTATATCCCTTCTCCTCGAAAATCTCAGCAGCGGCCCTGAAAATCTTCTGCCTTGTCTGGTTGTCTGAAGCGCCCGGTCTGGTCATGATAATTAACTTTACGGTTTAACCAAATGAATTAACCAATCGGTCAAAAGTAAACCATATATTTCTTATTTGCAACTGTTTCTTATAAATTTTAACTTTGATTCCCCGGGATTGATTATCATTTAAAATTAACGTCATGAAAAGCTTCTTCAAAAAACTACTCCGCTGGTTGCTGGGTATAGCCGTGGTGCTGATTGTCCTGATTATTGTTTTCATCACAGTTTCGGTTTCGGCCAAAAAGAAGATGACCCCGGCCGAAACAGGCAGCCTGACAGAAGATGTTTATGCGGTGCGGGACAGGTTTGTCAATATATACCTGGTAAAGGACGGCAATGAATACATAGCAATTGATGCAGGCATAAAACCCGGGAGCATCAGGGGAGAACTGAAGAAACTGGGCATTGACCCTGACAGGGTGAAAGCGGTGTTTCTGACACACAGCGACAGTGATCATGCAGGCGGACTGTCCCTGTTTAAAAGGGCAACTGTCTATATGCATGAGGATGAGGAGCAAATGATAAACGGGGAGACCGGACGGATGCTATGGATCGGGAACAGGATTGAACCGGTGGAATACGTTCTTCTCCGGAACAATACCGTCCGCGTTGGTGACCTCAGGATAAAGCCGGTTCCGACCCCGGGGCATACTGCAGGGCTGACCTGTTATATTGTAAATGACATATACCTTTTTACCGGCGATGCTGTCAGCCTGAACAACGGAGTCATAGGTCTATTCCCAAGGTATATAAACAAGAATGCCCGCAAGGCCAAGAAGTCTGTCAGCAATATTACCGGCCTTGACGGTGTACAGTATATCTTTACCGGTCATCACGGGTACACTGACAATTATGCCGCAGCGGTCAGCGGCTACATGAAATAGGAAGACTGCAGCTGCAGACACCGGCTGCTCCGCCCCGGGAGGACTTGTCGCTGCCTCAAATTCTTTCCAACCCGGGTTACCTGGGTTTGCTGATCAGAAGCCCCTGTTCGTCCGGTACGGCACAGAACAAAACCTACAGCATGTTGTTACCTGACTAAAGACCAATATCATGAAAACACGGACTGCAGAAAAGATAATAGCACCGCCGCCGGTACACTTTGTAGGTGACGGCTTCAGGGTGCACAACTTTATACCGGGCGTATACCCGCTCACAATGGCAAGGATGGATCCTTTCATCCTGCTCGACTACAATTCAAAATTCTATTTCTCCCCGACTGAAAAACCAAGGGGTGTAGGTGTTCACCCCCACCGCGGGTTTGAGACTGTCAGCATTGCCTACAAGGGCCGGATAGCCCATCATGACAGCTTCGGAAACAGCGGCGTGATAGGAGAGGGCGATGTACAGTGGATGACTGCATCCTCAGGGCTTCTTCACAAGGAGTATCATGAGATGGAATTTGCGCGCAAAGGAGGTGACTTCCACATGGTACAGCTATGGGTAAACCTCCCGGCAAAGGACAAGATGTCACCTCCCAAATATCAGCCTGTCACAAATGACCGGATGGGTAAGTACATCCTTCACGGCGACCAGGGAATTATTGAAGTAATAGCCGGATCATACCGTGAGGTAAAGGGGCCTGCATCAACCTTCACTCCCATGGCACTCATGAATGCAAGGCTCAATGCCGGGGGCAAGGCAGATTTTGAATTTCCGTCGGCTTACAATACCGCGGCCCTGGTGGTTGAAGGCAAAATCATTGTCAACGATGCCGAAAAAGCTTCAACAGACAATTTCATTTTATTCCGTAATGACGGTGAACGGTTTACACTGGAAGCCGAAGAGGATGCTATTGTGCTGATCATCAGCGGGGAGCCGATCGGGGAGCCGATAGCTGCCCATGGCCCCTTCGTGATGAACACCCGCACGGAGATCTACCAGGCATTTGAGGATGTGGAGAACGGTAAATTCGGTCATCTCGAGGACTGAACAGTCGCAACTCCCCATAATTTGGTGTAAATTTGCAGCAGATTTTTAAGAGATGATTAAAAACCTGCTCATAATCGGTACCGGGGGATTCCTTGGCAGTATAGCACGTTACCTTGTTTCGCAGCTTAACCTGACCGTCAGCTTTCACTCAATCCCGGTAGGTACTCTTACAGTAAACGTGGCCGGGAGTTTCCTTATCGGATTTCTGACCGGAATTGCAGAAAAGAGCATGATCCTGACCCCTGAATGGAGACTTTTCATGATGGTCGGACTCTGCGGCGGATTCACAACCTTTTCGACTTTCGCCAATGAAAACCTCATGCTTATTCACAACGGCCAGGGGCTGGCTGTGCTCCTTTATACAGGACTTAGCATTTTCCTCGGTTTCCTTGCAGTTTACCTGGGCTATATAACTACCAATCTCCTGTGATTATGGAAAAGAGATCACATTCCGTTTTAAAGGTTTTTGCCAGTTCAACCGACAGGCTCGGCTCACAGTTGCTTTATGAGGCAGTGGTATATCGCGCAAGGGAAGCCGGGATATCCGGGGCAACCGTTTACAGGGGGATGATGGGTTACGGACTCAGCAGTCATATCCATACCTCAAAGTTCTGGGAACTGACTGAAAAACTTCCGGTGGTGGTTGAGCTGATCGATACGGAAGAAAAGATAAAGGCATTCTATGAACTGATCGCTCCTGACCTGGAATCACTCCCCAAGGGATGCCTGGTAACCCTCGCACCTGTGGATGTGATTCTCCACAAGCCGGGAACAAAACCGGCATGACTCCCATAGTGCCCACAATAACAGGAACATACAGACATTGATTCACAGCTGCACCTGCATTTTTTAAAAATTTTATAAAAAAGTCGGTCTGAAATTTGGAAGTTAATGTTATTTATATCTAACTTTGTGTTAGAAATAATTAACACAGGTAATCATGAAAAGAGGAATTGTTGCTTTACTGGTATCAGCCATAGTGCTGGCTTCAACGGCCTTCTGGTTCTTTGGCATGGAGAAATCCGTCAATGCCCATGACATCGTAAGCTTCGGTATCATCATCGTCCTGGTAGGATTTGGTATCTGGTTTGCCGTCAGGAGATTTTCAGCGGTCCGCAGCGGCGAACCCCAGGAAGATGAGCTTTCAAAAAGGATCGTTCAGAAAACGGCTGCCTGGTCTTATTACTTATCACTGTATATGTGGGTATTCATGCTGTGGCTGAAAGACCGGGTGACAATGGATACAGAAGAGGTTCTTGGTGCAGGGATACTGTCAATGGCGGTCATTTTCATGCTTTGCTTCATTTTTCACAGGCTGAGGGGGATCAGAAATGAATAACCGGATAAAGGAGTACAGGGCAAGATATGACCTTACGCAGGATGACCTCGCGAAAAGGGTGAATGTGAGGAGGGAGACGATTGTATTCCTGGAGAAAAACAAGTACAATCCATCACTGAAACTGGCTCATGACATTGCCGTCGTTTTCGGCGTACCGATAGAGGAGGTATTTATATTCGGGGAGGATTGAAGGAGTTGGATTCCATTTTCCACTTCCGGGCAATGAACCTCCACCGGACCGAAGATTCATTACCCGGCTGTGTTGCAATTCAGTCAGCTCAATTATTGATCCTTTCCTGTTGCATCTTTCATGCTGATTGCATAAATTTATGCTGCATTTCCTCCTTTTTCTATTGTGCAACGTAAAGACTGAGTCATGCTGGTCAAGACCTTCAGCGCTGCCGTATCGGGCATTGAGGCGGTTCAGGTTACAATCGAAGTCGATGTAACTCGCGGTGTACGTTACATGCTTGTCGGTCTTCCCGATACAGCAGTGAAGGAGAGTCAGCAGCGGATCGAGTCGGCCCTCCGTGCAGTGGGGCTTCGCTGGCCCGGCAGACAGGTGATCATCAACATGGCGCCGGCAGACATACGTAAAGAGGGCTCCTCATATGACCTTCCCCTGGCAGTGGGGATCCTCGTAGCATCTGAAATGGTGAGCGGTGGCAGGCTTGAGGGCCTGCTCCTCACCGGTGAGCTCTCGCTCGACGGTGCCGTGAGGCCGGTGCGGGGCGTGCTGCCAATGGCTCTCAGGGCAAGGGAGGCCGGCTTCCGCGGCATGATTGTCCCCGCTCCCAACGCCCCGGAGGCTGCCGTCGTCGACGGCCTGGATATCTACGGTGTGAACAGCCTTGCCGAGGTGCTCGGTTTCCTCCGCGGTGACAGTACCCCGGCACCGGTCACCGTCAGTATAACCGAACTCTTCAGCCGCGAGGGAAACATATATGACACCGACTTTGCCGACGTAAAGGGACAGGAGAATGTCAAGCGCGCACTGGAGGTTGCAGTGGCCGGCAACCATAATGCGGTAATGATAGGGCCTCCGGGTTCCGGCAAGACCATGCTGGCCCGCCGCCTTCCCGGCATCCTGCCACCGCTGACGCTGACAGAGGCCCTTGAGACAACAAAGATCCATTCCGTAGCCGGCAAGACGGACAGCCATATCCCCCTTATGACACGCAGGCCTTTCCGCAGCCCGCACCATACAAGCTCTGACATATCCCTGGTCGGCGGCGGGCCCGTCCCCCAACCCGGTGAGATCAGCCTGGCACATAACGGCATACTCTTCCTTGATGAACTGCCTGAGTTCAAACGGAGCGTACTTGAGGTGTTGCGGCAGCCACTCGAAGACAGGGTAATCACAATCGCACGTGCAAGAATGAGCTGCATTTACCCGGCCTCGTTCATGCTGATAGCATCAATGAATCCCTGCCCCTGCGGGTTTCATAACCACCCCTCCAGAGAGTGCACATGCGCACCGGGAATGGTTCAGAGGTACATGAGCCGCATATCGGGCCCGCTGCTTGACCGCATTGACATTCACATCGAGGTTGTCCCCGTTGATTATGAAAAACTGGCACTGACGGCACAGCCGGAAAACTCGGCGGTGATACGGCAACGGGTGGTGGATGCCCGGGAGATACAGTCCGAACGGTTTGCCGGCAGTGACGGCATCCACTCAAACGCACAGATGACCCCTGCCATGTTACGCCGGCACTGCCATCTCGACGACGCCGGGGGACGGCTCCTCAGGGCCGCAATGGACAGGCGCGGACTCTCCGCCAGGGCATATGAAAGAATAATCAAGTTATCAAGGACAATTGCAGACCTGGACGGTTCTGACAGGATAAAGCCTGATCACCTCTCAGAGGCCATCAACTACCGGAACCTTGACCGGGAAGGTTGGGCAGGGTGAGCGGAACAGCACAGCAAGAAGCAAGACCCTGGTCTCCGGCAGCCCGCAGGAACCGGGCAGGCTGAAATTTGCCACAACTGTAGTTAAACACATTTCTTTTTGTTTAATTTGCTTCGGGGATTGATTGTACTTCTTTTTTGTCGGAATGTATGGAACTTATTAACAAACTAAGGCAGAAGCTTTCAGACGAACACCTGATGTTCGCCTACCGGGGTGAGGTTACAGGAGACAACTCCGTAAGCCTGCTGACCCTCCTGGAACGGGAGATGGAGTTCTCAGACTTCAGCATGCTGGGCCGTAAACGGTTGTTCATGTTCGTGCTCGAGAACCTCCAGAACATCACCCGGCACGGCGTAACCAGGAGCAATGAGATGACCTCCCTCGTTGTTTACAGCAAAACAAGTGAAGGCTATACAGTAAGCACGGGAAACGCCCTCAGAAAGGGCGAAGTGAGCAGCCTCAGGCGTAACCTGAAGAAAATCAACAGCCTTGATCCTGACAAGATCAGGGAGGTATACAGGACAATGCTCCAGGATTCCACAATCGGCAGGAAGGGCGGGGCAGGCCTCGGGCTGATGGAGATGGCACGAAAGACAGGCAACAAGCTCGATTATGACTTCTTCCCCATTGACGATAAATATTCATATTTCATCCTCAGCAAGACAATCGACTCCGGCGGAAAGGGGATGAGCGAGCCCACCGAAGGGGAAGGAACATTCGACGGGAAAAGGATAATGCAGCTTGAACGGATGATGAAGTCGAACAGCATCTTCTTCATCTGGGCAGGTCCTCTCACACACGCGATCAGCAAGGAGTTGCTCAACTTCAGTGAGACGACAATGCGGGAGGCAGAGCTTGAGCAGAACCTCCACAAACGAGTCTTCGCAACACTCATCGAGCTGCTCCAGAACGTAGCCCAGCACAGCCCGGGCTTTGAGGCAGAGAAGAAATACGGCATTCCCCTTGCAATGATCAGGCAGACACCCGCCTCATTCATCATAACTTCCGGCAACCTTATCAGGCGGAGTGACACAGATCACCTCACCCAGAAGCTTGACATGGTCAACAGGTACGATGAGGATGGGCTGAAGAAGCTGCTGAAGGTGGCGCTGATGGGGCAGGACATGTCGAAGATCTCCACCGGCTACATGGGCCTCCTTGAAATGGCCCGCCGGTCAGGCAGCAGGCTGACCTACAGGTTTGACGAGGTAAACGACGAATATGCCTATTATACTGTCACGGTAAGGGTAAGGGCCAAGGGATTCAGAACTCCGGCCCAGGGTTAGATCATCGTTAGGATTTTTTCCGGTCCGCCTGAACCTGCAGGAGCAACTACCAATTGCTGCCGTTCTCATTCAATGTTTACAAGTGTCAGCTCCTTGCCGTCAAATACGGCATAGCTCTCCCTGCTGCTGAACCAGTCGCCGAGGATGATCATCCGCCTCCCCTCCTCATCAAAAGTAAGTGGCAGATGCCTGTGGCCGTAAATAAAATATTTTGCAGTGCATCCGCCGGCCGCCACGCTCCGTGTGTGCCTTATAAGGTCTTCCCTCTCTTCGCCCATGAACGGAAGCGAGACATGTTTCGCAAGCCTGCTGTGCCTTGACCATGCATGCCCTATCGCCACTCCCCAGCGCGGATGGATTGCCGAGAAGATGAACCTGGATATGGGGCTGCGGAAGACCGCGAAAAGCAGCCTGCCGCCGATGCTCCTGCTTCCCAGTCCCTCTCCGTGTGCCAGGTAAAAGAGTTCGTCGCCTATCCTTGTCACCAGCGGTTCATAATGTACGGTCACTCCGCATTCCTGTGCAAGATAATCCTTCATCCACATATCGTGGTTACCCGTAAACATATGCACCTCAATGCCCCTGTCAGTGAGAGCCGAAATCCTGCCCAGGAACCTTGTGAATCCTTTGGGTATCACCTCCCTGTACTCCCACCAGAAGTCAAACACGTCGCCAAGAAGCCATATTGCTGCAGCATCGGCAGATACCCGGTCAAGCCAGCCGGTAACCCTCTGTTCCCGCTCGCGGGGATCGGTCGCGGCAGCCAGCCCGAGGTGAAAATCAGATGCAAAATATGTCTTAAGGCCTTCCAAAGCCCCGGCTATTTGTTGAAGATCTGGTCCATCCTGATAAGCAGGTTGCGGCCTGTCAGGTTGGTGTTGACAATGTTGCCCTGCGGATCATAGAGCAGGTTGGAGGGAAGGCTTGTGATATTCATCACGCGTGAATAAACAGGATTCTGTGGGTCAGCCTCCCTGACACTGATCCAGGGAATCTCCTCAAACCTGACCACGTTCTTCCACCTCTCCGGATCAGGGTCAAGGCTAACCTGGTAAATCTCAAGCCCTTTTTTATGATAGTCGTTGTAGATTGACCTGAGCATCGGCAGTTCATTCATCGATTCCGCCGATATGGTGCTCCAGAATGAGACCAGCACCCATTTACCCCTTAGTGAGGAGACACTGGTCATTTTACCGTTGACATCGGGCAGCTCGGGCGTGGTATTGGTTTCTGGCAGCTTTGATGCCAGGCTTGCCATGCGGTCAATGTACATCCTGTTAAGCTCTGAAGTCACGTTCTCCTTAAGGGCGCGCACATGCCGCGAAACCGGGTACCTGACCGAAAGCGAATCAGAAACGATCTTCAGGTACTGAAGGTCACGCGGCTGATAGAGGACGTAGGTATTCTCGTCGAGTCTCTGGTAAAGTGCCTGGATGGCTGACATCGAGCTTATGTTCTCGATGACGAATTTGATGTTGAACATGCGTTGCTTGTCAACAATATCGACGAATGCCTTTTCAAGCTCCGGACCGCGGACGGCAATCTCCTCATTGCTGAGGGCTGAGTAGATATTCCTTACTGAGTCAAGCCTTGTCTTGGTAACAAGCAGGTGCTGGTCAAGCATCCGTATGTCTTCCGAGCCGGGTGATCCCTGCACAGTGTAATTCATAGCCAGCGGGCTTTTCCCGAACTCTATCGAAATCTTTTCACCCGGCATTGCCAGCAATCCGACGAACTCATTGTCGGGGAACCGCACCTGGTAGAATTCCGGTCCGGTAATCTCAGCTTCAAATTTGAATTTCCCCTTCCTGATATCTGCCGAGTCAACCCTGGTACCGCGGTCAACTTCCGACTGGTCAAGGTATACCTTCCCTTCCCGGGGTTCAGTGAAGGTGCCTTTTATGACGACTTTATTTTCGTTGTTGCAGGCTGCCAGCAGCAGTGCGGCCATGAGAACGGGAACAAATCTCTTCATTCGTTTAAAGTATTTCCGGTACAAATAAACTAAAAATCAGCATTGGCTACTGTGCTGTGAGCACTTCACCGAGCTTTTTCGCAAGGTCATCACCCCTGAGGTTGGTTGCAATGACCCTTCCTTCGCGGTCAATAAGGAAACTTGCCGGTATCTCTGTCAGGCCGAACCGCTTCACCACCTCCGAGTCGCGGTAGCGCAGGTCACTCACATGTTTCCACCGTCCCAGGCGGTCATTCCTTATTGCCTCGAGCCACTCTTCCTTCCTGAGGTCAAGGGAGACCTGGAAGATATCGAATCCCTTCCAGTGGTACATATCATAGAGATTCACCAGGTTGGGATTTTCCTCGCGGCAGGGAGGGCACCATGCTGCCCAGAAGT
>CAZUIF010000010.1:0-124404 GCA_964621005.1 uncultured Rikenella sp.
GCACAGAACCTAAATATAACGTGATGGGAAAGGTACTTGTTGTGGGCGCCGGTGGCGTCGGCACCGTTGCGGTGACAAAAATGGCACAGATGACTGACGTTTTCAGTGAGATAATGCTTGCCAGCCGCACTAAATCAAAATGTGACGCCATTGCTGCCAGGATTGGCGGCAACAGGGTGCAGACAGCACGGGTCGATGCCGACAACGTGGGCGAGATGACCGGACTTATCCGTTCCTTTGGGCCTGACCTGGTCGTCAACCTCGCACTTCCCTACCAGGATCTTAATATAATGGAGGCATGCCTTGCCACAGGCGTCGCCTATCTTGACACCGCAAACTACGAGCCACCCGAGGAGGCAAAATATGAATACTCCTGGCAGTGGGCTTACCATGAGCGCTTCCGCGAAGCCGGCCTCACCGCAATACTTGGCTGCGGCTTCGATCCCGGCGTAACCGGCGTCTACACGGCGCATGCCGCGAAACATCACTTCAGCGAAATTCACTACCTCGACATAGTTGACTGCAACGCCGGCGACCACGGCAAACCCTTCGCCACCAACTTCAACCCGGAGATCAATATCCGCGAGGTGACCCAGAAGGGCAAATACTGGGAGAACGGACAGTGGGTTTTTACCGAACCCCATGAGATTCACAAACCCCTGACATACCCCGGCATCGGACCGAAGGAGTCGTATCTCATCTACCACGAGGAACTGGAGTCACTTGTAAAGAACTTCCCGACAATTAAGCGGGCCAGGTTCTGGATGACTTTCGGTCAGGAGTACCTTACACACCTCAGGGTAATACAAAACATCGGCATGGCGAGAATTGACCCGGTGATGTACAACGGTGTGGAGATCATTCCGATACAGTTCCTCAAAGCGGTGCTCCCCAACCCGGGCGAACTTGGCGAGAACTACAAGGGATGGACCTCAATAGGCTGCCGGATAAAGGGACTTGACAAACAGGGTAAGGAGCGTACTTACTATATATGGAACAACTGCAGCCACGAGGAGGCTTACCGTGAGACGGGAACACAGGCTGTGAGCTATACTACCGGTGTGCCTGCTGCAACAGGCGCAATGATGTACATGAAGGGCCTGTGGAAGAAACCCGGCGTGTGGAACGTGGAGCAGTTTGACCCCGATCCGTTCCTTTCAGAAGTGGCACGCCTCGGCCTGCCGTGGCACGAGAAGTTTGACATAGACCTTGAGCTCTGATATGACCGACTATAGCAGGATCCCCTCTCCGTGCTACGTGATTGACGAGGAGAGACTCCGGAAGAACCTGGGCATAATTAAGCATGTTGCGGATGCCTCCGGCGCTGAAATCATCCTGGCATTCAAGGGATTTGCAATGTGGTCAGTATTCCCTGTCGTGCGTGAATATGTCTCCGGGGCTGCAGCGAGCTCAATCCATGAGGCAAGGCTCTGTTTCGAGGAGATGGGCGCTCCGGCACACACATATGCCCCTGCATTCCGCAGGGAGGAGTTCGGAACAATCCTCCGTTACAGCTCACACATAACATTCAACTCACTGGCCCAGTACAGGAAGTTTTCTCCTGTGCTGAAACAGGAGGGAAGGCATATTTCCCCCGGCCTTCGCATCAACCCGGAGTATTCGGAGATAGCACACGGGATTTATAACCCGTGTTCACCCGGATCGCGCCTTGGCGTGACTGCTGACGAACTCTCGGGAGGCCTGCCGGAAGGGGTGGAGGGGCTTCATTTCCACGTCCTTTTCGAGTCAGACTCATACACACTTGAAAAGGTACTTGCAGTAGTTGAAGAAAAATTCGGGCATCTGCTGCCGAAGCTGAAATGGATCAATATGGGCGGCGGACACCTGATGACCAGGAAGAATTACGATACCGACCACCTGATAGGCCTGCTGAAACGGTTCAGGGAAAAGCACAATATTCACATTATCCTTGAGCCGGGCAGTGCGTTTGCCTGGGAGACCGGCGAACTGGTTGCCACAGTTGAAGATATTATTGTAAGGGACGGAATTAAAACTGCCATTCTGGATGTCTCATTCACGGCACATATGCCAGACTGCCTGGAGATGCCGTACAAGCCCGTTATCATGGGAGCCTTTGATCCCGTACCGGGCAAACCCACATATCGCATGGGAGGCAACTCATGCCTTTCAGGGGACTTCATGGGCGACTGGTCGTTTCACCGTGAGCTGGAGCCTGGCGACAGGATCATCTTCTGGGATATGATCCATTACACAATGGTCAAGACAACCACATTCAACGGTGTTCCGCATCCCCATATTGGCATCTGGACAGCAGATCAGAAGTTCAGGCTTGTAAGGGAGTTCGGGTATGAGGATTACCGTGACAGGCTGTCATGAAAGGCATCAGTCAACAGGCAAGGGTGGATTTGCGAACTGCGAATTGAAATTTCACTTCTGCTTACTGCCGCCCTGATCCGCCATCCGGCGGATACGGGATTGATCCTGCTCCTTTGTCGCAGTCTCAAACTTCCAACTGGTACTGCCGACTGCTGACTAACAGAAAAGGCGGATGTTCTCCGCCTTTTCTGTTATATTATATGCCGGCCTTTTTCAGAAGGCATAACCGATAGCCAGTGTGGCGCTCGGAAGGATCCCCTTGACACCTTCACTGTCGCCGTCACCCGATACGTTTGTATACATTGGCCCTATGCCAAGATCGAGAACGAATCCGCTTTCCCATACCCACTGGTAGCCAATTTCAGCGCCGAAACCCATTGAGTTTGCACTGTACTTGTCGCCGTTGTCATCTGTGACGCTTCCGAAAGCAAACTGAGCCTGCGGACAGATGTAGAATCCACCCGGAACAGGCTTCTTCGCATTGGTGAAATAATAGCGGTATCCAAGGCCAAATCCCATAAGATTTACTTCTTCACCGAGAATCTTGTACATGTACTGTCCCCTTATAAGGACGGAAGAGGTTGTCCCGAGCACTCTTTCATATGTGGCATTGAAGTTGCCGAATGCCAGGCCGAGAGGGTTGGTTTTGATTACATTGCCCTGTGCATTCAAACCAAATGCAAGTGCAACAAATGCCAAGGAAAGGATTAGTTTTTTCATGTTCTTTCGATTTTTTGGTCCCTTTTCGTATAACAACTGCAAATGTATACCAAAAATTGTTGAGAAAACCTAATCCTTTCTGCCAAAAATGGCATTTCAGTCATTAATAGGCCCTGATCCGAGCAGCTCTTCCCCTTCGTACCATGCGGCGAACTGCCCGGGAGTGATGCCCCGCTGGGCATTTTCAAAGATTATATAATAGCCCTCATCGCGGGCATAGACCCGCGCCTGCTGCAACGGCTGCCTGTAGCGGATGCGAACCTGGAAATCACGGTTTTCACCTCTCTTCATAGCCAGGTCTTCCCTGATCCAGTGCACTTCGCCGGACTTAATGAACAGCCCCTTCCGGTAAAGCCCGCCGTGGGTCTGCCCTTCACCCACGTATATGATGTTATTGACCGTGTCAGTGCCTATTACAAACAGAGGTTCCCTGTATCCTCCAAGTTTAAGCCCCTTTCTCTGGCCCACGGTAAAGAAATGGGCACCGCTGTGCACCCCTGCCGTTACACCGTCACCGGGATTCAGTGTGTGGGGCCTCACCATCTCCGCCAGTTCCCCGTCAGTGACACCGACGCCAGGCAGTCCCTCAGGCCAACTTCTGAAGCTTTCGCCGTCAGGCACATATATCACCCTTCCCTTCTTCGCCTCAAGCTGCTGCTGAAGGAATACGGGCAGGTCAACCTTGCCGACAAAGCATATCCCCTGTGAATCCTTCCTGACAGCCGTTGCCAGCCCCAGGTCGGTTGCTATCTTACGTACTTCCGGCTTTGTAAGCGACCCGACCGGGAAAAGGACATTGTCAAGTTGATTCTGGCTTACCTGACAGAGGAAATAACTCTGGTCCTTGTTACGGTCAACCCCTGTAAGCAGACGGTTAACGCGACCGGCATCCGTTTCAGCCTGTTCATTACGGCAGTAGTGTCCGGTTGCAATGAAATCAGCTCCGTGCTTCAGCGCCTCACGGGCAAATGAATCGAATTTGATCTCCCGGTTGCAGAGCACATCGGGATTGGGCGTGCGGCCGGCGGCATACTCGCTGAACATGTAGTCCACAACCCGCTTCCGGTAATCCTCGCTGAGGTCTGCCGTGCGCAGCTTTATCTTCAGCTTCCTGGCAACCATCTCGGCAAAGGTGATGTCCTCGTCAAAGGGACAGTCGCCCTTAAGCAACCCGCGGTTATCATGCCAGTTGATCATGAAGATCCCTTCCACCTCATAGCCCTGTTCCTTGAGCAGCCATGCGGCGACGCTGGAGTCTACACCCCCTGAAAGCCCGACGATTACCTTTTTTTTCACGCCGCAAAGGTAGCTCTTTCACTCAATATGTTGATAACTACATGAGAGCCCCTCCGTTTCATGAATCTTTTTTTACTATTTTTCAGAATATGGAACCGATAGGCAAGTTATTGAAATACAGTGCATCGGCAGGGTCAGGTAAGACTCATGCCCTCACTGCATTCTACCTCTCGTGTGTCCTGCATGATCCGGGTGCCTACCGGCGCATACTTGCCGTAACCTTTACAAATTCTGCCGCGGCAGAGATGAAGGAAAGGATCCTCCGGAGGCTTCATGAACTGGGCCTGGAGAACGAAAAGGGTGAAGAGGCACGGTGCGATTTTGCCGGTTACCTCTGCAGGTTCTTCCCGGACCTGTGGCCTGACAGGGAGGCTGCTGCGGTAACTGTCCGCAGAAACGCACCGCTGGCGCTGAACAATATCCTCCAGGACTACTCACGCTTTACGGTCGGAACGATTGACTCATTCTTCCAGAGGGTGATCAGAGCCTTCGCCAGGGAGATGGACATCCCCGCAGGCTACGAGATCGAACTGGAACATCAGGCTGTACTTTCAGATGCTGTCGACAGCCTGCTTGCAGGTGTGGCTTCTGACAGCAAACTTCTTGACTGGATCTCTTCATATGTTGCCTCGCGGCTGGATGACAGCAAGGGATGGGATATCCGGAAGGAAATAATGGAGGTGGCCGGGCAGGTCTTCCGCGAGGACTTCCGGCAGCTGAGCGCCGACGACCGCAGAAGGATTGGCGACTACGGAGTTATGGCCGAGTATGCATCAAGGGTGTTTGCAATCAGGAGAGGATTTGAGTCTGACCTTAAGAAACTGGCCTCAGAGGGGGTCAGGATATACACGGAATGCGGCCTCACACCTGACGATTTTCTGTCAAAAAGCAGGGGCGGGGTTGGCGAGAGCCTGAGGCGGTATGCGCAGGGCGACATACGCCGGCCAAACAGTTACTGGCTAAAGGCAGCAGAGGAGGGAAAATATTATGCAGGGGGAACAAAACCTGATGTAGTGAGCTCCTTCGGAACCGCACTGGCCGGGGGACTGGAAGAGGTGGTCAGGAAGATCTCTGAGATGTTTGAAAGGCGTTACACCCTTTATCTCTCTGCCCATGCACAGGTGCGAACTATACACGTCATCGGGATCCTTGGGGCAATCAGCGAGAGGGTGAGAGAACAGGCCCACGACCAGAACCTGTTCCTGCTTTCCGATTCAGGAGAGCTGATAAGCAAGCTGATAGCCGATGATGACACCCCGTTCATCTATGAAAAGATCGGTGCAGCATATGACCACTATATAATCGACGAGTTCCAGGATACATCACGGATACAGTGGAACAACTTCAGGCCGCTCATTTCCGAGACACTCGCCCGCGGGAAAGACAACCTCGTTGTGGGCGACGTCAAGCAGTCGATTTACCGCTGGAGGAACAGCGACTGGCGGATAATTCACTCCGAGGCTGCACAGGCGTTCGGGGAAGAGACGGTGCGGACTGTCCATCTCAGCACCAACTACCGTAGCCGGGAAAACATAATCAGGTTCAACAACGCACTTTTCAGCCCATCTTCAATCCCTGCATTCTGTGATGAACGGCTGGCTTATGACGGGCTGAGGATCGGCGATGTTTACGAAGGCTCCGTCCAGGAGGGTACTGAAAGGAGGCCGGGAGGCTTCGTGAGTGTCACACTTTACCGTAAGAGCGAGGATGAGGGCTGGAAGGAGAAGGTGCTGCGCGATCTGCCTTCAGTTGTTGAACGGTTACAGGACCACGGGTACCGGGCTGACGACATACTATTCCTCTGCAGGACGAACGAGGAGGGCAAGAGCATCATCAGCCGCATACTTGAGCACAGTTCTTCATGTTTGTCCGGGCAGAGGGGACGTTATAACTATGAGATAACATCAGGCGAGTCGCTTCTCCTGGAGCGCAACCCTGCTGTGACGCTGATGATGGGGTGTCTCAGGTACCTGACCGACCCGGGGAGCCGAATCAACAGGAGCCAGATAGTCCGTTCCTATGTTCTTGCCACCGGCAGGGAGGAAGGTCTTGTGTACAGCGGTGACGGCCCCGGGGAACCGGGCAGGACACCCCTCCCCGAAGGGTGGGAGGAGAAGCTGGAATCATTCAGGAACTCTTCGCTGTACAGTGCCACAGAGGGGATGATCCGGTTCTTCAGCCTTGGCGAGAACAGCGCCAACATAGCTTATATCAGCTCATTTCAGGATGTGGTGCTCACGTGGTCAGGACGGCACAGCTCGGATATCTCGGCCTTCGTGGAATGGTGGGACGGCGAGGGATGCAAGAGCACCCTCAGCCAGTCGAACCGTCAGGAGGCGATGAGGGTGATGACGGTACACAAGGCCAAGGGGCTGCAGAGCAGGGTGGTGATTGTTCCCTTTGCTGCCTGGGAGTTTTCGAAGCCCGGTTTCAGCAGGCCCCTGCTCTGGGTGACCGATGTGCCTGCCCCGTTTGACATTATGCCCGTGGTGCTGCCGGAGATAAGCAGCCGCCTCGAGGAATCGCTGTTCGCCGAGGAGGCGAAGATGGAGAAGGCCTCCGACTGGCTTGACGGGGTCAACCTGCTTTACGTGGCGTTCACCAGGGCCGTTGACGCTCTCTTTGTGATGGCTCCGGAGGCTGCGCTGAAGTCTTCGGCAGGTGCAGGGGCAGGAAGCCTGCTCAATGAAGCTCTTGGCATGCTGCCTGGTGAATTCATTAGGCGCGATGAGGAGACCGTCAGGATTATAGAGTGCGGCGACCTGCCACCGGTGGAGAGTGAGGAGCGTCAGCCCCGGCTGGAGATGTCACGGTACTCCCTCAGCGAGCCCAGGGGCACTCTCAGGCTGAGGACGGGCGGCGCCCTCCCCGGTGACGAGATCAAACTTGCAGAACCGGGCGGGAGAGCCTATGGCATAATGATGCACGAGATTCTCAGCCGCGTCACGACAACAAATGACATTGAGGCAGCCGTTGATCATGCCTGCACCGCAGGACTGATGCCGGTGACCGGCCGTGACGCGGCCGTAACCCGCCTCCGCGCGATGCTCTCGTCGGAGAGGGTACGCCCCTGGTTCGACGGCAGCGCCTCGGTCATGACCGAGGCCACAATCATCCTCCCCACGGGCGCCGCCCGCCGCCCCGACAGGGTGATGGTCAGCGGCGGCACTGTAACAGTGGCAGACTATAAGTTCGGTGAACCGTCGCCGCGCCACAGGCAGCAGGCAGCCGACTACCGCCAGCTCCTCCTTCAGATGGGGTACAGTGATGTGAAATCGTGGCTCTGGTACGTGGAAAAGGACATAATCGAGGAGGTATGAAAAAAGAAACAACATATGAATGGGGTACGGCCAGGAGGTTTAACTCGTATGCCGACTGGTTCACAGGGCTGTTCGGAGGCCGCGTACAGAAACTGAGCATCAATGCCGGGTTCACCTGCCCCAACCGCGACGGAACCCTTGGTTACGGCGGATGCACCTACTGCAACAACGAGGCGTTTATCCCCGGTTACTGCACCCCTGAAAAGAGCATTACTGAACAGGTGGAACAGGGGATAGCCTTCCACCGCCGGAGATACCGACGTGCAGACAGGTATATTGCATATTTCCAGGCATATACAAATACATACGCAGGCATTGAGAGACTGACTGCCCTGTATGATGAAGCGCTGAACCACCCCTCGGTGGCCGGACTTGTCATCGGCACCCGGCCCGACTGCATAACCGGAGAGTTGCTTGACCGCCTGGCCGTGATGGCACGCGAATATTTCATAATGATTGAGTACGGAATTGAGTCGGTAAATGATGAAACTCTCCGCAGGATCAACCGCGGGCATGATTTTGCCACGGCAGTAAAGGCCCTGGAGGAGACAGCTGCAAGAGGGCTCAACGCGGGGGCGCATCTCATCTTCGGGCTGCCGGGCGAGAGCCGCCGCGCCATCGCTGACAGTGCGGAGGTCATATCATCATTGCCTCTTACATCGCTCAAGATCAGGCAGCTGCAGCTGGTGAGGGGTACTGCGATGGCCCGTGAGTTTGAGCAGAATCCCGGCGCGTTCGACCTTTATTCACTTGACGAGTATCTTGACCTGGTGATCTCCTTCACGGAGCGGCTCTCGCCCGGCATAATGATCGACCGCATCAGCGGAGAAGCGCCCCCGCGCATGCTCGCTGACCCGCGCGACTGGCATATGAGAAGCAACGAAATATTCAGACTGTTCGAAAAACGGCTTGAGGAACGGAATACATGGCAGGGGAGGCTCTGCAAGAAAAACTGAAAATGGATTTCCTGGAGAAAGTGGCACAGAGGCTCCGTGAACTTCACGGCAGCGAGATGGAGAGGCAGACGGTGGTGCTCCCCAGCCGAAGGGCAGGGCTCTGGCTTTCACGCGCCCTGGCAAAGCTGAACGACAAACCTTCGTGGGCCCCTTCCATGATGACAGTCAGCGACCTTTTCCGGTCATTCACTGACCTTGTGCCGGCAGATACTGAAACACAGATATTCGAGCTTTACAGCGTCTTCAGGAAACAGTTCGGAGAGGAGATGAGCTTCGACGACTTCTGGCCGTGGGGAGAGGTGATCATAAGCGACTTCAATGACATCGACCTCTATATGGCCGATGCAGCCAGGCTGTACAGCAACATCTCCGACCTGAAGGAGATAGATGAGAAGTTTGGCAGCCTTACTGATGAACAGGTTGAGGTTATCCGCGGTTTCTGGAAATCTTTCAACCCAGCCTCCTCAAACAGCGAAGCCCGCTCGAAGTTCAGGTCAGTATGGCAGAAGCTCGGTCCGCTCTATGAGGGATACCGGGAGGCGATGAGGGCCCGAGGTATGGCCGGTGACGGAATGCTCTGCCGCGAGGTCGCAGAGATGGCGCTCGCCGGAAAACTGAATGTGCCTGAAGGAAGAAGATGGCATATTGTAGGCCTCAACGCCCTGAATACCTGTGAAAAGACAATTTTCCTTCACCTGAGACGCCTGGGTGTTGCCGATTTCTACTGGGATGATGACCACTTTTTCATGGATGACCAGGAGCACAAGGCATCACTCTTCATCAGGGAGAACAGGCGCATCTTCGGCAGCGCCCTGGAAGAAACCCGTCCCCGAAGGCATGAACCGCCGGCCGGAGAATGGCACATAATCGATACCCCCTCTGATACGGCACAGGCTGCGATGGTGGCACAGCTGCTTGAAAATGAGGACATAGCCGGCAGTGACGACCTGACATCCACAGCCGTGATCCTTGCTGACGAGAAGCTGCTCATGCCTGTCCTTGGTTCATTGCCGGAGTCGGTGGCAGAGGTGAACGTGACTATGGGACATCCGTTCCGGTTCACACCGCTTTACTCGTTCCTGAAGCAGCTGATGACATTCATCCGTTCAGCCAGGATAAGCAGCGGGAGCCTTTCCTTCCGCAGTGACGACGTGCTGGCCCTGCTCAGGCACCAGTACTTCAGGCTGCTCGCCGGAAGCGACGGTGATGCGGTTGTCAGGGAGATAATAAAAGGAAACATGATAAGGGTGAGCGGATCCGTGCTTACTGAAAGGTTCCGTTCTGGTTTCCTGTTTGAAGTGCCTGAGGGTGGTGCACAGATACCCGAGCATCTGGCCTCGGTGATGGAACGGCTCGAGGAAGCCACCTTCGCCGCGGAAGAGGAGGGGTTGAAGCTCAGCACTGACCGCGAGTACCTGAGGATGGCCATGAGCAGCACCATCAGGCTGGTAAACCTCATAAGGAAATACAGCCTTGATCTCAAGCCCGACACAGCCCTCAGATTGCTGGACCGCCTCTTCCGGAAGATGATTGTCCCCTTCTCCGGTGAACCGCTTCGCGGGATCCAGATAATGGGAGTCCTCGAGACACGGGCCCTGGAGTTTAAAAACATAATCGTCCTGTCACTCAATGAAGGGATCTTTCCGGGCTCATCCTACGACATTACTTACATTCCATATAACATCAGGCGTGCCTTCGGACTGCCCACAGTAAACGAGCATGAATCGATCTGGTCATACTATTTCTTCAGGCTGCTGCGAAAGCCGCAGAAGGGATGGTTCCTTTACAACTCCACCGCCCAGGGGCTTAACAGCGGTGAAATGAGCCGCTACCTGGTGAGGATGAGCTACAGTCCACTGTTTGCACCCAGGCACCGCACGGTTAATATCAGTGTCGGCCGGAGCGGAATGATACCCGAGACACTCACAAAGACTGCTGCCCATAACAGGGTTCTTCTTGAAACATACCGCGAGGGAAACAGCGTGGGCAAGTACCTGTCGCCCAGTGCCGTCAACACATGGATAAACTGCCGCATGCGCTTTTACTACAGGTACGTCTGCGGGATGCCGGAGGAAGAGGTACTGGAGAAGGAGATTGACCAGCGCCGTTTCGGCAACATCATGCATGAGGCGTTGCACCGGTTATACGAACCGCTGACAGGTGGAAGTGATGCGGGACGTAAGATTGCCGCACTGGCCGGATCACGTGAAAATATAAGGGAAACAATCATTTCCGCCGCCATGGACGAGATGAGGTGGGACAGGGAGACCCTGATGTCAGGAAGGGGAGTGATAATAATTGACGTCCTCGAGCGGTATGCCCGGGAACTGCTTGAATATGACGGTACCAACCCTGATCTGACCCTTCTTCACCTCGAGGATGATTTTTCAGGAGTACATACTGTTGCCTGCAGCGGAAAAGAGGAACGTATAGTCCTCGGAGGAAGGGTAGACCGGATAGACCGGACCGGCGGGGCTGTGAGGGTTGTAGACTACAAGACCGGCGCCCCAAAGCGTGAAGGATTTACCGCAGATCTGCTGTTCGATGAGGAAAAGGAGAAGCATAACGATGCCCTCCTGCAGGCGCTTCTCTACTGTACACTGATTGAGAAGAACCACCCCGGGAAGATTGTGCTTCCGGCAATATACTGGATACAGCAGCTGACATCCGACGAGTTCTCACCGTATGCGCCGGTGACAGGACTGAACGGGCCTGACAGTGATATTTCAGAGTGGGGCAAGTTTATGAATGAATACAGGCATCATCTGAACCTGACGCTGAATAAGATTTTTTCAGAAGAAGAGGATTACCGGATGACGGAATTCCGCCGCCGCTGCACCTCGTGCCCGTACAGGACACTATGCAGGAGGTAGAATTTATTTTTCCATCTGCCGCTGCAGGGCAGCCATCTTAATGGCAGTAACCGCTGCCTCATCCCCCTTGTTGCCGTGTTTCCCGCCGGCCCTGTCAAGCGCTTGCTGCAGGTTAAGTGTTGTAAGCACACCGAAGATGAAGGGGATGTTATATTCAAGGTTGAGCTGGGTGACACCCTGGGTCACCCCCTTGCAGATGTATGTGAAGTGGGGGGTCTCACCCTGGATCACGCAACCGAGGCATATCACGCCGTCAAGATCCTCATATTCAGCCATCCACTGTGCCCCGAGGGTGATCTCGAAGGTTCCCGGCACATGCCTGACAATAATTTCATCATCAGCCACGCCGTGACGCTTAAGCGTCTTCACTGCACCGTCAAGAAGGGAATAGGTGACCTCACTGTTCCAGTCGGCTACCACTATGCCAAACCTCATCCCCGATGCATCGGGAACGCGTGAGGGATCATAATCTGAAAGATCGCGGGTTGCCACCTGTCAGTCGATGTGCAGTTTGACCCTGGCAATGTATTTGTCAATACTGCGGCCTTCGTTGCTCTCGGGATACTTTTCCTGGATCCGTTCGTAAAGCTTGAGTGCTTCGGCCCAGTTGCTTTCCATTTCGTAGAGCATCCCTGCCTTCACGAGGTAAATGGGGGTGAGGAAGGCATTTTCTGCCATGTCTGCTGCCTCAATATAATTTTTGATGCCTGCCGTATTGTCGCCGAGCTCCACTTTTGCATCACCGATAAGCCCTTTTGCCTGCGGCGCGATGACCTCGTCGTCAAGCTTGTATTTATTCAGGTAGCTGATTGCTTCCTCATACTGGCCGAGGTGCATCAGGCATGCGCCTGCATAGAAATTGGCAAGCTTGCCTGACCTGGTGCTCTTATATTCCTTTGCAATATCGATAAAGCCAAGATTGTTCCCGTCGCCGTTGAGAGCCAGGCTGAGAGAGTCCTGTCCGAAGTACTGCTCTGCCATGAACATCTGGCTGAGAGCCTCATCGTTCTTCTTGCTTGTGTACATCCTGAGAAGCCACACTATCCCCACCAGCACCACAGCGCCGGCAAGTACGTATAAAAGAGGCTTGTAATTCTGTTCAAGGAACTGTTCGGTTTTTGTCAGTGTCTGTTCAACGTTCTCGATCCCTTTTGCGGTCTCCTTTTTCTTGCTCATATCAATGTTCTCTGTTACAGGTCAAAAAATAACTCCGCAAAAGTAGTATTTCTGGCATTATTTAAAAACAAATGGGTAAAAAAAAGCTCGCTCACCTCCGTTACTCCGGCAGTTGTTGCCAGATCTTCCTGCAAGTGGCATGCATTCTACCCGGCCTGATTGCATCGCCTTTTTCTTTTCGTAACTTTGGGCCTCTCACAAGAGCTTAGAACGATGATGCACCTGGCAAGGCTGGAACTGACCAATTTCAAGAACTATGAAGAGGTTTCACTCGAATTTTCTCCCGGGTTCAACTGCTTTGTCGGTAACAACGGTGTCGGGAAGACCAATATCCTCGACGCCATTCACTACCTTTCCCTTACCAAGAGCTTCTTCAACAGCTCTGACACCCTGGCCATCAGGCACGGGGAAGATTACTTCATGATCAAGGGGACTTTTGTCACGGAGGAGAACAGTGACGAGCTCTTCTGCGCCTTCCAGAAGGCGAAGCAGAAAGTGTTCAAAATAAACGGGAAGGAATATCAGCGGATGTCTGACCACGTGGGAAAATTCCCGGTGGTGATGCTCTCGCCGGCCGACAGCACCCTGATCACCGGGGGCAGCGAGGAGCGCCGCCGGTTCCTGAACATGATAATAAGCCAGTATGACCCGGCTTATCTTGAAGCACACATGCGCTATAACAAGGCGCTGATGCAGAGGAACAGGATACTGCGAGGCAGCGTGGCGGATACATCCGGACTGCTTGAGATATATGATGACCAGATGGCACAGGAGGCGGAGGTGATATACCGTTCGCGACGTTCCCTCACCGAAAATATGCTCCCTCTTTTCCGCTCTTATTACGAGAAGATATCCGGCGGTGCCGAAAAAGTTGCAATAAGGTACCGTTCCCACCTCAGCTCCGGCGACTACCTGCAACAGCTGGCAGTTTCAAGGGAGAGGGATTTTGCCCTTCAGTATACCACGGCCGGGATTCACCGCGATGACCTTGTTTTCGAGATCGAAGGCCATTCGGCCAGGACCAATGCCAGCCAGGGACAGCAGAAATCGTTCATCGTGGCGCTCAAGCTGGCCAAGTTTGGCCTGATAAGCAGGATTATCGGCTTCGCACCTGCGCTGCTCCTTGACGATATATTCGACAAGTTCGATCAGAACCGTGTGGAAGAGATTATCAGGCTGGCAGGATCAGGCGAGTTCGGTCAGGTGTTCATCACTGACACCCAGCAGGACCGGATCCACCGTATCCTTGACAACACCGGGGTCGATTTCCGGCTCTACCGAATAGGGAAGAAAGGGATTGAGGAAGAGATCACAAACGGAGCGAAATAGGCCATGCGCAGAAACAAGACAATTACCCTTGGAGAGGCTCTCAACGACCTGATCAATGAGTACAAGCTTGCTGCCGGACTGAAGGAAGCTGCTGTACTCAATATCTGGGAAAGCGTGGCAGGGAGGGTAATCACCGCCCGCACCAAAAGGACCTACGTAAAAGACGGTGTTTTACACATTTACCTGACATCTTCCGTTGTCAGGAACGAGCTGATGATGCTCCGTGATGCCCTTAAGAGCCAAATAAACAGCAGGGCGGGAGAGGAAGTCATCCGGGATATCGTTCTCCACTGATCAGCCTGATGATCCAGGCCTGGAGGATCATAAAATGTGCTGTAAACCCGGCCGTCTCAGATAACTGAGTAGTCATTACCCATGATACTTATCTTGCTGATGTGGCCCTTGGAGGAGATGAAGTTGAATTCCTTTCCGATGTACCAGATTGTGACTACCTCACCGGCAAGCACTATATTCACTTCCGCACCCGGATCATTATGGACTATGGCGTCAGCCATCAGGAACGCCTTCTCGGCACCGTCGCCCCTTCCGAAATTCCATACCTCGTCAGGCTGGGCCATCCTGCCGGAGTCATAAATCGAGGCATTGGTCAGGGCGTTGATGATGCTGTAAATCTCCTCAGCACTTTTTCCTGCCAGGGCAGCATGGCATACAGGGTTCCTCTCAATAGCCGCCTTGACAAACGGCCTCCAGTCGGTTGAAGCCATGTCCCTGTAGGCATACAGCGAGAGAAGCGCCATCTCTGAAACGCCGGCCAGATCACGTATTTGTCCGATGATTTCATCACGACTGTCTGTTACAGATATCTCCGGGTGAATCTCAGGCATAAAATCCCTTTCTGCAGAAGGGAGCCGCGGCTCGGTGACCAGGAATTCCTTAAGATCGGAAAACATCCTGCTCACACAGTCAGTGTGTTCAGTCGGGAAATTCTTCGTGAACTCCTTCTCAATCACCTGCAGGTCAGAGTCTTTATGTTTTTTAAGGAATTCTTCGACATCATTCAGCATAACCTTGCCTGGAACAGGATCATACTGGAACTCCTCGGCGTCAACCTCTGCGAGAAGCTTGTCACGTGTCTCCTCATTCATGCTGGCTTTCAGTGAGTGCTCATACTCGAAGAGCTTTTCGAGTGTTATGTAGTGGCTTGTCCCGGTGCGGAGGTAGTGATACTGGAAGAGGCATTTATATTCTGATTTGAACCTCAGGAAGTTAATGAATATTGCAGGGGTAAGGTTCGACTTTACGAAGTTTCTGAGCTTCCCGGAGAATGCTGTGTAGGCATCCCTGTCGATTGTTGCCCTGTCATATACAGTGTGGATATGGCCAGTTATATGGGAAACTATTGTCACCTTTTCATTTTCAAGTGCCCTTCTGGCTTTTCCCGAGAGGGAGGTGCCGTTGAACCACATGTTCTTCGTCATGATCCTCCTGTTGTTCGTCAGGAGGCCGTCCTTCTCGTCAATGAAGTTCTGAGAGTGGAGGGGTGTAGCCATCATAAAGATCTTTTCCAGGGGTATTCCTCCGACGATGAACATAGCCGCGGCATACAGTGCTGCAAGGCTTACGCATTCACCGGCGCCGGTTGTATAGTGTTCCTTGTACCTGAAGGCAGTCATTGCCTCCACAGTTTCTGTCTTCCAGTAAGGGATTGCGGATGACTCGTACTTGTCAAGGCCGAAGTGACGCCTGATGTCAATGCTGAAATAATACCTGTCTCCCTCGTAACCGAAGAGGGCATTTGACTGCTTCAGCAGTTCCGTATCAAAGAAATCGCCGAACCGTGCCAGCTCGGTCTCCTTGGTTGTCAGACCCCAGGTCTCAAGGTCGAGGTTGAAGATATAGTTGTCAATAATAAACTGCTTGATCCTGTTTGCCCTGCTGATGAAATTTTTCCTGTGCATGTCCCTGAACCACGGGTCGTCACGCCATTCCCAGATGACCGGTGACATTATATTTGCCAGCACCAGAGGGTAAAAGAGCTCCGGGAAAATAAATATCTCCATATCGGAGAGGGTATAGGCCGAAGAGTACTTCTCGAGGGTTTTATTGTCCGAAAAGTCAGGTGAAAAAGAATTTGTCATTTCAATTTTTTAGCAGAACAAGCAATTTTGATTTTTGTTTTTCAGAATATCTCGATGTTTGAAAAGAAGAAGGATGCTTCCTTGATGGCATTCTCAGGTGAATCAGAGCCATGCACTGCATTCGTCCTGACATCGGTTCCGAAGTCGGCGCGTATGGTTCCCGGAGCGGCCTTTGCAGGATCAGTGGTTCCTATCAGGTGACGGAACTCCTCTACAGCGTCTTCATGCTTAAGCACCATTACAATTACGGGTCCGGACGACATAAACTCAACAAGTCCGGGATAGAACGGCCTGTCGCGGTGTACCGCATAAAATCCTTCAGCCTGGGCCCGGGTCATGTGAAGCATCTTCAGTGCTGAAAGTGTGAAGCCGGCGTCTGCTATCCGGCAAAGAATTTTGGCAGCTTTGCCCGCAGCAAGTGCATCGGGCTTGATAATTGAAAAAGTGATTTCGTTGCTCATAACTATATGAGAATGGGGTTAGTTAGCGTGATTTTTTTTAACCTTGTTATTTTTCTTACCTTTGTGGCCTTAAAAGGCTTTGAAAGTGCCAGAGTTTGGTAAATATACAAAAGAATTAAAGAAGCTGATCGAAGAAGCCGATCATATTCTGCTCATATGCCATATCAATCCTGACGGTGATGCAATAGGGGCAATGCTGGCCATGAGAAGATGGATCATTTCCAGGGGAAAGGAACCCGGTATGATCTCTCCCAACGCCCTGCAGAAGTTCCTGTTATGGATGAAGGACGTTGACATGGTTGTCGATTTTCATCATAACCCTGCAATCGGGACAGAACTTATCAACAGTGCTGATCTTATAATCATGGTTGATTTCAATGCCACATCCCGGATGGGTAAGGCGGAGCAACTGGTTATCGGTTCAACCGCAAAAAAGGTGATGATTGATCATCACCCTGACCCGTCAGCGTTTGCTGACCTGGTAATCTCTGACGTAAGCAGAAGTTCAACCTCCGAGCTGGTTTATTTCCTTGTTAACGGGATGGAGGGGAGCGAGTTCAATGACAGTGATTTCATAACGGCGGTTTATGTCGGAATCATAACTGACACTGGCAACTTCGAGCACGGATACTACACCGGTGACACGATGCGCACCGTAGGTCACCTCCTCGATATGGGGGTTGACAAGGAAAGGATATATGACCATATATTCAGCAATTTTTCGCCTGACAGGATCAGGCTGAAGGGTTTCGCCCTGCACAGCAGGATGGTTGTTCATCCCGAACTCCATACTGCATATATCTGGCTTACAAAGGAGGATCTCGACAGGTTCCATCATGTGAAGGGTGATACTGAAGGGTTTGCCAATGTGCTCCTGACAATGAACGGAATCGTCCTTTCTGTCCTCTTCATCGAGCGAACCGGTTTTGTGAAGATGTCGCTTCGCTCGAAGGGAAGCTTCAACGCCAATGAGCTTTCGCGAAAGTGCTTCAACGGCGGGGGACACCGCAATGCTGCTGGCGGGGAGATGAAAGGGACCATTCATGAGGTTGTAAACCACTTTGAGAATACACTGCCTTCGTTCCGGAAGGAACTGAAGGAGGCAGCAGAGGAGATGGGAAAATGAGAATAGCAGCCACCCTGATATTAATGGCAGTCATGGCCGCCGGATGTCAGAACAAGCCTGACAGCAGGAGCAACCCGTCACCTCGCACCGAGGCTGAACTAATTGAGATCAACAAATCACTGATCTCACAGGACCGGGGGGCAATAACCGGTTATATCAGCAGGAGTGAAAGGAGTTTTTCAGAGACAAGCACCGGCCTGTGGTACAGCATCATCGGAAGCGGTACCGGACCCACTGTCAAAACAGGTGACAACGTAAGCTTCGACTATGAATGCACCCTGCTGAACGGAGATCCCTGCTACAGCGGGACAGAAACAATAAGGGTAGGGTATGCCGATGCCGGCAGCGGAGTCACTGAAGGGCTCCAGCTGATGCAGAAAGGGAGCGATTACCTGTTTATTGTACCCCCTTACCTGGCGTACGGACATACCGGTGACGGTGCGAAGATCCCTGGAAGGGCAATATTGATCTACAGGATAAGAATTAAGGATATAAGTTAGTTTGGAACGAAATTTGAGGGGAAAGGTGGAAATCTACAAAACGATGGGAAAGAAATTCAATGTTGCAGTGCTGGCAATATTTGCATTGGTGGTCGTGGCCTGCAATCCTGCCAAAAAATATGAGGAGGAAGAGAAAAGCCTTATAGAGGATTACATATCGACGAACAAAATAACCGTCAGTCCTGACGGCAACGGCATCTACATCATTCCTGAGGTTGCCGGAACCGGTGACCTGATACAGGTAGGCGATTCAGTTGGAGTGAGGTACACCGGCACTTTCCTCAGCGGGAAAGAGTTTGACAGCAATATTGAAGCCGATACGCCTTACCGTTTCAGGGTTGGCACCCCTTATCTTATCGAAGGCTGGTCGCTTGCACTTGTTAAGATGAGACTCGGCGAAAAGTCAAAGGTGCTCCTTCCTTCAAAGGTTGCATACGGGTCAATGGGGTTCGGGACATATGACTATTACGGTAATTATTATACAATCATTCCCGGTTACACCCCGCTTATTTTTGAGATGCAGGTAGTGGAACTGGTTAGAAAAACCAAAAAATAAAGAAAATGCGCCGGCTGTCAACCGGCGCATTTTTTAATTCAGGATCACAGCGTCACCTGCAACTTTTATTCCCTTCAGCTTTGTCACGTATCGTGCCCAGCTCCCTTCAAGGAGGTCACCAATCAGTTTCTCCGCCTCGTCAAGGGCGGCACCGGCATCTGAAAATGATTTCTCCTCCTGGTCTGTCAGGGCTCCTGCAGCCATAAGAACCGACCTGTAACCGTTGATCCTTGACGACAGTCCTTCCTGTCTCCTTCCGAAAATCTCATCCATCTTCGCAAGATCCTCCCTGACAGCATTATACTCTGGCGAAACGGCTTCTGCGAATCCGGGGTCTTCTTTGATAAGTCCCTCACTCTTCGCAAGGCTTTCACGGACTGAAGCCAGGATTTTAAGCCTTTTATTAAGTGAAGCGATCCGTTCCCCGAAGGCTTTCGCCCTTTCATAATTCCTCTTCAGTGCTTCGGCGTCAGGTGCCTCCATCCTGGGATCAGGCCTGACGGTTACACTGGCTGAAGAGCTGGTGTTGCCCCGGGTGAGAGTGACCGTATAGGTGCCCGGGATGACGGTTCCTCCGAATCCCCTGAAATACCTTGCCCGCGGATCCTGCTGCTGTTCTCGGGCTGCCGGGTATTCGAGCTGCGGTAGTGGATTGCGGTCAAACCGCCAGGTGAAACGGTTGAATCCCTTCCCTGCACTGATGTCAGTTGTCTTAACAGTGTTTCCTGCATCATCCTTTATCTCGGCCGATACCTTGCCTGAGTCCGCTGCGGTAAAAAAGGTGATCATGGCTCCGGGCTCCCTGTTCACGCCACGGAACATGGCGTCACCGTAGAAGTAGTAGCCCGGCAGGTTCTTCATTGAAGCAATGTATGCGTCCGGCGCATCAAAGACTGTCATCTCGCTGCCCAGGAGCTTTTTCCCGGATGAGGCCAGGGCCCTCAGGGGCCTTATATCATCAAGTATCCAGACGGCACGGCCGAAAGTGCTTATCACCAGGTCATGCTCCCGTGGCTGGATAACCATGTCATAGGTTGAAACCGTCGGGTAGCCGTTAGTCCACCTGTTCCATGTATCTCCGTTATCAAATGAAACATACAGCCCGTACTCGGTGCCGGCAAACATCAGCCTGGGTTCCAGCGGATCCTGCACAAAACTTAGCACATAGCCCCACACATCGGTGTCGTCAATGATCCGCTGCCAGCTCTTGCCATAGTCCCTTGTGCGGAACAGGTATGCAGCATTGTCTCCCTGCCTGTAGTCATTAACCACCGCAAAGGCTTCTCCCGGTTCGTGAGCCGAAGCTGTCACCTGCGGAACCCACCCGTTGCGCGGCATGCCCTTTATATTCTGTGAGGTGTTTTTCCAGGTCCTGCCTCCATCCTCGGTTACCTGTATCATACCGTCATCCGTTCCTGCCCAGATGACTCCCTGCCTTACCGGGCTGGGGGAGACCGTTATAATTGTGCAGTGGTTCTCGGCGCCGGTGGCATCAACTGTGATTCCCCCGCTCTGGTCCTGCTTTTGCTTTTCCGGGTCATTGGTGGTGAGGTCGGGCGAAATCTTTGTCCAGGTGTCGCCCCTGTCAGTGCTTTTATGCACGAACTGGCTTCCGAAATAGATTGTGTTACCGTCGAAGGGATCCTGTGCCAGGGCGGAGTTCCAGTTGAAACGAAGCCGCTCACCTGCTTCGGGTGCAGGCCTTATGCTCTTGTTCCAGCCAGTGACAACATCGAACCTTCTTATGGAACCGCCCTGCGACTGGGCATAGCAGTAACGGCTGTCACCGGGTACCGGCATCGCGTCAAAACCATCGCCTCCGCTGAGAAAATCATACATCTCATTGATTATCGGCCCGTTGTACCAGGCATATGCAGGTCCCCGCCATGAGCCGTTGTCCTGAAGCCCGCCGTATATGTTGTAAGGAATTTCGTTGTCAGTATTAATATGGTAAAACTGGCCCACAGGCAGGTTCTCAATATGCCGCCAGGTGGTACCCCTGTCATAGGTTATCCCCATCCCGCCGTCATTGCCGTCGAGCATCCGGTCAGGATTGACGGGGTCAATGTACCATGCGTGATGGTCGAGGTGGACAGATTCGGCTGTGCGACCGTCAAAAGTAAGGCCGCCATCCTCGCTTACATTGACTCCTGAAAAGAGGGAATAGATCCTGTTCTCATTCTGAGGATCGACATAAATCTCAGCATAGTAGAAAGGCCTGTTGCCGATGTTTTTTTCACCCCGTTTTTCCCATGTCAGCCCTCCGTCAGTTGAACGGTAGATGGCGGAAGGTTTCGATTCTATGTATGCATAGACATACTCAGGGTTCGAGCGGGCTATGGCCAACCCGATGCGCCCCGTCTCCGCCGGCAATCCTCTGGTCAGTCTTTCAAAGGTATCGCCTCCGTCACGTGTGAGCCAGAGTCCTGATCCGGCAGGGGAGGACCGGAAGAACCATGGCCAGCGCTGGTGATCCCACATGGCCACAAAAATCTTTCCCGGGTTTGAAGGGTCCATTACCATGTCAGCAACGCCCGAAGTCTCATTGGTGAAGAGCAGTCTGTTCCAGGTGAGGCCGCCGTCAGTTGTCCTGTAAAATCCTCTCTCCGTGTGAGGAGCCCAGGGATTGCCTATTGCACCGGCATAGATGATGTCAGGATTGACGGGGTCAATTATTATCCTGTGGATGTACCTGGTCAGCTCAAGGCCCATGCACTTCCAGGTCTGTCCGCCGTCAAGGCTTCTGTAGATGCCGTATCCCCCGGTTACGCTGTTCCTCGGGTTTCCTTCCCCAGTGCCGGCCCAGATGATGTCAGGCCGCCTGGGATCAATCGCAATTGCCCCGATTGAGGCTACAGCCTCGTTGTCAAAGAGAGGGGTAAATGTTGTACCGGCATTTACTGTCTTCCACAGCCCGCCGGAAGCTGTACCCACGTAAAATACATTTTCATTGCGAGGATCGGCGGCAAATGCAGTGACCCTGCCGCTCATGCCTGCCGGCCCTATATTCCTTGGTTTGATGCCGCTGAAAAGCGACATGTCAGTCTTCTGACCCGACACGATCGCTGCAATCAGTATCATTGCAGCCGAAAGAAATGTTTTCCTGATCATCATTTTTCTTTTTTACGGACACAATTTAGAAAAATAATCGAATTATGGCTGACCTGCCGGAAGTGTTGTGCAATACATGAACCAGGAGCGGGGAAAAGGGGTATGGGTGGAAATGCATTGTCCTGCAATGCTGAATCCCCTGCGGGGAATCATTAACAACACTACTGCCTATTGCCTACTGCCTATTGCCTGCGAAAGCATGAGGAATACTGCCGGTCTCCTGTCAAGTACCGGCACCTGCCTGCGCCACTCTGCCACGGTCATGGTCCTGATGAACTCAGAAGGGAGGGATATGTCAGCGGCAATGCAAAGCCTTGTTGATGACTGGCAGACTGAAAGTATATCCTCAATCATCTTTCCGTTCCTGAAGGGCGTCTCCATGAATATCTGCGTCTGGCCGCTGCCGGACATCCTCTCCAGGTCTTTGACGGCCTTTCGCCGGCCGGGGGTATCCACCGGCAGATAACCGTTAAAGGCAAACGACTGGCCGTTGAGTCCTGATGCCACCAGCGCCAGCATCACTGATGACGGCCCTGTCAGCGGCGCCACGCGGATGCCGCGGCGGTGTGCTTCGGAAGCAACGATGTTGCCGGGGTCTGCGAGCCCCGGCATGCCTGCCTCGCTCATCACTCCTGAATCTGAACCCCCTTCCACCATTGAGAAGAACTCCTCCAGCCCTGCAGGATCAGAATGCTTCCCGACAGGGTAGAAACGGGTGCCGTCAATCGGAAAATCCCTGTCAATAAACCTCAGCCACCGCCGCGCTGTTCGCACGTCTTCAACCGCAAACAGCCTCAGTGACAGGGTGATCTCCAGCGTCCCGCGGGGGATTGAAATGTCAGGCCCGGAATCACCAAGTGTAACCGGTATCATATATACTGTTCCGCTCATCTGCCTGTAAAATTGTACTGTAAACTTACATAAATTCACCCTTTTTCGGACATGCCGCAAAAACAATCCCTGAGGTTGGGTGCCCGGGCATCCGCCAAGGCAGCAGTCGCAAAATCCACCGCGGTTGCCTCAGAAGTAACAGCCCCTGGTACCCCGAAGGCATCCTGCCCGGCTGCGACTAAAGTTGCCAAAGTGACAACTTATGTTGTACTTCTCTCATTTTCGGGTTATGTTTGCAGTGAGAATTACGATACTGTGAAAATCACCTTTCTCGGAACGGGCACTTCCCAGGGCGTGCCGGTAATAGCTTGTGAATGTGCTGTCTGCATGTCAACTGACTCCAGGGATAAAAGGCTCAGAGCCTCCCTGCTGGTGGAGACTGCCACCAACACTTTTGTCATTGATGCCGGGCCGGACTTCAGGCAGCAGATGCTCAATGCCAGTGTGAAAAAGGTTGACGCCATCCTCCTGACACATGAACACAAGGATCATATCGCCGGCATGGATGACCTGAGGGCCTTCAACTACAAGAGCCAGGCCGCAATTGATATATATGCCGAGGAGAGGGTGCAGGCTGCTGTCAGAAAGGAATATGCCTACGTCTTCTCTGAAAATCATTACCCCGGCGTCCCGAAAATGGAACTTCACAATATTGACAATTACAGCCTTAAAATAAAGGGAGATACGGTCATCCCGCTCCGGATTTTTCACTACCGGCTTCCGATCTACGGCTTCAGGATGGGCGACATGGCCTATATCACCGATGCCAATTACATCCCGGAGGAGACAAAGGAAAAGCTTATTGGTGTCAAATACCTGGTTATCAATGCGCTCAGAAAGGAGCGTCATATCTCTCACTTCAGCCTCAGTGAGGCTCTCGACCTGGTTCGTGAGGTGTCACCCAGGAAAGCCTACATTACCCATATAGGCCACCAGATGGGCAAGCATGCCGAGGTGAACGGTGAACTGCCGGTAAACGTGACCCTTGCCTGGGACGGCCTTGAAGTAAACTGCGACGAATAAACCAGGACTATTTCTTTTTGTACCTGTACAGCTTCTTCTGATACTGCTTGGAAAAGAAATACTTGTTCCTGCCTAGCTGTGACGTGTCGATGTAGGAGTTCTTCCTCACGTTCCTGTAGGTGTTCTTTTTCGAGGATGCACAGCCGGGCATCAGCAATATCGCTGAGAGAATCAGAAGTATGAGTGTGATTGCCTTGCCGTTAACCTTTTTCATCAGGGTTCTCTGAGCTAATTTCTAAAAAGCAGCTGTATCTGTAACGTACAGCCGGGGTTAAATATTATCTCTAAAATTACTCAACCACTGTATCTTCACTTTTATTTTCAGATACAATATCATAAATTGCAATCCCGTATTGTCGGGAAGCCAATTATATCAGTTTAAACTCCGATGTGCAGCTTTAGGTTTCGGTTTTTTCTCTTTTTTTTGGCAGTCACCCTGTCACTCTCAGGTCAGTCACTCATCAACCTCGGAATAGTCAGGGACAACGGCGCCAGTGCAGTATCTCTCATCCTGGATGACAGTACTGACATGAGGCTTGCTTCTCCCAGGCCTCTGTTCAGTTTCAGGCTTGACGGCACCTACTTTGAGTCGGACGATGTTCCGGCAGGACTCAGCGGAAGCCGGTTCCTGATGATCTATCCCGGCGGTGCCGAGGCCGGCTACACCCCCAGGGGAGGAAACCAGCCGGGCTTTCTTGCCGAGCTGGTTTTGCGCAACAACTGGAATGACACAATTACCATTTCAGATGTTGTGCCATTCGGCGAAAAGGACAACAAAGCCTATATCACCGGTGCAGGTCCGCGTGATCTGGCACGGGCAAACCTCTTCCTGCCGGGAAAGAGCCCTGTGAGAGTGATACTGCCAGACAATGCATGGGAGATGGGATTCACCACCTTCGGTGTGAACACCGGTCTTTCGGTAGCCTCGATAGCACGCCGCATAAAGACCGACAGCGGAATACTGAGAAGATATGAAACAATCCTGCCCCCCGGGGCCTCAGTCACATACCATATCTATTCCGACCTTTACAGGGGAGAATGGCAGGAGGGACTCAGGCTGATGTTTGCCGGGAGGTGGCTATATGACCTTGACAGATTTGACGATACCCTTTACCGTAGGGATGACCTGAAATGGATACGTACAAGTTACCTGATGATCCTGCAGATGGCATGGGACAGGGAGTATCGCGACCGTTTCACGGGAACTGAAGGCATCAGCGGTTACCTGGCTCAGTACAACGCCCTGTTCGGGCATGTGGATGTATACGGCATCTGGCCTACCTGGCCCCGTCTTGGGCTTGACGACAGGAACCAGTGGGACCTTTACCGTGACCTGCCTGGAGGAACGGGCGGCCTGCGCCGCATCGCCAGGGAGGCAAGGTCTGAAGGATGCAGGTTTTTTATTGCATACAACCCATGGGATAAGAGCACCAGGGAGGAAGATCACCTGCGGGGAATGGCACAGGTTATTGCAGAAACGGAAGCTGACGGCGTGGTGCTTGACACCGAAGGCCGGTCGTCTTCAGAACTTCAGGAAGCTGCTGACACAGTCCGGAAAGGGGTGGTGATGTATTCCGAGGGGATGCCCGTTGTAAAGGATATGCCAGGCATAGTTGCCGCCAGGGTGCATAACGCCCTTTACCTGAGTCCCGAGCTGAACCTGAACAAGCTGATCAGGCCTGATTTCGCCATCTTCCGCGTTGCCGACGTGGGTGAGGATGTCCTTCACCGCGAGATTTCCGTGGCTTTCTTCAACGGTTACGGTACCGAACTCAATATGTTCAGGCCGGGCGGCAGGGGTGAAGAGTTTCAGAAAGATCTGCAGTACCTGTCACAGACGACCTATATGCTGCGGCGGAACAGCGACGCATTTGCCGGGGGCAGCTGGACACCGCTGATCAGCAGCGGGGCCGACAGGGTATATGTCAACAGCTGGAATGGCGGCGGGAAGCAGATTTACACAGTACTCAACATGGATAACCGAGGCTACAGCGGCCCGCTCTTTGCTGCCGGCGATACCACAGGTAAACACCTGGTCTCCCTATACAGGCACGAAGAGCTTACCCCCGCAGTTGTCAACGGTATACTCATGGCTCCGGTCGATGTGCCGGGGTGGAGCCAGACCTTCAGCGGCACCCGCAGGGAGAGCTCCATTGACTGCATCGCCCTTCTGCCTGAGATGATAGATACTGAATTCATCGGCAACAGGCTTCGGATAAAGGCACAGGTAAACGGTACTATCCTTATAAGCAGGGGAACACCAGGGTATACAAATGCTCCAATTAAGATAAATGCACCGGCAGACACCCTTGTAAGCACCGATGCCCTCCTTGGCATTGCAGGATCAAAGATTGTTATTGAACTGACAGACAGCCAGGGCATATTGCTTGACGAAAGAGTCATCATCAAGGAAAAGGGCACAGCGTGGCTGGTTTCCGAGCGGGTAAAAACCGCCCCTGCGGCTGATATACCTCCGGAAATGGTGCTGATCCCCTCGGCAACAATAAAGTATACCCTGCAGGCCAATGATGAGTTTGTACCGTATCCGGGGGCAGGAAAAGAGATTACAGCAACTCCGGACAGCTTCCTGATAGACAGGTTTCCGGTGACGAACGAGGAATACCTGCAGTTCATCAGGGCATCGCGGTATATCCCGGCAGATACGTCCAATTACCTGAAACACTGGGAAAGAGGGCTCCCTGTCAGCGGGCAGGAACGGTATCCTGTCGTCTGGGTAAGCCTTGAGGATGCCAGGGCATACGCACGGTGGGCCGGCAAACGGCTTCCTACGGAGGAAGAGTGGCAGCTGGCGGCACAGGGCACTGACGGACGGGAATGGCCTTGGGGCAGCGAGTTCCACGCCACCAAGTGCAACAACGGCTTCGGACGGCCCACCCCGGTGGATGCCTTCCCTAAAGGCGAGAGCCCGTACGGGGTAGCAGACCTTGTTGGCAATGTGTGGCAAATGACAGGTGATGTCTGGTGCGACGGCGCCTATTACTTCAATATAATAAGGGGAGGTAGCTGGTTCAGACCTGAATCGAGCTGGTGGTACATCAAAGGAGGGCCGCAGCCCCTGACAAACACCCAGATGCAACTCCTCGTCTCACCCGGCTATGACCGGAGTGCTACTGTTGGATTCAGATGCGTGAGGGATCTTTAATAAGGCAGCAGGCAAGAGGCAATAGTGTTGACAATAATAGTTATAACTTCATGATTAGCAGTTATTTCACTACTGCCTCTTGCCTAGATCATACGGGCTCCCTCCCCGATACCGGGCAGGTAGAAATCTGCCACAAGGCCGGTCTTCGCGGTGTAGACTTCACCGAGTTTGCGGATGAATTCATCTGCGTGACGCGATTCCACAATTGATACAGTGCATCCTCCGAAGCCGGCGCCGGTCATCCTGGTACCAACGACACCCGGGAGCTTCCGCCCCTCGTAGACAAGGGTGTCAAGCTCGGTGCCAGTAACCTCGTAGTCATTGCAGAGAGAGTCGTGTGATTCGTTCATAAGCTTCCCCAGAAGCACTATATCGTTGTTTTCAAGCGCTTTTATGGCGGCAAGTGTTCTTCCGTTCTCGGTGATCACGTGCGTTGCCCTTTTCCTTACGACCGGATCGGGTATGTAGCTGTCAACCATCCACAGATCGCTGACAGTAAGCTCACTCAGGTTTCTTATCGGCCTGTGTGCAGAGATGAGTTCCACAGCCTTTTCGCATTCTGCACGCCGCTCGTTGTATTTCGAGTCAGTAAGTCCCCTGCGTTTGTTTGTGTTGGTGATTATCAGCCTTCTGTCGCCGAGGTTGACCGGAGCGTAGCGGTATTCAAGCGAATCACAGTTAAGGTTTATCGCATGGTCTTTCCTGCCGAAACCCACCGCAAACTGGTCCATGATTCCACAGTTCATCCCCACGAAGCCGTTTTCGGCCTTCTGGCCCATCTTAACCATTTCCATCATATCAAGGCCGGCGCCTGTAAGCTCATTCATCGCAACTGCAGTGACCATCTCTACCGAGGCAGAGGATGACAGACCCGCACCGTTGGGAATGTCACCGGTGAAAAGCATCTCCATGGCAGGAGCGCCAACCCCTTTCCGTGCAAATTCATTGATGACCCCAACCGGGTAATTGGTCCAGCTCCCCGGGACGGGCATGTAGTTCAGGGCAACCTGAACATTCACCTCTCCGGGGAAATTGAGGCTGTTAAACCTTATCTCCTGACCGGCGGTGCGCCTTACAAGGAGATATGTCCCAAAATCAAGTGCGCAGGGGAAAACATACCCGCCGTTGTAGTCGGTATGTTCGCCGATCAGGTTTACCCTTCCGGGCGAATAAAAAAGGACAGGCTCGTTTGCCCTGTCCCCGTATAACCTGAAAAACTCTTCCTTCAGATTGCTGATATCAGCCTTCATACTTTCAGTTTTTTCTCTATTTCCAATATCTGGTTCCTGAAATGACGGTCAGTGTCAATCAGGTTGTTGACTGTCTTGCATGCATGCAGCACGGTGGCATGATCCTTTCCACCGATGGACGAACCGATGCTTGCCAGCGATGCCTTTGTCAGGTTCTTTGAGAAATACATTGATACCTGCCTCGCCTGGACGATCTCCCTCTTGCGGGTCTTCCCCTGCATCTGGTCAACAGGGATCTTGTAGTACTCACATACAACCTTCTGTATGTAGTCAATTGTGATCTCCCTCCGCTGGGTGTTCACCAGCCTGTCAACCATCTGGCGGGCCAGCTCCAGCGTCACCTCCTTGCGGTTGAGCGTTGACTGAGCATAGAGTGAGATAAGCCCTGATTCAAGCTCTCTTATGTTCGAGGAGATGTTCTCTGCGAGGAACTCGAAGATTTCATCCGGAAGCTCTATGCCGTCATTGTACGCTTTCTTCCTGAGTATCGCCAGCCTCGTCTCGAAGTCAGGCTTCTGAAGGTCTGCCAGAAGCCCCCACTTGAAGCGGGAGAGCAGACGCTGCTCCATCCCCTGCAATTCCACCGGCGGCTTGTCACATGTCAGGATGAGCTGCTTGCCCGACTGATGGAGGTGATTGAATATATGGAAGAATGTGTCCTGTGTCTTTTCCTTTCCGGCAAACTCATGAACGTCATCAATTATAAGGACGTCAATCATCTGGTAGAAATGGAGGAAGTCATTCTTGTTGTTGTTCCTTATAGACTCCACAAACTGGGTCTGGAACTTGTTTGCATTGACATAGAGAACTGTCTTGTCAGGATATTTCTCCTTGACAAGTATGCCGATTGCCTGAACCAGGTGTGTCTTGCCGAGGCCTGAGTCACCGTAGATCATCAGCGGATTGAATGCCGTTCCCCCCGGATTGTTTCCGACGGCAATACCTGCCGAACGTGCCAGTCGGTTGCACTCACCCTCCACGAAGTTGGCAAATGAATAATCGGGATTGAGCCTCGGGTCAAAATGAAGCTTCTTTATCCCGGGGATAATGAAAGGATTCCTTATTGCGGGCTGTGTTGCCTCAAAGGGAACCTGCATAGGCTTGTTCTGGAGATCGGCCTTGTTCCTTGAAGGGTATCTGACCGTATAAGGCTTACCGTTGGTATAGCCCGAATTCTCCATGATAATATTGTACTCAAGCTTGGCATCATTGCCAATCTCGCGCCTCAGCGTCTTGCGGAGGATGTCAATGTACTGCTCTTCAAGGTATTCGTAAAAGAAGGGGCTGGGCACCTGTATTGTAAGTACGTTTTTTTCGAGCCTGAGAGGAACAATAGGCTCGAACCATGTTTTAAAACTGGCCGAAGGAATTATGTCACGAATTATTTCCAGACAGTTATTCCAAACCTCATCGTGCGACTTGTTCATTCAGATAGAAATTAAAAGGAATCGTGCTTTCTTTTCTGGTGCTGAAACCCGGGACAATATTTGTAAAAAAAAAGGTAAAAAAAAAAATTTTTTTCTATTGACTTTTCCATTTCTTCTATACTGTGATGAACATCAGGTCCTTAAAACGGAAAATATTGGTCAAAATTTATAATAAACAGATTGTCAGGTATTTATATTGAAAATCATGGACTACAACTGATTATAGGATTGAGGATATTCCGGTCCTCAAATGGTCTGCCGGTCAGAACTCCCGGAAATGACCTGCAATCATGTGATAATGTATTGTTTAGTATTATTTCAACAAATCATTCGGCCTTTCTGCCAAAAAGGGAGAAGTGGACATATTTCTTCGGGTTCTCCCTCATGTCCTGCAGCAAAAGGTCCAGGTTGTAAAGAGTATTGCTGAGGTTTGTGTACAGGCTGTCATTGGTGACAAGTTTTCCTGCAGAGCCCTCTCCGCGGCTTATGCCTGTGACAATTGTGTCAAGGCCGGCGAGTGAGGAGCGGAGGGAGCCAAGAGAGGTCTCCAGGTCGGCTTTGGCAACGGCATCAGAGATAGCGCCTATATTCTTTATTGTGGAATCGAGCGTGGTGCTGTTGGCAGATAGCATCGCGGTGAAGTCCTGTATCTCGCTGATGGCAGCCATAAGCTCGTCCTTCCTGGTGTCAGTGACCTGCCTGAGGCCGGCGGTCATATCGCTCACGTTTGCCATTGTTGACCGCATATCGGCGGCCATTTCAGGAGTGAATACGCTGTTGAGTGCAGTAACCAGGGAGTCAAGCCTCGTTACGATGCTTGTTATATTGTCCTCAAGCGGGCTGACTGTTTCGCTCAGCCTGTCAATTATGGAGGTTGCCACATAACCTGAAATCGTGTCATGGTCAGTGCACATCACGGTGCTTTCTCCCATCCGCAGCACTATTTTCATACCGGCAATGAGTGTTGCAGTGGTTATTTCCGCTTTTGTATCCTTTGGGATATTGAAATGCCTGTCAACGGAAAGGGAGACCAGGATCCTGCCCGATCCGTCGTTTATCAGTCTTACATCCTGTACCACTCCGGCCTGGTAGCCGTTGATCTCAACCGGGTTCGATTCGGTAAGGCCGGCGACGTTGTCATAAACGATATGGTATGTGTCGGTGCTGGTGAAGAGGGCGGTGCCCTTCAGAAACTCATACAACAGGATGAATGCAATGATTGTTATCAGTGCTACGCCTCCAACCTTTACCTCGTGTGATATCTTCATCGGTTTTATTATTTTCTTTTCTGTGCTTCAATGGCTTCCCTCAGAGGAACAATCTTCCCGTTCCTGACTGCAATGACGAATGCGTCAGCAAATCTTCCGGTCAGTGTCCTTCTGTATTTAAGGGCGTCATCATATAAAACGAATTTTCCGGCGGCATATTTAATACGCTCGCCGTCGTTTATCCTGGTAACGGTTTCGATGCCATTCAACTGGCTCTGGCTCAGTTCCCTGCCTGCAGGCATGGCTGCTACCTGTACCATGAAAAAGGTTTCATCATTATTTGCGGGGACTGCCGGCGGCGTCATTGGTGCCGCAGGGGTGCCATCCCTCACCGTGTCCGAACCCTGAATATCCGTAACCGTCTTTTCGGTTTTTCCTGTGCCTGAAGTGTCAGGCTTGCCTGGAGTCACCGCCGGGCCTGCAGCCACACCGTTTCCGTTGCGGATCCCTGACCTGCTGTCAATTGTCTGCTTGTAATCCCTGAACGCCCTGAAAATGGCAGAGGCAAGGTAATCCTGGCCCTGTTCTGACATGAGGAACTTTTCCTCTTCGGCGTTGGTGATATAACCAAGCTCTACCAGAACGGCAGGCATGGTAGTTCTCCAGAGAACCACAAGGCCGGCCTGCCTGACACCTCTGTCCTTCCTTCCGACCCGTTCCCTGAACTGGTCCTGTATCAGTGTAGCGAACTCAGTACTCTGTTTCAGATATGTGTTCTGCATCAGGGAGAAGATTATATAAGACTCTGCCGAGTTGGGATCGAAACCTTCATATTTTGTCTGGTAATCCTTTTCAAAGGTGATCACTGAGTTCTCCTTCATGGCAACCTGCAGGTTGGCCTCATCCATAGTCTGCCCCAGAACATATGTTTCTGCACCTGCCAGCCGTCTGTCAGTCCAGGCATTGGAATGGATTGAAATAAAAAGATCTGCTTTATTCTTATTAGCTACTTCTGCTCTCTCTGCAAGTCCGGGGTACGTGTCATCATCCCTTGTGTAGATGACCTTCACATCCTTCATGTTATCACTTATATACCTGCCTGTCTTGAGGGCTACAGCCAGGTTTATATGCTTTTCCTTTCCCTTTGCCCCTAAAGCCCCCGGATCCTTGCCTCCGTGGCCGGCATCAATCACAACCACCCACTGGTCTTCTGAAGGGAGAGGCTGTGCCAGGAGGGGTGCCGGCATGGTTATTGCAGCCACCAGAACGGCGCCTGCCAGAATAACTCTTAACCCTCTTATTTTGGTACTCTGCCGCATTACTGCTTTGCGAATTTTAATTAGTTTTGTCGCTGGCTCTTCAGAGATGCTCAACAATTACGCAAAAATAGCATTTAACTTGCATTTTAACGCACAAAGACGTATTGTGGCAATTTTCATGCCGCTTCTCTTCAGTGCCTCATTGTTTGCGCAGGAGCTGACGCGGCCGGACACAGTTCCCGGAATGATCCCCGACACTGCGGCTGCAGCGCAACGGAGGCTTACAAATGCCCCTTCGTTCCTCAATGATACAGTTCCTTATCCCTTTCCGGACACCCTCGGAGGAAACGCTCCCCTGATAATCTCTCCCGATGCCGTGGATGAACCCATCGTATACAATGCAGAGGGTTACATGAAGACTGACCTGCGTTCGAAGAAGGTGAGCCTTGTTCAGAATGCGAAAGTAACTTACGGGACTATCGAACTGACGGCCGACTCAATAGTGCTGGACATGGAGACCGGATCGGTATATGCAACAGGAAGGGCTGACTCAACGGGAAGAATGACAGGTTTGCCGGTTTATAAGGATGGATCTGAAGAGTTTGAATCAAAGGAGCTTACATATAACTTCAAGTCCAAAAAGGGAGTCATCAGAAATGTCACCACGGAGCAGGAGGGAGGTTATCTCCAGAGCCTGACCACCAAGAGGCATGAGGATGGAACACTGCATGTAAACCGGAGTAAATTTACAACCTGTGATGCCGAGGAACCGCATTTCTACCTCGCCCTCCCAAGGGCCAAGGTTTATCCCGGAGAGAAGATAGTGTCAGGGCCCGCTTACATGGTTGTGGCGGATATTCCGCTTCCCCTGATTCTTCCATTCGGCTTCTTCCCGGTACAGCAAAAGAGAGCTTCCGGCATCGTCATGCCGAAATACGGCCAGGAGGCACGCCGCGGCTACTTCCTGTCAAACGGCGGTTATTACTTCGCGCTGAGCGATTACTTCGACCTTAAACTGACAGGTACAATTTACACCAATGGCACATGGCTTGCCGATGCAGCCACCTCATACCGGGTTCGTTACCGCTACTCCGGGTCATTCGGCTTCAGCTACGCCAACAACATTACCAGCTACAAGGGGCTTCCCGACTACGGTAAGACAACCAACTACCGGATAAGCTGGTCTCATTCGCAGGATTCAAAGGCGAATCCCGGTTCGCGGTTCTCCGCAAGCGTCAACATGAGTTCAAGCGGTTATGACAGGAACAACAGCTATGATGTGGCTGATCATGTGACCACCACCAGGCAGTCGAGCATCAGCTATTCCAAATCATGGGCAGGCACCCCGATAAGCTTCTCTACCAGCCTTAACCAGTCGCAGAACGTTCAGAACAAGACGATGATGCTGAACCTGCCGAAGGGAAGTCTGAACGTTTCCCGCATTTATCCGTTCAAACCGAAGAAGCCTACGGGTAAAACGAGGTGGTACCATGATATTACGACTCAATACACTGCCTCGTTTGAGAACAAGATAGACACATATGACAGCCTTCTCTTCACCAGTGCTGTCTGGAAGAGCATGAAGAACGGCTTCAGGCATGAGATTCCCGTCAGCATGCAGATCAGGCCGTTCAACAACTTTTCTATCTCTCCCTCGCTCAGGTATACCGGGGTGCTGTATACACAGCGGATAGAGAAAAGATGGGACCCTGACTACTACAATGAGAGCATCAACAAGGTTGTCCCGTCAGTTGTGAATGACACAATCAGGGGCCTGACCTACGGACAGGCGCTGGTGCCGACAGTAAGCGCATCATTCAATCCGTCTGTTTACGGGACGTTTTCGTTTACCAGGAAAGGGTCGAGGATAGAATCAATCAGGCACGTGATGAAACCCTCAGTCAGCTTTTCATATTCGCCCGAGACTGACAGGCTGACGAGTGACATGTTCAGGAAAGTACAGTGGGATACCCTGGGTAACTATCGGGAGTATTCCATATACGAGGGAAGCATTTTCGGAACGCCCTCAACCGGCAACCGGTCAGGGTCCGTCTCCTTCAGCCTTTCCAACATAGTGGAAGCCAAGGTATACGCGAGGAATGACACCACCGGAAAGCCGAAAAAGGTAAAGCTGATTGACAACCTGTCGCTGAATACTTCATATAATTTATTTGCCGATTCACTCAACTGGTCACCGGTCAATATCTCTTTCCGTACGACACTGGCACAGAATATCAATATCCAGGCTGGGAGCAACTTCAGTATCTACGGGATGAATGCCGCAGGCGGCACCATAAACAGGCTGGCGATCAGCCAGGGATACGGGCTGGCAAGAATGACCAACTTCAATATGAGTTTTGACCTTGACCTGGGGCAGTTGCTGGGGAGCAAAAACAAGAACCGACAGCAGCAGACCTCAGGGCCGGGAGGGCAGCCATCCCAGGGCCGGGCACCGGGGGAAACGGGAGATCCGGAGACAGCCACGAAGAGCAACCTTCCCCTGGCAAACAAGAACCTCGATGAGTTCGGCTACGTGAAGTTTGATGTGCCGTGGTCACTCAGGATGGCCTATAACTTCAGCTACAGCAGGCAGGGAATAAGGGAGGGGATAACCCAGACAATGACGATGTCAGGCGATGTCAGGCTTACACCGAAGATGGCCGTAAACTACAATACCGGATTTGACTTCAGGCAAAAGGAGATAACAATGACCAGGGTAGGGATAAGCCGCGACCTCCATTGCTGGGAGATGAGCTTTTCATGGATACCGACCGGTTACATGAAGAGCTGGAACTTTACAATCAGGGCCAAGGCCAGCATGCTTCAGGATCTCAAGTACGAAAGGAGAAAGGACTACCATGAGAATTACTAACGAAATAAAAAGATCAGGTATGAAAAGAATCATCAGCACAACCGCCGCTCCCGGCGCTATCGGTCCCTACAGCCAGGCGGTGGAGGCAAACGGCACGCTTTACATCTCAGGGCAGGTAGCCATTGATCCTGCAACCGGGAAGCTTGTTGAGGGAGGGATTACCGAACAGACCACACAGGTACTTAAAAACATCAGGGCGATACTGACAGCAGCAGGGTATACTGTGAATGATGTTGTCAAGTCGACCTGTCTTCTGTCAGACATGTCTGACTTCAAGGCGATGAACGAGGTTTATGCCCGGTTTTACACGGCTGACCAGCCTGCGCGTGCAGCCTTTGCCGTAAAGGGGTTGCCGCTGGGAGCACTCATTGAGATTGAGACTGTGGCAGTCAGGTAACAGGTTCACTGCCTTGCCGGCCAGCCCCGCATACAGATAAAGTAACGGCGGGTCTCAGACCCGCCGTTACCTGGATATCAATATGTTGTGTAGCCGTTATTCGGCCACAACCTCAAACTCAATATCAACCTTTACATCACGGTGCAGTTTTACTACTGCCTTGTAGTTTCCTACTTCCTTGATTGAATCCTCGCCAAGGAGGATGTTCTTCCGGTCAATCTCATAACCCTTCGCATTCAGGGCCTCAGCAAGCTGGATTGTATTTACCGATCCGAAAATCTTTCCTGCCGAGCTTACCTTGGCACCTATCACAAGTTTCACGCCTGCAAGCTTCTGGGCGAGCTTTTCAGCTTCATTCTTTATCTTTTCCTCCTTGTGAGCCCTCTGCTTCAGGTTCTCATTGTGAATCTTAATAGCAGAGTCAGTTGCCTGAATGGCTAATCCCCTCGGTATGAGGAAATTCCTGGCATAGCCGGTCTTGACTGTAAGAATGTCGTTCTTCTGTCCCAGCTTCTCAATATCCTGCCTTAGAATAATCTTCATATCTCTTCCTCCTTACTTTAAAAGATCAGCAACATACGGAAGCATGGCAAGATGACGCGAACGCTTGATTGCTTTTGCCACCCTTCTCTGGTATTTCAGTGAAGTGCCGGTAATACGGCGCGGCAGGATTTTGCCCTGCTCGTTGAGAAACTTCTTGAGGAACTCGGGATCCTTGTAGTCGATGTACTTGATCTTGTTCTTCTTGAACCTGCAGTATTTCTTCTTCTTGATCTCAACTGTAGGCGGTGTCAGGTACCTGATTTCTGAATTGTTCTGTGCCATGATTACTCCTCCCTGACTTTTTCGGTTTCTTTCATCTTTCTCTTCTTCTCAGCATACTCAACGGCATACTTGTCCATACGGAATGTAAGGAAACGGATGATCCTTTCATCCCTCCTGTACTGAACTTCCAGCTTGTCAATCAACTCGCCCTGTCCGCGAAACTCGATCAGGTAATAAAACCCGGTCGATTTCTTCTGAATGGGATAAGCGAGTTTCTTCAGACCCCAGTTCTCTTCATGAATGATCTCACCTTCGTTGTCAGTGATGATCTTCTTGAACTTCTGAACCGCTTCCTTCATCTGATTTTCAGACAAAACGGGAGTTGCAATGAAAACGGTTTCGTACTGATTCAACATCTCTTAATTGGTTTATATTAGTGTTAATAAATCGGGTTGCAAAAGTAAGACAATAAATCTTAAAAAAAAATATTCCGAAAACTATTTGACTATATTTGTGACGGATATGTACATGTACTGTTAAAACCCGGTATGGATAACTTTATTGTTTCTGCCCGCAAATACAGGCCTGCCACCTTTGACATGGTTGTAGGACAGGACACCATAACTACTACCCTGAGGAATGCAATCAGGAACAACCTTCTCGCCCAGGCATACCTTTTCTGCGGTCCCCGCGGGGTTGGAAAGACCACCTGTGCCAGGATATTTGCCAAGACAATCAACTGTTCCAGTCCCGGGCCTGACGGCGAAGCATGCGACAGGTGCGAATCATGCACATCATTCAACTCCCAGGCTTCGTTCAACATTCATGAACTTGATGCTGCCTCCAACAACAGTGTCGATGACATACGCAATCTTACTGACCAGGTGCGGATTCCTCCGCAGATAGGCAGGTTCAGCGTATATATAATAGATGAGGTCCACATGCTCTCCACCCAGGCTTTCAACGCTTTCCTGAAGACCCTGGAGGAGCCGCCTTCACATGCAATCTTTATCCTGGCCACCACGGAGAAGCACAAGATTATTCCCACCATACTCTCAAGGTGCCAGATATTCGATTTCAACCGGATCAATGTTGATGACATTGTTCAGCGGCTGAGCTTCGTCGCAGGAAACGAAGGTGTCAACGCCGAGCATGAGGCTCTGCACGTCATAGCCACAAAGGCTGACGGCGCAATGCGCGACGCACTGTCTATCTTTGACCAGATTGTGAGTTTCAGCGGCAAGACGATCACATATGCCGATGTGATTGCCAACCTCAATGTTCTCGACTACGAGTATTATTTCCGCATCACTGCAGCTGCCATGGAGGGCGATGTGACGTCAGTGCTCCTTATCTATAATGAGATTCTGAACAAGGGATTCGACGGCTATAACTTCATGGCCGGGCTCAACAACCATCTCCGTGACCTTCTTGTAAGCCGCGACGAGGCTACTGTCAAACTGCTCGAGACCTCCCCCTCCATAAGGCAGCGGTACCGCGAACAGGCTGTCAGGGCACAGTTGCCATTCATCTATGAGGCTCTGGATATAGGTTCACAGTGCATGCTGAACTTCAAGGCCAGCAAGAACCAGCGCCTGCATGTAGAGCTGGCGCTGCTGCGTATGTGCAACCTGTCGGCACCCGCAGCAGTGGATGAGTCAAAAAAAAAAGCTGATTCAAGGCTGACAGACGAGGAAAAGGATTTTAAGGTGGCGCCGCCGCAGCGCACGCATGCTGCACAACAGCCGCCCGCTGCGCAGCCTTCTGCACCGACTTCTGCGCAACCTTCCGCACCCACCTCCGCTCCGCCTGAAGCATCGCCCCGCCCCGCCCCGCAACCTGATAAGGCATCTGTTGCCCCTGACGACACAAAAAAGGTTTCGATAAAAGATATAATGGCAGGCACAAAACCTGCCGGCAGTGTTGTTAATGAACCTGACCCTGAAATTGATACGCCGGCAGGTGACAGGGAGTTCACCCCGGAGGAACTCCGCGATGCATGGAACAGTTTTGCCGGAGATATCAGGGAGGAGAGCCCCAGGATTTCAGTAACACTCCTGGCGGTAACACCTGAGATTCTGCCTGACAGGACAATCCTTCTGAAGCTTGACAACCTGACCCTCAGGGAGGCCTTTGACAATAACTTCAAGCCCCGGCTTGAGGGTCATCTCCGCCGTACTCTCGGGAACGGCAACATACGGCTTCAGACTACGGTGGAGGCAACCGAAAGAGGAGAGATACTCTATTCATCCGAGCAGAAATTCAACCACCTTGCAGCCAGGAACCCGGCTCTGAAAGAGTTGAAAAAAACATTCAATCTCGATTTTGAGTAGGTCATAAACAGCACGCTGTGAGCGGCATAAATAAAGCAAAAGAGGGAAGCAACCCGGGACCGGAACCTGAAGCATACCCGGGACCGGCAGCACAGTTCAGCGCCCTTGCCGGAGGCATTGCGCATGACCTTAATACGGTACTTACAACAATATACGGCTACAGCGAAATGGCTCTCGGAAGCCTTGAAAGCCCTGAAGAGTCTGCCCGGAATATCCGGATGATAATCGGTGCAGCCGACAGGGCAAAAATGCTGACCGGGCAGCTTCTCGACCTGAGCCGCCGCACTGCACAGGAAAAAGTTCCCGTCAGGGTGGCAGCAGTGCTTTCAGATACCATCGACTTCATAAGGCCTTCTGTCCCCGAAGGGATACGGATCATCCGTAGACTGGCAGCTGCAGATGCATATGTCAGTGCAGTACCGGCACAGCTCTTCAGGATATTCCTCAACCTGATCCTCAATGCAATACAGGCCATGAGCGAAAAAGGGGGGATACTCACAGTGACACTCGGGTACAGGGCCGACGTCAAGGAGCCCGGTCCGGGAGAGCCAGGGAGATGTTTTCTGGTACGTATAAGTGATACCGGAAAAGGGATGGATGAATCCACTGCCGCAAAGATATTCCGGCCGTTTGTTTCCGTGGGAAAGGAGTCAGGAACGGGCCTCGGGCTCACTGTCGTCAGCGATGCGGTCAGGGAACTTGGAGGCACAATAGCTGTTACCACGGCAGTGAATGCAGGGACCACCTTCGAAATATTCATTCCGGGTGTCTTTTTTGGCCCTCTCCCTGAAAAACACTAACTTCGGGCACCGGACCGCCGGGAAACAGAATAGCTATGGCTGGAGTAATGATAGTTGAGGATGATGCCGCCCTGCGCGAGCTGCTAAGAGATGCCCTCGAAAAACGAAAGTATACTGTCATTACCGCTGCCGACGGGAGGGAGGCCATGGTAAAATTCAGACCTTCAGTTGTTGACCTGGTTATCACCGACCTGCTTATGCCGGAAGAGGACGGGCTGATGGTGATAATGAAGATCAGGGAGATGAAGCCCTCTGCACGCCTTATTGCCATCAGCGGAGGCGGAATGGCAGGCCCTGGCAGCTATCTGCTGATGGCCTCCAAACTGGGAGCCGACGCCGTCATCTCGAAACCGTTCCTCCCCTCGGAACTTGTGCAGAAGGTAAAGGAACTGCTTGGTTAAACATTATATTGGCTTGCTTGTTTCTGTGAAAAATATGAACCATTAAATATGCAATGATATGTTAACGAAAAAAGTTGAAGAGATCTGTAACAGGCAGATTGAAAGAGAGGGTTACTCCTCGAACCTTTATCTCGCAATGGCATCATGGGCAGAGACCAAAGGAATGGCCGGCATCGCCGCATGGCTGTATGCCCAGGCTGATGAGGAGAGAGTACATATGCTGAAATTCATAAAGTATGTCAATGAACGCGGTGGTTCAGCAGTGGTTCCGGAGTTCAAGAAACCCCCGGTGAAGTACAAGGGGATACCCGAACTGTTTGCGGAGGTTCTCAAGCACGAGAAGTTCATCACCGCCAGTATCAGTGAGGTTCTGGAGGCAGCCATAGCCGAGAAGGACCATGCAACCGCAAACTGGATCCAGTGGTTCGTGAAGGAGCAGGTGGAGGAGGAGAGCAGCACACAGCTGATACTTGACAAGATCAGCCTCGCCGGCGAACACGGCATTTACTTCCTTGACCGTGACATAATGAATCTCAGGGGCAAATAGTCAGTCACTGACATAATATGCATTAAAAAACCGGGGCCGCTCCCCGGTTTTTTGTTTCTGTCCCTCCGACCTGTCATTATGGCATTAAAACCCGCTGAAACCGGAAATTGTATTAATTTTGCGATTGTTTTTTAAAAAGGCAGTAAATGAGCATCGTTAGCAAAGTCCTTACTCTCTTCCTTGGAAACAAGGAAGAAAGGGACCTTAAAGAGATTAATCCGTTTGTCGAAAAGATACAGAAGGAGACTCCTCTCCTTACCTCCCTGTCAAATGACGCACTCCGCGGCAGAACAGCAGAGCTGAAGCGTGAAATCCGCGAGCACATCTCGGCGGAGGAGAAAGAGATTGCCGGACTGAGGGCCAGTGCCGAAAACGAAGAGGATGTCAACCGCAAGGAAGATCTGTACAATCAGGTTGATAAGCTTGAAAAACAGATACTTGAAAAGATTGAAGCCAAGCTTGATGAGATCCTCCCGGTTGCATTTGCTATTGTAAAGGAGACTGCCCGCCGCTTCAAGGAGAACGAAGTACTTGAGGTAACAGCCATGGACTGGGACAGGAACCTTGCTGCCACACGGCCTTCAATAACCGTGGAGGGAGAAAAGGCTTACTGGAAAAACCGGTGGATGGCAGGAGGGAACGAGATAGTCTGGGACATGGTTCATTATGATGTCCAGCTGATCGGCGGGGTGGCTTTGCACAAGGGGAAGATAGCCGAGATGGCCACCGGAGAAGGAAAGACCCTCGTGGCCACGCTTCCGGTATTCCTGAACGCACTTGCAGGTAAAGGGGTACATATCGTCACGGTCAACGACTACCTGTCAAAACGTGACTCCGAGTGGATGGGCCCGCTATATGAGTTCCACGGCCTGACGGTCGACTGCATTGACAAGCATGAGCCCAACTCACACGCACGGCGCAAGGCATACAACTCCGATATCACATTCGGAACCAACAACGAGTTCGGATTCGACTACCTCCGTGACAACATGGCTATCAATCCTGAGGACCTTGTCCAGAGGAAACACCATTATGCAATAGTTGACGAGGTTGACTCCGTACTTATCGACGATGCCCGTACGCCTCTTATCATCTCCGGCCCCACCGCCAAGAGCGATACATCGCAGTTCGACGAGTACAAGCTAAAGGTGGAGAAGCTCGTCAGTGCACAGCGGAAGCTTGTCACACAACTCCTTGCCGATTCCAAGAGGCTTATCGCCGAAGGCGACAACGAAAAGGGCGGCATGCTCCTCCTGAGAGCCTACAAGGGCCTTCCCAAAAACAGCGCACTTATCAAGTATCTCAGCGAGGAAGGGGTCAGGACACTGCTCCAGAAGACCGAGAACTTCTACATGCAGAACAACTCCAAGGAGATGCCAAAAGTCACCGAGGAACTCTTCTTTGTTATTGATGAAAAAGCCAATTCAATAGAACTCACAGAAAAAGGCCACGACCTGATTTCAACATCTGTTGAGGATTCCAGCTTCTTTGTGCTGCCTGACGTGGGAAGCATGATAGCTGACATCGAGAAGTCAGTAAAGGACGAGAAGGAGAGGATGAAGGCCAAGGATGAGCTCCTGCAGGACTTTGCAGTGAAGTCGGAGCGCGTCCATACTATGACGCAGCTCATGAAGGCCTATACTCTCTTCGAGAAGGATGTGGAGTATGTTGTGATGGACAACAAGGTCAAGATCGTTGACGAGCAGACGGGCCGTATTCTCGAGGGGCGCCGTTATTCTGACGGGCTGCACCAGGCCATTGAGGCGAAGGAGAACGTCAAGGTGGAGGCTGCTACCCAGACCTATGCCACAATCACCCTGCAGAACTACTTCAGGATGTACCACAAGCTGGCCGGGATGACAGGTACTGCCATCACCGAGGCAGGTGAGTTCTGGAACATTTACAAGCTTGACGTGGTAGTCATTCCGACCAACGTATCCGTTATCAGGAATGACCATGAAGACCTGGTATACAAGACAAAGCGTGAAAAATACAACGCGGTGATAGACGAGATAGTCAAGCTGAACAAGGCAGGCAGACCAGTCCTTGTAGGTACCACATCGGTGGAGATCTCTGAGCTTCTGAGCCGGATGCTGAAGATGAAGGGTCTGAAGCACAACGTGCTGAACGCAAAGCTTCACCAGCGTGAGGCAGAGATTGTTGCAGAGGCAGGGAAGACAGGAACAATCACCATTGCAACAAACATGGCAGGGCGCGGTACTGACATCAAGCTGACCCCGGAGGTTAAGCAGGCAGGCGGTCTCGCAATCATCGGTACTGAAAGGCATGAGTCGCGGCGCGTTGACCGTCAGCTCAGGGGGCGTGCCGGCCGCCAGGGCGACCCCGGTTCGTCGCAGTTCTTCGTTTCGCTGGAGGACGACCTGATGCGTCTCTTCGGTTCGGAGAGAATATCCGGTATCATGGACAGGCTGGGTCTGAAGGACGGTGAGATGATACAGCACCCCATGATCACCAAGTCAATTGAAAGAGCCCAGAAGAAGGTGGAGGAGAACAACTTCGGAATCAGGAAGAGGCTGCTGGAATATGACGACGTGATGAACTCCCAGAGGGAGGTCATCTACAGCAAGCGCCGCCATGCGCTCCTCGGCGAAAGGCTCAGTGTTGACATTGCAAACATGATGTATGATGTAACTGAGAATATTTCAACAACATACAAGGATTCCTCCGATTATGAGGAGTTCCAGTTTGCCCTGATCAGGTCTCTCTCGGTTGACTCTCCGGTTTCTAAGGAGGAGTTCACCAAAAACAGCGACGAAGAGGTCATAGAGGCAGTCTATGCAAAGGTTCTTGAAGCCTACAGGCGCAAGAGCGATATTATATCAGCAACTGCCTTCCCCGTCCTAAAAGATGTATATGAAAGAATGTCAGCCACGTATGAGAACGTTGTAGTCCCGATCACTGACGGTGCCCGCACCTACAACGTCATCACAAACCTCAAGGCGGCCGTTGAGAGCCAGGGGAAGGAACTGCTCCGTTCCTTCGAGAAAACCTCGGTGCTTGCCACCATTGACGACGCATGGCGCGAACACCTGAGGGAGATGGACGACCTCAAGCAGGCTGTGCAGAACGCCACCTACGAACAGAAGGATCCGCTTCTCATCTACAAATTCGAATCGTTCGAGCTGTTCAAGACAATGGTGAACAAGGTGAACCAGGATGTTGTAAGCCTTTTGATGAAGGGCACCATCCCTGCGGCAGCGGCTGCTCCTGATAATGTCAGGGAGGCCCAGCGGCGCAAACAGGCAGACATGAGCAGGCTCAGGACGCAGAAGAGCGATTTTGACAGCTACCGCAGCGGCGGAGGAGGCTCTCCTGAACAGAGGCAGCAGCAGATGGCCCCTGTCAGGGTTGAGAAGAAGGTAGGAAGGAACGATCCGTGCCCGTGCGGCAGCGGCAAGAAGTACAAACACTGTCACGGACAGGGACTGGCTGATTCAGCCGGAGCATGATTATGCCCGCGTCTCCGGATTCCCGATAAGGGAAAGGTAGTACATGGCATTTTCAAGGAAAAAGGCAAGGCTGAACGGCCTGGGTGCCTTGATCATAAGGTCATATGGAGAATTCTCGGGCTCGCCGTTCATGTCCGGCCCTACCTTCATCGGTGCGGTTGAGATGGCTGTAAGCGCAGTTAGCTGGAACAGTGACGAGGGATTGATGTCTATAAGCAGGTCAAACTTCTCTTCGGCAAATTTCCGGGCATCTTCCGAAACCGGAAAGAAAGCCCAGTTCAAATCACTTTTTTTCAGGAATTTCATGTATGTGAGACCGGTAAGCCTGTCAGGAACGCTCTTTCCGGGGATCCATGCAAGTACCTCTACAGATTTGCCTGCTTCCGAAAGCTGCCGGTTCAGGGCTGCAAGATGCTGAAAATCATTCTCAAAGGAAGCATCCCATAAAATCCCGATCTTCCTGACGCTGTCAAGGCTAAAATCCTGCTTCATCCTTCTCAGGGCTGCGAGGCGCCTGTGAAGTATCATCCTGCCGGCTTTCAACCTTAAACTGACCATAAGTCCCATAAGAATGCAAACCTATAGAATTTTTGTTTTATCAGGATTACAGAACTGATTATTCTTTTATCATTTTGACAAACTCCTCCTCGGAGATTATCGGGATCCCGAGTGATTCAGCCTTAGCCCGCTTGGACGGGCCCATGTCGCTCCCAGCCACGATGAAAGATGTGCTGCCCGAGACTGATCCTGCAGCCTTGCCTCCTGCAGCCTCTATGGCTGCCTTGATGCCCTCCCGTGTAAATCCTTCAAAGCTGCCGCTGACCACAATGGTCTTGCCCGCCAGCGGGCCTGTGCCTGCCGCTGCCTGCGGAGCTCCCTCAAATGTCATTCCTGCCGTCTTCAGCCGGCCTATTATCTCAATGTTGTCATTGTCTGCGAAGTACTCCCTGACGCTGGCACTTATCCTGGGACCGATATCGGGAAGTGCAAGAAGCTCCTCCTCGGTCGCGGCAGTTAGTTTATCCATGTCAGGAAAAGCGCCTGCCAGGGTTTTTGCCACTGTCTCGCCTACATGCCTTATGCCAAGAGCGAACAGTTTCCTGTTCCAGGGAGCGGACAGGGACTCCCTGAGTGACTCCATGATGTTTGAAGCCGACCTGTCGCCCATCCTGTCAAGTGATGCAAGCTGTTCGTGCCTGAGATAATACAGGTCGGCCACGTTGTGTATCAGCCCGTTTGACCAGAGCAGATCAACTGTCTCTTCTCCAAGCCCTTCGATATCCATTGCCTTGCGTGAAACGAAATGTATTATCCGTCTGGTGATCTGGGGAGGGCAGTGGAGGTAGTTCGGGCAGTAGTGATTTGCCTCGCCCTCATTGCGGACGAGTGTGGTGCCGCATTCCGGACACTTTTCCGGGAAGGTGACAGGGGCGGCATCATGTGCCCGCCGTTCGGGATCTGCCCCGACAATCTTAGGTATTATCTCACCGCCCTTTTCGATAATAACACTGTCACCGAAGTGAAGCCCCAGCAGCTCAATCTGATCGCTGTTATGCAGCGAGGCCCGCTTTACAGTGGTCCCTGCAAGCAGCACCGGCCTGAGGTTGGCAACGGGTGTAATGTTACCTGTTCTCCCTACCTGGAAATCAACTGACAGCAGTTCAGTCACAGCCTGCTCTGCCGCATACTTGTATGCTATGGCCCACCGGGGCGACTTTGCGGTACTGCCAAGCAACTGCTGGGCCCCGAGCGAATTGACCTTGACAACCACGCCGTCAGTGTCGTACGGAAGCTGTTTGCGCTTCGTTTCCCAGTCCCTGACAAACCTGATGACCTCTTCAATGGTTCTGCACCGTTCAATAACCCCGGTGGTCCGGAAGCCCCATGAACGGGCTGCCATGATATTGTCATAATGATTGTCAGCCGGAACCTTTTCACCGAGCAGGAAGTAGAGAAAGCAGTCGAGCGGCCGTGCCGCCACCATCTTCGGGTCAAGCAGTTTGAGCGTCCCCGCGGCCGCATTGCGCGGGTTGGCGAAGGGTGCCTCCCCATTCTCCGTGCGGGTGGCATTCATCTTCTCAAAACCGTTGCGAGGCATGTAAATCTCGCCCCTGATAACGAAGGAGGCGGGGATACCTGGTGCGCTGACCCTCACCGGTATGCTCCTGATGGTCCTTACATTTGCTGTGACATCATCACCAACGGTGCCGTCTCCGCGTGTCACGGCAGTCGTGAGGGTCCCGTTCTCATATGTGAGACTGATTGAAACACCGTCATACTTAAGTTCACATACATATTCAGGTTCATATCCCAATATCCTTTTCACCCTTTCACCAAAATCAGCCAGTTCCTCCTCACTGTAGGTGTTGCCCAGTGACATCATAGGCCACCTGTGCCTTACCTGCACAAACTCTTCCGTCAGATCACTCCCAACCCTCATAGTGGGTGAATCCGGAGTGACAAGTTCAGGAAAATTCTTTTCAAGAGTCTGAAGCTCGTTAAGCAGCAGGTCAAATTCGAAATCGGTTATAACAGGCTGATTGAGAACATAATATCTGTGATTATGTTCATTGATCGTCTTTCTCAGTTCTTCAACCCTCCGTTTCGCGTCAGCAAGCTTCATATAGTCCTTTTGCAGATGTTTGAATAAATTGTTTTAACTCCACACCCCGGGTATCCTGGTCCCGCAGGTGCATTTCCCCCCGGTGAGCGCCTGCGACACTATCCTGTAACCGCTCCTGTCCACCACCTTCTTCCCGCATGAGGGACAGACGGTATCGTCATTCCCGGCACCGGGGAGATTACCTACATAGACGTATTTCATCCCTTCAGCCCTGGCTGTTTCGGCTGCCTTTGTCAGGATTCCGGCAGGGGTGGGAGGCAGGTGCTCCAGCCTGTACTGCGGCTGGAAACGGCTGAAGTGAAGCGGTGTGTCAGTGAATCCGTTCTCAGCCAGCCAGTTGCACATCTGCTTTATCTCATCAGGCTTGTCGGTCCAACCTGGTACAACAAGGTTGGTTATCTCCAGCCAGACACCTTCGTCACGGTAGGTCTTCAGGCTGTCAAGGATGGGCTGGAGACGTCCTCCGGTAAGCTTGAGATATGTGCTGTCAGTAAATGATTTAAGGTCTATGTTGGCACCGTCAATGTAACGGCAGAGCTGTTTCAGCGGTTCCCTGTTGATATAGCCGTTTGAGACTATGATATTTTTTATTCCTGCATCTCTTGCAAGTTTTGATGTCTCGTAAACATATTCGTAAAAGGTGACAGGCTCCGAATATGTGTATGCTATTGATCTGCAGCTGCCGGCAACTGCCTGTGACACGACGCCTGCCGGTGGCAGGTCGTAATTCCTTGTCTTGTCTGGAGATGTCTGCGAGATGGTCCAGTTCTGGCAGTTGAGACATACGAGGTTGCATCCGGCAGTGGCGATTGAAAAGGCAGTGGACCCGGGCAGGAAGTGATACATCGGTTTCTTTTCAACCGGGTCAATGTTGACTGCACACGGATTGCCGAATGCCATCGTATAAAGCTTTGAATTTCTTGCTATTCTGTTGTGGCAGTCGCTCAGTTCACCGTCCTTGAGAGTACATTCGTTGGGACAGATCAGGCAGACGACACCCCTGGGGCTCTCCTCCTGGAACATCGCCAGTCTTTCTCCAGGTGCCGGCTTCATCGCCCCGGATGGGAGAGGGGCAAAAAAACCTGCTGCCAGGGCCAGTGATCCGTTCCTTGCAAAACTCCTCCGTGATATCTTATTACCTTTGTTGTTCAATCTGTTACGGATTCCATTGACGATTGTAAATCTACTCTTTTATAGTCACAGATGCAACAATGCCTGACAGCAAAATGAAGAGGGCCAGGATAAAACAGGCATTGGCTGTTCCTGCAAGGGGGACGAGCAGGGTTGCCACTGTAAGGTAACCAAGGGCAGATCCGGCAGTATCTGCCGCATAGATGTTTCCGGTGTGGCTTCCCAGGGCCCCGGAGGTAAGGTTCCTGTATATGGCGCCGGTGACTATCCCTGCCGCAGGTACTGTAATAAAAATGAATGCAAGCACGGCGCCGTGGGCTGATACAACAAGGGCAGGCGCAAGGATGCCGGTGAGGGTTATGATGCCTGTAAGAGTCAGTACGCTGACCTTCAGGCCCTCCATTGCCAGACGGTCACCCAATGCTGCCCCCGCAGCAAGGCCCGCCATCAGGAGTGTCAGTATCACTGCGGACAGTATGTATATGTTCCCCGCCGTCATCTGCAGGATGAATATCATTATCATGCCGAAACCCGCCAGTCCTGCGGATGAAGCAAACATCACCAGTCCTCCGCGCTGGACAAAGGCCGGGGGGATGATTATAAGCAGCACCAGCAGTGCTATGATGCCTCCCCTCATACCCATTCTTTCAAGGGAAAGGAGGTTTGAAAAGAGTGAGGAGACCGGCCTGAGCGCCGTATTCATCCTTGCTTTCCGGTCAACGTGAGACAGTATCTGTTCGGCCCTGGCCTTTATCTCACTGTCATTGAGATAGTCGCTGTTTACATAGTCGCCTTGGATGCCCCGCTGGCCGGCAAGTTGTACAATGGCAGGGGATACCGGTGCACCGGACGCAACGGCATACAGCAGCGAGCCCGGGATAAGGGTGACATGGCTGAAAGCGGCCGACAGTGCGTTGAAGAACGGGGAGAATCCCTTCCGGAAGCTGTCAGGCGAATAGTTGAACCATGGCATCGGGGTGCACATGAAGATCCCCTCCGGGGTGAGCTGCTCCCTTACAAGGCGAAAGTACTCGGTGGTATAGAACCTGCTGACTGACAGGGTTGAAGGAGGCGGAATCAGCTGAATTACCGCGTCCCATGATCCGCCGTCAGCCCTGAGGAAGGTAACAGGGTCATCCCGGACAACCTTCACCTGCATTGATCCGCACAGGGTATCCCGAGCTCCTTCGGCTTCAATGAGTCCCGGATCCATCTCCAGGTATGTCAGTTCCCGTATGTTGTATTTCAGCAGTTCAGGCAGGTGTCTTCTGAGACCGCCGGATATCATCAGCACCCTTTCGCAGCTGTTGCGCTGCAGGAGTGCATAGTGTATGTTCTCTTCTGCTGAAACCACATCTCCCGGAAAGTAGAGAGGCCGGTGGTCGTAGAATACGGTGCGTTCACCGCTGTAGGTACCGGTGGTGATGTTCCCGAACTGCGTATCAATGCTTTTTTCAGCCTTTACGCCCCGGAGGAGAAGGCTCCTTACTGCCGGGTCGGGCGGAAAAACGAACAGCAGGAATCCCAGCGGAAACAGGGCAGCCATTGCTGCAATCCTGATTTTCTTCGAATAACCCAGGAACCAGGCTGCAAATACCGAAGCCCCGAGAAGTATCAGCAGGTAAAGCTGGTAGTTGGATATCCTGAGCGCAACTGTCAGTGCCGTGACGGCGCCGGCGAACACAGAACCTGCCGTCTCAGCGGCAAAGCTGTGACCGGGGCTGGCTTTCCCTGCACTGCTCCTTAAAACAGCCATCCGCACGAATATCAGTGAAGAGATGAAAGTCACCGGAGCAACCGTTACCGACAGTATAAAAAGCTCCTGGAGGAAGGAGGGGGTCTGCCCGGGGCTGAGGATGATCGTGTTCATCATAAGGAAACAGAGAGGAGCCAGGGTGGTGCCGGCAAGCAATGTCCACACCATTCTTCTCACGGAGGTTATTGACGAGCGTTTTCCGGTCATGGCGCCACCGGCTGCAATGATCAGCCAGAGCCAAAGGAACAGGCCTGAAGTGACTTCGGTGCCTCCGCCGAGTATGCCCGCCTCGCGCATCAGCAGGAACTGCGATGCTGTGCTCACGAACCCCGTAAGGAGCAGCAGCGGCCTCAGACCCCCTGCGGGCATCATTGCGGCCGGCGGCGCTTCAGCCGGTGCGTGCCCGTTGTCACGCACACTCGATTTTTTAACGTAGTATCCGAGGTGCCAAGTGAGGTGAATGAATGCTGCAAAAGCCATAGCGATGCCTGCCTCTACATGCCAGTGCAGCAGCGTCTCCGCCCAGGGCACTTCCCATCTGTAGGTGATGCGCAGGGCCAGGAAAAGGCCGAAGAGAGCGGCTGCAAGAAACGCCGCGAGCAATACCCAGTTCCAGAAACGGCGGTGAGAATGCCTGGCAGTGAATCCCGAGGCTGACAGGTAGAGGGAGAAAAGGTAAATGACCAGGAGGGTCACCCCTATAGGCACAACATGATATGTCATTTCTTCTCCTGTTCGCCAAAGACATAAGCCTCATACACAAAGATCTCAGTCTGGCTGTCCTTCCACCCGTCCCAGCCGATCCCGGCCTTGTCGCGGGCGCAGTAACCGAGGAACTGCTCCACGGTCCATCCCCGTTCGGTGGCAACCTGCGGCAGCAGTGTCCCTGAGCGGTACCCCTTTTTCAGGTAGATACCATGACGGCCGATCTTTATATCGCTGATGCCGGTGATCTTCTTCATGGGCCCGAGGACAGAAATTTCAACATGAATTGACGGGTACTCTGCCTTTGTCAGTGCCGGGAACCTTGGGTCACCGAATGCTGCCTCCAGGGCCATGGCGGAAACCACCTCCCAGAGTGGTTCCTGTGAGGTGAACCTGCCTATGCAACCCCGCAGGTCACCGTCCTTCGTAAGGGTGACGAACACCCCCAGCGGCTCCCTTAGCCGTGTGGTAAGCCTGCTTTCATCCACGGCAGCGGGCTTCCTTCCGTTCAGCCTCGCCAGGATGGATTCGCGTGCAATCCCCAGAAGCGTCTGCTTTTCAGCTGCTGTAAGAGTAAAAGGTTCATCCGTGCCTCCATTGTCAATCATTGCGGCGGCAGGACCATGCCCTGCAGGAGTGTCATGTGAGACCGCATCACCGTTCGCAGGTGCACTTCCCATGGCGACTTCTGTTTTCCTCTCCAGCACTATGGCATTGTAACCCACCACTTCTTCCCTTGATCCGACCCTTGCATCACCCGAGTTCATGTATTCCACGTTGCGGAAATGCAGCTCCGGGCTTTTGTCAGCCAGGTAGAGCAGCACCACCCCGGCAGGCCAGCCGCACATTGCAGTGGCAAGGTTTTCAGTACCTGATGACTCAATGTTCTTTATAGTCCGGAGAAATGCTTCGGGATCGCCCTTTATGATGGCATCACTGGCAAGCCTGTCGACGCGTTTCGCATCCTCGTATGAGGGATAGTGCGAAAAATCACTGCTGATGACAAACAGGTTGCGGTCATTGAACCATGGCTGAAGGCCTGCGGCTATCGCCTTAAGCACCGTTGTGTTCCTGGTGCCGATCAGTATCGGGACGATTGCCGGGGGATCTTTAAAATGATACTGTATGAACGGAAGCTGCACTTCGAGCGAATGCTCAGGTCCGTGCGCCTCGTCCTTCCCGATGAACCATCTGTTTGCTGATTTAAGGAAGTCGCCCAGTTCCCTGTTGACCTTCAGTGTCCCGAGCGGTGTCACCAGGTTCCCGCTGCTGAATACTGCAGCTCCTTCAAATCCGTATCTGTGGCTTACCCCTATAAGGAAGATATTGTCATATTTTGCCCCTGCAGGGATGGCTGCATAGCCCGCTGCAGCCGTATGCCCTGAATAGACATAGCCGGCATGAGGCACTATAATGGCCCTGACCATTACCCCTGGGCTGGGTTTTTCAAATGATGCAAAGTACCCTTCAAGTTCACTTCTGAGCCTTTCACTGACAGAGGGATAGAAACTCCCTGAGACTACAGGCTGCCTGTCACGTTCCTGACCGAATATGTTCATGAGCGGAATAATTGACATTACCAGGATAATACAAACCGTTTTCATGGCAAAAGCAGTTGCATCCTGTAAAGTTAAGCAAAAAACCGGTAAAACCCGAGGCTGTTTCCGTCAGATGAGAACGATGTTCTCCTTCAGTGTATTTCCGTCTTCATCAATGCCGTAGAGCCTGATTCCGACACTGCATGTTGCATCAGCGGTGACATCCAGGAACGGGGAGAGCGATTCCCTTACATCCTCTTCTCCCATCGAGTCATATTCCTCAATGTCGAAATAGAGATGCACAAACAGTATATGATCACTCTTCCTGATCTTCGTCAGCACTTTCAGGATCTTCCCCATCCATATTACAGATGAAGTATTGAAGTAATCGACATTGAACTTTAGATTGGTACTTTCAGCCGGGTTCTTGGCATACTCTGACGCCCACTTGTAAAGTGGCTCGAAGAAACCTGAGGCGTTTTCAGGCAGCGATTTGCCTGTAAATGTTAGAATTCCGGTGGCTGCAGTAAAACTAACCTGCGGTGTTTTAGAGGTAGCCTCAATTCGTATATCCTGCAATTTTACCATAAGATGTCGTTCCTTCCCTTGTTTTGCACTATTGCCCCAATGTCAACACTAAAGGTAACCTGTTTTTTCAGACCGTGTTCGGGTTTTCGTCAAAAAATAATAAACAGTTATCAACTTTTTTAAACAATTTATCCCCCGTCCGGCGATGATTTTCAGGCTGAAACTAATGAACTAATATACTATATTTGCAGCCATAAATGAATGAGGATGGAAAAGCTGCTCAGATCGGGGATAAAAGAGGCTGTCAGAACACTTTACGGTGTCAGTGCGGATGATGATCTGCTTCAGATTCAGAAGACACGCAGGGAGTTTGAGGGCGACTTTACCCTGGTTGTTTTTCCCCTTTCGAAAGTAACCCGCCGCAGTCCCGAGCAGACAGCGAATGAAATTGGTGAATACCTGAAAGACAGGATTGACGCCGTCAGCGGGTACAATGTGATCAAGGGCTTCCTGAACCTTGCAATCTCACCGGCGGAATGGGGCAAACGGCTTTCTGAAATGCATGCCGATGCAGGATACGGCTTTACTGCTCCCGGTACTGAAGCACGAACGGTGGTAATTGAATACTCATCACCAAACACCAACAAACCCCTTCACCTTGGGCATATACGCAACAACCTTCTGGGATTCTCACTCTCAAGGATAATCGCCGCAGCCGGGAACAGGGTCATACGGACCAACATTGTCAATGACCGGGGTATCCACATCTGCAAGTCGATGCTTGCATGGCAGAAGTACAGCAACGGCCGCACACCGGCCTCGGAGGGGATCAAGGGAGACCATTTCGTGGGCGACTACTACGTCCTCTTTGAAAAGAAGCTGAAGGAGCAGGCAGAAGAGCTTATCGCCGGAGGAGCGGCACCGGAGGAAGCCAGGGAAAACGCTCCTCTCATGCAGGAAGCCCGCCGCCTTCTGCTGAAATGGGAGGCTGGCGACCCGGAAACGGTTAACCTGTGGCAGATGATGAACTCATGGGTTTACGAAGGCTTCGACGTTACATACAGGGCGCTGGGGGTTGAGTTTGACAGGATTTACTACGAATCGGATACATACAAGGTAGGAAAGGAGATCGTCCTTCGCTCCCTCAGGGAGGGTCACCTTGTACAGAAGGAGGATGGCTCGGTATGGATAGACCTGACAGCTGACAGGCTTGATCAGAAGCTCCTTCTCCGTTCTGACGGTACTGCTGTCTATATGACGCAGGACCTGGGCACAGCCGTGATCAGGTATGACGATTACCATTTTGACAGCCACATATACGTCGTGGGCAACGAGCAGAACTATCACTTCCAGGTGCTTACCCTGACCCTGCAGCGTATGGGCTACGGATGGGCAAAGGGATTGCACCATTTTTCATACGGGATGGTGGAACTGCCTGAAGGAAAGATGAAATCACGTGAAGGTAAGGTGGTGGATGCCGATGACCTCGTTGAGGAGATGACCGCCACAGCCACCTCCATGTCCCAGGAACTGGGCAAGCTCGCCGGATACACAGAAACAGAGAAACAGAATATCTGCAGGCAGATAGGTCTTGGAGCCCTTAAATACTTCATACTGAAGGTAGATCCAAAAAAGAACATGACCTTCAATCCGCAGGAGTCCATTGACTTCAACGGAAACACCGGACCGTTCATACAGTATACCTATGCGCGGATCAGGTCAGTAATGAAGAAGGCAGAGGAGACAGGCACGGTATATACTTCAGCACCGGCCGCGGAGGTTACACCCAATGCGAAGGAGACGGCGGTTATACGACTCCTGAACGATTTCGGTCCCCTGGTATCAGAGGCTGCCGGGGAACTGAGCCCTGCCCTGATAGCAAACTACTGCTATGACCTGGCAAGGGAGTTCAACCAGTTTTACCATGATTACTCGATCCTTGGAGAGGAGGATAAAGAGATCCGCAGCTTCCGGCTGAAGCTGTCGGAACTGACCGGGAGGGTACTGGAAAAAGGGTTGTACCTGCTTGGAATTGAAGCCCCTGAAAGAATGTAAAAACTTTATTATCATATAATTATGTTTGAAAGCCTTAGTGAACGACTTGAACGCTCCTTCAAGATACTGAAGGGAGAAGGAGTGATTTCCGAAATCAACGTTTCCGAGACCCTGAAGGATGTGAGGAGGGCCCTCCTTGACGCTGACGTTAACTTTAAGATAGCCAAGCAGTTTACGGACACTGTCAAGCAGAAGGCCATGGGCCAGAACGTCCTGAAGTCGGTCAAACCCTCGCAGATGATGGTCAAGATCGTCCATGACGAACTCGTGGAGCTGATGGGAGGAGAGAAGAGCGACATCAACATCAGGGCCAATCCCTCAATAGTATTGATTGCCGGACTCCAGGGAAGCGGTAAGACAACGTTCAGCGCAAAGCTGGCGAAGCTCCTGAAGACCAAGAGGGGCAAGCAACCGTTGCTGGTTGCGGGCGACGTCTACAGGCCTGCTGCAATCGAGCAGCTCAAGGTGCTGGGTACGCAGATAGAGGTGCCTGTCTATACCGAGGAGGGGAGCCGGAATCCAGTTGAGATTGCGAAGAATGCCATAAGGGAGGCGAAGAAAAACGGGCATGACCTGGTCATAATAGATACGGCAGGGCGCCTGGCGGTGGATGAGGAGATGATGAACGAGATCGCAGCCGTCAAGAATGCGGTATCGCCTCATGAGACTCTCTTCGTTGTTGATTCAATGACCGGCCAGGATGCTGTGAATACTGCCTTCGAGTTCAATGAGAGGATTGATTATGACGGAGTTGTGCTGACTAAACTTGACGGTGACACCAGGGGTGGTGCGGCCCTGTCGATCAGGTCAGTTGTGAACAAGCCGGTTAAGTTTGTAAGCATGGGTGAGAAGATGGATGCGATAGACATCTTCTATCCCGAGAGGATGGCCGACAGGATACTGGGCATGGGCGACATCGTCAGCCTGGTTGAGAAGGCGCAGGAGCAGTATGATGAGGAGGAGGCCCGCAAGCTGCAGAAGAAGATTGCGAAGGACCAGTTTGACTTCAACGACTTCATCTCACAGATCCAGCAGATCAAGAAGATGGGTAACATGAAGGACCTGATGGGAATGATACCCGGGGTCAGCAAGGCGATCAAGAACCTTGACATTGATGACAACGCCTTCAAGGGTATCGAGGCCATAATCTCAAGCATGACACCCGCGGAGAGATCAAATCCCGTGCTGCTCAACGGCAGCCGCAGGAAAAGGATAGCGGAGGGGAGTGGTACAACGGTGATGGAGGTCAACAGGCTTCTGAAGCAGTTTGATGAGACGAGGAAGATAATGAAGATGGTTGCCAGGGGAGGAGATCTCTCGAAGATGACGGTGAAGAGGAGGTAAAGAGGAAGTCAGCAGTACCGGTCGGCAGTCAGCAGTTTGAGACTGCGACAGAGGAGCAGGATCAATCCCGTATCCGCCGGCTGACGGATCGGGGCGGCAGGTGGCAACAGGGTGCACTGTAATAAATTGCAAATCAGAGATATGAACATCATTGACGGAAAAAAGACGGCGGCTGAGATCAGGAGCGAGATTGCCGCAGCGGTTACAGAGATGAAGAACCGCGGCCAGCGTGTACCACACCTCGCAGCCATACTCGTCGGAAACGACGGCGGCAGCGAGACCTATGTCTCCCACAAGGTAAAGGACTGCGAGGAGGTTGGCTTCAGGTCGACACTCATCAGGATGGCCTCAACGGTGAGCGAGAACGAACTGCTTGACAAGGTCAGGGAGCTGAATCTTGACCCGGAGCTTGACGGACTGATCGTGCAGCTTCCGCTGCCTGACCATATCTCTGAAAGTAAAGTGATAGAGACTATTACGCCGGAGAAGGATGTTGACGGATTTCACCCGGTGAATGTAGGTCGCATGTCAGCCGGGCTGCCATCTTTTGTCTCGGCCACTCCTGCCGGTATCATGGAACTGCTTAACAGGTACAGTATCCCCCTAAGTGGCGCTGAATGTGTCGTTGTAGGACGCAGCAACATTGTCGGCCGTCCGGTGAGCATCCTCATGTCACAGAAGGGTGTCGATGCCACGGTGACGGTTGTTCACAGCCGCACCCGCCACATTGCCGAAACCGTTAGGAGAGCGGATATAATCATCGCCGCGATAGGCCGGCCCGGATTCATCACTGCCGATATGGTGAAGGAGGGTGCTGTTGTCATCGATGTGGGCACAACCAGGGTTGATGCACCGGAGACAAAGGCAGGATGGAGGCTTAAGGGTGATGTTGACTTTGAGAATGTGGCTCCGAAATGTTCCTGGATCACCCCGGTACCCGGTGGTGTCGGTCCCATGACCAGGGTCTCCCTGCTGCTGAACACGCTGAAAGCCTGCAAAAGATAGGATCTCAGCGCGGCAGATCCATACCGGTGAAATACAGGTCGTATCCTCCCTTGCCCCCGGGTCTGTCAGATGAAAATATAAGGAAGAAATTCTCGAATTTCAGGTCTATGCCCAGCACAGGCCTGTACTCATTTGATGCCGAGTTGATTCCGGGTCCCATATTTACAGGAGTACTCCATTTGCCGTTACGGAACACGGAGTAATAGAGATCGAAGCCTCCCTGTCCCCCGGGCTTGTCTGATGTGAACACCATGTATCTTCCCCTCAGGAAAGGACACTTGTCGTTATATTCGCTGTTGACGCTGTCAGCGGCAGCCGGGACTGCCGGTGCGGAGAGGAACCATTCATCCAGTGTCTGGCCTGAAGGCCTGCGCAGCAGGTATATGTCAAAATCTCCGTCCCTGTCAGAGCAGAAAACTGCAGTGTCAAGCGTTGTTCCAAGGGAAAGATATGCGTCATCATAAGCACTGTTGAAAATTGTCGCCGGTATCGGTCCGTCGATCAAGGGAGGTGCAGTATATACAGGTATGTAACTGCCATATACGATATCCAGACCGTTTCCGGGTGTCTGAGTAGCAACCGCCATATATTCCAGCCCGTTGCGGCTGTTGAAGAAGCGGAACGGTCCGAACTGGTCGCCGCTGTCATTGAAAGCCGTGGTCAGCCTGTCGAGAAAGGTATCAGCCGTCATATCTGCTTCAATCCGGAAATAACCTGTCGTCTGTCCGAATGAATACCAGATCATCCCGTGGGTCAGATCGAACTCTCCTCCGCTGCTCTGCCTGTTTGAGGAAAATACAAGAGGCCGGCCTGCGGTAATCCGTGCTGCCTCGATATCCATGTTGTAATCGTCGTACTGCGTATTAATCCCGGTGAGGGCAATGACAGAATCGGGAAAGATTCCCAGTTCATAGTTTATCTTCAGCCCCTCCTTACGGCATGCGGTGAAGAACAATGAAGCCAAAAGTGCTGTGAATAAACACAATATCCTGCTGCTGGCCATGACAGTCGTTTATTTAATAACGGGCCCGGCAGATCTTTAATATGAATTTTCTAAAAAAAAACCGGACCAGGGGCCCGGTTTCAGAAGGTAGAATTCAGGTTAATTCTAGGGTAATATTTGGTTTGAGGGTAAGCTTCTGAACTCAATTGTAAGATGGAATAGAGCACTGATAGGTTGCGTCGGCATAGAAAAAAAATTACAATTAACTGTTTATCATGTTTATAAAAACGAACCCCTGTTGATAATTGATGCCATGCCGGGATGAATCGAATCATTTATATGTTAAATTTGCACAATATTTTTCGGGGAGATGGAAGAAGAGAAATACGGATTTGTTCATGACAGTGAGGTGGAAGAGGTGATTCTCCGGTTTGAGAAAATGCGGAAGAACAAAGAGACCTGTTATTTCGATGTCAATGAATTTGAGGCTATTATAGACTATTACCTGGAAGGTAACAATCCTGTCCATGCTTTTGAGGCTACATCTCTGGCGTGTGAGCTCCACCCGAATTCGGTTCCGATTATGATCAGGAAAGCCCGCGTCCTCCTTGAAAAGGGAAGGGCCACGGAAGCGCTTACAATATCCAAACGGCTCGAGAATATTGAACCCGGCAACTGCGATATCTATCTCTGCAAGGCAACTGCTCTTGCAATGCTGGGTGACATCCCCGGCGCCAGGAAGGTATTCGACCTTGCACTGGAGACTGAACCGGAAGACCAGGAATCGATCCTTTACAGCATCACCTCCGTACTTCAGAACCTGAATTACCATGAGGAAATGATTCCGTACCTGCATATTCTTGCAGACCTTGAACCCGACTTCCCGGCTCACCTCTATGATCTTGCCTATGCATATGACAAGAAGGGAGACCTCCGTACCAGCATAAAGTACTATACCACTTATCTTGAGGAGGATCCGTTCTCAGACAGCGCCTGGTACAATCTTGGTATAATATACAATAAAACAGGCGATTACGGTAAATCCATCGAGGCATATGACTATGCCCTTGCGCTGAACCCGGAAAATACTTTTGCCCTTTTCAACAAGGCCAACATCCTTAGCAACCTCGAGAAGTACAACGAAGCTATGGATGTCTACCGTGAGTTTGTGGAAGAAGAACCTGACAGTCTTGAAGGACTCACGTACCTTGCAGAGTGCTATGACAAGACCGGTGACGAGGCGATGGCACGCAAATATTATACTGAGGCAATAGATATAACACCGGACTTTCCAGATCCGTGGTACGGGCTGGGACTGCTGTCGCTTTCGCGGAACAGGCCTGCTGAAAGCATCACGCCACTCAAGAAAGCCATCGAGCTGGATCCTGAGAATCCAGATTACTGGTTCTCGCTGGGTAAGGCTTATATTATGACGGGCAACATCAGGGAGGCTGTAAGGTGTTACATTGAAACACTTTCGCTTGACGGCTATTATGACGAGGCATGGATTGAAACAGGCATCGTGATGATGATGACTGGTGCCTACAGGGGTGCGATACGCATTCTGAAGAGGGCAGCCAAGGTCAGCGGGGATCTCCCTGGGATCTATTTCCTGCTCGCCTCAGCCTACCTGCATACCGGCAACCTGACTGAGGCTGCCCGCAACCTGATCAGGGCTGTAAGACTTGATAATGAACTCCTTGAAGAGTATGCCGTGCTGCTGCCGGAGGAAAAGCTGACAAATGCCATGAGGCGACTTTTCAGGAAAACGAACTAAGATATGAAACAGGCGAGACAACTGCTTACACATATTCCCGAAAGGCCCGCCAAGCCGAGAAAAGAGGGGTTGACGATGGTAATGGACAAGGGGCTGAGCCTCAGGGAAGCTGAAGACTTTGCAGAAGTTGGCAGCGGATATGTCGATTTCGTGAAGCTTGGCTTCGGAACATCGGTAATCACACCAGGGGTGGACGAAAAGATCAAAACCTACCATGACGCCGGTATGACGGTCTATTTCGGCGGTACTCTTTTCGAGGCCTTCATTATAAGGGGCCTGTACGGCGAATTTGTTGACATGCTGAAGGATACTGGAGTAAAGATGGTTGAGATCTCCGACGGGTCCTATGAGTTTGATCACAGCGAAAAGCTTGATTATATCCGGAGGCTGTCACAGGAATTTACAGTTATCTCCGAGGTGGGCTCAAAAAAGAAGAATATTGTCTATACCCCTCACCAGTGGGTTGAGATGATGAAGTCCGAGCTCGGAGCAGGCTCCGTGAAGGTAATTGCAGAGGCCCGCGAATCAGGTACGATTGGAATATACAATGATGACGGTTCGGTGAACCTCGAGCTGATAAACACAATATCCAGGGAGATAGGATTCAACAACGTGCTCTGGGAAGCCCCGCTGAAACAGCAGCAGGCCTGGTTTATCACCAACTTCGGGGCCAATGTCAACCTCGGAAACATTGCCCCAAATGAGATAATTGCCCTCGAATCACTCAGACTTGGACTGAGAAGCGACACCTTCTTCAGTTTCCTTCCTGAAAACATGAGATGAGACTCTTCGGAATCATAGGATTTCCGCTCGGGCATTCATTCTCTCAGAAGCACTTTACCGAAAAATTCGAACGGGAGCACCTTGCTGACCATGCTTACCGTAAGTTTGAACTGCAGGAGATAGGCGACCTTCCGGCGTTGCTTGAGAAGGAGCCGGACCTCTGCGGGTTCAACGTCACGATCCCTTATAAGGTAAGGGTTATTGAGTACCTTGATGAGGTTGATCCGGTTGCCGCCGAGATTGGCGCCGTAAACACCGTCAGGGTCATCCGGCGCAACGGCAGGCCATGGATGAAGGGCTACAACACCGATGCACCTGCTTTCAGGGAGTCGCTCCTCAGGAATCTTTCATCCCTTCCTGACAGCGCCATCGTACTGGGTACCGGAGGTGCCGCAAAGAGTGTAATGCACACCCTCATTGACCTGAACATAATTGCAGTACCTGTTTCACGCCGACTGGTGAGAGGAGGCTATACCTACGATGATCTCCCTGGCTACATGATCAGCGAGGCAGGGGTTATTATCAACACCACCCCGGTAGGAATGGCCCCGCATACAGATGCAGTTCCACCCATTGACTACAGCTGCCTCAGGGAGGGCAAGCTGCTGTTTGACCTGATTTACAATCCCCCTGTTACGGAATTCCTGGCAAGGGGAGAGGAACAGGGATGCATGACAGTGAACGGCGAGGAGATGTTCCTGATCCAGGCACAGCTGGCCTGGGAGATATGGAACAGTGAGGAATGACAGCCGGCATTGTTCAGACACCGCCGGTTCTGTTTTTCCCGGTTCCCGGTTCAGATAAATATTTCCCGGGGATACCCGATTTCAGTAAGTGAGAGTCCGTGTGCAGGAGCAGACTGTCCGGCCAGACCGCGGTTCTTCCCCTGAAGGATTGCTTCAAAATCATTTACAGACAATTTTCCTCTTCCGGCCGGGATAAGTGTTCCCACCACCGCCCTCACCATATTCCTCAGAAACCTGTCAGCAGTAATTGTAAAGATCAGCTTTTCCGCCTCCCGGTGCCACCGGGCATGCGTGACCCTGCAGATATTTGTCTTATTGCTGCCGTGAAGGCGGCTGAAACTGGTAAAATCGCTGTGTTTCAGCAATATTGCCGCGGCCTCGTTCATTTTTTCCATGTCGAGCTGCCAGTAAAGCAACCATGCGGTATCTGCACTGAACGGATCCTTTACACCGGTAACGGTATACCTGTATGTGCGGGAGAGTGCATCAAACCGGGCATTGGCCTCCGGTTTCACCTTTGCTATCCTGCTGACAGCGATGTCATCCGGCAATATCCCGTTGAGGTTGTACAGCAACTGGCTGTCACTGTCAAGATCACCGCGTACGGCATCAAAATGTGCGCAGAAGAATGAAGCATGCACGCCTGTGTCTGTCCGTCCCGCACCGGTCACTGCTGTTTGGGAGGCAAGTACCGTACTGAGTGCCTTTGTCAGCGCACCCTGAACAGTATGCTTGCCCGGCTGTATCTGCCAGCCGTTGTATGCCGTGCCCCTGAAAGAGAGAAAAATGAAGTAGCGTGTCATGTTCCGGTTAAAATGTAAAGATAGCTAAAGAACATTGTCCGGAAACAGCCTTTTGACTAAATTGCACGGATCTTAAAACTGTGTAATAATGAGCGAACCGGTACTCAAAAGAGGCTTTGCAAGTGACAATAACTCAGGCGTCCACCCGGCAGTCATGAAGGAACTGCTTCGCGTGAACAGGGGACATGTGGTGGGTTACGGCGACGACCCGTTCACCGAGACAGCCAAAGAGCTTATCAGGAAGGAACTGGGTCCCGAAACCGAAGTGTTTTTTGTTTTCACCGGCACCGGTGCCAATGTTCTTGGACTGGCGGGAGTAACCAGCTCGTGGAACTCTGTCATCACCTCGCACACGGCCCACATAGAGACTGATGAGTGCGGCGCCCCGGAGAAGTTTGCAGGATGCAAGGTGCTGGCGGTTGACACTCCTGACGGGAAGCTGCGGCCGGAGATGCTTGCCAGGCATATGCACGGGTTCGATTTCGAACACCACAGCCAGCCCAGGGTGATTTCCATTTCGCAGGCAACGGAGATGGGGACCGTTTACACCCCCGCGGAGGTGAAGGAACTGGCCGACTACGCTCATGAGCGCGGACTCCTGCTGCATATGGACGGCGCCCGCATAGCCAACGCCGCGGTGACACTGGGTGTGCCGTTCAGGGAGTTCACAACCGATGCAGGCGTTGATATTCTATCGTTCGGAGGCACCAAGAACGGCATGATGTACGGCGAGGCAGTATGCTTCCTCAGGCCGGGACTCTCTGAAGGCTTCAAGTACCTGAGGAAACAGGGGATGCAGCTGGCATCCAAGATGCGCTTCATCGCAGCGCAATATAATGCCTATCTTTCCGGCGGACTGTGGAAGGAGTGCGCATCACATTCAAACAGGATGGCACGCGAACTGCAAAGACGGCTGAAGGAGATAAGCGGAATAAAAATAACACAGAAGGTAGAGGCAAACGGCGTCTTCGTGATCATGCCCGACAGGGTGGCAGCACTGCTTAGCAGGGAGTACTTTTTCTATCCGTGGAATGAACAGATATCTGAATACCGGCTCATGACAAGCTGGGATACAACTTCAGATGATGTGGTGCAATTTTCAGACAAACTGAAAAGTATGATGTCAGAACACAGATAGTTTCTTAACTTTTCCTGAATCTGATCAACAGGGAAAGGGAGAATATAAACAGCGTGGAAAACAGGTAGTAGGGCAACCATAGGAATCCTGTTCCAGATCCCGGCTGCGTAAGGTCCGAAATGAATACTACCGCCATCACGGGGATTGAAACCAGCCAGGCTGTCAGTCCAGACGACGCCAGATCACTTTTTTGCTTTTCGTCGTACAGGCTCTTTTCAGCCTGCCTTGCAAGCTTCCATAGCCACAGTGCCACCATCGACAGCCAGGGCAGAATTATAACCAGGCAATAAAACATTATCAGCCGTACAAGCCAGTTCCTTAAATTCCAGTCATGCAGGGAGACATCAGCATAGACGGTAAAGGTCAAACCGGCCAGACCACACACAATTCCTACGTACTGCGCAATTTCAAAGAACGCTTCGTTAATAATTGATCTCGCGCCTGTGGCGCCAAAGGTCCTTCCTTTCATCAGCCTGAAGACAAACAGGATGCCTGTTATGCAAAATGAGAGCTGAACTGCAAGTGAAATGAACAACCAGGTCCACTCCATGGTGCAATCACCTGCACTCCGGTAGTCGTGCCAGATATCCACCAGCGCTGCCCAGTCAAGAACGACCGAGATTCCCGAAATAACTCCCGTCAGGGTGCAGATTACTGTCAGCAGGTTGATTTTCAGCCCGTTTTTAAAAGCCCTGAACAACATGAATGCAAATGAGACATAAAGAACAATCCGGATGACAAACCCGATTCCAGGACCGTTTTCAGGAAATTCTTCAGGTACCGGGTTAGCCCTCATCTCCAGGTAGACATACAGGTCATAGAATATCCACATCGATGACAGGATCAACAGTACAAGCGTGATAATCATCAGGATTCTGAACCTGCTGTCCGGATCAGGGGAATCGGTAATATTTCTCATAAATGACTCACTTTAACCACAAGGGCATTATTTCATTTCAAGGTTATCTGTGAGATGGAATACTTCCTCCACATTCTTTCCGAAAAATCCTGCGATTTTGAATGCCAGCAGGGTTGAAGGAATGAATTTTCCCTTTTCTATGGCATGAATGGTCTGCCTTGTAACACCTACTGCTGCCGCGAGCTCCTCCTGTGACATCTCGTTTTTGTCAAAACGGAGGCGCCTGATGTTATTTCCCAGCTCCATCTGATGTAAATTATACAGTAACAAATGTAAAGTATAGTTTACATATTTGCAAATGTTTTGACAGGTTTTTCATTTCTGATATGCAGGACCCGCGGAGACTCAGTTACCGGGAGCGATCAGCATGCCGTCGCCGTAGCTCAGGAACCGGTACCCTGAACATAGGGCATGGCTGTAGAGATCTTTCCAGGATTCACCTGTGAATGCGGCTACCAGGAGCAGCAGGGTGCTGTGGGGCTGGTGGAAATTTGTGAGCATCCTGTTTACTATCCTGAACCTGTACCCCGGGACAATAATTATGTCCGTGCGGGCCTCCAGCGTATCGAGGCCTCTCTTTTCAAGTGCGTCAAGAATGTTATCGATTGCCGCTGAAGGGTCAATGACTGCCTCCCTCTCATAAGGCTCCCACTGGGAAACAGTTGGAATTCCATGTTCGGGCCATCTTCCCTCGGAAAGGCTCAATCCGAGCCAGTAGAGGCTTTCAAGCGTCCTGACAGTGGTAGTGCCCACCGCGGTCGTTTTCCTGCCTCTAAGACGCTCCAGGGTCTGTTTTGAGACAAAAAAGTGCTCGCTGTGCATCTGGTGATCAGAGATCAGTTCAGATTTGACAGGTCTGAATGTGCCGGCGCTGACATGAAGGGTAACCTCCGCCCGTTCGATGCCTGCGCTGTCTAGTGCACCGAGCACGGCCGGGGTGAAATGGAGTCCGGCGGTAGGAGCAGCAACAGAGCCGTTTATACGGGCATAGGTGGTCTGGTAGGTTGATATGTCGCTCTCCTCGTCATCCCTGTTGAGATAGGGGGGTATTGGCATATGACCGAGACACTCGAGGACTTCTGCAAAAGAGAGAGTGTTCTCATCCCATGTGAACCTGACTGTGAAGGCATCACCTGCTGTCCCTGTACGCTCTGCACTGAGGATGTGCTCTTTGCCGTCATGAATGAACCGTGATTCCAGTATGCCGCTTTTCCAGCGCTTGAGGTTGCCTACCAGGCATTTCCATCCGACCCGGCCACCGGAGGCCAGGTTCATGGAAAAATCCGCCGGATCATGTGGTTCAAGACAGAATATCTCAATTGTGGCACCGCTCTCCTTCCTGAAGAGGAGCCGGGCGCGGATGACCCTTGTGTTGTTGAATACAAGGAGGCTGTCGCGGTCGGCAAGCATTGGAAATTCACTGAAGATCCTGTCGCTGATGCTGTTGCCATCCCAAACGAGCAGCTTCGACCGGTCCCTTTCAGGAAGAGGGTATTTTGCAATCCGCTCCTGGGGAAGGTCGTAAGTGTAATCGGCAATCCTTATGTTTCCGAAAGTCTTTTTCATATTATCCGGGGGGACACGGGAATTTTTTCCCGGAGCCCGCAGGTTTTGCACTGCTTTTACGGTCGGGCAAAAATAGCTAAATTTGAGATGAGTTGAAAAGCCATGAAAGTGAGCCGCAGCAGAAGGAATACTCCGCGAGGCCGGCCGGCCGGGGTATCGGGAGCAGCCAGGGAGGTTGATCTTCACCTGCCCTCCGGCCATGCAGGTCAGGAGGCGCTTGAAAGGCAGCTTGCACGTGTCAGGGGAGAGCTGAACAGCGCCATCAGGGCAGGAGAGAAGGAGATAATATTCATCCACGGTGCAGGAAGCGGCAGACTGAGGGAAGCACTACGTGACCTCGTTGCGCATGAGTATCCTTCATGCATTTGCCATGATGCCTCATTTCCCAGGTATGGTTACAACGGAGCCACGGCAGTGACAATAAAAAAGCATCAGATATGGCATACATAAGTTTTGATCCGTGGCAGCAGAAAGAGATTGCCGTTTTCCCGGAAATGTCTGATGATATCCCGGATGGGATCACTGACAGGGCATGGAGTGCATTCACGAAATGGCGGGCGCTGTCACCCGCTGAGCGGTGCCGGCCTGTTTCAGCAATGGCTGAGATCATTCAGCAACGGAGGGGGGAAATCGCAAACCTGATGGCCTCCGAGATGGGAAAACCGGTCACCCAGGGACTGGCGGAGGCCGGCAAGTGTGCACTGCTCTGCCGGTGGTACGCCGAAAATGCCCCACAGCTGCTTGAGCCGGAGAGACGGCCCTCGTCGGCACAGGCCAGCTTTGTTGTACATGAGCCGCAGGGAATTATTCTCGGTATCATGCCCTGGAACTTCCCGTTCTGGCAGGTGTTCAGGTTCATCGTTCCCGCATTTGCAGGGGGCAACGCTGCACTGCTCAAGCATGCCTCATCAGTTCCCCGCTGTGCGCTGGAAATTGAAGACATAGTAAAGCGGGCAGGATTCCCCGAAGGACTCTTCCGTACGATCTATCCATCTCACGCCCAGGTTGAAAGGCTGATTGCCGACAGCCGGATCAGGGGTGTGTCACTCACAGGGAGCACGGAGGCAGGAAAGAGAATTGCCTCGGCGGCCGGCGCAAACCTGAAAAAGATGGTGATGGAATTGGGCGGAAGCGATCCGTTCATCGTGTTCCCCGATGCCGATCTCGATGCGGCCGTGAAAGCCGCAGTCTTTTCCCGCTTTCAGAACGGCGGGCAGAGCTGCATAGCTGCAAAGAGGATAATCGTGCATAACGATGTTTACAGTGTGTTCAGGGATAAATTCGTTTCCGCGGCAAAAGCCCTTTGCACGGGCGATCCGCTCGACCCGCTGACCGATGTTGGTCCGATGGTTACCGTGGCAGCAGCAGACGAGCTTGAGAGGCAGCTCACGGAGACACTCAGGGCAGGGGCAAAGCTACTTTGCGGCGGCAGGGCGGGAACGGAGCGTCCTGCTCTTTTCATCCCCGCAGTAATTGAAGACGTGCCACCTGACTCACCCCTCGCCTGCGAGGAGACTTTTGGCCCTGCCGCACCGCTGCTTAGGTTCAGTGACGCCGATGAAGCTGTCAGCCTGGCCAACAATACTCCTTACGGACTGGGAGCCACTGTATGGAGCGCTGATGAACACCTGGCAATGAAAATGGCACGTGCAACTGACACAGGAACAGTGGCAATAAACGGGTTTGTGAAGTCGGAACCGGGATTGCCGTTCGGAGGGGTGAAGGAGTCAGGTTACGGCCGCGAGCTGGCGGCAGAAGGATTATTCGAGTTTCTTAATACAAAGACAATCAGCGTCTTTAAGCCTTAATCGCTGCCGCGGGGGGAAAAGGCACCTTTCCCTGTAAATCCCGAAAAGTGACTATTCGTACTGGTCGGCTGTCTCTGTCTTGCCGTAGGTGTAGTACGGCACTTCGGTATCACCGTCAAGCTGCCTGTACCAGGCCGGGGTGACAACAGTGCCGTCAGGCCTGAGCAGGGTACGCTCGTAGATTGCATAAACAGGATTGAAGACAATGTCTGTCACGCCGACGGTGTAGAGAGACTCCGCTGTCTCATCAGCCTTTGCCTCCTCCCTGACCTTAACCTCGAGTTTGTTGAATTCCAGCAGCTGCCTCAGGAATTCCATCCGGGCTTTTGTGACATTGCTCTCGATAATTGTGCACCTGGTGCCGTCTATCTCGCCGATTATGTGCTTTGCCGTAGTTAGTGATGTCATGACTGCGCCTTTATCAGATTCCGTAGCTTAAGTTTCTTATCATCTCGAACAGACCGCTGGCAAAACCGGTCACAACTATACCTGCAATACAGATTGCCAGCCCGAGCTTCTGCATGAAGTCGCTCCTGAAAGATGCGATGGGGGCATCACTCCTGTTGATGAACATCGCCTTGACAACGAGCAGGTAGTAGTAAAGTGCTATGATCGTGTTAAGCACTGCTATGGTCACAAGGACATAGAAACCTTTCTCCGCCGCAGCAACAAAGAGGAAGAACTTTCCGAAGAAGCCAGCCACCGGGGGAATTCCCGCCAGCGAGAACATCGCAAGCATCATGGTGATGCTCAGGCCCGGATTCGTCCGGTAAAGACCGTCATAGTCATCCATGCTCTCCTTGCCTGTCTTTTCGGCAATTACCGATACCACACCGAAGGCAGCCAGGTTGGAGAATATGTAAATAAGTGCATAATAGATCACGGTTGTCATACCGAGCCTGTTCCCCCCGACAAAACCGAGAAGGAAGAAACCGGCCTGTGCAATTGATGAGAAGGCAAGGAATCTCTTCATGTTTTTCTGTCTGAGGGCGAAGAGGTTACCTATTGTTATCGTCATTACTGCTATAACCCAGATCACCTTCTCCCATGTCACCGAGATTACCGGGAACACCCTGAAGAGGATGATGATGAAAATGAATGCTGCAGCACCCTTGCTGACCACAGAAAGATATGATGTAACGTTGACGGGCGCACCTTCGTAAACGTCTGCCGTCCAAAGATGGAACGGTACCAGTGACATCTTGAATCCCATTCCTGCAAAGAAGAAGATGAAGCCCAGGATCACCAGTGGCACTGAAGTGAGTTTTGTTGCCACTTCGGCAAAGTAGAGTGAGCCTGTCACCCCGTAGATCATCGAAAGGCCGAAAAGGAGTATTCCGGAGGAGAGCGTGGAGGAGAGGATCAGCTTGATCCCTGCCTCTGCAGACCTGTTCTGGTACCTGTCATAGGCTGCCAGTGCTGCCAGTGGTATTGTTGCAAGCTCGATGCCCAGGTAGAACATCAGGAAATGTCCGGATGAGATCATGAAATTCATCCCTATCAGGGTGGAAATAAGGAGCATGAAATACTCATGTATCCTGTCCCTGTTCTCCGGCCTGCCCAGCCATGTATATGACTGAATGAGGACAATCAGCGTGCCGATGTTAAGGATGTTCTTCATCAGGGTGGTGGTGCCGCTGGCCTGGTACATGCCGCCGAAAAGCGAACCTGTGGCTGCCGGAAGGAATCCGACTGCAGTCACTATGGCGAACAGTACCACGGCTATCCCCTTGATCTTTTCCCTGTTTCGCTCACCGGTAAAAACCTCAGCCACAAGGATGAAGATGAAGGCCAGGATCAGAACCAGCTCATGGCGCATTATAACAAAGCTTTCGAGATTCATTTTTGCAGGTTTAAGAATATTCCTGTATATGTTTGTTTTACAATATTTTGTCGATTATTGGCATCAGGCTTTCCCGGATTATGTTGGAAAGGCCAAGCGGGGCCATCCCGATGTATACTATACCGGTTATAAGCGTCACCAGTGACAGTTTTTCATACCATTTGGCGTCGCCGAGGCCCGTGAAGTGGTTGTCCCTGATGGGTCCGAGAAGGAGAATGGCAACCACCCTGAGGATGTAGACTGCAGTTATTACAATTGATGATACTGCAATTATTGTGGCCACCCTGTGGAATGTATCGGGGTGTTCAAATGCACCGAAGAAGATATTCATCTCGGCAACGAATCCGCTGAGACCCGGAAGGCCGAGTGATGCAAGACCGGCAATCACATAAGCCACGCCAAGAAATGGGATGACCTTCATCAGGCCGCCCATCTCGTTGATCATCCTGGTGTGGGTTCTTCCGTATATCATACCGATAAGGGCAAAGAAGAGTGCCGTCATCAGCCCGTGTGAGATCATCTGTATCACAGCCCCGGTCATCGCTGTCTTGTTCATCATCAGGACCGCAAAGAGCACCATCCCGCAGTGGCTCACCGAGGAATAGGCGTTGATGTATTTGAGGTCCTTCTGGACTATCGCGCCAAAGGCGCCGTAAACAACACTGATTGTGGTAAGTATTATGAATATCCAGGCCATCTCCGATGCTGCCTCGGGCATCAGGAACATTGCAACCCTGAATGCACCGTAGCCTCCGAGTTTCATCAGCACGCCGGCGTGAAGCATCGATACGGCTGTGGGAGCGGAGGAGTGACCGTCAGGCGACCAGGTATGGAGCGGGAAAAGAGCACCCAGAACACCGAATCCAACGAAGGTGAAGGGGAAGAACCACCTCTGTGCCTCTATGGGAATTGTGATCTTCGATATCTCCATTATGTTGAAGGTAAGTTCGCCGCCGTCGGGTGCGGAATTGAAATATATCCCGAAGAGGCCTACCATCAGAAGGGCAGAGCCGCCCATAAGCATCAGGGTCAGCTTCATGGCGGAATACTCCTTCGGGCCGCTGCCCCAGATACCGATAAGAATGTACATCGGGATCACAGCCACCTCGTAGAAGAGGAACATGGTGAACAGGTCAAGGGAGATAAAGAATCCGAAGACACCGGTGGCAAGAAGGATAAGCGAGATGAAGAACTCCTTTTTGAGGTCTTCCATCTCCCAGGAGGCAAACACCCCTGCAAATACAACCAGCGATGTAAGGGCGATCATGGCAACTGAAATACCGTCCACACCCACCGTATAGTAGATGTTAAGGCTCCTGAACCATTCGAAACTGCTCATCATCACCATCTCATCGGTGTTCCCGCTCTTGCGGAGATTTACGTACATGAACACGATGATGAATGCGACAATAAGCTGTATGCCCATGCCTATTGCGGAAACAATCTTTGTCTGACGTGCATCCTTCACAAGCAGAATGCCGGTGATTGTCAGCAGCGGAATTATTACCAGCCAGGTTAGAATATTCATAGTATCTGTTGTGTTTCTTCTTTGTTGTTACTACTTAACCAGGTAAATAAAGACAATGGCCAGTGCAATCACCCCTGTGACGAATACGTAACCGTACTTCTGGAGCTGGCCTGATTGCAGTCCCTTTATCATCGAGGAAACTGACTGCGTCACGTATGCAATGCCGTTCATGGTTCCGTCGACGATATGCCTGTCAAACCATGCAACCGGCTGCGATATATGCCTGAAGATGATTTTCTTAGTGACGAAGATGTATACCTCGTCTATATAGAATTTGTTATATGCCCAACGGTACCCGTATCTGAAGAATGAAGCCATCCGGTCAGGAAGGGCTGTCTCTTTCCTGTACATCACCCATGCCAGGCCGATGCCCAGAAGACCGATAGCCACTGAAGGGATTGCCACACTCCAATCGATGTGTGATTCGAAGGGGGCGCCGTCAGAGGTCACCAGCCTGCTGAAGGGGAGGAATCCTGCGAAGACGGATCCGAAGGCAAGAATAATCAAAGGCACGGTCATGGTAGCCGGCGATTCGTGCGGTGTGTGGTGGTAGTGTCTGTCGTGGCCGTGGAATACCGAGAAGTAAAGCCTGAACATATAGAATGCCGTCAGTCCGGCCACGGCGTATTCTATGGCGAACAGCAGCTTGTTGTGGTGCAGTGCGGCAGTGAGTATCTCGTCCTTGCTGAAGAAGCCGGAGAGAGGCGGTACACCTGCAATAGTGAGGCATGCAATCAGGAATGTGATGTTTGTGACAGGCATGTAGCGCCTGAGTCCGCCCATATCCTTCATGTCATTGCTGTGGACGGCATGTATTACAGAACCGGCTCCGAGGAAGAGAAGGGCCTTGAACATCGCATGGTTGAAGAGATGCCAGTTTGAGGCCATGAAACCGAGGCCGTCATGGCCGCCGTAACCCGATACACCCAGGCTGAAGATCATGTAACCTATCTGTGATATCGTGGAGTAGGCGAGTACCCTCTTGATGTCAGTCTGGGTCAGGGCAATTATTGCTGCAAAGAGAGATGAAATTGCGCCTACCCAGGCAATTATATGCAGGGCTTCAGGTGCAGTGAAATAGTATACCGGGAACATCCTGGCAACGAGGTAAACGCCGGCCACAACCATCGTTGCGGCATGGATGAGGGCCGATACGGGTGTCGGACCTTCCATTGCATCCGGAAGCCATATGTGGAGCGGGAACATAGCCGACTTGCCGGCACCGCCCATAAATATGAAGATCATTGACCATGTCATGAGCGACATCCCCATGAATACCGCCCCTCCCTTGCTGGCTACAGCCGGGCCGTTGATGTCGGTAAGGGTCACGAAATCAAATGTTTTTGTCGTAAATGACAGCAGAAGTATCCCCACGAGGAATCCCATATCGGCGAACCTTGTGACGATAAAGGCCTTTTTGGAGGCTGCCACGGCGCTGGGCCTGTCATAATAGAAGCCGATGAGAAGGTATGATGAAACCCCCACAAGCTCCCAGAAAATGTACATCTGGAAGATGTTGGTAGCCACTACGAGTCCCATCATCGAGAAGGTGAACAGCGAGAGGAAGGCATAATAGCGTTCAAACCCCTTTTCGCCCTTCATGTAGCCGAGGCTGTAGATGTGAACCATCAGAGACACGGTGCTGATCACCACCAGCATCATTACCGAAATTGGATCAAGCAGCACCCCCATGTCAATGTGCAGGTGGTCTGAAAGATTCAGCCACACCGAGTTGGCGGCCACTATCTTCTGAAAGCTTCCGTCAGCAATTCCTCCTCCCGTGAAATAGGCTATCGCCGTGAACCAGGAGAGGAAAGTCACCACACCGAGGGAAACAGTGCCGGTAATGCCGGCAGGCATTCCTTTCAGCCGCATACCGAAGAAACTCAGTAGGAGGAATGTGATGAAAGGAATTATGAGTATCCAGGTCGTATATCCGAAATCAGTCATCATCTCTATGCTGTTATCAGTATTTCATTTGGTTTACATCCTCAACATTTATGGTAGTAAACCTCCTGTAAATGTTGATGATAATGGCTATTGCCACAGCTGCCTCGGCAGCGGCGACGGCAATTACGAAAAGGCTGAAGAAGTGGCCTTCAAGCTTTCCCGGGAAGAGATACCTGTTGAAAGCCATGAAGTTGATATTTACAGAGTTGAGTATCAGCTCAACCGACATCAGCATTGTAATCAGGTTCCTCCTGGTGAGGAAACCGTAAACTCCGGTGAAGAACATTACCGTGGCCAGGACGAGGTAAAACTCAAGTGGTATTCCTGAATTCATAGTCTTTATCGTATATTATTTCGCGGGTTCATCTTTGTGTGGGCTGCCCTTCTTGGCAATCACTATAGCCCCGATCATTGCGGCTACGAGCAGTACCGAGATCACCTCGAAGGGGAGGACATAACCGTCGGGACCTGTTTCGAGGAGGCTGCGGCCGATGACATGCATGTCAATCTCTGCCGCTGCAACCGTGTCTGCTGAGAATGAGTGATTGAGTATCGTTGTCATAACGACAACTGCCCCGGCCACTGCTGCCAGCGCCGAGAATATAGCCTTTTTGGTTTCTATCCTTTCAAACTTATGGCTTATCTGGCTTGTAAGCAGGATGGAGAAGATTATCAGCACCACTATACCGCCGGCATACAGTGTTATCTGAACTGCGGCCATGAATTGATAATTAAGCAGGAAGTACAGCCCTGCCGTGGCGATGAGCACCATCAGCAGTGATACGGCAGCGCGCAGGATCCTGCGGCTTGTCACCGTCAGGACGGAAAAGACCACAATTGCAATCGCAAAAATTGCGAACATTATCTGTTTTGCTTCCATTATTCCACTCCTTTTATGATTTTGGAACCGGGCTGATTCAGCACCTTTGTAAGTTTCCTGCGGTCAAAGACTGCATGCTCGAACTCCTGTCCGAATGCCAGGGCCTGCGAGGGGCAGGTCTTGACACAGAGGCCGCAGAAGGTGCACATTCCCAGGTGGTAGATGTGCTTGTCGATGATCCTCTGCTTCTTTCCCTCCTCGTTGACGATGGTTGCGGAAATGATCTCTATCGAGCCGTTGGGGCAGTTGATCTCGCATATGCCGCATCCGGTACACTTATGTTCATTCTTCTCGTTGTGAGGCATGATCACCTCACCCTTGAACATGTCAAACATCTTCAGGTCCTTGCGGTTATCAGGATATTGCTGTGTGACCGTCGTGCCTGGCTTGATGAAGTACTTCCCCGTAACGCCCAGTCCCTGAAGCAGTGACCTGAGCCCGTTGAATATACCTCTGAAATATTCTGTGAAACTGTTCATTGTCTGTCTGTCACTGATTTTTTGTCCGCTTACCAGTGCAGTCCCGTAAGTACCAGGAATGCCATAAGAAGGAGGTTAAATATGTTAATCGGAAGAAGGTATTTCCATTCAAGCGTGAGAAGCTGGTCAATCCTGAGCCTCGGGAAGGTCCATTTCAGCCACATCATGAGGAAGACGACGCCGAAGGTCTTGGCAATGAACCAGACAAACGGAGGAATGAAGTCCATCACCGCGTTGAATCCGTCCCAGCCGTATACATGGAACGGCATCCAGCCTCCGAAGAAGACCGTGGCAGCTATCGCGGCAACGATGAACATATTCATGTACTCAGCCAGGAAGAAGAATGCAAACTTGATCCCGGAGTACTCGGTATGGTATCCTGCCGTGAGCTCGGATTCGGCTTCTGCCAGGTCAAAGGGACCCCTGTTTGTTTCTGCGGTTCCCGCGATGATATAGATTACAAATGCGATCACAGCCGGGATATGTCCCTTGAAGATGAACCATCCCCATCTCTGTCCTTCAATGATTTCCGAGAGCTGCATCGTTCCTGCAAGCACCACCATGGTAACCAGTGCGAGGCCCACCGACAGCTCGTAGCTGACGATCTGTGCGCCGCTCCTCATTGCACCGATGAGCGAGTACTTGTTGTTGCTGGCCCATCCCGCGAGGAGAACACCGATGACACCCATTGACGAGATTGCCATCAGGTAAAAGATGCCTATGTTAAGGTCTATTGCCTGAAGCCCCTTTGCAAAGGGGATGGCCCCGATGGCCATGAATGATGCGATGATCACGATGAACGGGGCTACGTTGAACAGCACCCTGTCAGCGTTCTTTATCGGCACAAGCTCGACAAACAGGAGCTTGACGAGGTCGGCAATAGTCTGGAAGACACCGCCTGGGCCGACCCTGTTGGGTCCAAGACGGTTCTGCATCAGCGCACAAACCTTCCTCTCTGCGTAGACCAGGAAGAGTCCGACGAGGGCATAGAATATCAGGATGGCTATCCCGATAAGAATCATCTCGACCGCTACAGCCCAGCCGGGTGACATTGCTGCCCTAAGGCTGCTGTCAATCCATGCGGTGAATGATGAAAAGTCGTATAAACTGAACTTCATTGCAGTTTCCTTTGATGTTTTACCTGTCTATATCCGGAATAATGAGGTCAAGCGAACCGTTGATGGCAACCAGGTCAGCTATCTTGGCGCCCTGTGACATCAGGTTCAGCGGCGCCAGGTGCACGAAATTCGGTGACCTGAACTTGACCCTGACGGGGTTCTTGTTTCCGTCACTGACGATATACACTCCAAGCTCGCCCCTTGCTGTCTCCACGCTCTGCCAGTACTCGCCCTCGGGGAGCTTGATCACCGGCTTCATCTTCTCGGCATACGCCCCTGACGGGATGTTGTCAATAAGCTGTTCGATGATGTTCATAGACTCCCACATCTCGTCCATCCTTACCTTGTACCTGTGGAAGGAATCGCCTTCGTTGTATATTATCTCGTTGAAGGTGACCCTGTCATAGGCGCTGTAGGGATTGTGCTTCCTTACGTCGCACGATAATCCCGAGGCGCGTCCGACAGGTCCTGTCAGGCCCCATGCGATTGCCTGCTCACGGGTCACGGTCCCTATATTCTTAAGGCGCTCCTGGAAAATGACGTTCCCGGTAAGAAGCTGGTCATACTCCGGAAGTGTTTCCCTGAAGTATTTGATGAACTCCTTTGTCCTCTTCTGAAAATTGGGGTGGATGTCATTCATGAGACCGCCGGGGCAGTTGTAGCTGACTATCATCCTTCCGCCGCAGGTCTCCTCGAATATGTCCAGTACCTTTTCCCTGTCGCGCAGTCCGTAGAAGAAGCAGGTCAGACCTCCAAGGTCCATCCCGAAGGTGGCCCAGAAGAGCTGGTGCGACTGAATCCTCGTAAGCTCGCTAAGGATAGTCCTGATAACCTTTACACGGTCAGAGACTTCAATGCCCAGGGCCTTTTCCACTGCAAGGCAGACTGCCTCGTTGTTGATATGGGCCGAAAGGTAGTCCATCCGGTCTGTGAGGTGAATGATCTGGGGGTAGGTGATGCTTTCGCACATCTTTTCGATACCCCGGTGGATATAACCGATATGCGGCTGCACGTTCTGGACTATCTCGCCCTTGAGTGAGACCACCAGCCTGAGCACACCGTGCGTGGACGGGTGCTGGGGGCCCATGTTGATTACATATTCCTCCTGCTCCGGTACCGGTGCTTTTATTGCTTCTTCCATAATTTACTTGGCAAGAATATTTACGTCGTCTTTATAATCCTTTCTCAGGGGGAAGCCCCAGGTACTGTCAAGGAACAGCCTCCTGAGATCAGGATGGTTCCGGAACCTTATCCCGAGCAGGTCATAGGCCTCCCTTTCATGGAATTCAGCGGCAGGCCAGAGTGCACAGAGTGAATCGATTTCAGGATTCTCACGGTCTGAAACCCTGGTCTTGAGCACGATCATATGGTTGTTGACGGTTGACCTCAGATGATATACAGTGCCAAGGTCTGTTCCGTAATCCATGCCGGTTACCGATACGAGCATGTCGATGGCAGTCCCGCTGTTGTTCTTCAGTTTATCTGCCACTGCGTAGAGATCAGCGGGACTGACGGTTATTTCAACAAACTGTTTCCCCTGGACAACCTGTGCTTCCGGGGCTATTGTGGCTGCAAGTGCGGCAAGCTGTGAATTTTCCATCTTGATTATTCCTGGGTATTGTGTGACTTGCTCCTCTTTTTACGCGATTTGATGGTCTCGGTGCCAATCTTCCTCTGAAGCTGCATCATTCCGTAGAGCAGGGCCTCCGGACGGGGAGGGCAACCGGGTATATATACATCAACCGGGATAATATGCTCCACACCCTTTACAACGTGGTAGGAGTTGAGGTAGAACGGGCCGCCTGATATCGCGCATGCGCCCATGGCTATCACATACTTCGGCTCCGACATCTGGTCGTAGAGCAGTTTAAGCACGGGAGCCATCTTGTTTGTTATTGTTCCGGCGATTACGATGACATCGGCCTGCCTCGGGCTGGCACGGTATACTTCCATGCCGAAACGGGCAAAATCATGTCTCGGCGCTCCGGTAGCCATCATTTCGATGCCGCAGCAGCTGGTGGCAAATGTCAGGGGCCAGAGCGAGTTGCTCCGTCCCCAGTTGATAAGATCATCTATCGTCGAGAGAAATACATTTACACCGGAATCCTGCAACTGCTTCAGGGTTTCATTGTCCCTGAATTCCTCCTGTTTAATTCCTTTCATTCCCATGTGAGTGCATGTTTTTTCCAGGCATAGGCAAGTCCGAGCCCGAGGACGAGTATGAAGACCACAATCTCAATGAAGGCCACCATTCCAAGCTCTTTCATCACTGTTGCCCACGGAAACAGGAAAACTATTTCCACGTCGAAAACAAGGAAGAGGATTGCAAAGAGGTAATAGCCGACATTGAACTGGAGCCATGTGGTACCCTTGGTGGGGATACCGCATTCATAAGGATCAAACTTCTGAGGCGCAAATGACCTGGGAGCCACAATGCCGGAAAAGATCAGAACCAGTCCGACAAAAATGGCCCCTGTAAGAAACAAAAGAACCAGGGCCTGATTATCCATGTCTGTGATTTGTTGTGGTTGTTAAAAAACGGCCGTAAAGGTACCTATCCTGAAAGTTCAGGAGTGAATTGATGATATTTATCACTTATATGTGAATCACGGAACAGAGAAGGTCCTGTGCGAGGTGTTGGCTGTTAGTGAGATACCAGGTTTTGTCAGGCTGCTCCCTGAGAGGCCGGAGATTCAGTATTCCAGGCATAAAAATCGGTAAAAAAGAGGTATCTTTGTACCGGCAGGCCGGTCCGTCGTCCCGATGCGCAGGCATCGGGGAGGAAAGTCCGGGCAACGAAGAGCACCATCCTTCCTAACGGGAAGATATCCGAAAGGGTATAGCAGTGTAACAGAAAATAACAGTCCCGCTCCGCGGGGTAATGGTGAAAAGGTGAGGTAAGAGCTCACCGGTCCCGGTGGTGACATCGGGAGCCGTACACCTGATGGGTTGAAAGACCGTGTATACCGGCGTCCGAGGGCTGCTCGCCCGAGCCGGGGGGTAGGTCGTATGACTGCGTCAGCAATGGCGCGGCAAGATAAATGACGGACGCGGCGCAAGATCCTCTCGCAGGAACCGCACCGGCACAGAACCCGGCTTACAGGCCTGCCTTTGAAACAGAAGATGCCGCCCGGCGTGGGCGGCATCTTTTTGTTACAGAGCTTACAGTTTGAAGACGGAATCTTCTATCGGAGTGTCAAACTCGATCTTTTCGAAGGTCATGCCGCCCATCTCAGAGCCGTTGACGAACTGTGCAATGGTGGTCCCGAATTTGACCCCGTTGATCTCCTTGTACTCCCTGACATATGATTCCACAAGCATCTCCTGTCCCATCTGGCTTACAGTCTGGGCTGTCTTGACAACAAGGTAGCTCTCCTTGTCGATGAAACTGGTGGTTGTAGTCCCTGATTCACCTGTTACTGAGAGCTTGTATGCCGGCTTGCCATCAACGGCTTCCTCTCCTTCAAGCTTGACCCTGCCGGCCTTGTAGGCCTCCATGAAGGAGTCTTTGAAAATGTTGTATTCCTTTACTCCGCTTAACTGCTCGGCAGGTATCTCCACCGGGTCGCTGCTGCCTGTCAGAGGGTTAACCATGTAGCCCTTCTCACCGTCATAGGCAATAATTATCTCCATTCCGTTGAACTCCTGCATCACCTTGACCATATCCGGTTTCTTGACCAGGATAGTAATAGGAATCTCCATTCCCATCTGGCTGGCAGTGCCCTGCATCGTGATGGTCTGAGCTTTTTCCAGCTTTTCAATACCTGTTGCTGCATAGTACTTGTTTGCAATCTCATCGAGCGACTGGGCACTGCAGACCGATGCCACCATAATTACCGCAAGAAGAGCCATTGACTTTTTCATAACATTCTGTTTGTTTAGTATTTAGATTATTTAATTAAAGTTCTGAGTAAAGTGATTGTTAAATCAGAACGAGACATTTCGAAGCTAAATTACCAATTAATTCAATTACTTGCCCGGGGTGTATTTATAAATTTTCTTCCACCGTTCCAGGAGATGCTTCCGTATTTCAGTTTCACGTGAGTTGTTTCCGGGGTCGTAGAAGACAGTGCCTGATATTTCCCCCGGGAGGTAGTTGTCCTCTACGAAGTTGCCCTCGAAATCATGTGCATACCTGTAACCCTCGTGGTAGCCAAGGTCCTTCATCAGTCTTGTGGGAGCGTTCCGCAGGTGGAGAGGCACCGGGAGATCTCCGTGGCGGTGCACTGCTGCTATCGCATTCTCGATGGCCATGTATGCGGCATTGCTCTTGGGAGAGGTGGCAAGGTACAAAGCTGTTTCCGAAAGGATGATCCTCGACTCGGGCCAGCCTACAAGATTCACGGCGTTGAAGCATGCCTGTGCCAGAAGCAGGGCATTGGGATTGGCAAGGCCGATGTCCTCTGCCGCCAGGATAACCATGCGGCGGGCGATGAACTTAACATCCTCGCCACCCTCAACCATCCTGGCAAGCCAGTAGACTGCGGCGTTCGGGTCGGAACCGCGCAACGACTTTATGAATGCGGAAATTATGTCATAATGCTGTTCACCGTTCTTGTCATACATTGCAAGGTTCTGCTGCACGTGGCTCAGGACCATTTCATCGGTAATGACGATCTCTTCACTTCCCTTCTCAGCCTCGAGTGAGACAGTCAGCTCCAGTGCGTTGTAAAGCTTGCGCGCATCTCCGCCGCTGATCCGGGTAAGCGCTTCGTATTCCCCGACCCTTATTTTAAACTGCGAGAGATAGTAGTCAGTAGCCAGCGCCCTGTCAACCAGCCTCTTAAGTAACTCATCGTCAAGCGGTTTAAGCACATATACCTGGCACCGCGAAAGGAGGGGGGAGATCACTTCGAAGGAGGGATTCTCCGTTGTTGCACCGATAAGCGTGAGGATACCCTGTTCCACTGCACCCAGCAGGGAGTCCTGCTGCGATTTGTTGAACCTGTGGATTTCATCGATAAACAGGATGGGGTTCGGCTTGCCGAAGAACTGCTGGCTTCTTGCCTTTTCAATTGTCTCGCGGACTTCCTTTACGCCACTGTGGACCGCACTAAGCTGGAAGAAGGAGCGTTCCAGTTTTGAGGCCACAATCCTTGCCAGGGTGGTTTTCCCCACACCGGGAGGCCCCCATAGTATGAAGGAGGGGACGTTCCCTGACTCGATCACCTTCCTCAGCACCCCGTCACTGCCGACAAGGTGTTCCTGCCCGGCAAACTCATCCAGTGAGCGTGGTCTTAACCTATCCGCAAGTGGTTGATTTGAAAACATATGGCATTTAAAGTGTTCAGCATGCAAATTATCACTTAAATCGCTTGCATCGTCACACAATTTGGCACATTCACGAAAATTATTTTCCCGTCAGGAAATAAATTAATACTTTTAACAATTAAAATTTTTGCTTCACACATACTGTTTGTATCAAGAATTCGTTTAGTAACAGGATATTATCAAAATCCGGTAAATATGAAGAAACCTCTACTGATCACCTTGTTAGTTCTGGCAGTACTGCTGTTAATACCGGCTGTGAGCTTCATCAGATGGGCTTTCCAGGAGAAGAAGCCTGTCGATGTTGTGATTCTTGACAAAACCGTACCGACACTTGAAAGACTGGGGCACCGTTCGTTTGTATATGTCCTCACCAACGGAAGATATGTTAGGGGAGAAAAGGGTGGAAGCTATTCAGCAAGAAAAGATTACTACGGCTTTGAGCCACTGAGACCCGTCAGGGAGAAGCAGTTCAGAAAGAAGGACTTCCGTCTCACTGAGCTTATTGACCTGGCTGAGAATAATGATGCAATGTACTACACCGACACGTACGGTGTATTCTTCAACGACTGGTACCAGGGTATAAAGAAGACACGCAGGTCGCGCAAACTCTACGGCGGGCTGAACAACAACGACTATCTCCTGATGGTGGAGATGAAGAAGCGTGACAAGCTTGTACTTGTCGAATACAATACTTTTGACTATCCTACGGCCGGCCTTGAAAGATTCAAGACCGAAGAACTCCTGGGAATTGCCTCGAAGGGATGGATGGGGCAGTACTACAAGACGCTCGACACTGTTTCACAGCACGGAGTTCCTGCATGGATGCCGGCTATGTACCGCAAACAGTACCGTGAACCGTGGAGCTTCACCAAGCCCGGTGTGGTTCTCCTGAAGGAAAACAGCATCATCGTCCTCGAGGAAGGAAAACATCTTTCCACGGCAATGCCTGTCATCAGGACAGGTGCCACAGAGGCCGGCAGGTTCGGACTGCCCGAAACGGTGACTTTCACAAACAGCTTCGATATAATTGACCCGGGTCAGAACAATGTCATCTCAGAATTCGTCCTCAATACCACCGCGGCAGGTGATACCCTGCTGGCAGCCAATGACCTTCAGTCAGTGTTCCCGGCAGTGACCCAGGAGCCTCTTGCACAGAGGACTTATTACTTCTCCGGCGACTTCGCCAACAATGACATTCCATTCTGGACAGCCAGGATAAAGAATATTCAGAAAAGTGCCAAAGCCTTCCTTTACTCTGATAACCAGGATGATCCGAGGAGATTCTTCTGGCTCTACTACAAACCGCTGATAAACTATATTTTTACTGAATACCAGGCAGGCAAAGCAGGAGAATAGGTTAAAGCATCAGATTGCACAGGAGGCTGTTCCGGAAGGACAGCCTCTTTTTTTGATTTTCAGGGTTCAGGCGATAAACACTGCTGATCAGTATATGTTATATTAAGGTCATTAATATCTTTAAGGTCAAATACCATGTTATGAAAGCAACGATTGTACAATGCGACCTCCACTGGGAGGACAGGGATGCCAGCCTTTCGCATATCTCAGCCCTGCTTGATGCTGCTTCTCCCGGAGAAGGGATTGTGGTGCTGCCGGAGATGTTCACCACCGGATTCACAATGAATCCAGCGCCCCTTGCCGAGGGGATGGACGGCCCCACGGTGCAGTGGATGAAGGAGAGGGCTTCCGGCGGAGGATATGCCCTGTGCGGTTCGGTGATCATTGGTGAGGAGGGGAGGTTTTACAACCGCATGGTCTTTGTCACACCGGAGGGCAGCGTGACTTATTACGACAAGCGTCACCTCCATTCAATGAGCGGGGAACATACTGTTTACAGTCGTGGCAATAAGCGTGTTGTGGCGTCTTACCGCGAGTTAGGCTTTAACCTGCAGGTTTGTTATGATCTGCGCTTTCCGGTATGGTCAAGGAACCGTGGCGACACCGATGTTATTATATATTCGGCCAACTGGCCGGCTGTACGAAGCAGTGTCTGGAAGGCGCTTCTGGTGGCCAGGGCGATAGAGAACCAGTGCTACGTGGTAGGAGTGAACCGGGTAGGTGTCAATCCTGACGGCACTTCATATACGGGTGATTCAGCCATTATAGGCCCGAAGGGGGAACTTCTTGCCTCACCTGAACCCGGTGCCGAGGGTGTTATCTCTGCAACCCTCTCACGTGAAGCGCTTGACAAATACCGTGAGGATATGCCTGTCTGGCGGGATGCGGATCCGTTTGAATTGATTTAGGCAATAGGCATTAGGCATTAGGCAAGAGTGTTGACAATGGATTACGTAACTAAATGATAGACAGTTACTTCACTACTGCCTATTGTCTAATGCCTGCTGCCTGCTCTGAGCGCAGCGAAGAGCACTTCCGCAGGATGCAGTGCAACACGGCCTGTGCCGTCTTTTACATGGTGACGGCAGCTGGTTCCGGGGGCAACAATGAGAGTCTTTTCAGATGCCTTGCGCACATCAGGAAACAACACAAGTTCACCAACTTTCTGAGAGAGGTCAAAGTGCTCCTTTTCATACCCGAAGGCTCCTGCCATGCCACAGCATCCTGACGGTATCTCCCTGACCCTGAAGTTTTTTGGTATCGAAAGAGCCTCGAGAACCGGAGCAGATGTTGTAATTGCCTTCTCCTGACAGTGGACGTGAACCAGTACTTCGGCAGGTTCTTCAGTAAACATGTCACTATTTATCCTGCCTGCCCTGAACTCCCTGGCAACGAATTCCTCAAGGGTAAAAGTGTGCTGTGCCAGTCTCAGTGCCTCCGGCCTGTGCTTTTCTCCGGCAAGATCCGGGAACTCATCCCTGAAGCCGAGAATGGCCGATGGCTCGATTCCGACAAGAGGACGGGCTTCGCCTACAAGTGGTGATAAGGTTTCAATGTTTTTGATTATCAGTTTCTTTGCCTTGCGCAGGAACCCTTTCGAAATATAGGTACGTGCACTGGGAGCATTGCCTGTGACAGTGATGCAGTAACCGAGCCGGGTCAGCAGTTCAACAGTGGCTATGCCTGCATTCAGGTCATTATGATTTGTGAATTCATCCACGAAAAGGCAGACCTCGCCTGAAGGAATTTGCGGGTTGAGCCTTTCCATGTTTCTTCCAAGCCATCTTCTGAAGGTCCGTGGAGCAAGCAGCGGTATGCTTCGTTCAGCCGCAAAACCTGTTACCTTTTTGATAATCAGTGATGTGAATCTATTGGAGACGAAGAAATTGAAGATGCCGGGGATGAAGGAAAAGAGGCTGTAGATCTTTGGCAGCGAGGCTATCAGGCGTGTACGGAGTGATGGCGGATGCACGTCATTGTAATGCTGCAGGAACTCCGACTTCAGTTTGGCAACATCGACCCCTGAAGGGCACTCGCTGCGGCATCCCTTGCAGGCAAGACACAGATCCAGTATCTCATATATTTCCTTACTGTCCCACGGGTCTGGCTTTTCAGCATAGAGCATCTCCCTCATTATGTTGGCCCTCGCACGGGTGGTCAGCCGCTCGTCGCCGGTAGCCATATAGCTGGGACACATCAGGCCGCCTATGACACTGCTCTTGCGGCAGTCGCCCGACCCGTTGCACTTCTCGGCGGCGCGCACAACACCTCCAGAATCCGAGAAGTCATAATAGGTCCTGAGCTCCGGTGTTGGTTTTCCCGGCTCGTAACGGAGCCACCGGTCCATGGGAGGGGTATTGACTATTTTTCCCGGATTGAGTATGTTATCCGGGTCAAAGACCCTCTTTATACGCTTGTTGAGCTGATAGTTATGCTCGCCGATGATCAGCGGGATGAACTCACCCCTGAGCCTTCCGTCGCCATGCTCTCCGCTCATCGAACCGCGGTACTTTTTGACTATACGGGCAGTCTCTTCGGCAATGGTGCGGAGGAGCCTTGCCTCACCGGCATCCTTGAGATTTATCAGGGGCCTTATATGGAGTTCGCCGGTGCCTATATGTGCATGATATACAGATTCTTTCCCGTATGCGGCGAGCATATCCTCAATATCAGCGACGAATTCACCAAGCCTGCTGACGTCGACGGCACAGTCTTCAATCAGGGATATAGGCTTTGCGTCTCCCGGCATGTTTGACAAAATACCCAGTCCTGCCTTCCTGAGATCCCACACCCTCTTAACATCCCCGCCCCAGACCAGCGGGAAGGCGTAGCCAAGGCCCTCAGCCCGCATTTCACCCTCCATCTGTGCTGCTGCAGCCAATATCTCTTCCCGTCCAGTGGCACAGAATTCCACTATTAGCAACGCACCCGGATCACCCTCTATGAAGAACCGGTTCCGCTTCTGGCTCTCAACAGTGGCTGCCAGCCTCAGGATGTTGTTGTCCATCAGCTCAACGGCCCACGGTTTATGTTTAAGCGCTATGAGGTTAGCCCTGAATGCATCATTGCGGTGAACAAGGTGCACGCATGAAAGGGCCTTCACCGGCGGGGGCAGCGGAACCAGTCCCAACTTCGCCTCGGTGACTATGGCAAGGGTGCCCTCAGAACCGGCTATTAGTCGCGCCAGGTTGATCCTCCGGCCTGATCCGGTCGTGAACGGTTCGCTGTACAGCAGGTCGTCCAGTGCATACCCGGTATTACGGCGGGGAATTGTATTGTCAGGGTATTCACGCTCTACCGCATCCCGGTTTTCCGGGTCCGACATGATTTTGTCAATCTCCCTGTATATCTCACCCTCAGCAGTTTGCAGGGTGCATTTATCCCTGTACTGCTCTTCATCAAGAGCACCGAAATAAACCTCGGAACCGTCATGAAGCAATGCCCTTACCCCGATAATATGATCCCTTACTGAACCGTAAACAAGGGAGTGCAGGCCGCAACCGTTATTTCCGATCATTCCTCCGAGGTTGCACCGGCTGGAGGTGGATGTCTCCGGCCCGAACATGAGTCCGTGATTTCGAAGGACCGCATTAAGTTCATCGGGGACAACCCCGGGCTCGAGCCTGACCCATTTTTCTTCAGTATTGATTTCCAGTATCTTGCCAAAATGACGTGACAGGTCAGCCACTATTCCTGAACCCACAACCTGTCCTGCCAGCGATGTTCCTGCCGCCCGCGGAATGATTCCTGTGCGATGCTTCGAGGCGAACGTAAGCAGCTTCCTGATGTCTTCAGCGTGGCGGGGAAAGACAACTGCCAGTGGTTCTTCCCGGTAGATGGAAGCATCAGTGGCGTACATCAGCCTCGAACTCATGTCATGTCTCACCTCACCCTCAAGCAGTGAGGCCAGATGTCCGATTTCTGACGAAGAGATATGGGTATCCATTCTGCAAACTTACGGCTTCAAAAATAGGGAATTGAAGCCTTACCGGCAGGACCCTGATCGTATTTTCGAAAAAAAATGACTAAAATTTGAAAATTCTGACTTTAATCATGTAGTTGACAATTGCGTGATTACACTTTTTTCGTACTTTTACCCCGATGGATTTAACAAACTAAATTATTGATATACAATGGAATTGCTTGAACAGATCAAAATGAATGCCAGGCGGCACAACAAAATGATTGTATTGCCGGAAGGAACAGAGGAGAGGACCCTTAAAGCAGCAGATGCAGTGCTGGCTGAGGGGATAGCGCGAATCACCCTGCTCGGAAATCCTTCGGAAATTGAGACTATGGCTGCCTCATTTGGTCTGAAGAACATCGGCAAGGCTATCATAATAAACCCGCTTGACCATCCCAGGAAGAAACACTACATTGAGACCATGGTTGAGCTTCGCAAGAGCAAGGGACTGACCGTTGAGGATGCATCGAAGCTTATTGAGGATCCCCTTTACCTGGGTGTAATGATGATCAAATGCGGTGACGCCGACGGTGAGGTGGCAGGAGCAAGGAATACCACCGGCGATGTGCTGAGGCCGGCATTCCAGTACGTAAAGACAGCCCCGGGCATTTCGGTGGTTTCGGGTGCATTCATCATGATACTGAAAGACAAGGAGTTCGGGGCAGACGGCATCATTGTCTTCGCCGACGGTGCGGTACATCCTGACCCGACAGACAAGGAACTGGCAGAGATAGCTGTTGCCACCGCCCGCACCACGAAAACCATCGTGGGAGTGGAACCCAAGGTTGCCCTGCTGAGCTTCTCGACAATGGGCAGTGCAAAACATCCGCTTGTAGACAAGGTGGTGAGTGCCACGAAGATGGCGAAGGAGATGGCTCCCGAATTCATGTTCGAGGGTGAACTTCAGGCAGATGCAGCCCTGATAGAGGCCATCGGCCAGAAGAAGGCCCCGGGCAGTAAGATCGCCGGGAAGGCCAATGTTCTTGTATTCCCCAACCTGGAGTGCGGAAACATCGCGTACAAGCTTGTTGAGAGGCTTGCCCATGCACAGGCAATAGGACCGGTACTGCAGGGGATGGCAGCACCCATCAACGACCTCTCGAGAGGCTGTTCCGTCAGTGACATTATTAACGTAGTCGCCATAACCGCCAACCAGGCAGCCGGCTTAACCAAATAATCCAAAGCTAAACATGAATATTCTCGTATTGAACTGTGGCAGCTCATCAATTAAGTATCAGCTGTTTGACATGGGAGACAGCGCCAGGGTACTGGCAAAAGGGCTGCTCGAAAGAATCGGCCTTACAGACGGAATTCTTACCCACAAGCCCACCGGCAAGGATCCTTACAAGGTAGTACTTGATATTCCGGATCATACAGTGGGCATAAACATGGTTATGGAAGCCCTGGTCAACCCGGTTCACGGTGTAATTAAAAGCATTTCCGAAATCAAGGCGGTGGGTCACCGGGTGGCTCACGGAGGCGAAAACTTCAAGGAATCGGTGCTGATTGACAATGATGTGAAACGCGATATAGAGAGCTGCGCCGAGCTTGCGCCGCTGCATAACCCGGCTCACCTGAAAGGGATACTTTCGTGCGAGAAACTTCTTCCGGGAATCCCCCAGGTAGCTGTATTTGACACATCTTTCCACCAGACAATGCCTGATTATGCATACATGTACGCAATCCCGTACGAGTACTATGAGAAATACCGTATCCGCAAGTACGGGTTCCACGGTACCAGCCACAGGTTCGTTGCTGAAAAGGCCTGCAGGATGCTGAACATGGACCTTCACAAATCAAAGATAATCACCTGCCACCTGGGCAACGGCGCTTCAATAACAGCGATCGAGAATGGCAAATCAATCGATACATCCATGGGTTTCACCCCTGTTGACGGACTTATAATGGGAACCCGTACCGGTGAGATCGATCCGGGCGTGTTGCTCTATCTTGCTGATAAAGAGGAACTGAGCGTTAGCGGGGTTAACAACATGATCAACAAGAAGAGCGGTGTTGCCGGCATTTCACAGCTCTCCTCTGACATGCGCGACCTTGAGATTGCAGCCAATGAAGGGAATCCGAAGGCACTCCTTGCCCTGAACATGTATGCCTACAAGATCAAGAAGTTCATCGGTGCATACGTGGCGGCGATGAACGGCATTGACCTGCTGATCTTCACGGCCGGTGTAGGTGAAAATGATTTCAATGCAAGGAAGATGATATGCACCGGGATGGAGTATCTTGGCATTGAAATCAATCCCGACATAAACCACGGGGTCAAGGGCAAGGACCTTGTCATTTCAACACCTTCCTCGAAAGTGAAGGTGATGGTGGTTACAACGGACGAAGAGTTTGTGATTGCATCCGATACTAAAGCAATAGTAGAGAAGTTTACTCACTAAACATTAACAATCATGGTTTTAAAGCACCTAACCGAACTCAGGCAACTGCTTGTTGACAAGCCTACCAGGCGGCTGGTACTTGCCGCGGCACAGGACCACAATTCACTCTCGTCGGCCCTCATGGCTGCCCGTGACGGATTCATTGAGCCCATACTGGTTGGCGACAGGGAGGCGATCCAGAAGATTGCTGCCCAGAACAGCATGGACATCAGCGGATTGAGGGTGGTGCATGAGCCTGATACCGAAATGGCGGTGGAGATAGCCGTCAGGATGGTGCGAAGCAACCAGGCTGACATACTCATGAAGGGCAAGGTGGGAACGTCATCCCTTCTCAAAGGGGTGCTGAACAAGGAGTGGGGACTGAGATCAGGCTCCCTGCTCTCTCATTTTGCAATATTCGAGGTGGCAGCTTACCACAAGCTCATTGCGGTAACCGATGTGGCAATGAATATCGCCCCTAACCTTCAGGACAAGATTGCCATAGTCAACAACTCCGTCGCATGCCTCAACAGGCTGGGAGTTGAGACTCCGAAAGTGGCAGTGCTCGGGGCCGTGGAGATGGTAAGCGAGAACATGCAGGCAACCCTCGACGCGGCACTGCTGTCAAAGATGAACCAGCGTGACCAGATCAGGAACTGCATCATCGACGGACCGCTGGCCTTTGACAATGCCATCAGCCTCGAAAGCGCGGTACACAAAGGTATCAGGAGTGATGTGGCAGGCGATACGGACCTCCTGATCATGCCAGACATAGAGGTCGGCAATGTCCTCTATAAATCACTTGTGTTCTTCGCCCATGCGGGCGTGGCAGCGGTGATCCTCGGGGCAACAGCACCAATAGTGCTCACATCCAGGAGCGACTCTGACCAGGCGAAATACTTCAGTATACTGCTTGCGGCAGCAATCTCCAGACAGGACTGATATGATCACGAGCCTCGGGCAGATGGCCGAAGCTGTCCGGTCATCAGGAACCAGGAAGAAGATAGCTGTTGCCTGGGCGCAGGACCCGAATACCGTAGGTTCGCTATACAGAGCTGTAAGTGAGGGCTTTGTTGATGCTCTGATGATCGGGCGCAGGGAACATATTATCAATACCTGCAGGGAAACGGGTGCAGATCCCGGCCGTTTCACAATTATTGAGGCAGAGAATGAGAAGAGTGCTGCGGAAATTGCGGTTGCATTGACCCGTTCCGGCGAAGCCGATGTGGTGATGAAAGGCCTGGTTGGTACGGACAAGTTCCTCAGGGCGGTCATGGACAGGGATAAGGGATTGCTTCCTCCGAAAGCTGTAATGAGTTATGTCTGTGCCGTCGAAATTCCCGCGTACCGCAAGCTGTTGTTCATCACAGACACTGCCGTGATTCCATTCCCGGACCTCGATCAGAAAGTGGCAATGGCCAGGTATGCCGTTGACATGGCTCACCGGTTCGGGATTGAGAAACCAAAGGTGGCCCTGATAGGGGCGTCGGAGAAGGTCAGCAGCCATTTCCCGAATACACTTGACTATTCTGTCATGTGCAAGATGGCAGAGAGAGGCCAGATTGCCGGATGCGTGATGGACGGCCCGGTTGATATTTTCCTGGCGTGCGATCCGGAAAGCGTCAGAATCAAGGGAGTTGACACCCCGCTGGCAGGAGATGCCGACATACTTCTTTTCCCGTCCCTGGAGTCGTGCAACCCCTTCTACAAGGGGCTGATGCTCTTCGGCGGGGGCGAACTGGCCGGGATGATCTGCGGTACCTCCAAGCCCGTGGTAATGATGTCAAGAAGCGAAAGTGAACTTTCAAAATACTATTGTGTGGCACTCTCATGCCTGATGGCCTCGCAAAATCAGTAAATATATGAAGGACAAGATCATACTTGCTATAAACCCCGGCTCAACAAGCACCAAGTTCGCCCTTTACAGGGGAACTGAAATGGTCATGCAGAAAACACTCAGGCACAGCACTGAGGAACTTGCAGGATTCGGACGGATGACTGACCAGCTTTCCTTCAGGTACGGGGTAATAATGGAGGCCCTGAGGGAGCTGAAGACAGACCTTGGTGATATTGCTGCCGTAGTTGGCAGGGGCGGTTTGGTAAATCCTATTGAATCAGGTATATATGAGGTCAACGTCCTCATGAAGAAACACCTGTCGGAAGCCGTAAACGGTGAGCATGCAAGTAATCTAGGGGCGTTGCTGGCCGATATGATTGCCGGACCTTTGCCCGGGGCAAAGGCCTATATAGTTGATCCTGTTGTGGTTGACGAGCTTGAACCGGTGGCGAGGCTTTCGGGTCATCCGCTGATAAGCAGGAAATCAATATTTCATGCACTGAACCAGAAGGCGGTGGCAAGGATATATGCCTCCTCTGTGGGTAAGGAATATGAGGACCTCAACCTGATAGTGGCACATATGGGCGGCGGGATAAGCGTTGGAGCGCACAGGAGGGGAAGGGTCATCGATGTCAACAATGCACTGAACGGTGACGGACCGTTCTCGCCGGAACGCAGCGGCGGGTTGCCCGCATGGCAGCTTGCAGAGCTCTGCTTCAGCGGCAAATACACTCCTTCTGAAGTAAAGGCAATGCTTGCCGGCAAGGGCGGGATAGTGGCATACCTCGGAACAAATGACCATATGGAAGCCTCTGATCGTGCCGTTGCCGGTGATGAGAAGGCGGCGCTGGTGCTTCAGGGTTGCAGCTACCAGACTGCCAAGGAGATAGGAGCGATGTCGGCTGTCCTTGCCGGACAGGTCGACTGCATCATCCTTACCGGCGGACTGGCCTATGATACTGTCCACGTTGAACAGGTCAGGAGCATGATAAGCCATCTGGGCCCGGTCTTTGTCTACCCCGGCGAGGATGAGCTGAAGGCGCTGGCATATAACGGCTACCTGGCAATCAGCAGGCAAATTTCGGTAAAGCAATACCTGGGATAGGCAAGAGGCAAGAGCCATTGGCCATTAGTGTTGACAATGCTTGCGGTAACTAAATGATATACAGCTATATCGCTATTGCCTACTGCCTGCTGCCTAAGGCACTGACACCGCCACCGGCAGTATCTTCCCGTTAAAGAACCTGTTTCCGTTTACGGCAAAATCAGCAATATAGCCTGCCATTTCTGCAGGCGATACCGGGGCAGTGAATCCCGGAAAAGCCTTCTGAAACATCTCGGTTTGTACGGCTCCGGGACACAGGCAGTTGAATGATATTCCCCTTTCGGAATACTCTGCTGCAAGGCACTCGGTCAGCACGGCAAGTGCCCCCTTGGTTGCACTGTACCATGCCAGTCCCGGAAATTTCAGGCTCCCCTGGAATCCGCCCATGCTGCCGATGTTAACCACATGTGAACCTCTTCCCATGAGCGGGAGCAGCTCAGAAATCAGATGGGCTGCAGATGTGAAGTTTACGGCCACCGAGGAGGCTATGTCAGCATCAGTGTGCTCTTCAAAGGGTTTGTTAACCAGATGTCCTGCATTATTTATCAGTATATCCAGACTCCCGGTTTCCTCTTCAAGCCTCTTTTTAAGGCCGCTGACCGACGATCGGCCGGAAGTGATGTCCATGGACACCGGTGTGATATTTTTATTTCCTGCAGCCTCTGAAAGGCTCAGAAGCGAATTGCTGTTGCGGGCTATTGCATAGATTTTGTTTCCGGACTCCTGCGATAGCCTTAGAGCCACCTCGCGGCCTATGCCGGAAGAAGCTCCTGTTATTACAATATTCATCTTATTGTCAGTATTATAGAATAGTCCTGCTTTTTTTGACTGGTAGAACTACGGTAAATGTACTTATTTTTGATTTTATTTGTAGCCTCAAAATGAGGATGCTGCATCAATGAAGAAGATACCGGCAATGGCACTGTTCCTGGTGATGGTCGCTTCAGCAGCAGGACAGGTGCCCGTTACAGAAAAGTCAGGAGAGAGGCCTCCCCTCAGGCAACGGCTCTTTTTCGGCGGATCATTTGGTCTGCAGTTCGGAACCGTAACCAATATCGAGGTGGCACCCCTGGCAGGAATATGGCTGCTTCCAAGGGTCGCTGTGGGGGCCGGACCGTCATTCCAGTACTATAAGGATCCGTTTGGCAGGACGTCCATCTACGGTGGCCGGACAATGCTGCAGCTGACTCTGGTTCAGGATCTTAATAATGTCATCCCGGTCGGCTGGAATATGGGTATCTTTGTTAACGCAGAGTATGATGCCCTCAGCCTGGAACGTGATTTTTTCACTTCTACTCCTGATGCTGATGGCAGGTTCCTCTACGGAAGCTTCCTGGCAGGAGCGGGAATATCACAGCCTACCGGCAAAAGGTCGAGCATGAACCTCTCTTTTTTGTGGTGCATTACCGGAAATGAGTACGGTATTTATGATACTCCGGAGATCAGGGTAGAGTTTTACTTTTAATTGAAATAGTATACTTGAATATAAATAAGATCATATAGTTATGAAAATTGAAAACAACAAATTTGCCTCGCTGGTCTATACCCTTCAGGAGGGCGGCAGGGACGGTAGGGTAATTGAAACCGTGGAGGAGGCAGCACCTCTCTCTTTTGTCTTCGGATCCGGCAGGCTGTTGCCTGCCTTCGAGGCAAACCTTGAGGGACTTGAAGAAGGGTCAGTGTTTGACTTCAGCCTCGCTGCCGCTGATGCATACGGTGATGTGCGCGAAGAGATGGTTATAAGCCTTCCCAGGAATATATTTGAGGACGAGGGTGTTCTCCGAAGCGAAATATGCTATGTGGGCAACACTGTCCCTATGATGGACTCACAGGGTAACAGGATGAACGGGGTTGTGGTCGAGATAGGTGACGACTTCGTAAAAATGGATTTCAATCATCCCCTGGCAGGCACCGACCTTCATTTCTCGGGAAAGGTTTTGGGTGTCCGTGAAGCCACTGCCGAAGAGCTGATGGGACCCACATCAGAAGGCTGCTCTACATGCGGCAGTAAAAGCAGCGGCTGCGGCGGAAGCTGCGGATGATTCCGGTCAGATTACAGGCATTAGGCAGTAGGCATCAGGAAATAGGGAAGAGTGTTGACATCATTCAGGCAGTGCCTGAATGAATTACAATAATTTCACCACTGCCTAATGCCTATTGCCTCTTGCCTAGACAGTAAGCTGTTCCCCTTCTGATTTTGCAATGATTACCGCACCGCAGGTGTCACCGTAAACATTGATGGCAGTGCGGAACATGTCCAGGATACGGTCTACTGCCAGTATCAGTCCGATACCTTCAAGCGGAAGCCCGACTGCATTCAGCACTACAGCCATCATTACCAGTCCTGCCATTGGGATGCCCGCGGATCCAATTGCTGCCAGCAAAGCTGTGAATATCACCACCATCTGCTGACCGAACGTAAGATCAATACCGTAGGCCTGTGCTATAAACATCACCGCCACACACTCGTACAGGGCAGTGCCGTTCATATTTATCGTGGCCCCAAGGGGTATCGTGAAGCTGGTAATCTTGTTGGAGACCCCGTCTTTGCTCTCGACAGCTTCCATTGTAATTGGAAGGGTGGCATTGGAGGAAGACGTGGAAAATGCGGTCAGAATGACTGTCGACATGTTCTTCAGGTGCTTTATCGGGTTCGCCCTGCCAAGAAATTTTACAAGCAGGGGAAGAGTGATGAAACCCTGCACCAGTAGCCCCAGCAGCACTGTCAGGAAGTAGATCCCCATGCTGCTTATGATCTCACCGACCTGGTTACCGCTGTTGATCTGCTGCGAGAGGACTTTTGCAATTATGCTGAATACACCCAGGGGGGTGAACTTGATTACAAAGAGAGTTATCTTCATGATCACATCCAGGATGGAGTTGACCACATCAACAAGGAGAACGCGCGATTTCTCCCCGACCCGCGTTACAAAGAATCCTGCAAGTATTGCAAAGAAGATAATTGAAAGCATGTGACCTTCAGACATCGACCTTATGATGTTGACCGGGACGATGTTTATCAGAACCTGCCCGAAGCTTTCCTTGCCGGCTGAGATTTCCTCCACAGGCACCTGAAGTCCGAGATCTGCACCCACACCAGGTTTGATAAGCTGGACAAAAAAGAAACCGGTAATGATTGCAAGGAGAGTTGACAAAACATAATAACCCATTGTTTTAAGGCCGAGCCGGCCCAGGTTCTCGGCAGTTCCCACGCTGGCCACACCTGTCATGATTGAACAGAAAATCAGCGGAACAATCACCATGTTAAGGCCCCTCAGAAACACATCTCCCATCCAGTTCGTGTATTTGGTGAGATGAGGGAACAAATAGCCGAACAGGCCGCCAAGGGCAAGCATAATCAATATCTGCCAGTGAATTGCAAGGGAAAATTTCCTTTTTACCATACTTTATACGTTTGTCTTATGCAGGGCCTGAACCCCCATGAAATTACAGAGTCTGAAGATAATCAAAAGAATACTCGTGAAAGATGTTTTAAATTATGTTTCCACGATTTGATTTTCATATGGAAGGGCAGGGCAGGAGGTAAAAAATCAATTCTCAGCGACTTCAGCAGAATACGGAAAAATAACCTGTCCGAAATCATTGACACAACACCCACGAAGATTGAATCTGACTCTGCATTACAGATGTAAACAATAAAACAAAGGTTAATTGCTCTATCCTTGTTTACGTACGTAACCAAACTTTAATTACGAATGTAAATAATACATGCCTGAATAGCTGTGAGATATTAAATAACGTTATATCAATTAGTTATATGATTCAATTGAATTACAGGTAGCACTGTATTAATGCAAGAAGTCAAATTGCCTTTAGAATATTGGTTAATTAAACATTTAAAACGCTATTAATGAGTATTTAATACCTTCTAAACTCAAGTATCAATTCAATATATTGTGATGTTATTTAACGAATATCATTGCAGATAATGGTTGCCAATGTTTAATGCATGATTTACTGAATTACATATGTAAATAGAATTACATGACATATGTAAATAAGACTATCATTACATTTGTAAAAACAGTGTTTGCTTATGAAAGACCGTATACTTGCCTTTCTTCAGAGCGAAAACAAGAGTTATGCTCAATTTGCAGATGAAATCGGGGTTCAGCCTTCGGGCATTTCCCATATACTGTCCGGAAGGAACAATCCAAGCCTGGATTTCGTGATTAAGATGCTGCACCGCTATCCGTCGCTGTCAGCGGACTGGCTCCTTTTCGGAAAGGGTCCGATGTACAGATTTATATCCCAGCCTACCCTGTTTGACACTTCTGAAACAGGAGCAGGCACGGAAGGTGAATTACCTGTTAAGGACCGGGAATTTACTGATAGTGATGTGATGTCACCGGCGGAAAACTTCAATCAACCGCAGGATTATACTGAACAGACGCTGCCAGGGGTGTCCAACAGTGACTCCGGAGGTAGGAAAATTGAGCGCATAGTAATGTTTTATACGGACAAAACCTTTTCTGAGTACAAACCTTCCTGACGGAATCAGGCAAAATGTCTATTTTTGCAATCAAGGAGGGTAGATGAAAAAACGGATTGAGGATCTTACTGTAATTGAGAACAGAAGGCTTGCAGAAAGCTTTTTTGTGATAAAGGTTTCTCCCCCGGGAGAGATGCCTGAGATTAATCCGGGACAGTTTGTACAGGCTCTCGTTACTGAGAGTCCTGCTACATTTCTTCGCCGGCCGCTGTCAGTACATGACGTTGATCGTGACCGGAACACCATATCCCTGCTGGTTCAGATTGCAGGTCCCGGCACTGAGCGCCTTTCGCGGCTGATCCCCGGAGAGAAGCTCAACCTGGTTTACCCCCTGGGCAACTCCTTCAGTCTCCCCTCCAAGGGTGAAAAAGTGTTGCTTACAGGCGGAGGATGCGGGATGGCGCCTCTCCTATACCTGGGAAGAAGGATCAGTGAATCAGGCGTTCAGCCTCATTTTGCCCTTGGCTTCCGGAATCGTTCCAGGATTTTGGACCATGACGATTTCAAAACTCTGGGGCCGGTTTGGCTATCCACGGAAGACGGATCCGAAGGACATAATGGCTTCGTAACCGATATCCCTGCATTCAGGGATCAATCATGGGACCGGATCTATTGCTGCGGTCCCGAACCGATGATGAAGGCCGTGGCAGCTGCATGCGCGAGGAGAGATATCTTCTGCGAGGTATCACTTGAAAACCTGATGGCATGCGGACTTGGAATATGCCTATGCTGCATTGTGCCAACAACTTCAGGAAACCTGTGCTCCTGTACAGACGGACCGGTTTTTAATATAAAAGATCTCAAATGGCAGACCTCAGAATAAAGATCGGACCACTGGAATTCCGCAATCCGGTCATCCTTGCCTCCGGAACATGCGGCTACGGAGCTGAGCTGGAAGATTTCACGGACCTCTCAGAACTCGGTGGCATAATCGTAAAAGGCACTACTCTTGAACCCAGGGAAGGAAATCCCTACCCACGTATGGCAGAGACAGCATCCGGGATGCTGAATGCCGTCGGATTGCAAAACAAGGGTATCGACTATTTCGAGAAGAACATTTATCCTCATCTTGCTGAATATGATACACATGTGATTGTCAATGTAAACGGCAACACTATCGAGGACTACGTAGAGCTGTCTCGCCGGCTCGATGCTCTGGCAGCTATTCCGGCCATTGAGCTCAATATCTCATGTCCGAATGTCAAGAAAGGGGGTATGATCTTCGGTACCAATCCGGCCTCAGCCCGCGAGGTTATTTCGGCTGTCCGGAAAGTTTATCACAAAACACTCATTGTCAAACTCTCACCGAACGTGACTGATATCGTTGAGTTTGCCAGGATCTCTGAGGAGGAGGGTGCGGAGGCAGTCTCTCTTGTCAATACACTGCTTGGCATGGCCATTGATGCCAGGACCATGAAACCGAAGCTCTCCACTGTAACAGGCGGACTGTCTGGTCCGGCCATCAAGCCCGTGGCCCTCAGGATGGTATGGCAGGTGGCAAGGGCAGTCAGGATTCCGGTTATCGGGCTGGGTGGAATTATGAATGCCGAGGATGCCATAGAGTTTATCCTCGCCGGGGCCACCGCGATCCAGGCCGGAACAGTATCATTCATTGATCCCCGCGCCGGCGCATCGATAGTAAATGGGATCGAAAAATACCTTGTTGAAAAAGAATTCGACTCTGTCAGCAGAATTACAGGACTTATAAATAGGAATTGAATCCGGTTTGCTTTAAATTTGTAACTTTAGAGGCAAAATAATATTCAATGACTAAATAATAGAAAGTAATCATGACAGAAAATTTGCAAATTGACAATCTGGACAGAAAGATCCTGGACATCATAACCAAGAACGCAAGGATACCGTATCTCGAGGTAGCGCGTGACTGCAATGTTTCAGGAGCGGCAATCCATCAGAGGGTCCAGAGGCTGATCAGGATCGGTGTAATCAAGGGATCTGAATTCAAGGTTGATCCTATCATGGTAGGGTTCAGGACATGTGCGTATATAGGTCTTTATCTTGATAATCCGGGCAAATACAAGGAAGTGATTAACAGGCTCAAGGATATTCCTGAAGTAATTGAATGTCATTATACTACAGGCAACTACTCTCTCTTCATAAAAGTTTACACACGCGACAACGAGCATCTCCGCGAAGTGCTTACAGAGAAGATCCAGGCAATTCCCGGCGTGATGCGCACAGAGACACTTATATCGCTCGAGGAGTCGATAAGCAGGCAGATACCGGTGCTTTCAAAATAACCGGGGAGAAACTGCCAGGGAAATACAGGGGGCTGCCATTGATGACAGCCCTTCTTTTTTCCCGGTGGGCAATTTTAGCGAAGGTGCCGGCATGCAGGGTAGCGGGTTCGGGCATTTATCAAATAAAAAAGCAGCCTTCCGGCTGCCTCTGTGATCCAGCTGGGGCTCGAACCCAGGACCCCATCCTTAAAAGGGATGTGCTCTACCAGCTGAGCTACTGAATCAGTCCATTTTTTGAGAGTGCAAATGTAGGGCAAAAAAAAATTCTATCAAAAAAAATTGTTCACTTTTGCCAAAAATTGCAAAAATTTAACTCTTGCTGCCGCAAAGGGTAAAATCTCATTATATTTATCATCCATCAGACAGCAAATGAGACGCAATATCTTCCGCGATAAAGTTGTGATTGTCACCGGTGCTTCCTCAGGCATAGGCAGGGCTACCGCACTGGAATTCGCCCGTCAGGGCAGCAGGGTGGTACTGGCCGCCAGGTCAGCTGAAAGACTGGCAGAACTGGAGAAGGAAATATCCGCTTTGGGAGCTGAGGCACTTACCTGTGTGACTGACGTTGCAAATGAAGAGGATTGCCGCCGGCTGATAGAGAAAACTGTTGAAAGATTCGGCACCATTCATATCCTGATCAATAATGCCGGAATCTCTATGAGAGCTTTATTTGATGATGTTGATATTGCTGTTTTAAAACGACTTATGGATGTGAACTTCTGGGGTACAGTCTACTGTACCAGGTATGCTCTTCCATACATCGTTAAAAACAGGGGTTCAATTGTGGGCGTCTCTTCAACGGCAGGATTCCACGGGCTTCCGGGGCGTACAGGTTATTCCGCTTCCAAGTTTGCCATTCACGGGTTCCTGGAAACGATCAGGATCGAAAACCTGAAGGAAAAACTCCATGTGATGATAATCGCCCCCGGATTCACCACCTCTGAGGTGCGCAGGCATGCACTCCTCGCCGACGGAACCGAACAGGGCAACTCCCCGAGGGAAGAAAAGAAGATGATGTCTCCTGAGTTTGTGGCACGCTGGGTTCTAAAAGGCATCCGTAAAAAGAAGCGGAACAAGATCATGACCTGGACAGGCAGATTTACTGCATTGCTGCAGAGGATAATCCCGGCAGTGGTCGACTACGTTTATTACCTCGAAATGAAGAGGGAGCCTAATTCACCGCTCAAATAAATACCATGGCTGAACTGGCAGCACAGATACGCAGCAGGCAGAGCCTGGTGCTCAAAGCCCTTCCCGGCCCCGTCTCCGAGACGGATAAAAGACTTCTTGCCCAGGCCACCGAAATAGCAAAGATCAGTTACTCGGCTGATAATAAATACCTTGGTGAGCCGCTGCCTCTTTATTATCTTGAACTTGCAAGGCTTACCGTCTCTGCCATAGGCCTCAACCTCCCTGCAGCAATCAGTGCACTGCTGTCAGGCGTCAGGGAGAATACTGACGGCTGGGCAATGATCGAAGAGCTTGGCGACCCTACCATCAGGGAGGTGATCAAAGGGCTTTCTCGGGTCACAGCACTGAAAGGGAGGGACTTCACAGGACAGGCCGAGAACTTCCGTAAGCTGCTTCTCTCTCTCGCGGATGACGGAAGGGTGATACTCATCGCCCTGGCAGAGAGACTCCTCCTGATGCGACGCCTCGACTGGCTGCCGGAGAAGGAGCGACTGCCTCTCGCATCAGAGACCTATTTCCTCTTCGCGCCACTGGCGCACAGGCTTGGTTATTACAACATCAAGTCAGAAATGGAAGACCTGGCAATGAAACTCATGGAGCCTTCCGAGTACAATGAGATTGAAGCCAGGCTGAAACAGACAGTAACCTCCAGGAACAGGCTTATAAAGGAATTCTCACAGCCTGTGACAGAGAAGCTCGATGCCCTCGGAATAAAGTATGAACTCAAGAGCCGCACAAAATCAATTCACTCTATCTGGCAGAAAATGAAGCGCCAGGGGGTGGCGTTCGAGGAGGTTTTTGACATATTTGCAATCAGGATAATCATTGATGCCGATCAGGCCCATGAAAAATCATCGTGCTGGCAGGTTTACTCGGTGGTGACCGACCTCTACCAGCCTGACCCGAGCAGGATGCGCGACTGGATATCGGTTCCCAAGACAAACGGTTATGAATCGCTCCATACTACCGTGGTGACACCTGCAGGAAGGTGGGTTGAAGTACAGATACGCACAAGGCGGATGGATGAGATCGCCGAGAAGGGCCTTGCTGCACACTTCAGGTACAAGGGGATCAGGGGTGAAGGCGGGCTCGATACCTGGATGGCGCAGATGCGCGAAGTGCTGGGAACCGTTGAAAAGGAGGGAAGCGATTTCCTTGGAGAGATAAGACCAGGGCTCTATTCCGACGAAGTCTTTGTTTTCACACCAAAGGGAGAGGTACGGCAGTTGCCCGTGGGTGCAACACTGCTTGACTTCGCCTTTGACATTCATACTGAGGTAGGCTCCAAATGCATCGGCGGAAAGATCAACGGGCGGAATGTCCAGCTGAAACAAAAGCTTCAGAATGGTGATCATGTGTCTGTCATCACCTCGTCAAAGCAGTCCCCGAAACGCGACTGGCTGGCGTTTGTGATCACCAACAAGGCCCGGACGAAAATCAAACAGGCTCTTAATGAGGAGAAGTTCAGGCTTGCCGCCGACGGCAAGGAGATGCTCACCCGCAGGCTGAAGAACTGGAAGATTCCCTACGGTGATGCGACTGTCGTCAAGCTGCTGACAGAGTACGGTTTCAAGACATCGCAGGATCTCTATTTCAGTATCGCCATAGGCGAAATGGATCTTCTTCAGATAAAGAAGGTACTTCTCCGGTCCGAAGAACAGCCTGAGGAAGAGCCCACCAGGACTCCCGAACTGCATCCCCAGGAAGAAACAGGTGGTGGTACTGACTATCTTGTTATAGATGAAAGAGTTGAAGGGCTTGATTATAAGTTGGCCAAATGCTGTAACCCGGTCTTTGGCGACCGCATTTTCGGTTTTGTAACCGTACTTGAGGGGATTAAGATACACAGGGCAACATGTCCGAATGCTGATTTCATGATATCGAGCTTCCCGTACAGGGTTGTGAGAGCCCGTTGGACAAGGCTTGACTCTTCAAGGGGATTCCTCAGCACCGTGAAGCTGACGGGGGTGGAGAACCTGGGAATAGTTGCCCGTATCACCGAGATCCTTTCCGAATATAAGACAGTGTCAGTCAAGAACTTCACTTACAGCATGAACAACGGCCTCTTTGAAGGACGGATGGAACTGCTTGTGCCGAACATCAACGTCCTTTACGGCATTATTAAGAAGATTCAGTCGGTAAAGGGTATCACCCGGGTGACGAGGGTGGAGGGATAACTTAGGCAGTAGGCAAGAGGCAATAGGCATTAGTGTTGACAACGGATCAAGTAATGGAATGGTTATCAATCATTTCACTACTGCCTACTGCCTATTGCCTGACTGATTAATACCTCGGATCAGGCCGGACGGGCAGTTTTGCCATCTTTTCCACTTCAACGGTTGTATAGCCGAACTCCTCAACCACTTTTCCCTGTATGAGATAGGTACCGCTGCCGCGGAAAGGCCATCCGTTCAGCGACTGCGGGAAATGGGTCGTGTCAAAGAACTCCCCGTCACTGTCGATGAAACACCCGAAGTTCATCCACTCACGTTTGACAGTTTTTATGTATTTGACAGTCACCAGGTGACCCACCATCCTCACCCGGCGGCCCACGGCCTCCTTCATGCCGGCGGCTGTCACATCACCCCTGTACTTCGTCTGCAGTATGTCAAACCATGTCAGTGTCACGGGAAAACCGAGGAGTTCAATCTCGTCATAGGCATCCTCAAGCTTCGACTGCTCGAAGGGAGGCATGGAGAATCGCTTCGGCTCAGGATTGAAAAGGGTGCGTGCTGTCTCGCTCTTGCCCCTGTTGATAAGCATGTGAGCCTCCCAGAGCAGCAGCGCCTTGCTCTTCCCGGTGAACCGGAATGCACCCGTACGGATCAGTATTACGGTCTGTTCCAGACCCGGACCAATACGTGAGATGAAATTATCTATATCCTTGAAATTCCCCCCTTTATTGCGTTCAACAATGATAGCTTTTGCCAGGTTTGTCTCCAGGCCCTGGATGTGGATCAGTCCGATAAAGATGGAGGTTCCGTATATGGTTGTTTTATATGTGCTTCGGTTGATGCAGGGTGCTTCAATGATTGCTCCCTCGCGGCGGGCTTCCTGCACATACACCCATGTGCGGTAGAATCCTCCGAAGTTGTTGATGACGGCCACCATGAACTCCAGGGGGTAGTGTGCCTTCAGCCACAGGCTCTGGAAGCTCTCCACGGCATAGGAGGCGGAGTGTGCCTTGGAGAAGGAGTAGCCGGCAAACGACTCTATCTGGCGCCACACTTCCTTTGTGATCTTCTCGGGATATCCTTTTTCCAGGCAGTTGCTGAAAAAGCGTTCGGTGATCTTCTGCATCTCCTTCCTCGAGCGGTACTTGCCGCTCATGGCACGCCGGAGTGTGTCAGCATCAGAGAGATCCAGGCCTGCAAAGTGGTGGCACACCTTCAGCACATCCTCCTGGTAAACCATTACCCCGAATGTCTCGCTGAGAAGATCCTTCATTACGGGATGGATATACTCAAAGTTATCAGGATGGTGGAACCGGTATATGAACTGCCGCATCATCCCCGAGCGGGCAACACCCGGCCTGATGACAGAGCTGGCCGCCACAAGAGTCAGGTAATCATCACATCTGAGCTTCTGCAGCAGTCCCCGCATCGAGGGACTCTCAATGTAAAAACAGCCCTTGGCGTCGCCACGGCGCAGGTGATCCTTCACAACCGGGTCATTCTTGAACTGTTGTATTGCGTGCACATCTACATCCACACCGCGGTTGGCGCGGATAACCTCTGCGCTTTCCCTGATATGGCCTATTCCTCTCTGGCTCAGTATGTCAAGCTTCTCATAACCAAGCTCCTCAGCGGTGTACATGTCCCACTGCGTGGTAGGGAAGCCTTTCGGCGGCATGTCAAGGGCAGTATAACAGCACAGAGGCTCTTCCGATATGAGTATCCCGCCGGCATGGATGCTGCGCAGGTTTGGGAAGTCGGCGATTTTGTTGCCCGTTTCAAAGATAATATCCTGTATCTCACCGCGGTTGCTCTCGGCGGAGGGATCAGCAATCATTGCATCAATCTCGTCGACTGGCAGTCCGTGTACCTTGCCGAGTTCGCGGACTATCGACTTGCCGCGGAAGGTGTTGACGGTACCGAGGAGGGCAGTGTGACGGTGCCCGTAACGGCGGAAGATATACTCCGTGACAGTGTCGCGTTCCTTCCATGAATAGTCTATGTCAAAGTCTGGCGGCGAGGTTCGTTTAGGGTTTATGAACCGCTCGAAGTAAAGGTTGAGGTCGATGGGGTCAACATTCGTGATCCTAAGACAGTATGCAACGACGGAGTTGGCTCCGCTGCCCCGGCCCACATGGTAGAAACCGCAGGCCATGGAGTAGCGGATGATGTCCCATGTTATGAGGAAGTATGCCGAGAAACCGAGGCGGTCAATTATCTCCAGTTCATGCCTCACACGTTCTTCAGCAACCTTGTTCCCGGTTCCGTAGCGGTATTTCATGCCGTCCCATGCCAGTTTCTCGAGCAGCAGCTTGTCGTCATAGCGGCTTGCCGAGTAAATCTTCTTGTTTTTTGGGGTGGTGAAGTCTATCTCAAGGGAGCAGTCGTTGAGCAGTCTGCGCGTATTTTCGATGACCTGCGGCCACATGGCGAAGGGGCGGAGAGCTTCTGCTTCAGCTACCAGGTACTCGTCCGGGGAGGCGGTCATTTCCGGGGAGAGGCGGCTGAGGAGGGTGTTGTTGTCTACGGCGCGCAGGCTGCGGTGCACGGGGTAGTCGGCCGGCGATTCTATTGTTACGGGATGGAGGATGACACATTTCGCCAGGTCGCTCTTTTTCATTGAGATAAGGCGGCCGGCGGCGGAGGGGCGTATGCCGGTGAACTCATTGTCACGCAGGGGATGATGGGGAGCGCCGAAGTAGATTATGTACGCGTTCGGAAAGGAGGGAGGGCGCAAGGGGAGAGGCTCCCCGCTGATATTGTGGCGGGTAAGGAACTCGTTCAGCTCGCGGAATCCCTCGTTGTTGCGTGCTATGCCTATGTAAAGCAGCCTGTTGCCGTCGCGGAACTCTATCCCGGCCGCCGGGGTGATGCTGCGGCTGCGGCACTCACGCACGAAGTCGGGTACCCCGGTAGTGTTGTTTATGTCAGTCAGCACCATCCGTTCCACACCCGCAGCCGCAGCGAGCTCAGAAAGGCGCTCGACGGAGAGGGTGCCGTAACGCAGACTGTAGTATGAGTGACAGTTTATGTACATTTGTCCAGTCTTCAGTCAATTCAGGCAGTAGGCAATAGGCAATAGGCAATAGTGTAAGTTGATGATTGCCTGGCTACTGAAGACAGCATACCGGAGACTGACATTTCCACTACTGCCTACTGCCTATTGCCTGCTAATGATAGTGCCATCCCCGTAATCTCTCCTCCATACGTGATTTTTCGGCCAGCAACTCCGTCGCCTTTCTGAGCTCGCGCTCGCTACGCTCCGCGGCGGTCATCACCCCGGCGGCCCGGCGTACGGCATAACGGCCGAAACGGCCCCGCAGGCTGTCCATTGTCATATAGAGGCTCACCATCTCGGGCGTGTCCTCAAACATGTTCAGTTGCTGCACCCCACGCACCAGGCCGCTCACCTTCACCCCGATGAGCCTGATGAGCATGCGCCGCTGCCAGAGACGCCTGAACAGGCTCTGCGCCTCGCTGATGAGCACATGGTCAAAGGCGGTGTAGGGTATCCGCTGCTGCAGCGTGTGAGTGTCAAAATCAGAGTACCGTATCCGCACCGTGAGGCATGATGCCAGCTTCTCCTGGCGGCGCAGCTCATAGGCCAGCTTCTCGGTCATGCTCACTATCATCTGGTTGAGCATCACCGTGTCAGTGGTGTCACGGTCAAAGGTGTGCTCGGTGCTTATCGACTTCTGCTCTGAGTAGCTGATGACAGGAGTGTTGTCAATGCCATTGGCCTTCTTCCATATCTCCATGCCGTTCTGGCCCATGAGCGACTCCAGCATCTCGGCCGGGATGACACGCAGCGTATGTATCGTTGAGATGCCCATGGAGCGCAGCGTGTGATAGGTCTTCTGGCCTATCATGGGTATCTTCCTGATTGACAGCGGATCAAGGAAGGGGATCACATACTGCTGCGCCACCTCCCTCTCGCCGTTGGGCTTCGCCTCACCGGCAGCGATCTTCGAAACGGTCTTGTTGACCGAAAGCCCTATTGAGATAGGGAGCCCCGTCTCCTTAATTATAGTGTCACGCAGCTCATGTGACCAGCGGGCGCAGCCGTGAAAGCGCTCCATCCCGGTGAGATCGATGTAGTGCTCATCCACCGATGCCTTCTCATACAGTGGCGACCTCTCCGCGATTATATCGGTCACCATCCTGGAATATTTCGTGTACATCTCCATGTCACCGCGGATAAATACCGCCTCGGGGCACATGGCCCGGGCCATCTTCATCGGCATGGCCGAGCTGACTCCGAAGCTGCGTGCCTCGTAGCTGCAGCTCGAGACCACACCGCGGTCAGAGCTGCCACCGATGATCACGGGACGGCCGTTGAGCCGGCTGTCGCGGACCCTCTCCACCGACACGAAGAAGGTGTCAAGATCAAGATGCAGTATGCTCCGGGTGTCCATGGTTTAATAGTTCAGGCAATAGGCAGTAGGCAATAGGCAGTAGTGGGAGTCTCCGGTCTTGATTCAGTTAATGATGGCGAACTGTAGATTGCAGGCTGCTGATTGCCTGCTGCCTTTTTTTTCATTTTCTGCTTGTTATTTCAAAAACTTAATTTATCTTTGATTAGAAATTAATCAAACATGTGATTACAATATAATCAAATTTTGTGATATGTACTTCGCATCGAACATAAAATTTTTGAGAAAGCGCAGGGGACGCACCCAGGATGATGTGGCATCGGCCCTGCAGATGAAGCGGCCAACACTCAGCGGCTATGAGAACGGTGTGGCACAGCCCGGCATAGAGGCACTGGTGGCCTTCTCGGGCTACTTCAACATCTCGCTTGACACCCTTCTCAAGATTGACATTACCCGTCTCTCGGAGAGCCAGCTGGGCGAGCTGGAGAGGGGATATGACGCGTATATAAAAGGAAGTAACCTCAGGGTACTGTCAACAACTGTAGCCCCTGACAACCGTGAGAACATAGAACTTGTCAGCGAGAAGGCCAAGGCAGGCTATACAACCGGCTATGCAGACCCGGAGTTCATCGGCGACCTCCCCCTGTTCAACCTGCCGTTCCTTTCGCCAAACCGCAAATACCGCACCTTCCAGCTAAAGGGTGATTCAATGCTGCCAATACCCGACAGATCGTGGGTCACCGGAGAATTCCTGCAGGACTGGCATGACATCAGGAGCGGACAGGCATATATAATCCTTACATCCAATGACGGTATCGTATTCAAGGTGGTGGAGAACAACATCGAAAAGAGCGGCCGCCTGGTGCTCTATTCCCTGAACCCTCTGTATGAACCCTATGAGGTCCATGTCAGCGACGTGAGGGAGATATGGAAGTTTGTCCATTACATAAGCGATGAGCTGCCGGAACCGGTGCTTCCCGAGAAGCAGCTTCTCCGGACTGTCGCCTCCATGAAGCAGGACCTGTACCAGCTCAAGAAGAGCATGGGACGCGACATCGAGGATGCAAAAGAGTTGTAAAAATAGGTCCCGGCACCTGTTTATAGCACGATATTTGCAGCTTTACAGGTGTCCTGAAAACATTGACCCAAAACGATGCTGCCATGAAGAAAGCTGCCATTCTCCTGATTGTCTTTTTGCTGCCGGCCTGCGGTGTGGCATTCAGCCAGATACAGGTCAGTATCAAAGCAAGGAACCGCATCACAGGTGACACGGTTACCATAAGAAGCGTCACACGGTCGCGCGGATTGCTTGCTGTTCAGACAGATCCTGATCCGCGGACGGGAAAACCTGTCAGCATCCTTTATACCGATCTCAGAAATTACCGGTATATCCCTGACAACATTGAATCACTGTGGCAACAGAATATGCTCGAATCAGGTGTATATGAAAATATCCTGAAATCGGGTTACAGCTATGACATCCGGTATAACATGGAGGAAATGATGAAGGAGTACCTGAGCCAGGCAGAAAAGAATAATTCCTTCTTTATAGACAGCTACCTTGAGGCCCGTCTTTATGCAATACTCAGGAAGGTCTATCCGGTCAGGCATACTGACAGGCGTCCCGGTCTGCTGAGCCTCAGGATTTTATCCGATATAACACCTGATGCCTGGGTAGGTCCGGATGGTACCATGATAATTTCAACCGGTATGATCGCGGCCCTGAACAGCGAGGAAGAGCTCATGGCGCTGATGGCCCAGGAGGTGGCACATTTTGCTCTTGATCATCACCTTGCCAATTACAGAAGTACGCTGAATACAGGAGTGGTACCTTCCCTTGGTAACCTTATAAGGTACAGTACGGAACAGGAACTGGAAGCTGACAGATTTGCCTTCAATGTACTGGTAATGTACGGTTTGAATCCATCTGTACTGGGTTCCATGCTCAACAGTGTCATTGCTTCCGGCGATCTGACGGGTAATTACTACCTCGGGACTGCCACGGGATTCTTTCCTGATGCGGCCACCAGGGCAGTTTCATACTCCGGCAAAGTATCTGAGATATCAGCCGATTATGACAGGCTGATTGCTCCTGTAATCTCCTACAATGCCTACAGCGCTTATAACCAGTCACAGTACCTCCTCTGCCGTCGGATGCTGGAAAGAAATATAGCCACCGGGATGACATCTGCCGATGAAATGGTGCTTCTCTCACAGGCAATGATGAATCTTTCTGGATCAGTTGCTGAGGATGAGAAGGCGCTGGCTGTGATCCGTACAGTTACGGATGGCCTTGCAGAACCTCCGTCGGTTGCATTCAAACAGGAGGCACTTCTTCTGATGAGGCTGGGACGCCATGGCGAAGCTGAAAATTCCCTTGGTAAATATGAGGAAGCCCTTTCGGGGGATGAACAAAGGTACAGATCCATGGCGGGCGACCAGTCCCGGATGCTTGACTACCTGGCTTCGGAGAAGGAGTGGGCAGCAAGAACACGCAGAAGGTGACTGCACAGCCAGCATGCACTGGCCGGCGGATCAAGGCTAATGTTCCACAACCTGTACCAGCAGTATTATGATATTTGCAATACGTTCATATTTTACCTGCTTCCCGGGCAAAATATTGGACACAGTCGAACGTTTCATTATCCAGATATACATTCATCATGCCTGGAAAAGACTATAATCCTGCAATGCATACTGCCGAGCATATCCTTAACTCGGTGATGGACAAGATGTACCATTGCGGGAGATCATTCTCAAGCCACATTGAAAGCAGGAAGAGCAAATGTGACTACCGTATCAAGAAAGGGCTGTCTCACAAGGAGGTCTCGGCAGTGGAAAGAACTGTCAATGAGATCATAAAAATGAATATCCCGGTGGGAGAGGAGCTGGTGAGCAGGAGGGAGGCTGACAAGAAGTATTTTACCGGAAAACTTCCCGAGGACGCCGGAGATACTATCCGGATAATTACAATAGGCAACTTCGATGCCTGTCCGTGCATAGGCCAGCATGTGTCAAACACATCTGAGATAGGCTCATTTTCAATTACTTCAGCCGACTTCAATGAAGGCGTGCTCCGTATCAGGTTCAGGCTGCTTAACAATGATGCCACTGATCAGGAAATCCGCCAGCCTGCGTAGAGCGGCAAGGATTGTATTTGGCGACGGTATATTGATATAAACAGAAACAAAAAAAAACCGGCCAGCGCCGGTCTTTTTATTTTATGGTGCCGGGCTCAGAAAGAGATCTCCCTGGTCCGGGCAGTTCAGTGTCAGAAATTCTATTCCCTGGTGAGTTTGATTATCATATCGATTATTCCCGGGATATCGCCGTCAGCAATTTTGCCCTTGTAGACACCTCTTACAATACGCTCCTTGTCAACAATGACAATTGAGTAGCTGTCCATTGGCATGCCCCAGCTGTCATGAAGCAGCCCCTTGTAGTCAAACAGGATGGTGGTATCGTACTTTTTTGCCTTCCTGCCGGCAATTACGCGTACAAGGCCGTCAGGCAGCTTGGTCGACTTCAGGTCAACGATGCCAAAACCCTTGAATGAGTTCTTGTCGATGATCTTGTCAATGTCCACAGCCTTGTCAATGGCATCGTTGAACGGATCATTCAGATCGTCATTGTCCGGATCTACATAGTTGATCTGCAGTACTTTCCCTGGCCAGGAGTTCATTGTGAATTCCTTTTTGTCAGCATCGGTAAGCACCCATTCCGGGGCTTTCTTTCCGACCTCGAGCTTGCCCTGGGCTGCGGCAAACGGCAGTATCAAAGCTGCCAGGATAACGGTGAACAACAGTTTTTTCATTTTCTCAGTTTCTTAAATTTAGTCGAAGATAGTATTTTTTAACATTCATGCACATAAGGTTGATAAATGTGTAGGAATGAGTTGCAGGAGGCCTGTTCGGAAGTAACAATCGAAAGATTTACTTACCCGAAATCAGAAAATCATTCAGGGGTTTCATGGCCCGGAATGCGCCTGTAACACTCCCGAAGAATCCGGGGGAGATTACCTCATCATCCGTGAATTGTCTTTCAGCAAGGAGGCTCTTCATCTTAATGAAGTCAATATGAGGATGATCCTTTGCATACCCCCGGGGAGGAACCTTGAGCTTTTCGCCTTCCAGGCCGCTGAAGTGGCTCGTGTAACCGCGGCTGCTGATTATTCTGACCAGCATGTCGCCGTTCTCTGAAATGTTTTCACGGATGGCGCCAAGCCAGGGAGCAGGCGGAATGTATGCTCCTCCGGCCACAAACGACTGGCCCGGCTCAATATGAAGGTAATAGCCAGGAAATTTGTCGCCGTTCTTCTTGCCGCCCCGTACCATGAAAGCGCCGAAATTGGTCTTGTAAACCGATTTGTCATGGGAAAACCTGGTGTCACGGTTTATCCTGAATATGCAGCTTTTCGCCTCCAGGCCCCTGTAGATAGGTTCAAATGTGACTATTTCATCAATTACAGCCTGTACGAAGCTGGTAAAGTTGTCTCGTGCCGCCTCATAGCGGGAACGGTTCTCTGCAAACCAGAGCCTGTCGTTATGGCGCCCCAGGTCAGCAAGGAATCTGATTGTCGTCTGTTCAATGGATATCATGACTGTGACTGAATTAAACTGCAAAATAACTAAATGATTACATAAATAAATGATATACAGCGCAGCAGATCGGACAACAGCCAGACAACCAGGCAAATGTAAATATAACTAATTGCCTATAATTAATATTATGTTAAGTAGAGCACTTGACTGGCAGGCTGCGTTTGAAAAAATCCTGTTCAGGCGGAACCTGCCCTGCCCCTCTGCGGGGGGCAAGACAAAAAAAGAAGGCACCCAGCCGGGTGCCTCCACTATATGTTTCAGCTAAAGTATTCTTACAGGTTCTCAACCTTTGCCTTATATGCCTCAAATTCCGGCATCATCTTAAGCTTAAGGTAGATCTCACGAAGGAACTCCAGTGTTGCAACTGATGTCGGATTTGCCTTTTCTGCATCAAGGAAGAACGGAATGGCCTTCTTCATCTCATCAAATGCCTTGTTCTTTGCAATCTCGTATTCCTTGTTGTCAGAGATCATGTTTGCTTCGTTAAGCATCTCATTTGCAATGGAAACGTAGCAAAGACCGATGTTGTAGTTGCTTTCAAACTGTGTCGGGTTCTTGGTAAGTGATACCTTCAGGCTCTCGATAGCCTTCGGGTAATCTTCCAGCTTCATATAGAGACTTCCCTCAACCAGGTAAAGAATGTAGTTCTCCGGATCCATGTCCATGGCTCTGTGAACAAATTCAAAAGCCTTTGTTGAGTTGTTTGCATCAAGATAGAACTGGGTAGCCTGCAGGATAATGTCAAGTGTGTCCGGGAATGCCTTGTAACCTTCCATCAGCACAGCTTCAGCATTGGCTGTATCCTTCATCTTCATGTAGCTGTCGCTCATGAATATGTAAGGCTTGGTATCTTCGGTTCCCGACTGGGTGCAGGTGCGGAAATGGGCGATTGCCTCGGGATACATCTCTGCATTGTATGCTGCAAGTCCGGCGTTGAAGATCACGAGGGTATCTACCATACCTACATAGAGATCGCTTGCGGAAACCTGTACATTCCTCTCAAATGACTCCATTGCTCCCTTGAAGTTCCTGTCATTGAACTTGGCGATAGCGTCATTCAGGAATGAGTTTCCAAGAAGTGCATAGGCATTGTCCCTGATGATGGTATTCTTCAGTTTGGGATCAATCTGGACAGCCTTTTCAAAGTTGTTGTATGCCTCCATAAGAATGTCAGGATAAAGTCCGATGAACTTCGGGTCACCTGAATCAAATGCAGCCTGGCAGAGTTTTCCCTTTACATAATAGGTCTTGGCAAGGCCCATGGATTTCGGGTTTTCTATAGCTGCCTCAATTGCCTCCTTGGCTTTGTCAAAGGCACCTTCCCTGATAAAGGTTTCTGCAGCGGTAATTTTTCCCTTCTGAGCCATGGCAGCAGCAGAGATGATTACAGCCAGTAGTAACAATGTGATCTTCTTCATGTCTGGATAATTTGCTTTTAAATGTTCGTCCAAAATTAAAACTTTAGAATATATTCTTCAAATAATTTGCCAAATTACTCAACACCTTCGGCTGTCTCCTCCGCAGGGCCGCTTTCAATATCGCTATCATCCTCATTTACTTCTACATAAGCCACTGAGGCGATAGAATCATTTTCCCTGATATTAATAAGCCTTACACCCTGTGTTGCCCTTCCCATAACTCTCAGGTCACTTACCGGGATACGCAAAACAATTCCCGCCTGGGTAATGATCATCAGGTCATACTGGTCGCTGACATCCTTCAGGGCTATCAGTTTCCCGGTCTTGTCAGTTATGTTGATAGTCTTCACCCCTTTTCCGCCGCGGTTGGTTATGCGGTAATCGCCTATGGCAGACCTCTTTCCGTAACCGTTTTCCGAAACCACCAGTACGTCGGCCGATTCGTTTTCAACCGTTATCATCCCTATAACCACATCGTCATCACCTGAGAGTGTGATTCCCCTGACACCTGAAGCGGTTCGGCCCATCGGCCTGACAGTGCCTTCATTGAACCTTACGGCGCGTCCGGACCTTACAGCCAGCATTATCTCATGCTTGCCGTTTGTCATCCGGGCTTCGAGGAGCTCATCCCCTTCCCTGACGGTGATGGCATTGACGCCATTGGCCCTCGGACGTGAGTAAGCTTCCAGGGAGGTCTTCTTGATGATCCCCTTGCGGGTGCAGAGCACTATGAAGTTGTTGTTTATATAATCATCATCATCAAGCGTTTTGACATTTATGAAAGCCCTTACGCTGTCGTCCGGCTCAATGTTTATCAGGTTCTGTATGGCCCTTCCCTTGCTGGTACGGGTACCTTCGGGCAGGTCATATACCTTCTGCCAGTAACACTTCCCGTTACGGGTAAAGAAGAGCATCGTGTTATGCATTGTGGCAACATACATGTGCTCAATGAAATCCTCATCTCGGGTGGTGCTTCCCCTCTTACCGGTCCCTCCCCTGTTCTGGCGGCGGAACTCAGTAAGCGGGGTGCGCTTGATATAGCCCATGTTCGAAATGGTGATTACCATCTCGTCGTCTGCATAGAAATCCTCGGGATTGAATTCGCCTGCGGCGGGAATGATCTCCGTGCGGCGCCTGTCACCGAACTTTTCCTTTATCTCGGAAAGCTCATCCTTGATTATCTGCATCTGCAGTTTCTCGTCGGAAAGAACCTGGTTAAGATATTCAATCAGCTTCTTAACCTCCTCATATTCAGCATGCAGTTTGTCCTGCTCGAGGCCGGTCAGCTGCCGGAGCCTCATCTCCACGATCGCCCTGGCCTGTATCTCGGTAAGGCTGAAACGTTCCATCAGGCGCTCACGCGCGATGTCAGCGTTTTGCGAAGACCTGATAATGGCGATGACCTCGTCTATATTGTCACTTGCAATGATCAGACCCTCAAGGATATGTGCCCTCTTCTCAGCCTGGTCGAGGTCATATCTCGCACGTCGGAGTATTACATCATGCCTGTGCTTAACGAAACTGTCAATTATATCCCGGAGTGAAAGGGTCTTCGGCCTCCCCTTTACAAGTGCTATGTTATTGACGTTGAATGATGTCTGAAGCTGCGAATGCTTGTAAAGATGATTCAGGACGACATTGGCGGGCATCTCCTTCTTGAGGATGATGACAACCCGCATACCGTTGCGGTCTGATTCGTCATTTATGTATGAGATCCCTTCAAGCTTCTTTTCGTTGATCAGGTCAGCTATCCTCTTGATCATCTCAGCCTTGTTCACCATGTAGGGAATCTCGGTGACAACAATACACTCCCTTCCTGAGTGGGTCAGTTCAACCTCGGTCCTGGCCCGGATAACAATCCTTCCCCGTCCGGTTTCATAGGCTTCCCTTATACCCTGTTCACCATATATAATACCTCCTGTCGGAAAGTCAGGTCCCTTGATATGATGCATCAGCTCTTCCACGGTAATCTCCGGGTTGTCGATATATGCAATAATTGCGTCAACCGATTCCGCAATGTTGTGGGGGGGCATGTTTGTGGCCATACCAACTGCAATACCTGAGGCTCCGTTGACAAGCAGGTTGGGTATTCTCGTCGGCAGTACCGTCGGTTCCTGCAGGGTATCGTCAAAATTAGGCTGGAAATCAACTGTCTCCTTTTCAATGTCAGAGAGTGTCTCCTCCGCAATCCGCTTGAGCCTGGCCTCGGTGTATCGCATCGCTGCAGGACTGTCGCCGTCGATAGATCCGAAGTTACCCTGCCCGTCTACGAGCGGGTAGCGAAGCGACCACTCCTGTGCCATCCTTACCATCGCATCATAGACCGATGAATCGCCGTGCGGGTGATATTTACCAAGCACCTCTCCCACTATCCTTGCAGACTTCTTATATGACCTGTTTGACAGAACTCCGAGCTCTGACATACCGAAGAGAACCCTCCTGTGAACCGGCTTCAGACCGTCCCTTACATCGGGTAATGCCCTTGACACAATGACCGACATCGAATAATCGATGTAGGCTGACTTCATCTCCTCCTCGATATTTACTTTGATTATTTTTGCTTGATCTGACATATCAGATTGAAATTTAATATATTAGGTTAAAATTTGCACTGGTGGAAATTAATCCCCGAAAATAATCAAAATGACTTATTTTTTAACCTTTTAAGCCCTCTATTTGTTAACAGTCCGTGTTAAAAATTGGGCACAATTCTTGCCAATACTTTTTTACAATAGAATTAACTTTGAAATCCGGCGTTTTATGTATTTATGGCAGTTTATCTGACACAATTGCATAAAACCCTTAACGAAAAAATGATGGACGCACATTTCTCACAGAGAGTCAATGATATCCTTGGTTACAGCAAGGAGGAGGCAATCAGGCTTGGCAACAGCCATATAAGTCCTGAACACCTCTTCCTGGGGATTTTACGCGAGGGCGAAGGAGTTGCTGTAGATATTCTTTTGAATAACGGTGTTGACCTGCTTATGCTCAAGGGATCAATAGAAAAGAGCATCAAAGCCGACAAGCCTGTAACAATGGCAGACAATGACATCCTGCCGTTGCTGAAGAGCACCGAACGTGTTCTGAGGCTTGTTCACATTGAAGCCAAAGCAATGAAAACCAGGGTTATAGATACCGAACATCTGCTCATGGCCATCCTTCGCGATGAGAGCAACCTTGTAACCAGGTTCCTGACAGAACTTGACATTGACTATTCACTTGTCAAAAAGGCAGTCGAAGCCAGCAATCCTGCCGCCCAGGCAGATTATCCCCGCGATGAGGATGATGAAGGGATGTTTTCAAATCCCGGTCCCGGCAAACAGCAGCCGGGCGGACAGCAGGCACAGAGGAGTTCTTCCGAGACCCCTGTCCTTGACAACTTCGGCATTGACCTTACCAAGGCTGCAGAGGAAGGACGACTCGATCCGGTTGTAGGCCGTGAGCGGGAAATAGAACGCCTCGCACAGATACTTTCAAGGCGCAAGAAAAACAACCCCGTCCTTATCGGCGAGCCGGGCGTAGGAAAGTCGGCCATTGCCGAAGGCCTCGCGCTGAGAATCACAAGGAGGAATGTATCGAGAGTGCTCTTCAATAAAAGAGTCGTGGCGCTTGACCTTGCATCAATAGTTGCAGGAACCAAATACCGCGGTCAGTTCGAGGAGAGGATGAAAGCCATACTCAATGAGCTGGCAAAGAATGACAACATAATACTTTTCATTGACGAAATCCACACAATTGTCGGAGCAGGCGGTGCCAGCGGTTCACTCGATGCAGCCAACATGCTGAAGCCGGCACTGGCCCGCGGGGAGATTCAGTGCATCGGCGCCACCACCCTCGATGAATACCGGCAGCATATTGAAAAGGACGGCGCCCTTGAACGCCGCTTCCAGAAAGTGCTTGTAGACCCGACGACAATCGAGGAGACGATAGATATACTCAACAACATCAAGGAGCGGTACGAGGAACACCACAACGTTTCATACACTCCGGAGGCAATTGAGGCCTGCGTCAGGCTGACAAACAGGTACATAAGCGACAGGAACCTCCCCGACAAGGCCATTGATGCCCTTGATGAATCGGGCTCGAGGGTACATATTTCAAACATTGTTGTGCCTGAGAAGATACTGACACTTGAGAAACAGCTTGAGGAAACAAAAAAGGAAAAGAGCAACGCCGTCAAGAACCAGAACTATGAGCGGGCCGCAAGCTACCGCGACAAGGAGCGTGATATCCTGGACCTTATAGAGGCTGAGAAGAAGCGCTGGGAGAAGGAACTCGCGCTGAACCGCGAAGTGGTTGATGAAGAAAAGGTTGCAGAGGTTGTTGCTATGATGACAGGCGTGCCTGTTCAGAGGATTGCCCAGACCGAAGGGACCCGCCTGCTGCAGATGGCAGAAGAACTGAAGACCAGCATCGTAGGCCAGGATGAGGCTATCGCCAAGATAGTCAAATCGATACAGCGCAACAGGGCAGGACTGAAGGACCCGAACAAGCCGATAGGTACATTCATATTCCTCGGTCCCACCGGCGTGGGAAAGACCCAACTGGCAAAGGTGCTGGCCAAGTTCCTGTTCGATACAACCGACAACCTGATAAGGGTTGACATGAGTGAGTACATGGAGAAGTTCTCGGTGTCACGCCTTGTGGGAGCGCCTCCCGGATACGTCGGATACGAAGAGGGTGGCCAGCTGACCGAAAAGGTAAGACGCAAGCCTTACTCGGTTGTCCTTCTCGACGAGATAGAGAAGGCGCATCCTGATGTGTTCCACATTCTGCTGCAGGTACTTGATGAAGGTCAGTTGACTGACAGCCTGGGACGCAGGGTCGACTTCAGGAACACCATAGTAATCATGACCTCCAACATAGGTACCCGTCAGCTCACCGAGTTTGGCGCCGGTGTCGGCTTTGAGACCGCTGCAAAGAAAACCTCGCGCAACGAGCAGAACAAGAGCATACTTCAGAAAGCGCTGCAGAAGACTTTCGCACCGGAATTCCTGAACAGGATTGATGACGTCATCATGTTCAACCAGCTCACAAGAGAGGATATTGACAAGATCATCGACATAGAGCTCAAGGGTCTGTTCGACAGGATAGCCGCACTGGGTTATAAGATGAGGCTGAGTGCCCAGGCACGCGATTTCATGGCAGACCGCGGTTTCGACGTTCAGTACGGTGCAAGGCCGCTTAAGAGGGCCATTCAGAAGTATCTCGAAGACCCGCTTGCAGAGGTGATAATCAAGAGCGCAGTGACGGATGGTGCCGTCCTAAGCGTCGGTTATTCAAAGGGCAAGGAGGAGCTGACCTTCAAGGTCGGCGGCAAGAAGGACACCGAAGAGCTTCCTGAAGACAACCAGATGGAAGGATAATCGGAATTGTGATATTATAAGTGAAAGTTCTGATTATAAGCAATATATCACTACTGCCTACTGCCTACTGCCTATTGCCTATTGCCTGCCTTCAGCATATAGATCGAATTCCGTTGACCCGGTGATCTTCACATCGATGAAGGTGCCGGGTTCAATGTTTCTGATGCCGGTGACAAGGATTTCCTGGTCCACCTCGGGCGAATCATGCTGACTGCGTCCAACATGAAAGAGACCCTCCTTCCTGTCGATTATTATTCTCATCTCCCTTCCGGTCATGGAAGCATTCCTGGCGGCAGATATCTCCTGCTGCAGCTTCATTATGCCGGAAACCCTTTTTTCCTTCGTTTTCTCGGGAACGGTATCTTCGTATTTCAGAGCTGCGTGGGTGTTTTCCTCGTGTGAATAGCGGAAAGCCCCCAGCCGGTCGAACCTGTATTCCCCTATGAAATCAAGAAGTTCGCGGTACTCTTTTTCGGTCTCGCCGGGGTGACCTGCAATAACTGTGGTACGTACAGCAGCATCGGGAAGCATGCGGCGTATATCTGCCAGCAGCTGCCGTGTGCCCGCACCGTCATGCTCGCGGCGCATCATCTTGAGCACAGTGTCGGAGATATGCTGAATCGGCAGGTCTATGTATCTGCATATCTTGGGATTATCCTGCATCATCTCAAGTATCTCCATCGGAAAATCAGACGGGTAGAGATAGTGCAGCCTGACCCATCCGAGATCCCGGATCTCAGTGAGGCGCGTGAGAAGTTCGGGCAGCATCTGTTTACCATACAGATCCAGACCGTACAGGGTGAGATCCTGCGCAATGAGGATGAGTTCCCTGACTCCCCCGGCTGCCAGCTTTTTGGCTTCTTCAACCAGGTTCTCCATTGGTTCGGAGATGTACCTTCCGCGGATGTCAGGTATTGCGCAGAATGCGCAGGTGCGGTCACACCCTTCCGATACTTTCAGGTACGCGTAGTGGGCGGGTCCTGTAATGATCCTTTCACCGGTCAGCTCCTGCTTGTACGCCAGTCCCATCCGGGAGATTATTTCCTCCGGCCTGTTGACACCGAACCATCCGTCAACCTCAGGGAGTTCATTCTGCAAATCATTACGGTAGCGCTCCACCAGGCAACCCATGACAAACAGCTTCCCCCTGCCCTCTTTCTTCAGTGATTCAGCGTGCCTGATGATTGTGTCAACGCTCTCTTCCTTTGCATCATGGATGAAACCGCAGGTATTTATGATAACAATGTCAGCCGGATCGGAAGACTCTGCAGTTACAGAGTAACCACCTGCCTCAAGCTGGCGCATCAGCTTCTGTGAGTCGACAGTGTTTTTCGAGCACCCCAGGGTGACGATACTGACCCTGTTTCGCTTCATCAGGCGCGGTCGCTGAAGAGTGAATCGACAAAGGCATAGCGGTTGAAGATCCTGAGATCTTCCATCTTTTCACCAACGCCAATATATTTGACCGGTATTCTGAACTGGTCAGAGATACCGATAACCACTCCGCCTTTAGCTGTCCCGTCGAGTTTTGTTATTGCCAGTGCGTTGACTTCGGTGGCAGCAGTGAACTGCTTTGCCTGCTCGAAGGCATTCTGGCCGGTTGATCCGTCAAGGACGAGCAGCACCTCATGGGGAGCCTCCGGGACCACCTTCTCCATCACGCGCCGTATCTTTGAGAGCTCGTTCATCAGACCTATCTTGTTATGGAGGCGGCCTGCCGTATCTATTATAACTATATCTGTACCGGCAGCCACTGCTGATTTTACAGTGTCATAGGCTACTGAGGCTGGGTCGGCGCCCATCTGCTGGCTCACTATGGGAACACCTGCCCGCTCTGCCCATATCTTCAGCTGGTCTATGGCAGCAGCCCGGAAGGTGTCGGCAGCACCGAGAAGCACACTGCGTCCCGCCTGCCTGAAGTTATATGCAAGCTTGGCGATTGTCGTGGTCTTGCCAACGCCGTTGACTCCGACAACCAGGATAACATAAGGCTTAGAAGGCAGCGGTGCGTCGAAACCCGATGACACATCATGTGTGCTCTTGTTTTCCTCGAGAAGGGCTGCAATCTCCTCACGCAGTATGGCGTTTAGCTCGGAGGTGCCCACATACTTGTCGCGTGCAACCCGCTTTGATACCCTGTCGATGATGCGGAGAGTGGTTTCCACTCCCACATCGGATGATACCAGTACCTCTTCCAGGTTGTCAAGGACCTCATCATCGACCTTTGTTTTTCCGGCCACCGCCCTGGTGAGACGCGAGAAGACGTTCTCCCGCGTACGGCTCAGTCCCCGGTCAAGAATCTCCTTTTCCTCTTTCCTGAATAATCCGAATAATGCCATTGATGAAATGTTGATCTCTCAAAAGTAAAAAAAGAGACGCAGTTACCGGCGTCTCCCTGTATTCAATGATCAGGACAACTGATCTTATTTCTTCGTGAAAAAGTCCTTAACGTGGTCGTTGTGAACGACTTCTTCCTTGAACTGGTATGCACCGGTCTTGTCTGATCTCACCACCTTGATGCACTTGGTGAATGATTTGCCGGTTCCTGTCTTAAGTGTTGCAACAACTTTCTTTGCCATATCTCACTGTGTTATTTTATCTCCCTGTGAACGGTTACTTTTTTAAGAATCGGGTTGTATTTCCTTCTCTCAAGACGGTCAGGGGTGTTCTTACGGTTTTTTGTGGTAATATACCTTGAGGTGCCCGGCTGACCGGATTCCTTATGCTCAGTGCATTCAAGGATAACCTGCTGCCTGTTGCCTTTGCTCTTCTTTGCCATTTTCTCTCCGGTTTAAATTAATTGATAATGTAACCTTTTTCCTTTGCTTCCTTAAGCACTGATGCAAGCCCGTTCTTGTTGATGTTCCTCATTCCTGCGGCTGATACCTTAAGGGTGATCCACCTGTTCTCCTCGGGAAGGAAATACCTCTTCGTGAACAGGTTGGCCATAAACTTTCTTTTGGTCCTCCTCTTCGAGTGGGAAACATTGTTTCCTACCACTGCTTTCTTTCCGGTGACCTGACAAACCTTTGACATTATTATCCTTTTTTTACTTGTTCTGAAAACTCCGAAAATCGGTTCGCAAAATACGTGATTTTTATTCTATTAACCAAATATATCGTGCATTTTTTTCCAACAGTACTTCTTGTATCGCGCTTAACGGCTGATTATCTGTTTCCTAAGCAGGTTAAGGGCTGTGCTGGCTGACCGTGAAATATTCACCTGCCGGTCGTCGGCAAAGCGGTGTTTTTCAGCCACTACGCCTCCCGGCGAAGCGACGGCTATCCAAACGGTACCGACAGGTTTGTCAGGAGTACCTCCGGTTGGTCCGGCTATTCCTGTCACAGCCACGGAATAATCGGTAGCTGCCAGCTTCCGCATGCCGGCTGCCATAGCCCTCACAGTCTCCTCACTTACGGCTCCGTGACGGCTGATTATAACCGGGTCAACCCCCAGAACACCTGTCTTTATGCTGTTATCATATGCCACAACCGATCCCCTGAACCAGGCAGAACTTCCGGGAACAGTTGTTATCATGGAAGCAATCCTGCCTCCCGTACAACTCTCTGCAGTTGAAACAGTCAGTTTATTGTCAAACAGCAGCTTGCCTACAGTCTCCTCAAGCGTCACTTCATCTTCACCATATATCACGTCCGGAATTATTCCATACAGTTTGCGCACCTGTTCGTCAACCGTTTTCCGGACAAGCTCATAATCATCTCCTGTGGATGTAAGACGAAGCTTGATAACACCTTGGGCAGGAAGGTATGCCAGCTTTACCATTGCAGGTAATTCCGTCTCGAATGTCTCAAGCCTCTCTGCAAGCTTTGCCTCGAAAGTGCCGTAAGTCATTATGTTCCGGTGAATGATTGTCCTCCCTCCTGCCATGGAGGAAACCAAAGGCAGCACATGTTCCTGCATGATATGCTTCATTTCCGACGGGACTCCCGGCATTGATACAATTATCTTTCCGTCCTTTTCAAACAGCATACCCGGTGCAGTTCCTGCATGGTTGACAAGCACCCTGCAGTTCTCCGGCACCATCGCCTGTCTGCGGTTGTTCTCATTCATCTCCAGGTTTCGCCGTGTGATCCTTTGGGTCACCTCGGCCAGAACATCCTGGTTCAAAACCAGTTTTGTATCAAAAAATTCCGCAAGCGTCTGTTTCGTGATATCATCACTTGTGGGACCCAGCCCGCCGGTAATAAGTACCAAAGGAGCGCGTTTCAGCGCTTCGCCAAGGGCGCTGACAATCTCCTCCTTCCAGTCCGAAACCGATGTGATCCGGTTGACTCTTATACCCCTCATGCTGAGCTGCATCCCCATCCAGGCCGAGTTTGTGTCAACAGTCTGCCCTATCAGCAGTTCGTCTCCTACAGTTATGATTTCTGCGATGTTCATATCTTGTCCCGTTCCATCGGTTAAGGTTGGCAAAATTATCAATATTTTGGATCACTTTTCCCGGAGGAACAACATGAAAAGCGAACAGGAGATAACAGAGGGTGTGACCGAGTATGTCAGGGAGGCAATGAAAGCCCACGACAGCGGTCACGGATGGCTGCATATCGAAAGAGTTGTCAGACTTGCATTGTACATACATGACTGCGAACAGGAGGGCGACAGGTTTTGCATTGAACTAGGAGCGCTCATGCATGACGTCGGCGACCACAAATTTGCTGCCCATGACGGGCCGGCGGAGATCCGGAGAGTACTTGGCGGCTTCGGTGTTGACAGCCGGGTAATTGAGGAGGTGGTCAGCATAAATGAGAATATCTCCTTTTCAAAGGGTATCAGGAACCCTTCTTCAGGCATTGAACTTCAGATTGTCCAGGACGCCGACAGGCTTGATGCCATGGGTGCCATCGGTATTGCAAGGGCTTTCAACTACGGCGGGTTCAAGGGAAATGAGATCTATGATCCCCGGGAGCCTCTCTCCGACCCTCCGCTCCTTTCTGCATCCCGGACACGCTCAGTCTCCACCGTCCACCATTTCTATGACAAACTGCTGCTTCTCAGGGATCTGATGAATACCTCCACCGGCAGGAAGCTTGCTGAAGAAAGGCATGAATTCATGGTCAGGTACCTCGACCAGTTTTTCACGGAATGGAACGGGGGAAACAACTTCTGAAAACCAGGATAAATTTGTTATTAAATATTAATTTTACAGGATAATAACCAAAATCCGAAGAGATGTTCTATGTACTGTTAATTATCATTGCCGTTCTTGTCCTGATGGCAATAAGCCTCTACAACCGCCTTGTCCGACTGAGGAACAACAGGGAAAATGCATTTGCTGACATCGATGTGCAGCTCAAGCAGAGACTTGACCTCATTCCACAGCTGGTTGATGCCGTTAAGGCTTATATGAAGCACGAAAGCACGGTTCTGACAGATATCACAAATGCCAGGGCAAACGCCATGGAGGCAAAAGGAATTGATGAAAAGATCGCGGCTGATGCCAAACTGTCATCAGCCCTGCAGGGCCTGCGTGTTGCCGTTGAGGCTTACCCCGACCTGAAGGCAAGCACGAACTTTATGCAACTGCAGGAAGAAATTTCAGATATAGAGAACAAGCTTGCAGCTGCACGCAGGTTCTTCAATTCGGCCACAAAGGAACTTAACAACGCTGTGGAGACTTTCCCCTCAAATCTTGTTGCAGGTATGTTCGGCTTCAGGCGCGAGACGATGTATGATCTTGCCGAAACAAGGACTCAGGCTGAGGCTACGCCCAAACTGAACTTCTGAAAGGAATGAAATATATCGGGCTGAACAGGCAGATCTGGAACAATAACATCAAGTCTGTTATGCTGCTCATTCTCTTCCCACTGGTGATCCTCGTACTGGTCTGGCTGTTCGTATTTCTTGTGCAGCCTGAATCATCTCTCCGCCTCGAGACAGCCAACGATATGTTCCTCAGGTCTATACCGTTTGTTATTGCGGGGGTTGGCCTCTGGTTCATAATTGCATGGTTCTCACACACCGGCATGATAGAAAGGGCCACCGGATCATCTCCCCTCAGCAGGAAGGAGAACAAGAGGATATATAACCTGGTGGAGAACCTTTGCATCGGGAGCGGAATGCCGATGCCCCGGATCAACATAATCGATGATGATTCGCTCAATGCATTTGCCAGCGGAATAAACACCTCGACCTTCACAGTATCGCTCTCCCGCGGAATCATTGATAAGCTGAACGACGAAGAGCTCGAGGCGGTGATAGCCCACGAACTCACCCACATCCGCAACAGGGATGTAAGGCTGCTTATCATTTCAATCATCTTCGTGGGGATATTCGCCTTCCTTACGGAGGCACTTGTAAGGTCGGTGCGCTTCAGCGGCAGTGGCAGGGGCCGAAAGGATGGCCGGGCAGTTATAATCGCACTGTTGCTTGCCGCCCTGGGCTACTTCCTGGCGTCCATCTTCCGTTTTGCGATTTCGCGCCAGCGCGAATACATGGCAGATGCCGGTTCAGCCACGATGACAAAGAATCCGCTTGCTCTGGCTTCAGCCCTGGAAAAGATTTCGGCCGATTCCCAGATTGAGGCGGTTAAGCGCCAGGACATCGCACAGATGTTTATCGATAACCCGCAGGACAAGAATGTAAGACCAGTATCATTTTCTCTTGGCTCGCTCTTCATGACCCATCCGCCGATTGAAAAGCGGATTGCACTGTTAAGGCAGTTCTGATTCTGACCTGTATAGAAATGGTATTCGATAAAAAGAGAATATACGAGATTGTCTTTGAGGCAGATACCCCCGAGGGTAAGGCGTTTGACGTAACAATCATTTTCCTTATCCTTCTGAGTGTACTGCTTGTGATACTTGACAGCATTGCCGGGGTCAGGGAACGGTTCGGACAGGCTATTCATATTATCGAGTGGTTCATTACCGGGGTATTTCTGATTGAATACCTTACACGCATCTGGGTGCTTGAAAGACCGGTTAAATACATATTCTCATTCTACGGGATTATTGACCTGATGGCCATACTTCCCAACTTTCTCGGGCTTGTAATGAAGGGCGGACAGAGTCTTATGGTTGTCAGGGCAGTAAGGCTTCTGAGGGTCTTCCGGATCTTCAAGCTGAGCCGTTACACCCTTGCCGGCAGGACACTTGCGAAAGCGCTTTACCGCAGCCGTGAGAAGATATTCATGTTTATCTCCGTTATACTGACACTTGTGGTGATCTTCGGAACCATCATGTACCTGGTTGAAGGTGAGGAGAACGGGTTCACCAGCATTCCCGTCAGTATTTACTGGGCTGTGGTTACCCTGACTACTGTGGGTTACGGTGACATCTCACCTGTTACCGGATTCGGACAATTCCTGGCAAGCATTGTCATGATAATGGGATATGCCATCATAGCTGTACCTACCGGGATTGTGACTTCGGAGATGATGCGGATGCCAGTGTCAAATAACACCCAGGTATGCTCTGTCTGCATGTACGACAGGCATGACGATGATGCCCTGTTCTGCAATAGGTGCGGCTCACGGCTCGACCTGCCTGCCAGTGCTCCCGCCCCGGATCAGGGAGATGCTCAGATTGCTCCGGATCAGTCATCAGGCAAATCCGGCCACTGACGTGGCCTTCTTTTTTGATTTCCTCCCACCTCTCTCAGGCAAACCCGGGTCGGAGATTTTGCGCCTGGCGGCGCAAGATCTCTGCAAATGATGCAATCAGACAAAAAGGGCCACTCACGTGGCCTTCTTTTGTTTTCTGCCCTTTCCTCCTTCTGATGAATCAGAGTCGGAAAGTCCCGAAAACAAAAGGTCCCGACTCTGTCGGAACCTTTTCGTCTGAGCGGGAAACGAGATTCGAACTCGCGGCCCTCAGCTTGGGAAGCTGATGCTCTACCAACTGAGCTATTCCCGCCTATTTTTTTCCTCAGCTTGGGATCCGCCAGTTGGCGGACTACCAACTGAGCTATTCCCGCCT
>CAZUIF010000011.1:0-119900 GCA_964621005.1 uncultured Rikenella sp.
GCGGAATCCTGCTTGTTATTTTCAAGCCGTTCAGGATCCATGACAAGATTACTCTTAAGAATGGTTCTGTCACCGGTATAGTTGAAGACATTAATTTACGACAGGTGATATTAAGAGATTTTGAAAACAACAGAATAATTATTCCAAATTCTGTTCTGGGCGGCGAAATTATCGTGAATTCCAATATGCTTGATACAAAGTGCTGTAAATTTGTGGAAATTGGCGTTGGGTACAGCTCTGATATTGACAGGGCATTTGAGATAATGAAGGAAGAAGTCCTGAAGCATCCTCTTCATATTGATAACAGAACTCCTGAAGAAATTGAGAAAAATACACCATTCCCAGTTACCCGGGTAATTGCACTGGGAGAATCCTCAATAACCCTTAGAGTGTGGGCCTGGGCCGATAATACTGCAGATGGATTTACCCTGTATTGTGATCTGCTGTATAGTATAAAAAAGAGATTTGATGCCGAAAATATAGAGATTCCGTTCCCAAAAAGAAGTATTTCAATCATTAAAGAATAAGGGAAATTTCGTTTCGAATTATTTTGAATGTCTGCCGTAGTCACGCATTGGAACTTCATCAATATTATCTCTCCGGTAACGATTTATGCAAACATCACTTCAGGCCAAAGTTAATTGACCACATCTTGCCGGTTGTAAATTACTGTTATCATGCGTCTTATATTATTGCACATTAGCCCGGCCAGATGAGGTCAAGGCTTCCGGCTTTTACACTCATTGGCTCCGGATTTTGCACCCTGTCTTCACTGAACCAGTGAAACAATTCTTTAGAATTAGTGAGGGATTGGATATACCAGAAGAAAATAAAGAAGTCAACTTTAATCATTCTCTGGTTGCAACTATCACAAAAAGTAACATTTCCAGAAATTAAAAGCTGCAACCCTCTCCTTGAAAAAACTTGTACATCTCATCCTATGAAATAATGAGGGTTTCAGAAGGTCATAAAAAGAAACAAGAGGTCGATTCTGACCTCTTGTGCCTCTGGGTACCCGGAGCGGGACTTGAACCCGCACAGGCATTACTGCCCACTGGATTTTAAGTCCAGCGTGTCTACCATTCCACCATCCGGGCGACTCATTGTCTGAGAGTCTGAAGGTCTGAGGTCTGAATGCCCCGGCAACTTAGTTATCGGGATTTTGCTCCGTCACAGACGCAGCTCTGTCTTAAGGTCTGGAAACCAATCGGACCCCGCTCTTTCAGATGGTTGTGCAAATATAGGATATGTAAGTTATATTTATGGCATCCATTTTCAATTCCCGGATTTAATGAATTATTAAAAAATCAAAATAATATGAAATTCCCAAGAATGGCAGCCTGTGTCATTATAACACTCCTGCTGACCTGCACCGCCTCCGGACAGGTACGCAAATCGGCGCTTCTTCAATATGACAAACAGATCACTGACATAATAAATCGGATGTCTCTTGAGGAAAAAGTGAACATGCTGCACGCAAAGCACATGTTTGTGTCAGCAGGCGTTGACCGCTTAGGAATTGCCGCCATGAAATATGCCGACGGCCCGTTTGGCATCCGTGAGGAGATGCAGCCTGACGGCTGGATGCCACTGGGCTGGACCAACGACAAGGCGACCTTCTTCCCTACCGGATCAGCACTGGCAGCCACCTGGAGCCCGGAACTGGCATACGCCTACGGTGCCGCAATGGCAAAGGAAGCACGCCTCCGGGGCAAGGATATGCTGCTCGGCCCAGCCATCAATATTCAGAGAATTCCCACCGGCGGAAGAACATACGAATACCTCAGCGAAGATCCGTTCCTGAGCTCCCGGCTGTCAGTCGGGTATACAAAAGGTGTCCAGGATAACGGCGTCGCTGTCTGTCTTAAACATTATGCACTTAATAACCAGGAGAATAACCGGGGAACCGTTAACGTGATCATCGGGGAACGGGCCATGCGCGAGATTTACCTCCCTCCGTTCAGGGCAGCAGTTGAAGAGGCTGACGCCTACGGTATAATGGCTGCCTACAACAAGGTCGGCGGATGGTGGTGTGCTGAAAATGATATGCTGCTCAATAAAATTCTGCGCGATGAATGGGGCTTTGCCGGTATGGTTATATCCGACTGGGGCGGAACACACAGCACCGTGAACTCAATTAATAACGGGCTCAATGTCGAAATGCCGGATAAAAAATATCTCGGTCAGGCACTCCTCGATTCTGTCAGGGCGGGAATAGTCTCCGAAGAAATCATCGACAGACGCGTGCGTGAAATTCTGCGCGTCAGGCTGGCCATACAGCCTGTTCCTGATAGCCAGGCAAACAAGGAGATGACCTCCCAGCCTGCTCAGCAGAAAGTTGCATATGAGGTAGCCAGCAAGTCAATCGTTCTCTTAAAAAATGACGGAGTGCTCCCGCTGAAGCTTGAAAACAAACCTGTAGTTGCAGTGATAGGAGCCAATGCCACGCAGAAGATGGCATCAGGAGGCCTCGGTGCAGGAGTAAAGGCACTCTACGAAATCACCCCCCTGGATGGATTGAAAAACAAGATCGGAGACAGGGCTGAAATCATATATGTCAAAGGATATGAACCTGTTCAGTACAACTGGGCCGACAGGTTCCGCAAACGGACTCCTGAAGAGCTTGAAAAGGAAGCCGGGGCAAAGGAACTGGCAGCCCGGAAACTGACAGAGGAAGCTGTGAAGGCTGCTGCCGGAGCAGACATTGTACTGTTTGTCGGCGGCAATAACAGGGCAGTGGAAACCGAAGGAGAAGACAGAAAAGATATATTCCTCCCTTCAGGCCAGGACAAACTGATCGCTAAAATTGCGGAGGTTAATCCGAATATAATCACAGTCCTTACCAGTGGCGCCCCAAATGACCTGAATACAGTCAATCCCCTTTCAAGGGCTCTTCTGATCTCATGGTTCAACGGTTCAGAGGGGGGAAATGCACTTGCCGATGTGATCCTCGGGGAAATCTCCCCTTCAGGGCGACTGCCTTTCACTATACCGGTAAAACTTGAGGACTCTCCGGCATATGCCATGGGTAACTATCCTCAGGACAGCCGGAAGGCGGATGTATTTGCCAGCCTGGTTTCAACCGGTGACACAACGGGGCAACATCGCAAGGAAACATCAAAGGAATTGAAGCACGACCCTGACATCGCATATTACTCCGAAGAATCACTTGTGGGCTACCGCTGGTTCGATACGAAGAATATCCCTGTGATGTATCCGTTTGGTCACGGTCTCACCTATTCACGATTCGAATACTCAAACCTGAAGACAGATAAAAAAACCTACGGAGTAACCGATGTAATAACTCTCACTTTCAAATTAAAGAACTCGGGCACTATGACTGCAGACGAAGTCGTTCAGACATATGTTCACCGCATCGATCCTTCAGCGGAGTGGCCTGAAAAGGAGCTCAAGGCATTTCAAAGGGTGACACTTGCCCCTGGCGAAACCAAAACGGTAAGCCTTTCAGTTCCGGCAAATAGTCTGATGTACTGGAGCACGAAAGATCAAACCTGGGCAAATGACCCTTGCCGTATGGAACTTCTGGTGGGCGCATCAGCAACCGATATACGACTTGGGAGAAAGATCAGCCTGAGGTAATCATAGCGGGGCCGCTGGGCCTTAATGCTGTCATAAAAAAAGTTCCGGAGTTGAATCAGGCCAACCCCGGAACTTTAAGATTATGAAGTGCTGCAGTTTCTACTTCACCATAACCGGTTCGCCGAAGCCAACCTTTTTCAGCCCCTGGAACTGCGTGGCACCGTCTCCGACAACAACATAGTACATCTTCATCGGGTCAATGTACTTCTGAACCGTCTCGTTGACCTGCTCAACAGTCAGACCGCGGAGATAATCCTCCTCCTGTTTCACATAATCCTCGGGAAGACCGTTGAATGTCATTGTGTTCAGCATGCCGAGCTTGGCTTCATTGGTCTCAAACCTCAGGGCATTACCCTTGAGCAATGATCCCTTCGTGAAGTCAACAACCTCCTGCGATACTCCTGCCCTGTACTGAGCCATGATATCCCTGAACAGTTCCACTGACTCCAGGGTGGCATCGGTACGCACAGAAGCGTAGGCTGTGAATGTGCCGTAATTCTTCATGCCGCTGAACCCAGAGTAGGCTCCATAGGTGAATCCCTTCTCTTCCCTGAGAACCATGAACAGCCTTGCACTTACGCCTCCCCCAAGCATGAAGTTGGCGACATCAGCCTTGTAGTAATCGGGATGGTTGCGGGGCATTGAAGGGGCACCTATATTGATGACCGATTGCTTGGCACCGGGAATATCCACAAAATAGATAGCAGATTTTTCCGGTGCAGGCGGGAATGTGAGTGCCGGCATTGCAACCTCTTTTGCTTCCCACTTCTCATTCAGCCCGGTAAGCGCCTTTTCCACCCTGGCCTGGTCTACATCACCAACAATCAGGAAATTAGCCACTGAGGGCGAGATGTTCTTTTCATAATAAGCCTTGAGATCATCCATAGTGATTGCTTCAACGCTTTCCACCGTACCGCTGATATCCGTTGAATGAATATTGTCAGCACCCAGCACAAGCTTGCCGAAAGTAATGTCAGCAACATAATTCGGATCAGCAAGATTTCTCTTGAGGTTATTGATAGTACGGGTCTTGTTGATTGAGAACTGCTCCTCATCCCACCGGGGCTCAAGAAGCATCTCCTCAACAAGTGCAAGAGTCTTTTCAAAGTTGCGGGCAAGCGCGCTCACAGAAACGGTGATGTTCTCCTCACCGGACCTGATATTAATGTTAGCTCCAAGAAGCTGAATTGCCTCCTCGAGCTCCTCCGGGGTCTTGTTTTTTGTTCCCTCGTTAAGCATCGAGGCTGTGAACCTGGCCACACCCGGTTTTGAGATGTCATCGAGCATATGACCGCCAGTGATTACAATACTGTATGTCAGCAGTGGTAACTCATGCTGCTCAATTCCAAAGATCTTCATCCCGTTGGCAGCCTCTGTCTTCCAGATGGAAGGAAGGGTGACTGACGGATCGGGGCCCGGAACCGGTGCCTTCGACCGGTCAAAGCTGCTCGGGGTCTTTTCTATAACCTCTTCGCCTCCGGCGACAACTTCCACCTGCGTTGCCTTGGTGACATCCTCCTCAACTATGCCTGCATTCACCGAACCCTCTGCAACCAGGTCAGCCTGTCCCTTCGGGACGAAGCTTGTAGCTACATAGTTCTTGCCCTTGATGTAGCGGTTGTATACATCCCATACATCATCCATCGACACCTTCTTCATCATCTCAAGCTCCTCGACCATGAAGTCAGGTGAGCCTGCAAACTCACTGTACATTGCAAGCATGAACGACTTGTACATCACGCTGCTCATCATACGGTAGAAATCGGTCTCAAGGCCTGCCTTGATCCTCTCAAGATCCTTCTCGGTGAATTTCTCAGTCTCAAACCTGGTGAAAGCTTCAAAGATCGCCTTTTCAACGTCATTGAGACTTGTTGACGGGTTGGCGGTAACACCTATTTCGAACCTGCCGGCCAGCTCAAGTGCCTGGTTGTAAACCGACACATTGGAGGTAAGCTGTTTTTCCTTTACAAGCACCTTGTACATCGGTGATTTTTTGCCAACACCGAGAAGCTGGGCAAGGACATCAAGAGAATAGGCATCCTTTGTATACTGCTCGACGGTGGGGAACACCATCGTAAACTGCGGCGCACGCGCGAAGCTGTCCTCATGGTAGATCTTCTTCGTCTCTGCCAGGGTCACCGGCATTGGCTCTGGATCCTTCAGCTCCTCCCCTGCGGGGATCTCACCGAAATACTTCTCGATCATTGCCTTCACCTCTGCCACGTCATAATCGCCTGACACCACCAGTGTGGCATTGTTCGGGACATAGAACTTCTTGTGGAAATCCTTCACATCGTCAATAGTGGCATTGGCCAGGTCAGCCATCTCACCTATCACATCCCAGCTGTACGGGTGACCCTGTGGGTAGAGGTTCTTCAGGAGAACATAATCAGTATGCCCGTAAGGCCTGTTGTCAACACCCTGCCGCTTTTCGTTCTGCACCACGTTCTGCTGCAGGGCAAACGACTGCGGGGTTACAGTGTTGCGAAGGAATCCCATGCGGTCCGACTCGAGCCACATGGCAAGTTCAAGCGCATTCTTCGGAACCACCTCGAAGTAAATTGTCTGGTCGAAGTTGGTGCCTCCGTTGAGGTTGCCACCTGCCCCTTCGATGTACTTGAAGTATTCGTCTTCACCCACGTTCTCCGAGCGCTGGAACATCATATGCTCAAAGAGGTGTGCGAAGCCTGTTTTACCGGGAACCTCCCTGCTAGATCCTACATGGTACAGGATTACAAGCGAGGCGATGGGGTCTGACTTGTCCTCATTGAGGATCACTGTCATCCCGTTGCTCAGCTTGTAGGTCTCGTAAGGGACACTGAGCTTCGTCGTCTCCTTACCGCCGCAGCCTGCAAGCAGCAGCAGCACAGAGACCATTGCAAAGGAAAAAAGTCTTTTCATTTTATGTTGTTTTACTGTATAACCACGGGTTCTCCGAAACCGAGTTTCTTCATCTCCTTAAGCTGTGTTGCGGCATCGCCTGCAACAACATAGTACATCTTCATCGGGTCAATATACTTGTTGACCATTGCATTTACCTCATCAACAGTCAGGTTCCTTACGTAGTCTTCCTCCTGCTTGATATAGTCATCGGGAAGTCCGTATGTACTCATGGTGTTAAGCATGCCGAGGAGGGCACGCTGGGTTTCGAACCGCAGTGCATTACCCTTGAGCAGTGCGTCTTTCGTGAAGTCGACATCGCTCTGCGAAACACCGGCCCTGTATTTGGTCATCAGGTCGCGGAAGATCTCTGCTGACTCAAGGGTTGCTGTTGATCTGACTGCCGAGCTGGCCACGAAAGTACCGTAATTCTTCGATCCGGCCATGTTTGTACGGGCGCCGTATGTGTAGCCTTTCTCTTCGCGAAGAACAAGGTTTACATACCCGTTGAACGAGCCGCCAAGCTTGTAATTGGCAACAAATGCAGGGTAGTAGTCGGGATTACCCCTCGGTACCGATGGAGCCCCGATGAAGATATTCGACTGTTTTGCATCAGGAATGCTGACAAAGTAGACAACCGGTTTCTCTGGTGCCGGAGCAAATGCAACCTGTGGCATCTGAACCTCCTTTGCTCCCCAGTTGGCGCTCAGGGATGCAAGAGCCTTCTCAACTGCCGGCTGGTCAACGGACCCAACAACAAGGAACCTTGCCACTGAGGGCGAAATGTACTTTTCATAGTACTCTTTGATCTGGTCCATTGTCATAGCCCTGACACTCTCCGGGGTGCCGGAAACATCGGTTGAAAAGATATTGTCCTGACCAAGGATAAGCTTGCTCAGAGCCATCGAGCCAAGGTAGGTGGGATCAATGGAGCTTCTTCTCAGACCGTTCAGAGTGCGTGTCTTCGCCAGTTCAAAGGAGAGTGAGTCCCACCGCGGCTGAAGCAGCATCTCCTCAACAATGGTAAGGGTCTTTTCAAAGTTGCGAGTGAGGGTGTTTACACTTACTGTTATATCCTCATCAGATGCTGACACACGGATCATGGCACCCAGAAGCTCAATCTCCTCTTCAAGCTCCTCGGGAGTCTTGTTTTTGGTGCCCTCATTCAGCATTATTGCAAGCATGTTTGCAACACCGGGTGCACTGATGTCATCAAGCATGTGACCGCCATCGATTACTATGTTGTACTGCACCAGGGGAACCTCCGTGTGCTGTATGCCGTAGATCTTCATTCCGTTGGCCAGTGATGACTTCCATACGGAAGGAACGGTGACGGATACATCAGGGCCGAGCGGAGGCTGCACCGAACGGTCAAACGATGTGGGAGTCTTCTTTATCTCTTCGGCTGCGCCGGCTTCGATCTTCACCTCGGTGGCCGTCAGGATATTCTCCTCTTCGATGCCTGCATTGACAGATCCAACAGCTGCCAGTTCAACCTTACCCTTCGGTACGAAGCTGGTGGCAACATAGTTCTTGCCCTTTATATACTTCTCGTAAACGTCCTTCACATCCTGTGCAGTCACATCCATCATGTTCTGCATATCCTGCTTATAGAAACCGGGGTCGCCTGCAAAGATGTCGTATTCGGCCAGCCTGAAGGCTTTGCCCTGCACGGCACCGATCATATTGTAAAAGCTGGTCTCCTGGCCGGCCTTGATCCTTTCAAGATCCTTTTCGGTGAATCCGTCCTTCTCGAAACGGTCGAACGATTCAAAGATGGCGCTTTCAACATCGGCAAGTGAAACACCGGGGTTTGCTGACACCGAAATCATGAATGTACCTGCAAGGTCCTGTGCATTATTCCTTGCCATGACATTGGAGGTCAGTTTCTTTTCCTTCACAAGCACGTTGTACATCGGAGACTTCTTTCCTCCTGCCAGGATTTCGCCAAGAGCTGAAAGGGCATAGGAATCCTTCGAATATCTCTCGGGGGTGGGGAATGCCATCGTATACTGGGCCGTATTTGCGAAGTTGTCCTCATGGAATAGCTTCTTCGTCTCCGCCAGGGTCACAGGCATAGGTTTCAGTTCTTCAACCTCAGGCCCCCTTGGGATCTCTCCGAAGTATTTCTGCACAAGCGCCTTGACCTCTTCTGTATCGAAGTCGCCTGCGATAGACAGTGTGGCGTTGTTGGGGATATAGAAACGGCTGTGAAAATCCTTGACGTCCTCAACGGTGGCATTGAACAGGTCCTTCATCTCACCGATCGTTGTCCAGCTGTATGGATGGTCTGCGGGGAACATTGCTCTTGCCATCACCGTCGAAGAGTGGCCGTAAGGCCTGTTGTCGTAGTTCTGGCGCTTCTCATTCTGCACCACATTCTGCTGAATTGCGAAAGCCTGCTTTGTTATAGTGTTTGTAAGGTATCCCATACGGTCTGATTCCATCCAGAGAACCATCTCAAGGGCATTCTTCGGCACTGTCTCGTAATAGTTGGTGCGGTCCTGGTTTGTGGATCCGTTAAGCGTGCCGCCTGCGCTCTGAATCAGTCTGAAATACTGGTCTTCAGGTACGTTCTCGCTCTGCTGAAACATCATATGCTCAAACAGGTGCGCAAATCCGGTGCGGCCGGGAACCTCACGGTTCGAACCGACGTGGTAGTAAATGGCAACAGAAACGATAGGGTCAGACTTATCCTGGTGAAGGATTACGTTCAGACCGTTATCAAGTTCGTACTTCTCGAACGGCAGAGTAAGCTCGTCGCCTGCCTTTTGCTGGCATCCGGCGAAAGCAAATAGCGTCATAATCAATAATGCTTTGACAGAGTTCTTCATGGTTTTGATTATTGGGTTAACTGATTGCATAATAGTCAGCTAATTTAAAAATAATTACAGACACACCCGGCAGGCGTTAACATTTCTTCACATTAGCCCCTGCCGCAAAGCTGAACGACCTTCTTCCAAAGCCTCTTTTTGCTTAATTTTGGAGGAACCATTAGTATCCCGCATGAACCGTTTCCTGCAAGCAACTTTAGCCCTGATCTCCCTGGGCCTGTCAATGTGCTCCCCCTCCCCTGACATGGAAGCGCCGCCCAACACTCCTGCCCTGCTTACCCGTGAAGGGAATACAATTATTCTCAGCTATGCCGGTGTAGAAATAATGAGCCTGACAACAGACCTTTCTCCTGATGCCTTTACTGTAAAGGAACTGAAGGAAGGGCCTGACGGGAAGGTTTCGCATCTGTTTACGGTCTCCACACCGGACGGACGGCCAATGAACATTTCAGGAATAATCCGCGCCGGAAAGGAGTCGTTCACCTGTGAGGCTGACCGCAGGATAGAAGGAACCCAGGTAGTAAGGCATACTTTCGGGTTAAGCCACAGCCTGCTGAACAGGGCTGTTTATGACCGCCGGTCTGACTGGCTCCTCTCTGCAGACCAGTCATATACATCAGCCTCACTGCGGATTGCGCCTGAAGTGACTGACAGCACCGGAATCACATATGAGGTCAGAATGACCGGTAATGAGGCAACCTTCAGGTTCAGACCGCACTATTACCAGCGGCACAGGGGACTGACATACTATGAGCCGTGGACATATGATGTCTGGAAAGAACCGGTAGCCGGGTGGTGCTCCTGGTTCGCATACAAGACCTCCGTGACCGAGGAGAATGTAAGGGAGGCTGCTGACATACTCGCCGAAACCATGAAGCCATACGGTCTTGAATATATCCAGATAGATGACGGCTACCAGCAGCCCGGAGGTTCGCCGGAAGCCTGGATCAACTCCAACAACAAATTCCCGTCAGGGCTTGACAGCCTCGCTGCCTATATCAGCTCCAGGGGATTCAAACCCGGTATCTGGACCAATGTTGCGGTGCATGACTCGGCATGGGCCTACTCCCATTCCGGGTGGTTCGTCAGAAATGATGACGGAACACCTGCTTCAGGCAGATGGATCGGGTACATTTTAAACGGTTCGGACAAAGAGATGCCCGACTCTGTTATTTCACCGGTTTACAGCCGTTTCAGGGATGAAGGATGGAAATACTTCAAGCTTGATGCCCTGCGGCACCTGCTCTTCGAAGGGTATAACAGCCACAGCGGCTTCTTCAGCGGAGGTTCAGCCGGCCGCGAAGAGGCATTCCGGAATGTCGTGCGCAGGGTGCGCGAAGAGACCGGCCCCGACAACTTCCTGCTGGCATGCTGGGGCGTGCTGCCCGGAGTGGTTGGACTGGCCGACGGATGCCGTATCGGGAATGACGGTTACGGATATACAGCCCTGGCCCAGTACAATTCTTTCAATAATGTTGTGTGGCGCAATGACCCGGACCATATCGAGCTGACACCGCAGGAGGCTTACAGGTCTTGCATAGCCACCTCGCTGACAGGGTCTCTCTTCATGGTGACCGACAAGCCTGAAGTGTACCGCACAGACCTTATCACTCCTGCCCGTAAGTCACTTCCGGTGCTTTTCACCCTTCCCGGCCAGGTGTTTGACCTCGACCCTTCCCGGTCAGCAAACCTTGACCGTGTCTCCACGGAGATGAGCGGCTCCGGTGAGAGGGAAAGCGACGGTAGTCGCACCTCCCCGTTTGACCTGTTCATGCTCGAACTGAACATGCCATGGGAAAGATGGTGCGTACTGGGCAGGCTCGGTGACAAGGAAGATTTTATCAGCCTGACCGATCTCGGGCTGGAACAGGGGAAGGAGTACCTCCTATATGAATTCTGGTCCGACACATTCCTTGGCGTGGTTACCGACACAGTAAGGTTCGGCAGCATTGACCCCAGGTTCAACTGCCAGCTTTTCTGCATCAGGCCGTTACAGCCAAATCCCCAGGTTCTGGCAACCTCGAGGCACATCAGCTGCGGTGCAACCGACCTGTCAGCCGTGACCTGGAATAAGGGCAGCCTCTCAGGAACAAGCAATATTGTCCCCGGTGACGAGTACACACTTATTATAAATGAACCTGCCGGCTACTCCACCCCTGTCGTCACACTCACCGGAGGCACCCTGGTCTCCGATAAACGTGACGGGACTGTCAGGAGGATCAGGATGGTGTCACCTGACAGCAAGGAGATCTCCTGGAAAATTGATTACAAATCCGCAAGTACTGATAACTGAAATTTCAGTGAGTCAATAATATGATAAAAGGCATATTCCGGATCTGATACACGGTATCCCGGATTCCGTCCAGCCTAAGTAAGAACGGGCATTATATCAAATTGCAGGGCCTCCTTCCCGCCTGATGCCCCATGAATTTACGTTGGACATGCCAGGAAACGTGTTGAACAAATTCAGGGGTTGTTTGTCTTTTATTGCAGAAACGTTAAACAAAACAAGATATGTTCGACCAGTTTGATCCTGCAGAGAACAAGATGCTGCAGGTGATTGACAACAACGGAAAGGTAATCAGCAAGGAGCTGATGCCCCAGCTCTCCGATGACGAGATGCTGAAACTATACAAGGACATGCTCTTTGTCCGGACGCTGGACCGCATGATAGTCTCATACCAGCGTCAGGGCCGTGTCTATACCTACCCTCCCAACTACGGCCAGGAGGCTATCGGTGTGGCGGCAGGAGCAGTGCTCAGGTACGAAGACTGGCTGGTGCCAGCATTCCGCGAGCTGGGAGCCTGGCTCGCCAAGGGCGTGACAATGAGGGAAGTCTTCATGTTCAACATGGGATTCGAAGAGGGAACCAAGTTTGCCGGGGCAAATCATATGCTTCCGTCTTCCGTACCGATTGCGTCTCAGCTTCTACATGCATCAGGGATAGGATACGCAATCCGCTATCAGAAGAAGGATGAAGTGGTTATGGCTTTTGTAGGCGACGGCGGAACATCTGAAGGTGATTTTCATGAGGCACTGAACTTTGCCGGAGTATGGAAGGTTCCCGTGATCTTTGTTGTGCAGAACAACCAGTATGCTATCTCGGTACCTGTAAAAATGCAGACCGCCAGCATAAATATGGCAATCAAATCAAAAGCATACGGGATAAAGGGCTTGAAAGTTGACGGCAATGACATCTTCGCCATGCTCGCAGCATTCAGGTATGCCCATGAATATGCACGGAAAGAACAACAGGCTGTGCTGATAGAGGCAGTGACGTACCGCAAGGGTGCACATACAACATCGGATGACCCTACTAAATACCGCACCACCGAAGAAGAAAAGGAATGGGATCTGAAGGATCCGTTGCGACGCATGAAGCTTTTCCTTGAGAAGAAGAAGATGTGGTCAGATGATCAGGAGAAAAAACTGGTTGATGAATACGAAAAGGAGATTGACCGCCAGTTCATTGAAACCGAACAGACCGTTCAGTACCCTCTTGAGGATGCCATAAAATATACCTATGCAGAAATGCCTCAGGACCTCCGTGACCAGCAGATTGAACATGAAAAATTCTTACAGTGGAAAAACGCACGCAAATGAAAGCAATGAATATAGTCAGCGCCGTTAACGACGCTCTGGATATCAAACTGACGGAAGACAAAAACGTAGTAGTCTACGGAGAGGATGTAGGCTTCGAAGGCGGGGTCTTCAGGGTAACGGAAGGGTTACAGAAGAAACACGGAGTGGATAGGGTCTTTGACTCACCCCTGGCAGAATCAGGTATCGCCGGTACGGCAGTCGGTATGGCTGCAGCCGGGCTCCGACCTGTGATAGAAATGCAGTTCTGCGGGTTTATATACCCGGCCTTCAACCAGATAATATCACACGTGGCACGCCTCCACAACAGGTCGCGCGGACGCTACAGGATGCCGATAGTAATAAGACTTCCCTACGGCGGTGGTATCAATGCCCTCGAACATCATTCAGAAAGCATGGAGGCAATTTTTGCCCATATCCCGGGCCTGAAGGTGGTTGTACCATCAACACCCCACGATGCAAAGGGACTTCTCATCTCTGCAATAGAGAGTGATGATCCTGTTCTCTTCCTGGAACCCAAGCGCATCTACCGCGCAATAAAGCAGGAAGTAAGTGAAGAAAAATTCTCAGTGCCTATCGGCAAAGCCAAGGTCCTGTCACAGGGCACCGATGTTACCGTGGTCGCTTACGGCGCCATGATACGCGAGGTGCAGAAGGCAATTGTGATGGCGAAAGAGGCAGGCTACTCGGTGGAGCTGATAGACCTGAGAACAATATATCCTCTTGACAAGGAGACGATTACCGCTTCAGTAAAGAAAACCGGAAGGATAATCTTTGTTGGCGAGGAACCGCGAAGCTTTGGTGTGGGGTCTGAGATCATGGCCCTGGCAAACGAGGAGGCATTCCTCCACCTCGAGGCACCTCCGAAGAGAGTGGCCGCCTTTGATGTGATAGTGCCCTACCCCAGGGGCGAGCACCATTATATGATCACCCCGGAGAAGATCTTCTACGAGATTGAAAGAACAATAAAATTCTGAAGTAATGAGATATATATTCAAATTCCCGGATATAGGCGAAGGACTCACCGAGGGTATCATTATCGAGTGGTACGTTGACAAGGGTTCTGCCGTAAAGGTAGGCCAGCCGCTTGTGAAGATGGAAACCGACAAGGTTGTGACGGATATACCCTCCCCGCGCGCCGGTGTAATCGCCGCCCGTTACGGGAAGGTTGGTGAGACGATCCACGTGGGAGAGACTCTTGTTGAGATTGAGATAGCCGGCGAAGCTGCAGCAGAGGCTCCCGGCACGCAGCCTGAACAGGTTGAGGAGAAGGGAGCCGGCGTAGTCGGCACCATCGAGGTTGCCTCAGGCAACGCACTCCTGCCTGCAAGTGAGGAGGGAACCGAGCCTAAGCCCGCAGCAGCCTCCGCAGCGGGCCGTAAGGTGCTGGCAACACCGGTTGCAAGGGCCATGGCAAGGGAGATGAACATCGATATCAACCTGGTAAAGGGCACAGGACCCGCAGGCAGGGTGATGAAAAGCGATATACAGAATTTCCATGCTCCAGCTGCTCCTGTTACATACGCTGCCGCGAAAGCGCCGGCCGTACATGCAGCTCCCGGCGAACTCGTCGAAATCAGGCCGATGTCGCAGATCAGGAAATCGATCGCACGCAACATGCTACGCTCAAAGCAGAGTACAGCCCATATGACCCTGTTCGAGGAACCGGAAGTGTCAAGACTGGTGGAAGCCCGCTCCCGTTACAAAGAGGAATACAAAAAGGAGGATCTCAGCCTTACATACCTGCCTTTCATTATCAGGGCAGTGGTGGCAGCGCTGAAACGCCACCCTGAGCTCAACTCAGAGATGGACTTCGAAAAGGGAAATATAATCTATAAGAACTACTATAACATCGGGATAGCCGTCAGCACCGAAGAAGGCCTCGTGGTGCCGGTGATACGTGACGCTGACAAGCTCAGCATCAGGGAACTTAGCCGCGCCGTGGCGGAAATAGCCGTCAAGGCCCGCGACAGGAAGCTGACGCTTGATGACATGAAGGACGGCACGTTCACAATCACAAACTACGGCGCGCTGGGCGGATGGTTCGGAGTACCGGTGATAAACTACCCGCAGGTTGGTATCCTTGGCATCGGCCGCATCAACCAGCAGCCGGTGGTGGATAACGGTGAAATAAAGGTAGGAAACGTCATGCCCCTTTCGCTCTCGGTTGACCACAGGATGATCGACGGTGCAGAGGCAACGGAATTCCTGAATGATGTGGCAGCCGGTGTGGCAGACCCGCTGTCACTGATTATGAGACAATAAGAAAGGAGACCGGAGATGGATTATGATCTTATTATTATCGGGGCGGGACCGGCAGGTTACGTGGCCGGAATCAGGGCCGGACAGGCAGGACTGAAGACTGCAGTAATAGAGAAAAAGCATGTTGGAGGGATGTGCCTCAACTGGGGCTGCATCCCATCCAAGGCGATGCTCGAGAGCGCCAAGTACTTCTCCAGGCTTGGCATGGCAGCTGACTTCGGCGTAGAGGGCGTCGACCCGAAATCGCTTAAGTTCAGCTGGGAGAAGGGAGTGAAGCGGTCAGAACGGATTGTCAGACGCCTCACAAAGGGTGTTGAATACCTGCTGAAGAAGAACAACGTTGAGACCATCACAGGGACTGCCTCCGTGGAGGCGGCTGACACCGTGGTGGTGGATAACCGGATGCTTAAGGCAAAGAACATTATCATTGCAACAGGGTCATACCCCAGGCCGCTCCCCTTCAAGGTGGGCGACGAGAGCCGGATAATCAACCTCGAGACCATGTTCTCGCAGAAGGAGATACCGCAGAAACTCCTTGTGGTTGGTGAAGGGCCTGTGGCCGCGGAGGTCACCCAGATGCTTGCCCTGATAGGCAGGGATGTAACTCTTCTGAAGACTTCGGAAAAAGTTTTTCCTGCACTGGATGATTACCTGAATGCCTATATATCAAAGAGGTTTGACTCACTGAAGATCAAAACCCTGGAAGGTGCCGCGGGCTATGATGGTCTGAACCTGGAAGATTACGAAGGGATTGTCAACTGCATGCCCCGCAAGGGCATAAAGCCGTCAGGCACGCTGCAGATAGAAAAAAAGGACAGTTTCTATATCACCGATGAGCACTTCATGACAAGTGTCAAGGGTGTGTATGCGGTGGGTGACGTCAACGGGAGAAGCATTTATGCACATGCCGCCTCGGCGCAGGCGCTGGCTGCGGTGAACCATATACTTGGCATAACCGAAACGATGGAAACTGAAAGGGTGCCGCTGACAATTTACACTGAGCCTGAGCTTGCCCAGATTGGCAAGACCGAGCAGCAGCTTACAGCCGAGGGTGCAGAGTACAAGGTCAATGAGTTCCCCCTTTCCGCAAACGGCAAGGCGCTGACAGAGGGTCAGCCCGAAGGTATCCTCAGGATTCTTTCCGAACCGAAATACGGCGAGGTACTCGGGGTGCAGATCATTTCGCACAATGCCACTGACCTTATCAGTGAGGCTTCGGCCTACATGGCCGTGGAAAGCACCGTGTGGGATGTGGCTCACACAATGCACGCGCACCCGACTATCTCGGAGGTTTTCCTCGAGGCAGGAGCCGACGCAGCAGGACAGCCGGTGCACAAGGCCTGAGAATGGCCGGATGACACTATTACTGATCAGCCTTCGGTTCCGGAACCGGAGGCTGATCAGTTCATTATGATGGTCATTCCTCCTCCACCAGAGTTGCCAAACCTTGGATTAACCACATTGTTGTAAATAGATCCGAAGGTGTATGTCAGCCCGAAGCTGGTAAAGTATTGAAACTGTGTCTCAAGCTCTCTCAGCCGGAGCAGGACCTCCTGTTGGGTGGCCCCTCCCTTTACGAGACCCAGCTGGTCATGAACGATTGATCCGCCACCTCCGAAATTCAGAGAAAGCCCCTTCGCAATTCTCAGTTCAATGAAAGCCTGGAGAGAAACATTGTTTTTTGACCAGTCATGCAGGTAATTGCTGTAACCGAGCGACAAATCGGCTGATCCCCATTTCTGGATGATCTCATAGTTGATTGTAAGGTAATGTGACAGGAGGTTTTCCCTGATCTTGTTGTAAACGGTAGTATCGATATACTTCTCATAGCCGAAACCCACCTTGTAGTTAATCCTCAGTTGCCTGCGGGTGGATTCTGAGTAGGGAAACACATTGTATTCCATCCCCGGCTGAATATTCATTGAGAGCGCCGAGTTATTGTATTTCGAGGCACCTGCATATATACTTCCCCCCACTGACCAGTGATCAGTCAGGCTGCCAACCAGGAGCCCGCTGAGTGACCTGGAATTATATTCACTTGTAATCAGTTCATCATCCACCTCATATTTATCCGCCGAGTAACTGTACCTCAGAGACAGGCTTGACTTCAGCTTCTCGGTTACCCGGTTGGCCGAGAAGCTTCCGTTGAGGTATGAGGTCCTGTAGGACTTCTCCCCTGAGGCATAACCCGAGACCGATGTTCTGAAAACCCAGCTGTTCCATTTGTCAGAGGTTACAGTTTCAGAAAGCGGCTCACTGAAACCAATCGATATATACTTTGACAAAGGTGTCCGTGCCACATAACGGACAAGACCCATTTTCAATGTTTTGACCTCGTTTTCCCTTATGATCTCGGATGTTTCGTCAGGGCTGGACGTAAACACGAGTGTGTCACGCATCCCTTCATTTTCATTCTGCCCGATGAAAAAATAGGAGTACTCCACACCTCCCGATCCCGTCCTCTGGGAGGTGGAAATAATATATAACCCTGCATCCTTTATGTCACGCACATAATTCACGTAGGGGATTTCCTTGCGGATATAATCTGATGCCTCCATAAAAACATTGAGTGCATCTTTCCTGAGGGTATCAGTCACCACCTGACTGAACAGATAACCGGAGCCGATTAATATCAGGCCGGTCAAAATGATTCTTTTCATGGCTTTACTTGTCCTTTCGTTTGTTAAACAGAAATGGCACAGACAGATTGAAACTCAAAGTTACTTCTTTATCAGGATAATTCACAGTTACGGATCAGATACTGGATATTTGCAGCCATCCCCGGGAAAATTCTCTTCATAATTTGCTACTTTTATGGTTGTTTCCATAAAAGCTGTCACCACATGACCAGGTTACTCATTCTCATGCTGGGTCTGCTGATTTCGTTCAGTGCGGAATCCCAGAACCTGGCAAACAGCAGTACTGCCAGCCCGTACACCTACATATTTGCAATAACTGAAAAACAAGCCCTGGACCTCATCCGCAGGGAATCGACGGGCAGGGATGAAAGCCTCTTCCGCGAGGTAGTCGACTCCTTCCCTACCGGAACAATATATAAGGGAAAACTTAAGCCTGGCAACTATGTAACGGCATTTGTCGATTATGACAAAGTGAGGGTGGAGTATACCTCCATTCCGAATGTCCACCTTGCCGTTATAGACAACAAGACTGATCTTGTAATCCAGGTGCGTGATACCACCGGGCGGTTAATTGAAAATGCGGTTGTAAGGAGAGGAATGCGGACCCTTCCCTGGGATCCTTCCACCATGGCATACAGGCTTCCGAAGAGCAACAGCAGGGGCATCCTCACTGTGGCCCATGACGGCGTGTCAGGTCTCTTCAGCCTTAACAGGACACTGAATAACTCTGCCTTCCGCAGAAGCACACGGAAAATAGCATACGGCACCCCGGTCAGGTATGTCTGGGTGCCTGTGAAAACGGTGGTGCTCCTGCCCTATGATGCCGTCCGTTCAGCTATCAGGGGTTACGGGTTCAGCACCCCGCGAAGAGTATGGTGGGGAATTAAAAGGCTGTTTGAGCCCGGACCGTCTGACGGTTTCATGCTTTTCAGCAAACCGAGCTACATGCCCGGTGATACTGTGATGCTTAAGGCCTTCGTCATCACGGGGAAAAACAAAAAACCGTACCAGGGTGAGACCGACCTCAAAATTGACCTGACAAACCCGTGGAAAAGAATCACCCTGGCCACCCTCAAACCATATGCACCGGGAGGATATACCCACTCCTTCGTCCTTGCTGATACCCTGGGACTGCGGCTTGACAACCGGTACAGGCTGACGCTTACACCTTCCGGCAGATCCAGGGACCTTGTCTCCGCTGAGTTCAGGTATGAGTATTATGACCTGAAAAGCATGAAGCTTGTCATGAGGACACCTGACAGCGTGCTGTACAGGGGCAAATCGTTCATCGTGGGCATGAAAGCCCTGAATGAAAATGACATGATCCTCCCTGACGCCAGGGTAACCCTTCATATCCTCCGCGACAGGGTCGATTGGATTACAGGGCCATTCCTTCCCATAAAGGATACAATTGCAGTTATCCGGGAGAATCTCCTTCCGTCAGGTGAAACAGTTGTAATGATTCCCGACTCCCTTTTCCCGGCAGCCAACATGACATGCAAAATCGTTGCTGTTGCCAACACATCGGACAACGAGTCTGTCACTGAGACCAGGACCATGACCTTTATCGACAGGAAAGAAGAAATCTGCTACAGCACATCAGCCGACTCCGTAAAATTTTACCTGAAAGTCAACGGCACCGAAACTGAAAGGGAAGCTGAACTTACAACAGCAGATGCGTTCGGAAACAAACAGCCGGTTCAACAAATCAGGCTTCCATGGCAGACAAAGAGTGATCCGTTTATAACCACCTATACAATTGTCTCAGGAAATGCCCGCCGTTCATTTGAGACCGGTGAGATGCCGCACGGCATCACACCCCTGACACACAGGACAGCAGACTCAGTCTTTATCAGCGTTAACAGCAATACAGGTCTGGCATTCAGCTACTTCATCTATGACCTTAACCGCGAGGTTGCACGCGGCACCGCCGAAACCCTTGATTTCAGGGAGAGAGTCACAACTGACCGGAAATGGTATCTCTCCCTGAGTTACCTGTGGGGCGGAGTGATGAACAACAGCATATATGAAATCTCAAGAGACAAGAGCAGACTTACCATCAAGGCAGAACAACCGGATAAGATAATTCCAGGAAAGGAAACGGCAATCACCCTTACCGTTACGGATGCCGACGGAATGCCAGCCCGGAATACAGACATTACCGCCTTTTCGCTTACCCGCAAGTTCGGATACAATCTTCCGGCCCTTCCGTCACTTGCCAGGCCCATGAAGGGCAAGGATCATATCAACTCATTCCGTACAGCCGCTGCTGATGCACCTTATCTGACCCATCCCCTGGAATACGACTGGTGGAAGGCCAAAGCAGGCCTTGATACCGTTGAATATTTCAGGTTCAGGTACCACCCTGAGGAAATCCTGACCTTTAGCTGTGACATGGGCGACAGCATCACGCAGTTCGCTCCTTTCATCTTCCGTGACGGAGTACCTGTCAGGATCAACCAGGTTTATGTTGACCACAGGCCGGTTTACATAGACTTTGCCGCCGCCAACCAGCCCTATTCCTTAAGGGTCGACACCGGTTATCATTTCATCAGCATCCGTACGCCCGAAGCCGTCTACGAGGCTGACAGCATCAGGTTTGAAGGCGGCATGAAACTGGTTCTTTCAATAAGGGATAACGAAAAGCCTTCCGGCTATGTAAGGAAGGAAGCCTCCTTTAAGATGACCCCGGCGGAACAGCGAAGGATAGCAAATTATGTGATGCCCTACAGGACACTCTTCGAAAACAGCGTGGCTTACCTCCAGCAGGGTGAAAACTTCCTCCTGATGAGCGATGTGAGGCAGCAACTGGCAAATCCTGACAGGGTGTATTCCACTCAGGGCACACGTATTGTCGGACCGGTGATGCCGGCAAACGCCCGGTTCACACTCCCCGGAAAATTCACCACCGGTTTCAGGTTTGAGCCCTTGTATGAATATGATTTTGAAAAAGGGTTGCTAAGAATGAGGTCTTTTGAACCGGAAAAGAGAATTCCGCTGTACTATAACAGGGGCAACACGATGCAGGACTGGCGAGGCAGCGTCCTGACACCCGCTTACATTGAAAAGGTCAGCCGGGAAATAACCGAAAAGAGGACTGCCCCCCGCTACAGGTATTCACGCAGCGAAAGGACACTGCCCGGGAACGGGACGGTCCGGGTATTAGACAGCCGAAGTGAATCGGCTCTTTCACCGGCTGTCAATTTCCTTGTCTCCGTAACCGGAAATGCCATCTATGACAGGCAGGGTAATGACAACACCCTGACGAACATCATGCCCGGTGTCTACAGGTTCATTTCCTTCCTGCCGGGTGGCCGGAATCTGATTATTGATTCCCTTGAAGTCAGGGGCAACTGCGCAACATTCATTGACCTTGCACGTGCAGAGATTTCAGATGACCCGGAACTGTACAGGAAGATAATTGATATGATCAACGCGCCGGGAAACCGGCCCGGAACACCTACCTCGCTTGAACGGCAGCTGATGCAGGAGTTTACAAGGCAGGATGTGAAAGGGTATGACGGACCGGGATTCACTATCTCAGGTGTGGTTACGAGCCTTTCGGACAATGAGAGGCTGCCGGGCGTCTCGGTCTGGTGCCCGGAAAACGGATTCGGTACAGTGACTGATATTGATGGCAGGTACTCATTGAAACTCCCTTTCGGAAACCACCGGCTGACATTCAGCTTTATCGGGATGAAGCCTTTTGAAACCGAAGTATATTATGAGAACCAGCTGGATGTGACTCTTGAGGAGGAATTCCTCGCGATGGATGAAGTTGTGGTGATGGCCTACGGGATTTCACGGAAGGAGAGCCTTGCAGCATCTGCTGTAACCGTCAATGCACTGCAGGGAAGAATGGCAGGTTTGGAGCTGTCGGACAACAGCAATATAATGATAAGAGGCGTATCATCAGTTGACGCCCAGGCGCCTCTGATTATAATTGATGGTGTTCCGTACAGCGGTGATATGAGCCTGATTGACCCGGAACTGCTGAAGAGCATGACGATTGTAAAGGAACCTGCAATGACCGCCCTGTACGGTTCAAGGGCTGCAGGAGGTGTCATAATGCTGACGATGAAGCCCGGAGGAGTCATCGCTGCAGCCGCGGAAAGGGACCCGCTTGTTGATGAACAGTTCCTGGAAGAGGCTATGGCTGCCGGAACCCTCCGGAAAAACTTCCGCGACTACGGTTACTGGAAGCCTGACCTGCGCACTAACGATTCAGGAAGAGTCACCTTCACGGTTAAGTTCCCTGACGACATCACCTCCTGGGAAACATTTGCAGTTGCCATCAACGGCAACCGGCAGGCAGGCTCCGCAAAAGGAAACATCAGGGCTTTCATGCCCGTGACCGGGCTGCTTTCTGCACCGTATTACGTTGTTGAGGGCGACTCCCTGAATCTCATCGGCCGGATAATGAATCATACCGGCGCCCCGATGTCACTGGCGGAAAGATTCATCAGCAACGCCGACACACTTGTAAACCGTAAGCGTGACCTGGTTGATGCTGTGGTTGACACCCTGCCGGTGATTGCACATGGTTCAGACAGCCTGCGGCTGGAATACTCCTTCACAACCGAAACCGGCCTGAAGGACGGCGAGTTCCGTCCCCTGCCGGTTCTCAGGGCAGGAACCGAGGTTGATTCGGGAATGGTTGCCTTCATCGAGAAGGACTCGGCACTTAAGGTTGACCTCACCGCCTGGCCCGGGGAGGTGACACTCAATGCCGTGGCCGGACTGGCAGACATAAGGAGAACGGCAAGCCACAGACTTATAAATTACGTCTATGGCTGCAATGAACAGATGGCATCCCGGCTCGCAGGGTATCTTTCTGCCACCGAGACCGCCCGGCACCTCGGGAAAGTCAGCAGAAGCGATGAGAGGGAAATTAAAAGCCTGATAGGGAAACTGCTTGATAACCGCAATGAAGACGGTCTTTGGGGCTGGTGGGGCCAGTCGGAGACCGAGGACTGGATCTCGCAGCATATTATAAAAACCCTGCTGAGGGCAGGGAAGCTCGGATATACAGTCAACATCGGCATTTCCGGGATTACCGATTTCGCCGTTCTGGCCCTCGAAAAGAACCCCGCGCCATCCACCGGCCTGTCACTTCTTGAGATACTCTCTGACATCGGGGCAAAGGCTGACTATAACCATTACCTGAAAATCATTTCGGAAAGGGACAGCCTCAGCCTGACTGACAGCATCCGCATTGCCAGCCTGCGACTGAGGCATAGTATGCCGGCAGACCTTACCTTCCTTGAAAAAGCCAGGCGGGAGACTGTTCTTGGTGGCGTTTACTTCACTGCCGGTTCGGAGTGTTGGCATATTACACAGACGGATTTGCAGACAACCCTGCACGCCAACGAACTTCTCACGCTGGACACACTTCAGACAATTGCCCGGCCTGAACTGATCAGGAGGTATTTCTATGAATACCTCTCTATGAATGGTCCGCTGAACACCTTCCAGACAGCCTCCGTTCTGAATGCGCTGGCATTTTATACTGAACCCGACCGCAGGAATGAAGACAGGGCGAAGAAGATTATCAGCGGGGCGACGGAGACAGTAATTGATTCCTTTCCATACAAGGTTAACCTGCCGCATGAAGCAAGGACGGTGACTGTCCGCAACGACGGCGATATGCCTCTCTTCCTCAGTTTGGGAAGCAAGATCTTCATCGCTGACCCGGAGGAGGATACCACAGACTTCAGGGTGACCACCCGGTTTTCCGCACCAGCCAATCAGGTGAGGTCGATTGCACCCGGAAGCCCGAAGGTCGAAGAGGTCAGGGCGGGAACTCCAGTGACCATGACAGCTGAAGTTGAATTCTTTAAAAGCGCCGAATATGTGATTATAGAAATCCCCGTGCCGTCAGGATTCGCATATAATGACAAGAAGGGATACTGGCCCGGCGAGGTACACCGTGAGTTTTACCGCGACCATGTGGCAATATTCATCAGACATGCATCACCCGGAACGCGCACATTCGAAATAAGTCTTATGCCACGGTTCACAGGCCGGTATATATTGAATCCCGCAAAGGTCTCGCTGATGTACTTCCCGGTGATTTACTCAAATAATGAACTGAAAAAGATCACTGTAAACTGAAGGAACAGAGATACACAAAGGTTATTTCTCCTCCATTTCCACATGCAGTATGTGCAGTATCCTGTGAACAATGGGTGCAAAGAAGACAGCCGTTATACTCAGGAATGCCACCCCGCTGTACAGGGCATAGAATGAAGAAAACAGCTTGGCGCCGCTCGTTTCCATATCTGTTACCGGACCCATTCCTGTAAGTATCATGCATGCCATATAGAAGCTGTCAAGCCACGATATTTTCCCCAGGATGTGATATCCCACCGAGCCGATCAGAACTGATATGATAATTAGCATCAGTGCAAATAAACCATAACGTGCAAGTCTTAGCAGGAATGCCGGAAACGGAAGAACATTCTGCCTGCGATGTTCAAGTTTCATATTCCTAATTTTTAATATCGATACTAATGTACTAAAAAGCATTTCTGCCTGATCTTTCAGTTTCAATTATGCAGAGGTGCTGGATCCAAGGCTGGAAAAGGGCGATCCAGTCATGATCCTTTATCCTGCATATGATATCTGAGACACGGTTTTCTTCACGTTGCAGATATTATGAATACATTTACTGCAAACAGAAAGAGTCATGAACCGGATTCAAATTAGGCAAAGGTGCCATTCCGAAAGGTATATTTTTCTTGCAACCGTTTTTCTGTTATGCATTTCCTCCCTCGATGGGCAATCGAAAAAACAGAAAGAGGCACCGCCTGCTTATTATCCGCCTTACGGCGAATGGGAAAGTCGTTCGCCTGAAACACTCGGAGCTGACACGGTGCTCCTTAACAAGGCAATCAGTTTTGCCATACAGAATGAAATAGATTACCCGAAAGACCTGCGCATACCAATACTGGAGGCATATGGCCGGGAGCCGGGATTCAGGATCATGGGCCCGGTCATTGACCGCGGAGGCCCTTCAGGAGTTGTTGTGGTCAAAGGGTATATAATTGCCTCGTGGGGTGATATTGAAAAACCGGATCTGACCTTCAGTGCCACGAAAAGCTATCTTTCAACCGTTGTCGGGCTCGCGTGGGATGACGGGTTATTCAATGTCACAGACAGGGTTTCACAATACGTCACTGACGGAACCTTCAGCGGGGCCCATAACTCCATGATAACCTGGGAACACCTTCTCAACCAGACTTCCGACTGGTCAGGCACCCTCTTTGATATGGCCGACTGGGCCGACAGGCCGCCGCGGACCGGAACGCCGGAGGAGTGGCAGAGACGCGAACTGAGGGAACCGGGTTCAACCTATGAGTATAACGACGTCAGGGTGAATCTGCTGGCCTATTCCCTCCTCCAGGTGATGCGGAAACCGCTTCCTGTCATCCTGAAAGAACGTATCATGGATAAAATAGGTGCCTCAACCACCTGGGGATGGAACGGCTATGACAATTCATGGGTCACCGTTGACGGCCAGAAGATACAGTCTGTAAGCGGCGGAGCTCATTTCGGCGGCGGCCTTGTCATCAGTACCCTTGACCATGCCCGGTTCGGACTGCTGATGGCACGCAACGGAAACTGGAATGGCAAACAGCTCATTTCCGGTGAATGGATCAAAATGGCAACAAGACCTTCACCCGTAAATATCAACTACGGCTATATGTGGTGGCTGCCGGGAGGCCAGACCACAATTGAAGGTGCCAGTGACAGCCTCTTTTATGCCTCCGGGATGGGAGGCAACTATGTGGTTGTTGACAGGGAAAGAGATATTGTTATCGTTCTGCGCTGGGTAAATCCCTCAAAATTCCCTGAGGTGGCCGGCATGATAATGAATGCTATCAAATAAATTCCAGCTAAGATTATCAATATGATGAAATCTGAATTTTTATGGGTCAGGCCCGATGGCGCTCCTGAATCACTTGATTCCTTCGAAAGCGCAACAGGTAAGCTTGGTGAGCCCGGTTATGTCTGGTTCAACTTTGTAAAAGCCTCCCGTGATGAACTGACAGGGCTGTCAGGTCCGCTGGGGTTGCATCCCCTGTCACTGGAGGACTGCACTGACGAGACACAGGTGCCAAAAATGGATGAGTTCCCTAATTATACATTTGTCGTCTTCAATGCGCTGAGGTATGACCCGGAGGAACTTGTCTCGGATGAGGTTGACTTCTTCATCGGAGGCAATTTCCTGGTTACAGTGAGTGGTTACGCAGAAAATACACGGTTCCCCATACAGGGGATAATGCCAGTAATTGAGAGAAACAATTCAGCAATAAGGAAAGGGCCTGCATGGCTGATGCATTTGATAATAGACCATATGGTTGACAATATGGCTGACATGGTGGAGCAGGCCGAAGTGGATATTGACCATGCCGAGGAAGAGATACTTGCCTCTCCTTCAGACTTTGATCCGTCACGGCTCACCTACCTTCGCCGCAACCTGCTGAGCCTTCGCAAAAGCCTCTTCTATGAACGTGAGATACTTATAAAGATCAGCCGTAACGATTGCGAATTTGTGCCGGAAAAAGCCACTGTACACTACCGTGATATCTTCGATCACATCTCCAACTTCCTGGAAATGACAGAAAGCAATCGTGATAATGTAACAAGCCTGATGGAACTCTATGCCTCAATGCTGAACAACAAGATGGCCAGGGATTCCAATGAAACCAATGCCACCGTGAGGAGACTAACCTTCATCACTACCATCTTCATGCCCCTGACACTGGTTGCAGGGATTTTTGGCATGAGTGAATGGACGGTAATGACAGGGGGAGAAGACAACATACGTCACTCATACCCGCTTTTTGCTATAATTACATTTGCAATAGGAATGAGCAGCTTCCTCCTTATCAGATGGCTGGAAAGGCGTGACCGCAAGCGTTCAGGCTGAACAACAAAATAGCCAGCCTGCTGACATGTACCGGTTACCCGGCGAATCCGGTTTCATTAACCATTTCCCGGACCATCTTTGTAACTGTCCGGAAATCAATCTTGCCGGTACCCATCATGGGAAGATTCTCAATCACGACAAACTGTCTCGGCAGGGCAATGCTTGGCAGGTCGGCCATCATCCTCCTCAGTATCTCGGTCTTGTTTACCTCTGCAGATACTGCAGCCACTATATATGAACCCTTTTTGTCGTCAGGAATCTCGACAACGCAGCATGACACACCATGGTGAAGATACTTCTCCATCACATTCTCAACCTTAACCAGGGATACCATTTCGCCACCCACCTTCGTAAACCTCTTGAACCGGCCGGCATGCCACAGGTAGCCGTCCTCATCCATATAGCCCATGTCTCCGGTGTTGTACCAGCCGTCGTGAAGAACCTCTGAAGTCTGGGCAGGGTCATCATAGTAGCCTCTCATTACCGAGGGCCCCTTTACAAGGATCTTTCCCACTTCCCTGACTTTGCAGTCCTCTCCTGAATCAAGGCTCTCTATCCTGACCTGGATACCCGGTATGACTTTTCCGGTGCTGCCCGGCCTGTTGAACTCCTGTGAGTTGACCGAAATCACCGGAGACGTCTCAGTGGCACCGTATCCCTCAAGCAGGGTGACTCCGTGTTTCTTCATGTATCCGTCACGAAGTGCATCGGGACACTTGTCTGCTCCTGCAACCATCAGGCGGAGCGATTTGAAATCACCCGGCTCGGATTTGTTGAGGTAACCCCAGAAGAAGCTCGGCGTCCCGACCATGATTGTAGGTTTCTCGTCACGGGCAATGTTGCTTACCTTCTGGAAATCGAGCGGGTTGGCGTATGTCACCATGGTCATGCCATGATAGAAGGCGACCCACAGGTTGACGGTAAGTCCGAAAATATGGTAGAAAACGAGGTTGGCCAGCAACTTGTCAGACCCGGAGATACCAACGTAGGTGCTGAAGCTTTCAATATTTGCAATGAGATTCCGGTGCGTCAGAGGCACTGCCTTGGGATCCTTCTCGCTGCCGCTGGTGAAGAGCATTGCTGCTGTGTCATCCTCACTCCCGCCGCTAATAGTTTTAAGGAGAATTCCCAGGGGCAGCTTCGTCTTAAGAGCTGCCTTGAGCTTATCGCCCGTGGACACACCGGCCATCAGGTCCTCGATCATTACCATCCCCTCAACAAGCGGGCAGTTGATCTTCTCAAGCAGTGAACGCGAAGTGATTACTGTGGTGAATCTGCACTTCTTCTGTGCATACCTGACGTTTGCCTCCGCACCCGTGGAGTAATTTATCATCACAGGCACCCTTCCGCTCATGAGCGCTCCCGTTGTTGCCAGTGCGGCGCCTGCCGAGGTGGGAATCATTATGCCGATGAATCCCTTGTCATACCTGCTGAATTTCGAGCTAAGGATCAGCGCCCCGATCAGTGCTCTTGAATAGGTCACGCTCTTGCCTGTCGTCTTGTCTATAATTGCCAGTTTCGAGGCATTAGCCTTTGCCATCCTGACAAACTGCTGATGTAGTAGCATGGTTTTTCTGTTTGTTTTGTTACTATTCCGCTTCCGTTGAGGCCGAAGATATGGAATAATGTTAAACAAACAGCAGCTATCAGACTTTCATTCGAAAAATATTTCAAAATTTACCACAACCTATTACGTTGTTATATTGTCCTTTAAACCCACACAGCGTAAACGAAGGTAAAACTGCATTTGGTCTGTTCGAAAAATTCAGGCAGGTCTGAGCAGGATCTTATGACTTGCCGTTTGGTGTAAGCCCTTTCAGTTTCTGGTTTGCACGGAACAGATCCATTTCCACCTTTTCCCTGGCAAGTCTGGAAGATTGTTTGTACGCAGCAAATTCCTCCTTGAGTTCCTTCAGATCTTTCTCTGTTCTGAGAAGGACCACAAGGTTCCTTTTGAAAATGAGAAATCCGATCCCTCCCAGTAAAAGCAATGCTCCAACCAGGATCCACATTATGGTATTGTATGCAGTCTTGTTGATTTCCAGTCCAAGTACGCGGATTTTATTCTTTGTGGCGGTCACCTGGTCAAGCTCCGTCCTTGTCGAGGCAAGGAGGTTGTTAAGCGAGTCTGTCCTGCCGTTCAGGGTGGCAGTCAGGTTCTTAAGTTCCAGGACCCTTGTCTTTTCGGCAGTAATTGTATCAAGGATATTCCTGTTAAGCTTCTGGTAAATATCCTCCCGTATTGCCCGGTAGTTTTCATATATCCTTGTGTGGTCTTCAACATATCCGATCTGTCGGCTTATTGATGCGCTGTCAAGTTCTCCCGGCATCCTTGTCTGCCCGGTTGCTGCTGAAGCTGTAAAAACAAACGCTGAAAGCAGCAGCAAATTTTTGATCTTTCTCCGATTCATTTTCCCCCGGTTTTAGATTTGTAAATAGCTTGGCTATTTTCTTAACGTATAATTGAATCAAAAATTTTGACGGAATACAATTCAATTCCTGAAATTTGCATTATTTATGAGGGATGGAAATCATTAATGTGCAATAGGTAGTTTTTTTAACATGAATACGTTCGGCAGACAATTCAGAGTCAGTATTTTCGGTGAATCACACGGGGAATGTGTGGGTATAACTGTTGACGGTTGCCCGGCAGGCCTGCCCTTAACTGTGGCAGATTTCGGGGAAGATCTGAACAGGCGAGGCAGCGGGGCCGTCGGGACTACTCCGCGCAAGGAGCCGGATCTGCCGGTAATTAAAACCGGGGTTTTGAATGATCGTACCACAGGGGCACCCCTGACAATCGAGTTCAGCAATACAAATACCATCTCGAGGGATTATCTTAAGCTTCGTGAAACTCCCAGGCCGGGGCATGCCGACTTCACAGCAATGAAGAAATATGGCGGTTTTGAGGATTACCGCGGCGGAGGCCATTTCTCCGGCCGCCTGACCCTGGGAATCGTGGCTGCTGGGGTTATTGCAAAAAAGCTCATAAGACCTGTGATGGTCAACGCGTTTCTCCTGGAAGCCGGCGGATCCGCTGACATTGAAGCTGCAATAGAGAAAGCGGTGCAGGAGCGCGACTCAATCGGAGGCGTTGTAGGGTGCACCGTGACCGGAGTCCCGGTCGGACTGGGTGAACCATTCTTTGATTCAGTTGAGTCACTTTTAGGTCACATGATGTTTTCAATTCCGGCTGTCAAAGGGCTTGAATTCGGCTCGGGGTTTGCAGGCTCACGCATGCGGGGCAGTGAAAACAATGATGTTTTCATATCCGCTGACGGGAAAACACTTACGAATAATGCCGGCGGAATCAACGGGGGAATATCCAACGGAAATGATATTATTTTCCGTGTGGCGGTGAAGCCGACATCAAGTACACATAAGAAGCAGCGTACAATAAACCTGGCCAACGGGCATATGGTCGACCTGGAAATAGAGGGAAGACATGACACCTGCATCGCCCTTCGCGTTCCACCGGTAGTTGAGGCCGCCACAGCAATTGTGCTGGCTGATCTGATGATGCTTGAAGGATTGATCGGCAGGAGGCTCCCTGACCGGAACCGTGGTTAAAAACCAAAAATCCGCGACCTTCAAATGAATGATTTTTAACCCCGGCGATAAATGGTGACATATTTTTTGTTTTTTTTGCATCTTGTTGATTGAAATTCAAAACCTTCAATGCCTGCGGATGTAATCCAGTTTATAACCAGGTATGGCTATCTGGCAATTTTTATCCTTGTCTTCCTGCAGGAATCAGGATTCCCAAACCCGATTCCAAACGAGCTTGTTTTACTGTTTTCGGGATACCTGGTTTATTCAGGTATATTTCATTTTTATTATGTAATCCTTGCCGCCCTGGCAGCTGATTTCATCGGAACATGCTTTCTTTTTTTCACATTCAGGGCATTCGGCGTTCAGCTTCTCAAACACAAACCGCGATGGTTCCCTCTCTCACGGAGCAGGATAGAGTCCTTCTCCCGTTCACTTGCTGAAGGAGGACTGTCAGCCATATTTATCTGTCGGCTCACCCCGTTTATACGAGGATATACATCCGTAATAAGCGGATTACTTCATATAAGAATCAAGCACTTCCTGGTAATCGCAATAATTACTGCAACAGTCTGGGCAGGCGGTTACATCGTTACAGGGTGGATACTTGGACCATGGTGGAAGCAGATCGAACAAAATCCGCATTGGGTGAGAAACCTGATGCTGCTGATCCTGACACTGGTATTGTTCCTGTTCGGCCTCAATTTTCTTCTGAAAAGATTCAGAAGCAGATTCAAAAGCCAATAAACGGCCGGCCATTTCCCCTGTCACCTTCCGGTGATCCGGGAATTGTTTGAAAGTGCTTAATTTTAACATTATCATAACATTAATACAGAAGGTTACTTCGTAATTTGCATGCCTGTTTGTGTATGATATTTTAATGATCTGCAAATGGGAACGCTGAAATTCGGAATTTTCTCGGATTCCTACCCTCCGATAATGGATGGGGTGGCCATAACGGTAAGGAATTATGCCTATTGGCTTAACAAATCAAATTTCCGGCCCTACATAATTACTCCTGAATATCCGGGCTATACAGATAATGATGAATTCACCGTTCTAAGGTACCACTCGGTGCCAATTCTTATGCGCAAACCCTACAGGCTGGGGTTACCGAAGATCGATCACCAGTTCAATCAGGAACTAAAGAATATTCCTTTCAGTCTGGTTCATGCACATTCGCCCTTTTCCGCCGGACTGCTTGCGCTGCGGATTGCCAGGCAAAATAATATTCCGATGGTGGCAACATTTCATTCAAAATACAGGGATGATTTCAGCCGGTTTTTTAATCAGAAAGAAATCCTGAATCAGATTGTTAAAAGAATCATCTCCTTTTACAACGCTGCTGATGAAGTCTGGATCCCCCAGCCTTCGGTGGAGGACACAATACGTGAATATGGCTACAGGGGAAAGGTTGAAGTGGTGGAGAACGGAGTTGACTTTAATGTAGATGGAAATATTGAATCACTCAGGTCAGAAAGCCGGGAGATGCTCAAAATACCTCAAAACAGGAAGGTATTCCTTTATGTCGGTCAGATGGTCCTGGAAAAGAACCTTAAATTCCTGGTGGAATCTCTGAAATACATCAAGGTTGCAGATTTTACAGTTTATTTCGTCGGAGAAGGTTATGCAAAAGCTCAACTTGAAAACCTGGTCAGGGAGTACGGACTGGAATCAAAGGTTAAGTTCACCGGGATAATTCATGACAGGGAAGTGTTGAAACGATATTATGCCGCAGCCGACCTCTTCCTTTTTCCCTCGATGTATGACAATGCTCCCCTGGTCATCCTTGAAGCCTCTGCTTTCCATACCCCCGCCTTGCTGCTGAGGGGCTCCACAATCTCAACATTGATTCAGGATGGGCTTAACGGATTTCTCAGTGACAATGACCCAAAACTTTATGGTGATAAGATTAATCAGCTGATAAGTGACAGTGATCTCCTCATTAAGGCCGGAGACAATGCCGCTGCCACGATAGGTCATTCATGGGAGGACAGTGTCAGGGAAGTGGCTGACCGCTACACACACCTTTTATCCAGGAAGCAAAATCTGCCCAGAACCAGAATCAGCACAGAGCGTATAAAAAATCCCGCAGATCATTGATCTTGCGGGATTTGCGTTTTCAGGATGTGGTACCACCAGGAATCGAACCGGGGACACACGGATTTTCAGTCCGTTGCTCTACCATCTGAGCTATGGTACCTTTTCGGACTGCAAATATACGGATTTTTCTTTTTCATGCAACACCCCCGGCTCACTTTGTCACCAGATATGGTACGGATGCCACTGACAGAAGTATTGGTCTGAAGTCCTGATTGATGAATTCCTTCTTATCTTTGTCCATTCTTTCAAAAAAATGGATCTCACTCTCCACACTCTTCCAAACGGCATCAGGCTGGTACATCTTCCGACAACAAGCGCGGTGGCACACTGCGGCATCATTATCAACGCCGGCTCACGCGATGAACTCCAGGAAGAACACGGAGTTGCCCACTTCATCGAACACATGCTTTTCAAGGGGACAACCCACAGGAAGTCTTATCATATTCTCAGTCGCCTGGAAGATGTGGGCGGGGAGCTCAACGCTTATACCACAAAGGAGGAAACCGCAATACATGCCTCCTTCCTGAAGGAACACTATGCCCGTGCAATGGAACTGGTGGCCGACCTGCTCTTCTCATCAACATTCCCCTCTGCCGAAATAGATAAGGAAAAGGAGGTGGTCATTGAGGAGATCAACTCATACCTTGACAGTCCTGCTGAATATATTTTCGACGAATTCGAGGAGATGGTCTTCCCGGACCAGCCTATTGGGAGGAGCATTCTTGGGATACCTTCCACAGTGAGAGCCATTTCAGGTGAATCATTGCGACGGTTCATTATCCGTAACTATTCAACATCGCAGATGGTATTCTGTTCCGTGGGTGCAATCAGCCCGAAGCAGATCATCACTCTCTTCGAAAAATACTTCGGTCATGTTCCGGCCGGAAATGATACCCGAAGAAAAAGATCCGAATACAGGTACAAACCTGTCAGCTCCGAAAAAAACACTGACACCTGGCAGAACCACTGCATAATAGGCAACATCGCCTATGACCTCCACGACCGCAGGCGAATGGGACTCTTCATGCTGAACAATATCCTCGGCGGACAGGGAATGAATTCCCGCCTGAATCTCTCGCTTCGCGAAAAGCGCGGATATGCCTACAATGTGGAGTCGGTCTATAATCCCTACACCGATACCGGTCTGGTTACTATCTATTTCGGCACCGACAGCCGTAACCTTCGAAAAAGCATAGACCTTATCCACTCCGAGCTCGACAGGCTCAGGCGCCAGCCACTGGGTACACTTCAGCTCTCAAGGGCAAAAAGCCAGATAAAAGGTTACCTGGCAAGGGCTTACGAGAACCATGAGAGCCTGATGCTCAGCCTCGGCAAGAGCCTCCTCATATTTGACCGGATTGAACCAATGGATGAAACATTCCGTAAAATAGATGCCGTTACCGGGAAAGAACTTACGGAAACGGCAACTGCTATCTTTGACAGATCATCACTTTCAACATTAATATACAGGCAGAATGGAGAAAGAACTTGACAAATACATCAGGGAGCACAGCACTCCCGAAGACAAAGTGCTGGAGGAACTCTACCGGCAGACACACCTTTATGTTGTCAATCCGAATATGGTTTCGGGCCACATCCAGGGAAAGTTCCTGGAGATGCTTTCATATATGATTCACCCAACCCGTATCCTCGAGATTGGCACCTATACCGGATACTCGGCGATCTGCCTGGCACGCGGGCTGAAGAGCGGAGGACAATTGCATACTATTGAGATGAATGATGAGCTCAACGAAATGTCCACCCACTACTTCGCACTTGCAGGAGTAGCCGACAGGGTGACACTCCACACCGGCAGGGCGCAGGATGTCATCCCCTCACTGGACTACACCTTTGACCTGGTCTTTATTGACGGCGACAAAAGGGAATACTGCGAATACTATGACATCGTATTTGACAAAGTGCGGAAGGGCGGATTCATCATTGCTGACAATGTGCTGTGGGGAGGCAAGATAGAAGGTGAGGATGCACTGAAGGATCCCCAGACTAAGGGTGTGGTGATGTTCAATGAAAAAGTCCGCAGTGATCACCGTGTTGAGAAAATCGTGCTGCCCCTCAGGGACGGACTGATGATCATCAGGAAAAAATAGCCACCTGCTACAGACACTCCCACCACGCTAAAGCCCGCGGTTGATCATCAAAAATAGTCCCGCTCTGCCGACCAGGATCGGTTATCAACACAGGCCCTCACTCGGGACTCCGGTCCGGAGTCAGCGGGTACAGATAACGGTGGTACGGTTTTTGAGCATATACCGGTAAATTACATGGAAATGAAAAAGGTAATACTTTTTGTATTGGTGATTTTTGCCGGTCTTACAATGACGGCACAGGATCTTCAGAAACTTGCAACAAAAGGAGCTGTGAGGCTTTTTTCAGATAAGGATGACCTTACTTCTGTACTCCAGATTATACCTGACGGGACTGTTGTTGAAGCAATCAGCGCAGATACCGTCTTTACACTGATCCGCCTTGGCGACCTTCAGGGCTATGTGAAATCAGACAGGCTCACTGCGGCTCTGCCGGTGGTGGCAACAGCGCAGCCGGTGGCGGCCACATCGCAGCCAGCCGCACAACCTGCCAGGGAAGCAGCGGCACAGCCGGTTAACAGACCTGCACAGGAAGCCATGCCGGAACAGGTAGCTCCAGATACCCAATACAGGCAGGTGCCCACAGAACGTTACCAGGCACTGTCCGACAAATACGGGGCAGACCTGGGACTCAAACTCTACCAACATAAGGTATGGAAAGGGATAACCTCGGACATGGCTCGCGACAGCTGGGGCAAACCTGTACAGATCAACCGGATGTATGTTGATACCAGCGTAGACGAAGAATGGATCTATACAAAATCTTATCTCTATTTCAGGGACGGGGTTCTTATTGAGTGGGGCCCGGTGAAATAAGCTCTCTGTTTGCTAATACGAACTCAGCCTAAGAGTTCAAATGCTAACTGTTTTTATATTTTGACGAAATCCCGGAAATTTGACCTGGTAACCAGAAGTGTTTCCGCATTGTAGGTACCTGAAAATTTAAGTGGGAAGGTTGATTTGGTGTTTTTCCATTTGAGTTCATAACCATAAATTTTCCCATCCCTTTCTTCCACAAAATCAATCTCATGCTGGTGCTTTGTCCGCCAAAAATACATTCTGGCAAAAGTATCCTTATATTTATTCTGTTTCATTCTTTCCGAAACCAGGAAGTTTTCCCATAGAGCTCCCTTATCTGTTCTTAATTCAAGTGAATTAAAATTTCCGATAACCATATTTCTGATTCCATTATCGTAGAAGTATATTTTACGGTTATTCTTGATTTCATTCCTCAGATTTCTGCTAAAACTATTAAGTCTGAACACTATGTAACCCTTCTCCAATAATTCCAGGTAATTCTGCACAGTCAGTTTATTGATTCCAACTGTACGCGACAACTCATTGTAGTTGATTTCACTGCCAAGTTGAAGGGCCAGAGCCTGAATCAATTTTTCGAGTACTTCGGGTCTCCTGATACCAGAAAATGCAAGAATATCCCGATATAGGTAGCTATTAACCAGATTCTTCAGAACTTCTTTCTCATTACCCTGGTTATTTATGACTTCAGGATAAAATCCATAAAGTAACCTGTTCTCAAGTTGCTGTTCTGATTTAACAAACCCAAGATTATTCTCGTACTCTTCCCAGGTTATTGGGAACATCTCATATTCCCATTTTCTGCCAGTAAGTGGCTCATTCAGCAAATTTCCCAAATCGAAAGAGGATGACCCGCTAACAAGAAGCTGAATATTCTTGAATTGGTCAGTAATTATTTTGAGAGTCGTCCCGATTCCCGGTATCTTCTGAGCTTCGTCCACAAAAACAATTTGGTGATCACCAATGATAGTCCTTATCTGCTCTGTATTCGGAATTGACAATAAGCTCCTGATTGTTGGATCGTCGGCATCCAGAAACAAAAAATCTTGTTCTTCCAGGATGCCTTTTATGAGCGTTGTTTTGCCAACCTGCCTGGCCCCAACAAGCACTATTGCCTTTCCGCTGTTTAATCTGGCCCTGATTTTATGCTCAAGAGTTCTGGTATACATTTTTTATTTTCAAATTTACGACAAGTCATTTAATTGACCAATGGACTAGGCCAAAAGTCATCACAATGACTAATCGTTAGAAACAAAGATTAATATTCAAGAATTATAGTAAAACCAGAGGCTGTCTTAAAGGGATAAAAAAAGGAAGCCTTTGACTTCCTGTTTTCTGAGCGGGAAACGAGACTCGAACTCGCGGCCCCGACCTTGGCAAGGTCGTGCTCTACCAACTGAGCTATTCCCGCAATTGTGACTGCAAAAATAATACTTTTTTCAAAAATACAAACAACGAAATTTTCCTTCCCGGAACATATGCCGGAATCAGAAAAACTGTCCGGTTACTTCAGCAATTTCCGGATATTATACAGTTTGTTCAGTGCCTCCATAGGCGTCAGGTTGTCAAGATCAAGCCCTATCAGCTCATCCCTGATCTGTTTGAGCACCGGGTCATCAAGCTGGTAGAAGCTGAGCTGGTACCCCTCGCGGTGGGTGGCAATCTCCTCAACAGGTTTACCCAGGTTCGTTCCGCCCCTGCCCTCTTCAAGCATCTTCAGTATCTCATCTGCCCTGCCCACAACACTCTTCGGCATGCCTGCCATACGTGCCACATGTATCCCGAAGCTGTGTTCGCTGCCTCCCCTCTTCAGCTTGCGAAGGAAGATAACCCTGTTGTCAAGCTCCCGGATTGATACATTGAAGTTCCTGACCCTGGAGAAAGTGCTCTCCATCTCATTGAGCTCATGGTAATGGGTGGCAAACAGCGTCTTGGCCCTGTGCCTGTTCTCATGGATATACTCAACCATGGCCCAGGCAATGGAGATACCGTCATAGGTGCTGGTGCCCCTCCCTATCTCGTCAAGCAGTACAAGGCTCCTGTCCGAAAGGTTGTTCAGTATGCTAGCAGCCTCATTCATCTCAACCATGAAGGTTGACTCTCCCAGCGAAAGGTTATCAGAAGCGCCTACCCTGGTAAATATCTTATCAATGATTCCTATCCGCGCTTCTTTTGCCGGCACGAAGCACCCCGACTGCGCCATTATCACAATCAGTGCCGTCTGCCTTAGCAGCGCAGACTTACCTGACATGTTGGGACCGGTCAGTATTATAACCTGCTGTTCTTCATTATCAAGCCACACATCATTAGGGACATACGGGTCGTCCGGCGGCAGCTGCCTTTCAATTACAGGATGACGGCCATCCTTTATGTCAAGAACATGGCTGTCGTCAAGCACCGGCCTTGTGTACCCGTATTCATCCGAAATCACCGCAAACGACCGGAGGCAGTCGAGCCTTCCCACAGCTGCAGCATCGGCCTGCATAAGGTTTATATATGGCCCGATAGAAACAACCAGGTCATTGAAAAGCGATGTCTCCAGTGCAAGTATCTTCTCCCCCGCCCCGAGGATTTTCTCCTCGTATTCCTTGAGTTCCTCCGTGATGTACCTCTCGGCGTTTACAAGGGTCTGCTTGCGTATCCAGTCAGGAGGGACCTTATCCTTGTGGGCGTTGCGAACCTCGATATAGTACCCGAAGACATTGTTATAGCTGATTTTGAGCGAGTTGATTCCGGTACGAAGACCCTCCCTCTGCTGCAGGTCGTTCAGGTAATCCTTTCCTCCGTAATAGATCCTGCGCAGGTCATCAAGCTCCTGTGAAATGCCTTCGGCGATGACATGTCCCTTGTTGATTGCAGCCGGAGGTTCAGGGGTCAGTGTCCGTCCTATTGTCACCCCAAGTTCAGGGCACGGATCAAATCCGGAAGAAAGAGAAACCAGCGGCTGGAAATCGGTAGATACGCAGAGTTTCTTCAGTTCACCAATTGCTGTCAATGCCCGGCGTATCTGGGCCACCTCGCGCGGTGTGACCCTCCCCACCGCCACCTTGCTGAGCAGCCGTTCAAGATCACCCACCTCACGGATAAGCCCGTCCATCTCCTCCTTCACATCCGGATGTCCAATCAGGTACTCCACTATGTCAAGCCTGGTGTTCAGCAACGAGGTGTCCTTCAGCGGCAGCGAGATCCACCTCTTCATCATTCTTCCGCCCATGGGCGAAAGGGTGCGGTCAAGTATCTCTATCAGCGTCTTTGCGCCCTCGTAGGGCGTATGGAACAACTCCAGGTTGCGGACAGTGAACCTGTCGAGCCATACATATTTCTCCTCCTCGATGCGCGATAAGCGGTTTATATGGCCGAGGTTCTCATGCCGGGTCATGTCGAGATACCAGAGGATTGCGCCTGCGGCGATAATACCGGAGGTCATCCCCTGCACCCCGAAGCCCTTCAGCGATGCTGTGCCGAACTGCTTCAGCAGCCTTTCATTTGCCGTATCGGGAGTGAAGATCCAGTCGTCGAGCCTGTATGTATAGAACCGGCTGCCGAACCGCTCATGGAAGAGCTCCGTTTTCCGTTTTTCGAAGAGCACCTCCTTTGGCTGGAAGTTATTCAGTATCTGCTCAACATGGGGTGTATCCCCCTCAGAGACGAAGAATTCCCCCGTGGAGACGTCAAGCAGGGCCACACCTACGGCCTGCTTTTCAATATGGATTGCAGCCAGGAAGTTATTCTCCTTGTGATTCAGTACGTTGTCGCTGAATGAAACACCGGGGGTGATAAGTTCGGTGATGCCTCGTTTTACAATCTTTTTTGTCAGCTTGGGATCTTCGAGCTGCTCACATATTGCTACCCGCTGTCCTGCCCTGACAAGCCGAGGCAGGTAAGTGTCAAGCGCGTGAAAGGGGAATCCTGCCAGTTCCACCGAACTCGCTGAACCGTTGGCCCGTTTTGTCAGGGTTATTCCCAGGATTTCAGAAGCACGGATGGCATCTTCGCCGAAGGTCTCATAGAAGTCGCCCACCCTGAAAAGGAGTATCGCGTCAGGGTGTTTCGCCTTGACAGCATAATACTGCTTCATCAGCGGTGTTTCGACATATTTCTGCATCTGAGACATTTACGGTTTTGTGCCCTCGCGCAACAGCGTGAAACAAAATTAAAAATCTCCCGCAACTTAAGTATAACTTTTATCATAAATAGTCCGGAAGAGTTTGATTACATTTGTCTGGAGCCCAAAATAGTGGGCATTCGGGATTCCTGAGATCAAATTCTGAAAACAAACAGCATATGAAAAAAGTACTTATTCTCGGTGCCGGCCTGGTGTCAAAACCAATGGTTGAGTACCTGCTTGATGAAGGTTTCGAGGTTATAATTGCCACAAGAACGGTGGAGAAAGCCGACAAGCTTCTCGGCGGACACAAGAACGGCAGGGCGGTTGCCTGGGTAATGGAAGATATGGAGACCCTCTCCGGAATGGTGCGCGACAGTGACCTGACAGTCAGCCTGCTTCCATACAGGTTTCATGTTGATGTTGCGAAGTTCTGCCTCAAATACAGGAAACCACTCGTCACAACATCATATGTTTCACCAGCAATGCAGGCCCTGCATGACGATGCAGTCAAGGCAGGCGTCATTTTCCTGAACGAGGCAGGGCTTGATCCCGGCATAGACCACATGTCTGCCATGCGTATCATCGACAATGTACGCCAGAGAGGCGGAAAGATAGAGGAGTTCTATTCGCTCTGCGGAGCCCTACCGGCACCGGAGGATGCAAACAACCCGCTGGGATACAAGTTCTCATGGAGCCCGAAGGGGGTGGTGCTTGCCAGCCGCAACGGCGCAACATACCTGAAGCACGGAAAAATTGTTACAATTGAGCCGATTAATCTTTTCAAGGCCCGCTTCACCCATCCTTTCCCGGGTGTTGGCGATCTCGAGGTTTATCCCAACCGCGACTCTGTCAGCTATGTTGATGTTTACGGCCTCAAGGGAATTCAGACGATGTACCGCGGCACCTTCAGATTCAAGGGATGGTGCGAGACTCTTGACCTGATGAAGGCAATCGGCCTGATCGATGACGGCGACAAGGATTACACCGGAATGACCTACAGGCAGTTCGTTGCAGAAAAAGCAGGGGTTCCCGGCAAAGACCTGAAAAAGGAACTTAAGGAGAAGCCAGAACTCAATCCAAGCGACAGGTCGCTTGAAGCGCTGGAGTGGCTGGGACTTCTGAGTGACACTGTAATGGGATACGCCGTGACCTCACCGTATGAGATCACCTCTGACCTGATGATCAAGAAGATGTGGCTGAACGACAATGAGCGTGACATGATTGTGATGCAGCACCTCTTTCTGGCAACATACCATGACGGCAAGAGCGAGGTTATCAGCTCAAGGATGCTCGACTTCGGATCCCCGGCAACAAACACCTCAATTGCACGCACCGTTGCTCTGCCGGCAGCAATGGCAGTCAAGATGATCCTCACCGGCAAGATTTTGCTGCACGGTGTTTACAGGCCCATATTGCCTGAGATCTACAACCCCATCCTCGACGAGCTTGAGGCCAACGGCATAAAGATGGAAGAGGAGTACGGGCTGCCGGTTGACAGGATGATCAAATAGAGATCAGAATTTCAGATAAAAATCCTTTGTGAGGGAGACATACTCGTCAGAGTAGATATGTCTCCCTCCTTTTTCTATTACAATCTCCTCCTCAGCAACCGGACCATTCTCCCGGCTGAGCGTCATCAGCGCCCTCGATGGCGGCTGTGCAGGTGTAGGCCTCACAAGCATCCGCCTGTTACAATAAAATCCGAAGGATACGGCGAGTGAAAGGAACCTCTCTGCCTCTGTCACCGGCAGCACCAGGTGCAGTGAGCCGCCGGGATTCAGAAGTCGTTCCACAGCCTCCAGCAGGTCAGACTGACTGAGCGTCAGGGTGTGTCGCGCAAGGGCCTTTGCCTCATCCGGATTAACCAGTGAATCAACAAAATAGGGCGGATTTGCAATTATTGAATCGAATCCCGAACCATTTGGTGGGTGAAAATCCTGAACCGCCAAGTTCAGGAGTGTCATCCGCTCCTTCCATGGACTTGCCTGAAAGTTAAATCCCGCCTGAACGAAAGAGCCATTGTCAGGTTCAATCGCAACTATCGGGGCCGAAGACCTCTGTGCCGCCATCAGTGCAAGCAGACCGGTCCCGGTGCCTATATCCAAAATTGAACCGGCATCCTCTATTCGCGCCCAGGCGCCAAGAAGCACGCTGTCAGTGGTGACCCTGAAGGTGGCGCCCTCCTGCTGCACGGTAAATTGTTTGAACCTGAAATAATCATTGCTCATCCTCAGGACTTGTCTACTTTCCTCCCGGTGGCAACAATGAAAACATCCATTCCGGGAAGATCTTTTCTCAGGCTGTAAAGATAGTCAAGGTTAACCGTTCCAATCACATACCTGTAGCTGTGGTTGCTGTGGAATTCGCTGATGTTGCTGAACCGGAACAACTCCCGCTCCTTCTCATCATGATACCTGAGATAAATTTCTATCTCGTGGTCACGTGTATAATTCCTGACAGCACCCTGGATATTCTTCTTATACTCATACCTGTACCCATATGAGTTGGCGGAGATGTCGGACAAAACAGCACTTCCTGTAGGGTGACCGCCTGCTCCCTTTCCTGCAAAGAACTGCTTCTCAGCGAAGGCAGCTTCAGTGATGACTCCGTTGTTCTCGTGATCCACATTGTACAGGTACTTGTCAGGAGAGACGAAACGGGGAAGGACAAACCCGGTAATTGTCTGTTCGTCAGTCTTACCCACATAGGGCACCAGCTTTATCTTGTAGCCCTTCTCCTTTGCATACCTGATATCATGACCGGAAATTTTCCCGATCCCGTAATGAAAGACCTCATCGGGATCAAGGAACAATCCATAGGCATGTGCAGCGATTATGCAGAGCTTGTATTTCGCATCCCAGCCGTCAACATCCAGCCCTGGATCCTTTTCGGCAAATCCCTTGTCCTGCGCCTCTTTCAGTGAGGAGGAGAAATCCTTTCCTTCATTGTGCATGAGGGTAAGAATATAGTTTGTTGTTCCGTTCAGTATCCCTCGAAGCGAATGAAGCAGTTCATTGTCATAATACTCCTCGAGGTTTCTGATTATCGGGATGCTGGCACCGGCAGAGGCCTCATAAAGCAATGCAACCCTGTTCTCCTGCTGCAGGCGCACAAGCTCCTCAAGGTGAGTGGCAACCATTACCTTGTTGGCAGTAACGACACTCTTGCCGCTCTCCATTGCATGCTTCACAATTGAAAACGCCTCTTCGGGGTCATTGATGAGCTCAACAACCAGGTTGATTGAACTGTCATTGAGTATATCATTTTTGTCAAATGTAAAGAATGACATCGGGAGTCGTCGCTCCTTCGATCTGTCTTTCACGCAAATGCGGACTATCTCCGCCTTTATTCCCCTGCTGTTTTCAAGAACGTCATGCAGACCGCGGCCCACACACCCGTACCCGAACAATCCTATTCTAAGCTCTTTTCTTGTCATAGCTTCTCTCTTTTGGGTTTTTCCAAAAATCCCGAACCACAGAAGTGATGAGCTCCGTTTCTATCAGGAACCCGTCATGACCGTACATCGAATCAATTTCGACATACACCGCTCCTTCCACATTATCAGCCAGGAGTTTCGGATCTGCCGGCGGGAAGAGGAAGTCGGATGAGATCCCCACTGCAAGCACATCAGCCCTTATCCGTGACAGAGCCTTTTCTGTTCCTCCGCGCCCTCTTCCGATATTATGGGTGTCTGAGAGTTTTGTGATGCAGTAATAGGAATACGGGTTGAACCTGCTGACAAGCTTGTCGCCCTGGTATGCCTGGTAGGATGATGCCCTGAAATTATCAGTTCTGTCATCTTCATTTTTTTGAGTCAGGTTGTACGCATGTGATGACCTGTAGCTCAACAGGGCCACTGCCCTTGCAGCTTTCATGCCTCTCCTCCCCCCTTCGGGATCTTCGCACATGAACGATTCGTCTGCTTCCAGTGCCAGCCTCTGGGACTCATTGAATGCTATGGCCCACGGTGTCTGCCTGACGCTGGAGGCAATAAACACAAGATGCCCGATAAGTTCAGGATACATGACAGCGTATTCAAGCGCCTGGAATCCTCCGATTGATGATCCTATCACGGTATGGATGCCTTTGATCCCAAGATGCTTCCTGAAGATCTCGTGAGCATTTACAACGTCCCTGATCGTTATCGGGGGAAAGGTTTTCAGCCAGGGCTTCCCGGTCTTCGGGTTTATGTCGGCCGGACCTGTGGTGCCATAGCATGAACCGATGATGTTGGCGCATACAATGAAGTAATCAGAAGTATCGAGCAGCAATCCCTCGCCAACCATTCCGGGCCACCATGCCTCCACATCCGAATTTGCAGTGAGGGCATGGCACACCCAGATTACATTATCACCCTCATCATTCAGTGTACCGTATGTGTTGTAAGCAATCACAGGTTGAGGGATCACATCACCGGACTCTGTGACAAACGGTTTGTCATAAATAAGTTTTTTCATAGTATCTTATTGAATGCCTGTGAGAAATCATTGATCAAATCCTCGATATGCTCCAGCCCCACAGATACCCTGAACAGGCCGGGCTCCACCCCTGCGGCAAGCTGTTCCTCGGGTGAAAGCTGTGAGTGGGTGGTTGCTGACGGTTGTATTATGAGCGTCTTGGCATCACCAACATTGGCAAGATGACTCACTATTTTCAGGTGTTCAACAAGCTTTACTGCTTTCTCAAGGTCTGCCTTAAGGACAAAACTCAGCACGCCGCCGGCACCGTTGGGAAGGTATTTTTTTGCCACGGCATGATACGGGTTTCCCTCCAGGCCCGGGTATGTGACCTTCTCTAAGAAGCTCTGCTCATTCAGCCACCGGGCCAGTTGAATTGTGTTCTGTATGTGCCTCTCCATGCGGAGTGAGAGCGTCTCGAGGCCCTGCAGAAGCAGGAAGGAATTGAACGGGCTGATAGCCGGCCCCAGGTCTCTCAGGCCTTCCACCCTTGCCTTGACTATGAACCCGATGTTTCCGGCTTCGGTATCCGGTGAAAAGACGTCGGTGTAAACAAGTCCGTGGTATCCCTTTGCCGGCTCCGTCAGTGCCGGGAATTTCCCGTTCCGCCAGTCGAAGGTGCCCGCGTCAATTATGACACCCCCGATGCTTGTACCATGCCCTCCTATCCATTTGGTTGCTGATTCCACAACGATGTTCACACCATACTTTATAGGAGCACACAGATACCCGCAGGCTCCGAATGTGTTATCTGCAACAAGGGGGATTCCGTATCGTGCCGCCAGTGTGGCGAACGCCTCAAGATCAGGAATGTCAAAGCCGGGATTGCCTATGGTCTCAAGATAAATTGCCCTGGTACCCTCGTCGATAAGCCTTTCAAAGGATGATACCTCAAGATCTGCAGCAAATTTTGCATTTATGCCGAATGACGGAAGTGTCACGTTGAACTGGTTGTAACTGCCCCCGTACAGGAACGGGGAGCTGACAAAGTTGTCTCCCGCCCTCAGGAAAGTGGTCAGGGCAACGAACTGTGCCGCGTGTCCCGAGGATACCGCCAGCGCCGCAGCGCCTCCTTCCAGGGCAGCAACCCGCTTCTCAAAAACGTCAGTTGTGGGATTCATTATCCGCGTATAAATATTTCCCGGCTCGGCCAGGCTGAAAAGATCAGCCGCATGCTTTGCGCTTCTGAATACATAGGAGGTTGTCTGGTACAGGGGGACTGCCCTCGAAAGGGTATCATTATCCGGTGTATGGCCCGCATGCAGCTGCAGGGTCTCAAATCTGAGATTACTGTTTTCCATGGTAAGAAATTTGAAATGAATACTAAGGTGTATACCGCGGCAGGATGAGTCCTTCCATCGTCACGTGGCGGTAAATTCGAAAACGACTAATTCAGGGAAAGGAGATTACCGGCACATGCACATAGGCATGAGCGGCATGATGAAATTGTTATGGTTGAGATGAATGTAATTCATGTTCTCCTTTTGCTCCGGCAGTGGTCTGACGGAAGTGCAAAAATAATGGAAAATTAATTCCGTACGTTTCCATAGAAATAATTTTAAGATATAAAGGTATTTTTTTCAGGATAAGAACAATTTTATATTAATGTTGTTATAATTGCGACGTGAAGAAGGTATTATCCATACTGACTGTCTTACTTACTGTTGCTTCAGTGGCGCACGTCTCCGTAGCAAAACATTACTGCCACGGGGTTCCGGTTGCAATCAGGGTGTCGCTCACCGGAGAACACGCATCCTGCGGTATGGAGGAATCCAAGGAAGAGTGTCCCGTTCATGGGCACAACCTCGACAGGCATTGCTGTGATAATGTAATTTCGTTTTACGGAATTGACAACACGACCATTAATTCCACTTATCAGGCCCCGGAAGTTCCAAAAACATATAATCTGCTTTCCGTAGCTTTTGCACAGGCAGTTTCAAATAACCTGTTCACTTCCGTTGCAGAGTATTCTGATACCGGACCGCCTCCGTCCTTTGCCTATCCGGCAGTTGACCTTCATGTCATCTGCCAGTTCCGTTTATAAGAACATCCATTCCTCTGGCTGCTGATGAGTCCGCGATTCATCAGCTATAATGCTATTATATCATTATAAATCAATTTATTACATTAAACTCATTAAGCTATGAAAACAATCAGACTTTTTATCATCGCATTGTTTGCAGCCACGATGGGCCTGACGGTGTCAGCCCAGAACCAGGATCAGTCGCAACAGGCTGCAACCAAAACAGAGACCTTCAAGGTTTGGGGCAAGTGCGATATGTGCAAGGCACGTATCGAAAAGACTGTCATTGAAGCAGGAGCTGAGAAAGCAACCTGGGAAGCCAAAACACAGAATCTTACAGTGACCTATGATCCGGCAAAGACCGGGAAGGACGCCCTCAGCAAAAAGCTGGCTGCCGTGGGTCATGATACCGAGAAGTACAAGGCCAGGGATGAAGTGTATGATAAGCTCCCGGCCTGCTGTCATTATGACCGGAGCAAATAACTTTTGATTTTTCCGCCGGCAGGCTGCAGGCCATTTTCACGGCCTGCCGGCATAATTTTTAAATCACCCCGCGATGTTTAACAGGTTAGTAAAATATTTTCTTGAGAACAGGCTGATTACCTTCATCTTACTTGCTGCGTTCATCACAGGCGGACTGGTCACCATGCCCTTTAACTCCGGGAAAAGAATCCTTCCTTCCAGCCCTGTACCGGTTGATGCTATTCCAGATATAGGTGAGAACCAGCAGATAGTAGCCACGGAGTGGATGGGCCGGTCGCCAAAGGATATACAGGACCAGATCACCTATCCTCTTACCACGGCGCTTCTTGGCATTCCCGGCGTTGAGACCATCCGAAGCACATCAATGTTCGGGATGTCATTTATATATATCATTTTCAAGGATAATGTCGAGTTTTACTGGAGCCGCTCAAGGATACTTGAAAAACTCAGCTCCCTTCCGCCCGGTACCCTTCCTGATGGTGTCAGCCCTGCTCTCGGCCCTGATGCCACAGCTCTCGGGCAGATATTCTGGTATACCCTCGAGGGGCGGGACCCGAAGACCGGCGAACCGACAGGAGGATGGGACCCGTCTGAACTGAGGACAATACAGGACTATTATGTAAGATACAGCCTGTCAACAGCTGACGGTGTTTCCGAAGTAGCCTCGGCAGGCGGATTCGTAAAGGAATACCAGGTGGACCTTGATCCTGATGCCCTGAAGGCATTCAATGTGAGCGTCATGGATGTTATGGATGCCGTCAGGAAAAGCAACCTCGACATCGGGGCAGAAACAGTTGAGATAAACAAGGCAGAATATATTATAAGGGGGCTCGGCTATATCAGGGACCTGAGTGACCTGGAGCTCTCTGTGGTAGCAGTAAGGAACAATGTTCCGGTGCGCATAAAGGACATTGCCCGTGTCTCCTTCGGCCCGGCGCCCAGGCGCGGCGGACTGGACAAGGAAGGGTCTGAGGCTGTGGGCGCCGTTGTCCTTGCCAGGTACGGGTCAAACCCGGTTGAGGTAATCAACAATGTGAAGGAGAAAATCAAGGAGATTGAACCCGGCCTCCCTCAAAAGACTCTCCCTGACGGCACCGTGTCAAAGGTAACGGTTGTTCCGTTTTACGACCGCACAGGTCTGATAAGGGAGACCATAGGCACCCTTGGATCTGCCCTCTCGCATGAAATCCTGATCAGCATCATCGTGATCATCGTCCTGGTGATGAATCTCCGGGCTTCACTCATCGTTGCAGGATTGCTGCCAATAGGTGTGCTGATGACTTTTATACTGATGCGTCTGTTCGGAATCGATGCCAATATTGTTGCGCTCTCGGGTATTGCAATCGCCATCGGGGTGATGGTTGATATAGGAATAGTGGATGTGGAAAATATCCTGCGACACCTGGAGATGCCTCAGAACAGGGGTGTTCGGGGCCGAAAGCTGATGCAGGTGATTTATGGGGCGACAACGGAGGTGAGGGCTGCCGTGGTAACCTCAATTGCTACTACAATAATCAGTTTCCTTCCTGTATTTGCCATGCAGGCCCAGGAAGGCAAGCTGTTCCATCCGCTTGCCTGGACGAAGACCTTTGCGCTTGTATCTGCTTTCATCCTGGGCATAGTGGTATTACCTACGCTTGTGCACATCTTTTTCAATGTCTCATTTGACAGGAAGAAAGTCAGGGTGACCTGGAATGCGGCGCTTGTGATCGCCGGCCTGCTCTTTACTGCTGTCTGGCATGTATGGCCTGCACTTGTTATGACAGCCATAGGCATTAACAACTTCTTTGAGCCGAGGTGGAGTGAAAGATATAAAGCATGGCCCGGCAGAATAAATATTTTGATTACAGTTCTGTTTGCAACCTGGTTCCTGGCCGGTGAGTGGCTCCCGCTGGGGGCCCATAACAGCCTGCCGGCCAACTTTTTGTTTGTTGCCGGGATAGTCGGGGTCATACTGCTGGCCCTGATGTCAATGGTACACTATTATGAGCAAATCCTGAGATGGGCACTGGCAAACAAATGGAAATTCCTTCTCATCCCTGCCGGAACCATCCTCTTCGGGCTGATGGTATGGCAGGGCTCTGACAAAATTCTTGGTTTTATACCTCGTTCCATGGAGCTGGCAGGGTGGAAGAACTTCCGGCAGACCGGTGCATGGCAGGCAGCGGTACGGCTGTTTCCCGGAACGGGCAAGGAATTTATGCCATCACTCAATGAAGGCTCGTTCCTCCTGATGCCGACAGGCATGCCGCATACCGGGATAGAACAGAACCTTGACTACATCGAAACGCTCGACAGACGGCTGGCCGCCATCCCTGAGGTGGAGCAGGCTGTCGGGAAATGGGGAAGGGTCAACTCAGCCCTCGATCCCGCCCCGGTACAGATGTTCGAAAACACAATAAACTACAGGCCGGAATACATTCTCGATGAAGACGGGTACAGGATGAGGTTCAGGACCGACAGAAAGGGTAATTTCATGCTGGCCGGCGGAGAAACCTATAATCCCGAAGAAGATGGATTCAGGGTGATCCCGGCCGACAGCCTCATACCTGACAGGAGAGGCGACTACTTCAGGCAGTGGCGTCAGGAGATAAAAAATCCGCAGGATATCTGGGATGAGATCGTTAAGGTAACCAACATACCGGGACTGACTGCAGCCCCAAAACTGCAGCCAATAGAAACCCGCCTGGTGATGCTCTCGACTGGGATGAGAGCCCCGATGGGAATGAAAGTCTACGGACCCGATCTGGAGTCAATTGAACAGGCCGGACTGGCGCTGGAGACAGCGCTGAAAAGCGTGCCCTCAGTAAAACCGGCAACAGTCTTTTATGACCGTGCCGTGGGTGCTCCCTATATTGAAATAAAACCTGACCGCGAAGCGATGGCCAGGTATGGGATCAAGATAGCAGATTTCCAGGAGGTGGTTGAAGTGGCCGTGGGCGGCATGACCCTCTCAACATCGGTGGAAGGACGTGAGCGGTTCCCCATAAGGGTGAGATATGCACGGGAGCTGCGTGACAGTCCTGAAGCAATAAAACGGATACTCATCCCGGCCATGAACGGTGTCCAGGTCCCTCTTGGTGAAATTGCCGATGTTGACTACACCCGCGGGGCCCAGATGATCAAAAGCGAAGACACCTTCCTCGTCGGATATGTCATCTTCGATAAGACAGAAGGGGCCTCAGAGGTTGATGTGGTTCAGGAAGCCGACAGGTTCCTCAAGGAGAAGATCAGTTCAGGAGAGCTTACCCTTCCCTTTGGAGTAACGTACAAATTTGCAGGCAACTACGAGCACCAGATCAGAGCAACAAAAAGACTTGCCATAGTCATCCCGGTGAGTCTCCTTTTAATATTGCTCCTGCTCTACTTCCAGTTCCGCACTGTAACGGCATCGCTGATACACTTCTCCGGAGTCTTTGTGGCATTTTCAGGGGGATTTATAATGCTATGGCTTTACGGGCAGGACTGGTTCATGAACTTTTCCGTTGCCGGGCAGAATATCAGGGAGATGTTCCAGATGCATCCCGTAAACCTCAGTGTGGCGGTATGGGTGGGATTCATTGCACTCTTCGGTATAGCCACCAATGACGGAGTCATCATGGGGACATACATCCACCAGGTATTTGAAGAGATGAAACCATCTACGGTGAAGGATGTCCGGGAGGCCGTTGTAACGGCAGGAAAAAAGCGCGTTCGTCCTGCCATGATGACCACGGCAGTTACGGTTATTGCTCTGCTTCCTGTACTCTCTTCAACAGGTAAAGGCGCTGATATCATGGCCCCTATGGCCATCCCTGCCTTTGGCGGGATGGTTATACAGGTGATGACCGTCTTCGTGGTGCCTCTTTTCCAGGCCATATGGCGTGAAGGAGTGGTCACCCGTGCAGCAAAGAGAGTCACAGGTACTAATGATTAAGACTATCGAAAGATGAAGAAATCAATAGCATATATAGTCATTGTTCTCCTTGTTGTGGCAGGAAGCAAGACGGCAGCTGGGGACCGGCAGTTTCCTGACCCGTCCGTCAGCTACGGCGAAACGGAGGATGGCCGTCAATACCCTGACTCGCTGCTGAGCTATCAGGAGACGGCAGGTGAACAGAATTATCCTGACTCACTCCTCAGCTACCTTGAGACCGCGGCAACAAATAATCCCACGGTGATGCAGAAACTGAAGGAGTACCAGGCGTCGCTCAGGAAGATTCCCCAGGCAGGCAGTCTCCCCGACCCTGAACTCAGCGCAGGCATCTTCCTCATGCCGATGGAGCTGATCAGCGGGAGACAGTATGCGGAGCTGAAACTCATGCAGATGTTCCCGTGGTTCGGCGTTCTCAGGAATGCCAGGGACGAGATGAGCCTGATGGCCAGTGCACGCTACGAGGAGTTCCGGAACTCAAAACTGAATGTATTTTATGAGGTTCAGACCACCTGGTATGAACTTTACAAGGTCAGGAAAGAGATATCTGTTACGGAGGAGAATATCGACATCCTGAGTTCCATAGAACAGATTGCACTGGTAAGATTCAGGGCTGCTCCCGAGTCAGTATCACAGGTATCCGGCCAGGGGGGCAGTGGCAGTCCGGGGGCAAAAGGCACTGAGTCCGGGATGAACGCCACGGAATCTCAGTCGACCATGAGCGGAATGGGAGCAGGCACAGCAGCCATGTCAGGCAGCACTACGGGATCAGGACTGGCTGATCTGTACAGGATCCAGATCGAGGTTGCTGAGCTGAAAAATAAATTTAACCTGCTGAAAAATAGCGAAGATGTCCTCGTGGCACGCTTCAACGGTTACCTTGACAGGCCGCCGGAGGTACCGGTTTTTACAACAGAAGAGGTCACTGAGGATATCCCGGACATACCTCTTGCCCTTCTCCCCGACTCCATTGACGCCAGGAACCCCATGCTTGCCATGATTGATTACGAAAGGAAGGCATGGGAAGCCCGCGAAAGGATGGCGTCTGGGATGGGGCTCCCCATGACCGGCCTTGGAATAAGCTATGCCCCTATCGGCAGGAGTGCCATGTCAGTATCGGAGATGAATGGCCGCGACATGATCATGCCAATGATAAGCCTGACCCTGCCCGTTTACAGGAAAAAATACAGGGCGATGCGCGAGGAGGCTTCATTGATGCAGGATGCGGCATCACTCAACCGCAAGGCCACGGCCACCAGACTACAGACAGACTATTATGAAGCCCTCCGGATGTACAATGACGCGCAAAGCCGCAAAGAGCTGTACGAAACACAATTCACCCTTGCCTCCAGGTCATTTGACCTCCTGCTGAAGGGATACTCCGCAGCTACATCAGATTTGACCGATGTCCTGAGACTGCAACAGCAGGCCCTTGATTATCATCTCGGCCTGGTTGATGCGATTGCGGACCGGAATATTGCAGTTGCCAGGCTTAACAGGCTGATGGCAGCAGAATTAACATCTCAAAAGTCAACAAATGAAAAAGAATAAACTGACCGGAATTTTCTCCAACAGGTATTTGAGTTTCACCATCATACTGCTGGCAGGAATTTTTATAGGATGGCTGGTATTTCATCCGTCGAAAGTAAAAACAGAAACAACAGTAACCCCCGCTGAGGAACCTGCTGCCACCATATGGACATGCTCAATGCATCCCCAGATCAGGATGGATAAGCCAGGGAAATGCCCTATATGTGGAATGGACCTCATCCCGCTTGTACAGGGCGGTTCTGCTTCGGTTGATCCGGAGGCAATACACATGACTGCAGAGGCGGTAATGCTTGCCAGGGTGGAGACTTCTGTGGTCTCCAGGCAGAAGCCAACGCGGCAAATACGACTGTACGGCAAGGTGCAGGTTGATGAGCGACAGCTTCAGAACCAGGTATCTCATCTTTCGGGCAGGATTGAACAACTCTATGCCAGCTTCACCGGTGAGACGATAGAAATGGGTCAGACCCTGGCAAAAATATATTCTCCCGAGGTCATTACAGCCCAGCAGGAACTGCTGGAAGCGGTGAAAACAAAGTCGATCCAGCCTGCTATCTATGAAGCTGCGAAGGAGAAACTGCGCCAGTGGAAACTTACTGATGCGCAGATAGATGAAATCGAAAACTCCGGCACCGTTCAGTCCACTCCCGCGATAGTCTCGAATACCACCGGAGTGGTGATGGAAAGACTGGTTAATGAAGGTGATTATGTATCACGTGGCACGATCCTCTACAGGATAGCCGACCTGTCAAAAGTCTGGGTCATGTTTGACGCATATGAAACTGATCTTCAGTTCCTCAGGAATAATGATAAAATGAAGTTCATGCTTAAGGCCTATCCGGGGACGGAGTTTACCGGCACGATAGCCTTCATTGATCCGGTGATTGACCCTCTGACACGGGTTGCGAAGGTACGGGTGGAAGCTGACAACCGGTCAGGAAGGCTCAAGCCTGAGATGTTCGCCACAGGCATTGTGCAGTCAGTCCTCTCCGGTTACGGTGATGAGCTCGTCATACCTCAGTCAGCAGTACTCTGGACCGGCGTAAGGTCAGTTGTTTATGTAAAACAGCCGGGAGGAAGTGACGGGCCGGTATTAAGGATGCGTGAGGTGACCCTCGGACCTTCACTCGGGGATGGATGGGTTGTGAAAGCAGGGTTGACTGATGGAGAGGAGATTGTAACCAACGGGACCTTCAGCGTGGATGCCGCCGCCCAGCTTGAAGGCAAGCCCAGCATGATGAACCGTGAAGGGGGATCCCAGGCCGCAGTACATGATCATTCAAAGATGACAGCCGGCGGTGATGCGCCGGAAATGACCGGGATGCCAATGGCAGCACAGCAGGCGCCTTCTCCGGACATAATTCACACTGACTTCAGGGTAGAGGGCAACTGTGAGATGTGCAAGGAAAGGATTGAAACGGCAGCCATGTCTGTTAAGGGTGTTGAATCTGCAACTTGGGGCATTGACAATAAAATGCTGCTCCTGGCATTCAACAAATCCCTTACCTCCCGGGAGACTGTTCAAAAGGCAATTGCACAGGCAGGGCATGATAACGGGAAATATAAGGCTCCGGATGAGGTCTACAACAGCCTTCCCGAGTGCTGCCTTTACAGGGACAACGGGAAATAACAACACTGACTACCGGCTATTTTACAATGGTTTGATTATAAGGCATATAGTCTGACAGAGGCACCGGCGTATGAGCCACCGCCCACTCCGTTGTCAGGTCGAATTGCTCCTTCAGGTTACTGAAGCTGAACATAAGGAAATCGGCCCTGAAATCAGGAATCCATACATATGTGCGGGGAATAAGATCGGGAGCTACATTGGCAAAAGCCTCCAGTCTCTTCATAAATCCCTTATAAAGAATATTATCCAATGAGACTCCCAGTTTATCGAACAGTCCTCTGTCATTTAAACCAAGTATTCTCAGTTCCTCACTCACTTCCGGTATGCTATCGCTCTTCCGGCTGACAATATAAACTGTATCAACACCGATTCCCCTTGATTTTTCATAGTCGAGCAAAGCCTGAAAAGGTATATGGTCATCCCCGACACCTCCGTCTATGTACTTAACATCAGGAATAGTCGAGACATTTCTTATACTTACAGATGGAAAAGCGATAGGGAATGATGTGGACGCCATCAGAATATCCACAAGGCTGAGGGTTGTATCTGTTTCCGTGTTTATCTTCCGGCTGCACATCCTGTAGACTTTGTTCTTAAGGTCAATTTCCCCTGTACGTGTTACTGATATCGCCGTTACATAGGGCAGGTCTCCTATTGTATGATAATCCAGCCTTTCTTCGACCACTCCGGTGACGAACCTTCTAAGAGGCTCAGTATTTACCGGCAACTTCCTGCCTTCCTGAATGAATATATTACTGTCATTAATGCTGAAGAGAATATTTCTGTATTCCGCCCATGTCATTTTGCCGCTGAGAATGCCGTTCAACATTACCGAATTCAGGGCTCCCGAACTTGCACCGGAGATAAAAACCACATCCTTCAGAAGACCCCTGTTGTAAAGTTCCTCAAGCAAAGCGGCTTCCTGAGGGATACGTGCCGCAGCGCCGGTTATCAGAATAGCTGTGCCGCTCCTCTCAGGACCGGTAATAATGTGTGAGTCGGCTTTCATCCTCCCGGGCCAGAATACAACTACCGCAAGTATGGCCAGTATCAGCCCTCCGGTATAGATCTTGAGTTTTCCTGTCATTTTCCTGAACAGTGTAATTATTGCCGTGATATTCAACAAATTTCGACAAGTCAGATGAAATTGCCAAATTGATTTTCGTAATTTATGCCACCTTTTGAAGAAGTGATCTGTGCAAAACACAGTTATCAGCAAATAGACGGATTTGAAGTACCTTTACAGGACCATGCATGAAAGTGGTTAAAAGATCTGATCATTTTATGGAAAAATCAGGAAGATGCAGCATTACGGGTAAAGAATACCCTATGAAAGACCTTGTCGGAATTGATTCCATCAGGCCTCATATACTGGAACTTATCAGGAAAGCCTATCCTGACTGGCCGGGCGACAGGGGTATGATATCGATAGATATCCTGAACATGTTCAGGAATGCCTATGTTCAGCAACTGATTGAGGAGGAGACCGGAGATATGACGAAACTTGACAGGGACGTTATGGAATCAATCAGGAGTAAAGAGCTTCTCTCTGTAAAACTGCAGGCGGATGACAAACAGAAGCTGACAATTGGTGAGAAGATTGCAGATAAAGTAGCCATGTTCGGAGGCAGCTGGAAGTTCATTATAAGCTTCGGAGTCATACTCCTTGTATGGATCTCCGTAAATTCATATGTACTGTTAAAGAAGCCGTTTGATCCTTTTCCCTTCATACTCCTGAACCTTATCCTGTCATGTCTTGCAGCCATACAGGCCCCTGTGATTATGATGAGCCAGAACCGGCAGGAATCAAAGGACAGAGCAAGGGCACAGAATGATTACCAGGTTAACCTGAAAGCTGAGATTGAAATAAGGCAGCTTCATGAAAAGATTGATCATATACTGATCAGCCAGTCGAAAAAACTGTTTGAGATCCAGGAGATACAGATAGAACTGATGGAGCAGATGATGAGGAAGAAATGATCCCCTGATCAGAATCCTTCAAAAACGCCAAGACCGAACAGGGCGTAATCATACTTCACCGGGTCATCCGGATTCAGCTCCCGAAGCCTGGCGTCAAGCTATGCAACCGCCTTTGAATCACTCTGTTTGCGCGTAAGCAGTCCCAACTTGCGTGCCACGTTGCCATAACGTGCGTACAGAGAACTGGAGAAGCCCAGACGACAATTTGGACCAAACGCTGTAATTCAGAAAGGAGGAAAATGTACTGTGTAGTTAATAATACATATTCAGCTTCTTGAGATTTCCTTTAGAATTAATGATTTAAATTGCATCATGAAGATCCTGGTAATAGAAGATGAAATTGAATTACTGGTAGCAATAAGTAATTTTCTTACAAGGGAAAACTTCATATGTGAATTGGCTGAGAGTTATTCCAAAGCTGATGATAAGCTTGCAATATATGATTATGACATCATCCTTCTTGATATCACTCTGCCTGACGGAAACGGTCTCGATCTTCTGAAAAGTATAAAAAAGCATCAGAAGAAAGCCGGGATCATTATCATTTCAGCAAAAAATTCACTTGATGACAAGATTCACGGGCTGGACCTCGGAGCCGATGATTTTCTGACAAAACCTTTTTACCTCTCCGAGCTAAATTCAAGAATCAAAGCAGTCCTGAGACGGAAACAGTTCGACGGAACAAATATTCTGACCTGCAATGAGATATCTGTTAATACCGAAAGCAGGTCAGTAACAGTTAATGACCATGCAGTTATTCTGACAAAAAAGGAATATGACCTGCTGATGTTCTTCATGATCAATAAGAACAGGGTACTTACGAAAGAGGCCATTGCTGAGCATCTGTGGGAAGATAACATTGACATGGCCGACACGTATGACTTTATATATACGCATCTCAACAACCTCCGGAGAAAGATCAGAGTCGCCGGAGGGGCAGACTACATAGAAACCTTGTACGGTATGGGATATAAATTCACGGACAAATGAAATTCCTGGCGAAAATAAACCGTAATTACCTCATCCCTTTTGCCATCGTTTTTCTGGTTATGTCTTTTGCGGGATATTTCATCCTGCGAATAATAATCACGCAGGGAGCCAGGGAAAGACTTCTTTCAAAAGAATACCTGGTTGAACAGCATATCAAAAATACCGGAGATGTTCCGAATCTCCATCCTGTGATTGAGGTTCAGAAGGCGGAAAAGGAACCTGGCATAAGTCCTTCATTCAAAAATGTCAACATCTGGAACGAAAGGGAAAAGGAAGATGAAGTATTTCTTGAGTACTCCTCCAAAATCAATGTAGGGGATACATGGTATACTGTAAAAATCCGTCAGTCTTCATTTGAGAATGAAGATATTATCTTGATTTTGGCTCTTACACTTTTCCTGTTGCTGTCGTCGGCATTTATGATCTCATTCTTTTCAACAAGAAGAATGAACAGGACGGTCTGGTCTGGCTTTGAACATAACCTGCATGAAATTGAAAACTACAGTATCAGGCTTAACAAGGACATTTCACTAGAAAAATCAGACATTGAAGAGTTTGAACGACTTAACATTGCAGTAAAGGATTTTACCTCAAGGCTGAAATCTGATTATTTGATGCTTAAGGAGTTCACTGAAAATGCCTCGCATGAAATTCAGACCCCTTTGTCTATTGCCATGATGAACCTGGAAGAATTGTTGCAGCATGATATCGGTAAAGACGCTTTTGAAAAGGTTGTGACTGTAATCAATTCATTAAAGCGTCTTAACACGTTAAATCAGAGCCTTATTCTTCTGGCAAAAATCGAAAACATGCAATTTGAAAAGGGTTCTGAAGTCTCACTGAATGAAACAGTTTTACGAAAGATTGAAGACCTTTCACCGATTATGGAGGCAAAAAATCTCAATATGGAAATTAACGCCGAAGGAGATTTTTTGGTCAGGATGAATGTCTCTCTTTCCGAAATATTGATCGGTAATTTATTAACCAATGCTGTAAATCATAACATTAAAGATGGAATGATCAGCATATTCATTAAGCCGGGTTTTTTAAAGATATGCAACACTGGTGTGAATCATGCACTGACAAACAAGACTATTTTCAACAGGTTCGTCAGTGGCAATCCAAAATCACCGGGACTAGGCCTTGCAATTGTCAGGCAGATCTGCGAAACACATAACCTGGAAGTGGAGTATGAAAAGGAAGAGCTGCATTGTTTTACATTACGTAACATATCATAAAAACAGCAAAGTGAAAAACATTATCATCTCCCTCCTGTTAGTGACGGCCGGGAACATGTTCCTTAACGGCCAGGAAAGGGATATTGATTTTTATGTCGGACATGCCAGGGAGAATAGTCCATTGATCAACCAGGCTGAAAATGAAAAGAAGATAGTATCTCTTGACCTTCAGCAAATGAACAGGATTCTCTGTAAACCTGAAATAAATGTGATCTCGGGTTTCACTTTTTCTCCGGTTATATCAAGGGACAACAACAACAGCAGTTTTCACCTGGTATCAGAAGGGGCAACTGATTATTTCGGCCACGACCTGGCTCTGACTGATGGCGGACAATATCAGGCACTGGTTTCAGTGAGACAACCTGTTCTGTCAGGCTCCAGGTATAGGGCTTTTGTGAATAAAGCAGACATTTCACAGCAGATTAATGAAAACAATATTACGCTGACAATCCATGAACTTGAACAGGTGGTGGGTTATCAATATCTTCTTTGCATCAGATCGTTAAAAGAGGCTGAAAATTCCTTATCTCTTGTCAGGAACCTTGAAGAGCAGTACGCACTTATTCAAAAACTTGTGGAAAACGGAGTATATAAGCAGACTGACCTTATGCTTATGCAGATTGAGATAGAGAATTATAACCTGGAATACATCGGTTATAAGGCTGAATACATTTCAAATATTTACGATCTGAATCTTATTTGCGGAGTATCTGATACAGTTGTTCCCCGGCTGCAGGATATTGAATTCAGAATTGATCCGTTGCCTGGTGCAAAATCAGGGTTTCTTACCGGTTTTAAGCTGGACAGCCTGTATATTTTATCTGACCAGGCAGTCAGTGAGCTGAAATATAAGCCTCAGCTGGATCTCTTCGCTGATGCCGGCCTTAATGCTGCATACCTGCCATATCCGAGAAGGCTTGGACTAAGTGCCGGACTGGCATTGACCTGGAACATATTTGACGGACATCAGAAGAATATTCAGCGGGAAAAATCGAATGTCAGCCTCCGGACTCTTGAATTCCGGAAAAACAACTTTATGACGCAGAATGAAATCAGCAGAAAAAAGATACTCAACCAGATAAATTCTGTAAAAGAGAGAATCATACTGAATGAAATGCAGGCAGATAAGTATAAACATCTTGCCGGCGTGTATGTAAAAGAGTTAAGTATCGGGGAGGCCTCAGTCATGGATTATAAAAATCTGCTTAAAGATATTGCCGCAAACAACCAGGAATTGCTGCAACTCAGGATGGAAAACCTGTTCTTAATTAATTCACTCAATTACCTGAACTTCTAAATAACCAATTATGAATAAGATATTATTGCAGCTATTAGTCTTCAGCATAGCATATTCGCTTTCATCCTGCAGACCACAAAGCACTTCAGCAGATGAACGGATGCCTGTTGTTTCGGTTAAAGCGGAACAGATAGTAAGCGGAACTATTGAAAAAGAGATAAGCTTCAACGGCAGTACTGTCTATCTTAAAAAAACACAGGTGCTTTCGCCAATTTCCGGTTATGTTGTCGGCACAAGCATAAGATTCGGACAGGAGGTTCAGAAAGGGATGGTTCTTTTTGAGCTGAAAACCAGGGAAAGCAAGGCGCTGGAATCCGCCAGCGATACCTCCGGAATGTCAGGTACCATTAAGATTCGTGCAGTTTCAGACGGATTCATAAGTGAATTAAATATTAATGAATCCGGAGTGTATGTGGCTGAAGGAAGTATTCTGTGCAATGTTGCAGACAACATGGATCTTATGGTCAGATTGAATGTTCCGTATGAGTATATTTCAATTCTGAGCAGGGAGAAGAAATGCAGGATCAGGCTGGCGGACAATACTGTTATTCCAGGGTCAGTATTCAGAATTCTTCCGTCAGTGGACGAAGCAAATCAGACCCAGACTGTTCTAGTAAAACCTGAGACATCACGGCTTATACCGGAAAACCTGAATCTGTTGGTATTTTTTATTAAGGAAAAGCATGATAAGACGATGCTGGTTTCAAAGTCCTCGCTGATGACCGATGAAACCCAGAGTGAATTCTGGGTAATGAAGATTGATTCCGGTGATACAGCAGTGAAAATTCCTGTTGCAAAGGGTATTGAAAACGACAGCATAGCAGAAATAATTTCATCGGATCTGAAGGTTAATGATTTGATAATCAGCGAAGGGGCTTATGGATTACCTGACAGCACTATCGTCAGTATTGTAAAGTGATATGGAGAAAATATTCTTGAAGCTTAAAACTCCACTGACTGTTATCCTGCTTCTGATACTGGCAGGAGGAGCATTTTCCTACCGAAATCTTAAAACTTCCTTATTCCCCAATGTCACTTTTCCGAAGATAAAGATAATCGCCGATAACGGCGAACAACCGGTGGACAAGATGGTGATTGAGGTTACCAGGCCAATTGAAGATGCAATAAAAAGAGTCGAACACCTGAGCCTTATCAGAAGCGCAACCACCATGGGCAGTTGTGAGATTTCGGCATACATGGAATGGGGTTCAGACATCGATCTAGACAAGCAGCAGGTGGAATCACAGATAGCCAGGATAAAAAGCAATCTGCCTCCGGATATAGAAATTACCGTTGAAAAGATGAATCCGTCAATTTTACCGGTAATGGGATATTCCGTGGTTTCAGATACCAAAAGTCAGGTTGAACTGAAGCTTATCGCCGAATATATCATAAAGCCATACCTGTCAAGGATCCAGGGAGTCGCTTCAGTTCAGGTTATCGGGGGTAAGGTAAAGGAGTACAGGATTGTTCCTGATGAAGCAAAGCTGAAAATGCTGAAAATCAATCCCCGGGAAATAGTTGATATTCTCCAGCAGACAGGCTTTATAAGGTCAGCGGGCTACACCACTGATTACAACAGGCTATATCTGACTGTCACCGACGCAACGGTCAGGAACAGGCAGCAGCTGGAAGACCTGGTTCTTGTAAACAACGGGGTTCGTAAAATAAAAGTCTCCGATGTGGCGAAAGTTGAAATTGCTGAGCGGAATGAGTATATCAAGATCAAAGCCGATGGCAGGGATGTACCGCTGATAGCGGTTTTGAAGCAGCCTGAAAGCAACCTGATCGACGTCGCAGACAAAGTAACAGCAAGTGTAAAAGAGCTTGAGAAGGTGCTTCCTGAAGGAGTAAAACTGAAACAATATTATAACCAGTCTGAGTTTGTACACAACAGTATAAGAAGCATCATAGATGTTCTATGGATCGGGTTGCTCCTGTCAATAGTGGTAGTGGTTATATTTCTTCGTTCTGTCAAGGCCAGCGGAGTCATACTGATAACAATTCCACTGACCCTTGCTCTTACTTTTATTGTGCTCAGCGTACTGGGTTATGATTTCAATATAATGACCATCGGCGCCATCGCCGCAGCTATAGGTCTTATTATCGATGATGCCATCATAGTCGTTGAACAGATACACAGAACACACGAGGAGTTTCCCGAGAGGCTGCCCGGGGAACTTGTCGGTAAAGCCATAAAATTCCTTTTCCCTGCGATGGTGAGCTCTTCACTGGCCACTATTGTCATCCTGATACCCTTCGGGCTGATGACCGGTATTGCAGGAGCCTATTTCAGGATCCTTACCATGACAATGATAATCACACTGGCATGTTCGTTTCTTGTTACCTGGATCGGCCTGCCCGTTGTCTATCTGTTGTTTTCCGGGAATAAACCTGTGGTGAAAAATGTTGAGATCCATAAGGTCAAAACGCATAAATGGATTGAATTCTTCGTATTAAGACCCTATATAAGCGTCATCTTCATTGTGCTGCTTATACTGGGAATCATCTTTGTGATACCCGGGCTTCCCACCGGATTCCTGCCGGATATGGATGAAGGGTCTATAGTCCTGGACTATACCTCACCTCCGGGTACTTCACTTGAAGAAACAGACCGGCTCCTGTCTGAAGTTGATAAGATAATTGAGTCAATCCCCGAGGTTAAGACATACTCGCGGCGTATCGGAACAGAAATGGGATTCTTCATTACTGAACCTTACAGCGGCGATTATCTTATTGAGCTGAATACTAACAGGAAGAAAAAGACTGAGGAGGTTGCAGATGATATCCGCAAAAAGGTAGAGGCCGCAGTCCCTGCTCTTACTGTTGATTTCGGGCAGGTAATTACTGATATGCTTGGGGATCTGATGAAAAGTGTGCAACCAATCGAAATCAAGATCTTTGGTGATGATCATAAGAAACTCGAAGAGCTGTCAAAACAGGTTGCCGACAGTGTCAGCAAAGTACCCGGAACAGCAGACGTATTTGATGGGATAATAGTCTCAGGACCTATAATAACCATAATTCCCAGAGAAGATATCCTGAAACAGTTTCGATTAAGTTCATCAGATTTACAGGCTCAGGCAGAAGCATGGCTGGGAGGCATTGTTGTGGGATCAATCCCTGAAAAGGAACAATATACGGATATAAGATTTATATACCCTCTTAATAATATGACTTCTTTTGATGGTATTAAGAATATAAGAATCAGCACACCCGATGGTGAGGACTTCCCGCTAAGTAAATTTGCCGGCTTCTCGATACAGAGCGGAGTCTCTGAAATACAGAGAGAGAATCTTCAGACACTTGGGGCCGTTACGGCAAGACTTGATAACAGGGATCTTGGGAGCGTAATAAAAGATATTCAGAAAAAACTGTCAGGGATAAAACTGCCGCCCTCATACCAGATTGTATACGGTGGTTCCTGGGCAGAACAGCAGCAATCATTTTCTGAGTTATTGAAAATACTAATTATCAGCGCCTTATTGGTTTTCATTATTGTTCTGTTTATGTTCAGGGACTTAAAACTTTCCGGAATTGTCATTTTAATCAGTTCACTTGGAATAGCCGGAGGTCTTTTTGCATTGTACCTTTCAAACACTCCCCTGAACGTTGGAAGCTACACAGGGTTGATTATGATAGTAGGCATAATCGGGGAAAATTCAATCTTTACCATCCAGCAATTCCTGACCGAACTTAAGAACTCTGATGTTAAAGGGGCATTAAGTTACGCTATCTCGGCCAGGCTGCGTCCAAAACTGATGACAGCGACAGGGGCAATAGCTGCACTTACACCACTTGCACTTGGTATAGGCACAGGTGCCCAGATGCATCAGCCGCTGGCTATAGCCGTTATAGGCGGGTTGGTAATGGCACTTCCATTATTACTGATAGTATTGCCCGGACTCCTGAAACTTTTAATCAGAAAATAAATCCAAAATATATGTCCAAAGTGCATCTGCAGATCCTTAATATATTTCTCTTACTGTACGGAGGATCGCTGTACGGACAGGCGGACTCAACCGGCGTTCCTGAAAGTAAAGTGTGGAAACATACTTCTGTTCAGGCATTTTATCAAAAAGGATACGTTTTTGCCACCAACGATTTCATAAAAGGAATAAATGTCGAATCAGACAGGATTAACGGCTTTCAGACATTCTCTTTAAAACTGTCCACCCGGAGTGATGGCCAAAAACTATGGGAACAGCTGTATAAATACCCGGAATGGGGCATCGGCATTTATATGGCAGACTTCTTTAATCCGGAAGAGATAGGCAGGCCTCTTGCATTATACGGATTTTTCAACGCTCCTCTCATCCGAAGGCAAAGGCTGTTGCTAAATTATGAGCTTGGCTTCGGGGCAACTTTCAACTGGAAATCCTTTAATCCTGTTACCAATCAGTATAATATCGCTATTGGAGCCGGTGAGTCATTTATTATAGATGCCGGACTGAACCTTGATTACCAGCTGACAGGCAGAACGGATATTATTGCAGGTTTCAGCCTGACACACTTTTCAAACGGAGCTCTGAAGAAGCCCAATTTCGGGATAAACACAGTGGCGCCGAAAATTGGTTTAAAGTACAATTTCTATAGACCAATAAAATTCATTGCACGTGATGTGCCGGAATTTGACCCTCACAATGAATTGATCATCTCTGGTTTCGGGGGAGTTAAAAATCTGATATTTGATTCTGTCAATATCGATATAATTGAAAAATATGAAGGAGCATTTTTCCCGGTTTTCGGAATATCAGTCGGCTATAACAGGCAGGTCAGTTACAAGTCAAAAATAGGTATCGGGATGACATTGTCTTTCGACGGTTCAACGAATGCCCGGGCTGCAGTTGAAAATAATGAAATTGACCCGGTTGATACACCATTTCCTGACAAGATTCAGCTGAGCATCTACCCATCATACGAGCTGACAATAAACAGGCTCTCACTTGTACTTCAACCAGCCTTTTACCTGTACAGAAAGAAATTCAGTAATCAGTCTCCGGCATTTCATCAAAGAATAGGCCTGAAGTACCAGCTTACTGATAAAGTCTTCGCCGGCATCATCCTTCGTGATTACGCATTTCATGTTTCTGATCATCTGGAATGGACGCTGGGATACAGAATTATTACTAAATAATCCATCTTAAAGATTCCTTTAGAATCAGTGTTTTTATTTGTGCGGTAACAATTAAAAAAGTGCAAATGAAAACAACGATCTTAAGTCTGGCATCCGTTTTACTTATCAGTCTTTCAGCCTGCGGCCAGTCGGGCAAAGATGTTCCGGTACCGGTTAAATCAGCCTTCTCGCAGAAATTTTCCGGTGCAACCAATGTCAGATGGGGCATGGAAAATGACAAAGAATGGGAGGCAGAATTCAAAATGGGTGGCAGAAAATATTCCGCCAATTTTGATAATGCCGGCAACTGGATGGAAACTGAGTACCAGGTTACTGCCAGCGAGCTTCCCGCAGCTGTAAAAGCCACTCTTGACATAGAATCGGCAGGGGCAAAGATCAAATTGTCAGAGGTAACCGAAACGAACGACGGTAAAGCCTTTGAATTTGTTATAAATAAAGGAGAAGACCAGACTGAGCTTATTATAGATAACTCCGGTAAGGTTACTAAAAAGGAACAACTGAAAGAAGAAGACGAAAATGATGAGGGGGAAGAGAAAGAGGGAAATTAACATCGTTCTTCTTTTTCCTGAACATCAGCCATACTGAACGCAAGGAATGATTGTAAAGTGCCTGCCGGAGATAAATTTTGTCCGGCAGGCACTTTTTCCCTCAATTTATTTCCTCCTTCCGGGAAGTCATTGATCCTGTAAATAAGCATTAAAAACACTGACTATAATTCCATATTTTTGCGGATATGAAAATCGGGTGATGAAGACTGTAAAATCAGATCTCAGGGAATTTCTGGATGAAAAGGTTGAACTGTATAACAGACCTGCTTTCATTGATTGTGATCCTATCAGCATTCCTCATCAGTTTACAAATAAGCAGGATATAGAAATTGCCGGTTTCCTGTCAGCCACAATAGCATGGGGCAACCGGACTTCCATTTTAAAGAATGCCAGGCGCATGCTGGCATTCATGGGAGAATCGCCTTACGACTTCATCATGAGTCATAATGAGCATGACCTGAAGAAGGCTGAAGGCTTCGTGCACCGTACATTCAATTCGGATGACCTCCTGGCGTTCATCGAGGGGCTGAAACATCTCTACAGGGACGGAGACGGCCTGGAAGGCATCTTTGAAAAATACCAGACAGCAGATTCCCTCCAGCCTGCCATACATGAACTGAAGAAGGAGTTCTTTGCCGGGCCTCATCTTGAGAGGTCGCGCAAGCACATTTCCGATCCAATGACCGGTTCAGCTGCCAAGCGCATCAACATGTTCCTCAGGTGGATGATACGGAAGGATGACTGCGGTGTCGATTTCGGTATCTGGAAGAATATTTCTCCCTCAAAACTTTCATGCCCGCTTGATGTTCACAGCGGTAACATTGCCCGCCGGCTCGGCCTGCTTACCAGGAAACAGAATGATGCAAAGGCAGTACAGGAACTTGATACAGTTCTCAGGAAAATGGACCCCTCCGATCCGGCTAAATATGACTTTGCCCTGTTCGGGCTTGGTGTTTACCAGCAATTCTGATTCCCGTACGGTCAGTTGCAAACGTTCTCCACTGCGCCTGCCGTTTCACCGTACTCCACCTGAATGGTGGCATGCCCTATTCCGTACCGTTCCTGTAATTGCTGCTGGATCCCGGTAATGAAAGCCGTGTCAGTTCGGGTAACTGTTTTCAGATGAACTGTGAGAGCAGTCTCCGTGGTGCTCAACGCCCATATGTGAAGATCATGAACATCCGTAACTTCAGGAACAGACTCCAGGTATTGCTTTACATCCTGTAGATCAATATGATCAGGTACGGCATCAAGGGCAAGATTAACAGAATCAATAAGCAGGTGATATGAACTGTAGAGTATAACACCTACAATTACAAATGAGATTGCGGGGTCAAACCACTCTATCCCGGTAAACGCCACAATTATGCCGGTGACAACCACTCCCAGCGACACCAGTGTATCTGCAATAAAATGGACGAAAGCGCTGCGGATGTTAAGGTCACGCTTCTGGTCCTTAAGGAAGAGCCAGGCAGTGAAGCCGTTAATCACAATACCTACAGCAGCCACAATTATCACATTCCCCGCATCTATCTTTACCGGGTTGCGAAGCCGGTCAACAGTTTCATAAACGATGAATGCAACCGCCACCAGCAGGATAATCGTATTCAGCAATGAAACAAGTATGGTTGACCGCCGTAATCCGTAGGTATATCTGAGTGTCGCTTTGCGCTGTGACAAAATGATGGCTATCCATGAAAATACAAGTGCCAGGACATCACTCAGGTTATGGCCGGCATCTGCAATAAGAGCCATGGAATTGCTGAGAAACCCGAAAAGGGCTTCAAAAATGATGAAGATGATGTTGATGGCAATGCCCGTTTTAAGGGCATTGCCCAACCTCACGTTGTTTGTATGTGAATGGTTATGTTCCATACATTTGTATTCTCATGCTGCGGATACTACCTGTATCTGTTAAGCTCCGCAACAGCGTCATAAAGTTCCTTTTCCGTTGCCGTTAATTTATTAAAACTCTCATAATAAAACGTTTGTTCATATAAAAATTCCGCAAGTGAAAGTTCACCCTGATCCAGCGCCTTCTGTAAAAGGGAAGTGCTGCTGTAAACCTGAAGGTTCTGACGGTAATCATCAATTGATTTACGGAGGCTGACTGCCCGGGCATGCAATGCCTTCAGGTCATTGTAGAACCTGAGCCGGGCATCACTTTCAGCACTCTGTACGGCAACAGTCCGGGCTTTTGCATACTTCACCTGATTCCTGTTTTCCATCAGTGGTATGGCTATCCCGAATGAGATACCCTGGTACTGTTCGCCCACCACCTTCTCACTCATGTAGCCCGCCTGAAACCTCGGGAGACTCATCGCAAGGCTGAGTTGCTCGTCCTTCCGGTTTACAGATACCTCCTGTTTCAGCCACTGAAGGAGCGGGTTATTCTGTTCGGCACCGGCATACCACTCCTCAAAATCGGCCGGCAGAGCCTCGAGCGGATAAACAGTGTCAGTGAGATCAACCGGCTTCCCGCCGTTGAGACTTACCAGCTCTGCCAGAAGGGTCTGCCTTTCAATCACGTTTGATTCAGCATCCTTACGAACGTTCAGCAGGTTTACACGGGCTTTGTTTACATCTATGATGCCTGCCTCACCGGCTTTGAACTTCGCTTCGTAGGAATCACTCAGCCGACGCGCATTCTCCACCCTCCTGCCAAGTTCAGCCTGCATTGCATTGTGATAGATAATGCTGTTGCACAGCTGCCTTGCACGAAGGAGTATCTCTCTCCGCTGACTCTCAAATTCAAGTTCCACCTGTATATTCCGAAGTTCTGAGATCTGATTCCGGTAAGCGTATGCCGTCGGAAAATCAAAAGACTGCATTATGCTGATGTCATTCCGTTTACCGATAGCCTCCGGATTGCCCCATAGGTAATTGAATTCAAGCTCGGGATTTTTGAGTGCCAGCCCGGTCCTGTTTCCGATCCGCTCTGCATCCGCTTTTTTCCTGAGGGCTGCAAGTGTTGTGTTGTTGTTCTCCACCTCCGCAATGATCCCGTTTGTACTCTGGGAAAACACCCACGGAGCGAAAAGAAAACTGATCGCCGCAAATATTATCAAGCGCTTCATAAATTGTCGTTTTTAAGTATTCCGCGGTTCCTCAGTGCACTGTACACTATAGGAACTATATATATGTTAAGCAGGGTGGATGTTATAAGTCCCCCGAGAATCACCTTTGCCATCGGGCTCTGGATCTCATTCCCGGCCAGGTTGCCCCTCAACGCCAGCGGGATAAGAGCCAGCGCAGCCGTCAGCGCTGTCATCAGTATCGGGTTAAGCCTGTCTGCAGATCCCCTGATGACTGTGTCACTCAACGACACACCCTCATCATGGAGCCGCTGGTAATGGGAGATCAGAAGGATCCCGTTCCTCGTTGCAATACCGAAGAGGGTAATAAAACCGATAATTGCCGGGATGCTCAGAATGCCGGAAGTAATGAATATGGCAAAAACTCCCCCGATCAAAGCCAGCGGCAGGTTGAGCAGGATTATTCCTGCCAGCCTGAAGTTCCTGAACTCCTGGAACAAAAGCAGAAATATTATCACCAGTGCAAGCAACGATGTCAGCATCAGTGTCTGTGATGCCCTGGCTTCACTTTCAAACTGACCGCCGTATTCTATCCTGTAGCCTTCTGGAAGCGCTACTGACGCACCAACCTTTTCCTGGATCTCTTCAACGGCACTGCGAAGATCACGCCCGGCCACGTTGGCAGAAATAACCACCTTGCGCTGGACGTTTTCACGGCTGATTGAACTGGGACCGGAGACAGAAACAATGTCTGCAACCTGCCCCAGCGGTACTTTACGGCCGTCATAAGTATCGATGAGCGCATTCCGTATGCCTTCAATATCCCGGGTGTAATCGCTGTCAAGCCTCAGGATCAGGTCAAAGCTTCGCTGACCCTCATAGATATCAGCCATCTTTTCACCGCCAAATGCGATGTCAACAAACTCATTGAACTCCTGTGTGGTTATTCCGTACATAGCCAGCATATCGCGCTTTGCGCGTATCTGTATCTGAGGGATCTCCACCTGCTGGTCAACATTAACATCCACTAGTCCTTCAATACCTGAAATTGAGCTCTTTATCTCATTACCAACAGAGAACATCCTGTTCAGGTCAGTGCCGAACAGCTTGATGGCAATATTGGCCCGCGTCCCTGAAAGCATATGATCAATGCGGTGCCCCAGCGGCTGACCTACGGTAAATGCTATTCCCGGCACCTGTGCCAGTGTACTCCGTACATCGGCCATGAACTCCTCCCTGCTTCTCTCTTTCAGGGTGAAATTCACATCAATCTCTGCGCTGTTGGTGGTCTGCGAGTGCTCATCAAGTTCCCCGCGCCCTGTCCTCCTTGCAGTGCTTGAAATCTCCGGGATCGCAAGCAACTCGGTCTCCACAAGATTGCCCAGCCTGTTGCTCTCCTCCAGCGAGACACCCGGTTTTGTAACTACGGAAAGTGTCAGTGATCCCTCGTTGAATTCAGGAAGAAAACTTCTTCCCAGCGTTGACATCGTTATCAGGGCAACAATAAACAGCCCCAGAACCGGCAGCAGAATTGTCTTCTTGTGCTTAAGCGACCACCTGAGTGACCTTTCATAGAAAAATGAGAGCTTGCGAACAAGCCATTTGTCCTTTTCGTTCCTTGCAAGGTACTTCTCGTCAGAGAGCAGCATCCTGGAAAGAAGCGGCGTTAGTGTCATTGCCACTATAAGTGAAACAAAGAGCGAAACAATAAAGGAGATACCCAGCGGCTTCAACATCCTCCCTTCCATCCCTGAAAGGAAGAACAGGGGGATGAACGCCACAATGATTATCATCGTCGCATTGAGTATTGAAGCCCGGATCTCCTTTGAAGCCTCAAAGACCACGTTGAATGAGTTCTGCCGCAGGTTTTCGGGCAGCAGCCTGTTCTGCCTGAGCCTCTTGTATACGTTCTCCACATCAATGATGGCATCATCAACAAGGGCGCCGATTGCTATCGCCATCCCTCCCAGGCTCATCGTGTTGATGTTCTGCCCCAGGAACTTCATGACAACTATTGCCCCCAGCAATGAAAGGGGAATTGCAAGGAGTGAAATTACTGTGGTCCTGAAACTGCCGAGGAAGATGAAAAGTATTATCACAACGAATACCGCACCTTCAAGCAGTGCGTCCTGCACGTTATGTACCGAGGTTTCGATGAAATCTGCCTGCCTGAATATCTTCGTGTCAAGCCTGACATCGGGAGGCAGGGTCTTCTGCAGCTCCGCGAGGTTTTCCTCGATCCGTTCGGTGACGTTGAGAGTGTTTGTATTCGGCTGCTTGGAAACAGAAATTATGACTGCCGGTTTCGCATTCCCCGAGGCATATCCCATCTTGACCGCGCTTCCTATCTTCACATCGGCGACATCATCCAGCCTGACCGGCCTGCCGCTGACTGATTTTACATATGTATTGCCCAGCACCTCCAGGTCAGAAGTACGCGCTATACCCCTCACCACATATTCATTTCCGTACTGTCTCACTACGCCGCCCGTTGAGTTCTGGCTTATACCCCTGCATACATCAGCAAGTTCAGTCACAGAGACCCTGTAATGATTCATCTTAACGGGATTGGCCAGCACCTGGTATTGTCTGAAGTCACCGCCGATGACTGTCACCTGTGATACACCTCCCGTTGCGAGCAGCAGGGGCTTGATGTTCCATTCTGCAATGGTTCTCAGGTCCATCAGGCTGGTACTGTCGGCCTGAAGGCCGATAAAGAATATTTCTCCCATAACGCTTGACTGCGGTGCAAGGACGGGCTGACCAACACCAAGCGGCATCTGTGACGAGACAGTGATGAGCTTTTCGCTCACTATCTGACGGGCTCTGAAAATATCAGTACCCCAGTCGAACTCGACCCACACAAATGAATAACCTTGCGACGAAGCCGACCTGACCCTGCGCACGCCGGTGGCGCCGTTGACAGATGTCTCTATCGGGAATGTAACCAGTCTCTCCACCTCCTCCGAGGCCATCCCGTGGGCATCAGTCATTACAACCACTGTGGGAGCCGTCAGATCGGGAAAAACATCGATATCCATGTTCAGGGCGGTTCTCACTCCGAAAACCACCAGGGCCACTGAAAGAAGTATAATGAGATACTTGTTGTTCAGTGAGAACTTAATGATATTGTTTATCATGGCTGCCGGCTTTTAATGTACGTGACCCGAATGTGCATCCAGGGCACCGGTAGCCTGGGCCAGTTTGACAAGGATCGCACCCTGTGTCACTATGCGTTCATCATCCCTCAGGCCGCCGGTGACCTCTGTCCTGATCCCGTCTGTTGCGCCGGTTTGAATCACCCTTTTCTCAAACTTCTCAGGTGTGACCTGCACAAACACGAAAAAGGAACCCTGCTCTTCAATGAGCGCAGAATTCGGCACTGTGAGTGATTCAGCCGCAGTAACCGTTCTAAGCCATACCTCCGCGAAGCTGCCAGGAACAAATTTGCCTGAATTTCTTACCTGTAAGCTGACCGGGATAAGATAGCTGTCTGCTGTGGCTGCCTTACCCACTGACAGGATCTTGCCCCCAAGCTCTTCAAGAGTATACGTCTTATCATCATCTGAGCTCCTGACGGTTGCCGTGGATATTGAGTTCAGGAACCGGGCATACCTCTGCTGCACCTCAGCACGCAGCATGAGAGTGCTGTTCTGCGAGATCACCATCAGAGGCTGTCCTGACTCAACATACTGTCCGTTTTCAACGAGCAACTGCCTGACATATCCGCCCATCGGGCTCGTCACCGTCTGTCCCGTACGGCTGAAGTTCTGCTTCAGGTTTTCGTAAACGGACCCGGCGTTTTCATAACGCGTTTTTGCCTCCAGCAACTGCTTTTCAGATACTATCCTGTCAGCTGCAAGAAGCACAGTCCGGTCATAATCTGCCTTCGCCTGTTCATAATTGTTTTGCGCTTCCGCGAACCTTACTGCGGAGTTGTCCTCGGCAAAGCCGCTTCCACGGATCGTAAGCAATGCCTGGCCCGACGAGACTGCCGTCCCCTCAAGGATATTCTTCCCGGTGAATGATACCACTCCTCCTGACCTGGCAGTCACCACCGCCTCGTCACCCTGTGCAGGCTGAACCAGTGCGGTTGTCTTTATCACCTGTCCGAAGGGCTCCCTCACTGCATAACCGGTTGAGAAATCAATCTTCCATGACTGCTCCTTTGTGAATGCCGTTGTGTTTGTCGCCGGAGGAGCATTACTTTCCACATCCTCTTCTGCCACTGCGGCATCAGGGTAAACGGTCACATCAGGTATAGTGATCCTTGATTCTCCAGCTTCGCTCCTGATCAGGAATTCAATCGTTCCCTTCCCGGCCCCGGCCGGAGTCACATCAAAACTGTAGATCCCCCTGCGGAGAGGAGTCTCAGCAGTTTCCTCAACACTCTGCCCGTTGACTGTCAGTTTCATTGTCACTGTCCCTGATGGCAGCGGTTTGAAATCAGGAAGTGTTGTAAAGTGTGACAGCACGTTTGATACGGTGCCGGTTACCAGAGGATCAGCCTCGGCAAACAGCTCGAGGCTGTCACTGTAAACTGTAAAATTCACCTTGAGGTCTTCGTGCTCTGTCTCATGTTCTCCTGTCTTGCTGTTATTGCAGGCTGCCAGGAGCAGTGATATCACTGAGGCCAGGAAAAATTTGAAGTACATATTGATTTCTGTTTAAGATTTAAATAAAAATGAATGATGCCGCAGGAGATTTATTTCCTGCGAATTACGGCAAGCACCGATACTAAAATCTTAAGCAGTGGGAGGAGCCCGAAGCCCCGGGGAATGGAATGAAAGGGAGTGATAGAGAAAAATGACCTGAGGCACTGATAATGAATGCAACGGATCAGTGGCCGGCAGCACTGGTTCATTTGCCGGTAAGCAGGTTGAAATATTATCACTCAATGGCTGGCTGCCCTTAATGTTAGTGATTTTCAAACCGGTACCAGGCTGGTTTGAACTGACAATCACCGGGTCTTTCAGCAGACACTGGTCCGGACCTTCCTGGCCGTCATGACGATGGCTGTCAGGGCTGGAACCGTGGTCACCGGCAGGATATTCGTCTGTACAGTGTGATTTTACAAAGCAGATAAGGTTCCCGTGGTGATGGTGCGGTACAACAGCATGGCCAAGAAAGAGTATTCCTGCCAGTATTAAGAATGAAGCTGCTGTCGTGCGTTTAATCATTTTCTCTCTAAAAGCCCTGCAATTATAACGAATTTTTAAAAACTATGTTCACTTATTGTGTCACAAATGGTCTCACTCACTGAGTGATGAGGCCGTCCTTAATTCTTATGGTCCTGTCAGACATCGAGGCCAGCTGCGGATCATGGGTCACTATTATGAATGTATGACCGAAGGTGTCGCGCAGCCTGAAGAACAGATTGTGAAGTTCCTTCTTGTTCTCGGTGTCAAGGTTTCCCGATGGCTCGTCTGCGAGGATCAGTGCCGGGCTGTTCACTATGGCCCGTGCCACGGCAACTCTTTGCTGCTCGCCGCCGCTGAGCTGCGAAGGTTTATGATCAAGCCTGTCGCTCATCCCCAGGAAATCAAGCAGCTCTTTAGCCCTTGCTGCAGCCTCGGGGCGCGACTTCCCTGCAATGAGTGCCGGGATGCATACATTCTCCAGTGCTGTGAACTCCGGCAGCAGCTGGTGAAACTGAAAGACAAAACCGATGTTCTTATTCCTGAATGCGGCCAGGGCCCTCTGTGAAAGCTGGCCCGGGTTCTGGCCGTTGATAAGTACTGTCCCGGAATCGGCCCTGTCAAGGGTACCTATTATCTGCAGAAGGGTTGTCTTGCCCGCCCCGCTGGCCCCCACGATAGTCACAACTTCCTTTTCCGCCACCTCCAGGTCAATACCCTTCAGTACCTTCAGGTCACCGTAAGACTTTATTATCCCGGAGGCTTTTATCATCTGACCCCGTTGTTTATATCACGTGCGGTATCATTTATATCATCCGTCAGTGGTGAAGCCGCATCTTCAAAATCCTTCCTCACACTTTCGGTCACATCGTTCAAATCCTTCCTGACTGAATTGGTAACATCATTTATGTCCCGTCTTACCGAATTGGTTACGTCGTTGATATCCTTTCTGATATCCTGTGTGCTTTCGTCAAACTCCCGCTTTATCTCGTCAGTGGCCTTACGTACCTCACGCATCCCCTTGCCCATGGTACGGGCTATCTCCGGCAGCTTGTCAGCGCCGAAAAGCAACAGAATAACTATCAGAATGATAATTATTTCCTGTCCGCTTATGAAGAGCAATGTTCCCATCAGGGTTGCTTTTTGTGCCCGGCAAAGTTACAAAGAATAAGATAAAATATAAGGCGGCCGGCAAGAAATGACTGAGGCTGCCTTATTTCGGGGCAGCCTCAGCAACAGCGCCGTTAACCGGCGTCTTTATCATGTCAGTAACATCGCGGTGAAATACCGCTGGTGCACTGTCAACCGGCTATCTTTTTCTTTTCAGTCTCACCTGAAAGAGCCTCGGCATCATCCCTTCCCTTAGTTGTTTCATAAAGTACCGGGGTTGAAATGAAGAGCGACGAGTATGTCCCGAAGACTATACCGAAGAGCAGGGCGAAGATAAATCCTCTGATCACCTCCCCTCCGAATATGAAGATAACAATCAGCACGAAGATCGTTGCCATACCGGTGTTCAGCGTTCTGGCCAGGGTGCTGTTGAGAGCCATATTGTATACCTCCTTCTTTGATCTCTTCCTGTAGAGCGGCAGAAACTCCCTTATCCTGTCGAAGATAACCACCGTATCGTTCAGTGAGTAACCTACAACGGTAAGTATTGCCGCAATGAACGACTGGTCAATGTCCATGGAGAACGGCATGATACCCTGCAGTATCGAATAGAGGCCGAGCACTATGATCACGTCATGTGCCAGGGCAACAACTGAACCTACTCCGTACTGCCACTTGCGGAATCTTATAAAGATGTAAAGGAACATACCTACAAGGGCTAGAAGTATTGCCCATATAGCCTTGGTAGCCTGGTCCTTTGCAATTGTGGGACCGACTGTTTCAGAGCTAACTATATAATTACTTATAAAGGTCTGCTGGTCAACACCGGGGACAAGATCCTTCAGTCCGCTGTAAAGCAGTCCGTTGACCTCATCTGTTGCAGCCGGATCCTCAACCTTGTACTTGGTGCTGATCTTGACCTGGTTATCCGAACCGAATGTAACAACAACCGGGTCACCGCCAAGCTCGTCCGAAAGAAGGTTGGCAACCTCACTTGTATTAACCGGCTGATCAAACCTTACAACATATGTACGGCCACCGGTGAAGTCTATACCCTTATTGAGCCCCTTGGTTGAAAGGCTGACAATGGCAAGGATTGAGAGCGATATTGAGAAGATGTACCCATACTTCCTCAGACCAACAAAGTCAATATGCATGTTCTCCAGGAAATTCTCGGTATATGGAGCAGAGAACTTGAGGTGGACATTCCGCTTCAGAAGCCACTCATAAATCAGGCGCGAAATAAGAACCGCTGAGAAGAGTGAGGTGATGATACCAATAACCAGCGTTGAGGCAAAACCCTTGATAGGACCGGTACCGAAGTAGTAAAGGATCACCCCGGTGACAAGTGTCGTAAGGTTACTGTCTATAATTGCCGATGAGGCACCCTTGTAACCGTCAGCAATTGCCTGCTTGACACCCTTACCTCCGCGGAGTTCCTCCTTGATCCTCTCAAAGATCAGCACGTTTGCGTCAACCGACATACCGATCGTCAGCACGATACCGGCAATACCAGGCAGTGTCAGAACGGCATTCAGTGACACCAGTACCCCCATCAGGAAGAATAGGTTCACGGTCATTGCGATGTCTGCAACTGTTCCGGCTGAACGGCTGTAGTAGAATATCATGTAAATCAGCACTATGATGAAGGCAATCACAAATGACTTCATACCGCTGTTGATAGCTTCCTTACCCAGTGACGGACCCACTACGGTGTCCTGGATGATGCGTGCCGGAGCAGGCATCTTTCCTGACTTGAGGATGTTTGCAAGGTCTTCTGCCTCCTCAAGGGTGAAGTCGCCTGTGATCTCGGTGTTACCGCCGGCAATCTCATTCTGAACGCGCGGATATGACCTTACATAGTCATCAAGCACTACGGCAATACACCGTCCGATGTTGTCACGGGTCATGCGCTGCCATATCTTGGCACCCTCGGCATTCATTGAAAAGTCAACCTTGATGTCAGAACCGGTGACGCCGGTTGAGGGGCGTGCCCCGGTGACGACGTCACCTGTCAGCGGTGCACGGCCGTCACGGGTCGTTATTTTTATTGCATGTAACTCATACAGCGTATGGGTCGGGTCCCACTTGTGGGGGTTCTGGCTCCAGTAGAACTTCAGTTCCCTGGGGAAGAGTGACTTGATCTGGTTCATTGCCAGGTAGTCATTCACCCTTGCCGTGTCCTTGCCTGCGGCGAAACCTACTATACTGCTGGGTTCAGGCTGGCCTTCAGGTGAAACGTTTGGCCTCAGAATACCGAAGAGAGGGTTCTGGCGGGTGAATTCCTCAAGGGTGGAAGCCTCCGCTGCGGCTGCAGTATCACTGCTGACCATATCAAGGAGCGACTTTTCACCGGTGGCAGTTGTATCTTGTGAAGCGCCGGCTTCAGCAAGTGCACCGGCTGTGTTGTCTGATACAGCAGCAACGGTCTCCGTGGGCATCACTGACCTCAGGAAATCATTGGCCTGTATCAGGTAGCCAATAACCTCAGAGTTCTCATATGTCTCCCAGAACTCAAGGTTTGCTGTTCCCTGGAGAAGGTCACGTACCCTCTCGGGATCTTTCACACCCGGAAGTTCAACAAGGATACGGCCGCGGGGTTGAAGGTGGGAAATATTTGGCTGAACGACGCCGAAACGGTCAATCCTGTTCCGGAGAACGTTGAAAGCGTTGTCAATAGCAGAGTTGGTCTCAGTCTCGAGCACCTTCTGAACATCAGCGTTGGTTGAATTGAAGTTTATCCGGTCTTTCAGCTCAACGGTTCCGAATACGGCTGCAAGCCGGGCATTCGGGTCTATCTCTTCAAAGGAGCGCACAAAGAGAGTTATGAAGTCCTCATTGCTCCCGCCAAGCTGCTTCTGCTTCGCAAGCGCGATGGCATCATTGAATGTCTTATCTGTGCTGTAATTTGAAAGAGCCCTGACAATGTCCTCCACGGAGATCTCAAGCACCACGTTCATCCCGCCTTTGAGGTCAAGTCCGAGGTTGATCTCCTTGGTCTGCACTTCCTTGTAGGTATTGCCGAGGAACCCCCACTGATCCTTGGGGAGGGAGGCGACGGAGTCAATGTATGCCACCTCTTTGTTCAGGTCACCTGCCGCATATTCCCTCGCCTCCTTCTTGACCTTGTACGAAGCCGCCGTAAAGGAGAGCTGGTAAATGCAAACAAGGGTCAGGGCAATAGCCAGAGCTGAAATTAATCCTTTGTTCTGCATCTGTATCCTCTTTTAAATTTAATGGTTGTATGTGAATCGCTTAATTATTTACGAGGCGCAAATATATAACATTATTTTCTTAAACCATATGATTAATAAGCAAAACTGCCGGCGTTAACCGGCAGTCTCACATTATCCATTTCAGCTTATTCGACAAGCTTTTCGTAGTCGGTTTCCAGCGGCTTGCGTGTTATGAAATCAAAAAGCGTAAGAGCCCTCATGTTGTAGTAATAGGTCCAGTAATTGTTAAGAGCCTGTATGTAGTTACGCTTGTTCTGGTCCTTTTTCGTGTCGGCGTTGTTCAGGTCAAGAACATCTATCTTACCTATCAGGAACCGCTGTTTGGTAACCTCAAACATCTTGGCGGCAACCGTATCAGACTTGGCTGCAATCTTGACCTGATCATTCTGCATGTTGAACTGCTGCACATCAAGTAAAAGACTCTGCTCGAAATCGCTGCGCGACTGCTCCACCTGCACACGGGTCAGCTCCTCACTCGACTTTGCCATCTTGTAACGGCCGCGCCCCTGTCCCCAGTCAAGTATCGGAAGCGAAAACCCGATCCTGATCGTCTGCTGCTGGTTGGGCTGCTGATAGGCCTGGTCAAGCAAAGGATCCTGGTCACGCAAACCGTACGATGCAGTCAGGTTAGCGTTGAGCCCCTTTTCAGCCCTGGCCTGGGCAACCGAGCTCTGCGCCTCCACAAGCTGACGCTCAAGGGCAATCAGCTCCGGATTATTCTGTTCTGCCAGCCTGAGTACCTCACTTACTTCAACCTTAAGTTCCGGAACCTCACTCGGGATCATGAGCTCAAGACGGACCGACTGGTTGAACCCGAGGAATGACCTCAGTTTCAGCTCCCTGTCACGAAGGTTCATCTCCGATTCGTTTATGGCAGTGCCTGCATTGAGGTACGAGAGTTCCATCTGAAGAAGCTCATCTTCTGCAATTGTCCCGAGGTTGTAACGTCCTTTTGCTATCTGGTACAGGGTGTCAGCATTCTGCATGTTGGTCTCGGCTATCTCCCTGTTTATCTGCGCCAGCGCCAGATTGAAGAAGTACTGGACGGCCATCATGTGAACGTTCTCAACATCCCTCAGGTATGTCTTGCGGGCTTCCTCATACTTGAGAGGCTCAATCTTTTTCTGCCACCTGAGTTCATTGTACCTGAAGAGCGGCTGGGTGAGCCTGACGTTCAGCGGAGACGTTATATACCGCTCGCCTTCTGTCTCAAAGTTCTTCTCATATGTCATATCAGAATAGAGCGATATTGAACCGCCCGTAAAACCAATGTTCTGTGCCAGCGAGAGACTTCCGGAAGTCTGGAGGACGTTCGTGGAGGCATACTCCCACTGTTGTGTAACAGAGTTCCATACCCTGCTGTAGGCTGTACTGTAATCAGGCAGGTTACCGGAAAGGGAGAGTATCGGGCGGTAGTCTGCCACAAAGGTGCGGTATTGCCAGTAACTTGCACGGAAACGGTGCTTGGCAATAAGAGCATTGGGAGACTGCTCCGAGGCAAGCCTGACAACCTCATCAAGCGTCAGCCGCTTGACCTCCTGCGGCCTGGCCGGAACAGTTACAAATGCTGCAAACAGAATCAGTAAGGAAAGTGCTTTTATGCTTTTCATATCTTTATATTATTCATAGCGAAGTGATTCAATCGGGTCTCTTTCCGAAGCCCTCTTTGCGGGCGAATAGCCGAAAATGACTCCCACCGCAGCGGAGACCCCGAAGGCAACCACAACCGAGAAGAAAGACACAATTGTAGTTATGCCCGCTATCTTCTGTATCATGACCGCAAGAATTATCCCGAGGAAAACACCGATAAAACCTCCTGAAACACTGATGAGCACGGCTTCAGAAAGGAACTGCACGACAATATCCTTCTTCTTTGCGCCAATTGCCATCCTGGTTCCGATCTCCTTGATCCTCTCCATCACGGAGGCAAACATTATATTCATGATGCCTATACCACCCACAATCAGGGAAATACTGGCAATGGCCCCCAGCACGATGTTGAATATGTCCTTTGTCCTCTGCTGCTGCTTCAGGAGAAGCTCGGGAACCGTTATCTCAAAGTCCTTGACGCCGGAGTGCCTCCTCAGCATCATCCTGCTGAGCACCTCGGTTGTAGGGGTCAGCTGTTCGGTTTCAGCCACCTGTACCACAATCTTGTCAAGCTGGTTATAGTTGGTCTCTGTACTGGTGGTGCTTGCATTTGCACTGCTTACAACCACCCTCCCGTGCATGCCTCCGCCACCGAAAACCTGGACAGATGTTGCCTCGGATGCCAGTTTGGTGTTTACAAGGGCCCTGTTCTGATAACGCATGAGCATCGTTTTGATGGGTATGTATACATTGTCATTGTATACATTGACACCCTGATCCTCGAACCCTGTCAGAGAAACCGTAGTCTTTTCAAGTACCCCTATCACCTTCAGCCACACGTTGTCAAACTTGAGATACTGGCCTATCGGGTCCACCTGGCTGAAAAACTTGGCCCTGATGTTGGCTCCGATGATACAGACCTGTATCCCGTATTCCTCCTGGTAGTCATTGAAAAAGACCCCCTGTGACAACGGCAGGTTGTAAAGGTCAAAATAGTCATTCGATACCCCTACAAGCTTCGCGGTATATCGCATACCGCTCAGAACAATTGTTGAGTTGAATGATATTTCGGGACTGATCCGTTTCACCGCCGGGATCGTGCTGCGGATTGCCTCCACGTCAAGAAGGGTCAGTCCTCTTGAAAACTTGTTCAGCTGCTTTTCCCCTTCCTCCTGTGAGGCATCCTTCTCCTGCACTATGGGACTGATGAGTATGTTGTTAACCCCGACCATCTTGATCTGGTCAAGGATTTCCTGCTGCGCTCCCTTGCCGATTGCCAGCATACTGATTACAGCCGCTACCCCGAAGATGATCCCAAGGGCGGTAAGCATCGACTTGAGCTTGTTCGAAAGGATTGACTCAAGGGCGATGCGTATGTCGTGTCCGTATCTTTTGAACATGTTATTCCCTGGTTATTTGCCTCAGAATCGTGTGAAGAGATTACTGGTTGGGTGTTCTTACCCTCTGTACCCTGACTGTGGAATCGGCTCCGCCGCCTGCCGGCCTGCCCTGCATCTGCCCCTGGCCTGCACGCCCTGCACCACCGCGCTGCTGGCGCATTGCCTCGCGCTGCTCGGGGGTAAGGTTCTGCATGAACTCACGCATCTGCTCGGGACTCATGTTGCCGGGCATGCCCTGACGCTGAGTACTGTTCTGCTGACGCTTTGCCTCTTCCTCAGCCTTCTGCTTCTTCCGCTCCTTGATGACAGCTATCAGGTCCTCACCGCGAAGCTTGAACCTGTCTCCGTCTTCGGGAATTGAAAGGTAGAGCTTCTCACCCACTTCCAGTCCCTGCTCAACGATAACGTCATTTTCATTTGACTCGCCAAGGACAACTACCTTCCGTGTTCCGTCCTTCGTATATACAAAAGGCACACTGTCAGCAGTGGCGAATACCGTCTCAAGCGGAATATAAATCACATCTGTAAAAGTCTGGGTGATGATCTGGTTGCCGGTTGTCATTGAAGGCCTGAGGATCGGATCAGAACCGTCTATCTTGGTTATGACCTCAAATACCTTTGCATCGGTGTTCGGAAGCTGTTCCCCGATGTTGGCCACGCTGAGAACGGTTCCTGTGTATGATTTCTCGGGGAAGGCATCTACAGTCAGCCTTACACGCTGCCCGGCCTTTACCTTGCTGACGTCAATCTCGTTTACATATGTCTTCGAGATCATTGAAGTAAGGTCAGGAAGGGTTGCAACCACCGGATCCCACGGACTGATCTCGGAACCCACCTTGCGTTTTGCACCGCTCCACTCTCTCTTATATATAACCATCCCGTCAGACGGTGCGGTTATAACGAACTTCTGAATAATCTCCTGCATCTCCTGGACCTTGCGGCGCTGCTTGGCTACCTGAAGCTCGGTGTCCCTTATATCGGCCCTGGCCTGCCTGACCTTCAGGTCATAGTTGCTCTCAGCCTGCTCAAATGAACGCTGGGCCTTGTCAAGTGATATCCTTGCCTGCCTGATCGTTGTCGGAGGTTCATATTTTGATTGCTCCAGGGTGATCTCAGCCTCATCCATGTTGAACTTCAGGTTAAGGAGGTCATCCCTGAGGTTGCCAAGGGTGATTGTCGTATCAAGCTGCTTCTTGAGCAGGTCAGTCTCGTATGACTCAAGCCTGTCAAGCTCATCCTTGAGGGTGTTGTCAACGCTCGAGCGGTCGAGAGTGGCAACATAATCACCCGCCTTCACCTCGGTACCTTCCGGAACAAGATCCGAAATCTTGATCGATCCGAATCTCATGTTGCGGCTGCCGAGGCCCTCGGGCCCCTTGATATCTGTTGAAACCTCTGCCTGCAGTTCCCCGGTGGTTGTAACAACAACTTCAAAATCGCCCCGCTTCACCTCAGCAAAAATTGAACTTAAATCTTCCTTGCCTGTGAGCTTGCTTATGACGATCATGGCGATAACTGCCAGCAAAACAACGATTGAGGTAATGATAATTGTCCTTTTCATCTGCCGAATTGTCTGTTTGTTTAAATAAGCCTCGAAATTATTACAAAATTAGGCTACCAAGTCCTTTTTAAGGAAACATTAACTTTCATTAACTTAAGCCACTGTAAAGAGAACAAAAACCGTTCAAATTTTGTTTAAATATTACCTAACAGCTAAATATTTACAGATTTTTAACAATGGCCGTCACTCCGGCAGCAATCTTTTCTGCCTCCTCCCTGCCTTTGTCTTCCGCATAGATGCGGATAATAGGTTCGGTATTTGATTTCCGGATCTGCACCCACGCTGAAGGAAGGTCAAGCTTAATCCCATCCCGGGTATCAAAGGCTGCTTCCGGGTAAGCATTAACCAGCTCAAGACGAAGCCTTTCCATATCAATATCACCCGACAGCTCAATTTTGGTCTTGGCAATGTAGTAGGACGGATACCTTTTTCGCAGTTCACTGCAACTGCCCCCCTCCCTTGCCAGGTGAGACAGGAACAGGGCTATCCCTGCCAGGGCATCCCGCCCGTAATGCAATGCCGGGCAGATAACTCCACCGTTTCCCTCACCACCTATGACTGCACCGGTGCGTTTCATCTCTGCAACCACGTTTACCTCTCCCACCGGTGCTGACGTATATGTGCAGCCATGCTTTTCAGTCACATCCCGGAGGGCCCTGCTCGATGACATGTTTGATACGGTCGGACCCTTGACATGGCTGAGCACGTAGTCGGAGACAGCAACAAGGGTGTACTCTTCACCGAACATTGATCCGTCCTCGCAGACTATCGCCAGCCTGTCTACGTCGGGGTCAACCACGAAGCCCAGATGGGCACCTTTTTCCTTTATCACCCGCGATATGTCGGCAAGGTGTTCCGGCAGGGGTTCGGGATTGTGAGGAAAAAGCCCTGTAGGCTCACAGTAGAGCTCAATTACGTTTTTAACCCCCAGCGCCTTCAGCAGGGCGGGGATGGCCAGTCCTCCCACGGAGCTGACGGCATCCACGGCCACCGTAAACCCCGCCTTCCGTATGGCCTCAACGTCTGTCAGAGTCATGTCTGTCACTGCCTTTATATGCTTTTCCGTCCAGCTGTGATCAGCTGTCTCCCTTCCCAGTCTGTCATATGTCACATAATCAAAATCCTCAGCTGCAGCAAGTGCAAGCACCTCCCTGCCGTCGGCATCGCTGAGGAATTCGCCGGCTTCATTAAGCAGCTTGAGCGCATTCCACTGGGCCGGATTGTGGCTGGCAGTGAGGATGATTCCTCCTCCGGCACCCAGGCCTGTCACCGCCATCTCCACTGTAGGAGTGGTGGCCAGCCCGGTATCAATGACATCGATGCCCACACTCCTGAGGGCTGAGTTCACCAGCGCCGCAACCATCGGGCCCGAGACGCGGGCATCCCTTCCGGTGACAACAAGCAGGGGCCCTTTTCCTCTCCTCCTGAGCCATGTTCCGTACGCAGAGGCAAATTTCACAATATCAATAGGTGTAAGTGAGTCACCCGGTTTGCCGCCAATTGTTCCTCTTATGCCGGAAATTGATTTTATCAGTGCCATGCAATGTCTGTTTTTTGTAAAATGCAAAGGTGCAAAAAAGATCGGGGAGAAACCGGTAAATAGTTGTAAATTTGCACCCTGAAAAAAGTAAACGATGGAAAATAAGTCGGCCGGGCCGCGAAAAGAGTTTAAAAAAGGGAAGGTGACCCCCGGGGCTGCTGCCGGACCACGCAGGGAGTTCAGAAAAGGCAAGGGAGCCCCGAAGGCTGAACCCGAGTCAGTCAGGCTCAATAAATATATCGCCAACAGCGGCGTCTGCGCAAGGCGCGAAGCCGATGAGCTTATTAAACAGGGTTACATCACAGTCAACGGGAAGAAAGTGACGGATATGGGCATCAAAGTCAAACCGTCTGACACCGTTGAATACAAAGGGAAAAAGCTTGTACCTGGAAAAAAGGTCTATATACTCATCAACAAACCCAAAGGATATGTAACCACAGTGAAAGATCCCCATGCTGAGAGTACGGTCCTCGATCTTGTAAAGGATGCAACAGATGAACGCATCTACCCGGTAGGCAGACTCGACAAGGCAACAACAGGGGTACTGCTGCTGACAAACGACGGTGATCTGGCAGGAAAACTCACACATCCCTCCTACGGCGCCCGCAAAGTCTACCATGTCTTTCTTGATAAGGAGGTCACCCGTCATGACATGGAGGCAATTGTCAGCGGAGTGGAGCTTGAAGAGGGCACTGTCAGTGCCGATGCAATCTCTTACCCCGAGATGGAAGACCACACCCAGGTAGGCATCGAGATACACTCCGGGCAGAACAGGGTGGTGAGGCGCATCTTTGAAAAATTCGGATATAAAGTCAGGAAACTTGACCGTGTAAGCTTCGCCGGCCTCACAAAGAAGAACCTGCAGCGTGGCCACTGGCGGCACCTTACCCCGAAGGAGGTAAGCATGCTCAAGAGGGGAATCTATAAATAAACTATGAAGACGGTTGGATTTCCCGGGACGGAAGTCCGGAAATAACCTCACAGAATGGAACACAGGTCAGGCTTTGTAAATATCCTCGGAAACCCCAACGTCGGTAAATCGACGCTGATGAACGTACTCGTCGGCCAGAAGCTTTCTGTGACTACACCAAAGGCACAGACAACCCGTCACAGGATCATGGGCATCCTTAACGGCGAGGGATACCAGATCGTCTATTCAGACACCCCGGGTATCCTCAACCCAAAGTACAAACTGCAGTCGGCCATGATGAAATCAGTCGAATCCGCACTGGATGACGCCGACCTGATCCTCTACGTGACCGACGTTGTTGAAACGGCATCGAAGAACGAAGAGCACCTTAACCGGATACTGACATCTCCGGTGCCAAAGATCATTGTGATAAACAAGATAGACCTCACGAACCAGCCTGACCTAGAAAAGCTTGTGGAGAAGTGGAATGAGATGGCTCCGGGCATACCTGTTCTCCCCGTGTCAGCGATAAGCCGGTTCAATACTGACCTGCTCCTGAAGGAGATTATCAGCCGTCTTCCCGTCGGTCCGCCCTACTTTCCTGAAGACCAGCTGACAGACCGCTATGAAAGGTTCTTCATCACTGAGATCATAAGGGGAAAGATTTTCGGGACATACCAGAAAGAAATTCCCTATTCGGTTGAGGTTGAAATAGAGAGTTACCGGGAAGAGCCGGAGATAAACCGTATAGCTGCAGTCATTTATGTTGCCCGTGACAGCCAGAAGGGGATAATAATAGGCCATAAGGGTACCATGCTTAAGCGGGTGGGTACCGCAGCAAGAAAGGAGATGGAAGAATTCCTCGGCAAAAAGGTCTTCCTTGAGATGTATGTCAGGGTGGCACACGAGTGGCGTGACAATCCCCGCATGCTGAAAAAATTTGGATACCTGTAGATTTTATTGTTTATGAGCAAGATAGCAGCAATTGTAGGAAGGCCAAACGTTGGCAAGTCGACTCTCTTCAACCGCCTTACGGAAAGCCGCGCGGCGATAGTGAACGAGGAGAGCGGGGTGACACGCGACAGGCATTACGGGAGGGCAACATGGAACGGGATCGATTTCTCCGTCATCGATACCGGGGGCTTCGTCGAAAACTCCGATGATGTCTTCGAGAGCGAAATAAACAGGCAGGTGAAGCTGGCAATCAGCGAGGCCGACGTGATCATTTTCATGGTAGACGTCGAATCAGGCATCCATGAGCTTGACAAGGCAGTGGCTGCAATGCTGAGAAGGGTTAAGAAAAAAGTCATCACTGTAGTCAACAAGGTCGACAACAATAAGCGCCTCCTCGATGCTGCGGAGTTCTACGGGCTTGGCCTGGGCGATTACTTCCCGGTAAGCTCTGCTAACGGAAGCGGCACTGGTGACCTGCTCGACGAAATTGTAAAGCATCTTCCGGATACCGTTGATGAACCTGGCGAAGATATCCCCAAAGTGGCAGTGGTGGGGCGTCCCAACGTCGGCAAATCATCACTCGCAAACACCCTCCTTGACGAGGAGAGAAATATTGTCACGCCGGTGGCAGGCACCACCCGTGATTCAATTCACAGCCTCTACAACAAGTTCAACTACCGGTTCCTCCTGATAGATACCGCCGGCCTGAGAAAAAAGGCAAAAGTGGAGGAAGATATCGAGTTTTACTCTACACTCCGGTCGGTGAGAGCCATAGAAGAGAGTGACCTGTGCCTGCTTCTCATTGACGCCACGCGGGGGATCGAATCACAGGATCTGAGTATACTGAGCATAATACAGAAAAACAACAAGGGACTGATCATCCTGGTAAACAAGTGGGACCTGGTTGAGAAGGACCAGAACAGCACCAAACGCTTCGAGGATGAGATCAGGTCAAAGACAGCTCCCTTCACTGACTACCCTATCCTGTTCATATCTGCGATTACCAAACAGAGGGTACATAAGGTACTGGAACTGATCATGTCTGTTTATGAGAACAGGCAGAGAAAGATATCCACCTCACAGCTCAATGAGGTTATGCTCAGGATAATAAATGATACGCCTCCCCCGTCGCTGAAGGGAAAGCATATTAAAATCAAGTATGTAACCCAGCTCCCGGCGGCATACCCGGCCTTTGCATTCTTCTGCAATTTCCCGCAGTACATTAAGGACCCCTACAGAAGGTTCGTTGAGAACAGGATGCGGGAGAGCTTTCCCCTTTCCGGTGCACCCGTTAAGATCTATTTCAGAAAAAAATAGATACATTTGGTGTGATTTTTGTTGCCCGTCAGTACTGACAGGATATGAAGAAACCGGTTATCACAGCAATAGGACTTGCAGGGTTGGTGCTTGTATCATGCGGGCCCATCGAAACCCTCCCCCCGGAGCCCAGGATTGAGTTCCGGGCATTCACCCTTGACAGGGCCACTGACACCCTTGGCAATGAAGTAAGGGAGGGAAAACTCACTTTTTATTTCGAGGACGGCGACGGTGACCTGGGACTTGATCCGCCGCAGACACCCGGTACTGACCCGTCGAGCAACCTGTTCTTCAAACTGTACCGGAAGACTAACGGGGTATTTGAGCTCGCCGGACCATCAGATCCGCTCTATCCTTCAGAATACCGTATTCCCTATCTCGATGTCACAGGCCAGAATAAAATACTCAAGGGGACCATTGACGTCACTATCACTTACCTGATCTACAATCCAAAGGATACGCTCTATTATGATTTCTGGATAAGGGACAGGAGCGGTAATGAAAGCAACACCGCAACCACGTGCATATTTGTCCTTGGAGAGAACGGCACCTGCAAGCCGGAGTGATCAGACCCTGATCCCCATAAAGAGAACATCGTCAACCTGCTCATTTTTTCCCATCCATTCGAAGAAGAAATCCTTCACCTCCCTGTGCTGACCTGCAGCGTCAAGAGGGGAGATATCATCAATGAGCGTCTTGAGACGGCTGATCTTCATCTTCTTGCCCCCGGTGCCTCCAAACTGGTCGCAGTATCCGTCAGTGAACAGGAATACCAGATCCCCCTCCCTGAGGTGGTATTCCTGGTCGTCGTAGAATTTCTCGGTGACCGATTCACCTCCCACAGACGACCTGTTACCTCTGACGTAGTGCTGAACACCGTCAATCACAAGTATCACCGGTCTCATTGCTGATGAGAAGACCAGTTGCCGTGTGACCAGGTTGAATTCGCAGACGACAATATCCATTCCGTCATGAGAGGCTTCCATCTCCTGGTTCTGGTTGAGCATAGCAAATATCTGACGGTCCAGTTCATGCAGTATCTGTGACGGCCGGGTAATCTTCTTGACTGTGATAATATCCTGAAGCAGGGCTGTTCCTATCATTGACATGAACGCACCGGGCACACCGTGGCCGGTGGAGTCGGAACAGACCACGATGAACCTGTCCTTGTCAACCCAGTCAAACCAGTAAAAGTCCCCGCTTACAATATCCCGGGGCTGGAAGAAGACAAATGCCTCCCTGAATACCGTTCCCAGGCGAGCAGTATCAGGCAATACACTGCTCTGTATCCGCTTCGCATACTTGATGCTCTCGGTTATGTCCAGGTTTTTCTGGGCAAGCTCCTCCTTCTGCTCGTAGACCTCTGCCGTACGCTTCTGAAGTTCATTTTCCAGGAATTCACGCTGTTTTCTGTGAGCTCTCTCACGAAGTAACACTATGATATAAACAATCCCTGCAATCAGCGCCATCACCGACAGGATAAACCACCACCTGTCAGTAACAGGCTTCTGGATGACGAGGCTGAAGGAGGCTTCGGTTGCACTTTCCGGATCATCCCTGGTGAGCGCTTCGACGCTGAACCGGTAGTGGCCGTCGCGCAGGTTGTATGTTACTGACCTGTCAGCGGTGATCTCACTCCACGCTTCGTCGAAATTGTCAAGTTTTGTGCGAAAAACAACATCAAGCGGATCGCGAAGGAAAATGCCGGCATAATTTACTCTTATGCTGTATGATTTCCTGTATGGAAGACTGTAACTCTCCTGCCAGGGATAGACAACATTGTTTATGACAACCGAGATTATTCCCGCTTGCGGAGCAACGGCACCGACAGGTTCCAGTGAAGGATTGTATACGATTACCCCCTCAGTGGTCCCCACGCAGACTGTTCCGTCTGCCAGCTGGGCTATGGAGTTCGGCAGACAGTCGCCTCTCACTCCGAACTCGGTACTGTATGCTCTCACCGAGCCTGTCGCCGGATTTATTATCGAGAAACCCTTCTGATGGCCGGTCCATATCCTTCCGTCAGAAGCGATCATGGCGCTGTAACAGAAATTGGTCAGCATACCGTCTGCCTCAGTATAGTTGAGCAATGTGTCTCCGGCAAAGAGGAACAGTCCGTTGCCGTTGGTTCCGGCTGCGATGGTCCGGTCCGGTGCCACGGAGATGCTCCTGATTTCGTTTACCCTGCTGCCTTCCATTACCATACCTTCAGTACGCACTCCGCCCGTGACATGAACGTAGCAGAGCCTGTCGCTCTTGGTTGCCACCAGAACTTCACCTTCCCGGTTGACAACCAGCTGTGATATATAGTTATGGGGCAGCAGTTCCAGGGTCGTATAGACTGCCTTCTCAGTCCCTGTCTCCCTGTCAAGCAGGACTACACCGTCACTGGTGCCAAGCCATACATTGGGACCCTCCACAGCAACCGAGTTTACATGATTTTGTCCCGGGTTTCGTGATAGCCAGAATTGCCTGAGGCTTCCGTCATTCTTCATCAGCCAGATGCCGCTGCTAACAGTCCCTATCCAGATATTTCCGCTGTCATCGGTTGCCCATGAGGCTATTCCTGACCCGCCAGTTTTTGCTGTCAGGTTTCGGAACCCGGTAAAGCTGCCTGTAAGTGGATTGAAATAGTAAAATCCGCTCCGTGTACCGGCTATCGCCTTTCCGCCTGTGCTGCCAATGAAGGTTATCTCCCTGTTGGTTTCAGGCTTGTAAAAGGCAAATGCATTTGTTGTGACCGCTGCAAGGCCCCTGCTGAAGAGGCCGATCCACAGGTTCCCCTCACGGTCAGTGAAGAGGGTACGGACATTGTTGTCAGGCAATCCCGAACCAACATCGTACCTGCCTGTGATATGCATCTCCGTGAAGTCATTGCTGAAGGAGACCTTTAAGGCTCCGGCATCCATTGTGGCAACGTTCAGAGTCCTTCCCCGGCCTGCGGCAAGCGCCGGGATATTCATGTTCATGAAGGTTGTGTCTCCGGCAGCAGTGGCCGTCATTGAGTCACCGTTCCGGCGTATCATCCACAGACCCTTGTCGCCGGTGCCGGCGAACCATGTGTCATCATCCATGCGGAGCACTGTCTGGACCCATGTATATTCAAGGTCAGGGAAGGTAAGTCTGCTTACTGCCTTCTCACCCTGGGCGGAACAGAGATGAAGGTTATCCTGGGTTGCGGCCAGAAAATCATCACCACCGGTAAATGCCACATCAAACAGTGTCATCTCCTCCGGCATCTCCATCCTTGTGATCCGGTCTCCGCTGCCGGAATCAGCAATATAAATTCCCTGTGTCTGGGTTACTATCCAGACATTTCCGCCAGGGCTTTCGGTGATCCTGTTTATCCTGTCGGTCTCCTCAAGTTCCTTCCTGACCATTGGTCTTCCTTCGCTCCATGTAAAGAGAGAGCCGTCACTCATCCCCACCCACATCGTACCCCTGGCATCGCTGTAAAGGGCGCTGACATTTCCCCTGGGAAGGGTGTCAGGGAAGGCCATGTGATGGAACGAAAACCCGTCATAGCGGTACAGTCCCGTGTCGACACCCACCCAGAGAAGTCCGTTCCTGTCCTGCCCGATTACACTGAGATAGCTTCCCGGCAGACCGGTATACTCATCATACGTCCGAAAACTGTAAGTCTGGGCAAATGACGCCAGAGGATGCAGAATCAGTACAATAAGGGTACAGCATGCTGCAATTGAAAGTCTGAGGCTCCTGGGCATGATTATTTCTTGGGTACTACCTTAATCCGTGGTTTGTAAACGGGCACCCCCCCTATCGGTGCACTGAAGAAGGGAAGATTCTCACCGTACTGGTTCTGTACCGAAACAACCACATTGTTGTTCTTGACCAGGTCTCCCCTCCTCTTATAAAAACGGAAGTCAAATGACTTGCCAATCTCGGCTTCCTCGACGGGGATTTTGGAGGTTATCCATTCATCCTCTCCCGAAATGGGAAGATCCATTCCCTTCTTTACAACTGAGACAACCATGAAATCACCGTCATTGTCCCAGTCAAAGTTTCTCGTCTGGACAAAGACACAACCGCTGTCAATAAACGGGTAGATATGGGAAACGAATGAGGTGTCATTGTTGTTCCACATCCTGAATGTGTATTCATATGTAAATGCGTTTGCCCCGTCAATCGGAACATTGGTGTCAGGTCTCCTTGATATTGCATACCTGTAAAGGTTCCCGTCATCGCCGGAGACGCCGTCACATACGATCTTGAATATATTGCTCAGGAATTTGGGATAATATTCACCGTCGGCAGGGTTGAACGGACCGAAAGTAAACCATCGCTCGTCAAGCTTGTTGTCCATCCCGAATGTGCGCGTTGCCAGGAGCGTACCGCTTTTGTAATTACCTTTCGGTGATATGCCATTTGCATCAGGATTGGTGTAGCAACCCTTGCCTCCGTATATAGAGTAGACCATACGGGTGTTCCAGAAGTTGTTGAGCTCGTCAGTCTTACCGCCTATATCAGGGTCGTATACCCTTATGTAGAAGGGATCCTTGTAGTCTTTCGGTATGGCGAAGAAGAAAGTCTGGGAAAAGTCGTCATCGCCCCATGACGTTATTCCTCCGTCCTTTCCAAAGGTTATAAGGAACGGTATGTTCTCGTCCGGGCCCGGTACTTCCTGGGCTTTCACGCCTGCCGGTGCTACGCTGAGAACAAGAGCAAAAAGCGGCAATATAAATCGGGTAACTCTCATCTTCCTCCTTCAAATAATCAGTTTCCTTTTGTTGATACTTCAACATCCTTGCAGACACACACCTCACGCACTACTCCCCCGGCGTCAGGTTTAGAGCTGACTATCAGCTGTATATTATATCTTCCGGGAAGGTCAAATACCTTTGACACTTCAAGCCCGGTTGCAACAGTCTCATCTCCGAAGTTCCAGTAATACCGGTCTATGGTCATCCCTGGCAGCCAGGTTGCACCGGCATTAAGGATCATCGTTTCCCCGGCCCTGACAGTATCAGGACAGGTGATGACAGGTTGTTCAATATCTGTAATCTCCAGCTCATAGGATGCCTGCCTCTTTTCAATTCCTCCCGTTATCAGGTTTACCATGTCAAGGCTGACGTCATAGACGCCCGGGCCGCTGAAGCAATGCTCGGCAGTGATTCCTGCCGCCCTTGTGCCGTCACCGAAGTCCCACTCCCACCGGTATCCGGTTCTCAGGGTGTCTTGCCCGAGGGCATTCTCCTCTATGAATTCAAAACAGTAACTGTTTTTCCGGATTGAATCACAATGCGACCACCTTATTATTGTAGAGGCAAAACTGTAAATATCATCATTGAAGTTGCGCCGGTTTGAGGCGAAATAACCCTGCATCCCGCCCTGGGCGGCATAAAATGCAAAGTCGTCAGCTTCAGAGTTAACAGGATCAGCAAGTGCTGCCGGCTTTGTCCAGTTCCCGTATGCCAGGCTGGAATACCATATATCAAGCCCTCCCATGCCACCTGTTCTGTCAGAGGCAAAATAGAGCCTCCCGGAACTGTGCAGAAACGGATATATCTCTGAAGCGCTGCTGTTCACCACAGAACCGAGGTTGACCGGCGCTGACCAGCGGCCCCCGATATTTTCACTCATATAAATATCATACCGTCCCTGCCCTCCCGGCATGTCCGAGGAGAAGAACAGGTATCTGCCGTCAGCAGATACAAACGGGAATGAAAGGTTGTAATCCGGATTGTTGTATTCAAAGGGAGTTATATCGGTCCACTGTGAGCCGGAACGTTTTGCGGTGTAAATGCCGAGCCTGTTGGGCTCTTTCTTTCTCAGGCCGCGTCCTTCACTGTTGTTCCTGGTAAAATACAGGGTGGTGCCGTCAGTTGTTACTGAGGCAGGCCCAATGTTTGCATCCCTGACAAGGTTCGGTGCGAACCGGGCAGGCGAAGAAAGCTCTCCGTCTTCATTGAAGGGGGCGAAGTACAGCTCATAGAGCCTGACTCCTTCGAGGTTTTTCTTTGTAAGGAACGGATTGGTCTTCCTGTTCGAACAGAAGAGGATGCCGTCACTCATTATCACCGGGGCCATATCATCTGACGATGACGAAACCTTTGAGATATGGGTGACCTCAAAGGCTCCCCTGGCCTGCCCGCTGACAAGCGCAAACTGACCTGAAAGTGCAAGCACTGTGATTATAATATGTTTCAGAATTCTCCTCATTGCATCAGAAATACCTTGGCGATGTTGCACTTACTGCAAAGGCAAATTCATATCTCAGTGACACTTCATGTGTCCCTGAAGTATAATTGTTCAGATGACCCATCTGGTAGTCATATGAATACCCTATTTTCAGCTGCGGGGTGATCTGCAGGTCAAGCAGCGCCACCGCCGCCTTCTCCGCTATCCTGTAGGACCCGCCCACCCAGAGCATATCAGCAAAAATCAGGTTGGCATTAAGGTCAACCTCCAGAGGCTCCTGCATCGAATACCTGACAAGTACCGACGGCTTGACCTTGAAGGCATCGGAGAATTGCAGGATGGTACCGGTGGTGAAGTAGGTCCGGAACATCCTGTAATCAGGACTCACCCTGAATTCGTCAGTCTCGTCTCTCCTGTAGGTAAGAAGTGAAGGAACCGACAGCCCTGCAAAGAATTTATCGGTATAGTAATAGAAACCAAGTCCCATATTGGGAAGTGTGTATTTCATATTTCCGGAGAGGAGAGGGTCAGCGGGATTTCCGTCAGGAAACTGCAGGTTGTTGTAGTTGGTGTTGCTGAGGTCAAATCCCCCCTTCAGACCCATTGACAGCCTCCCCTTGCCAATCCTGACGGCGTACGAATAGAAAGCGTAGATACCCACGTCCTTTGTCACGCCATAGGTCAGGTAATCAGCCATAAGACCAAGCGATACTTTCTCCTTCTTGTTTACCGGGCTGTGCAGTGACAGTGTCTGGAACTGAGGGGCGCCGGTGATACGGGCCCACTGCTTCCGGTATGAGAGATTGGCACTCAGGGCTTCGCGGGTGCCGGCATATGCAGGATTAATCACCAGACCGTTCGTAAGATACTGGCTTGTGATGGGCACCTGCTGGGCATCCACCTTCAGAGTCATCACAAGGGAAAAGAGAACCAATATGTATACGCTTCTCTTCATCTTATCTCCTGAGAATTAGAAATCCGCTGATATGAGCCGAATAGGAAGGAACATCCAGATCCTGTGCCCCGTTGATCGTCAGCAGGTAATAATATGTCCCCTCAGGCACCTCCCTGCCGTTCAGGTCGAGACCGGTCCATGCACCCACCGGATCATCGCTGCGGTAATTATCAGCCCTGTAAACAACCGCCCCTGCAGTATTGATGATCACAAGCTCGTTTCGTGTGAACTCGAGCCCCTCTATATTGAAGTAGTCATTAATACCGTCATTGTTCGGGGTGACACCCTGGGGAATTGTCAGTTTCGGGACGGTCAGCGTCACTGAAACTGCAGGAGCAATACACTTGCCGTTCGAAACTGAGAAAATAAAGGTATTGTCACCGAACTCAAGTTTCCTGACCTCCGTCACTGCCTGGTCAGCTGCCGAAAACAGCGGTTCTGCATTCCCGCTGTCAAAGTCATAACTCCATACTGAGGTTCCTTCACCTTCAAATGAGCCTTCAAGTACAGCTGCAAACTGGTAAGGGAGCAGTGTCCTGGTCTCTCCTGCACTGATATTTACCGGCATGATGTCTACAGACACGGTTACGGGTGCAGAGACGGAAATACAGCAGTTGTCCTCACCGGAGAATACATTTCTTCTGAACTGTGTGGTTTCGCCGAGGAGCGACGGCTGGTATGCGGATGCATTGTTTGTGCCGGATGCTGTGACCCAGTCAGTCGACTGTGAATCCTTGCTTTCCCACAGATAGCGGTATTTGCCGTCACCTCCTCCAAGCGTACTGCCAGTCAGTGATGCCGGTGCCTGGGTGTTGCAAACAGTCTGGTCAGCACTGATTGTGTTGCCGGTTATCTGCGGAAGGACGGTTATCCTGAACACGGAACTCTCCGTACATGCACCTGAAGTGACGGTTCTCCTGAACCAGGTTGTTGCCGTGAGATTGCCCGGCTGGTATGAAGCGGCAGTTGATGAAAGAGTGGTGAAGTTTACGTTATCTGTTGAGGATGCCCACGCATAGGTGAATGTCCCGAGTCCGCCGCCGGGAGTACCGGAGAGAATTCCGGGGGCCGTGCCGGTACATATTGTATCATGGTCCTGCGCCGGGAGGCTTATTTCAAAGCCGGTTATGCGCGGGTCAACGGTTATCCGTACATCATTGCTTGTGCTGGTGCAGGCCGAGGAGGTCACCACACGCCTGTACCATATCCCTGACGTCAGTGGTGTACCGGGGAGGTCTTCCGAGGCAGCGCCCGAAATATTACTGAAGGTGACACCGTTGGGGCTGCTCATCCACTGGTATGCATAGGTGCCGGCCCCGGCGCCGTTTGCCGGAACAGTCCCGTCAATCGTTGCGGGCGCCGTAGCCTCGCATATTGTCTGATCAGCAGCGATCACGTTGTTCGTGATAGCAGGGTGACATACCAGTGTCACTGTGTTGCTGACCGACTGGCATGTATTCAACGGGCCGCTGTAAACGGTTCGCCTGTAGTATGTTGTCGACGGTGCATCATTCTGCGGATCATAGCTGATTCCGCTGTTAGTGCCGGCTGCAGCTGCCCAGGTGGAATTGTCGGGGCTGCTCATCCACTGGTATGTGAATGACGGAGCTGCTCCGCCGCCGGGAGTGCTGCCTGAAAGGTTGCTGAAGAGCGTACCCTCACAGATAGTCTGATCTGCTGTCACGGTGTTGCCGGTGATCGCAGGCAGTATCGTAACTGTGACAGGTGAACTGATGTCAGTACAGGCACCGGAACTGACAACCCTCTGGTAGTGCATGGTTGCGGTGAGAGCCTGGGGATCATATTTTGCGGCATTGCCCGCGCCGGCAGCATTGCTCCATGCAATGTTGTCAGGGCTCTGCTCCCACTGGTAGAAGAAGAGTCCGTTGCCGCCCGACGGGCCTGAATTCAGAGGATAAAGTTCCCCGGGATTCATGTTGTAGCAGAGTGTGGTGTCTGTGCCGACAATATTTCCTGTAATGCGGGGGTGCACGATTATCTGTACCGGCAGGCTCCTGTCAACGATTCCTGCGCCGTCACTGACAACCCTCCTGAACCAGAGGGTGGCTGTCTCGGAGGCAACCGGGGTATAGTCAATGGAAGTCCCGGGCTCGTCAGACCAGGTGCTGTTGTTATAGCTCTTCTGCCACTGGTAGGTGTAGGTGCCGCTGCCGCCGGCCGGACGGGTGCCGGTGAGCTTCGGGGGTATCATCCCCTCGCATATCGAGTCAAGCTGGTTCTGGTTGCCGGATACATATATCTCATTGAAGAGGAATCCGTTCAGGGGGAGGTTAAGATTATTTCGGATAAGACCTGCAAAGCCGTCACGGTTGGGATCACCGCCGCTGTGAGTTCCTCCCTGCCCGCCTGCAACTGTCGCTGTTCCGGCGAAGGCGCCCGTGGTCCATATAAGACCGCCGCCACCGCCGCCGCCTGCACCGTTCTGGTTGACACTGTTGCCACCCTTCCCGCCGTCAGCGGAGAGTACCGGTGCCGATGAGAAATAACGGGTACTGATTATAACAGATCCCCCTGCCCCGCCACCGCCGGCGCCGGCATTTGCAGCCGTATTGTTGTTAGCCGCTGCGCCGCTTGCAGTGATGATCCTGCCGTTGCCGACAATGGTGTCAGCATGTATTATCACAATCCCCCCGCCGTTGGCACCGGCCGAGGTGGTAGGTGTTGTAAGATAAACCGAGGCGCCGCCGCCGCCACCCATATATACACCCGTGTTGAGCGTCGGGTAACTTGAAATTGTGAACCCGCCGCGTCCGCCGGGATAGAGCCCGCCGCACACGTCAGGCGCCATCTCCTGGTCACCAACGCTGCCCGCACCGTAGTTGGCTCCGCCGCCGCCGCCGGAGAAATGCCCGTTGCCGCCGCCGCCACCGGTCATATTGGCTCCCTTGCCCTTCATATAATCCGGGTAAAGCGACAGGTTGGCCGCTGTCTTCAGACCGATACCCTCACCTTTGTACCCTGCTGCATGTGACCATATACTGTATGATTCCCACCTTAGACTGTCATCAGAAACCTGGCAGAGACCGTTGCCCTGCGAAACAATACCTCCAATGAATCCTGCCCCGGTGACATTTATGTCAGCGTTGAGGGTCAGTACCCCTTTCACCATGAACACAAGCACACCGCCCCTTACAGTGGCTGAATCCCAGGGCTGACAGGAGAGCTGTGTGTTTACAACTGCATCACGGTATGACCGCACCTTTACAATCTGTACCTTCGCCGAGGGGTCATAACTTGTCAGGAGCACGCGGGTGAAATCTATCCTCCCCGTCCCGGTATTGACAGCAGCAATAATGATTATTTCATATTTGCCGGGATAACCGATCACATTCTGATAGTTCCCCTCAAGAGTGGTGCCTGCATTGATCCTGACACCGCTCATCTGCATCACCATAACGGTATCATTCGCGGCAAATTCACTTGCATCATCCACAATGACGTAGTCAGTACCCACCGCAGTGACCTTTGCGTAGCTGTTTACCTGTCCGGTAAGCAGGGGTGTCTGCCCCGAAACAAAAATACCCCCGCATGATATCATCAATGCCATGATCAGAAGATACCTCCCGGATATGCGACGGCAGAAAAGGGGCATTTTAAATGTCTGGTTATCCAACATACCTTAATAAAACTGCAAATCGTGCAGAATATTTTAGGAGCCCGGTGTAAATTGAGACTAAACAGTGTAGAGCAACGGAAACTCAACCGAGAAGACACTCCCCTTATCCGGCTCGGTTGTAAACCAGATCTTTCCGCCGGCACCTTCGACATACCGCTTGACTATTGAAAGCCCGAGGCCCATCCCTGAAGATTTTGTCGTAAAGTTAGGAGTGAACATTTTTGGGATGAGCTCTTCCGGAATACCTATCCCGTTGTCAATAAATCTTACTTTCACACGGTTGCCGGCAGCGGTGACCACAATCCTGATCTCACCTGTCTTCCCTGACGGGATTGATTGAATGGCATTCTTGAGGAGGTTTGAAAAAATGCTGTTAAGGTGTTCCCTGTCGGCCATCACTACCGCACTGCCTATGTTTCCGTTTTCGAGGATGACCCTTGTATTTTCGGCATTGCCGAACATTGCAAGAGTGGTGTTCAGCTGTGCGATGACATCAACCTCGGTGGGCTCTGCTACCGGAAGTTTGGCAAAGGATGAGAAGGCCGAGGCTATGCTTGACAGGCTCTCAATATACTCGATCTGGTTATCGGTAAAATTTTTGATCCTCCTGTCAAAATCAGGAACCTTGTCGTTCCATGATTTGAACAGCTGCTGAACGTTGAGCTTCATCGGGGTGAGAGGATTCTTGATCTCATGGGCAACCTGCCTGGCCATCTCGCGCCATGCCATTTCACGCTCGGTCCGCGCAAGCTTGTCTGCGCTCTCCTCCAGCTCATCGGTCATCCGGTTGTACTGCTTTACCAGCTCTCCCACCTCATCGCGGCCGCCGTAACTGATATGCTCGTTCTTCTTCCCGTATCCTACTGAAGCCATAGCATGCTGAAGCATATAGAGCGGGCTCGTTATCCTTTCACTGAGGAACACAGCTACCCACATCATTATAAGGAGAAAAAGGAGTGCAAAGTTGACAAGGGTGACTATCAGGTTTGTCGTCTCCCGCGCCAGCAGATCCTGCATGGCGAAATAGGGTATGTTGAGATAGGCCAGCAGCCCTCCCTCCTCATTGTAAAAAGGAAGATAGGCTGACAGGTAGTTAAGCCTCCCGATCGTCTCGGTACCTATGTACTCTTCCTTTCCGCCGGTTGTAAGTACCCCGAAGGCAACCGGGTCAATCATGCTCCCCTCCAGCTTGCGGGCGAAGACCTCGGGCCTGGAAGTGGCTATCAGCCTCCCTGTAGGCGAATAGAGGTTAATATCGGTGAAGAAGACATTTGAAAACTTTACCAGCAAATGGTTCAGCGTCGGGTAATCAGGGGCCTGCCATCCCGCCTCAAGGGTATCCTCCGAAGCCAGCTTGTGCTCCAGCTCTATCGCCAGTGAAGAGGCCTTCTCACGGATGATCCTCGTATGGTTGTTGCGGAACTGCCTGGTACTGAGCATAAGTGCACCCGTAATGACAATGATGAACACTACTGTCAGAACCGCAGCAAACGACAGCTGCAGCTTCCTCCGGAAGGTATCTGTCTTAAGTATCTCCTCAGGCTTCAGGGTAAAGATGATAAGCAGGATTATCACATAGATAAGGGTGGCTATGAAGAGATACCCGAAAGTGATTATCCTGTCGAGCAGTTTTACCTTTGCGGTTGAAATTGCAAGCGTCATGTCACCGAGGGTATAGTACAGATGCCTGTAGTCACGTGTATCCTCAAACCTGTATTCTTCCCTCTCCGACTGTCCTTCAGCAATGGAGGTGTCGTAAGGGTATTCACCCGACCTCAGTACAAGAGTACCCTTATTGTACTTTGCATATGAGATGTCCTTCAGCATTGAGAACCGCTGATGGCCGCCGTCAAGCAGCAGCTCAGGGTAACCGGCCAGATAGGTCTCGATATGGCTCACCAGTTCTATGAAGAGACCGTTTGTCAGTCCGGGAGAAACCTCGTACATGATATTTGACAGGTACCATGCCCGGCCGGTACGGTTACGCATGAAGTAAAAACCGGTCTGTGTTATCGTATCGCCTTCGTTCCGTATCCTGTTGTCGAACCAGTCAAAACAGCTTGCTGCTTCTGAACCGGTCGATCCCAGCGAGAGCGGTGAATCATTCCTGCAAATGACTATGTTCAGGTCATAATTCTCCCAGTAACCGTAAAAATAGCCGTCCTCCAGGTACCGGTAGACTGTATTTATATCGGCAGGGGTGATATTCTCCTTCTTCACCAGGCCTGCAAGCACTGTGTCTCCTTCAAGTGCAGGCCACATGTCAATAAGCATGCCCTCAGCCACCATATCATTGTCACTGGCAAGCGAGATAGCCATAACCTTCATGTTTCTCTCTTCCTTGAGAATGGAATACCTGATTATCAGGGCAGTGGAGAGCATGGCCGTAATTACGGAGAAGATGATCGTGAGGGAAACCTCGGAGTAGGCCTTTCTCTGCCAGACAAGTATTGCAGCCAGCATTACCAGGACCCACAGTATGCTCCACCCGTTGCAGTCAGATCCCAGCAGGCAGGCTAGCGGAAGAATAACCAGCTCTCCTGCCATGAGGAAAAGTGTTTCCCGCAGAGTCCACTCCTTCATCATCCTGAATACGCGCATGAACAGGATCACGGGCACAGTGAGCAGTATCATCACCGATACTATGCCTGCAAGGCTCATGAACGTCATGTCAAGGATTCTGAATGCTTCGAAGCTTATGGCGGAGTTCAGCACCAGGTCCCTGAAATAGGCCTCAGCCAAAAGAAACAGAAGAAATCCGGCAGCCATCGTGACACCCGGCACAAGAGGCCTCATTATTCCCTTGCCGTTCCACGGTGACCCGAACCTGCCGCTCCTGAATGCGTACCTTATCCCCGAGAGGATGAGTACCCCGAACAGGAGCACATGCCCTACTGTCGGTAACAGCCAGCCTGCCGACCAGTGAAACGGAGAGAAGAGCCCTGTCGAACTGACCGACGGCGGCAATCCTGTAAGCAGTATGATCAGGTAAACAGCAAGCAGCGAACAGAATGCCACTACCAGGCCCGGAAGCTTCTTCTGCCTTTTGTCAACCGTAGCGGCGAAAAGGATCACAGCCCTGGTGAGCAGGAACAGAACGGTCATCCATAATAGCACCGGTACCGCAATGAAGACGGTATTGGGTTTCCTGTCAGGAAAGAGCAGCCCGAAGTGGTATTCATTCTCGGATCCAAGAACAGTAAAGTCAGTAGCGGAAGGGTCAAAGGTAATCCTGGTCTCTTCAGGGAGCGGAAATGTTTCCGGGAAACCTGTTTTAAGAATATTGTTGGCTATCGGATACTGCCGGTAAACCTTGATCAGGGCAAGCATCTCATATCCCGGAAGTTCCCTGTGTACCGGGACGAACCAGCCGTTGCTGTAGAATACCGGTTTGTGTTCATCAAAATGTGCTTCGTAGATAACCGGAAATGCTATGCTGTTGTCAGACCAGTAGGCGATACGCCCCTCACTGTATACCAGGAGGGTGATACCCTTTTTGAGGGCATTGCTTCCCAGCGAACTCCTGAACAGGACCGAAGGATCACCTGATACACCGATCTCATCCCCGGCCGTCTCCAGGAGTCGTTCGGCCTCCCTCTCGAGCGAGGAGAGCCTTGCATCTGTCCGTGCCGTCCGCAAACGCCATTCCAGGTTGCTGAAATAAAGAATATCGGCAGCAGCACCCAGTATTACGGCAACAAGCAGGGCGGCGGCAACAGTCCTGAGGTTGTTCAGTTTTTCAGACATAGGGCTATTCATGATGGTAGGGATCACCGGCATTTACTGACAGCACCCTGTACAGTTGTTCAGCGAACAATAATCGTACCACCTGGTGTGAGAAGGTGAGCTTCGACAGTGACAGCATAAGGTCTGCCCTGTCCATGACTGACTGATCAAAACCGTAAGGTCCGCCAACCACAAACAGTATCCTCTTTGCCGGCAGCATCATCGCCTTTCTCAGCCATCCGGCCATTTCAAGGGTTGAAAAAACCTTCCCGCGCTCATCGAGCAGCACAACATGATCATCAGGTTTTATCTGTGCCAGCATCTTTTCCGCTTCCTTTCCCTTTACCCAGTCAGCCGGCCGGTTGCCCGGATTCTTTACATCCGGCAGGGTGATGATCTCGAGGCGTCCGTACTTTGAGATTCTCTTCTCATATTCCGCCACCCCGTCACGTACCCATGGCTGATCCGTTTTGCCCGTCAGCAGCAGCGCCAGCTTCATTTTTCCACCTGTTTCTGTTGAGTAAGGCAAATATAGCAATTAAGGCCTTTACAGAAGGGCGGCCCGGCTATAATTAAAAGTGGTTCGGTTTTTGATATATTTGGTTAAATTTGCTTTGTCCTTAGATGTAAAGCATAAAGGAAACAAAATGAGAAAAAAGATTATGGTAACGTCAGGGTTGCTGCTCACCATTGCATTCCTGCTTGCCGCCCAGGATCAGCCCAGGATACCGGCAGGTATCGCCACCGCCTTCCGCTCTGGAAGCGCCGCAGGGCTCTCCGGGTACCTCAACAGCACAGTTGAACTCGTGCTTCCGGGGAAGGAGGACTTTTACAGCAAGAGCGTGGCTGAAACAATACTCAAGGATTTCTTCAGCCGCTACCGCTCCCGTGAATTCGTCATCAGGCACCAGGGCGCAAGAGGCGATGCACAGTACGCCATAGCAAACCTTGAAACCGACAAGGGCAAATTCCGCGTATATTTCCTTCTGAAAAAAGTTGACGGCAATCCCCTGATTCACCAGATTAGGATCGAAGCTGACAATGAGTGAAAACGAACTCCGGTCGTTCATAATCAATGCCCTTGCCGAAGACACAGGCGACGGTGATCACAGTTCACTTGCCTCAGTCCCTGCTGAAGCCGAAGGCCGCGCCAGGCTGCTCATAAAGGAAACCGGCATCATCTCCGGCCTTCGCGTTGCACGCGAAGTGTTCTCAGTCACTGATCCTTCCCTCAGAGTGGAGATACTTCTGCATGACGGCGACAGTGTGAAGTACGGCGATATCGCCCTCACCGTGGCCGGTAAGGTTCAGCCGATACTGCGTGCCGAACGCCTTGTGCTGAATATTATGCAGAGGATGAGCGGCATAGCTACTTCAACTGCCCTGTATACAGAAAAGATAAGTGACACCCGCGCACGGATAACTGATACCCGCAAGACCACACCGGGAATGCGCACCCTGGAGAAGGAGGCAGTACGTACCGGGGGAGGTGTCAACCACCGGATGGGCCTATATGACATGATCATGCTGAAGGATAACCACATCGATTATGCCGGCGGTATCACGGCAGCTATCCGGTGTACAAAAGATTACCTTCATGAGAAACGGCTTAACCTCAGGATCGAAGTGGAGGCACGCAATATTAAAGAAGTAAGGGAGATACTGGAAGCAGGAGGTATTGACCGTATAATGCTTGATAATTTCAATATCGCTGACACGAAGGAAGCCGTGGCACTGATAGCCGGGAGGACGGAGACCGAATCATCGGGAGGCATCACGCTTGAAAACGTGAGGGACTATGCGCTGTGCGGCGTTGACTACATTTCAATAGGGGCTCTGACCCACCATATAAAAAGCCTTGATATGAGCCTGAAAGCCTATTGAAACACTTTTATGAGCGCCAGGGAAACGCTGATCGCAAAAACAAACAGGATAAGGAAGCTTGTGCTCCCCGGTTTTGACGGAGCTCCGCTCGATCTTGTCGCAAAACTTATCGCAAAGGGACTGTTCGGCCGGGGGGTGCTTGTCACCCGGGCCTCATCAATAGCCTTCAACATGCTGATGGCACTCCTGCCCGCAACAATCTTCCTCTTTACCCTGATCCCCTTCGTGCCCATACCCAACTTCCAGACCGAGCTTGTCGAGCTCTTCAGGAATTTCCTGCCCGTGTCTGCCTTCAACATGCTTGAAACGACAATCATCGACGTAATCACGAACCGCAGCGGAACCCTGCTCATTGTGATGTTCTTTGCCACCATTATCTTTTCAACCAACGGTATTCATGCGCTGATGCACGCCTTTAACGTTTCGGTGCACGACTTTGCCAGCCGCTCATGGATCCAGCAGCGGAAAATCGCAGTTTTCCTCCTGGTATTTATCCTGATTATGTTCTCCGCCGCCAGCGCACTGATAATACTCAGCCGCCTGGTGGTGAACAGGCTTGTAGATATCGGGGTACTGGAACTGAACCTGGTGTTTTATATCGTCATGGCGTTCAAATGGCTTCTCATCATAGTGATGCTTTTCTTCGCAATATCCACACTTTATTATTTGGTACCAGCCCGCAGAAAGGACTTCCGATACATCTCGCCCGGGTCAATTGTTGCAACCAGCCTCTTCATCATCACCTCGCTGGCTTTCTCCGCCTATGTCAACAACTTCGGGCAGTACAACAAGCTGTACGGGTCAATAGGTACCTTCATGGTGATTCTTATATGGCTGTACCTCAACTCAGTGGCCCTGCTTGTGGGATTTGAACTGAACGTAAGCATCAGGGCAGCCACCTGCAACATGTGTAACGGTGATCAGCCGGGAATAAGTCACGCCGCAGAGAAATGATACCGGCAGTGCCTTCTGCCTGCCGTCCGGGGGCTCATTCCCCAGCCACAGGACAGATCTGCTACCCGCAGTGCAGGTACTCCTTCACCAGCTTTGCGATGGCTTCATTGTTGCCGTAGAGCTCCTCGCTGAGGTTCTTGTCCTTGTACGACTTAAGCTTTGTTGCCAGGGCGTCAATTACACCTGCCGGGAAAATACCGTCCTTTTCAAAGTGACTGCGCAGGCTGACAAGAGCCTCGGCTGAGTCCCAGCATGATGCGGGAAGAGACTCCAGCTTCTTTGCTGCAGCCTTATCCTTCTCCCTGAATATGTTGTAGTCTACATATAGCCTGTCTGCCATCTCAAGCGCCCCCGGCATCTCGAGGCCGTGCTGTATTGCAACCGCTATCCCGGCCATCAGCATGTAGATGTCTGCAGAGCCATCCGGCGAACGGAGCTCTACTGTCTGCCTTGACACCCTGTCAGCCTTGCCCGATTGCTCTGCAGGGTTGGCATCATGGATCATCTGCGATGCTCCCAGCCAGCCGAGAGGCACCCTCACCAGCACAGACCTGTTGCGGTCACCCCAGCAAATACTCGTCGGAGCCTCCTGGTGGGGCACGAGCCTCAGGTATGAGGTGGGTATAGTGTTGCCGAATGCCGTCAGCCCCTTGCTCAGGTCAAGAATCCCTGCTATCATCTTCCTGGCGGTGTCACTCAGCCTGCCGTCCTCAATCATCATGTTCCTTCCATCCTTCTCAAGCATCAGGTGAATATGCATCCCTGAACCGGCCTTTCCCACGGTGATCTTCGGGGCAAAGCTCACCTCCACACCGTATTTATAACCAAGCATCCTGAGTATCCACTTGGCAATCAGTATCTGTTCAACAGCCTCATCAAGCGGCACATGAAGGAACTCTATCTCATGCTGCTCGTAATCATCACCGTCCTTCGAGAAGCTTCCGACTTCGGAGTGCCCGTACTTGATGTGACAGCCGGCCCTTGCACACAGCTCAAGCGCCTCAACGCGCAGATCCTCAAACTTCGCAAAGGGCTTCGACTGGTGGTAACCCTTCTGGTCAAAGAGAGGATATAACGCATCACTTGAAGACCTGACGTAGTATTCCAGTTCCCCGAGGGCCCTTATTGTAAACCCGGTTGAGGCAGTAAACCTCTTTATCGCTTTGCGAAGTATATATTCCGGAGAACTTTCAAGCGGCTTTCCTTCAGAGTTATAGAATGAGCAAAGGATCTCAAGCGTAGGTGTCTGGGAGAAGGGATTCACGAAGGCAGTGCGGTAGCGGGGCATGACATACAGGTCGCTTGACCCGGCCTCGATGAACGAAAAGAGGCTTGAACCGTCAACACGCTCACCTGCAGTCAGTATCATAGTCAGGTGCTCGCGGCTGTAAGGGACGAAGTTGAGCGACTTCAGCTTGCCGTCACCGGCTGCATACCTGAAGTTGACCATCTTGATCCCCTTGGCCTCAATGAACCTAACGATATCATCTGAAGTAAACTCGTCTGCAGGTTTTCTGAGAAACTGCACAAGCTCGTTCCGGCTCATCAGTATGTCATTACTCATCGTTTTCTCCTTTTGGTTGAACGGCAAATGTAGAATTTTTTAGATGCAAAACACAGGAACAAAATCATTAATGATTCCCGGCTTATAAGTAGCTGCGGTCTTGGTAATTCTATTTTTACTATTTTTGGTCCTTGAGTTTCGAAACGGATGAGGAAAGCGGTATTCATATCTGTCCTGCTTCTTCTTGCTTCATGCCGGCATGAAGAGAAGATCGGGTGGTTCAGCCCCGCGAAGGCGAAGGAATACTTTGCCGCCGTTGAAGAAGTATGCAATAAGGACAACGGCCAGCTGTGGGGCGAAAACCTCTATGGTCCGCTTATTTATGTCGATGGCCTGAGCCGCACCCTCTATACCAACTTCCCTGACAACGAAGGGCTTCTGAAGGAGAAGGAGGGTGTCTACAGCGGCATCCTGCCGAAGGAGAGGATCATCACAAATAATGTCATCGAGTTCGGTGGCGTGAAGTACGGCATGGTGCCTCTTCCCGATACCGAGGACCGTTACAGGATGGTCACCCGCTCCGTTCACAGCCTCTTTCACTGCTTCCAGGACAGGAAGGGGCTGAAACCTTCGACATTCAGCACCAGGCACCTCAACGAGAAAAACGCCAGGCTGTACCTCAAGCTGGAATGGAAGGCTCTCACCTTCGCCATCGGCTCATCCGGCGAGGCCCGCAACCAGGCAATACGTGACGCCCTCGTATTCCGCGGCGCCAGGCGCGAACTCTTCCCCGAAGCCATCGCCGACGAAAACAAATTCGAAAACTACGAGGGACTGACAACATTCACCTACATAAAGCTCAGCAACTCCGGAACCGAAGAGATACGGACAAGAATACTCGAATACCTCGACAGGATCTATCAGAACAACTCGTACGTCTTCGGATACGGATTTGTCAACGGTGCCCTCTACGCCACCCTCCTGAATGACAAGGGATTTGATTTCAAGCAGATACAGACATCCGATTTCGACCTTGGAAGGGCGACACTCGAGGCCTACGGGGTTACGCTTCCTGCCGTCTGCCGTGATGTTGCCGGATCACTTGCGTTCAACTATGATATCCAGTCCATCAGGAACGAGGAGAGCGAGCGGGAGGCGATGATCAATGAAAACACCCGGAAGATTGTGACAACATTCAATGAAAGACCTGTTGTTGCATTAAACATGGAAAGCCCCAACTTCAGCTTCGAACCTGAGGATATTGATTATCTTGATACCCTGGGTACGCTCTATGAGAAGCTCCGCGTTTCTGACAACTGGGGCAGGCTGGCAGTTGAAAACGGTGGTGCACTGATCAGCAATGATCTCCGGACACTGCGGGTGAGTGCCAGAGACCTGCTTATAGAAAGGAACCATATTTCAGCTGACGGCTGGCATCTCATTCTCAATGACGGCTGGCAGGCAACCCCGCAGGGGAACGGCAGCTATACTATCACAAAACAATAATCCGGCTGCAGCTACCGGCTGAGATGCCCGATGCTCTCGTTGATTGTTGCTATCCGCGCCCGTGCATCAGCCTCCTTCTTCCGCTCAATCTCAATAACCTTTGCCGGGGCATTTGCCACAAACTTTTCATTCGAAAGCTTTTTCAGCACGGCTTCGAGGAATCCTTCCATGTAAACGAGTTCCTCCTTCAGCTTTCTGATCTCCTCCTCATGGTCAACACCGTCGCTCAGCGGGATGAAGAACTCCGATGTGTGGATCCTGAATGAGGCTGCCCCCTCCACCTTGCCTTCAACAACCCTTATTTCAGAGAGGTTGCACATGCGGATAATAACCGGGTCAAATTCAGTCCCGGTGGCGCCGGGAGAAGCACAGAGTACTAGTTGCTCCTTCAACGGAATATTTTTTTCCTTGCGGACGGCGCGTACGGCGCTGACAATCTCGCGCACTGTGTCAAAGCGGGTAAGCAAACCGGCTTCATACGGCCCCGGGAGCGGCATCATTTCTACCATAATACTGCTGCCCTCGGGCCTGTCAGCCAGCCGCTGCCATATCTCCTCGGTGATGAAGGGCATGAACGGATGGATGATCTTCATCAGTGTCCCGAAGACTGCCAGGGTCTCCCCGCGCGTCTTCCCGTCAACAGGCATGCCAAAGGCTGGCTTGATGATCTCGAGGTACCACCCTGAGAAATCATCCCAGAAGAGCTTGTATGCCTGCATCAGCGCATCTGAGATACGGTACCGGACGAAGTTTTCCTCTATCTCGGAGAGAGTCCTGTCTATGGTGTTCTGCATCCATGTCACTGCTGCTGCAGAGGCTGCCGGCTGCTCAATGCTGCCGTCCGTTTCCCATGACATCACCAGGCGGAATGCATTCCATATCTTGTTCGCAAAATTGCGCCCCTGCTCCGGGAGACTGTCGTCATAGAGAAGATCATTGCCAGCAGGTGAGCAGAGAAGCATCCCCACCCTGACGCCGTCAGCACCGTACTTCTCCATCAGCTCAATCGGGTCCGGCGAGTTGCCGAGTGATTTCGACATCTTCCGCTTCTGCTTGTCGCGCACCAGACCTGTAAGGTAGACATCGCCGAATGGCTCACGCCCGCGGTACTCATACCCTGCAATAATCATCCTTGCAACCCAGAAGAAGAGGATCTCCGGGGCGGTGACCAGCACATTCGAGGGGTAATAATACTTTATATCCTCATTGTCAGGCCTGTTGATGCCGTCAAAGCAAGTAATCGGCCATAGCCATGATGAGAACCAGGTGTCAAGCACGTCATCATCCTGGCGCAGGTCATTCATTGTCAGCGCACTGTTTCCTGATGTCTTGCGGGCTTTCTCCAGTGCCTCCTGTTCCGTTTCGGCAACAACAAAGTCGTTGTTGTTGTAGTACCACGCCGGGATCCGCTGGCCCCACCAGAGCTGCCTGCTGATGCACCAGTCGTGCACGTTCTCCATCCAGTGCCTGTAAACATTCCGGTACTTGTCGGGGTGGAGCCTGACCGTGTCATTCAGCACCGCGTCAAGCGCAGGCTTTGAAATATCCTTCATGCTCAGGAACCACTGCAGTGAGAGCTTCGGCTCGATGATTGCGTGTGTGCGTTCGGACCTGCCGATCTTGTTTATGTAATCCTCCACTTTCACCAGTGCGCCTGTACGGCGAAGCTCCTCCTCAGCCAGCTTCCTGGCCTCAAAGCGGTCCTTGCCAACGAACAGGCCGGCAACCTCGGCGATGGTGCCGTTGTCATTGAATACATCGATGCTCGGAAGATTGAACTTCAGGCCTATTTCATAGTCGTTTATGTCATGTGCCGGGGTTATCTTGAGACACCCGGTGCCGAATTCCATGTCAACATACTCGTCGAAGATGAAAGGCACCTCGCGGCCGGTCATAGGAACGACCACCTTTTTGCCCTTCATGAGGGCATAACGTTCATCGTTGGGGTTGGCGCAGACTGCGGTGTCACCCAGGATTGTCTCCGGCCTGGTGGTGGCAACCATTATGTAGTTGTCCTCACCCACAACCTTATAGCGTACGTAGTACAGCTTCGACTTCTCCTCGGTATAAATGACCTCTTCGTCCGAGACAGCAGTCAGTGCCTGCGGGTCCCAGTTGACCATCCGCACCCCGCGGTAAATGAGGCCCTTGTCATAAAGATCAACAAAGACTTTGATGACCGAGCGGTAACGCTCATCATCCATGGTGAAGAGAGTGCGGTCCCAGTCGCACGACGCCCCCAGCCTCTTGAGCTGCTCGAGGATTATGCCTCCGTGCTTGTGCGTCCACTCCCATGCATGATCGAGGAACTGTTCGCGGGTCAGGGATCTCTTCTCGATACCCTCGCTTCGCAGCTTAGCAACGACCTTGGCCTCGGTGGCTATGCTGGCATGATCCGTACCCGGCACCCAGCATGCATTGAACCCGAGCATGCGGGCACGCCTGATGAGCACATCCTGCGTGGTGTTGTTGAGCATGTGGCCCATGTGAAGCACTCCCGTCACATTGGGCGGCGGAATGATAATAGTATAGGGTTCTCTGCCGTCAGGTACGCTGCGGAAAAAACCCTTTTCCATCCAGTAGCTGTACCAGCGCCCTTCGGCGGAAGCGGGTTCATATTTTGAAGGAATCTCAGTCATGGAATTTGCGATTTGCGAATTGTGCGAATTGCGGTTTTGATTTATAAGCCGTTATTTCAGTATGCAAGGGGACAAAATTAATATTTTGTCGCCATTATGGAAAAAGTGGACAGGCTAATGCTTAAAATCATGATTCAGTCATGTGAATTTGAATACATTTGTGGCGTTAAACAATCAGGATTTCATAAAATTTAACCGATATGCCAAAGATCTCTGAAAAGGCCGGTAAGATGCCGGCGTCACCGATTCGCAAGCTCGTACCCTACGCCGAGGAGGCAAAACGCAGAGGGGTTAAGGTTTATCACCTCAACATCGGGCAGCCTGACATCCATACTCCGGAGGCGGCTCTGCAGGCTCTGAAAAACATGGACCTGAAGGTCATCGAGTATACCCACTCTGCCGGAAACGAGTCGTACCGCCGCAAGCTGGCCGGGAGCTACAGAAAGATCGGGATAGAGATTGACCAGAATGAGATCATCGTCACAACCGGCGGATCGGAGGCAGTGCTCTTTGCATTCATGTCGTGCCTCAACCCGGGCGAGGAGGTCATCACCTTTGAACCTTTCTATGCAAATTACAACGGTTTTGCAACCACCGCAGGGGTGACAATCGTTCCCGTAAGGTCATACATAGAGGACGAATTTGCCCTTCCCCCCATCGCCGATATCGAAAAGAAGATTACCCCTAAGACGAAGGCCATCCTGATATGCAACCCCAACAACCCGACCGGTGCGCTCTATTCGAAGGAGGAGCTTATGCAGCTTCGCGACATCGTCAAAAAGCATGACCTCTTCCTCTTCTCCGACGAGGTGTACAGGGAGTTCTGCTACGGCGCCGAGCATTTCTCGGCTATGCAGCTCGAGGGAATCTCGGAAAATGTGGTGCTGCTTGATTCAGTGTCAAAGAGATACAGCATGTGCGGCGTTCGTATCGGCGCCCTTATAACCCACAATAAGGAGGTGCTTGCCGCAGCCCTCAAGTTCGGGCAGGCAAGACTCTGCCCCCCGGAGCTGGGACAGCTTGTTGCCGAGGCAGCCATCGATACTCCGAAGGAATACTTCAGGGAAGTTTATGATGAGTATATCGCCCGCCGCGACTTCATGGTCAATGCCCTGAACAGGATGCCGGGGGTGTACTGCCCTCTGCCTCGCGGTGCATTCTATACAGTTGTGAAGCTGCCCATTGACGACTCGGACAGGTTTGCAAAGTGGCTGCTCGAGGAGTTCAGCTACAAGAACCAGACTGTGATGGTGGCACCCGCCACCGGATTCTACTTCACTCCCGGCGGTGGCAAGAACGAGGTCAGAGTGGCCTACGTCCTCAAGATTGATGACCTCCGCAATGCCATGGAAACCCTCGCCGAAGCGCTGAAGGTGTATCCGGGAAGGACGGAATGAGATTGAGGCAGCAGGCAAGAGGCAATAGGCAATAGTGTTGACATCAACATTCAAGCATTGTTTCCTATAACAAGCTGGTTATCAAAAATCCACACTACTGCCTACTGCCTACTGCCTATTGCCTGCTTTACTTATGCACCCGCCTGATGAACTCCTCCACCTCCGGCACGCCGCCCTGGTAGACAAGGTAACCGTTATACGGCTCCCGCTCGGTGATCTCGCCGTTGACCGGTGTCAGCATGATCCGCTTGACCTCCTCAAGGTCGTCAGTCTGTCCCAGAGCCCAGCCCAGCTTGACCCACGCCACCTCCGGCAACATGTTGCCCAGCGGAATGACACCCTTGGCCATCATGTCACGGCCGGTCTCATAAACAAACATGTGGACATATCCCCAGATTGTCTGCAGGGTCATGTAAACAGCCACATTCTCGCGCTGTGCCCGCTCAAGCGCCGGGTAAAGCTCCCTGTTCACATGCCCGAGGCCGGTTCCTACGATAATGATCCCCTTGTAACCGTTGTCAATGAGTGAATGGATCATGTCTGCCTTCATGTGCGGATAGAAATAGATCATGGTCACATTCTCGTTGAAGTATGGCATGATCTTCACGTTACGGTCAGCCCGCCGCGGGTTGTATACCTTCTGTATCGGCTTCACCTCTCCCCTCTTTACAGTTGCAACAGGTATGTCACCTATTGTTCTGAAGGTTGAGCGGTATGAGCTGTGCATCTTGCGGACCCTGGTGCCCCGGTGCAGGAAACCGTACTCATCGCTTGTGGGGCCGAACATGCATACCATCACCTCCGCGATGTCACCGTGCCCGGCGGCCGTGGAGGCATGGATGAGATTCAGTGCAGCATCTGACGACGGCCGGTCTGAGGATCTCTGCGATCCTACCAGGACTATCGGCACAGGGGAATCCTGAACCATGAACGAGAGCGCTGCGGCCGTGTGATGCAGGGTGTCTGTGCCGTGGCCTATCATGATGCCGTCGATGCCGTTTGCAATCTCATCGCCGATTGCCTTTGCCAGTATCTTGTACTGGTCAGGGCCCATATTCTCAGAGAAGACGGCAAAGAGCTTCTCGGTGCGTATGTTGCACACGTCAGCCAGCTCTGGCACTGCGCCATAGAGCTCACCGGGCGAAAACGCCGGAATCACTGCCCCTGTGCGGTAGTCGAGCCTGGAGGCAATCGTGCCCCCGGTACCGAACAGCTTTACATTGGGCTTGTCATCTGAATACGGAAACTCCTTTTCGGGGATCTTGTAGTTGGCCTTGTTGTAGCCTGTCTCCGTCATCCGGATAATAGTGGATATGTCTATCCCGACATTGTACCCGCTCTCTATCTTGATCACGATGTGCTGGTCGTCATTGTTCTCCGACCTGGGCAGTACAGTGCCCTTGAACAAACCCCTGGTGGTCTCTATGTCTGCCTGTCCCCATACGCGGACGTTGAACTTCTTCAGTACCGCAAGGGCTTCCCCCTTATATCCCTGGAAAAAATCTTCAGCCATAACAGTCAATCTCTAACCTCAAGTATTTCTGACACCGCCTTTTTCACCTCGGACAGCCTCACCGTTCCGAGCGCCTTCATGTGCAGCTGCCCCATCACCCAGTCCTCAATGCCGGCCATGTTGCCGTTGTGGCATATCTCCGGGAACCTTCCGGCATGTACCTTAATCTCCCCGGTGATCTCGTCCATCGCAGCACGCCGGAGCCCGGTGGCAGCCAGGATGGCTCCAAAATCGGGCGAGGGCACCGCAACAACGGCAGGAAGCATTATCCTCGCCACAGGCGGTAACAGACTCTCCTGCCTGAGGAAGGCAAACAGGTCATAGAGTCTTTCGCGGCTGAAACCCTTTGCCACCTTTCCGCGCCCGTCAAGGCTTCTGAAACGGTGGCCTATCAGTATACCAACTTCCCGGCGGTCAAACCCGAAGTCATTTCCTATCCGTTCAATAATCTCAACCAGGTTCTTGCTGAGAAGGTAATGCCATGTGTCTTCGGGCAGACCCCACTCCTTCATCTGGAGGAAGCGTACCGAGACATCAACCGGCTGCCCCTTGCCCAGCCGTTCAAGCATTTCGGTGGTAACAGCTATCGGCTGTGAATCCGTGTCGGGATACATGCGGTCACGACCGGGAAGCACCCTCTCGAACATGGTCGTTCCATCTTCAAATGCCTTGCGGGTCTCGTTGGGCACGCCCTCAAAGGCCAGGCGGATACGTTCTTCAACTGTTTCCAGAGCAGTACGGATATCATCAGCCGGCCCCCACATGATTATCTGCGCATCATCAGGCCCGGCGGAGAGCCAGATTGCAACCTCGGGGAAGAGATTGTTGAAGTTGCCTTCGGCGATCTCTTCAGAATGGGTCATATTTGGTTTCTCGATGCAGGCAATCACCTTGAGCCTGTCACTGATCTCATCAGCGAAGATGAGTCCGGGCTGTGTGAAGTGGGAAAGTATGCCGCGGCAGCCAGGGAGGTTCAGGGCCATGACCTTCTCTCCGCGGTCAAGCGCTGCACGAACGGGAGCAAAATGAAACATCTGCTCCTTTTCCGTTATTTCCCTTGTCTTCAGCGTCCATGCAGCCGGATCGGATATCATTTTCTGCAGCTTCGAACGGATGTTCAGCAGTGCGTACTGCCTGAATGCTTCGTTGTGCGAAAGTTCCGGGATCCACTTGATGTGTGCCACACCCTTGATCTCAGCCCTGCTGCCCCCTTCGCAACTCACATTTACGTCTTCGCGTGCGGCACCCATGCCGGTCCGGACCCTGCCGGTGCTGCGGTTAAGGAACCTTATGTATTCGGCAGCCTCGGCCAGTTCGTCGGGTGTGAGACAGTCAGGGTAAGTCACCGTTTCTATAAGCGGCATCCCGAGCCTGTCGGTCTTGTATATCCTCTTATGACCTATATCCGACACCTCACGGCATGAATCCTCCTCCAGGCTGAGCTGGATCAGCCTTACCTTCTTGTTCTTAAGCTGCAGCTCTCCCTCAACGCTGATGATTGCAGAGCGCTGGAAACCTGTGGGGATGCTCCCGTCAAGATACTGCTTCCTTGTAATGTGCACCTCGCCCACGATGTTCATCTTCGCTGCAAGCGCGATGCTGATGGCTATCTCCAGCGCCTCCCTGTCGATGGGGAACGGGGGGGTGTCATCAACCTCGTAGGTGCATGCCGTTTCATTGTTGATGCGGTATGTTATCTCTTTACGTGTGCGGAACTCCATGAGTGCGGTACCGTCGTAGACCCCCATCTCGCTGAGAGTGGGCCTCATATGACGGATAACTTCGGCATCATAATCATTGTCATCATGGAATATACCTGCCGGGCAGCGACAGAAAAGCTTGCTCTTCGTTTTCAGCTGCTGATGAATCTCCAGTCCCGACTTGAAGCCGATCCGCTTATAATCATTAAGCGTCGCCTCCTTACGGGTGACAAACCCGATCTCCTTCCTGGTTTCTTCGTAGTTTTTTTGCGGATCAGTTGTGGACATACAATAAGACATTGCCCATGCAATTTACACACAAGACGGGAATAATGGACATGCCCATCTGAAGAAAGTTTGAGCAACTTTCACCTACCCTTATATTTACTGCCAGGGGATTAAAATTATATTGAATCCGATATGCACGGATTTATAAAATAAACCCTGCAGAAAAAATTTGCCATTTGCATTAAAAGGGGGTCCGCTTAATAATATTAAGCTTGCAGTGATCTGATTATCAGTCGTATCGGATTGCCTTGACCGGGGTAATGCGGGCAATCAGCTGAGATGGGATAAGAAGCATGAGAATGATCGCAATCATCGTCCCGAGGTTGAGCAGGACAATATGTACCGGGTCAAGGTTGATCGGAACACTCCTGAGATAATATGACGAGGGGTCCAGCGAGATCATCTCCGTCTTCAGTTGCAGATAGGCCAGGCCGATACCGATAATGTTGCCCCAAAGCAGCCCCTTGGCGGTAAGCCAGGCTGCCTGGTAAAGAAAAACATTGCGGATCAGCTTGTTGTCAGCCCCTACCGCCTTGAGAACGCCAATCATGTTGGTCTTCTCGAGGATCAGGATCAGCAGCCCTGAGATCATGTTGAATCCCGCCACCAGGATCATAAGAATCAGGATGATAATGACGTTTGTGTCCTGGAACCCGAGCCAGTCGAATATCTGCGGATAGCGGCTGCGGATGTTTGTCACCTTGAGCTGCTCCTCATCCTCGGTAACCCGGTAGCCGATTGCGTCACGGACCACATCGGTCATGTATTCGAGGTTGTCGAAGTCCTTTATAAAAATTTCAAACCCGCTTACCTGGTCATCGCTCCATCCGTTCAGGCTCCTGATGTGGTTTATGTCGCAGAAGAGGTATGTCTTGTCAAACTCCTCGAGGCTGGTCTCGTAGATCCCGTGAATCGTGAATTTGCGCATCCGCGGCGGGTCCTGTACAAAAAACATGGAGAATGAATCCCCCAGTTTCAGCCCCAGCATGTCGGCCACCTTCCTTGAGATGACCACATCATTGCTTCGTGCCGTGTCACTGAGGCTCAAAGTCTCGCCCTCAACCATGTTAGACCTGAAGAAACTCCAGTCATAGTCGCTGCCGATCCCCTTGAGCACCACCCCCTGGATGTTCTCGTCGGTCTTGATGATCCCCGCCTTGGTGGCGAAGACCTGGACGTTCCGTATCCCGGGGTTCTCCCGGATCTTTGAAACGAAAGGCTGGTTTCCGCTGACTGGAACTGTCTCATACGAGAGGTTGGCGTCAAAATTCACAACCTGGATGTGAGCCCCGAAACCGGCCACCTTGTCGCGTATCTGCTGCTTGAAGCCTGTCAGGATTGCCACCGCAAGGATCATCACTGCCAGCCCCAGGGCAATGCCGATGATTGCAATCACATTGATGGGTCTTGAAAAGGCAGTTCCCCTGTTCCGGTCCTTTATCAGGCGGCTGGCTATGAAGGTTCCGATTGACATCACGGCAAAATTAAGAATTAAGGGCGAAGAATCTGTTTATTACCGGTTTTTCTATCTTTACGGGAAACCAGACTGACATGAAGAAATACATCATCCCGGTACTCCTGATTATTACAGCTGTTACGGCCTGCTCGGCCGAAAAGGGGGACATCACCCTGACGACAGGGGCCGAAAGAACAGGTGAGTACCTGCCTCTCCTTGAAGTTAAAAAAGTTGCAGTGGTGGCAAACCAGACCTCGATGGTCGGGAAAACCCATCTTGTTGATACACTGCTCTCCGCAGGGATTGACATAAGGCTGATCTTTGCACCTGAGCACGGCTTCAGGGACCTGGCTGACGACGGTGCGGTGATAACCTCGGGGACAGACCCGGTGACAGGCGTCCCGGTTGTAAGCCTCTATTCTTCAAAGAAGAAGCCCTCGGCTGAAGACCTCGCTGACATTGATGTGGTCGTATATGACATCCAGGATGTGGGTACAAGATTCTATACTTACCTGACAACGATGTGTTACGTGATGGAGGCATGCGCCGAAAACGGGAAACAGTACATAGTGCTTGACCGGCCAAACCCCAACGGTTTCTATGTCGACGGCCCGATCCTCGACACGTCTGCGTACACTTCATTTGTCGGGATACATCCCATTCCGGTGGTGCACGGCATGACCTTCGGCGAGTACGCCGGGATGGTCAACGGTGAGGGGTGGCTTGCCGGCGGCATCAAATGCGATCTTCAGGTTATTAAATGTACGGGCTATACCCATGACACGATGTACCGGCTGCCGGTGATCCCGTCACCCAACCTGCCCAATATGAATTCGGTTTATCTCTACCCGTCGCTCTGCTTCTCGGAGGGGACAGTGCTCTCATGCGGCAGGGGAACCGACTTTGCCTTCCAGGTGCTGGGTGCTCCCGGCATACCCGACACAGGCTTCAGTTTCACCCCGAAGCCCTCCTTCGGATCATCAAACCCGAAGCACAACGGCGTGACCTGTTACGGCATCGACCTTCGCAGTGCAACTGCTGACGGCCTTGTGCCAAAGCCGGAGATAAACCTCGGGTGGATCATCGAAATGTATAAGGCTTACCCGGAAAAGGAGAGGTTCTTCAACGGATATTTCGACACGCTCGCGGGCAGCAGTACCCTTCGTGAACAGATCATCAGCGGGATGAGTGCAGAAGAGATCAGGGCCACCTGGAAGGAGGGTCTCGACAGGTTCAGGGCCACCAGGGCAAAATACCTGCTTTATGACTGACCTGTGACCAGGATCAGGACCGGGCTCAGGAGGACTTCACTTTCCCGTGCCACCTGAAAACCACCTGGAAGAAACAGTGTGGTAATCGAGATACCAGATTACCTTGCATGAGAGGCTCCTGGTTATGCTGAGGTCCCGGAGGCCCCTCAGGTTATCTCCGAAAGAGGCGGGGATATCGTCAGCCGTGTCATAAAGGGCATTCTTCAGGACAAGGGTCAGCTCACTGCCCGGAGCGAACCTCCAGGTATAGTTCAGATCAGCATTGAAGGCATTATAGCTGGTGTTGTCACTTCCCGCTATAACTGCCGGGGACAGTGAACCGTCAGTATTCAGAGTGAAATAACTCCCTGAATATACCGCCCTGGCCCAGTACTCCCTGAACCTGAACGAGAAGTATGAGCGGGATGAAAACATGTATGCAAGATCAAGCTCGAATGACACGGTGCGGTTGTCTCTCTGACCGAAGATTATCTCGTCACCGGAAATGCCTGCAAATCCTTCATCATGCCTGTCAAGCTCCCAGTTGAAGGCAGCCTCACCGCTGAACCTGTTACTGAACCTGACTGACGGATTAATTTCAATGCCGGCGCTGTACCTGCCCGGTTCCATATAGTGACTTCCGAAACCTGCCTCAACTGATGTCATGAAAGCCTTCCGCGGATCTGTGCCTATCTCAGCCCCGAAAACTGCAGCAGGCTTCCGGTGATACATCCTCCCCTCCACCCTCGGCTCAAAGTAATCATCACTGCCTGCCGGTGAAACTGCTCCTGAAAAAGAAAGTGTCCAGAAACTTTTAAGGACCGATGATGACATCAGACTGATCTTCATATCGTTAAAAGCCGCAGGCGAAAACAGCCTGTCATAGGAGACAGCCAGGCTGTTTTTTGAGCTGTAGAATGGCCCCCACGGAGTATACTGGTTGTAACCGAAGCTTACCTCATTGGAAATAAGGTTGTTCCTCCTCAGGTACCCCATGTCATTCGGATCATAATCATCGCTGATCACCTGCAGCTTATAGCGGGCAGTGTACCTGCCGCCCGTCTTTCCGCCCGCCAGGGCGATACTGTGACCCATGCCCGGCCTTCTGTCACTGAAATACTTCTGGCTCACGGCCCCGGTGGCCTTTACTGAATACATCCTGCTTGCGCTGTTGAACTGGATATCAGTGGCTGTTACGTTGGCGGTATAATTCCGCCCGGTGTCAGGTCCGCTCCGGAGAACATTCGTATTTACAAGGCTTATGTATGAAGCGTTGGGCAGGCTCTGGTCAAGCACCAGCATGTTATAGTTCGTGAACGGCTCTGTTGTAAACTCCCTCCTGTCACCGGTAACCGGATCTTCGAGAAGCGCTGCCGATCCCGCCGTCATGGCATTGAAGAAACCGATCCCCAGCCCCGACCTGGTTCTGCCTGACAGCTTCGTGGCATTTATCATTGCAGTCTCAAGGGGGTTTGAGATCAGTGTCAGCCCCTCCTGTTCAGCTTCACGCACTGCATCAGAGTAATAACGGGGTTTTGTGCCTATCCTCCTGGAGTAAAATATATCAGCCTTGCTGAAGAGTTCAGTCCCTTCGGTAAAGAACTGGCGCCGTTCATTATACTGGATCTCATATGGCGAGAGGTTAAGCACCTGGTCGTCAGCCTGTACCTGGCTGAAGTCAGGCACCAGGGTAGCATCCACTGTAAAGCTTTCGTTGATACCCCATTTGAGGTCCATCCCGCCGTTGAACTGGGTTGTAAGGTCCTTAAGCCCGGAGTGCTGCCCCTCCGTGTATACCGAGAAGTATGGCATAAGTGAAAGCCTGACAGGGGGATTAATGTTGCCGAAACCTGTGACAGCCCCTGTCTGGCTGATTGTATTTCCTTTCTTTTTATCGGTGAAGTTCCACGAAGAGACCTCTTTTCTCCTGGCAACAAAACGGTGGAAGTTCACCCCCCAGTACTCACTTCCGGAAACCGGAAAACGAATCGAGGAAAATGGAATGAATATCTCAGCCGACCAGCCTTTGCCGGTTATCACGGTGGCTGCATCCCATATCGCATCCCAGGTGACATCTCTTCCGGCGCTGCCGGATCCCCTCTTTATATCTGTCTGCACCCCGGTAACTGTCAGCTTGAAGGAAAAGCCGTTCACACCGTCATCAAACGGACACAGGTCGATGCTGAACCAGTCGGCATTGATCTCATTGTCCGAGTCTCTTTTCCCAAGCTCCTTCGAAATGCTGTCAGGATGACTGTCAAGCATCTCGGCAAAGACGTAGATTCCCTCGTTGTCAAAAACCATTTTGACTTTCGTTTTAAACGATGAGGGGTATCCGTTGGCCGGCTCATACTGGGTAAAGTCTTCGTATACGGGCGAACCGGCCCACACCGGCTCTTCATCGCGGCCGTCGATGCGGACGGTTCCCGATGACCTGCTTACCTGCCCTGTCCTCCTCTGGACAGGACCGCCGTAAAGCATCTGTGGCAAGATGATAACAAGGGATAAAATCAGGATCTTAAAACAGGGACGAGTCATCCGGGCACAATTCAACTGTAAGCGCCAAAGATATTGCCGCCGGAGCACATCCTGCATTCTGTAGAACATAATTAAGGAATTTTAATACTTCGGTTGAGCATAAGGCTATTATTTACTTAATGGCAAAAAAAATGCTGTCCCTTGTCACAAGGTACAGCACTATTGCCTTCCAGCTATCCCTGGCACCAGCCCAGCACGGAAGACAGCCTTCCTGTTGCCAACCCTGTTGCCTCTTGCCTCCTGCCTTACTTTATATTCCGGTAATGCTCGTATCTCTTCAGGATATCAGCCACATAGGCGTTGACCTCCACGCCCTGGCGCAGTCTGC
>CAZUIF010000012.1:0-77798 GCA_964621005.1 uncultured Rikenella sp.
CAACCACGTCTTCGCCCTGTGCGTTGACAAGCCACTCACCGTAGAACAGGTTCTCACCGGTGGCCGGGTTACGGGTGAATGCAACACCGGTAGCCGAGGAGTCACCCATGTTTCCGAACACCATAGCCTGGACGTTCACTGCTGTTCCCCACTCGTCAGGAATTCCTTCAATCCTGCGGTATGAAACAGCCTTCTTGCCGTTCCAGCTCTTGAAGACTGCCTTTATGCCACCTTCAAGCTGCTCACGTGCGTCATCAGGAAACTCTTTTCCGAGCGACTTCTTGATGCGCATCTTGAATTCATCGGCCAGGTTCTTCAGCTCGTCGGCTGTAAGCTCTGTGTCTGACTTGTATCCCCTGCTGTGCTTGAATTCGTCAAGCATCTCGTCAAGCTGCTTGCGGATACCCTTGCCGTCTGAAGGCTCGATACCTTCAGCCTTTTCCATGACGACGTCAGCGTACATCATTATCAGGCGGCGGTATGAATCCCAAACAAACCGGGGATTGCCGGTCTTTTTGATAAGGCCGGGGATGGTCTCTGAGCAGAGGCCTATGTTGAGGACGGTGTCCATCATGCCGGGCATCGAGCTGCGGGCGCCTGAACGGCATGAAACGAGAAGTGCATTCTCTTTGTCGCCGTATTTCATGCCCATAGCCTGTTCAGTCTTCTTCATTGCGTCCCATACCTCAGGCATGAGCTCAGCCGGAAGCTGATGGTTGTTCTGATAATACTCTGTACAAACTTCTGTTGTAATAGTAAATCCTGCCGGAACCGGAAGGCCAAGGAGACACATCTCAGCCAGGTTGGCTCCTTTGCCGCCAAGCAGATTTTTCATATCTGCCTTACCTTCGGCTGTCCTGTTACCGAAGGAATAAACACGCTTAACTTTTGACATATTATATCTGGTTATTGATTAAGAATCTTCTTTTTTTCGAAGCGCAAAGGTAATAAAAAGGAGATAATAATGAAATATCCTTTTTCCCAATTTTCAGCGGCTGTCACAGCAGGGGTCATCAGCTTCTGGCCAGGGTAGTTACAAAGTCATCGCTGAACTGATTTTGCCGGCTGGCAGGGAGCAGTGCTAACTGCCCCCGGCAGATTCCCCGGGAGGCCAGAAGGCAGTTCTACCTCCGCCGGGCACGCGGATGATACATCATGACCGTGTCTTTCAGGTAACTCCGGTCAATATGTGTATAAATTTCTGTAGTTGTAATTGATTCATGCCCCAGCATTTCCTGTACAGCCCTGAGGTCAGCCCCACCCTCAACAAGGTGGGTGGCGAAGGAGTGGCGCAGCGTATGAGGGCTTATGGTCTTCGTAATGCCGGCTGCATCCGCAGTCTCCTTAATGATATTGAACACCATCACCCGTGACAGCTTCCGGCCACGCCTGTTCAGGAATACAATATTGCGGTCAATGATGACAGGCATCATCATGCGGCGCTCCATGTAATTATCTATCTCCCTGAGTGTTACTGTGCCTATAGGCACCAGGCGCTGTTTGTTCCCCTTCCCGGTGACTGTTACAAATCCCTCACCGCGGTGGATATCTGTCAGGCGAAGGCTGACAAGCTCGGAGACCCTGAGGCCGCATCCGTACAGAGTCTCGATGATTGCCCTGTTCCTGTGGCCTGAATCAGCACTGAGGTCGATCGATGCCACCATCCTGTCTATCTCTTCCACCGAAAGCACCTGGGGAAGCTTCATCCCGGTCCTTGGCGACTCGAGCAGGGCAGAGGGGTCCTCCGTGATCAGATTCTCAATCAGAAGATACCTGCAGAATGACCTTATGCCGGAAATAACACGTGCCTGTGTCCTGACGGCATCATCCCCGGTGGCGATGAAGGCCACGAAGTCACTCAGGTCCCTGTATGTGATAGCAGCAGGCTCCAGACCGCCCCTCTCGGCTGCTGTCCATTCACTCAGCCTCCGGACATCCCGGAGGTAAGCCTCAACACTGTTGGGCGAGAGTGACCTCTCAATCCTGAGATATCTGCCGAATCCCTTTATTGCATCTGTCCAGGAAATTGTCATTGGCCTGTTTTGACGGATCCAAAGTTATATCTTATAACCTTCTTAAATCCGGTCATTTCGTTATTTTTGTACTGTCGGCAGATGCCGGCCCACCTGGAACAGCAAATGAAAATAGAAATTATAAACGGGCCCAATCTGAACCTCCTCGGCCGGAGGGAGCCGGCCATTTACGGGGCAGAGGGATTTGATGCCATACTTACAGGGCTAAGATTAGGTTTCCCGGACGTTGTATTCGGCTATTCACAGTCGAATGTTGAAGGGGAGCTTGTGAACATGATCCAGGCGGCAGGAACCGGATCTGACGGTGTAATAATCAATCCCGGGGGCTATACCCACACCTCGGTGGCAATTGCAGATGCAATAGCTGCCATCGGAATCCCGGTGATTGAGGTTCATATTTCGAACCTGCTGTCAAGGGAAGAATTCCGTCATACCAGTATTACCGGACGTTATTGCCGCGGTACAATAATGGGACTTGGCACTGACGGCTACAGGCTTGCTGTCGAGGCGCTGCTTGAATCAAGAAACAAATAAGGCAGAACATGGCCAGGACACTGCTCAGAAAAAGAACCAAGATAGTTGCAACCATATCGGACAGGAACTGCGAGCCCGGTTTCCTTCGCAGGCTTCATGAAGCCGGGATGGATGTAGTCAGGATCAATTCTGCACACCTTGATCTTGATGGCGTCAGGAAGATCGTAGCAAACGCAAGAAGCATATCAGACAATATTGCAATTCTTCTTGACACCAAAGGCCCTGAGATCAGGACCACCTCCTGCGATGAACCCATCAGGTTCCGCAAGGGGGAGACCGTAAGGGTTTCAGGCAACTCTGCTGCAGAGACAACTCATGAGGTCATTAATGTAAATTATTGTGATATAGCAAAATACGTTCCGGAAGGAGCTTTCATTCTCATTGATGACGGCGAACTTGAGATCAGGATTACAGGCCGGGAAGGCAAAATCCTCACGGGCAGGATCGAAAATGACGGTACCCTTGGTTCGCGCAAGACGGTAAACATACCCCAGGTAAGGATCAACCTCCCCTCGGTGAGCGAGCGTGACCTGGGTTTCATTGACCTGGCCATTGAGCTTGACCTTGAATTCATTGCCCATTCCTTTGTCAGGTCGAAGGAGGACGTCCTGGCAGTTCAGCACCTTCTTGACAGGCGTCAGAGTGCAATCAAGATAATTGCCAAGATAGAAAACCAGCAGGGGGTGGACAATCTTGATGAGATAATGGATCACTGTTACGGGATAATGGTTGCGCGCGGAGATCTTGCGATTGAGGTACCGTTTGAAAAGATCCCCGGCATCCAGCGCAACATAATCTCCAAATGCATCGAGAAGCGCAAGCCGGTCATTGTAGCCACACAGATGCTTCACTCAATGATCCAGAACCCGAGGCCCACAAGGGCCGAAGTGAGTGATGTGGCGAATGCCGTATACAGCCAGACCGATGCCCTGATGCTGAGCGGTGAGACCGCATCGGGCAAATACCCGGTGGAGGCGGTAAGGACGATGACCCGTATTGCTTCAGAGACCGAGAGGGAAAAAGACCAGTATATAGAGATGCCTGCCGGGTCTCTGAGCGGACCTGTCTCCGCATACCTTGCGAAAGTGGCAGTCAAAACATCAATCAGGATAAAGGCAAAGACCATCCTGGCTGACACTGTCAACGGGACTGCCATAAGGAACATGGCAGCCTTCCGTGGCATCAACCCGGTGATAGCCCATTGTTATTCTCACCGTACCAAGAGGGAGCTGGCACTTTCATACGGTGTGATTCCCATCTTCATAGAGAAGAAGATGACTGTTGATGAATTTATACATGTATCAATCAGGGAATTGCTGAAGAAGCAGACACTGAAGGACAGCGATATAGTTGTGGTGCTCGCCGGGAACTTTTCCAGGGGAGCCGGATTTTCCTTCATCGAGGTGGGAACCGTCGATTACCTCAGGGAGAGAGCAGGACTGAAGGCAGAAGATCCGATGGCGTGATTTTTGCTGCAGTAACTACCGTGCCGGCATGAAAACAATAGCACTCACCGTCCTTCTTCTCGTCCATCCTGTTCACGTATCGCTGACGGGGATAGATTATGACGCGGTGAACCGGTTATGGTCAGTCTTTGTTAAGGTCTGGAGTGACGACCTGGAAACTGACATGAACCTGGGACTTCGCAACGGCGATGAAATAACGGGCAGTGCCGGGGAGAGGTATTCAAAATATCTTTCTGACAGGGTAATTATAATGGAAGACGGAGAACCGGTGAAGATGGAACTGCTTTCTGCCGCCGCAGACGGACTGGAACACAGGTTCACCCTGCAGGCCAGGGGGAAGAAGTCGGTCAGAAGCGTTACAGTGCTGAATCGGCTGATGACACGTCTTTATGATGACCAGGCAAACATGCTTCTCTTCAGTTATGACGGTGTTGAGGAGGGCTACAGGTTCACAGTAACGGATACAATTAAGAGCTACCAGGCAAAACGAAAGGGAGAGAGATGAGAAGACGTGTTTTAATCGCGCTGTCACTGATGCTGGCAGCGACCTCCGTTGCAACGGCAACACACAACCGGGCAGGGGAGATTACCTATAAGCAGATATCAGACCTCACCTTTGAAGTGACGGTGACAACCTTTACATACACTCTCAGCAAGGCCGACAGGCCTGCACTTGATGTGGAGTGGGGTGACAACTCCATAACAAACGTGGCAAGAATATCCGAGACTATTCTGCCGAACAATTACAAGAAAAATGTATATGTGGCCCAGCATACATATCCCGGCCCGGGTGTCTACCGGATAGTTGTGCAGGACCCCAACCGTAACTTCGGAGTTGAAAACATTCCCAACTCCGTGAACGTTGTCTTCTCCATCTCTACAATCCTGATTGTCAACACTGCCGTTGGCAGGAACAGCACTCCCGTGCTGCTTAATCCGCCGTACGACAAGGCAGCCCTGGGTCAGATATTCATTCATAACCCTGCAGCCTTTGACCCTGACGGCGACAGCCTTTCATACAAACTTACTGTCTGTACAAGAGAGGATGGCAAGCCCATCCAGAACTACACACTGCCGCCGGCCTCGCGGAAGTTTTACGTTGATTCAATATCCGGTGACCTGGTCTGGGATGCCCCAACGGCCATCGGCATATACAATGTCGCCATGGAAATACAGGAATGGCGTGCCGGAATAAAGATCGGTGTTGTAGTGCGTGACATGCAGATTGAGGTTTACGAAACAGACAACAAACCTCCCGTGACATCCCCGCTTCCTGACCTCTGCATCGAGGCCGGTGAGCCGGTCACCCTAGACATACAGGCCACCGATGCAGACCTAGACTCGGTGACACTTATTGCCACCTCGGGAATTTTTACATCAACTGACTGCCCGGCAACATTCACAACCCTGACCCGTGTTGCAGGCCAGACCACGGCACGCCTGAGCTGGACTCCCTGTCACACTGCTGTCAGGCATCAGCCCTACGATATAATAATCAAGGCGGAGGACTCAAACCGGGAGCTTCAGCTTGTTGATATTGACAATATGAGCATCAAGGTTCTGGGCCCCTCTCCAACGCTTTTAACTGCAGTGCCGCAGGGGAAGGTGGTTAACCTTTCATGGGCAGGCTATGTATCAGACCAGATTGCAGGGTTCAGCATCTACAGGCGTGAGGGTGCCTCAACCCTGGCGGCTGATACATGCTATGACGGCATTCCGCCATCTGCAGGTTTCATAAAGGTTGGATATGTCGGCGGAGCCGGTGCTGTCAGCTTTACTGACGCAGATAACGCCCTGGAGGCCGGTACCGAGTATGCCTACAGGATAGTGGCGGTATACCCCAACGGCACTGAGAGCAAACCCTCGAATGAAATTGTCACAGCACTGATAACAGGCATCCCCCTGATAACCAACGTCTCTATCCGTAACACTCACCCGGTGAACGGATCACTTACCCTTGCATGGCAGAAACCGCGCCGTCTCGATACCATCCCGGCAAACGGACCCTACGAGTACCTCATTTACCGGGCCGAGGGAATCGCCGGTACCGGCTGGCAGCTTATCCATACCCTGCCCACTGCGGATCTTAATGACACTGTGTATGTTGATACCCTTATAAATACACTCGATAAGGGATGGGTTTACAAGGTAGAGCTTTACAATAATGCACCGGGCAACAGGTTCCTTGTCGGTGACCCGGGAATTGCTTCCTCCCTGTTTCTTACTGCCCTTCCGGGCGACAGGAAGATGAGGTTCGTCATGACCCGCAACGTCCCCTGGATAAACACTTCATATGACTTCTACAGGCTCAACGGCACGGTATGGCAACTTGTCGGATCAACAAACCAGCTCACCTTTACTGACCCGGGCCTTGTCAACGGCAACGAGTACTGCTACTACGTTGTATCCACAGGTGGCTACCAGGGCACAGACACACCGAAGAACCTTATAAACTACTCGCAGCGAACATGTGCCGTACCGGTAGACAATGAACCCCCGTGCCCCCCGGCACTGACAGTGTCGTCTCAGTGTGACAGCCTTTACAACACTGTGAGATGGTCAGTTACTGATCAGCTTTGTCTTGAAGATGTTGCCGGATACAAGCTTTATTACAAGCAGACCACCGAGGAGGATATGGCGCTCCTTACTACCATAAATGACAGGGATACGAAGAAGTACGTTCACTCACTACCTGATTATGTTGCCGGGTGTTATGCCATTTCGGCCTTTGATGTAAACGGAAATGAAAGTCCTCTTTCAACGATGATCTGCGTTGACTCCTGCAACTTCTACGAGATACCTAATGTATTCACTCCCAACGGTGATGATGTCAACGATTTCCTGCTGGCCAAGACCTCTGCACTCGTTGAGAAAGTAGAATTCAGGCTTTTCAACAGGGCCGGAGTGCTTGTATTCAGTACCCAGGAACCCAGGCTGAACTGGGACGGAACCTATAAGGGAAAGGTGGTGCCTACGGGAGTCTATTACTATGACTGCGAGGTATTTGAAAGAAGGATCAGCGGGCTGGAACAGTTCCATCTCAGCGGATTCATACATGTCTTTGCGGAAAAGGGCGCAGGACCCGGGGTTATTGAAGGAAAAAAATAAGAGCGATGAAAAAGATACTGTTCAGCCTGGCTGTAGTGCTGGCATCACAGATGGCGTCAGGACAGACCGGATATGAATCCCTTCTCAGGGCAGTTTCCCTGGCAGGCAGGGGAGAGCCAAAAGAAGCAGTTGCGCTACTCCCGGCAACGGCTGACCTCAACGGTGATGCCGCCCTCCTGACAGTCAGGGGTGATATCTACCTCAAAGCTTCGATGGTCAGGGAGGCAAAATCAGATTACATGAGAGCTGAAAGCCTCAGGCAGGGCGCAGGTCTCTATGGTCTTGCAAAATGTGCTGCTGCAGAAGGTGACGTAAAAACTGCCGTTTCACTCCTTGAGGCCCACCTGAGATCAGATCTCAGAAAAAGCGAACCGCAGATCCTCCTTGACAATGCATTCAAAGCTGTCTCAGCCTCAACTGAATGGAGGACACTCTGGAAGAAGGACTGGTATAAGGTCTATGAAAGAAAAAGCTGGGAGATCGAGAATTATCTTAAATCGGGCCGGAATGACCTGGCGGAGGGATCATATGCCGAACTGGCATCACTCTACCCCGAAATGCCGGTTACGGAATATTGTCATGCCCGAATCCTGATGAGCAGCGGCAGGTACCGGGAGGCCTCAGAAATACTTGCGTCGGTCACTCAGGACAGTGATACACCCGCATCATGGCTTTATGCATTGGCCGAAGCCAGGGAAGGGGAAGGAGATCATTATGCCGCTGCTACCGTTTACGACAGGCTGATCAGTGCCCGTACGCCTGACCCCGGGCTGCTCCTGAAGAAGGCACGCATGCTCATAAGATCAGGCGACAGGGATGCTGCAAAAAAGGAGATGCAGCGATACATTTCAATTGATCCTGACAACACTGAGGCGCTTGGCCTCATAGGCAGGACATATGCTGAGGAGGGTGCTATCTTTGAAGCTCTTCCTTACCTGAACGAAAATGTTGAAAAGCATCCGGGGGAGGCCTCCGCATTCAGGCTCCGCGGTGATGCCTGGCTTGCGGCCCGTACCTGGGAACGGGCCGCGGAGGATTATACAATGAGCCTCGATCTTGACCCTGACAACGGAGCGGTGAATCTCAACCTCGGGATAGCCCTTGTCAACAGCGGCAGAAGTGATGAGGCCTGCCATTACCTCCGGAGGGCCAGAAGTCTTGGCGTCAGGGAGGCAACCGATTATCTCGCAAAATACTGTCTCAGGTAAAAAAAAGGCGCCTCTCCGGCGCCTATATTACATTCTTCGCTATCCGGTCATACAGATCCTTGGGCTTGAATGGCTTTAGAACGTAATCATTGATTGCCAGGTTCTCGATCTTGTCATGAGCCTCTGACATGACAGCAGCTGTAAGTGCAACTATGGGTATCCGGCTTAATTTTCTGTCCGGAGAATTCCTTATTATCCTTGTTGCCTCAATGCCGTCCATAACCGGCATATGGAGGTCCATCAGTATCAGGTCAAACTCCTGCCGCTTTAGTGCCTCAAGCGCCAGGGCACCGTTTTCGACATGCGTGACTATAACACCCCAGCTCTCTAAGAATTTATTTGCAACAAAGAAGTTTATCCTGTTGTCTTCGGCAACGAGTATTCTCTTGCCTGTCAGTCCCTTCATGCTGTCGGACGTACCTGCCTGGTCAGATGCCTTTGGCTCGACGGCAGGGACGCTGTATTCTATCGAGAAGGTGAATACCGACCCCTTTTCAGGCTCACTGCTTACCCTGATACTGCCTCCCTGAAGATCTACGAGCCTCTTGCAGATGGCCAGTCCCAGGCCTGTGCCACCGTACTTCCTGGTGGTATCTGCCGATGCCTGGGCATAGCTTTCAAATATTTCCTCATGCTTATCAACCGGTATCCCGATCCCTGTATCAGCTACCGAAAACTCGATTTCAGCCTTTCCTTCCTGCCGGTCCCTTACAGATGCCTTCAGCGTCACACCTCCCCTTGAAGTGAACTTCATGGCGTTGGAGAGGAGATTTGACAGTACCTGGTTGAGCCTGATAGGATCACCGATAAGCGTTAAGGGGAGGTCAGGACTCTTCTCAACCGCAAAGTAGATACCCTTCTCCATCGCCCTGTGGCTGTATGATCTCTTTATGTCTTCAAGCATGCTGGCCAGGTCAAACTCAGTCTTTTCGAAGACTATCTTGCCTGCCTCCATCTTGTTGTAATCGAGTATGTCATTTACGAGCGACAGCAGGTGATTGGCCGAAAAGCGGAGCGTATTGATGTAGTCCATCTGGTCTTCACGCGGATCGCTCTGGGCCAGAAGGTTTGTGATGCCGATTACCTCATTTAGCGGCGTACGGATCTCATGGCTCATCGTCGACATGAACTGCTGCTTGGAGAAGGCAGCCTCCTCGGCCCTCTTGCGTGCGGTTATAAGGTTGTCCAGCATCCTGCGACGCTGGAGCGTAAGCACAATCTGGTTTGCAATGAACTCAAACACCTGCAGGTCATCATTGTTGAAGGCATCTATCTTCTTGTAGTCCTGAAGACAGATTGCCCCGATGACCTCGTCATCCATCCTGAGCGGAACACCCATCCAGATCTTGCAGGGCGAACCGACAAGGCTGATGGCGCCGGTCTTCTCTATCATGAGGATGTCATTCTCATCGAGAAGAACAGCCTTGTTGTTTCTTATGACCCACCCTGTCAGGGTGTTTTTCGCTGCCGTCTCCTGGAAATGGTCACGTTCATCAGCAAAGAACGGGAAGGTGAGAGTGTCCTTCTCCCTGTTGTAGAGGGCGATGAAAAAATTGTTCACATTCCAGAGCTTCCCTATCTCCTTTACTATTGTCGGGTAAATGTCGAAGATATCCGAGTCCTGCAGTGCCACGGTGGAGATGTTGTACTGTATCTCCTGCATCAGCCTGCTCTTTATCTCCGTTGATATATCACGGTAAATACCAAGGAATGCAAATGTTTTGTCATTGGAAATTACTGATGATGCTATCAGTGATACGTTTATCCTGTTGCCGTGCTTGTCCTTCCTGATGGTCTCAAGGTAGCCGGTGCCGTTGGCAAGAGCAGTTTCATCGATTTTAACTGCTTCATCGCGAAGCTCTTCCGGGACAACCAGATCATCAATCATCCTGTTCATAGCCTCATCGGCCTCATAGCCGAAGAGCTGTGTGAAACCGCGGTTGATACGCATGATGCGCCCGTCGAAATCGGTCAGCACAATTGCTTCCGGGGCCGCATCAATAAGGTGCTCCAGCAGTGCCTTCTCGTTGGAAAGCTTTTGCTCGTATTCCTTATGTTTGCTTACATCAGTCAGGACGCACCTGTAACCTGTTACCCTGTTCCTGATAATAATCGGTCCGGCATGAAAAAGGACTGATACATTCCTGTCGAGCTTGCTCACCAGGACGTATTCATCGAATGTGATCTGACCGGGCCTGGTAAGCCCTGACAGCTCCCTCATGAGCCTGTCAAGATCGTCAGGCAGAAAGAGGGAAGAGAGGGTAACCCCCTTTGTAAGGTCGTTATTGTCAAAACCCAGTGTCATCATCCCCTGGGTATTCATGAAGGTGACATGTCCCTGGGTGTCAATCTCCATTATCATCTCAGGAAGCAGCTCTGCAAAGGTCTCGAATACTATACCCTGCTTCAGTATTTCGCTTTCCCGCTCTTTCTGGGCCTTGCCGGCTTCCCAGGTGACCAGTATGTCACCGGTGGAGAGCAGCAGACCGATGTAAAATCCGGCTTCGTCGGTGCCGTCTGAAGAGACTGGTATCTTGTAAGGGCGGCGGGTGGTCTCGAGGTTGTCAAGCAGTGTCTGGAAAGCTTCGTTCCTGCCAAACGGCGTTTCAGCAATCTCTTTTCCAAGTACATCCTTCCGGTCGAGTTGCTCAACGTCTTCAGCCCTGTAATTGAAGTCAATAATGAAATGCCTGTTTTCCCCTTCACGCCTGAGGATTACTGAATAACTGCTCATCGAATCAAATATCTCCCTGAGGATTTTCTCTGATTCAGCCCTGGCAAAGCCTCCGTTAAGGGCACTGATGTCATTGTAATAGGTGATCAGGTAAATCTCCTCACCAAGGAAGAAAGTGCGGGCACTGAAGAGAAATGTACGTTCCTCGCCGGAACGCATCCTGAGCTTGATTTCAAGATCGGTGACCTTTTTGAGTCTTGAAAGCAACCGCATGTATTTGCGGCTCTGGATAAGATCGACATAAAGCTGGATGTCACCTGATGATTTGCCGATTATATCCTCTTTCCGGTAACCGGTTGTGTCAAGGAAAGCCTGGTTAACCTCTATGTATTTCTCTGTCTCGAGGTTACTGAGGGTTATCAGCTGGTTGGTGCTGTTGAAAGCGAGCTCGGGGATTTCTGCAAGATGTCTGAGAGAGGTCAGGTAATCCGGGGTGTTTCCCGGTTCATTGACTGGCTCTTTTCTCTTTTCCATCTGAATGCCTGGTGTATATATTAAAAAGTGGAATAGCTGTCCGGCTGAACAAATTTACTCATATATGTATGAAATATAACGGACTTTCCCTTCAACTTATTTTCCGTCATGCGACGCATACCAGGCACACATATGTTTCAGCCCGCATGAGATGCACTTCGGGTTGCGGGCAGTGCATATATACCTGCCGTGCAGCAGCAGCCAGTGGTGTGCCCGTGGCCTGATATCCTCAGGTATCTCGCGGGTGAGCCGCAGTTCCACATCCAGCGGGGTCTTCGCACCGGGCGTCAGCCCCAGGCGCCGGGCTACCCTGAAGACATGCGTATCAACGGCAATGACAGGGCTGTTCCATACCACCGAGGTTATTACGTTGGCGGTCTTTCTCCCTACACCTGGCAACTCAGTCAGCTCTTCCCGCGATGAGGGTACAATACCGTTGAAACGGTTCATGATCATCTCAGCCATCCCCTTCAGATGCTTCGCCTTGTTGTTGGGATAGGAGCAGCTCTTTATCAGTCCGAATATCTCTTCCTGCGTGGCCAGTGCCATGGAACATGCATCAGGAAAACGCTCAAACAGGGCAGGGGTGATCATGTTGACCCTCCTGTCGGTGCACTGAGCTGAGAGAATCACTGCCACAATCAGCTGAAACGGATCACTGTATGACAGTTCAGTCTCAGCCGTTTCCATATTCTCCTCAAACCATTTCAATACACCTCTGTACCTCTCGGCAATCTTCATCTCGCTCTTTTGTTTCAGGAGTTGAATGTACTGTTTTTTATTTTTTTGCCGAAAAAGTATCACTATCTGAATAAAGTCATGGTAATTACCGGTTCCGTTTATTATTTTGTGCCGGAATGAACCGTATAAGGATAAACAGCACGGAGGGTAAGTCACTCCTGATTCTCGGAGGAACGGTGCATGACATCATGCCGCTTCTTCCGCAAAAGGGCCTTTTTATAATCACTGACAATAATGTAAGCAGGCTGTATGGTGACTCATTTCCCCGGGCAGTGGTACTGACGGTTGAGGCAGGGGAGAGGAGCAAGACCATGCCGGTTATCGAAAGCCTGTGCAGGCAATTGCTGGAAGCAGGTGCTGACCGTTCTTCATTTATCCTGGGGTTCGGCGGCGGTGTTGTCTGTGACATCGCCGGGATGGCAGCATCAGTATACATGCGGGGTGTGAGGCATGCTTTCGTATCCACCACGCTCCTGTCACAGGTTGATGCCAGTATCGGAGGAAAGACCGGGGTGAATCTTGGGGAATACAAGAATATAATCGGGACTTTCCGCCAGCCGGAGTTCGTGCTGTGCGATCATTCAATGCTGCGCACGCTGCCTGATGAGGAGTTAAAGTCCGGAATGGGTGAGCTCTTCAAGCACGGCGTTATAAGAGACAGGAACCTCTTTTTTGACATGTCAGCTTCCGCCGGGAGGCTGGAGGAGAGGGACCCGGGAGTTCTGGGTGACCTGATTCTCAGAGCCGTCAGAATCAAGGCAGAAGTGGTAAGGAGGGATCCCCTTGAAAAAGGGATCAGGCGAATACTCAATTTCGGACATACGTTCGGACATGTTCTTGAGACCCATCACCGGATTCCGCACGGACTGGCTGTCGCACAGGGGATGATGATAGCTGCGGAACTGTCTGTCTGGAAAGGGGAGATGCCACATGCGGAACTCAGGCTCCTGCAGGTGGCGCTTGAAAATGCCGACATGATTGGCGGTTATCAATTGCCGGCAGGAGTGTCCTCACTGATTGCAAGGGATAAGAAAAGCGAGGCGGATTCAGTGAATTTCGTTCTGCTCAGCTCGGTGGGAAAAGCAGTGATCAGGAAGCTCTCAATGACTGAACTCCAGGCATTTGTCAACTATTACACGGAAAAGGACAGCCAAAGTCAATAATAACTTAAGGGAAAATGAACACTATAGGAACTGTATTCAGGGTATCAATATTCGGTGAGTCACACGGGCCGGCAGTCGGGGTGGTGATAGACGGCTGCCCTGCCGGGCTGCCTTTCTGGCGCGAGGAACTTATGGCTGACCTTTCAAGAAGGAAGGGGCTGGTGCCGGGAACCACCACCAGGAGGGAGACAGACGAGCCTGAAATTATCAGCGGGATCTTCAATGACCGTACTACCGGGGCACCCCTGGTACTATGCACAAGAAACAACGATTTCCGGCCGGGCGACTATGAACAGTTTACAAGCATCCCCAGGCCGGGGCATGCCGACTTCACGGCAGGATACAAATACAAGGGATTCAGTGACATGCGCGGCGGCGGACATTTCTCGGGCCGCCTTACATGGGGTATGGTTGCTGCCGGTTACTTTGCCCGCAAGATCCTGTCACCTGCAATAATTACTGCCTCCCTGACTGAGGCTGGCGGAGAGAAGGATACAGCCGCCGCAATTGCCAGGGCTATGGAAACAAATGACACAGTGGGCGGTGTCGTTGAGTGTGTGGTTAAGAATGTACCCAAAGGGATGGGGGAACCCTCCTTCATGTCGGTAGAGGCGGCCCTCGGAATGATAGCATTCGGTATCCCGGCAGTGAACGGAGTGGAGTTTGGTGCAGGTTTCGCTTCCTCAAGAAGCTACGGATCCCAGCACAATGACCCGTTTGTGGATGCCAGGGGAAAAACTTCAACAAACAATGCCGGAGGAATCAATGGCGGGATCACCAACGGCAATGATCTTATAATGAGGGTTTCAGTCAAGCCTGCAGCAAGCACGGGTGTTCCCCAGAAAACTTTTGATACCGCCACCGGCGAGATGACCGACCTGGAAATAAGGGGCAGGCATGACGCATGTATCGCAAGGCGCATACCGGTAATCCTGGAGTCAGCTGTGGCTATCGGTCTTGCTGACCTGCTGATGATTGACAGGGGAATAAACAGTATCAGGGAGAGATAACAGGGGATCCGGGAGAATCCGGACCTGTTCTCAGACGGTAAGCACCAGGATCCTTTCCGTACGGGGAGTGACCCTGTACCTGTCATCTATCCTGTAACCCATGACCCACATTACCTCGCTGCCTGAGAGCAGCAGCAGTACCTTTTCCTTCTTTGTCACAGGAATTTTGAGGTCAATGAGGAAATCACTTATTTTCTTCAGCCTTTTCATTCCCAGCGGCATGAACCTGTCACCTGGCTTCCAGTGCCTTACTGTTACCGGGAAGCTTATCCGCTTAAGATCGAGTGACGCAGTCAGGTGGGTTGCCGGCAGGGCTTCGTCAGTGGGCTCTGTGATGCGCAGGTCACTGAAAAGACCTGATATCCGTATCTCGTCTATGGTGTTGAAGCTGTATTCTTCCGGCACCTCCGCAATCCGGGGGCTGATAATGATCATTCCCCTGTTGTTCAGCAACCTGTGTGTGGATGTATATACTGATTTGCCTGTACCGGCATCAAGAAGTGCCATGACTTCTCCGGTCTGTTTCGGTGAGAGACCGTATGGGCGGAAAAGCTCAAAGATATGTGGCTCCGGGGGGGTCAGTGAAGTGAGACTGCTGATGTCCGCCTCTGTGGTTTCTCCAGATGACCTGAAAATGCGGCTGCCAAGCTGTGACAGGTATACATCCATTATCGCGGAGGTTGAGGAGAGGTGTTTCATCGTTTCCGATATTGCTGAAAGCACTCCCGGGTTTACCTTCTCAAGTTCAGGTATGACACGGTGTCTTATCCTGTTCCGGGTATATTTTGTCTCCGCGTTGGAACTGTCCTCCCTGTAACCGATACCCTGTGCAGATGCAAATGACGCAATCTCTTCCCTTGTTGCAAAGAGCAGGGGTCTTATCACGTCACCTGTACGCGGGCTCATCCCGGTCAGTCCGGTCAGTCCGGTTCCCCTGACCAGGTTGATCAGAAAGGTTTCAGCATTGTCGTTCAGGTTGTGGGCCACAGCCACCGCATCGAATCCGCCTGAGCGGACAAGTGTTCTGAACCATTCGTAGCGAAGATCGCGGGCAGCCATCTGTACCGAGACCTTGTGCATACCGGCATATGTGAGGGTATCAAACCTGGTGCTGAAAAAGGGGATACCGTTTGTCCGGGCCCACGCGGCAACAAATTCCTCATCTCCGTCAGACTCAGCACCCCTCAGGGAGAAGTTGCAGTGGGCAATGGAATGCTCAATGCCGGCTTCCCTGAAAAGCCAGGCCATCACCATCGAGTCGATGCCGCCGCTTACGGCGAGCAGAATCTTGCTGCCCCTGCCGAATAGCTTTTCCTTTTCTGAATATTCGAGGAATCTTCTGAGCATTGCTCTGAGTTTTATGCAAAGTTAACAATCATCGCTGTAATAGGATTTCTTCGTTTAAAAGCAGACGGTACGGTTTACCGGAATGGCGTAATCCCCGGCGGAGCAGGCTCGAACCGTGGAGGGCTGAGTTTTACGATGCTGTTGGCCGTTATCCATGATTCCTCTGACCAGGGCGGAGTGTAAGGATACCATGTAAACCTGATCTGCAGTGTGTTAAGGACGAGTTGGTCATTTCTTATCCTGACCCCGGCCCCCAGTGCTGCTATGGTTTGATATCCCCCTTCAATGAATCCCTCCTTCGCAAGCACGCCCGCATCTGCAAAAGCGAATAGTGCAAACCTGAATCCGATGACCGGCCTTGGCAGGAAAATTACCGGCTCGAGAGAAATTGCCAGGCGGGTATCCCCGTCGAGTGAATCGTTGCGGAAACCCCGTATCAATGCATCATCGCGAAAATAGAGGCACTCATCTGTATACCTGTTGAATCCCCTCGTATAACTGAGGTTCATGAAAGTACGTATACGTGACTTCCCGGCACGGGCAAGAGGAGTGAAATACCTGAGGGTTCCCTGCACCATTCCCTGTTCGGTGTTGCCGTCATTGTAAAAAGCGGAGACGCCGGCCCCGGCATAAAGATAACCGATGCCTGTAAAGAAATTTCCGTATGATACTGTAACCCCTCCATAATTCCGCCATTTGAATTCATTCTTCTCCCTGCCCCCCATCAGCTCAAGCATATACCCGTACGGGATATCTTCCGTCCTTCCGTAACTGTAAATCAGTGAGGTATTTATAAATCTTTGCGATGAGACAGCTATGCTTCCTGTAAGTGTCTGGTAGTTCTGAAGCCGGTAGTATGAAAAATCATCTATCAGTGGTCGGCTGAAGACATTGTTGTGCATGTATCTCACGGTTGCGATCAGCCTTGTGACACTTTTCCTGTCAAGCATGAATGCCCGCGATGCCCAGTAGTCCTGCCATGTATACATGAGGGGGGCCGGTACTGTCATTGTATCAATGCCCCTCGTTGTGCTGGTGAAGATTGCAGAGGCTGACCATGCGTATTTCGTTTCCGATGTTACAAAATCCCTGCTGAAGATGCCTCCCATGCGGGTGATGCCAAGGCCGTCAGAAAACTGAATATTGAGGTCGGAAAATGATGATGCAATATTGCGCACGGAATATTTTATGCCTATTCCCGGGGCGTTGTATTTATTGTAGTTATATGGCACTGCGATCTCCATCTCGTGGCCCAGTCCCGCGAAGTTCCGCGTGAACAGACCTGCCTCGCCGCTTTTAAGGCCATCAAGCCTTACGTTCAGCCCCATAGGGTATTTTTCCCTGACCACGACTGCAATGTCGACAAGATTGCTGTCTGCGGGGATAACAGTTATCCTGGCATCGTCAATGAATGGCAGTTCGCGAAGAAGCCGTTCATTGTCAGCAAGCTCAAGCGGGGAGATTGTATCGCCCTGCCTGAAGAGAAGGTGTTGCCTGAGGACAAATTTTTTCGTTTTGGTATAAGTGGAGTTTAACAGCTTCTCCCCGCGTGACGGGGTTTTCCCCTGAGGGTTTTCAATGTCATAGCCGAATGCACCGAGCCTGACTATCTCTGTTTTCCGGATGACCCTTCCGCTGTAGGCTTCGAAGTTTGATGTGCTGGTCATCTTTTCCCTTGCCACACCCGCAGATGCCGGCGTGACAATGACCATATCATAAAGAAGGCTGGTGAGTCTTCGCCTTTCGGCTCTCACCTTAAGGGAATCATAGAATGCCCTGGAAAGGGAATCAGGGACACTTGAATCCTGCGCCCCGGCAGGGAAGCATGTCATCAGCAACATCAGGGCAAGAAAGAAAAAGGAAAGGGTCTTTTGTGTGTTATCGGCACATGGCTTCACTGTGTCTTTGAATTGTCATCCAGGATATCGTCAGAGTTGAACTGGAAACCCAGTCTTTTCCCGGTAATCAGCCTTGAGTGCTGGATCTTCGATTCTGCCTGGCCTACTGAAGCTATCTTCACGGTGTCATACGGCGGAACCAGAAGGTCAAATTCAAGTGAGTAGTTGATGGCTGTATAAACAATCTTTTTAAGCGAATCAGCGCTGAATTCCTCACTGCCGTAATTGGTAAAGAGCATCCCCATCTGTCTCTTGCCCTCCACGAAATACTGGTTTTCATGGTTTATGAATATACGGGCGATGAGGTATCCCAGGTCATCAAGCCTGGAATATTTGAAGGAGTCAGCCAGGAAGTTGTAAATGTTTATGATGCCGCTGTAGGCGTTGTATTTGTTTTTCTGGATGTATGCAGTCTTCCAGGCCGGGTGCTCACGGTCAAACTGGAAAATGTTGGAGTGCATGCTGAACAGAAGAAGATCGGCAGCTACCTTGAGCTGCGCATCAAAGGTGCTCCTGTCAGTATACTCCATCCGGATCCTCGGGTCTATGCCGGTCAGGTTACTGTTTACATCACGTGCCAGGTTCTTAAGGATCTCCTTTACCATCATGAATGCAGAGGCTGTATTGTCAAAGACCTTCTGCTTGAGTACAGACTTGTTCCTGAGGGTATCTACTATAAGAACCTTGCTTTGTGTATTCTCATCCGCCATAACAGTTGAATTGCTCAATTGTCTAAAATTACAGATTTATTTTACACAAAAACAACCGGGGTGCATTAAAAACAAAAGTCACCCGCTGCCGGCAGCAGTGAATGACCTTTGATGCATCCTGCATGATTTTTTCTAGTAAGCCCTGGCGAAGAGAACCCGTCTCCCGGAGGGTTTGCCTGAAAGGATGCATTTCCCGTTTTCTGCAGGGCTTTCAAGCGGCAACGCCCTTATTGTGGCTTTTGTCAGGTCCTTAATTTTCTCCTCTGTTTCAGGGGTTCCGTCCCAGTGTGCCAGGACAAAACCGCCCCTGTTTTCAATTATATCCACAAATTCTTCCCACGTGTCAGCCCTGAAGGTGTTGCTCTCCCTGAATTCAAGCGCTTTCCTGTAGATGTTTTTCTGGATGTCATCCATAAGGGCTTTTACATAATCAACCACATTATCACGGCTGATTGTCTCCTTTGTCAGTGTGTCACGGCGGGCGACTTCCACTGTTCCTTCCTCTGCGTCGCGCGGACCGATGGCAAGCCTGACCGGAACGCCCTTGAGTTCGTACTCGGCAAACTTGAAACCTGGCTTCTGGGTGTCACGGTCATCATATTTAACCGTAAATCCAGCCTTCTCCAGCTGAGCCTTGAGGTCTGTGGCTATCCCGGAGATTTTGTCAAGCTGATCGTTGCCCTTGTAAATCGGGACTATGACAACCTGTATCGGGGCAAGCTTCGGGGGCAGTACAAGACCGTTATTGTCGGCGTGAGCCATTATAAGAGCCCCTATAAGGCGGGTGGTCACACCCCATGAAGTTGCCCATACATAGTCGAGCTTTCCCTCCCTGTTTGTGAACTGCACATCAAATGCCTTTGCAAAATTCTGCCCGAGGAAATGGCTTGTTCCGCCCTGGAGCGCCTTGCCGTCCTGCATAAGCATCTCTATTGTGTATGTATCAATTGCTCCCGCGAACTTTTCACTCTCTGTCTTGACTCCCTTTACGACGGGGACAGCCATATAATTTTCCACGAAGTCGGTATAAAGGTTCAGTATCTTCACTGCCTCCTCCTGGGCCTCCTCCCTGGTGGCATGTGCCGTATGGCCCTCCTGCCAGAGGAACTCTGTGGTGCGCAGGAAGAGCCGTGTACGCATCTCCCACCTGACCACGTTGGCCCACTGGTTGATCAGCAGGGGAAGGTCACGGTATGACTGGATCCAGTCCTTGTACGTATTCCAGATTATCGTTTCCGATGTGGGCCTGACTATAAGTTCTTCCTCAAGCCGGGCATCCGGATCCACAACAATACCCTTTCCGTCAGGTGAGTTCTTCAGCCTGTAGTGCGTGACCACGGCGCATTCCTTTGCGAAACCCTCAACATGTGCTGCCTCGCGGCTGAAGAACGACTTCGGGATAAACAGCGGGAAATAGGCATTTACATGCCCGGTTGCCTTGAACATCCTGTCAAGCTCTGACTGAATCTTTTCCCATATTGCATAACCGTACGGCTTGATGACCATGCACCCGCGCACAGCCGAGTTCTCGGCCATGTCTGCCTTTATCACCAGGTCATTGTACCACTGTGAATAATTCTCATCCCGGTTAGTAAGAAATTTCGCCATTCTTCAGTTATATTTCGTGTATAATTGTTTACCCTCTTAAAAAGACGGCGTAAAAATAGACAAAACTTGTGAACCTGAAAGTGAGACCGGTTAGGATGCTGAAAATTTTGATCCGGCACTCAAATTATAAATATCTGGTCTTCTGAGAGGAATTGGTACGGAATTTGTATAAATTTGGAAAGATAACCAGGAGGAGATTGCAATGAAAAGGTTTTGGTACATAATCCCGGCAATACTTGTGATAACAAGCTCATGCTCGTCACTCCGCTTCACAGGTGCCTCGTACGATGACGTCTACTACAGGCCGTCAGACAACCCGGTGACAGTAGCTTCAGCCACAGTCACAGGCAGGAGTGCCGACCAGTCATACTATAATAATATCTATGCAGCGGATACCCTGATGGCGGATGAATACCTGCCTGAGGACGAATATTCTGCCTACGCAGCTGAGGGAGAAACTACCGTTGTAAACAACTATTACGGCGGTGCTGCTGAAAGTATCTATCTCTTCAATGATGATTACTTCTATCCTTACTGGAGAGACCCGTTCTATTTCTCACCCTATTCGATGAGACTCAGCTTCGGCTACGGCTACGGATACTGGTCACCCTACGGATCACCCTACTACTGGGGCTATGATCCCTTCTGGTATGATTATTATCCCTATTCGTATTACAGCCCGTACTACTCATACATGGGCGGATACCCGTACTACAACAACTATTACGGGTACGGCTACTACCCATGGTACTCCGGTTACGGTTATCCTTCTTACTATTATGGCAGCAATGATTACCTTGCAAATACCGGCCGCAGGGGAGGATACAGCACAATGGCACGGGGATCATACTCCTCCACTGATACCAGGAGCAAGTCAGGCTATGCACCCGGAGGAAACATGACAAGCAGGAGACTTGGTACAACCGACGGAACAACAGCTGTGCCTGGCACCACGCCGGCAACATCACGCCGGACGTCTGCCGAATCGGTTACATACAGGGATGCTGCAGCTGCCGGAACAACAACCGGTACCAGGAGAACCGCAGGTGAAACCGTCACCTTTAACAGGGAAGGCACTTCAGCCGGTACCGTATCAAGGCCGGAATACACAAGGCGCGAAGCCGGCACCGGTATCCAGTCTCAGACTCAGACCCGCACACAGTCGCAGATGAGACCCGAGACATCCACCCAGACAAGGACCCAGCAGCAGGTTCCGGTCAGGACGCAGACCCAGAGTGTGAACAGGCCACAGTACCAGTCCACAGAAAGGAGCTACACACCGAGCTACAATAACCCCAGGGTGAGTTCAAGACCGTCATACAACACCACCCGCAGCAGCGGTACGACTACAACCACGCAGAGCAGCGGAAATGTCTACAACCGGAGCTCATCATCGGGAAGCAGATCATCATATACCCCGTCGAGATCTTCATCATCACCGGTGCAGTACTCAGCTCCCCGAAGCAACAGCAGCGGTTCATCATATTCATCGGGAAGCAGGAGCAGCGGCTCTTCCTACTCTTCAGGCAGCCGCAGCAGCTCCGGAGGTTCCTATTCCTCAGGCGGAAGCTATAGCTCAGGTTCATCCTCAGCCGGATCTTCCTCCTCCTCTTCTTCTTCGTCTTCCTCCTCAGGCAGAAGCTCATCAGGCGGAAGAAGGTAAACATAACAAATGTTAATGCAGATAAATGTTCCGCATGTTGCAGGAGCAGCAGGAAGTGTATATCTAATAACTAAGGAAATGAAAAGAAAAATATTACTGATGGCCGCGGCAGCACTGTTGCTTCCTGCCTGGATGACAGGACAGAACATGGATGACGCACTCAGATACTCAAGACTGTTTTACCAGGGTACGGCAAGGTTCAACGGAATGAGCGGGGCCTTCACCGCACTCGGGGGCGACGTGTCAGCAATAGGGCTCAACCCGGCAGCAGCCGGACTTTTCCGGTCAACAGAAGTCTCAATCACCCCGGTTGTCTTTTTCCGCAATATGAATACGGACTGGAACGGATTTGGCTCGGATAACAGTTACTCAGGGGTGAATCTCGGCCAGGCAGGAGTGGTCTCATCCTTCAAAACAGGAGGCTCGAAGGGACTCACAAACCTCAACGTGGCATACACCTTCAACCGGACAAACAACTATTACCGTAACGCTGTCATAGACGGGATCAGTAATAACGGATCGATGGCAGATTTCTGGGCACTGCAGGGTGAAGGATTCAGGACAGGCGAACTGGGGGGGCAGGCATGGATGGCCTGGGAGACTTATCTTATCGATACCCTCCCGAACTACCTCGATGAATATGCATCAATATTTTCATATTACGGGGAAACTGACCCGGCATACGGCCAGCAGGTGAAAAGAACCATCGACAATGCAGGATTCAGCAATGAACACGCAGTGGCAATCGGCGCCAACCTTGGCGAGAAGGTATACCTGGGAGCCGGCTTCGGCATCACAAATATATCTTATACCGGTCATTATATCCACAGGGAAATAGATGAGGCACAGAGGACCTTCGATTTTGTGAATTTCACATATACAGATCATTTCAAGGCAGTGGGGTCAGGGTGGAATTTCAAGATAGGAGCCATAGTCAGGCCGATCGAATCTCTTCGGCTTGGAGTTGGTTTTACCACCCCCACCGTTTACACAATTGACGAGGTCTTTTACAATAACCTTTCTGTCAAGCTTGACAATGACACACCGTCCGATCCTTCCGATGATGCCACCCCCACCGTCAGCCAGGATGACATGACCTACCGCTACCGCATCACAACCCCGTATCACCTCAATGCGGGTATTGCATACCAGATTGGAAATTTTGGCCTGATAAGCGCTGATTATGAGTTTATTGATTACGGATCTGCAAGGCTGAGCAGGGGGACTGACGGCTATGATTTTGGTACAGAGAACGAAGACCTTGCTGCCGAGATGGATGCCACCGGCAACCTGAGACTCGGTGCAGAGGTAAGGATGGGGCCACTTTACCTTCGCGGAGGCTACAGCCGTTATGGCTCTTCCTTTGCCGCAGGGACTCTCAATGAGAATGCTTCATCAGACGGTTACAGTGCCGGGCTTGGATACAGGCAGGATAAATTCTACCTTGATGTGGCGATGGTATGGCTCAACAGCTATGAGGCCTACATGATGTACCCTGATGACCCGAGGCCTTCACCTTTTTATGCCAGTGATCCTGTAAATCTGAATACAAAGGACAAGTACCTGTCAGTGACGCTTGGAATGAAGTTCTGAAGCTGGTTAACAATTGTCTGCCTCCAGGGACCTCAGCAACAAAGCTCGGGTCCCTGGTCCGTTATTAAGGAGGGTGTCGATTATGCTCAGCCCGGGAATGAAACCGTGCCTCTCACCAAAGACCTGGGTGTATGGAAGATCCCTGTATCCCGGCAGCACCAGCTCCTTTTTCGGGGTTATTGAATACCTGTAGTCATTTTCCCTGGTGCCTTCCGGTTCATAGTGGTCTGTGTAACCGGTCTGTACCGTGATTCCGGTTGCACTGCATACGGCTTCAAGGGCATCACTGTTAAGGTCGAGCAGCCATGTATGCTGTTTTGAGATGACCCCTGAGATAATGTCAAAATAGAATTCGAAGAACGGTGCAGCGGCATATGCCGCAGTGATACCCCTGAGATGCAGGTCGCGCCATCTTCTGCCGTTCTCTATCCTCAGATCCCGGATTGGGATTTTGTGAAATGACCCTCTCAGCACCGGGATGACCAGGGGAAGGGGGCCGTTGGGACCCGTTACAAGGCACCTGTTGCGCCAGGTCTGCTTGTGATAGGTCTCCTCACCTTCAATCAGCACTTTTGTGCTTCGGGCAAGGAGGCTGAAATATGAAGCAGGAGGGAAGTAAGCCGTTGAGAGAAGGAGTTCCTCCGCCATTATTCAAAGGCTGTTGATCCGGCTTGCAGCAAAACCCGCTCCGAACCCGTTGTCAATATTCACCACAGTAACCCCTGCGGCACAGCTTGTCATCATTGCCAGAAGGGCAGATATCCCTTCGAACGAGGCGCCGTAACCCACACTGGTCGGAACGGCAATAACAGGCATGTTCACAAGCCCGCCCACGACACTGGCAAGGGCCCCCTCCATACCTGCAATGACTATGGCCACCCTGCAGGCCCTTATCTCAGGCAGTTTGTCAACCAGCCGGTGGATCCCGGCCACACCCGCATCGTATATCCTTACAACATTGTTGCCGAGCAACTCGGCAGTGACAGCCGCTTCCTCAGCCACGGGGATGTCAGAGGTGCCTGCCGTGATGATGGCTATCATTGATGAAGGAGGCTTGATTTCCTTCTTTTTGATACTTATGATACGTGCAATTTCAAAATATTCCGCCCCGGGGAAGAAGGGGCTTATGTAGCTGAACATCTCCCTGGGTGCCCTGGTACCTATAATATTATTGTCATGCTCCGTCATCGCCCCGAAGATGGCTCTGACCTGCTCCGGTGTCTTGCCGGCGCAGTACACTATTTCCGGGTATCCTGTCCTCAGTTCGCGGTGATGATCAATCCGTGCAAAGCCCAGGTCAGTGTAGGGAAATTCGCGCAATCTCTCCATTGCCTCATCAACACTCACTGTTCCGGTGCTGATTCCCCTGAGTATCGTTTCAAGCTCTTTTGCGTTCATGATTCGGTTGTCTTGTTCATGCTTCCGCTCCGGTAACCCTCGGCGTCAATTGTGATATACCTGTATCCCAGTTCCTTCAGTGCCGAGGCAATCCTGGTCCTCGTTTCCTTCCGGGCAATAAGTTCAAAGTGCTCATTCCATATTTCCAGGCGTGCTATCTCGCCGTGAACCCTGACACGGGCACCGGTAAATCCCTCATTCCTGACAATCTGCTCAGCCTTCTCCGCCCTGCGGAGATCGGTCGCCGTGATCTGCGTGTCATGAGGAAAACGGGTAAGAAGGCATGCATTTGCGGGTCTGTCGCTTACTGCGAGGCCGGCAGCGCGTGCCAGAGCCCTTATCTCTTCCTTCGCAAGCCTTGCTTCGGCAAGAGGACTCCTTACACCTGCTTCTTCCAGGGCCTTCAGCCCGGGACGGTAATCAAGCAGGTCGTCCGCATTTGTCCCGTCAAAGACGAAGGCGTATCCTTCCTCCACGGCCACAGCAGTGATCGACTTCATCACCCTGGTCTTGCAGAAATAGCACCGCTCAGGGGGATTTTCCCTTACCGTTTCGGGAATATCAAATTCAACAAGCCTGTGATGCACACCAATATCCCTGCAGAATTGTGCAGCCTCATCCACTTCTGATGAGAACATGTAAGGAGTGCTTACCGTAACTGCCATCACCCTTAACCCTGGTAATCCTGCAGCCACGCTTAAAAGAAAAGTGCTGTCAGTGCCTCCGGAGAGGGCAATAACGGCTGACCCGGCACTGGATAGGATGGACTTCAGCTTTTCAAGTTTTCCCGCCACACTCATGACTTTTCCCTGATATGTGAGTATATCTCCTGTACCACCTCTTTCATTGGCAGGCCTGTAGCGGCAGCTATTGCGGCGCACCTGTCGGCCTCCGGCTTGACTGAGACCAGCCTGCCGTTATAGTATGACTTTTTGATTGTCACCTTTCCGAACCGCGTTTCCAGCTCTTCAAACTCCCGGTGAAGAGTTTCCTTGGTAAATGATGAAACCCTGAGACCGATGGTTGTTGATTCCGTAAACAGGATCTCCCTGACTGCATGAAGCTGTTCAGCTTCGCAGATGACACTGAGTTTGAAGGCCGGCCTTCCCTTCTTCATAATTACCGGGGTGAACCATACATCGCCGGCGCCTGCAGCGAAGAGCCTGCCCGCTATGTATTCCGTCATCTCAGGGTTCATGTCATCAACATTGCATTCCACGAGCTTTGCCTCGTGACCCTTTTCCGGCTCACTTTCAGTCTCCGCAAGGTATACCCTGAGAAGGTTTGGCCTTGAAGGATTGTTCTTATGACCTACCCCGTAGCCGCTCTTGAGGATAATAAAGTTCATTGAAGGCGGCAGCGGCTCGGCAACTGCTGAGATGATAGCAGCACCTGTAGGGGTGGTGGCTTCAAAACCGACTCCGCCGGTATGAACTGGAAAGCCGCTGATAATGCGGGCAGTGGCAGGGGCGGGGACGGGCAACAGCCCGTGCTGGCACTTCACCATCCCGCTGCCAAGTTCAATTTCTGATACATAAACCCTGTCAGCTCCGATATCATTGAGGCAGATGGCTGCCCCTACAATGTCAACAATCGAGTCGATGGCTCCGACCTCGTGAAAATGAATCTCGTCTATCGGCCTGTCATGAACTGCCGCCTCTGCTTCCGCTATTTTGCGGAATATCTTCATGGCCAGTTCCTTCACTTCGGCTTCCAGCCCGCTGCCGGTGATTATCTCTTCTATATCCGAAAGGTTTCTGTTTTCATGACTGTTGCTATGCTCATGACCGGAACCGTGATCATGATCATGATCATGGTCGTGGTCGTGGTCGTCATCAGTGATCACGGTCACCTTCGTGCCGGTGATGCCGTGCCTCTGATCACGGGTGATCTCAAGCCTCCACCCTCCTGTATTCAGTTTCTGCAGGCCGCTGATCAGTGTATCAGGGCTTACACCCAGGTCAAGCAAAGCACCCAGGTTCATGTCACCGCTGATTCCTGAAAAGCAGTCGTAGTAAAGTATCTTCATCCGTTTTTAGTTTTTTTAACAGAATCCGCCGCCGCCGCATAGTCGCTGATGGCCGTCTTCTCAGGCTGCTAATATAAGAATACGGAGCCGATATATTAAAAAAAATGTTTACTTTGCATCCTCTCATTTTTGGGGTAATATTATAGCAGAAGGGAATGAAAAGAAGAAATTTCTTGCGCAGTTCTCTTGGTGCCGGACTGGCAGCAGGAGCATTCATGAGTTTTGGCAGGTATGAGAATGCATTTGCCGGGAAACCTCTTCCCGCCGGTGCCGATTATGACCTTATAGCAGTTATGGGCGGTGAGCCCGCCGCAATGTTTGATATGGGTATCCAGGCACTTGGAGGCATGGGCACATTCGTCAAGAAAGGGCAGAAGGTTCTTGTTAAGCCCAACATCGGGTGGGATGTGGTTCCCGAAAAGGGAGGCAATACAAACCCCGCACTTGTAAAAAGGATTATAGAACATTGCTACAGGGCTGGAGCCAGGGAGGTTTATGTATTTGACAATACCTGCGACAACTGGATCAAATGTTACAAGAATTCAGGCATTGAGCAGGCTGTAAAGGATGCAGGAGCAAAGATGGTTCCCGGCAATTCCGAGAGCTACTACCAGGAGGTTACAATTCCCAACGGCAAGAAAATGACGAAGGCAAAGGTGCATGAGCTGGTTCTCAGCAGTGATGTCTTCATAAACGTTCCCATCCTTAAGCACCACAGTTCAGCCATGATGACAGGCGCCCTGAAGAACATGATGGGAGTTGTCTGGGACCGTGGTTACTGGCACAGAAACAATCTAAACCAGTGCATTGCTGATTATGCGCTTTATTCAAAGAAGCCCCAGCTTAATGTCATGGATGCATATAACGTCATGATGCGCAACGGACCCCGCGGAGTGTCTGTTGCTGATCTCTCCAACATGAAGTCACTGATGCTCTCCACCGACTGGGTGGCCATTGATGCCGCAGGGGCGAAAATGATGGGAAAGGAACCTTCATCAATTGAACATATTGCACTCGCAGCCGGGATGGGTATCGGCAAAATGGACCTGTCAGCGATGAACATACACAGGTTGAAAATGTAGTTGTACATGAAGTCGTCTGCCCTGAAACATATCCGTACCGTTTTTGCCCTGCTGGTACTGCTTCTTTTTGCCTTTCTTTTCATTGATTTCAGGGGGATCCTTGGCGACAAGGCCTTCGGCCCGATCCTATACCTGCAGTTTGTACCTTCATTCCTGAAGTTTGTAATCGCCGGCGTGGCTGCCTCTACGGGATTTATCGTAGTCCTGGTACTGACGCTGCTTTCGGGACGTACTTACTGTTCCTTCCTGTGCCCACTCGGAATTTTTCAGGACGGAATCAGTCGCATTGGCGGCCTTGTCAAGAGGCGATTCCGCAGATACGGGTACAAAAAGCCATATACTGCACTGCGCTGGTTTATACTGGGTATCACCGCCGGGATAATGGCCCTCGGCGGCGTGTATGTGCTGACGATACTGGACCCGTACAGCACTTTCGGCAGGCTTATGACATATTTTGCCCAGCCGGTGGTGCTCCTCCTTAACAACCTGCTGTCAGCAATTCTTGGTAAGTTTGACATATATTCAATCTATCACGTCGATATAAAGCCCTATGAGCTGGCGGCTTACATCGTCCCTTCGGCCTTTCTGCTCCTGACCGGCATTCTTGCATTCAGGTACGGCAGGTTATACTGCAATACTGTCTGCCCGGTGGGAACACTGCTGGGGCTTCTCAGCAAGGTTTCCCTTTTCAGGATAAAATTCGAGGAATCCAAATGCACCCGCTGCGGAAGATGCGCCATGTCATGCAAGTCGTCATGCATAGATTTCCTCAATAAAACAGTTGACCTCAGCAGGTGTGTCAACTGTTTCAACTGCATCGATTCGTGCAAGGAGAACGGCCTCTCATACGGCCTTGTAGCCCTGAAGAAAAAGTCAGGCGGTGATGCTGATACCGATAAGTCACGGCGCAGTTTCATTACCGGCTCACTGGTTCTTCTCGCCGGCGGCTCACAGTTGATAAGGGGACAGGGAACGGTACCCACCCCGACGAAGGATTCAACTGTAAAGGAAGACAGGCTCTATCCTGTATCACCTCCCGGCTCATCGGGAATCGAAACATTTACCTCCAGGTGCACTGCCTGCACCCTCTGCGTAAATGCATGCCCCACCAACGTGCTTCAGCCGTCTGTAGGTGAATACGGGTTTGCCGGCATCATGCAGCCAAGGATGGATTTCCACAGCGGGTTTTGCAACTACGAGTGCACGAGGTGTACTGACGTATGCCCCACCGGGGCGATAATGCCCCTCATGCTTGAAGCCAAGAAACTGACACAGATCGGTAAAGCCGTATTCATTAAGGACAATTGCATAGTTCATACCGAGAAGACTGCATGCGGGGCATGTTCCGAACACTGCCCCACCAAGGCATGCCAAATGGTCCCCTACGAGGGACAACTGCTCATCCCGGAGGTTAAGGATGAAATTTGCATAGGCTGCGGTGCCTGCGAACATGCATGCCCCACCAGGCCTTACAGGGCTATTTTCGTTGACGGAAATCCCATCCATGAAGCCGCCTCCAAACCTGAGACCGAAGAGCTTAAAGCCGTTCCTTCCGATTTCCCCTTCTGATATCCAAAACATGATTTTTATCGTGTGGGGCTGAGTTAAATAGACTTAACTTGCATGCTCTTATTTTATCTCATCCTTAAATGATTTTTTTATGAAACCAACACATATTGAGCATATTGGGATTGCAGTCAATTCAATTGCCGAGGCGCTTCCGTTTTACGAGAAGGTGCTTGGACTGAAATGTTACAACATTGAGGAAGTGGCTGACCAGAAGGTCAAAACTGCCTTTTTCATGATCGGGCAGACAAAGATCGAACTGCTCGAGTCGACTGACCCGGAAGGGCCGGTGGGTAAGTTCATAGAGAAGAGGGGAGAAGGAATTCACCATATCGCTTTTGCAGTTGATAATATTGGAGAAAGGCTTCGCGAAGCAGAGGCTGCCGGGGTCAGGCTGATTGACGCTGCACCGAGGAAGGGAGCTGAGGGACTGAGCATTGCATTTCTCCACCCGAAATCAACTTTCGGTGTGCTTACCGAACTGTGCGAGGACAAGAACAGTGAAAACAACAAATAACAGGTTCAATGAACAGTCAGGAAAGAATAAAACAGCTCCTTGATTACAGGGAGAAAGCCCGCAAGGGCGGTGGTGAGAAACGGATAGAGGACCAGCATTCAAAGGGCAAGCTCACGGCCAGGGAACGCATAACCATGCTGCTTGACGAAGGAAGCTTTGAAGAGTATGACATGTTTGTCACCCACAGGACCGAGGATTTCGGTCTGGCAGACAAGAAGTTCCTCTCTGACGGCGTAATAACAGGCCACGGTACAATTGACGGCAGGGTGGTATATGTCTTTGCACAGGACTTCACTGTCTTCGGCGGTTCCCTGTCAGAGACCTTCGCCCAGAAGATCTGCAAGATCATGGATCAGGCGATGAAGGCAGGTGCCCCGGTCATCGGAATCAATGACTCAGGCGGTGCCCGTATCCAGGAAGGGGTCAGAAGCCTTGCAGGCTATGCGGAGATCTTTGAGAGAAACATCCTGGCCTCTGGCGTGATCCCGCAGATCTCTGCCATCTTCGGTCCCTGTGCCGGTGGTGCGGTCTATTCGCCTGCACTGACTGACTACATAATCATGAGCCGCAAGAGCAGCTATATGTTCGTTACCGGCCCGAAGGTGGCGAAGGCAGTCACCGGAGAGGATATCACAATAGATGATCTTGGCGGCGCAGGCGTTCATACGACCAAATCGGGTGTGGCCCACTTTGCCGTTGATGAAGAGAAGGAAGGGCTTGACCTCATCAGGAAGCTCCTGGGATTCATGCCTCAGAACAATCTTGAGGAGCCTCCCCAGCTTGAGTGTGATGATCCGATTGACAGGCTTGAGGACGAGCTCAATGACCTCATCCCCGAAAGCCCCAACCAGCCGTATGATGTCAAGGATGTGATTGTCAGGGTTGTTGACCATCATGATTTCCTCGAGGTTCATGATGCCTATGCAAAAAACATAGTTGTCGGTTATGCCCGCTTTGACGGTATGCCAGTCGGGATAGTGGCAAACCAGCCTGCATATCTTGCCGGCGTACTTGATATAGAAGCTTCGCGCAAAGCTGCACGCTTCATACGCTTCTGCGATGCATTCAATATCCCGATAGTCACCTTCGTCGACGTCCCCGGGTTCCTTCCCGGTTCAACCCAGGAGTACGGCGGAATCATCATCCACGGGGCAAAGCTGATGTATGCCTACGGCGAAGCCAGCGTGCCCAAGGTGACTGTCACCCTTCGCAAGTCATACGGCGGTGCGCACTGCGTGATGTCGTCAAAGCAGCTGAGAGGCGATATAAACTATGCCTGGCCCACTGCCGAGATTGCTGTTATGGGCCCGCAGGGAGCCATTGAGGTGCTGGAGGGAAAAGCTATAAGTGAAATTGCAGACGCCGCCGAACGCAAGGAGTACGTTGCCAGGAAGGAGAAGGAATACAGGGATAAGTTTGCAAACCCGTATGAAGCTGCCCGCTACGGATACCTTGACGATGTGATAGAACCCAGGAATACCCGGTTCAGGGTCATCAGGGCACTCAGGACCCTTGCTACCAAAAAGGACCCGGGTCCCATGAAGAAACACGGTAACATTCCACTCTGATAAAGGATGATAATGAACTGGATATATCTTACTGAGGCTGCAACAGTCCTCGATTCGCTTACCTGGACCATAGTGGTTGTAGGTATCGGCATAGTGTTCCTTTCCCTGTTGATTGTCTACTGGTTCTTCAGGTATGTACTTACCTTCATCCTGAACTTCAGGTTCCGCAGTTTCGCCCGCAAAAAAGGGATAGATCCGGCGGAGGCGCTGACGGCCAGAACTATACAGTCCGGAGAGGTAAACGCTGCAATTGCAATGGCCCTCTACCAGTATTTCAATGAGCTTCATGACGTTGAGAGCGGGGTGATGACAATAAAAAGGGTCTCCAGGCATTATTCCCCGTGGAGTTCCAAGTTGTACAACATGAAAAACCTATAGGATCAGCATAATCGGAAAGTGATGAAAAATTACAAGTTCAGGATAAACGGCAACCAGTATGAGGTTGATGTACTCGAGGTCGAAGGCAATATGGCTAAGATCGAGGTGAACGGAACAGTTTATGATGTTGAGATGCAGCGCGAGATCCCGAAGGTCAAAAGCGTTGTTGCGGCTGCTCCTGCACCGCCAAAACAGGTTAAGGAATCCAGACCTGCATCTGAAAAGGGATCGGGCAAGGCATCAGAGGTAAGGGCGCCGCTCCCGGGCGTAATCATCCAGGTCCTTGTCAGGCCGGGCGATGAGGTGAAACCGGGCCAGACAGTCTGCACACTTGAGACCATGAAGATGGAGAACGCAATCAAGGCCGAAAACGGCGGTAAGGTTACAACCCTAAGTATCACAGCCGGCCAGTCAGTTCTCCAGGATGAGGTTCTAATGGTAATCGGATAGCCATGGCAAAGAGAAAAATGTGGACGATGCTGGCGCTGCTGGTGATAACATCGCTTGCATGGATGGCATTCGTCAAACCTGAACAGGACAGGCAGCAGGCGCTGGCTGACTCAGGAACCGTCAGCACCGCACAGGTTGTTCAGTTCCATCCACAGGATTCAAACGAATCACAATTCGTTGGAGGACTTAAGCAATTCTGGAATTTTACCGGCTTCCGGAATGCAACCTCCGGGCACCTGATAATGATGTTTGTGGGTTTGTTCTTCATCTTCCTGGCAATCAGGTATGAATATGAGCCGCTCCTCCTTGTCCCGATCGGAACGGGGATACTGATCGGGAATATCCCGTTCTTTACAGACGGGGGAATGAACCTGCAGGTGGGTATCTACCAGCAGGGCAGTGTGCTCAATTATCTCTATTTCGGGGTGATGAAGGGGGTATATCCGCCGCTGATCTTCCTAGGCATAGGGGCGATGACAGATTTTTCTTCCCTCATTTCCAACCCGAGGCTGCTCTTGCTGGGAGCGGCTGCACAGGTAGGGATATTTACGACATTCATAGGGGCACTGCTGCTGGGCTTCAACAGACCTGAAGCCGGGGCTATAGGGATCATCGGAGGCGCTGACGGCCCAACGGCCATCTTCCTCTCTTCCAGGCTGGCCAATGGCATCAATGTGCTTTCCGACGGGACTACCGTGAAGAACCTTATCGGCCCCATTGCGATCGCGGCATATTCATACATGGCTCTCGTACCGGTGATTCAGCCTCCGATAATGAGGCTTCTCACTACCAAAAAGGAGAGGCTTATACGCATGAAGCCCCCGCGTGCCGTCACCAAAACCGAAAAGATACTCTTTCCGATTTTCGGCCTGCTGCTGACATGTTTCATTTCGCCCAGCGCCCTGCCTCTCCTCGGAATGCTGTTCTTCGGAAACATTCTCAAGGAGTCAGGGGTGACCAAACGCCTGGCTGAGACAGCCCGCACCTCACTGATTGACATCGTTACCATCATGATAGGTCTTACCGTAGGAGCCTCAACACAGGCTGACGTTTTCCTTACAAGGGAGTCAGTGCTTATCTTTGGTCTGGGAGCGGCTGCATTTGCCGTTGCAACTACAACAGGGGTTCTTTTTGCCAAACTTATGAACGTATTCCTTCCCGCAGATAACAAGATTAACCCGCTGATAGGCAACTCCGGTGTTTCTGCTGTTCCTGACAGTGCCAGGGTATCTGAGATGGAGGGCTTGAAAGCTGACAAGACCAACCACCTGCTCATGCATGCCATGGGACCAAACGTGGCAGGTGTCATCGGATCAGCCATAGCAGCAGGGATACTTCTTAGCTATCTCGGATAATATTCTTAAGTTTGTTATACCTCATTTCAGGGTAGAAACGATGAAACAGGCAATTACCGGTAATGCCGGACCCAAGGTCAGGTCTGACATTGAAGTGACACTTGAGCTGACTGAATCAGGCGGCATAGAGCTGAATATCAAATCGAAGGTAAAAAGCATGTACGGCAAAGCCATCGAAGAGCAATGCCGGTTCCTGCTTGATTACTTCGGCATCACAAACGGGAAGCTTACGGTCAACGACTCCGGGGCACTGCCGTTTGTAATAGCAGCAAGGGTTGAAGCAGCGGTGAAGGCACTGACCGGGACCACAAAATGCTTTATCCCTGATATGATTCCTGAGAACAAGTACGTTTCATCGCGCGACAGGTACCGGTTCTCCAGGCTTTACCTCCCCGGCAACTCCCCCGGTATGTTCCTGAATGCAGGTCTCCACTCACCTGACGGCATAATCCTCGACCTCGAGGATTCAGTTGCACCTGACCGTAAGGATGAGGCAAGGATACTTGTCAGGAACGCCCTCCGGGCTGTGAACTTCTACGGTGCCGAGAGGATGATCCGTATAAACCAGGGAGAGCGTGGACTGGAAGACCTCGGGGTCCTGGTGCCTCATAATGTCCAGCTGGTACTGATCCCCAAATGCGAGAACGGTGAAACCGTCCGCGCAGTTGACAATAAAATAAAGGAAATAAAGGCCGGGCTGGGGCAGAGTGATACAGTATTCCTGATGCCCATCATAGAAAGCGCCGCAGGTGTTGAGCATGCCACTGAGATTGCCACAGCCTCTGATTCAACGGTTGCCATGGCGATAGGACTGGAGGACTACACGGCCGACCTGGGCGTGCAGCGCACAAAGGAAGGGAAGGAATCGCTCTATGCCCGCAACCGCATGGTTGTGGCCTGCAAGGCAACCGGCATCCAGCCCATTGACTCGGTATTCTCAGATGTGGGCGATATGGAAGGGTTGCTGCAAAATGTTCTTTCCTCCAAGGCAATGGGATTCGAAGGAATGGGCTGTATCCATCCGCGGCAGATAGCTGTTATCAGGGAGGGTTTCTCCCCTTCACAGGAAGAAACGGATAAGGCGAAGAAGATAGTTGTTGCTTACCGCGATGCAATTGAAAAAGGGCTGGGGGTGGTCGCCCTGGGAACCAAGATGATAGACCCTCCGGTGGTGGCAAGGGCAGAGAAGACAATAACCCTCGCAGTAAGGCTGGGGCTGCTGCCTGAAAACTGGATGGAAGAGGATAAAGCTAAATCATAACGGATACCCGGTCATGAAACTCTTAGAAAATGCAGCCGGCCGCATGGTGCCGGATGAGATAAACGGCAAGCAAGCCGTACCGTTCAAGGGTGTTGGCAAACATCGCCCCACGGGAAGGAAATATGCTCCCCCGATTGCAACCTGCATCGACTATCCCGAGGACAACAACAAGGTGATAGCCTCCCTTAAGGAGGCGCTTGTCAAATGCGGTCTTAAGGACGGCATGACAGTCTCTACCCATCACCATCTCCGCGACGGTGACCTGGTCAGCAACCAGATATTTGCAATTGCCTCGGAACTTGGCGTCAAAGACCTCGTATGGCTTCCCTCGGCATCATTTCCCTGCAATGACCCGGTGATTGAGTACCTGGAAAACGGAACCGTAAACCGGATCGAGGGAAGCATGAACGGCCCCCTGGGCATGTTCGTCTCGGACGGTAAAATGAAGGGAATGGCTGTCTTGCGGTCACACGGAGGACGTGTACAGGCCATCCAGGACGGCGAGGTCAAAATTGATATCGCAGTACTTGCCGCACCGGCAGCCGACTCCTTCGGAAACGCAAGGGGAACCGGCGGGCCCTCAGCAACAGGGGTGATTGGCTACGCCAAGCCTGACTACCTCTATGCCGACAAGGTAATTGTTGTAACAGACAACCTGGTTGACCTGCCATGCTTCCCGATGGAAATTGAGGGCAATTATGTGGATTATGTTGTTGTGGTTGACAAGATAGGGATCCCGGAAAAAATTGTTTCGGGAACAACCCAGATTACCAAAAGTCCTGACAGGTTGCTGATTGCCGAGCTGACAGCCTCGTTCCTTGAAAAGTCAGGACTGTTACGCAACGGTGCCACTATGCAGGCAGGGGCCGGTGGAACAAGCCTTGCAATAGCAGTCTTCGTTCATCAGATGCTCAGGAGGAAGGGGTGGAAGCTCAGCTTTGGCTTCGGAGGCAGCACGAAATACATGGTTGACATGCTCGAGGAGGGCCAGATGGGTAATATCCTGGATGCCCAGGCATTTGACCTTGACTCTGTAAAGTCAATCGAGAAGAATCTGAATCACATACCGTACCCGGTATTCAACGCATACAACTATCATTCGAAGGGCAACTTGACGACGATGATGGACATCATGATCCTGGGAGCCACCGAGATTGACACAGGCTTCAACGGAAACGTTGTGACCCACTCTGACGGCCTCCTGCTGCATGGCATCGGGGGCTGGCAGAACTGCCTCCATGCACGTAACGTTATTATACCTGTGCCTCTTTTCCGCGACAGGATTCCGGTTATTGTTGACCGGGTTACAACACTCTGCGGCCCTGGTGAACTCATTGACGTTATTATTACCGAAAGGGGAATTGCAATCAACCCGAGCAGGCAGGATCTGATAGACTCAGTAAGGGGAAAGGGACTGCCGCTTGTCACAATTGAGGAGCTGAAGGAGACTGCTGAGAAGATATGCGGCAAGCCTGAGAAGGCTGCCTTTGACGAAAGGGTGGTGGCTGCCATCAAATGGGTTGACGGTACGGTGATAGATGCTGTCAGGAAGGTAAAAAGATAATTTTCAGTTTTATGGAGATGAACAGATACAGGTGCCCTGTCTGCGGCTACATTTACGATCCTGCCACCGGAGACCCGGGCAGTGATGTTGAGCCGGGTACAGCTTTCGAAGACCTTCCGTCAGGATGGGCCTGCCCGGTGTGCGGTGCCCCTCATGACGAGTTTGAGGAGTTAGACTAGACTCCCCGGACAACGGTTAAGCCCGGAACAATGGTCCGGGAATGATTTTCGCAGGAAAGGTTAGTTTTCCTCTTCAGGGATGTGTCTCAGCACATCAATGAGCAGGTCCCAGAACATCTGGACGGTCTCAATCTCTATTCTCTCCTCTGGCGTATGGGCTCCCCTGATAGTTGGGCCGAAAGAGATCATGTCAATTCCCTTGTACTTCTCGAGAATCAGTCCGCATTCAAGCCCGGCATGGATTGCTTTAACCTGAGGCACCTTGCCGAAGAGCTTGCGGTACGATTCGATCATCAGTCTCAGTATTGCCGAATTCATGTTCGGTTTCCAGCCGGGATATCCGTCGGAGTGGGTCACGGTGGCTCCGGCGAGGTCAAAACTGGTTTCCGCCTTCATTGCCGCATAGTGCTTGGCTTCCTCCGATGAACTCCTCTGGGTGGTGACCACATGTATCATGTTGTCATCAGTGAGCCTGACAGTGGCCAGGTTACTGGATGTCTCCACCAGGTCAGGTATCTCCTTTGACCAGCCAAGTACACCGTGAGGCACGATGCTCAGGGCTCCGAGCAGCCTGTGCTGGGTTTTTGAGTCAATGACGAGTTCGGGAACTTCCGCAGGAGTGGCAGATACCTTCAGGTCAGGCTCAAGTGCCCCGTACTCCTCCCTTACATGGGTGTGGTAAGCGGCAGTATCAGATAAAATATATTCCTCATGTGAAGGGTTGAACGCAATTGTGACAAAAGCCTCCCTCGGGATAGCGTTGCGCAGGTTGCCGCCGGAGAAATTGCTTATCCTGATGCCGTATTTCCTTTCTAGATCCTGCAACAGCCTGGAGATGATCTTTATTGAGTTGCCGTATCCCTTGTGGATCTCATCCCCGGAGTGTCCTCCGTGAAGCCCTGTCACCGAGATATTCATTGCCCTGTGTCCGGCTGTCACCCTTTCCGGTTTGTACGGGAGGAGTGCCTGGGTATCTATTCCGCCGGCACATCCGATGAAAAGTATCCCCTCGTCCTCTGAATCGAGGTTAAGGAGTATCCTTCCGCTCAGGAAATCAGGCTTCAGGTTTATGGCTCCCGTCATTCCCGATTCCTCGTCCACGGTAAAAAGGCACTCGATCCGCCCGCACTGAAGGTAGGGATCAGTCAGAACGGCCATCTGCGCTGCAATACCGATGCCGTCATCAGCACCAAGGGTGGTGCCGCTGGCGCTAACCCACTTCCCGTCAATGACGGGGATAATCGGATCCGTGTCCCAGTTATGCGGATGGGAAGCATTCTTTTCACCGACCATGTCAAGGTGGCTCTGAAGGACAACTGTTTTAACGTTCTCTTTACCTGCAGCAGCCTCTCTGATTATAAGAATGTTTCCTATACTGTCTTCCCTGGCTTCCAGCTTATGGTTGCGGGCAAATTCCAGAAGGTATGCCCTTATTTTTTCTTCATTCTTGGAAAGCCTTGGTATCCTGCAAATCTCCTCAAAGTAACCCCACAGTTTCCTCGGCTTCATCTCCCCCAGATCACCCATAAAATCCTCGTTTTTATCTGTTTTGCACGTTAAGCGGCAAATATAGTTTTTTTCCATCGCAACCATTATGAATTTTACATGCTGAAACTCTTTTTTTTAACACAATAAAAACTATATTTTTACGGGAAACGAAAACACTGAAAACTCTAAGACTATGGCTAAACACACAATTGTGGCACTGCCGGGCGACGGCATAGGTGTCGTTGTTCTGAAACAGGCTGTCCGCGTCCTGGATGCGGCAGGATTTGATGCTGATTACGTTTACGGTGATATTGGCTGGGATTTCTGGTGCAGCGAAGGGAATCCTCTTCCGCAACGTACAATTGATCTCATTGCAAAGCATAAAATTGCACTCTTTGGTGCCATCACCTCGAAGCCCAAGGAAGAGGCTGCGGCAGAACTCTCTCCGGCTCTGCAGGGCAAGGGATTCAACTACAGCAGTCCCATCGTGGGACTCAGACAGCACTTCGGGCTTGATATATGCGTTCGCCCCTGCCGCAGCTACAAGGGCAATCCCCTTAACTTCATCCGCCGCGGAAGTGACGGCAATCCGGAGGAACCGATGGTTGATGTTGTGATCTTCAGGCAGAACACCGAGGGTCTGTACGGCGGTGTGGAGTGGTCAAACCCGCCTCAGCAGGTGTATGACGCCCTGATGACCCATCCAAAGTTCAGGGACAACTTCGGCTGGTGCCCGAAGGAGGAACTGGCGGTCTCAACAAGGATATTTACAAAGAAGTATACAGAGCGCATCGTCCGGGCTGCTTTCGAACATGCCGTCAAGTACGGATACAAGTCAGTCACGGTCTGCGAAAAGCCCAATGTTATCCGTGAGACCTCGGGCCTCATGTGGAAGATTGCAAAGGAGATGCAGAAGAATGAATTCCCCGGGATACAGCTCTGGAATACAAACATCGATGCACAGATGATGTGGCTCACCAAGAATCCTGAGGATTACGGTGTAATCGTTGCCGGTAACATGTTCGGCGATATCGTCTCAGATGCCTTTGCAGGACTTATCGGCGGACTCGGATTTGCGTGCAGCGCACAGTTCTCGGAAGACGGTATCGGGGTATTCGAACCCACCCACGGATCTGCGCCCAAATATGCCGGATACGAAGTGCCTATTGTCAACCCGGTTGCAATGATCGAGTCGGCCTGCATGATGCTTGATTATATAGACGAGAAGGAGATTGCCGCGAAGATCCGCAGGGCAATCGCCGAGGTCATAGAAGAAGGCAGGGTGAAGACCTATGACATGATGAAGATGACAGGAAAGCCTGAAGTTGTTAAAATGGGTGCAGCTTCTACAATCCAGATGACAGATGCCATTATTGCACGCTTAAAATAATCAGTGATGACCGAAGAAATAAAGAAACTCTGGCCTGAGCTGGAATGGATCAGTGATCCTGACCTCAGGGAGAAGACCGCCCGTACATGGGAGGTGGCCCTGGAACGGAGCGTGCTCACTGCCGGTGACCTGAACCGGATTCCGTTTACTCTGCTTTGCGGCCCGGACCTGAAGGTTACCTTCATGGATCACAAGAGATGCGTTGTTCATGTTGCCCGCGACGCAGGGATGAAGATGAACGAGTTCTTCCGCAATGACCTGCCGGTGAACATGGATGTGCTCATCTCAGGGGCTATCCTGGCTGATGTTGGCAAGATGCTTGAATACGAGCTTGATGCAGACGGCAAGGCGGTTCAGGGAAAATACGGACAGTATCTCAGGCATCCCTTCTCCGGCGTCAGCCTTGCAGAGGAGTGCGGGGTGCCGCCCGAAGTCTGCCATATAATTGCGGCCCATGCCCACGAGGGTGACCTCGTCAAGCGCACCACCGAAGCCTATATAGTCCACCACGCGGACTTCATGACATTCCTGCCGTTTAAAAGCAGACTGATAGTTTGATCAGCCTGCTTTCAGGCAGTAGGCAAGAGGCAATAGTGTTGACAATGCGTCCGGTAACTGCATGATTTACAGTTCCTTCACTACTGCCTACTGCCTGCTGCCTATTGCCTGTTTCCTTCCATAGCTTTCTTCACATTGATGGCTCCCATCTTATCCACCTTCCGGTCATATGTCATAAGCCCGTTGGTCTCCGTCTCGACGTCAGTGGTCTGGGTGTAAACGGAGGCACTCAGCCCTTTCTCACTTACCATCTGCCTGACTGAAGTATAAAACTCCGTGTACTTCTGAAGCAGGGCGGTGGTGTCTCCCATCTTTTCATAGCCCCAGTTCTTCTGTTCCCAGGTATGTCCCTGCACCGGAAGCCCCAGGCCGCCGAACTCTCCCAGCACGATCGCCCGCTCTTTTTCTGCTTCGGGTACAACAGGCTCAGGATAGTGATGAATGTCAAGTACATGTCCGGTTCCCCGGTCTGTCCAGCCTGAAGCACTGTTGACAAGCCTGGTCGTGTCGAAAGACATGACATAGTCAGTAACTGCAGGTGTGTTATACTGCCCCCATCCCTCGTTATAAACTACCCACATTACAATTGAGGGGTTGTTGAACTTTGTCTCAATCATCCTGGTCAGTTCCTCCATAAACATGGCAGAGTCAGCTGCCGTTTTGGAAATGTCAGGCTTGTCTCCCCAGATGTACTCATCACCGCTGGGCATATCCTGCCAGACCAGCATCCCCATGCGGTCAGTGTGATAGTAGAATCTCCTGTTTTCAACCTTGACATGTTTGCGCAGCATGTTGAATCCCATCTTCTTCAGCATCTCAAGATCATACTTCATTGCCTCGTCGGAAGGAGGGGTATAGAGTCCGTCAGGCCAGAAACCCTGGTCAAGGGGGCCATTCTGCCATACGAATTTGTTGTTGAGGAAAATACGGGTAAAGCCGTCTTCGGTAACGCCAAGCGAAATCTTTCTCATCCCTGCATATGATTTCACCTCATCGGTTAACCGGCCTCCAGTCACCAGCTTCACCTTAAGGTCATAGAGGAACGGGTCTTCAGGGCTCCACAGCCTTGCATCCGGCAACGGGAGTGTCACCGCGGTTCCTGTAAGACCTGAAGCTACAGCCACAGTCTGGCCGTCTGCCATAACTGTAATCTCGGCAAGTGACGGCGCCATATCCACCGGCGGGCATCCTCCCGGACCTCCGTGGCACCTTTCCTCCATTACCGTCACGTAAAGTTTTCCGTTGTCAATGTCCGGCACAACGCGAAGGTCACCAATCCAGGTTTTCCCGACCGGTTCCAGCCATACGCTTTGCCATATGCCGCTGGTGGGTGTATACCATATTCCGCCCGGCTTCATTACCTGCTTGCCCCTTGGCTGGCGTCCGCTGTCAGTGGGATCGGTTACCCTGACAACAAGTGTATGGTTCTTTGTGTCAGCAAGATAGTTGGTGATATCGCACCAGAACGGATCATAGCCGCCCCTGTGGATTACGGCCAGGTTACCGTCAATCCAGACTGTTGTCTCCCAGTCCGAGGCTTCGAAATTTATAATTATCTGTTTGTCACTCCATTTCTTCGGGATGACAAATTCCCGTGAATACCATATTGCAAGTGAGTCAGTCATCTTTGCCCTGATACCTGAGAGGGCTGATTCGACAGGGTAAGGGACCAGGATTTTCCCCTGTGGTTCAGGGCGCTCTTCATCCTTCGGGCATATTGCATAATCCCACATTCCGTTCAGGCTCATCCACTCGTTTCTGGTAAGTGCGGGTCGCGGGTATTCAGCCCAGGGCGAAGCAGGATCGAGTGCCTCACCCCATGTTGTCATCAGTGGATTTTCGGCAGGCTTCCAGCCAGGGGCCTTCTCCCCGGTGCAAAAGGTCATCGCCCCGGCGATGACGACGAGAAATGAAAAAAGGATATACTTCATATCTGATTTATGGTTGCGGATCAGCCGAGCTTCATCTTCTCGACCTCCTCCATGTTGCGTTCATTATAAACAATCTTTCCCATCGGAGTGTAGAGCCATTCGATAAGTCCCTGATACCTGTCTGTTATCTTGCCTCTCACTATCTTCATTGTGGAATTCATCATGCCGTTTTCTTCATTGAAGCTTTCGTTGAGTACTCCAAGCGCCACCGGCAGCCAGCGATGCGGGAACATGTGGCCGTACTTCCCGTTGATCCGGTATTCGTTGACCTCGTTTTCAATCAGATTGAGTACTGCTCTCTTTCCTTCCTCGGTGGTTGCCGACATGTTGCGGTCTTCCAGGTAGACTTTCAGGGCATGCTGGTTGGGAACAATCAGGGCAACTGTATAGGGTTTCTGGTTGTTGTAGAGCATGCACTGGTCAATGAACTTCGATTGCTCGCTGATAGCTTCTTCAATCCCTTCAGGACTGAATTTCTCTCCGTCGTCAGCTATAAGGAGGCTCTTGAACCGTCCCATGACATAAAGGAATCCGTCGCCGCTCATATAGCCCATGTCTCCGGTATACAGCCATCCGTCACGGATTGCGTCTTTGGATGCGGTTTCGTTCTGCCAGTATCCGTGCATCACGTTTCCGCCCCTGATCACAATCTCTCCCTTTTGGCCGACCGGAAGTTCATTGCCGTCGTCATCGCATATCTTCAGTTCCATGTTGTTTACAAGGTAGCCTGATGATCCCAGCTTATGCCTGGCGGTGGAGTTGGATGAGATTATCGGTGATGCTTCCGAGAGTCCGTATCCCTGGTACATCGGTACGCCGATGGCATAGAAAAAACGCTGCAGTTCGATATCGAGCAGAGCACCTCCCCCGATGAAGAACTCAAGCTCCCCGCCGAAGGCTTCCCTGACCTTGCTGAACAGGATCCTGTCAAACAGCCTTAATAGCGGTTTCTTGAGCTTTTGTATTCCCTGTCCCTTGTTGTACCCCTCCTTGTTATACGAATAAGCCATCTTCAGTGCGAAGTTGAAGAGTGCCTCGGTCATTTTGCCTTTTTCCCTGATCCCCTTTTCGATGTTCTTGCGGAAGTTCTTGGCCAGTGCCGGTACGCTCATAAGGAGGTTGGGCTTTATCTCCTTCATGCAGATGGGGATGTTCCGGAGAGTCTCCATCGGTGTCTTTCCAACCTTTACTGATGCAATGCTGGCCCCTTTCCCCATGAATGCGTAAATGCCTGCAGTGTGGGCAAAAGAGTGATCCCAGGGAAGTATAAGGAGCGTTTTGTAGAACTGCGGAATATCCATCAGGCTGTATGACTGGTAAACGTTTGTAACATAGTTGCCGTGGGTAAGGATTATTCCCTTCGGGTCAGCTGTGGTACCTGACGTGTAGCAGATGTTTGCAAAATCTGAGGGGGTAATTGACACGGTAAATTCCTCAAAGCTTTTCCTGTTGGCAGGATTTTCCAGCCACTCCCTCCCGATCTTCCTTACCTCGTTAAAATGGATCTGTCCTTCGGAGTATTCCTCACGCGGGTCCATGAATATTATCTTCTGAAGTTCCGGGCACCTGGAAGCCACCTCGAGTATCTTCGGCGCCTGGGTGCTTGATGTGATCACCATCTTTGATCCGGAGTGGGCGATACGGAATCTTATCTCCTCGGGGTTAAGTTTTACTGAGAGAGGCACATTGACACCACCTGCATAAAGGATTCCCAGTTCACCTATAACCCAGCTGTTACGGCCGTCAGCGAGCAGGCTGACACGGTCGCCTTTTTTGATACCAAGTTGCATAAGGCCGGCTCCGAACTCTTGAACCTGGCGTCTGGTCTCCTGGTATGTGGTTCCCTCATACTTCTCCTGTAACTTCTCCCACAGGTAGATGTTTGAAGCATATTTTTCCACATTTTCTTCGAAGAACCGGATTAGTGACTTCATCTCTTAAATAGTTTACATGGTTAATAAATTCGCAATCTAATATAGAAAAGAATTGCCTTGCTGAGGTGTGATTCAGGAATATTCATTGCATTTTTGTACGGGAATCAATACCTTTATCATTCAAAACCGTGAAAAACTGCCATTTATGAAGAAATTACCCCTTGTATTGCTAGCAGCTATCCTGATAATTACGCCTTCATGTGATTTCATGAAGAGCATAAATCCTTTCGGAAAGAAGGCCCGGGAGGCTGAGGCCCTGAGGCAGCAGCAGGAGGCATTCCGGGTTGCAGACTCCATTCGTGTTGCCAATGAGAAGCAGGCTGAAGAGGAACGTGCCCGCCAGGCAGAACTGGCACAGGTGGCGGAAGAACAGGCCAGGTCAGTGTCCGGTTACCATGTAATTGTTGGCAGTTTCCTTACGCCGGCCTATGCCGATGCATGGCTTGAGCACATTAAAGGCTTTGGCTATGATGCACAGATGATTGACATGAACGGCGGCCGGTGGCAACTCGTTTCAGCCAGCTCTTTCCCGGACCTTCACCAGGCCTATAACGCACTGGGAGGTATCCAGGACAGGATTAACGGCGAAGCCTGGGTTTTTAAAAATGAGTGAGTCCTAGCTACGGATTGTGGCTGACCTGTCAGGGCCCACAGAGATGATTGTGACGGGGACGCCTGTCTCTCTCTCGATATAGCCGATGTATTCCTTTAGTTCAGCCGGCAGTTCTTCCCTGGTACTGCAGCCTGTGATGTCACAGTTCCATCCTTTGAACGACCTGTAGTTCAAACCTTCGATGTCATACAGGCAGTATGGCAGTTCGGTTTGTTCCTTTCCTTCCACGGTATATGAATGGCACACTTTTATTTCGCTGAATCCTGAAAGGACATCAGCTTTCATCATGAAGAGCTGAGTCACTCCGTTTATCATTATGGCATATTTCAGTGCAGGGAGGTCAAGCCAGCCGCAACGGCGCGGTCTCCCTGTTGTAGCACCGTACTCGTTGCCGCGGTCACGCATGCGCTGGCCGTCAGCGTCATCAAGCTCCGTAGGGAACGGACCGCTGCCAACCCTTGTGCAGTATGCCTTGAATATGCCGAATACGTCTCCTGTACGTCCAGGTGCGATGCCCAGGCCGGTGCATGCCCCGGCAGCAACTGTGTTGGAGGAGGTAACGTAGGGATAGGTTCCGAAGTCGATATCAAGCATTGTCCCCTGGGCACCCTCGGCTAAAACCCGTTTGCCTGCCCTGAGAGCCATGTCTATATGATAGTCGGCATTGACGGTATTGAACTTCTTCAGGAATTCCACCGCCTCAAACCACTCTTCTTCAAGTGCTTTAAGATCATTGCTGTATCCATAACCCTGCAGGGTCCTCATATGCTCATTCACCCTGGTACGGTAGAATTCCCTGAAATCCTTCCTCAGCAGGTCACCCACCCTAAGGCCGTTGCGTGATGCCTTGTCAGTATATGCCGGACCGATTCCCCTGAGGGTTGATCCGATTTTGGCCTCACCCAGTGACGCCTCATGCGCGGCATCGAGGAGCTTGTGGGTGGGCATGATCAGGTGTGCCTTAAGTGAAATTAGCAACCTTTCACGCACCTTCTCAGCACCTATGCCAAGGCTCTCTACCTCGCGGCGGAATACGACGGGATCAATTACCACACCGTTGCCGATAATATTGATCTTATCCTCATGAAATATGCCTGACGGGATCAGGTGCAACACATGCTTCGCTCCGTGAAACTCAATTGTGTGGCCTGCATTTGGCCCCCCCTGGAATCGTGCAACTATTTCATACTGCGGGGTCAGAACATCTACAATTTTCCCCTTTCCCTCATCTCCCCACTGGAGCCCCAGCAAAATGTCAATCTTCATTTTTTCAATTAATCCTGATTAGACAAAACAGGTCCGAAGTTACGAAATAAATCGGCAACAGACGTCAGTCAATCCTCACCCTTTTCCTGAATACCGTAAACATAAAGTGCATAATGATGCAGGACGAACGAGTTTTGCTCGCAGGCACTTCTGATAATGTCATTTATCCTCGGATCACTGAACTCTATAATCCTGCCAGATTCTGTATCAATCAGGTGGTCATGCTGCCCTGACCTGTAGGTCTTCTCATACTGGGCCTGGTTGTGACCGAGTTTATGCCTGGTGACAAGCTTGCATTCAAGCAGCAGGTCCATTGTGTTGTAAAGAGTGGCCCTGGAAACACGGTAGTTTTTGTTCTTCATGAAGTTGAAGAGCGACTCGATGTCAAAGTGCCCGTCCCTGGAGTATATCTCATCAAGAATGGCGAACCGTTCCGGTGTCTTCCTCAGGGAGTTTTTCGCGAGATATTCCGTGAAAACCTGTCTTACGACCGACCTGGCTTCTTCGTTTGACATATCACCTGCCTGTTTTTAAATGAATGCCGGTTATTCTATGAACTCCTCAATCCTCTTTACGCTCGCAATTCCCTTAATGTTTGAAAGTTGCATGATGAGGTTGTTCAGGTCACGGGTGTGATGAACGTACAGGTCTATTGTCCCTTCAAAGATCCCGTCATAAACTGAAACATTGATGTTCCTGATATTGACGTTCAGTTCCTTGGAGATGATTGTAGTCACCTCGCTGACAAGGCCGATCCTGTCAATGCCGTTGATGCTTACCCGCGCCAGGAAAGAGGCCAGCTTGTGGATAGTCCACCTTACAGGAATGATCCGGTCCCCCTCGCTTGACATCAGTTTGACAGCAGCAGGACACTTGGGTTTGTGAACTATAATAGAGTTTGACCGGTCAAGGTAACCTATCACCTCATCACCGGGAATGGGCTGGCAGCAACTGGCAATGACGTAGGAGTTTCCGGTGTTGTCAACATTCTCGCGAAGCAGGTACGGCTGGCTCTTGTCTATTGCGTCAGGGACAGGAGGAATTTCCCTGACTCCGGTGTTCTTCCTTGTAACACCTCCGATTGCCAGTTTCCAGTACTTCCGAAGGCTTCCTTCCGGTGCCTTCTTCAGGACTTTGCGGAGCTCGTCGAGATTGATAAGGCCAAGCCCTATGCGCGAATAAAGCTCATCCTTGTTGAGCAGTTCGTAGTTGTCAAGAAGCTTTTTGATAATGTCAGAATTGGGAAGAATCCCTAGCTCACTCAGCTTCTGTTCAAGCATATCCATTCCCTTCTGTATCCGGTCAGTGGATTCATCCCGCAGGGCATCCTTGATTGCATTCTTGGCCTTCGCGGTATGCGCATATTCAAGCCAGTCCTTTTCAGGCCTTGCAATGTTGGAGGTGATTATTTCAACCTGATCTCCGCTCTGAAGGGTGGTGGAGAGGGGTGACAGCTTGTAGTTTACCTTGGCGCCTATCGCCTTGTTTCCGATGTCAGTATGTATCTCGTATGCAAAGTCAAGGGCTGAGGCCCCTTTAGGCAGGTTTACCAGGAGTCCCTTGGGAGTGAATACCATAATCTCAGAGGAGAAGAGGCTCATCTTGAACTCATCAAGGAAAGTAAGCGGATCAGACATCGGGTTGGCGAGCATCTCCCGTATATGCTTCAGCCACTTGTCAAGCTCACTTTCTGACTGGGAGGTGTCTCCCTTATATTTCCAGTGTGCTGCAAATCCTCTCTCGGCGATGTCATCCATCCGCTGGCTGCGGATCTGAACCTCAACCCAGCGCCCTTCCGGTCCCATTACCGTGAGGTGAAGCGCCTCATAACCGTTTGACTTTGGCCTGCTTATCCAGTCACGCAACCTGTCCGGCTTTGGTGTGTAGATGTCAGTGATCAGCGAATAGATCTGCCAGCACTGTGCCCTTTCGCTCATATCCGGACCTGGTTCAAAAACAATCCTTACAGCCAGCAGATCGTACACCTCCTCAAAGGGGACGTTTTTTGACTGCATTTTTTTCCAGATGGAGTAGATCGACTTGAAACGGCCGGAAATGTCAAAGATTATATTATTGTCGTTAAGCGCCTCTATGATAGGAAGGCTGAACCTGTTTATGAGTGCAAGGTTCTTTTTCTCGTCCATCTTCACCTTGCGCGCTATCTCGTCATATATGCGAGGGTGCCTGAACTTGAAACTCAGGTCTTCCAGTTCGGTCTTGATTGCAAACAACCCCAGGCGGTGGGCAAGGGGGGCATACAGGTAAACTGTTTCCCCGGCTATCTTCATCCTCTTGTGCTCCGGCATTGAATCAAGGGTGCGCATGTTGTGAAGCCTGTCAGCTATCTTGATCAGGATGACCCTGAAATCATCAGAGAGGGTCATCAGCATCTTCCGGAAGTTTTCTGCCTGAAGGGAGTTGGTCTCCTTGTTGTATGTGCCTGATATCTTTGTAAGGCCGTCAATCAGATTGGCTATCTTGGGACCGAACTGCTTTGATATCTCCTCGAGCGGGATGCCGGTATCCTCAACCACGTCATGAAGCAGGGCAGCCGCCACTGATTTGGCGCCGAGCCCTATCTCCTGGTTGACTATCCTGGCTACATTGATCGGGTGAATTATATATGGTTCGCCTGAATTCCTGTACATGTCACGGTGAGCTTCATTGGCAAACCTGAATGCCTTGTCAATCAGCTCCCTGTCTCCCGGCTTGTCACACCTGTAAAGATTGTCGGTCAGCAGGCTGTATTCTGATTCAATACGGCTGGTATCATCAGGAGTGAATATTTTTGTTTTGGTCTTAACCATCAGTATTTACCTGCAAAGAGTGACAAAGATACGAAAATCGGGTCATTTTTTTACCGGCGGTTATGGCAGTATTGTTACAGTTCCGCTCCTCATCACCACACTACCCGAAGGGGTGGCAAGCCTCAGGCTCCAGAGGTATACTCCCGGAGGAAGGGGCTTACCCCTGTATTTCCCGTCCCATCCTTCGCCGGAATCCCCGGTACGGTAAAGCAGGACACCGGTGCGTGACATTATCCTGAAATCATATTCCCTCGGCTCAAACGGGAATTCCGGCCGGAAGAGAGCATTCTCGTCACTGCTGCCCGGGGTAAATGCGTTGGGTATGAATACATTTTCACTTACAGCAACCACCACGGCTGATGAAAGGTATGGCGCACCACCCGGAGGTACCCCGGCATCACCGGCAGTGACCCTGTAAACCACATTGCCGTCTGCCACTTCAGGCGCGAACAGGGTATAATCATCTGACCATACGGTGTCTGCGAGAGAGGATGCCACCTCGCGGGGGCCGCTGCCAGTGTCACGCCAGACAGAGAAAGTCTCGCTACCACCGGGAACTGGCCTGTTCCACCTCAGGCTTATTACAGTACCGGTAATGGATGACTGAAGTACTATGTTCCGTGCCGGAGAAGAGACTGCGGCAGCCACACTGCAGCTGTTGAGGGCGGCAACCCGGTAAAGCCGCGGTACCGTTGTATCAGCCGCGGCAAGCACCAGGGAGACGGCGCCTGATGACCCTGCCGATGTCGCTTTCTCGTCCCATGTGCCGGTACCGGCGTTATAAAGCTGCAAACTGTAATTCTGCATCAGGGTTGCCGGATCATAAGCTGCCTTGACAGTCAGACCTCCTCCCTCAACTGAAATCGAACTTACTGTGATCCATGACGGGGGGACCTCACTGCCCGTAGTGAGGCATGCACTGTTTGAAAATGATAACGGATTCCCGCCATACGTGGCTGATACAAAAAAACAGTATTCAGTGTCAGGGTCATAACCTGTGAATATGTATCCATTCTCAATTAAAGGAAGCATCACATCGGGAACAGGGCTTCCGCCGCCTTCTGAGATATGTAAAGTGTAACCGGTCCCTGGATGGTACTGGTTTTCATAGGGTGTCCATTTCACGTTGACCCCGCCTGCGCATATGTCGTATTCGGCTGAGAGCCAGACTGTACCAAGACTGTTGCTCAGGGGGCTGATATTTTGTGATGAGTCAATGGCTGCCACCACGTATGTGACGCTCATGTACCTTGCTGCTGAGGTTGTATGGGTATATTCAAGAATATATGGAGAACTTATTGTATCAATGGCGCTGGCTGTTCCGCCTGAGTAAGTGTAAACCACATATCTGCCCACATCCTCAGAGGGGGAGGGTAGCCACCGCAACACTGCGAATCCTGTTACGGGGTCAACTGTTACAATGTCAAGGCGCGGCGAAAGCGGCTGGATTACATCCTGACCTGCCATCCGCACGGTGAACATCCAGGAAAACAGCCCGCAGAGCAGGAAAGGGAGGAATCTGGTTTTTATAAGGGTTCGAGGTATCATCTTCCCCCTGCAATAATTTCATATGCCTCCCCCGGTCTGAACCAGGTATTGAAGATCTCCCTTATCCGCCCGGGGGTAACAGTTTTTACCGTATCCGCAAAACGGGTGTAATAATCAGCCCCTGTGTCATAGTCTATGATGCCCCTGACAGCATCGGCAACTGCAAACGGACCGTCGAACATGCGGGCTATCTCACCCATCAGATGGTTCCTGACGAGGGTCATCTCGTCATCACTCACCTCTTCATTGCGGAGTTTCTCAATCTCAGTCCTTATCTCGCTGAGAGTCTCATCCCTGTAAGCATTGGCCACATCAGTCATGATTGTTATATAGCCGATACCATGGAATGCCCCGGCGACGGCATGAATGCCGTATGTATAACCCTTTTCCTCACGTATTCTTCTCATCAGGCGCGAACCGAAATAGCCGCCCAGAATCATGGTGGCTACCTGCAGTTCCATGTAATCAGGGTGATCCCGGGTAATTCCTCTCCATCCCATTCTGACAGTGCTCTGAACCGAGCCGGGTACTTCACGGAAAATAAAACCGGGCCCGGAGACATCGAACCGTGGTTCCGGGACAGGGGTCTTTTGCCAGATCCCTGACCCGGCCTGTGCAAAGTACCTGTCAAGTACCGGCAACGCCTGTTCCGGCTCCCTTCCGGCCACTGTTATATACATATTTTCCGGCCTGTAATGCTTCCCGTGGAAACGGCCCAGGTCTTCGGTCGTGAGGGAACGGTAATCTTCCTCTTTCGTGATACGCCCGTACGGATTGCTGCTTCCGCAGAGAGCCTCATAAAATGCCTCCCTTGCAATCACCGAGGTCTTCTGCCTGTTGGTATGGAAAGCCTGCACTCTCCTTTCAGTCAGCATCCTGAACTCTTTTTCTGGGAAGGAAGGTCTGAACAGAACCTCCTGTGCAAGTGCCATCACCTCTTCCAGTTTCCGGGTCAGGGTCACTGTCACCAGCCCTGCGGTATCCTTGTCAGCAGCATGGGTCAGGGCAGCTCCTGTGCTGTCAATCAGATCGTTTATTGCATTCGCATCATGAGCAAGGGTACCCTCGGTAAGCATTGCATTGGCAGCTGAGGCTTCGAGGTGCTTCTCCTCCATGACCTGGCCGGCCTGAAAGACGAACTCAACCCTCAGCAGGTCAACGGTGCCGTTTCCGAGCAGGTAGACAGGCACTCCGTTGCTGAGCCTGGCAGCTTCCGGGAAGGATGTGTCACCAGGCGAAGGGGTTATGATTTCAGGAACCGTGTTTTTTTTATGTGTGCTCATCTCTTCTCCGGGAGGTAATAAATTACACTGCTGTTCTCAGGCCTGAAGGTGCGTTCTGAAACAGAGACTATCTCTTCTTCAGTCACATTCAGGTACTGTTCATTTTCCCTGTTTATGCCGTCAGCATCACCCAGAACTTCATGATAGGCCAGGCTGAATGCCTTGTTGGATGCACTCATATATGACATCAGCCTGTGCGATTCATACCTGTTGCGGGCTTTCTCAAGCTCAGCAGGCGTGACATGCTCCCTGGCAAGCCTGTCAAACTCACCTGCGACGGCCTCCCCGGCTTCTCTGATGTCCGTCCCGTTCCTTAGCCTTCCGCTGAAAATGACAAGCCCTGGATCAGCCTCACCTGAAAGGTAGATGTCGGCATCACTGAAAAGTTCCTTTTGTCTGACAAGTATTGAAGGAAATCTTGCGGAATCACATCCGGCAAGTATATCTGTAAGCAGATCAAGCACGTAAAAATCACGGCTCAGCCTGTCACCCATATGGAATGCCATTACCAGGTGGCCGGCCGGTACTGCCCTGTATACAGTCAGTTCACGCCGGACCGACTGTTCGGGTTCAGCCGGAAGTGTCCTCACAGGGCGCTCCCCCGCCGGTATATCACCAAACCATTTCTCAGCCAGCTTTAACGCCCTTTCGGGATCAACGTTGCCGGCCACACTCAGGATAGCGTTTGAGGGGTTGTAAAACCTGTCATAGAACTGCCTGGCAGAGTCGCTGTCAGCTTTTTCTATATGGCTTATATCCATTCCTATAGCTGACCACCGGTAGGGGTGAACTTTGTAGGCGAGAGGCCTGAGCAGCAGGAGGAGGTCGCCGTAGGGCTGATTCAGGTAACGCTGCCTGAACTCCTCCGTCACAACACTTTTCTGGTTGTTCAGCCTCTCATCTGCGAGGTCAAGTCCCCTCATCCTGTCTGATTCAAGCCAGAATGCCGTCTCAAGATTGTTGGCCGGAAGTGTAATGTAATAGTTTGTAAGGTCATTGTTTGTAAATGCATTGTTCTCACCGCCGGCCATCATGACAGGTACGTCAAACTGGGGCACGTTACGCGTACCCTCGAACATCAGATGCTCAAAAAGATGTGCAAACCCGGTAGCTTCCGGATCTTCATCCCTTGCCCCTGCATCATAGAGAATATTTGTAGTTACCATGGGCGTACCCACGTCACGGTGCACTATCACTCTCAGTCCGTTGGCAAGCCTGTACCGTTCAAATCCGATCATAATTGCAAAATATGTCAAACTTACCAAAATAAACATCTGATCCTCATTTTATCATATATTTGTAACCTGTATATTTTTTGATTTTTGGAGGTGAGCTTGAACAACCTGTTAATTAGGCAGATAAGGAAGCTAAAGGCATTGCTGACGGAGCAGCAGACACAGATTTACATACTCAGTTTTGTTGTAGGACTTGTCTGTGCACTTGCCGCGGTGGTGATGAAGAATGCGATCCACTTCACACACGTTCTTTTCACCCAGGGGGTGATGAAGGGTGCCGGCGGTGTTCTCTCACTTGCATACCCTCTCTTCGGGATATTTCTGACGATACTGGCGGTGAAATACATCGTCAGGGACAATATTTCCCACGGAATAAGCAGGGTGCTGTATGCAATCTCACGCCGCAAAAGCTACATAAAGCCTCATAACAACTGGTCCTCGATCCTGACAAGTTCTCTTACCATCGGTTTTGGCGGATCCGTCGGAGCCGAAGCGCCCATCGTACTTACCGGTGCCTCAATAGGATCAAATATCGGACGATATTTCAAGCTCAATTACAAGTATGTGACCCTGCTGCTCGGATGCGGCGCGGCAGCGGCCATCTCGGGTATCTTCAAGGCGCCCATCGGCGGGATCCTGTTTACCCTTGAGGTGCTGATGCTTGACCTTACGATGTCATCAATTGTTCCTCTCCTGATCTCGTCCGTTACTGCTGCCACGGTTGCATATTTCTTCATGGGAGACAATGTGCTGTTCTCATTCCAGGTGAAGCAGGGATTCATGCTGAGCGAGCTGCCCTACTATCTTATACTTGGCGTTTTCTGCGGGCTGGTCGGAGTCTACTTTACAAGGGCTACAGTGGGAATTGAAAAGCTGTACCAGAAGATCACCAACAAATGGATCAGAATGGTCCTGGGGGGGCTGATACTTGGCGGACTGATATATTTCTATCCCGCACTGTACGGCGAAGGGTATGAGACTGTGATGACCCTTCTCAATGCCGGGAACGGGGCTGCTCCCGGAATTCAGATCTTCGGGCAGATGGCCCAGGGCTTCTGGGCCTTCTCACTGCTGATGGCAGGACTCCTGCTTGTCAAGGTTGTGGCCACGGCATCCACAAACGGCGCCGGCGGTGTGGGTGGGATAGTGGCACCGACCCTGTTCACTGGCGGCGTCGCCGGGTATTACCTGTCAAGCCTGCTGAATCACCTGTTCGGACTTACACTCGTCGAAAGCAGTTTCACCCTCACGGCAATGGCAGGAGTCTTCGCAGCAGTGCTGCATGCACCCCTGACAGCCATTTTTCTTATCGCCGAGATAACAGAAGGCTACGGCCTTCTTATTCCGCTGATTCTTACTTCAACGATAGCCTTCATTACTACCCGTGCCTTCCAGAAACACTCAATATACAACGAACAGCTTGCACTGACAGGAGAGCTCATCACACATGACAAGGACAAGGCCGTGATGACACTGCTCGACTGGTCAAAGGAGGTTGAAAAGGATCTTCTGACGGTGAGACCTGACGGGAACCTGGGAGACCTTGTTAAACAGATATCCAGGTCAAACCGAAATATCTTCCCGGTTGTAGATGAATTCAACATCCTTGAAGGGGTTGTGCTTCTGGATGATGTCCGCGGCAAGATGTTCAAACCCGAGTTGTATGACAAAGTGCTTGTCAGGGATCTGATGACGATACCCCCCTCATATATAGACCTCAGTGAGAGGGGTGACGTAGTTCTTGATGCCTTTGAACGGACCGGTGCATGGAATCTCCCTGTGCTTGACAGGGGCCGCTACGTGGGATTCATATCAAAGTCGAGGATCTTCTCAGCTTACCGCGAACTGCTCAGACAGTTTTCCGAGGAATAGAAATTCCGGTCCCCCTTTCCGTCTGCCGCACAGGGCAATGAAGACGGCCATCATTAGAATAATTGATATTAAAATGTATATTTGTCCGGAGACTGAACCGTGGCATGCCGTCACGTGTTAACATGCAAATATCAACCGAACTAAGAATATTATCATGGAAAGAGACACCGCTGTATTTGAACTGATCAGCCGCGAACGCAGGCGCCAGACTGACGGGATTGAACTTATTGCATCGGAGAACTTCGTAAGCCAGCAGGTCCTTGAGGCTATGGGCTCAGTACTCACCAACAAGTACGCCGAGGGGTATCCCGGGGCAAGATATTACGGCGGGTGCGAGGTGGTTGACGAGGTTGAGCAGCTTGCAATTGACAGGCTGAAGAAACTCTTTGATGCCGAGTACGCCAATGTGCAGCCACACTCCGGTGCTCAGGCAAATATGGCAGTCTTCCTTACAGTCCTGAAGCCGGGTGATACGTTCCTCGGTCTTGATCTTTCTCACGGAGGACACCTCTCCCATGGCTCACCGGTGAATTCATCCGGAATACTTTACAGGCCTGTGGCCTATGGTGTCAGGGAAGAGACCGGGCGGGTCGACTATGATATGATGGAGGAGGTGGCGCTTCGCGAAAAGCCAAAACTCATCGTTGGCGGCGCATCCGCATATTCCAGGGAATGGGATTATGCCCGGATGCGCGCTATCGCTGACAGGGTGGGAGCGATGCTGATGATTGACATGGCTCACCCGGCAGGTCTCATCGCGGCAGGGCTTCTTGATAACCCCCTGAAATACGCTCATATTGTCACCTCAACTACGCACAAAACCCTAAGGGGTCCGCGGGGAGGAATAATACTGATGGGTAAGGATTTCCCGAATCCCTGGGGAGTAACCACCCCCAAGGGAGAAATAAAGATGATGTCGGCAATGCTCAATTCGGCAGTATTCCCGGGAATACAGGGAGGACCGCTGGAGCATGTCATCGCTGCCAAAGCCGTCTCCTTCGGCGAAGCACTGACACCTGAGTTCCGCGCCTACCAGCAGCAGGTGAAGAAGAATGCATCCGTGATGGCGGATGCCTTCATGGCGCTGGGCTACAAGGTAATCTCCGGCGGAACTGACAACCACTCGATGCTGATCGACCTGAGGACCCGCTTCCCGGAAATTTCCGGCAAGAAGGTTGAAAATACCCTTGTAAAGGCACATATCACGGTCAACAAGAACATGGTACCGTTCGACTCCCGTTCACCATTCCTGACCTCAGGAATCAGGGTGGGTACTCCTGCAATCACAACACGCGGCCTGAAGGAAGGTGACATGGCCGTCGTGGTTCAGCTGATTGATGAAGTGCTTGTCAATATTGAAAACGAATCGGTGATTGCAGCCATAGGAGAGAAGGTGGTAAAAATGATGAAGGACTATCCTATATTTGCATAGTAGGAAATCTGCAATTCCTTTACTATTTTTGTGGTGATGGAAAAGGTCAATGCACAGTCTGATAATCTGATATACGTTGTTGATGATGATCCAGTTGTCACCAGCCTTGTCTCGGCACGACTGGAAGCCAACGGTTACAGGGTAAGGTCATTTGCCTATGCCGAGGATTGCATAGCTGCCCTTGACGAAATACCTGACCTGATAATCCTTGACTATTACTTCCTGAGGGAGGGAGAGATACCCATGAACGGAATGGAGGCCTATGACGAGATAACCCGCCTGGCGCCGGAGATCCCGGTAATCATGCTCTCTGCCCAGGAAAAGGGAGAGGTTGTGCTTGAATTTGCGCGGAAGGGCATTGCTGATTACGTCATCAAGGATACGGACCTGATTGACAACCTCCAGATGGCAGTTAAGGAAGTCCTGGAAAGATAACCACCTTCACATATGGAATGGTACATGTACCTGGCTGTGATAGCCGCCGGCCTTTTCGCAGGTTTTGTAAACACCCTGGCTGGCAGCGGGTCACTGATAACATTGCCTCTTCTTATGTTTCTCGGCCTTCCCGCCAACATTGCCAACGGCACCAACAGGATAGGTGTCATGGTCCAGAGCATCGTCAGCAGTGTCAGTTTTAAAAAGCAAAAACTCTATACGGTAAGAGAAGGACTCTGGCTGTCAGGCCCGGCAATTGCAGGCGCACTGCTGGGGTCACTCATAGCCGTCAGGATCAATGAACGGATCATGGAACTGCTGATAGGCGGTTTGCTTATCTTCATGTTCTTCATCATCCTTTACAGGCCCGAACAGTGGGTGCGTGACCATGCACAGTCAGTCACCCTCCGTCACCGCTTCTGGGTCCCTGTAATCTTTTTCTTTATTGGTATTTACGGAGGCTTCATCCAGGCCGGTGTGGGATTTTTTCTCCTGGCGGCACTGGTACTCGGGGCAGGACTGGGCCTGACACGTGCCAACGCTCACAAGGTGCTGATAGTGGCTGCAATGACTGCAATTGCCCTGGTTGTATTCATTATCAGCGACCAGGTTTATTACATGTACGGTATCATACTTGCCGTTGGTCAGGGTATCGGAGCCTGGCTCGGCTCGAAAGTGGCAGTCAGCTGGGGACCAAGGGTCGTCCGTGTAATATTGCTTGTAGCCATAATGGCTTCAGCCATTAAGCTTACAGGACTCTATGACCTCGTGGTCAGCCTGTTCTGAAAAAATCTATTTAAGACGGAAGACGTAGGTGATCGTACCTTTCTGAATGACAGGGGCGTCATTGCTGCTCTCGAACCTGGTTTTAAGTGCAGCTTCCTTTGCCAGTTTAAGGAGATCGCCGTCAAGTGTTGTCGATCCCTTTATCCCGGGAGTGGCATCGGTCACCCTTCCTGAACGGTCTACTGTTATGGCAACAACCACAATTCCTTCCTGCTGGAGATTGTACGGAGGCTTGAAGAGCGACTGAGCCTTTCTTCCTCCGAGGTTAAAGGAAATGCCGTCAGTCCCGCGGCCGCCTCCGGGCCCGTAATCAGGTGCGTCAGGGGTACCTGTTTCAACACCCTGGTTGCCCTGTCCGCCCGCCACTCCCTGGCTCTGGCCTGAGGTGCCCACGTTGCCTGCATTGCTGAAGGCTCCCCTGGCACGGGCGTTTGCCTGGTCAATACGCCGCTGCTCTTCCTCCCTCTTCAGCCTCTCGGCATTCTCCTGCTCTATCCTCTTCCGTTCAGCCTCAGCCTCTTCGCGGCGCTTCTGCTCAGCAGCACGCGCTTCAGCCTGTCTCCTCAGTTCCTCAGGGCTGGGTTCTTTCTTCTTTACCTCGGCAGCTTCCTCAAACTCCTGTGTCAGAATGGCCTCTTCGCCTCCCTGCTCACCGGCTGTCTCCGGTGGCGGGGGAGCAGACACAGGCTCAGGTGCCGGCTCAAACAAACCACTCCCCGTCTCGTCAAAACCGAAATTGACAAGCAGACCCTCTTCAACCGGCTCAGGTATCTTCACCCTGAAAGTGACAAAAATGATGAGCAGGGCAACAATAAGGTGAATCAGGGCACTGAATATCAGACCCTGCTTCCTTTCCTTCGAGAAAGGCTCACCGGCACTATTTCGGAGTTGTGGCAAGTATCAGCTTGTACTGGTTCTTGGCAGCAATATTCATTACATTGACCACATACTCCAGGGGAACGCTCCTGTCAGCATGCACCGAGATGTATATCTCAGGACTGTCCTGAACCCTGGACTGCAGGGCAGCCTCGAGATATTCAAGCTCAATAGGTTGATCTTCAATGAAATACTGAAGATCCTTTGTTATTGATACCGTGGTCATCGGACGGGCCGACGACTGGGTCGTACCCTTGGGCAACAACAGCTTCAAGGCTGTCGGATGAACCAGGGTGGATGTCAGCATGAAGAACAGCAGAAGCAGGAACACGATATCAGACATGCCTGCATTGCTGAACTGAACACTGACTTTATTCTTATTTGAAATTGCCATCGGTTACTGTTTTACAGGTTCATTGAGTATATCAAGGAACTCGGTGGAGGTTGTTTCAAGCTGGAACACCACGTTCTCAACCTTGACAACCAGCTGGTTGTATCCGAAATAAGCGAGGATGCCAAGAATAAGACCTCCCACTGTGGTTATGAGAGCGGTATAGATACCGCCGCTGAGTGTGCTTATGTCAAGACTGTTGCCGGCAAGTGACATCTCATAAAATGCCTGAACCATACCGATGACGGTCCCGAAGAATCCCATCAGCGGTGCAGCGCCGGCTATCGTTGCCAGGGTCGGGAATCTCTTCTCAAGCTTATGCACCTCAAGCCTGCCAACATTTTCAATGGCAGCAGTCACGTCAGCCAGAGGCCTTCCGAGACGGGTAATCCCCTTTTCCACCATCCTTGCCTGCGGGGAGTTTGTCTTCCTGCAGAGCTGAAGCGCTGCATCAACCTTTCCCTCATACATGTAATCCTTGATCCGGTTCATGAAGTTTGCATCACCTTTCGATGCCTTTTTGATCACCAGGTACCTCTCAATAAATATGTAAAGTGCAACAAAAGAGAGCAGTGTGATGAGATACATCACCCAGCCCCCTGCCAGGTAAAGGTCAGCCAGTGACATTGTTGCCTCTTCTGCGGCTGCAGTGGCTGGTGTTCCCTGTAATAAAATAGCTGCTGATATCATTTTGCTGGTTTTAAGATGTTAACAGTTTGACTTGCTTCGCATATCACCGCGCGAATATAGTAAAAAACGGATTTAATCCCCTGTAAGTATCCCATTGTTGATAAATGGAAGCCATTGTTGAAAGGTTACTTCCCTGCAGTTTCCCCCTCAGCCTTGACGTTTTTCCTTCTTCTTTCTTCCGGCCTGATGAACAGGTCCTTAAGAGTGTTGAAGTCGCGCCTGTAAAACAGCCCTACACCCTGGGTATAGGGATGAACCTGGTAATACAGGTTATAGTTTGACCTGTTGAATACCTTGAACCTGAGCATGTCCGTCAGCTTGACCTCCACGGTGAACTCACCGCTGATGTTGCTTGCCGATTTATTTGCCTGGTTCCCCCTTACATCCACGTTACCGTTTACGCTGACCTTGTCATTGAGCAGCTGTGTCGAAAGTGCAAGCTCCACCTCCTGGTCGGTAAGCTCACTTCCCGGCCTGTAATTGAATCCGACGTCAAAATCATTGCTTATCTGTGACAGCCAGTTGCTGAGCTGGTTGGAAAGCATCTCCGTTGTGGTTGTGAAACCCACGTTCGTGGAAACCGACGATCCTGGCTGGCTTAATGGCGTTCCGGTTGTATTCCCTGCATTGTAAAGGAGGGGATCCGGATAAAAGCTGTTCATCACGAGCAGATAAAGGAACTGGCGGCTAAGCTCCTCCTCGGTGTCAATTGCAACCCTCAGCAGCTCACGTGTTCGTTCATCAGCCGTAGGAAGATTTATATCAAAACTGATAGTGGGATTCATTAACCTGTCGGTGAGGCTCAGTATGCACTCAACAGGAAGCTTAACCTTCAGCTCTGAGAACTCTTCCTCCCCGAAAATCTCAGACAATGAAGCCTTTGTCTTGTAAAGAGCTCTGATATTCAGTGTGGCATCCTCAATGGCACCGTTCCATGAAACTGTTCCTCCCTCTTCAACCGCAAACCGCTTGTTCAGGATATTCCCGAGGGTGAACAGGTAGTCTCCGTCGCTTATTACATAATCACCCGCCATCCTTACATCACCTCTCGAGTTCAGGGATATGTTGAGCTTCCCTTCTCCCTTACCCCTGATTACACCGCCGGAAGTTTCATCCAGGATAAGCTGGACCTCTGCCTCAGGCGTCACATCCAGGTCAAAGTTAAGTTCGATGTTGCTGCCCTCTTCCTGTCTTACGAAGCTGTTCTGACCCGCAACCTGTTCCTTTTTCTGTTCGTCTGCGGCAGGATTGACAAATTCAATGTACGGGTAATCACTCACACTGGCCGATGAATTGAGAGGCACAATGAACTCGGTATTTGGCGCAGTACGTGCGGAGATATTGAACACCAGCTTCTCTTCATTGCCCCGGATACCGGCATAGCCTGATGCATAGGCTGTTCCGTAGAACATGTCACTGTCCTTTGGCTTTGTATTGAGGACAAGCATTTTATCCATGTTGATGTCAAAGCTGACACCTATATCGTTGAAAGAGTTGTGGGTGATAATCCCATTGATCGTTCCCTGGTTCTTCTTCTCGTCAAAAATATTTATATTCCTGAATATGATGCCATTGGGTGAGAATCTTATGCTGTCGGAGAAACTGTACCTGGTCTGCAGGAAATCGATTTTCAAAGAGGCATCATGAGCCATGACCGCACCTGTCAACTCCAGTGACCTTGGCTTACCCTTCAGCCTGACGGTACCTGATCCAAACCCGCGAATGTCTGAGGCAAAGGCGCTGACGAACGGATTTATGACATCCAGAGGAAGATCCATTGCAGTTGCATCGATTTCAGTCATCCGGGCAGAAGGGGAGTAGGTTCCCCGGATGTCTATCGACTTACGACCTGCAAAGTCATTCCCTGCCTTGATTACGGCCACCTTTTTCCTCGGATCCCATTCGCTGCTGATAGTCACAACACCATAGTTGTTGTCATTAAGCCTGAAGTCTGTGATATTGATCCGGCTCTCAAAAAGAAGGTTGTCACGGACATCCGAAAGTGTGAGGTTGCCGCTCATGAGACCCTCGAACTTCATCTGGATTGCCTCGGAAGAACCGTCCTGTTTTCTGTTCAGGAGGTTATTCAGGTATGACATGTTCAGCCCTTCAAAGTTCAGTGTGAGCTTCTCTTCGGGGTCCTTTGAGATCCGTCCGCCAAGACTGATATACTTGGTCCTGCTGCTTACCAGGATATTGTCAAAGAAGGTGGTGACCGAGTCAACCACTATGCGTGCAGGACTTATATTCCACAGTGTGTTGTTGACAGTCACCTCTGACGGCAGGACCGCAACGGTCAGCATTGGTCTGTTCTCCGCTCCGGTACTGAAGAAGCCCCTGGTTTTTACCTCCCCTGTAGTACGGCCTCCGTCTTCATTGTCCCACTTCATTCCAAGATCCGTTGTGTCCCTGCTGCTCTCTGCCGCCAGGGTGAAATTCCCCAGAATTGACCTGTCAGGGAGAAGAACCGTGTCGGCAGAAAGATCGACCTTCATTACGCCATTTTGCATTGAGCCGGCCAGGCTCATGGTGCCAAGACGGACACCCTGGTATGTTATTGCATCGGATTTCAGTCCGGCAATTATCTCCGGACGGTCAGACCAGAAATGTCCTGTCAGCTTCGTCCCGTCAGAGATACTCAGGCCGGTTCCGAGAAAGTCATTCAGCTTGTCGATTCTCTTGAACCTGGCTTCAACCGCGAACATTGCTTCTTCCTCATTCTCTCCCTTTTTAACCTCAGGCGGGCTGAACCTCGACGGGAACAGGTCAGCAAGTATCACACCGACACTTCTTCCTATTGCATCAAAGGAATAATGACCCCTGATCTCGGCATCGGCAAAATCCGACCTCAGTTTAAGCAACGGTTCCCCGTTAACTATTTCCGAGTTAATGAGGAAGTCGTAAACGTTAAGTTTCCCGTTTGAATTCTCCAGGGTGGAGTTGATAAGTCTCAGATCTCCTTCCAGGTTGTCAGTTGTGTTGCCCCTGAAGTTGGCCGTGATAAGGGCGGTGGCCCTGAAAACCGAGTCCTTTTTAACAAGGTTCAGGGTATGCAGGTCAGCACTTGCAAGGTTCAGCGTGAAGTCAAACTCGGGCATGCTCTTCTCCAGGTCAAACCTTCCCATAAGATCCATTTCAATGTTTGGCTCGCGTACTGCCACGGTGCCATCCCATATGCTGTCGGCATAACTGCCGGAAACAGATATATTCCTGTAGAGGTACCTGTTGATCTCCACGCTGTCAATCACCCCGTTGATATTTGCAGTCAGACGGTTTGACGATCTCAGTGATCCGTCTATTTCGGCGTGCATCCATAAACCCCCGAACATCTCCTCATTCTTTGCAATGTACCCGAGGTCAACTCCGCTGGTGCGTAGTGAACCCCTGAACCCGAAGCTGTTTTTTCCGTCAGGCCTGAGCGAAAGGTCTGTGTCGAAGGTGCCCCGGTCAGTTGTCAGGGTACCGAAGGAGACAAAATCGGTTGTGAATCCGGTGAAGCTTCCCCTGTAGGAGATCATCCCCATGTCATGGGCCACGGGAGGGAGGATGAGTGGTTTCCTGCCAGGAATGTTGAACCTTTCAATATCAGCTGCCCGCGTCTTCATGTCTGTGAAATCTATGAACAGATAGCTGTCGCTGAGGGAGGGGAGCCCTGAAACGTCAAAATCAAACCGGAGCCTTGTGAATGACTCATAATCAACCCTGATGTTCCGGCCCTTCATCTCTGCCACAGTACCTGTCACCCTCCCTGACATGCTGACCTTCTCACTCATACCTGCAAGCGGCCTGACAAAAAAAGCGAGATCCGAGGTGCTGACAACCGAATTGCCGAAAAGGAAATCCATCTTCACCTCATTGACAAAATCGCTCCATGAGGCTGTGTCACTGGGCATCAGCAGTATCTTTTCCGCCGAGATGGCACTTGAGTCTGTGAGGATGTCAATCTCCCTGAAGTACAGGTTGCTTCCGGCAACGGCAAAATTCATGTCAGTGCTCCTGCTTACAAAGCCGCCGGCCTCGCTGAATGAGAGTCCCCTGATCACCATACTGACAGAGTCCGGGATTATCCTCAGGTCCCTGACCTTGCCGTTTATGCCGCTCAGATGCATACTCTTGAAGTTGACACTGCCCGGTACTACCCCGATCGTGTCAGACATGTCTGCAAGGGTGTATGCCCCGTCAAACATATCTATATCGGCAAACCGGATATCAATTGTCTTTGTGCTGTCAGCTGATTTGTCTCCGGTAACGGATGCGAGATATTCCGTGAGGTTAAGGATACCTGATGTATCCTGCACCATTCTGAAATCAGGTTCATAAACATCTATGCTGCCAAAACGGTACCGGTTATGTGAAGGCCTGATTTCCCGGAGCCTCAGATCCACCCGTCTCGCAGCAAGCAAAGTATCACCCTTCAGGTCCCGGAAGAGGATCTCTTCAAGTACTATCTCGTGCCACATTGAATAGGAGACCCTGCCCACCGAGATCTCAGCATCGGTTTTTGAAGTGATGATTCCGGTCACCCTGTTCACCGCCCAGGTCTGTATGCGCGGCGCCTGCAGCAGCAGAAAGAGTATCAGCGGCACCATAATCAGCACTGCCGTTATGATGAGAAGGACCCTGACGATTTTTTTAATAATTTTGGCCATTCACGAAAAGATTCCCGCCGCAGGCGAAGTTATAAAAAAAGAGTGATACAAAAATGGCACCAGAAATTACGATCCTGGCGATAGAATCGTCCTGCGACGACACATCCGCAGCGGTGATCTGCGACGGATTCGTCCTTTCAAACCTGATTGCAAACCAGGCTGTGCACAAGGCTTACGGAGGGGTGGTGCCGGAACTTGCCTCCAGGGCACACCAGGCTAACATCGTCCCCGTTGTTGACCAGGCGCTTGCAAAGGCCGGCAAAAGGGCTGTTGATGTCAGCGCCGTTGCCTTTACCCGCGGGCCCGGACTGCTCGGCTCTCTCCTTGTGGGAACATCATTTGCCAAAGGGTTTGCACTCGCCGGAAATATTCCTCTTATAGCCGTGAATCACCTGCAGGCCCATGTAATGTCACACTTCGCCATGGAACACGGCAGGGAGAACAGAGTCCCGCAGTTTCCGTTCCTGTGCCTGCTTGTATCAGGCGGACATACCCAGCTCATCATCATCCGTGACTACCTCTCCATGGAACTCATCGGGAACACAATCGACGACGCTGCCGGTGAAGCATTTGACAAATGTGCCAAGGTGATGGGACTCCCTTACCCCGGCGGCCCGGTCATAGACAAACTGGCAGCAGATGGTAACCCCGATGCATTCCGGTTTGCCAAACCCCGGATACAGGGACTGAATTTCAGTTTTTCGGGGCTTAAGACCAGTTTTCTTTATTTCCTCCGCGACAGGGTGGCTGAAGATCCCGGATTTATTGAAAAGAATCTCAATGACCTGGCAGCATCGCTTCAGAGAACGATAATTGAGATACTCATGGCCAAACTTGTCAGGGCCTCGAAAGAGACCGGCATCAGGGAGATAGGGATAGCAGGGGGTGTCTCGGCAAACGCCGGCCTCAGGCGTGCCGCAACCACAGAGGCGGAGAAGCGCGGATGGAACATCTTCCTGCCTGAACTGAGGTATACCACTGACAATGCCGCAATGATAGGCATAACCGGATATTACAAGTACCTGCGATCCGATTTTACGGATCATTCCACCGTGCCTGCGGCACGCTATTCAGAGTAAAAAGCTTCCTTCCCGGGGTAGTAATACCGCCCGCGTGCGATCTTTTCCGGATAAATGAAATAATCCAGGTCTGCTTCAGCACACCTCTTTCCTTCACCGTCAAACAGGACAGCTGATATCAGGGCATTCTTTTCACCCTTTTCAAGAAGCCTGGCCTCAACCCTCACCTTTCCCCTGCTGATGTGCACAGGTTTCAGATACCTGACAGTCAATGAGGATGTAACACCGGAGGTCCCGGCCTTGATATATATGCACCAGGCGCCCACCTCGTCAAGGAGGGTGGCAATGATGCCTCCGTGAAGGACATTGATATAACCCTGAAAACAGGGGTCGGGTTCCCATGAGGCAAAGAGCTTCTCATCATCTTCCTCGAATGTCAGCTTAAGGCCGGCATGATTGTTCGGGCCACACCCGAAACACTTGTTCTGGTCCGCATCAAACGGATTCCTTATTTTTCTTGTTTGTGTCATTTGCAGGCTGTTTCCTTTTCTTCTTTTGCTGGGCCACCCAGGCACTGAGGTATATGACCGATATGATCATATACGAACATCCGATGATGAACGTCACGGCTGCCAGAAGCAATGAGGGCTCCTCCCGTGATGAAGACGCCATCTTCATACGGTATGTGTATCCGTAGACTGACATTATTATTACCATTGTGGCCAGGAGGAGACCGAGAAAAACCATTGTCCCGTCGATAACTGTCGTACTCCTGTAAATGGGACTCTTCCTGAATTCCTTGTAGGAAGCCCTTGCATAAGCCTCCGCCCGCTTCCGGGCTTCCGCCCTGCGGTAATCCATCCAGGCCTGGTAGTTTGCCTTTACCTCCTCCTCGGTGATGTTCCTCCTGAAGGGGTGAGCTGTAAGGTACTCATAGGCCTCGGTGATACGGATGAACATCTCCTGGGCGTCAGGCGAAGGGTTGCGGTCAGGATGGTACTCCATTGCCTTCTTCCTGTATGCCTTCCTGATATCGTCATCCGAAGCACCCTGCCTCAGTCCCAGCACCTTATAGTAGTCCCAGAGATTCATTTAAAAATGCAATCTCTAAATAAGGTGTTTTTTTGCAACGGAGACATTTCTCATATTGTTTTTTACGTTATTCTTTTAAATTTGTAATTTAAACTGCATCTAAATAGCTGCATTTAATGGATAGCTCCCGGCTACTCTTTGCCTTTGGTTTGACACTTTTTGCCGGCCTTGCAACCGGGATAGGAGGCTTGATAGCCTTTTTTGCAAAGCGGACCAAAACAACATTCCTTGCTTTTTCCCTGGGTTTTTCTGCAGGGGTCATGGTTTTCATATCATTCACAGAGATCCTGACGGAGGCTGGAAATATCATGCAGCAGAATTATGAACAGGATACTGCCGCCTGGCTCACCTTCCTGTCCTTTGTGGCAGGCATAGGCCTCTCGGCCGCTATTGACAAAATCCTTCCTTCAGAGGGTAACCCGCACGAGCTGAAGAGGGTGGAACAGATGCATCCGGAGTCGCGTGATCCGGACAAACCTGAGTGCAAGGGGAGAAAGATGCAGCACCGGGGCGGTCGGAGCATCAGGGATCAGAAGCTTATGAGGATAGGAGTCTTTACTGCCATTGCAATAGGGGTCCATAACTTCCCAGAGGGTATTGCCACCTTTATGTCGGCAATGTCTGATGTTACAGTCGGATTAAGCATTGCACTTGCTGTGGCAATACACAATATACCTGAGGGGATCGCGGTTTCGGTGCCGGTTTATTATGCCACCGGTTCAAGGAGAAAAGCGCTTGTATGGTCAGTTCTGTCCGGGTTTTCTGAACCAATAGGAGCTGTTGCAGGTTATTTCATACTGACACTCTTCAATTCGGATATCAGTCTTGGTTATGTCTTTGCGATGGTAGCGGGCATAATGGTCTACATATCCTTTGATGAACTGCTTCCGGCCGCCCACAAGTACGGCAAACACCATGTTGCAATCTACGGACTGATCAGCGGCATGATAGTAATAGGCCTCAGCCTTATAATGCTGGGTTAGCCGCCGTCTCCTGAGGCACATGTTTGTGCCTGAAAAGAATGGCGAACAGGATCGCCACAACAAGGGCATACCCGGCAAAGGATATCCAGATTCCGGGCCAGTCCTTGATTAGAGTTACCGGGTCTTCAAACCAGTATTTGATAACCTGCCCGGCAATAATATTTCCAAGTACGGCACCTATCCCGTTTGTCATCAGCATAAAAACACCCTGTGCCGAGGCAGTGATCTTTGAGTCGGTGTTTTGTTCAACGAACAGGGCTCCGGAGATATTGAAGAAATCAAATGCCATCCCGTAAACGATGCATGACGTGATAATCAGGATGAACCCTGTGACTGTATTGCCGGCCAGGCCGAAAAGACCGAAACGGAGCACCCATGCTATCATACTGAATAACATCACTTTCTTAATGCCAAAATGTCTCAGGAAAAAAGGAATTGAAAGGATGAACAGTGTTTCGGAGATCTGTGATATTGAGAGAATTATAGTGGAAAAGTTATTAATGATACCACCCTTCGGGAAAACGGTTGCATCCTGGAGGAAACTGTCGCCATAGGCATTGGTCAGCTGGAGGGCTCCGCCCAACAGCATGCTGAATATAAAGAACAACAGCATTTTCTTCTGGCGAAACAGGACGAATGCTTCCAGCCCCAGTTTCTCTACCCAGGTCTTCTTCCCGGGTTCATCGCTTTCTATTTTTTTCACAACCGGCAACATGAAGAATGAATAGAGAGCCAGGCAGAATGCGGAAACGGCTGCTATTATGAAAGATACCTTGATGCTGTATCCCAGGCCCCACGGTTTGGTGAAGAAGTTTGTCACCCACATCGCCATGATAAAACCCACTGTTCCCCACACCCTGATGGGAGGGAAGTAGACTGTGGGATCCTTGCCTTCGCTTTTGAGCAGTCTGAAGCCGACAGAGTTATTCAGCCCTATTGTCGGCATATAAAAGGACATTGCCAGCAGCAGGATCCAGAAGAAGGGTATTGGTGCCTCGATCAGGGGAAGAAAGCACATCGTTGCCCCGAACAGCAGGTGGAGGATCGCGTAAACGTAATTTGCCTTCCATTTATCGGCCAGAATCCCGAACAGTGTGGGCATGATGAGAGATGCAAAACCCATAGTCGAGAAGACCAGGCCAAACTCAGCTCCGTTCCATTGTTTTTCCACGAACCCGTAATGACCCAGTGTCATCATCCATGCCCCCCACATAAAAAACTGGAGGAAGTTCATAATTATAAGCCGGCGCTTGAGTTCCATAGTCCTTTTTTGTTTATATGAATTTGCGAATATAGCAAACTAAACGGTTCCGAAGAGCCGGTCGCCTGCATCTCCCAGTCCCGGGACGATATAGCCGTTTTCGTTCAGATGGCTGTCGAGGGCTGCAAGGTAAATATCTACTTCCGGATGTTCCCTTTCCATCCTGGCCACACCTTCCGGAGCGCCTACAATGCAAACCAGCCTTATGGTTCTTGCGCCTCTTTTCTTTACGGCATCAATTGCAGCACTGGCACTGCCGCCGGTAGCCAGCATCGGATCAAGGACCATTACAACCGCATCCGAGATGTCAGCGGGAAACTTTGCATAGTATTCTGTCGGGGCCAGTGTCTCATGATCGCGTACCAGTCCGATATGGCCTACCCTGGCCGTTGTTATCAGGGAAGTGATGCCGTCTACCATACCAAGCCCCGCCCGGAGCACCGGCACAAGGATTATCTCCCTTGAAAGCTCCGCCGTTTTGCACGATGAAAGAGGGGTATCAATCACGATCTCCCGGAGTGGAAGATCCCTCGTGATCTCATAGGCCATCAGTCCGGCGATCTCGCTGACATTCTGCCGGAAATCGCGCGTTCCGGTCTCCTTCCTCCTGATCAGCGACAGCTTATGAGTGATCAGGGGGTGGTTTATAAGCTTAAGCATCTTGCGGTAAGGCTATTCATTCGGATAACCCACCGGGTTGTTCAGCAGGGGATACTGGTTGGAATTGAGGTCAAGAAGCTTTCTCAGACCTTCGGTATCCATCGACGCCCTGGGACGGGTTACAAGCCCTGCCCCGGCACAGAACAGGCTGATGTTCTGTGAGACTATTCCTGCATCCATGGCTGCCCAGCTAAGCTTACGGGTATTATCGTCACCTCTGAACCGTGATATCTCTGAGACAAGCACAAGCATGGCAGGTGCATTTGCAAAATTTGTCTGCCTTTCACTGACAAGTTTCCGGTTGTCACCGGAGGCAATCCCCTTCAGCGTATGTGTTTTGGCATCATAAAGATAAGCGCCTGATTTCATAAGGACATAAACGTCAACATCCTGGGCGTTTACTGCAGTGGGCGCTGTACGCTTGCCTGACTCCGGTCTGTTGATGCCATTGGATGCCCACAGCAGGTCTGAAAGATCCTGCAATGAAAGATCCCTTGAACTGAACGAGGTGGCTGAAGACCTCTCTGCAAACGCCTTCATTATTGTCAGGCCCCTTTCCATGTCAGGAGCGTTCAGTTTTATGTCCTGTGGAGCCTGCCCCGCCACGGCCCCGGATATCAATGTTGTCATTGCCAGAATTGCGACTGTTTTCATGAGTCTCCCTGATGTTACTGAGTCTATTTGATGAATTTATAGGTGAAACCAACCCCTATGACCTCCTTGAACTGTGCACGCTTGCCCATGACAGGTTCACCTTCGGAACCCTCCTCAACCTTTATGAGAACATCGTCATCATAAAGCAATTGTGTATTCACTGTGGCTGAAAGGAACTGGTTTACCTTGAGTACCAGCAGCGCTTCCCAGCTGACGTCAATATTCTGCGGATTCTTGAGATAGTTGGTAAACAGGTCGAGCTTGGTGAGGAAGTTGACGTTTTTTACAATCTCGTCCTTCTTGTATGCGATGTTTGCATAGGCACCGAGCTCGGGCCTGAATTTCTTTCCGGGATCAACCCCGAAGGCTCCCATTGCAGACAGTTCATCGTCCATAACAATTGTGTTCTTCGATGTGAGAGGGGAGAGGAACATCGAAAACTGCGGGTTCGGCTTGTAGTCCATCCCTAGTGAGAAAAGGAGGTAGGCAGGCGCCAGCAGTGCGGATATCCTGTTTTCAGTGTCAGGATAATTATATCCGTTGTCCATCTGTGTCCTGAAGCTCATGAGGCCGCTGTAAAACCACTTGTCAGTAGCCTTGTGGCCGTATTTCGACTGGAAGTCGATCCGGTCATCAGTCTTCACCCATCCCAGGTCATTGCCTTTCTGAATCATCTTGCCGTACCCAATTGTCAGTGCGTTGTCCCACGCTGACTTACCCATTTTGTAGTTTGCGGTGAGGTTCAGGAGTCCGTTCAGGGCTACTGAGTTCTGTCCGCCGGCTGCCCAGTTGGTAAATGATGCCTGTGACATGTTAAGGGAGAACACTCCGCTTTTGTTCCACCCCTGGGTGGTGTCTGCTGTCTGGCTTATTGCTGTCTGGGTGATCAGTGTAAAAACAACAGCGAGGGCCGGTATAACAATATTTCTTCTCATTTCTTTCATATTTTATGCAATTATAACAAAAAGGGGTCAATCACGGTCAGCCCCGGTCAGACAGGAGCCGGACCGGATTTACTGCTGGTCGAGCGTCCCGAAAACCTTCCTGAGCAGTGGGGTAACCCTGGCGCTTACCTCTTTCCTGATCTTCAGCTCTTCTCCTTCAAGCCTGAAGAAGACGCCGTCAAGGGCTTTCCTTGTAAGGAAGTCGTCAAGGTCAGTGTTGACCGGCTTGAACCCTGCAATTTTTCCTGCCACGCTGTTGGCAACCGAGTTCCATTTTTCGGTAAGTGTGGTCCACGAATCCTGGGCGGAAATGCCCCCGACAATCTCCCTGGCGGTTGATGCACTTATCTTCGGTCTGTAAAGGGCATAAAGCTGATCCTGCGTCGTGTTCCTCAGGTAAACGGTGGCAGCATTGTCAGCCCCGTGAAGGATGGTGTAACCGTCACTTATCGTCATCTGTGTAACCGAATTCACAAAGATGGGTGCCACCTCCCTGGCAGCATCCTCGGCTGCACGGTTGATGCTGAGAACGACGTTGTCAATCAGCTGCTGTCCGCCCGGAATTTTACCGATGTTGTCAACTATCACCTTCGCCTCATCGGGAAGGGGAATTCTGACGGAGGGGTCACCCCAGTATCCGTCCTTTGTTGCCAGTTTTTCAGCCGCATTACGGGCACCAACTGTAAGGGCTTCCTTAAGGCCTCCCACAATATCAGCCTCGGTAAGCTGTGTCACGGCTGATACTGTCTGAATTGTTTTAAGCAGTTCTGCACAGCCCGTCAGGAGCAGGAGAGCAATAAGAAGTGCAGTAATTTTAGATTTTGCCATTCGGGTCGCTTTATCAGGTTTTTCAGATAGCCTGATACGGTATCAGCGTCTGCTGTTCCTGCTCCGAGTCCCTTATATCCAGGATCTCAATCACCACATACTTGCTCATTCCGCGCCACGGAAGCGGTGCGATGTACTCCTTGTAACGGAGTTCGACAAACTTACCGCTTGCCCTTTCAAGTACACCGGCGATGCTGTCATTTGTTATGCTGAACTCGAACTCATTGCTCTGGATGGCTCCGGGGGTGGGGGTCTTGAAACCCGTCTGTATCAGCCTCCCTTCCCAGGTCTTGAAGATGTAACCCTTGTGGACCAGGTAATTCAGGTCTCCTGCCTTGACACCCTCTCCAAATACGAAATAATGCCGCCACCAGAATATTACAGCGGCAGCAACCAGAAGAACTACGATTCCGATAGTAACTACTTTTCTCATTTTCAATTGTATAAGCGTTCGAGGTATATTAATACATAACCCGGTTGCCGGCTATTTCGGCTCATCGTCCTTATCCTTCAGCCGCTCCTTTACCTCGGCAAAGGTTGCCTTCATGGTGTCCCATATTGAATCGGCACCCTCCTTTACGGCATCCCATGCATCTTCACCTGATTCCTTAAGGTCTTTAAGCTTCGACTTGCCTTCATCCATCTTCAGCTCCAGCCTGTCAATGTTCTCCTGGTATTTCAGCTTGGTTTCGGCCGTGGCATTCCTGGCTTTTTCCTTCAGCCTGTCAATGTCAGCTCTCCATTCATCCAGCTGTTCCTGTATCTTCTGCTGGTAGCTTTCTTTCTTTTCCTGATCTTCCATGATTGTTTTATTTTTATTGTTATTGTTATTGTTATTGAAATTCGGGACTTAAGTCTGCTCAATATAGCTTGACAGTGTTGAGCTTGTCAATGAATTTCTGTACCACTGCCTGCTGGGCATCAATCTTTGATTTCATTACATTCTGCTCATTCTCGTTCCTCGGAATTGCCCTGTCTGCCTGGTCAATGTCTGACCGGGCCTTGTTTATGCGGCTTTCTGACTTGCCTATTTCTTTCTGGAGTTTTTTGCGCCTCTTCTCCAGTTCCTTTATCTGGGCTGCCATTGCATCACGGCCTGCACCCACAGGCATGGCCATCATCTCGTTGTTCTTTCCTATGATTTCATTCGAAAGGAGGCTGAGTTCATTGTTCTTCACCAGCAGCTTTTCCTGCTCGTCATTGACAGTGTTCCGCTTGTTCTTTGCTGTTTTCTGGCTCCGCGCCTTGCTGTTCTCAAGGCTGCCAAGCTCCTGCTTCAGGTCACGGAGAATCTTCTCCTCTGCAGCAAGCTCGTCCTTGATGAAGTCAATGTACTGATCCTTTGCAAACTCTTTCAGGTAGTTCCTTGCCGAAGTCAGCTGTATGTCACCCACTGCAGGTTCCACATACTGGTCTTTCTTAAGTTCGATCGAGACCATCAGCCTGCTCAGGGTGTCTTCATTCATCAGCCTGCTGTAGATGTTCACCGGCGAAGGAGAGACCTCCTTGATGATGGCACCGAAAATGGTCATCTCACCGTTATCTGTCTGCACCTTCGACTTGGTTCCGGTTTCCTGGGTCTTGATCCAGTTCTTCAGCACCTTGTCATATACGGCTTCGGGAATCGTTACACTGAACCCCGGGTAGAGATAGTTGCCGAACTGCACGCTGTCTTCAAGTACCTTGATCGGCTTCTGGCCTTTAAGGCCGGGCGCCGCAGTCAACAATGCCATAAATAGAAAGAGTAGAGATCTTTTCATATCTGATAAGTTTAGACCAATAATCAAAGATATGCTCTTTTGCTGAAAATCTACAATTTTTAACGTTTAAATCATGTGCCGGCTGCCTCGCCCGGCAGGTGACCGTCAAGAGCCATGATCGTCGCCCTTTCTCCTTCACTTATTATCTCTGCAGCCTTGTAAAAATCATATGTCCCGTAAGCCTCCCTTGCAACCCGGACCATTATATCAACCCGGCTGTCCATCAGTGTAAGGGAGGCAATCTGGTTCAGCATTATGCTTATGCTCCGGTTATTCAGGTTGAAGATGCCGATGTCGTCTTTCCTGTGTTTTGGAATATGCTTGCCTGCTCGGGCATTTATGTTTCTGATCATTTTAAGATAACCCTTACCGGCAGGTTCTTCTTTCTGAGGCTCCATCCGTACGTGCGGAATGTCAGCATTGACATCGACCACCGCAAGCAGGTCTCCTTCCGTTCTTTTCACCCTGTTGATAGGGATGGGATTCACAAGTCCGCCGTCTACGTAATAGTCTCCTGACAGCAGGAAAGGCTGAAAGAAGGTTGGAATGGAAATTGATGCCCTGATTGCGTTGAAAAGACTCCCTGAGGTAAAGACTCTCTCCCGCCCGCGTATTATATCCGTTGCGACGGCACTGTATGGTATCTGTAACTCTTCGATGTCCCGGTCATGAACTATCTCCTTCATCCTGTCAATGATCTTGTCTCCCTTGACAAGCCCCTTTTTGCTAAGGCTTATGTCAGTGAGTTTCAGTACCTCCATCATGTCAAGCGAGCTGACCCATTCCTCAAATTCCTTCAGCCTGCCTGAGGCGTAGATGCCTCCCACCAGGGCACCCATTGATGTCCCTGCCACAGAGGTTATATTGTAGCCCCGGCCCTCCAGGACCTTGATGGCGCCTATATGGGCGAAACCCCTTGCTCCGCCGCTTGAGAGAACCAGTGCCACATTTTTTTTCATAATGCCTTTTTGTAAAGTCGCATTTACCTTATACCTCTCGTATGATACAATTTCACGAAGCGCTTTTTTTTCAGGTTCCGGCTGAAAGTTCCGCGGCCATTTCCGATAAAAACCTCAGGTTGGATGAAGGTGTCCCTGGTGTCACCTCACATCCCGCCGAGAGTATGGCACGGCCGCCGGCCTCAATGAAGAAAGCCCGGCTGCTGCTGCGGATAACCTCAATTTCACCGTCCTGTATAACCGAAACCGGATCACTCTTGCCTGAAAAAACCTGGCCCGGCCTCAGCAGTTTCATGACATCTGTTACCGGCCCGGTGCGCTGGTCAATGTCAACGATGTCTGCACCGGTCCGGATTACATCTGGAAGGATAGCTGAAATATTTCCGCAGATATGGATCTTGGCCATGGCTCCCAGTGAGTGAATATGGTCAACCAGTGCCTTTTCCCGTTCAAAACAGAACTCACTGTAAAGCTCGGGAGAGATGAGGGAACAAACCGAATCACCTATTCCGATGCAGTGAGCGCCGGCCCTGACCTGTGGCGTTATGAATGCCATGGCGCTTTCTGTGATTATATCCAGTGCCCGGTGCACCTTATCCGGGTATTCGTACAGGTCAGTCATTGCAAGATTGATATCCCTGATGTCACACCAGGCGGCAAGCGGCCCTTCAACCCATCCGCTGATGAAAAGTTTTCCCGCGGTCTCCCTGCTGTATACTGAGATCTCCTCTGACCGCTGCCTCATCCGCCTGTGGTCCTCCGGACGAAGCACCTTCATATTCTCAGTATCCGCAATATCCTCAATTGCATGATGCTGAACCTTCGGGAGGTCATCCTCCGGGTAATACAGAACTGTACCGAACGCTTCGGCCTCTGCCCACGGGTCAGACATTGTGTTTACCCAGTCAGATCCGTAATCGGCTGCACACCTGATGTTGGCCATGCACTTATGCACAGGGCTCAGGCAGAAATCGCGGTAAATGACACCCGCATGCTTCGCTGCGAAACGCATCAGGATGGGATGGAAGGGGATGCGGTCAACGCTGCCTCCTTCCATGAATGCCAGGGTTCTTTCAAGTGAGGTCATGGCAGACGCTTTCAGACTCCGGCAATCCTTTTCTTGTATTCAGCCAGTGCCTCGTCAAGCCTCTCCCTTGCAGTTGTGTCACCCGGCACATTGTGACTCGGGTGTATATAGAGCTTAACTCCCCTGTCAGCCAGTATCTCGGCAACTGTGGTTACGGTCATCCATACACAGGTCACAAAAGCCATTGTGGAGACGGGACCAATCTTGTCGTAGTGATTCTTCAGCTTCACCGATGCATCCTCCAGCGGGGCACAGGTGTCTACAACAATATCTGCAATGTCAAAGATCGTTTTTCCGGAGGTATGCCTGGTCTTTTTACCTTTTGCTTCGGCGGCGGAGCCGAAGACCACCACCTTCATGCCTCTCTTTTTTGATTCAAGGGCGATGTCAATATTTACATTGTTTATCCCTGAATGGGAAAACAGCCACATTGTGTCACGCTGATCAAATGTATATCCTTTCATTATCTCAACACCGTATCCTTCAACCCTCTCGAGGAAGACGAACTGGTGCACTCCCATCTCGCCGGTGATGTGTGTGAAGAAGCTGAGCGGTATCTCAATCATGGGATGAAATCCGACAAACCCGCCTATCCTCGGATACATCTCCTCAATGGGGAGGGTGGCATGACCGCATCCGAAGGTGTGGACCCACCGTCCGCTTTCGATTGTGTCAGCCATGACTTCGGCCGCTTTCCTTATATTTTCCATCTGTGTCTCTTCGATGCGATTCATCACATCCCTGGCATTGTTCAGCCATTCAAGTGCAAGCATGTTGTATTGGTTTTAAGTTGGTTTATTTATTGGATTTCAGTCTTCCGAAGATAACCGTCGCGATGAGAACGAGGACAGCCAGCTCTGCGAAGGTAAATGTTGTCAGATGTTTTATCCCGAAATTGCCGGCAACGATTCCCATCGAATAGTTAACAAGCATATTGCCAAGCAGCGCTATTACAAGGACGAAGCTGAACGCTGTTCCCGAGAGATCCGGATACCTGTTTCCCACGATGCCAAGCATTGTGGGAAAGCCTGCTGCCATTCCTGACCCGAGCAGGAAAAGCCCGGCCGCCGCAGGTGTCACTGACCGGCTGAGACTGAAGAGTAGAAGGGCTGCAAGGGTGATTGCAAAAGACATATAAAGCAACTGTCTCTCAGGCATCTTCCTCAGCACTGAGCCTATCAGCAGCCTCATCACGGTCATGCCGGCCACATAGGCCGAAAGCCCCATCAATGCTGCCTCCTGCGGTGCTGCCACTCTCTCAATCAGATAAGTGGTTGTCCAGTTGTTGATCAGTCCCTCGAAGGCGCTCTGGAAGAAGAGGAAAAAGGCAACAAGCAGAAGGGTAGGGTCTCTTACCAGTGTACCCAGCTGTTTCATCGATATCCATTCCGCCTGCTTGGCGGCAGGAAAACGTACAACAACAAACAGCACTGCTGCTGAAAGGGCCAGGATTCCCGTAGCGGCGACTATATACTGGAATTCAACAGTTTCCTTCATCAGGCTGAGGAGGAGGGGCATTCCGAGGGCACCTATGCCGAAGAAGACCCCCAGGATACTAAGGTCGGCTCCCTTTCCCGTGGTGCTGATATCTGCAACAACTGCATTCGTGGCACCGTTGATGGCACCGCCGCCCAGGCCGAACAGGAAGACTGAGGCGGTGAGTATCCATGCCGTATGAGTGAAGGCAAGTCCCTCAAAACCTGCGAACATGAGCAGCGCAGATACAGCCAGGAGTGTCCTGTAACCGTACCTGTCGCAGACGGGCCCGAAGAGCAGTGAGCCGCCTATGACGCCAACAGGCAGAATAGAAAAAAGTGCTCCGGCCTGCATGTCATCGAGTGAGTGCCTTATCCTCAGGTCAGGCAGCACGGCCCCGAGCATTATCAGTCCGACTCCGAACAGAAGCATGCCAAGGCATGCTGACCAGAATACCAGTTGTCTGTTGTATGTCCCTTTCATTTTCCGGGTATGGTTAGCTTATCTGTTTCATTGCGAGGAATCCTGCCCCGTAAACACCTGCATCACCGGCAAGGGCCGACGGTTCAAAACTCACCTGTTTAATGCTTATGGGCTGTGCCCACTTCTCTGCCTCCTGCCTGATTGCAGGTATCAGCTCCACTGCCGGGCCGAAGACACCTCCGCCGAAGATGATCTTTTCCGGATTGAAGAGGCTCACGAGGTTTGCGGATGCCATACCCCAGTATTCAACTGCCAGGTTGATTATGGCAGCCGCTGCCACATCACCCTTGCCGTATGCATTGAAGACATCCTGAGATGTCACCTTCGCCCCGGATACCTTCCTCAGTTCCCCATGGTATCTGTCATGCCTCCTGAGGTAATCGGCAGCCTGGCGTGCGATACCTTCGCCTGAGGCGAAATACTCGAAGTTTCCGCAAATGGTGTACTTGCTCCTGAAAGGCCTCGAAAGAGCCATCCAACCTATCGCTCCGGCAATGTCATGAGCTCCGTGCAGCAACTCGCCGTTGACGGTGATGCCGGCGCCGATACCTGTTCCCACCGCCAGGAAGATCGCATCACGGCAACCGTGTGCATTGCCCTTCCAGATTTCACCGGAGATGTAACATGATCTGTCACTCTCGATAATCACAGGTATGTCACCCGTCACTGTTTTAATTTCCCTTAACAGGTGATAGTCATCCCATCCCGGGATGTTTGGGGCCCATACAGTCCCGGTAGCGCGCCGGCTTATCCCCGGCACAGAAATGCCTA
>CAZUIF010000012.1:77898-115902 GCA_964621005.1 uncultured Rikenella sp.
GGGGCCCATACAGTCCCGGTAGCGCGCCGGCTTATCCCCGGCACAGAAATGCCTATGGCTTCCACGGGATCTCCTTCACCTTCCGCGGCAGAGACTTTTATGGCCGCGTTTACGGTTATCAGTTTACCAACCTCCGTGCCCCGGCGGTTATCCAGGGCCAGAGTCTCCCTCACCCTCATGTTGCCTTCGCGGTCAAAAAGCGCGAAGGAAACCTTTGTTCCTCCAAGATCAATTCCCAGCACTGCCATGATGTAACTCTTTTAGTTTTGTAACTCCATTTATGCATACTCCCTTGAGCCTCATCTCATTGTCTGTTATAATCAGATCTGCCCTGGCTCCGGGGGCGATTATTCCCCTGTCTGCAGCGCCGATGAGACGGGCAGGGTATAGTGTTGCCATCCTGATGGCTTCAAATTTCCCTATACCTGCGTTAACTATACAGTTTCTTACAGCATCAAGCATAGTCAGGTTGGCGCCTGACAGAGTTCCGTCAGGCAGCGTGAACCGGTCTTCCTGTCTAACATGTTTATAGGCTCCCCGGTCATTTACCTCCACCGCATCCGAGACAAGGAAGAGTCTCTCTTTCATAATCCTCTTAGCGATGGCAACCATCTGATAATCGACATGTATTCCGTCAGCAATGATGCTTGCGCATGCGGTATCCGACAGGAAAACAGCGCCAGGAAGCCCCGGGTTGCGATGATGCAACGGTGACATGGCGTTGAAGAGATGGGTTGTCGTCACAATCCCGGCACCGAACCCTGCTGTCGCCTCGCTGAAGGTTGCGTTGCTGTGGCCGGCCGCTACAGTGACACCATGCTCCTTCAGAATCCTTATCACTTCCGGGGCACATGCCTCCGGTGCCACAGTCATCATCCTTATTGTACCTGATGCTTCTGACAACAGTTTATTCACGTTTTCTGCCGTTGCCTGTTTTATAAGCTCAGGTGCATGGGCCCCGCGCCTGGCATGACTGATGAATGGCCCCTCCATATGCAGACCCATGACGGCAGGATTGGTGCATCCTGCAACGGTGGCGAAGGCTGCCCGGTACACATCATCACTGTTTGTGGGCAAAGCTATGAGAAACCCGGTAGTGCCTGTTGCAACTATTGATTCAGTTATCGTTTCAAGGGCCTCCGGGTTTGGATTGGAGGAGAAGAGGTAGCCTCCGCCCCCTGCTATCTGCAGGTCAATGAGTCCGGCAGTGACAAGACCGCCGCCGCAGTCAATACGCAACACCTCTGAAGGAGCCGCATCAGGATCCGTAAATCCTTCAACCCGGTCTCCCCTGGTTAACAGTACCTTGCCGGTCACCCGTTCTGTACCGGTAAAAAAGTGAGCATTATAAAACAGGGTGCGCATATCTGTTATTTTTACTCAAAAAATCGCCTGAGCAGGTTCGCTGATATGAATGACCTCTTACGGAACCTGTTCACCAGCTCATCGTTGATAGTCTGCAACCTGCCGGCCACATCACTGACCCTGAAGAATCCCAGGTTCCCGGTGTTCCCGAAGAATGCTGTTCCGTAAACGCTCATCACTGTCCGGCCGTCACTGAACCTCGCCGGAACCAGTTTCTTGCTGAGCCTTTTATACTCCGGGGCAAAAATCCTGAAGATCTTCCTGATATTATTCCTTGATGCAATATGATAGCCGCAGCTGTCACAGCGGCAGGATGTGAAAAAACCGTTCCTGAAAACCTCCTTTGGTTCAGATGATCCGCAGTTGGGACAGACAATACCTTCAGCCTTCTCATTTGCCGAGTTCTCGAAGAGTGCCTCAAAACCCGGCCTGAAAGGGGAAACTACATTGGTGTACTGCACAAGCCTCAGTGACTGCATCAGGATAAGCCAGAGGTAAATCAGGAGGAGAAAGTTGAACCAGGGGCTGAACGCCAGGGCATCAAACACACCGTGCAGCAGGCTCGCTATCGCAAGGGCAACCACTACTGTACGGAATGGCTTGTTTTCCCTCTTGTACCTGTACCAGGCATAGCCAATAATCACGCTGAAGGCGATATGAGCGGGTGTGCTGATGAAAACCCTGTAAATGAGCAGGTACTGTGTGCCCTCACCGGAATTGGCGTAAAAAAAGTTCTCAATTATCGAAAACCCGAGGGCCACGCATGACATGTATATGATTCCGTCAGTCAGTTCATTGAACTGCTTCCTGATCAGGGCATAAACGACCACCAGCCCGATAAGCTTGGCAAATTCCTCAACAGGACCGATGACCAGTATGGAGCCCAGCGTGTTGCTTATCACTTCATCTTCGAGCCCGAAAAGGCGCAGGAACTCATACATGCCGAGGGCTATCATCACTGATGTCACGCCGCCGGCGAGGAAAGCCCACAGCATCGACCTGAAGGTTTCCTTTTCATATATGTCGAAGCTGCGGATCCATGCAATGATGATGACACCGATCAGTGCTGAGAGATAGATACTTATATTCAGGAAGCTCATAGAATGCCCGTTTAATAGTAACCCGGCAGGATTAAAGGAGCTAATATACCGGTTTAAATGTTTGGTGGAAATTCAACTGTTCGTTATTTGTCTCCTGTTACAGGTCAATCCTGTAAAATTTTGATTCCAGGGGTTTTATTATGGCCGGCTTCTGACCGGCTCCCTCCCCGGAGTTGTTCTCACCGGTGACATTTACCGGCCGGCCCGTTACGTCAACCTCTTCAGGAATCAGCGGCTTCCCTGTCAGCCCGCTGACCAGGTCAAGCCTCTTTTCTCTTCCGGCCGTTTCCCTGACATGGAGAATCACTGCTTTTCCGTCACCGGACGGGACGGCGTTGATTATGACTACCCCTTCAGGCCATCCCTCAATGAATGATCCTTCCTTCACGGCGTCACCCGGACCTCCCCCGGGAAGGATTCTTGTCAGCAGCGGGATACGTGCTCCCCATCCGAACCTTGTTGCAAAGTCATCCGAATTGTCAGCAGAGGTAGTGATGTAATATGTCCAGGAATGACGGCCCCGCTGGTCGGCGTTGAAGTTGGTGACCCAGTAGTTGTTCATGGGCCAGGAGAAGATATTGGTTGACTGCGGTGTTGCACCGGCAACGTACCTGCCTGTGTTTATTGCCCCGAACTGCATCAGGGGCATCTCGTTGCTGCCCAGCACAATCTGCATCCGGTCATTCCGGACCGATGTGAAATTCTGCACCGTGTACCAGTCATTTGAAGATCCCCTGATCTGGTCCACACCTGTCTCAATGACCCCGCCGGCCACCTCGGTGTAGTGCTTCCCCCCTTCAAGTGCGAACGGGAAGGCAATGTAAAAACTCTCCGGGCCGGTGATGCTCTTCTTGACAATCGAAAAGGCCAGGTCAATTCTCTTTTCAGTGTTGTAAAGCCTTATCTCGAACATGAATCCGCGTGGACCGATGGCTGTCTCCGACTCACCGTAAAACCTGAGGCTGTTCCATATCTCACCTTCCGATGCCGAGTCAAACCATACAGTGTCAAGCGGTTTACGGATAAAGTCATTCAGCATTTTGCCCTCCATCTGTGACCTGTTGCCAAGCTGCTCAAGTATGAACTCACCCATGCCGTACTGAGAGCCACTGTCAATAAGTTCCATTCCCAGTTCCCTGTCAAGCAGTGATATTAATCTTCCCTTCTCCGTGTCAGCCTTAATTATGTACCAATTGTTTTCCAGCAGGTCATTCCTGGCAGGTGCTGTTGCAGTTACAGGTTCTTCTGGCCTCACAGTTAATTTCTTATATCCAAAGGGAGGGATGCTGTCAATCCAGATAGCCCAGTATGTGCCGTCAGAACGGTGGGAGAGTGGCTGGGTTGCAAGCCTTGCACCGCTGCCGTCACAGACAGCCGCACTCTTTCCCCTGGGAACAATCTGGTGGTCGATGTATACGGTTGCCATCCCGGACCTTGTCCAGCTCAATGTATTGAATACCAGGAGCGACGGATCCGATTCGTTTTTAAACATGCTCTGCAGCAATCCCATCGCCGATTCCTGGATTGAGGCTGTGCGCCTTACTGCCTCCCAGGCATATGACTCCTTGAGCGCTCTCTGTTCCATTGTGGGCTGGCTGTACGGCTCACGGACGCTTTCGGAATAGCCGGTTGTGTGCTCGGTGTAGAAAAGAAGAGCCTCACTGGCAAGCGATATATCTGCACCTGTCTCCACGGGCAACGGAATTCCCGCAACGGCCGCCATAGAAAGCCCTGAAGATGCTGCCATGAGGAAGGCGGATGCTGTCCTGGTGGCAGCCACCTCCCGTGCCGATGCCCCGAAACCGTCAGTCCACCAGTCGGGCCATGCCCCCCTGATGACGGGAAATTCTCCGCCATGACGGGACTCCATATCAGTAAAGAATGTTTCAGCGGTTGAGGTTGTTAGTTTCGGCCATTCGAAAAGTTCGTTCCATTTCACAATCATGTCACTCATGAAGGTGGAAGGAGGGGAGTTGTCGGTAAGGTATCCTGAATGCTGGATTGCCATCTCATCGAAGGGGTATCCCTTTGCGCCAAGTCCGGTCAGATAATTCAGAAGGTTGTTTTTGAATTTGTCAAAGTCGCCTGTCTGCACCTCCATGACTGTATTACCGGTCATGTAGTGTTCCGCCCTGAAGGTGAGCATCCGGTTGCCTGAGGGCGACTCCCACCAGAACATCGTAGGTTTGTCAAAGCAGATCAGTGCGCGGTGTCCGTGGGTTCCCATGTTGAGGTATTTCACCCCGAGGCCGCTGAAGTAATCATTGAGGCACCAGCCGATGCCGTTCACGTCGTTCTGCATGGCTACTTTAACAGGTATTCCTGCATCCCTTATACGGCCGGCGGCCTGCAGTGAAGCCGCCAGTACCTGCTCATCGGGGATCTCGTCAAAGTTGAAATACATGCCGGTTACCTCAATCCGCCCCTCACGGATCCTTTTTATCAGCCTCTCAACCTGGGCCGCCGGCCTGCACTGCAGATATTCATCGACAGGCCAGGAGGCCTCGCAGGTCCACCGGAACTGCGCATTTGCCGGGTAACCGTCAGTGGCGTCACAGTAATCGAGGGCATAGTCAATATACCTGAGATGCTCGGCCAGTATCTCGGTTTGTGAGCGGGTGTAACCGATATCGGTATGCGCATGCTGGATGAAACTTATCTGCCACCTGCGCACAGGGTCCAGTGTGACTGTTGTGCTGGTTGTAAAATCACCCGCCACCACCCTGATTTTGATCCTGGTGGACCTGCTGACTGCCGGAAGGCCCAGGTTGACGGCGTTGTAGCCGAATTCAAGCATTGCCTTCCCGGCCGGTTTTCCGTCTGTATAGATGAGAGCTTCCTTCCTGTCCCCGAAATAAAATATACCCGCTTCCACAAGCTGGAGTGGCTTGCCGGCATTCCTAAGCATCGCGGGGAAAGCGTTCAGGGTCACACCGGTTTCAACCGGTTTGCGGTAGGTCATGTACCATGAGGTAAGATTCGCCGCGCTGCCGGTGACCCGCAGAAGGAGAGGTTTCCCTGGTACGGCTTGCCTTGCGGGAATACGCAGGATCATGTATCCGTGCCGGTCACCGAACTGGTCAGTCATTACAGTCCTGAAAGAGAGGCTGCTCCCTTCATCTCCGGGCATATCCCATGATTCCCTGCCGTCTGTCTTGAATGAAAAGACCGGAGTGCCGTTTATGGCAAGCTCCATTCCGGCCGTGCCGGGACTTGACCCCAGCGCGGCGATCCAGACGAATGTGGCATACTTTTCAGAAATCCTGCCGGGAACAGCTGCTGTCTCCCATTCCATATAGTCCCTGCCGCTGGTCGCCCTGACCAGGATGCTGCTCCGCAACCCCGGAATAAAGGAATGGTATTCAAAGTCGAGACCTGAAACCTTTCGGGTAAAGCCGTTGATCAGGTGATCATCGTCAGTAAAGAACGATTGTCCTGCGACTGCCACGGAGAGGGCAGCTGCAAGGAATGCCATTGAAAACCGGAGTTTTTTCATAGTCAGGCCTGTTTTATGAATGCCTTTACAAGTATTGCCTCCCCGCCGGAAAGATTTGTCACCCTGATACCGCCGGCAGCAGCCGGTATCACAAAGGTCTCTGCATAGCTGATGACATTGCTTATACCGTTTTGCGTCTCAACCAGTATCTTTTCACCTTCAACCAGGTTCATGACGAGACTCTTATTTCCGGTAGGAATCCGAACAGATGTCTGAATATGGTACCTGTGAACATCATAGAGGTGCGATTCATGCGTTGGCAGATGCCACAGTTGCCACCCGGTACCTTCCTCAAGCAGTTCAGGCCTGGATATCAGTTTTTCGGTAACATAACTGCCCTTCCTGTCAAAGAAGAGGTTATCCATTGCCCTTTGGATGTTCAGATCACGCGGCTGCCCGTTCAGATCCTTCCTGAGCCAGTCGTACATCTTGAAGGTGAAGATGTAAGGGGTGGTGCTGATTTCAAGTACAAGGTTATTCTTTCCCGATCCGTGCACCGTGCCGAAGGGGATGAGGAAAAGGTCATGCTTTGCCGAAGGATGGCTCTGCACGAATCTGTCTGCATTGAAGGGTGCCTGGTTGACCTGGCTCTCTTCCAGCTGCTTCCTGAACTCCCCCGGATCAATATCATCACTGAATCCCAGGAAAACGGTGGCATCATCCTTTGCGTCAAGGATATAATACGACTCTTCCTGGGTAAAGGCCTCGCCGAAGTGCACCCTCGTATACTCAGGTCGTGGATGGCACTGAAGCGACAGATTGCCTCCGTTGAAAGTGTCAAGGAAGTCGAACCTTATCGGGAAGTCGGTTCCGAAACGGCCGTGGCAGTCGCCCAGGACCTCCTCCGCTGCCGTGTACATCAGGCTGTCAAATGATACCTCGAGCAGGAGGGATGAACTCTCCAGTAGCAGACCGTTCTCGGGGGTTATCAGTTCAAATGACCAGGCATAGTTTGGTGCTTCCTCGCTTAATCCGCTGATGTTTTCCTTCATCCATGTCCCGCCCCAGGGACCAGGTTCAAACCATGGTCTTACCCTGAACATGTTGCGGCTCATTGCTGTCAGCGCCGCACGGAGAGTTTCTCCCTCGGTCCACGCGGGGTCATCAGCCCTCTGGGCATCGACAAAAAGGTCCACAGACCCGAGGATCGCCGCCTTGTGCCTGTTGAGCACCGGCCAGTCGATGAAATAGGAACGCTTGTACATCTCCTTGGTTCCGGAGGAGTGCCTGAAGCCAAGGTTGGTGACTACCCGTTCCCTTGCCCTGTACTGCTGTTCGTTCTTTGGAAGGTCGGCATAAACTGTCAGACCTTTCCAGCCGGCAAGCGCGGCTCCCGGACCGGCTAAAATGTTTACGTCACAGTTTGCATCAGGGGCAACCAGCGCCAGCTCCGTCATCTCATGAAAATCCGCCAGCCGGAGTTCACATCTTTTGCCGAATAGCGGGTCGTCTCCGCCTGACCACGGGGCAGTCATCTCCGTGATACATTCCTCAGACTTAAGGAACTGGTCGGCATGAATCCATCTGACCCTGATTCCCTTCTCTGCGGCAACTGCCATGATCTCATCCTCAAAGCGGTTCCAGCAGACTCCTGCATAGCCGTCAAAAATCACGACGTTGTGACGGAGGATCCTTTCTGCAAGAGAATGGTAACCGGTGTGTATCAGCTCATCCCCGAGCCTGAAGGCCGGCCAGATATCATAACCGTCTGCTTTCGGAGGCTTACTCCGGGGGAGCGGCGATTGCCATTTTCCACGCTTGTGTTTATTCATGGCTGATCGGCAAGGGGTTGATATTTATTTGTTCTCCGGCTTTCTCTTCAGAAGCAGGTCCTGAAAATCGAAACTGAAATCAGTCATCGGTGATATTGCCTCCATGGTGAAGGAGACGGGCTGACCCTCCCTGTCGAGGGTGAATACGGCAAAAGCATCGGCGTTGAAGCTTCTGTCATCCCATTTCACTATAAATGTATTCGCAGTATAATGGAACATCTCTCCCCTCATCCGGGGCGATTTCAATGACCTGAACCTCAGGCTGCCTTTCTCTTTGCTGATGATGACATCGCCAAACCAGACATCTGAATATGTTCCCTCAAAATCTCCCGTGTCAACCCCTGCAGATGATCCGTTCCTCTTTGCCTCCACTGTTGACCATACCCTGTCAGTTATCTCTTTAGCCACGGCCTGCTGCTGCAGCATCCTGGCCTTCAGCCCCGACACCCAGTCGTAGTTGCGGATCCCGAGGTACCCGTCAATGATGCTGTTAGTGATGGCAGTAAAGGCAGATACCTCCTCCTGGTTTGTAAACACAATGATTCCCAGTTTGAGTTCGGGGAGCATCGTGACCTGGGTTACTATTCCTGAATGCCCACCGGTATGGGATACGAGCATGTATCCGTTTATATCCGAAAGGTTCCATCCAAGTCCGTAAAATGCAAAGTTGGTTCTGTAAGGGCCTCCGCGGCCAACCGGCCTGACAGTCTGCGGGGTCCACATTTCCCGGTGCGTTTCCGCTGAGAAAATTCTTCCTGCAGCGCTTCCGCCGTTCAGCTGCATCATGACCCACTTGCTCATGTCGCTGACATTACTGTAGATGCCACCAACCGAGTTGTGCCTCTTTGCCTCCTGCTTGGGTACCACCTGCAGCTTCCCGTCAACGGGTACATGTGCATCTGTTATGTTGGACCGGTCTTTTATTCTTTTGAAAGAGGCAGCTGATTCTGTCATCCCCAGCGGTTCCATTATACGTGATTCCACGAACTCTTCCCAGCTCTGACCTGACACCCTTGCAACCACCTCACCGGCAACTATATAGAGCATATTGTCATAATCATACCTGGTCCGGAACGGTGATGTCTGCTTCAGGTATCTCAGGTTGTGAATTATTTCGGCGGTTGTGAAATCGGCCGAATCAGGCCATCCCATCAGGTCACCTGCCCCGAGACCCATACCGCTACGGTGGGTAAGGAGGTCCCTGATATTGAAGTCTTCGGTGACATATGAGTTGTAGAGCCTGAACCCGGGAATTATCTCAGTCACCTTTGTATCCCATCTCAGTTTTCCTTCATCAACCAGGATGCCCAGGGCAGCAGATGTAAATGCTTTTGTGTTTGACGCTATCGCGAAGAGGGTGTGCTCGTCAGTCTTTTCGCCTGTGGCGACGGAGCGAACCCCGTATCCCTTCATATGCACCACCCGGTCATCCTTCACCACGGCAACTGCAATGCCGGGAACATTGAATTCCTTCATCACCCGCTCCGTCAGCCTGTCAATCTTCTTTTCCGAAAGAGGCTGACCGGAAACTGATGCAGCCAGGGCAAGGAGAAAGATAAGAGAAACCCTGTGCTTCATTTGACTTCTTTCCTTTTCAGGCTGAGGTCATGGAAATCATAACTGAAGTCGGTCAGCGGCGAGATGGCATTCATTTTAAATGACTGCGCCCTGCCATCCTTGTCGAGCGAAAATACTGCCCATGCATCTGCATCCATAGACCTGTCATCCCACTTTACAACGAACGTGTTGGCGTTGTAATACAACATGTCGCCTCTGAGCTGCGGCGACTTGACCGACCGGAAGCGGAGCCTTCCGCCCGCATCGGATATAACAATGTCACCAAACCAGTTGTCAGTATAGGTGCCTGTGTAGACAGCATTATCCGCCGGCAATCCGCCCTTCGACCGCTGCGCTTCAATCCTGGCCCATACATCATCCGTGATCTTTTTTGCCTCGGCACGGTTTCTCTCGACGTTTTGGCTCAGGGTCCTGAGCCAGTCATTCCCTTTCACCCCGAGATATCCGTCCTTTATGGTGTTTGTGATTGTCGTGAATGCTGCACCTTCCTGCTGGTTTGTAAATACGATGATACCCAGTTTCAGCTCTGGTATGATCGTAACCTGGGTCACCACGCCGCCCAGACCGCCAGTATGCGATGCCTGCAGGTATCCGGCCACGTCAGTGAGACCCCAGCCAAGACCGTAGGCAGAAAAATGAGACCTGTACGGACCGGGATTCCGGACCGGGATTATTGTCTGGGGAGTCCACATTTCACGGTGTGTTGACTCTTTGAGAAATGTTTTGGTATTGTCTTCACCGTATTTGCCATCGTTTATATGCATCATCACCCATTTGCTCATATCCGCCACACTGCTTATGACCCCTGCGCCGGGATTGAAAAGGCTGCTCTGGTACATCGGTACCACCTGCAACTCTCCGTTGACCGGTATGTGCGGATCTATGATATTTGACCTTTCCTTGACCCTGTTGAAGGAGGCTGCCGAGTTTCCCATTCCAAGAGGCTTCATGATCCTCTCCTCCACAAATTCCTCCCAGCTCTGGCCGGATACCCTGGCCACAACTTCCCCGGCAACAAGATAAAGGAGATTGTCATAATCATATTTCGTCCGGAAGGGCGAGGTCTGCTTCAGATACCTCAGGTTGTGTATGATCTCTTCCTTTGTGAAGGTTGAGGAGTCAGGCCACAGCATCAGGTCGCCTGCCCCGAGCCCCATCCCGCTCCGGTGGCTAAGCAGGTCCTTGATGTTGAAATCCTCCGTGACATAGGAATTGTAAAGCCTGAATTCAGGTATAATGTCAGTGACCTTTGTCTCCCATGTGAGCTTTCCTTCATCGACCAGGATGCCCAATGCAGCCGAGGTGAAAGCTTTTGAGTTTGAGGCAATTGCAAAAAGCGTATTCTCATCAGTCTTCTTGCCTGTGGCAATCGAACTTACCCCGTATCCCTTCATGTGAACAACCTGGTCATCCTTGATAACTGCAACCGCAATCCCAGGTACATTGAACGTCTCCAGCGTCCGGTTGACGAGTTTGTCGATGTCTTCAGACTTAAGTGGCTGGGACCATGATGCGGTACAAACCACCAGCATCAGTGCCAACGAAATAATTCTCCTCATTTCAAATATGTTTTTATGTTCTGTACTGAAACTTATTCCCGAAAAGCACCTATTCTATCATCTTTCTCTGCCTCAGGTCATACCTGTCTCCCTGGCGTATCATGTAGAACCGTGATTCTTTGTCCGGTGTCGTCTTCTGGCTGCTCCCTTCGCGCGACCAGAAATTACCGTCATAGATAAGGATGTACGAAGCGCCCAGGACCTGGAGGGTGTCACCCTTAACTATGGCTGCGGTGTTCTCGTCAATGCTGATTCCCAGAAGGCCGGGATGGGCCCTGATCACCTCAAACATGTCGAACTGCCTGTTGCGGGCAAGGACGTGCTGGTCAATTGCGATGTTGCTTACATATCCGAATCCTTCCTGATGGTCACCCATCATGATCTGGTTGTTTTTCGTGTCGCCCCTTACCAGGAATGAACCCTGGATTGTTGCTCCGGCTGATGAACCGCCGATGACACCGCCACGTTCCAGCACCTTGCGAAACATCTCCTCTGTTCTTGTTCCCCCGTAGGAGTCGACAATGCGCCACTGGCGTCCGCCGCCAAACCACACACCTGTGGCATTCTCAAGGGGCTTCGTGAAGACTTCACTGTTTGCCGTATCCCTGCTTCCGGTATGCATTATGGTTACATTCTTCGCGCCCCGCGCCCTCAGGAATTCTGCCGCACTTTCAGGATAACTGCCGGCGCCTTCAGCCGTGGGAACCAGAACTATGCGGGCTTCCGGCCCTCCGGCAAGGTCAATAAAACGTTTTATTATGGTATCTGAAAGCCTCCCCCCGCCGACAATAACAAGTGATCCGGCAGTCGGGCCGGAGGTGACACTGCATGACGTGTCATCCTGCGAAAACAGGTTTCCTGCCTGCATGCAAAAGAGCAGAATAAGTGTAAGGAATAGTTTTGAGTTCATTCTGTAAGTGGTTTGAAAATCAATTTTTGTCCGTTGATGCGAAAACCAAATGTATGAATTTTCTGATTTGCATCCGGACCAATGATTTAACCTTATTTTCATCAAATCTTCATGAAAATTCCTTAAATTATCGACCGGTTTTTCCAGTATAAACTGAAAAATAGGGGATTATGAAAAGATACGTGTTACCAATGGCCTTACTGGCCGGATTGCTTATGTCGCAATGCTCCGGCACCGAAACGGATATATCACTCAAAAGCTCTCTTGATAAGGGGATTTCCAGGGTCAACAGGGCTGCCAGCATGATCTCAAAAACTAAGGGATACGAACTTATGACGGTCACTGATATGACCAAGTCAGGCGACGGTTACAGCGACAGTATAGACCTGGAACAGATTGCAGGGGTGTATGATTTTACTCCCGAAACCTTTGAATGCCGGCATTTCTCAATGCCATTGTGGAAGTTCAGCAAGACGGGGGAAAGCGACAAGCTCATAATGAATATGCCACAAAAACTTGTGACTCATCCAAGGTATCTCTTTAATCCCGATCCTGAAGAGGCAGCGGCTGAAAATGATTTTACGGTAACTGCTTCGGAGTATCATTACTATTATTCATTCCTGAACAGGTTTGATTACCTGCTGGATGCCGGGTTCACCCTGAAGGGAGAAGATATAGGCAGTCTTGAGGTGGCTTCATCAGGTGAATCATACGCAGGGAAGAGCTACACATCGAAATACAACTTCACTGATGATTACAGTTATGAGGTTGCATTCATCAGGGGTGACACATCTGTTTCCTCCATGGCTCTGAGGGAGGGGGACGAAGTGCTTATGGGAGAGGAAAACTATTTCGTCCACAGCGGCTTCAGGACTTTTGAGCGGAAATATGTTCTTACAATCGGAGACGTACAGATAGTGAGGATGTCAGGAGTTGACTCAATTGAGGTTTACCTTGACGGCGTACTTCAGAAGAACGCTGCCGCTTTCATATCGGATGAAGGTGATGAAGAAGGATCGGTCTGCCGTCACAGGGATCTTGAGCTGACATTCGATGACGGTACCACTGCAAAGCTGAGTGAACTGATGGGACCATCCCTTGAAATACTGAAAGAGCTGTCCGGCCCGATGAGGGAGATGTATTTTGCAAGACGGATAATAGACCATCTTGCAATGTCGGTATACTACCGGCAGAGGTAGGGGGCAGACTAATCTCTCAGGATTGCCGGTGGCGGGATCAGGCAAACGCAATAAGTATTACCATTACCAGGGCCGTAAAGGAGTTGAAAGCCACGAATGCATACTTTGACCGTGTGCCGTCAAACTTGTCCCGGATGATCCCTGCAAAGGCGATGATGAAGGCTGCATTCAGCAGGAGCAGGATCAGGGCGGCTGTGCCGCTGAATGGCATGAATATGGCGGTAAGTATCCAGAGCAGGAGGGAGGACCCTGTGATCCATAACATGATAAGGCGCATGATTGAATTATCGTCCATACGCTTGTGCAGTGTTTTGATGCCTGCTTTTTCATACTCCTCGCCGTACCTGGCAAGCAGGAGCCAGAAGTGGGGCATCTGCCACAGGAACATGAACAGGGCAAACAGGAGTATGCGGGTGTCGGTCATGGCGCCGCCGGCCGCGGTATAGCCGATGAGCGGCGGCACGGCCCCGACGAGGGCACCGGGTATGATTGCAAGTGTGGTCTTCTTCTTGAGGCCGGTGTAGATGAGGTTATACAGTATGACATTGAGGGCACCGAGCAACACCGGCCACGTGCCGCCGCGGGCCAGCAAAACAATCCCTGCCGCAAGCAATATCACCGCTGCCACCATCGCGGCCGGCGGCGCCATACGCCCCGACGGCAGAGGCCTGCCCGCAGTGCGCTCCATCAGCGCATCACTCCGCCTCTCCGTGAACTGGTTCAGCGCCGATGCCCCGGCAGAGAGGAGGAAAACACCCGCACCGGCGATCACAACACCGCGAGGCTCTTCACCCGCACAGAGCATGTAACCCGTCACCGCTGAAAAAGCAACTGCCAGGGAGAGCTTCCACCTGGAGAGCTCCGCAATATCCGAGACAGTATGCCTTCCGCCTTTCTTCATCCCGCAATATCAGATACCAGACCCCTGCGTTCCTTCATCCTTCACCAGCGTCTTCAGGTATTCCGTTATGATCCCTGTCTGCTCCTCCGTGAGCAGGGTCCGGTAAGACTGCATCAGGTTCCTTGCATAGCCATCAACAACCTCCTCATTGGGTTCATAAATTGACCTTGTTATATATGCATCGTCAGCAGTCACTGTCTTCTGAGCTCCGCCGGCCGCAACTGTCCTTTGCGAGCCGTACAGACCCTTAAAGGTTGGCCCTACCAGCTTTGAGCCGTCAACTGAGTGGCATGCCAGGCATCCGGTGTTCCTCAGCAGCTTCAGCCCTTCAGGCTCCGGCACAAATGAAGCTGCCTTCAGCTCCTCCAGCCACCTGTCAAACTCATCCTTTTCAACGATCCGCGTCTTTGACACCATGGCCGAGTGCAGCAACCCGCAATACTCGGTGCACAGTATCTCGTAATTGCCTATGTAGTTTGGGGTGAACCATAACCAGTTTTCATACCCCGGAACCACATCCTCCTTCACCCTGAATGCAGGTATGAAAAGACTGTGATTCACGTCCTCGGAAACCAGGTTAAGCTTAACCGGTTCATTGATCGGCAGAACCAGCTCCTTCGAGCGGAGACTGTCACTGTAAACAAACTCCCATTCCCACATCCTGCCGATGGCCGTCACAACCATCGCATCTGCAGGAACCTTGCGCATAGGGGCAAATCCCTTCCAGCCTATCCAAAACATCAGCAATACCAGCACCAGCGGTATGCCAGTCCACAATACCTCCAGCTTTGTGCTTCCGGTGAACTGCTTCGCCTCCTTTCCCTTTTTCCTGGAAAAATGTATCACGGTCCAGATCATGAATACCGTGATACCGATAATAAAAATGAAGGCGATTATAAAGATGAACAGGAACGCCTTGTCTACCCCTTCTGCAAGATTTGATGCACCTGTGAACATAATTCAACTGTTTATCTGAAAAAGTAATCAATGAATGTAATCAGGATGACCAGCGCAAAGAGTGTGAACACCCCTGAGACTGCCAGCTTCAGGAACAGATTCTCGAACCTGAGATGCATGAACTGGGTTATAACTATTGCCACCTTTATACTGGCTATGACCAGTGCAACTGCAACCGTTACCGGACCCAGGTGAATCCCCGTGACAAGCACCGAAATGGTTGTCAGGGTAAGAAGTATTACCAGCACCACCGTCAGTGAGGTATATGATGATATATGTTGCTTTTCGTCTTTCATCACCCGGTTATGTTATAAGGTACAGAAGAGGGAAGAGGAATATCCAGATAAGGTCAACAAGGTGCCAGTAGAGGGCGCTGTTCTCAAGAATCACGTATCGCCCGCTGTTTACCGTTCCCGTCCTTACCTTCACCACATTGATTGAGAGCAGTACCATCCCGACTATCACGTGCAGGGCGTGCAGCCCGGTCATCATGTAGTACAGGCCGAAGAAGAGCAATTCTCCGTGAGGCATGTTCCTTAGCACCGGTGAACCGGGCCAGATGCCGAACTCGAACTTGTGAGACCACTCGAAGTACTTGTTGACGAGGAACAGGGCTGCAAGCATGATTGTCACAGTGAGCAGCAGCAGCGTCATCCGCCTGTCGCCCTTCTGCATTGCTGTCAGTGCGCTTGCCACGGTCATACTGCTTATCAGCAGGAAGACGGTGTTTACCGCCCCTATGAAGGCGTTCAGTTCGCCAGCACCGTGGTGGAAATCAGCCGAATACTTTGCCCTGAAGATTGCATAGACCAGAAAGAGCCCCCCGAACAGGAACAGCTCGGTGAAGAGGAATATCCACATCCCCAGCTTGCCGGTTTCACTGTCAGTATGTTCAATATGAGCATGGTTGACTGTCATGGGACTGTTACTGTTTGGTTTTATCACTGTTTCCGAAGAAATATGGTTTCGAAGTTATCTCCGGAATCTCGTCAAAGTTCTCATGGGGCGGGGGAGAAGGTATCTTCCACTCCAGGGTGACTCCGTGCCACGGATTGGCCGGTGCCTTAACTCCACGCCGTCCTGCCCTGATGAAATTGAACAGCATGATCAGCAGACCCGTTATAAGTATGAAAGCCCCTATTGTTGAAATAAAGTGCCCGGTATGGAACTGTGGCAGGTAATCATATGACCGCCTCGGCATCCCCTGTATCCCGATAATGAAATGGGGAAAATACAACAGGTTGAATCCGACGAAATTAAAGCCCCAGGCAATGTTTGCCACCCGGTTGTTATACATCTTACCAAACATTTTCGGGTACCAGTAGTGGATGCCTGCAAAAAAGGCAAATCCCATCCCCCCGAATATTATGTAATGGAAGTGAGCCACCACAAACGCCGTGTCATGTGTCTGTACGTTGGTTGCCAGTGAACCGAGCACCAGCCCGGTGAAACCGCCTATCATGAAAAGGAATATGAATGCAATGGCATAAAGCAATGGTGGTTTCAGGTCAATTGACCCGCCATACATCGTTGAAATCCAGTTGAATACCTTGATGGCGCTGGGGATGGCAACAATGAATGTGAGGAATGAAAAGAACCACCGTGCGTAATAGCTCATCCCGGCTGTGAACATATGATGCCCCCAGACAAAATATCCTACAAGTGCAATGGCAAGGCTGGAGATCATAATGGCGGTATAACCGAATACCGGCTTCTGGCTGAAGGTGGGGAATATCTCGGTTACCACTCCCATCGCAGGCAGTATCATTATGTAAACGGCCGGATGAGAATAAATCCAGAACAAGTGCTGGTACAGAAGCGGGTCACCACCCAGGGCAGGGTCAAAGAAACCGATGTTGAGAACCCTCTCCGCGATCACCATCAGCAGAGTTATCCCTATGATTGGGGTTGCCAGTACCTGTGTCCACGCCGTAGCATATATTGCCCATGGAAACAGTGGCATCCTCATCCATTTCATCCCCGGTGCCCTCAGCCTGTGAATTGTAACAATAAAATTAAGCCCGGTAAGGATGGATGAAAAACCGAGTATGAATGCAGCCGTCAGCGCCCAGATAACACTGGTGCCGGATTCAACGCTGTAAGGGACATAGAATGTCCAGCCTGTATCGGGCGGACCGTTGCCTATGAACTGTGAAAGCACTCCGAGCAGAGCCCCTGTGATATACAGGTACCATGAGAAGAGGTTCAGCTTCGGGAAAGCCACATCCCTTGCGCCGATCATGATTGGCAGGAAGAAGTTTCCGAAGACTGCAGCCATGCCCGGAATCACTATCACAAAGATCATGATGATCCCGTGAATCGTAAATAACCCGTTGTAGGTCTGCGGTTCCATTATTGTCTTCCCGGGCGCTATCAGCTCGATACGCATGAGAAGTCCCAGGAAAGCTGCAACAAAGAAAAATACAATTATGGCATACAGATAGAGGAGTCCGATGCGCTTGTGATCGGTGCTGAGCAGCCATCCGGCTATCCCCTTGTGCCTGCCCTGGTATTCCAGGTAACTTGTCTGAGCGTCGTTTCCCATAATCAACATTCTTATTTTTTCCTTCTCCTGGCAAGGAGTATGACCATTATCAGAACCAGGAAGAAAATTGTAAATATTCCCACAATCCTGGTAACCTGCAGTGTATATGTCTTGCTGGCCGGATTGTATGCAAAACAGTATTCAAGAACCCTGTTTGCCGTCGGTCTTGCAATCCCCTTCTGAGCCTCTATCACTGCCATCTTGACGTCAAACGGCAGATAGGTGAGTCCGTACAGGTAACGGGTGATCTTCCCTGCAGGGCTGACAACCATAATCACCGATGGGTGCGCAAAATCAAGCCCCTGGGGCGTGTACCTGTACCCTGCCGCCGCCGTGATGGCGCTGATGTTCTCCTGTGTGCCCGTCAGGTAAATCCAGTCCTTCTGGTTCTCCTTGCTGATCCTCTGTACAAAGTTTTGCTTTTTCTCCCTGGCCTTCTCCGGCGTATCACTCGTGTTGAAGCTGATTGTGATGATCCGGAAATCTGTCCCCAGTGTCATATCCATCTTGCTTACAACGTCAGCAATACCGTCCATCAGCGGGCTGCAGAGGTTGGGGCAGTCAAAGTAGACGAAACTCATTATTGTCGGTCTGTCTATAAGTGACCGCAGTGTAACCTGCTCGCTGTTTTCATTGTAGAACCACAGGTCAAGCGGGATGGTGTCGCCAAGGTGCTCTACAACACCTATTTCCGGTTCGGGCTGTTTATAGCCTGCGGTCTTGACCTCCTGTGCGCCTGAAGGCGAAAGGAGAAAGATGCCCGTCACGACGGCTGTAACTTTCAGTATCTTCATTTTTCAGCTTTTTTTGTTTCTTCTTCAGCGCAGTAGCCTGCGATCATCAGCGATCCTCCCATAAGGGAAATGTCCTTCAGCAGCGCTATCAGGATGGGTGTCTTGTCCGTGCCGTCGGCAAGAAGATGGGGGATATGGATCGTCAGGATGAATACCAGCAGCAGCCCGGCAAGTATCAGGGTGGAGAGCCTGATGAACTTTTTGGTTATTATGCTGATGCTTACTGCTATCATTATCAGTCCTGTAAGAATAATTGTATACGCCCCCAGGGGGATGAATGATGTAAGCATACCCAGGTAAAAGTCCTTCATTATCAGATGGTTGATCCCGAACACTGCGAAGGGCAGTGCGAAGAGGATGCGGCCTAACGGGGCAAGTTTTTTCATATCGGTCAGTTGTTGGTTGTTGTTTCATTGCCTGATTCCCGGAGCCGCTCCTGGAGAGCCGTGCCTACAGTGAAGATGTCTCTCAGTTTCAGCATTACCAGGAGGATGAATCCCCACACTGCAAGCACCCCCAGTCCGTAGGAAAGTATAACCCATACCGGGGCTTTCCTCACAGTGTTCCACATGGCCCGCTTCGCCCTCAGGCTGACAGGAGCTGTCACGACCCCGGCCCTGAGAACGGTATCCTTTGAAACGCTTCCGAAGGTCTGTTCATCAGTGAACTGAGCACTCAGACTTACATTTCCGGCGGTGTCCCCCGGCAGCCCTTCGGGCACGGCAAACTTTGCCGTTCCGCTGATGTCTGTGACCTTATCCTCGTCCACCTGGAGCATACCGAAATACCTTTTTACCTGCAGTCTCACCCCGGCTCCGGTTACCGGTACGCTGCCGGTTTCGCCCGTTGCCGTGGCAATCACAGAAACCATTTTAGCCGTTTCATCATAAGCCAGCTTCATGCCTATCACCGCTCCGGGGTAGGCCGAGGAGGTTATCACCTGCATCACCTTCTGGACATAATCACGGTTGAAGCTCCTGATATAGGAGACAACCTTCCAGATCTCCTCGGTTGTAAGCACACTGCGGAAAGATGGCATCGGACCGCGTCCCGTTGTTACCTTGTGGAAGATCTCACCGTCAGTGTTGTGCTGGATTTTGTCCGTGGCAGGGTCTCCCGGGGGTGGCTGAAGCGCGATGTAGTTGTTCTTCCCTGGGTCACCGTGGCATGAATGACAGTTGATCTGATAGAGCCTGTCACCCTCTTTCCTTGTCTCCTCGGTGAATGGAAAGGTGCTGAGCCTGCCTCTCCGGTCTTCGGGAACAACCCAGTCCTGGCCCTGCGCAAACGAGGGAACCAGCATAATACAAAATATCAAAACTGTTGTAAATTTCATAATGCTCTGCGTTTGCGGTTACCCGTTTATTTTCTCTTTTCCGTTCTCTTCCTCGGCCATCTCCCAGATCGGGATCACCGGGAACAGTTTGGAAAGAACCGTAATTATTATCAGCACCAGGACAATTGAAGCCACTGTCACTGCCGTCTCGATGAGCGTCGGCTTGTACACCACCCACTCAACCGGTACATTCTGTATCGGGAGGTTCGGATGCTCCTGCGGCGGAACCACGATTATGAATCTTTTGAACCAGGAGCCAACCAGCACGAAGAGTGAGATGACCATCATCGGGAAAGGCCGGCGGATCTGCTTGAACAACAGCAGTATGGCGGGGATTATCAGGCCGAACAGCTGGATTCCCCAGAAAAGGGCAGCATAGTGGCCTGTGAAAAGCTCGCGGAGATGAATGGCGTCACCGGTCTTCAGCTTGTACCCCGGAACAAGAAACTCGTTGAGGTTAAAATAGAAATACACTATGGCCACCAGAACCATCACCCTTCCCATTTTCTCGAAGACCTCGGCATTCAGGTACTTCTCAAGCCTGTAGTTCACCCTGAAAAAGTACATTGCTATTATCACAGCCGCAGTCCCGGAAACAAAGGCTCCGGAGATGAAGTAAGGGCCAAATATTGTGCTGTCCCAGCCTGTTCGCGGCGTCACTGCAAAGAGCCACGAGGTTACCGTGTGAATGGCGAAGGCAGTGGGAATTATCAGTATCAGAAGTATCCTTACTGCCTGGCCCAGGAGCTGGTACTGCTTCTCATGATGCATCCACCTGACTGAAAGTATCTCATAAGCCTTCACCAGGAATTTCGGTCTTCCTTCAAGCCGGTCCTTTGCAATTGCAAGATCAGGAACCATCGGGAAGAACCACAGCAGCATGCTCAGTACGAAGTAGGTCGTTACCACCGTCACATCCCACAGTATCGGCGACTGCACCCTTCCGAACATGAAAACGTAGGGGAGCCTGTCAGGGCGCCCCATGTCGGAGATGATCACCAGTCCGGCCACTGCGGCAAATGCAATTGCAATTATTTCAGCTATCCGTGATATCGGTTTGACCCACCTGTATCCTATGAGTCCGAGGACCGAGCTGATCAGCATCCCGCAGAGGCTCGTGGCCACGAAGAAGACGAAGTTGGCAATATACATTCCCCAGCTTGTAAAATCGCGGAGCCCGGTCACACCGAGGCCCTTCCTGAGCTGGATTGTATATGCAAACAGGCAGGCAGCCAGCAGGGTGAAAAGAAATCCCATCCACAGGAGAAACGAGGCATTGATCCTCACGTTCTTCAGGATGTCAGAGGCCAGGGAATCGATCTTTCCCTTCTCACGGGGGGTATTGAAGCGAATTTCATCCATGACGGGGCCTGTTTATGATTTTTCTTCCTTGTACTCTCTCTTCTCCCCCTGCTCGAACTCGAAAATCCTGTTCTTTGGCGGGAGATAATATACCCTCGGCTGTGTTCCGAGCTCCGGCATCAGCCTGTATCCGCCGTTCTTTTCGATCAGCTCGCTGAAGCGGACGGTCTGTTTCGTGGTTCCGTTGGTAACGGCATCCTCGTTTTCGTCGCCGAAGTAAAACACGCCATTCGGACATGCCGAGACGCAGTAGGGGAGCATCCCCTCCCTGAGCCTGTCGGCGCTGAAGAGGCACTTGCTGATGGTACCCTTTTTCTGGGGGACGTTCAGTTCAACATTATACTCGCTGCCCTTGTCATTTTCGCTCTGCGAGGGCTCCTGCCAGTGGAACATCCTTGCAGAGTAGGGGCAGGCAGCCATGCAGAAGCGGCAGCCAATGCACCTCTCATTGTCTATCAGTACTATCCCGTCCTGCCTCTTGAAGGTGGCATCCACCGGGCATACCGATACACACGGAGGATTGTCGCAGTGCTGGCAGGGTTTGGGCATGAAGTATGCGGGAGTATTGACAGACTCCTGCATCACAAGTGTATTTATATGATACTCGTAGGGTCTGAGATGATGGGCGCTCTGGCATGCCTCAACGCATTTCCTGGCATTGCGGCACTTTGAAAGGTCTATAACCATGACCCACCTTCTGCCGGCGATTCCTTCCCTTCCCTGGGTCTGAAGCATCTTCAGGTCAGGTTTGAAATCACGCATCTGTTCAACCGGGATCTCCACCAGGCGGTTGTCTTCGGTGAGCACCTTCACATAGCCCTCACGGTGCTTGGCTTTCTCAAATCGGTGACCCGAGTATATCGCTGCTCCTCCCGTGACAGTAACCGCTCCTGCCAGTGTAACCTTCCTCAGAAAATCACGCCTGGAGTTTTCTAATGTCCTGTCAAGGTCATCGCTGCGATTACCCTCTTCCTTCTTGTCTCTGGACATTGGTAATCAGCTTGATATATAAAAGATTTGTCTTAAATGCCGGGCTACTGTTTGTCTTCGCCTTCAACTGCACTGACCTTCAGTGCCTTGTATCCTGATGCATCCACCGCTTCCTTAAGTTTTACGGTATCAACCTTGCCGGGCTCATACTCGATGACTGCCTTGCCTTCTGTAAAGGAGGCAGTGACCGATTTTACACCCGGTACTTTTTCCAGGCCGGTGCAGATTGTGTTCTCGCAGCCCGTACAGGTCATCCCCTCAATGGCCAGGCTTACGGTTGCCGTTGCGGCAGGAGTTTCAGGAGTTTCCTGCGCCCCCTTACTTTTGCCGCCTCCGCAGGAAGCTGCAACAATCATCAGGCACAGAAGCAGACTTAAAACAAATTTTGTTCTGGTCATAATCTTATCGGTTAGGTTAGAATAAATAAAAATCAGGCCCTATAAATATATGAAAATTTAATACGGACAATACTGAACATATCAAAAATCATAGAGTTGAGGCACCGTCAGATTCGCAATGATCTCTGCCTGGGGCATACAAAGCCTCTTTCTTCATCAAAACTTCATTTATGGAATATTACCTTTCTTTCGTGGTTCTTTACAATGATATCTGATTACACAACTGTCCAAAGGGGCAGTGAAATTCATTCTTTCTTTCCATAAGTCCGTTTTAATGCAGCGAAGACTGCCGGCTCCCCAATCCGGCAGTCTTCCACTTTTTTGGATTTTTCCATGGTTTTTCCCGGAAATTTCTTATATTGCTGATGAGAGGCAACAATCAGGAAATCATGCACAATGCAGGAAAATCCGAAGGAAAAACTGTTGCCGTGCTCGGGGCGGGTCATGGCGGCATGGCTATGGCTGGACACCTTGCCCTGATGGGGCACAGGGTAAATCTGTTCAACAGGGGAGAAGAGAGACTCTGGGGAGTAAAATCATCTGGTGCCATCGAGATTACTGGAGAGGTGGAGGGATTCGGGGAACTGAATATGGCCACCACTTCGATGGAAGATGCCATCAGGGGAGTTGACCTTATAATGGTGGTGGTGCCCGCCTACGGCCACCGCTGGATGGCAGAGCAGATGACTCCTTTCCTTACTGACGGCCAGATTGTCGTACTTCATCCCGGCAGGACACTGGGAGCGCTGGAGTTCAGACAGGTACTGGCAGCCGAGGGTGTCACCGCTGACGTAATAATAGCAGAAGCCCAGACCTTTATCTATGCATCACGCGCTACCGGGCCATCACAGGTTCATATCTTCAGAATAAAGCATACCATCCCCGTTGCTTCAATCAGGGCACATCTTATTCCGCGCGTTATAGACAGGCTGCGTATCTTCTACCCTCAGTTTGTCCCGGGTGACAACATCTTTAAGACAAGTTTCGAAAATGTCGGGAGTGTTTTTCATCCTGCTCTTTGTGTCATGAATGCGGGATGGATAGAAAATGACATTGATTTTCAGTTTTACCATGAAGGAGTAACCCCGTCAGTAGCACAGATACTTGAGCAGATTGACGCTGAACGGGTAAGGGTTGCGGAGGCGTTGGGCATCAGGGCCATAACAGCCCGCCAGTGGCTTTACATGGCTTACAGCACAACCGGCGACTCACTTTTTGAATCAATGAGGAAAAATTCAGGGTACAGGGGCATTCTGGCCCCAAGATCACTGAAAGTGCGTTACCTCGAAGAGGATATCCCCTACAGCCTCGTTCCGATGGCATCCCTCGGACGGATGCTCGGTGTTAAAACAGACGTGATTGATGCCATCATTCTGATGGGGTCAGTCATCAATTCAACCGATTACAGGTCTTATGGCCGGACAGTTGAAAACCTCGGCATCGCCGGCATGAACCTGAGAGAACTCAGGCTCCTGGCCATTGGCGAAGCCGGCAAATAAAACTTTTAGGAGGAAACAACATGAGGAGGATAATAGGTGCTGCCATCGGCAGCTGCGTTCACGTTGGCGGACTCCATCATTTTCTGCAACTGGCAGAGAGCGAAGGTTATGAAGCCGTATCTCTGGGCCCTGCAGTATCAATAACCAGGCTGGTGAAAATAATAGCTGAACAAAAGCCCGATATAGTGGCACTGAGTTACAGGCTCACCCCGGAATCGGCAGCACTTCTGTTCAGTGAGCTCAGTCTCCGGCTTGCATCCGCAGGTATCAGTGACTGCCGTATGATTTTCGGTGGTACACCACCTGTTACGGCAGTGGCAGCAGCAACAGGAATGTTTGAACGGTTGTTCGACGGTACGGAACCGCAGCAATCGGTAAAGGAATTTCTCCGAGGCAGTACCGGCAGAGATTTACTCTCAGAACAACCGGATTCACTGATTGGAAGAATTGCCCTGAAGTATCCCTACCCGCTCTTAAGGCATCACTTCGGGCGACCTACCGTCGGGGAGACGGTCAGGGGCGTGGAAAAGATAGCTATGTCCGGCGTACTCGATGTGATCTCTGTCGGGCCCGATCAGAATGCCCAGGAACACTTCTTCCGCCCCGGCGAAATGGATCACAGCCAGGACGGTGCCGGCGGAGTGCCTCTCCGTACTGCAGATGACCTCAGATCCATCTACCGGCATTCACGCTGCGGAAACTATCCTCTCGTCCGCTGCTATGCCGGCACACGTGACCTTCTTAGGTGGGCTGAAATGAGCGTTGAAACCATAAAAAACGCCTGGGGTGCAATACCGCTCTGCTGGTACAGCGTCTTGGACGGAAGATCACAAAGAGCCATAAGTGAAGCCGTGGCCGAAAACCAGAGCGTAATGAGATGGTATGCCCTGAAGGAGATACCCGTTGAGGTCAATGAGTCACACCAGTGGAGCCTGCGCGATGCCCATGACTCCCTTTCTGTTGCAATGGCATTCCTGGCAGCATGGAATGCCAGAAAGGCCGGAGTCAAACATTATGTTTCACAGTACATGTTCAATAACCCCCCCGGCACATGGCCGTCAATGGACCTGGCCAAGATGCTTGCCAAGAATGAAATGATTGAAAGACTCGCGGCTGATGACTTTACCGTTATAAGACAGGTTCGGGCAGGACTGGCACACTTCTCATCAAACCAGTCGTTTGCAAAGGGTCAGCTTGCTGCGTCTGCTGTCATAAGTCTCGCCCTCAGGCCACATATAGTCCATGTAGTAGGGTACAGCGAGGGTGACCATGCAATTTATCCTGACGAACTAATCGAGAGCTGCGAAATTGTCCGCGGTGTTCTTCATAATACTCTCAGGGGCATGCCAGATCTTGTTTCATCACCTGAGGTACTGGAACGTAAAAATGAGCTTATGACTGAAGCGGATACGCTCCTTGAGGCAATTAAGGATATGGGTGCAGAAATGTCTGACGATCCCTGGTCAGATCCCGGGGTGATTTCAAGGGCAGTAAGGACAGGGTTGCTTGATACACCGCATTTCATTCATAATGATCACTTATGCGGCTCAATTCTGACCGGTCTTGTCAATGGCGCCTGGTACGCAATTGACCCGGAAACGGGGAATAAAATTACTGAAACAGAAAGAATTGAAAAAATCAGGAAACTATGGCAGGAATAGCAGGAATTACAAAGGAAAACAGCTATGATGAAGTGTCAGCAATGCTTGACATGATTGAGCACAGGGGCAGAAATCACAGGGAAATTGTCCGGGCCGAAGGAATAACAATCGGGGTCTGCTGGAATGAACCGGCAACTTCTCCTGTAAGAATCTCCGGGGAAAAAGTCTCTGTAAGTGATACGGCAGGTCCGGGTCGCTTTGCCACCGTAACGGCTCATGACGGTGAATTCATCTTCTCGCGCGACAGCGCAGGAGAGGCTCCTCTTTATACAGGATCAGGTTCGGACGGTACAAAGGTATTTGCTTCCGAGGTAAAGGCACTGGCACCCGGAATCCGAAATTTGACCGAGGTAAGCCCGGGAAATGGCGAGGATACGGTCAGTACCCGGTATCCGGAGTCTGGCATAAAGTACCATGAGGTGCCGGAAGATCCTGACAGTCTCGCTTCGCTCATCAGAGAACTGCTTGATGAAACTCTCTCCCGGTCACTCCGGACTGAGAAAACAGGGGCATGGCTCTCCGGCGGCCTTGACTCTGCTGCAGTAACCGCCCTGGCTTCACGGTACATCGGAAGAATTAACACATTTACTGCCGGCCTGGAAGGAGCGCCTGATCTTGATTATGCATCCTACGCTGCAAAGTGTCTCGGGACTGTACACCATGAGATCATTGTCGGTGAGAATGACCTGAAAACAATGCTCCCTGATGTTATCTGGCACCTTGAGTCATTTGATCCACTGCTCGTTCGTTCATCACTGCTGAATTTTGCAGCAGCCCGCAAAGCGGCTGATTACGTTTCTGATATTCTCTCAGGCGAAGGGGCAGATGAATTGTTTGCAGGATATACCTACCTCACCGGATTGCCACTGGATACGGTCAATGAGGAATTGCTGCGCCTGACCGGGAAGCTCCACAACACCGCCCTGCAGCGTGTTGACAGATGCGCCGCTGCTTTCGGACTCACACCCAGGCTCATCTTCACACATCCTTCGGTAACGGAACTGGCCCTGGCTGTCCCGGCTGACCTCAAAATAAAAGACGGCGAAGGGAAATGGATACTCCGCAAGGCCATGGAGGAAATACTCCCGCCTGATATTGCATGGAGACAAAAAGCCAAGTTCTGGGAAGGAGGAGGTGTAAATGAAAAACTGTCGGAGATAGCTGATGCAAGTATCTCCGACAGTGATTTCATAAGTGAAAGGGAACTTCCCAACGGGTGGACACTCCACAGTAAGGAGGAACTCCTCTATTACCGCATCTTCAGGGACTTCTTCGGCAGTGATATCTCCCTGTCATGGATGGGGCGCACTGATACCGGAACTGTTGCTGCCTGACAAATACATTATATTCCGAAGCCAGGCGTCACACCGCAGGAAGCAATAATTTAGCCGCAGCCTCCCTTCAGGTAAAGAGCACAGATAACCGGCTGAACATTATTCTGCCAGCTTCATATTGAGATATGTATACATCAATGCCCACATCTCAGCCTCCTGTGCGTTTGTTGAAGCTGCTCCGTGGCCGCCCTCGATGGTCTCGTGATACAACACCGGATGCCCCATCTCAATCATCTTTGCAGCCATCTTGCGCGCGTGACCCGGATGCACCCTGTCATCCTTGGTTGAGGTTATGAACAGCGGCTGGGGGTATTTTACATCCTTCTTCACATTCTGGTAGGGAGAGTACTTGCTGATAAATGCCCAGTCTTCAGGGACATCAGGATTTCCGTATTCATCCATCCAGCTTGCGCCGGCAAGCAGTTTGTTGTACCTTTTCATGTCAAGAAGCGGAGCGCCGATCACTACAGCATTCCAGAGATCCGGCCTCTGCGTCATTGCCACACCTGCCAGCAACCCGCCGTTGCTCCATCCGTAGAATCCCATCCGCTCCGGAGACGTTACCTTTCTCGTAATCAGATCCCCGGCCACGGCAAACAGGTCATCATATGCATTCTGCCTCTTCTCCCTGAGTGCCGACTTATGCCATTCGGGACCAAACTCACCTCCGCCGCGGATGTTGGCAATCACATAAACACCTCCCTTTTCAATCCAGCCTATGCCAGTGATGGAACTGTATCCGGGACGGGTTGCACTGTTGAAACCGCCGTAACCGTAAACAAGCGTGGGATTGGTGCCGTCATAGACCATGTCCTCCGGGTATACAATGAAGTATGGGATCATTGTGCCGTCCTTTGAGGCAACCTCAAACTGGTCAACTTTTACCCCCACGGCATTGAAGTAGTCCTTCTGTTTCTTTATTGGCTTTATCTCTTTCCCGTCACCGTGGTAAAGGGTGGTCGGTGTGACAGGGTTGTTAAAGGTGAAGAACCAGTCGTTTGAAAGATCATCCGAACCGGCCAGCCCGACGGTCCCTATTCCTGGCACCGGGACTTCCTCAACGGTCCACTTGCCGTCAGATGGCCTGATTATCTTCAGCCTTCCCTGAACATTCTCCATGGTAGAGAGTACAAGGAAGTCACGCGTAGTCATTACTCCTCCCAGGCTCTCCCTGTCACCAGGTTCGTAAATGGTCATTATCTTCGGTGTTCCTGCCAGGAATGACGGCAGGTCATAGCTGACCAGCGTACCGGTTTTATAGGTTGTGCTGTTGATATTCCAGTCTGACTGCAGATAGAGGAGAAGCTGATCCCTGAATATGCCCCTGGTTTCCACATCCTTCGGGATCTCAAGGGCCTTCAGTCCGTCCGGGGTTAAGAGACACATTGTTGACTCATAGAAACCTTTGCTCTCATTCACGATGACATAGCGTTTGCCGTTCACTTCGCTGCTGTTTACAAAAATTCCCATGTTCGCGGTGTCGGTCTGATGCACGGTGACGGCATTGGCCGGATCCTCACCTCTCTTCCATATTTTCGCAATGGCAGGATAACCGGATGAGGTCATGGTTCCGGGTCCGTAGTTTGTTGCCACAAGAATCCGGTCCTTATCTATCCATGCAGCGCTTCCCTTGCTCTCCGGAATTGAGAATCCGCCATCAACAAACTTCTTTTCAACGGCATCAAATTCACGGATATAGGTTTCATCCTTGCCTCCGTCGGAGATGTAGAGCAGGCAGTAGCGGTTTTCGGGTGCAAGCCACGATGCTCCGCCAAACACCCATTTCTTACCCTCCTCTGCTGACAGGGCGTCAAGATCAAGAACAGGTTCCCATTCATTTTTGCCGGCTAGGTAATCCTTCTTCGTCATCCTCCTCCAGAGACCTCTCTCGTTCTTCTCGTCCTGCCACAGGTTGTAGCTCATTTCCCCTGTAATATCCGGGAAAATGATCCTGTCCCTGTCATTGAATACTTTGAGGTACCTGTCACGAAGTTCAGTGTACAGAGGCTTCGTGGTCAGGACTTCATCGGAGAGCCTGTTCTGTTCACGTGCCCAGGCAAGTGATTTCTCACTCTCAACATCCTCCAGCCAGAGATACTGATCCGTACCTTCCGCACTTTTGTTTTTATTGTCCCCGCATGCGGGTAAAATCAGTAAAAGCATAATAAATGCAATCAGGTTACTTAACTGTTTCATCTTTTGAATATTTACGACTTCTTATCATTACATTGATTGTTGCAGCAATTATGAGGACCTCGCCTATGATAAACAGTTTCCACCTGTAATGCTCAGGAATATAGGTGGTTATCATGGCAATAAACCTTTCTTCCGCCTCCGGCGAACCCTTCGCCCGAAGGGCACCGCTCTCAAACAGAAGACGGGAGTAGTCGGCGAGATATGTATATAGAATAACCAGGGCGCCGCCGAATATCAGGACCCAGTCAGACACTCCCGGTCTGACATAATAGCCCTTCTCCTGCCTCCCGATGAATAGCAGTGCCATGAGAATCATTGTGACCGAGTTGATCACCGGTGCCATCACAGGACCAAGCCATGAAACAGGTATCAGGAAGAGAAGATCCCAGGTGAGCAGCGTTTCAGGCCAGCCTGTCAGGAGATTGAGAGCCACATAATAGGCAATGTCCCAGATCCCGAAGGCAAAAAGGGCGCAGAACAGCCTCTGAAGACCGTTTCTGCCTGCAATAATGCCAACCGCCGCCAGCATTACAAGTGTTGCAATCTCCCTGATCCACTCTGCGGTTACAAGGTCCGCGGACATGAGCTTGAGCGGGAATTCAAATCCGTCAGGATAATAAAGCTCGCGCAGGTATATGACGACTATCCCTTCAAGGAATCCCATCGCGGCTGCAAAAACAGCCAGCCAGAGGAACCGGCCTTTCCATCCCAGGTGACTATCCTTCATTTTATTCCACTTTAGTGCATCAAGTTATAAAAAATTCGGGATAACTGCCTTCCTCTCCGCCGGGTAGTCTGTGAAATGGCTTCTGTACCACCTGTGGTGGGAAAGAGCCCTCGGCACCAGGTTGCAGAAAGTCCAGATGAAGAACGACAGTGCCGGCAGTGACCAGCATAGGAGGGCATAACCGCTCCATTCCATGATCTCGCCGAAGAAGTTGGGGCAGGATACTTTTTCAAAAAGTCCGCCTTGCGGGATGAGGTATCCGTCGCCGTTCCTCTTCCTGCGCAGGTGGATCAGCTTTTCATCCGAGCTCATGTTTATCGCCATCCCTGCCAGGAAAATCAGCAGGCCGGCAATGAAACGGGGATCAGTCAGCCAGGCAACGGTATAATGTGTCTGGAGCGTACCGGCAAAATAGCCCAGGAACCCTCCGTTGACCAGATTGAAAAGGACCGCCATGAGTGCAACTGCCAGCGGCATCTCCTTGCCGCGGGTTCTGATCCTCAGCGGATAAATGACTGCGCGGTTTGCATAGTGTGCCAGGTAAAGCCCGGTGATTATCCAGACCGTCACGGTTTTGGGTCCGCTTCCCGTGATTATTAACAACAGGTAAATGACCGGTCCGGGGATCTCCATAAGGAACCATCCGAGCCTGTCGGGTATCGTCATACCCCATGTCCTCTTCGAGTGCCTGCCGTACGGGGCGGTGACAAACAGGAGTACAATGAATATGATGACCGCAACGGAGATCCAGATCCATACGAGCAGACCGAAGAGAGTTTTTTCCATGTTTCAATAATACCGTGGCGGGAGTTCGTTCAGGCATTTCAACGCCTGCCGTTACCGGGAAGTAAAAATAGCATTCATTTTGACATCATGACGGGGCTGTTGTCATCACCTTTGTCATAATTTGAAATTTTCTGTAATTTGGCATTCGCCGCGGCCCGGTTTATCCGCGGCCCGATAACCGTGCAAAGTATGATTTCCAAAGTTAAATACATCCTTTCAGCACTTTTGATGTCTGTTTCCCTGCTTTCTTCAGGCCAGTATGAAATTGGCAGCGCAGGCATTGAACTGAGGGACCCGGCCAGGGGAAACAGGAAAGTGACAGCAGATCTCTGGTATCCGGTGGTGCCAAAGGATCAGGCAGTCCCGAATGGCGAAAGACTTCCGGATAAATTCCCGGTGATATGCTTCGCCCACGGATACCAGCATCCGGGCGACCGGTACGGGAATCTTGTTGAAATGATTGTGCCAGCCGGGTATATTATGATCTCTCTGACCACCTTTGAGGGACCGTTTCCTTCACACAGGGCGTATGTTGATGAGATCAGGTTTGTCGTTGATCAAATCCCGGTACTGAATGAAGACCCGCTTTCTCCACTGTACAAAATAGCTGACACGCTGATCTGCCTGATGGGTCACAGTATGGGAGGAGGAGCATCATTCATCGCAGCTGCCGGTAACAGCGCTGTGGATGCACTGGTGGCACTTACCCCTTATGAAATCAGGCCCTCAGCCATCGAAGCGGCAGGCAGGGTCACGGTGCCGACGTTGATATTCTCCGGCACGGCTGACTGCATAACCCCTCCTGAAAAGAATCATCTTCCGATGTATGAGCGGTCAGCAGCAGAGGATAAAACCTATATATCAATTATCAACGGGTCTCATTGCGGGATGGGTGCATTGCGCAAATGCTTCACAGCAGAAAGACTGGCGGGGTGTAAAGGCGGTTTGGGAACCGAAGAGCAGACAGCCATTCTTTCACGGTATATCATACCCTGGCTTGACTGTTTCCTGAAAGGGGAGAAGGAGCATGGAGCGGTATTCAATCAGACACTTGCTTCTGACACAGCGGTTACCTGGCTGCGCTTGAGACCCCTTCCGGAGCCGGATCAGCTTCCCCGGCTGTCCAGATCTTCATCTTTATTGTATGTGTCGACCGCCTTCCATTGATGACCATTGTCGAAGTGAAAACCCTGTTCTCTGAAGACATGTTACTGTAGATTCTGTCAAACAATTGTTTCCGGTCTCGTCGGCGTTGAGTCCTGCCCTCAGTTTCTTTATCAGCGGCTGCGGTTTCATGATCATGTCATTAACAGGTTAACCGTTTTATCATACCCCTGAATATAAATTCATGAAGCGGCATCACAGAGTACCAGTAAAGCCTTCCGGTCAGTCCCAACGGCCTGAATGTGGCTGTTTGTATTAGTGTGTCATTCTCTGTCCTGAATTCGAGCCACGCCTCACCCGGCAGTTTCATCTCCGCATACAGCAGAAGCCTGCCTTCCGCACGTTCAGCGTAGAGTACTCGCCAGAAATCGAGTGAATCACCCGGTGATATCTCCCTGTCATTCTTTCTTCCGCGGCGGAGGCCCACCCCTCCCGAGAGCTTATCCATGAAACCCCTGATCTCCCAGAGCCAGTTGGCATAATACCATCCGTTTCTGCCCCCGATAGTCCAGATTCTCTCCATGACCTTCTCTCTGTCAGTGAAGTTCCTTCGCCTGATATCCCTGAAGCAACCGTGAACCGGCACTCTTACAAGATCAGATAATCCCCGTTCCAGTCCCGGGCCGGAAAGAGCATCTGTCCAGCTCGATGTCACCCCATGGTGCTCAATCCTGTCGAAGGCACTCCTGACAGCCTCCGTGAAACTTATCAGCGTAATCCCAAGTTCCCTGTGGAGGTCATTCTCACGGCAGATCACTTCAATCTTCATGCTGTCAACCAGGTTTACTGCAAGCTTGTATGATGTTGAGGTAACAAAGTAAAGCCAGTAGGAGGAGAGCCTTGGGGTCATGACGGGAACCACGATAATACGTCGTTTTAGGTTCCTGACCTCAGCAAACCTCAGCAGCATTTCCTTATAGGTCAGTATATCAGGGCCTCCGATGTCAAAGCTTTTATCAAAGCAGCTCTCCTTCATCAGCACTCCCCTCAGGAATTCCACGACGTTCTTTGCAGCTATCGGCTGCGACTTTGTGTTGAGCCACCTGGGAGCAATCATTACCGGCAGCTTCTCTACCAGGTCACGTATTATTTCAAAGGATGCGCTGCCGGAACCGAGGATGATCCCTGCCCTCAGGGTTGTAAGATGGTAGGAACCGGCACCAAGTTCCTCTTCGACATTTTTCCTGGAGGCCAGGTGCCTTGAGAGCTTGCCGGTATTGACTATTCCACTGAGATAGATCACCTGACGTACCCTTGTCTGTTCCATTCTCTCACGGAAGTTTATTGCCGATCTCTTCTCCATCTCGTCAAAACCCCTCGTGGAGGTCGACATGGAGTGTATCAGATAGTATGCAGCATCAATGTCATCTGGTATTGCAGAGAGGGATTCCGGATCCAGGAAGTTAACCTCGATCACCGACAGGTGTTCGTTGCTGAATCTTGCGGCATCAAATCTCTGCCTGTCACGGACGCAGCAGATAACTTCATGCCCACCCGCGAGCAGGGAAGGAAGTAGCCTTTTGGCAATATATCCGGTAGCACCTGTGAGCAGTATTCTCATTTACTTCCCTGGCAGTTTTTGTTTTTCATGAGATCTTTTCCCTGTTCAGAAGATGGTCCGTATTCCTGCCGCAACAGTCCCGTGATTTGTCAGTAATGCCACCGGTTCAATTGTGCCGCGTCTGATTTCACGTAAGATGAAATACTTTTTCTCCCCTTCATTTGTTGCCCATCCGTATACGCCGGCAGCCATGTTGGCAAGTGCCCAGCCCCCAAGAACGTACATGCCACCGTTGCCGGCAGCCATACTTGCTTCACCGAATGTTCCTGCTCCGTTCTGTGCCCGGATTGTAACAGCTGCCATGAGGAAGATAACCGACAGTATAATCCGTCTTTCTGCTTTCATATCTTTCAGTATATTCATTTACAGTCGCATAAACAACTTTTTAAACTCTGTGGTTCATTACCTCAGCCACAGATATGAAAGCAGCTTCTGCTACTTTTGCCGCAGTCTTCTGACAGATATCAGGAGCTCCTCCCTTTCCATCGCCCAAGTAAAGAAAATAAGCGTGATCTTAATGACTTTTCCTTATCCAGGGCGGTCGCCACCTGGATTCTCAATCAACATGTAAATCCTTAGCTTTTGGTCATCACAAACTGCTGAATAAATTCCAAGAAAGCTGTTGTCTTTATTCCGCCTTCCGCCAAAAAGTATTCCGGACTCTTATATCTTTGTGATATCAGCCACTTTCGTTTTATGCTGCTTTTCGTAATAAATATAATCAGGAAATGACCCAAAAGTATTACTACATCAGACTGAATTTGACCAATGTGCTTTTTTTGCTGACAATCTTAGGCCTGTATTCGTGTTCAAAGCCAGACACTGCCGGACGTAATGCTGCCTCCGGACATGAGGCATCTGGTGACCAGAAGGTTATAATGTATGCTGAATTCATGCATGAGGTGAACAGCTTCTCACCGGTGATCACAACCGAGGTGAATTTTAAAGCCGATCATCTCTTCTATGATGACCAGGTGCCAGCCTCCGCCACAGAGGAGGACAAACAGCTTGCCGGATTCCTCTCTGCTGTGGAAAAAACAGGCAGGGGAAGAATCAAAGCAATACCAATTGTCCAGGCCAAATCAATGTCCGGTGGGCCGGTAGACAGCCTCTTCTACCAGAAGATCAAAAACACGATGCTGGAGGCTGTACGCAGCCAGCCGGTTGTGGATGGCATTTACCTTTCACTGCACGGAGCCATGGGTGTGCAGGGGATGTTCGACCCGGAGGGTGACCTGATCATGGCACTTCGCGAAGCTGTGGGCCCCGATGTGCCGATAGCGGTTTCCTTTGACCTCCACGCAAACGTGACCAGGCGAAGAGCTGAAAATGCCGATATAATAGTCGGTTACCATACAAACCCTCACCGTGACCATTTCAAAACCGCCTGCAAAGCGGGAGACCTCCTGATACGGACCGTCCTGGGCGAAATACAACCGGTCATGGTTGTAAACAAGATGAAACTCCTAAAGGGGGGAGGGATGAACGTCGACTTCCTTTCTCCGTTCAGGAAAATATTCTCTTCCATGAAGAAGATGGAGAAACAGCCGGATGTACTGTCCGTCTCCTTCTTCCCGGTACATATATGGATCGATGAGCCGGAGCTTGGTTACAGCACGGTAGCAATAACCAACGGTAAGAAGGACCTGGCGCAGGAACTGGCAGACAGTATCTCCGACATGGCATGGGCTGTCCGTGATGTGCCCCAGCCTGCAGGAAACAGTCCCGAAGAAGCAGTGGCTATAGCACGCGACAAGAAGATTGCCCGTGCACTCGGCACAGTTGTGTTTTGCGATGTGGCAGACGCCCCTTCGGCAGGAACTCCGGGCGAAAGCACATGGATACTGAAGGCACTGACGGAAAAAGGGAGCGATCTTACCTCATATGTCTCTGTCCGCGACGCAGTAGCGGCCGGCGAGGCGTGGCAGTACAACACCGGGGATGACATTACAATATCAGTGGGAGGGAAGCTGGATTCAGTCTATGACAAACCGTTTGTATTCACCGGCGTTGTGGCATCAAAACAGGAGACATCGTACGGCAAAACGGTCATCCTGAAAAAGGACGGAGTACATCTTATTCTCTCAGAACTTCCTATGGCTCTGAAAGAACCGTCTGATTTCAGAGATCTCGGGCTCTCTGTCTGGAAAGCGGATATAGTTGCCGTCAAAAATCTTTTTCCGTTCAGATATAATTACCTGTTGTATAACAGGAAGACTATCAATGTCATGTCTCCAGGATTCAGCAGTATAGACCCGTTTGCCCTGAAATATGTCAATATCCCCAGGCCCATCTACCCGCTCGATATAATTGAAAGCTGGAGATAGGATGTCCGGGTTTCCCTCAATCATAAAAAGAAATAAATAAAGATCAAAAAGGATGAAAAAACTTACCGGCCTCATGTTCCTGCTGCTGATTGCAGGAGTGGCAACTGCACAAAGCAAAACTGAATGTCATGACTGGAGAATCTCCGGTGTAAACCAGCTCTTTCTGCCGTTCTTTGCTGATCAGCCATCGGTTGACGGCAAAAAATTTGATGCGGCAGCCCTTCTTGAAAATGTGCAGGCTGATGATGCAGACATGAAAACATGGCCGGTTATTACCCTGCCGGTCGACAGCCTTGTAACATCCGTCAGCGGTGAGAACCAGATGATCCGGATAGCCGGATTCATCAGCAGCGACAGGTGGACCAAAGCCTCGGTCAATATTTCAACCAATGCGATCTTCGAGCTTAGCCTCAACGGCAAAAAGGTGAAATCACAGGGCAAGTCGTCGGACCGGCCTGTTAAGATTGATCTGACACTGGGAACAGGGATTCACGAGTTAAGTCTGAAACTGATAAGCACGGATAAATCACTCAGGTTCGGCGCTGACATATCAGCAGCAAGTGATTCGGCAGTGCTGGCATGGAGCACAAACCCCGGCCGGACGCTTACAATCAACGATGTCCTTGAAGGGGTGAGCATATCCGGAGCAAGGCTTTCTCCTTCAGGCAAATATGTCCTTATCCAGACAACGGAGGTCCTGCCGGGGAGCGGGAAACCCCAGAGCTCCTTCCAGGTATACGATATGGAACTTAATAAAAACCTATTCGCCCTGCGGAACAATGCCCTCCGCGTCGACTGGATGCCACAGTCCGACCGCTTTTTCTACCAGGTCGACAGGGAAGGGACGAGCGATGTGATCATTTATGATTTGAAGACCGGAGCGGAGAGCGTTGCCGCATCAGGGCTGAAATCGGCCGGCCGTATTGTATGGTCACCCATGGAAGATTACTTTTTGTACTCGCGAAATGAGGATGCTGAGAAAACAGGTGATCTGAAACGTGTTTTTGACAATGAGGACCGTATCCCGGGAAATCGCAACCGGAGCTACCTGTATGTATATAACACTACCACGAAGCTGTCACAACCATTAACGGCAGGGGCCCAATCAGCCTCTCTGCATGCAATCAGTCCCGACGGCCGGAAGGTGCTCTTCTCCGTTTCAAGGCAGGACTACAGCGAGGTGCCTTTCTCCAAACAGACTCTCTATGAGCTGGAGATCAGTACCATGCGCCTCGATACAATCTGGAAGGACAAGCTGTACGGCGGTTCATGCCAGTACTCTCCTGACGGAACACAACTGCTCGTATCAGGCGGCCCTGAGACTTTCGGCACCATGGGGGTGAAGGTGAGCGACGGCCGTATCCCAAACAGCTATGATACACAGCTTTTTCTTTTTGACCTGAAGACCCGAAAAGCCGAGCCTCTCACTCGCAATTTTGACCCGGCAGTCGGGATGGCACACTGGGCACCGGACGGCAAAATATACCTTACCGCGACTGAACGCGATTATGTAAATCTCTACAGGCTTGACCCGAAAAGGCGGAGCTTTACTAAAATCGATGTACCGGTGGAGGTGATCACTTCAGTCGACTTTGCGGAAAACAAAAATGTTGCTGTTCTGCGGGGTACAGGCATAAGCGCTCCGGGAAAGCTTTATGCACTTGACCTGGCAACCGGGAAATCATCCTTGCTCTCTGACCCTGGTGCGGACCGGATGGCAGATGTGTTGACCGGGCGGACTGAGGAATGGAATTTCAAGAACTCCCGCGGAACAACGATCTACGGAAGGGTATACTACCCGGTGAACTATGACCCCTCAAAAAAGTATCCCCTCATAGTAAACTTCTACGGCGGTACAACTCCTACCGACAGGTCTTTCGGGGGGCGTTATCCCAAGGAAATATGGGCTGCCGAAGGGTATATGGTTTATGTTTTGCAGCCCTCCGGGTCAACGGGATTCGGCCAGGATTTCTCAGCCCTGCACGTAAACGGCTGGGGACGTGAAGCCATTGATGATATAATTGAAGGTACAAAGAAGTTCCTGAAAGCATTCCCGTCTGCCGATGCTGCCAACGTAGGTTGTATTGGCGCCTCATATGGAGGGTTCACCACTATGATGCTGCAGACCCGTACCGATATTTTCCGGACTGCAATTGCCCATGCCGGCATCAGTGACATATCAAGCTACTGGGGCGAGGGATACTGGGGCTATTCCTACAGCTCGGGCGCCACCAAAGGGAGCTACCCCTGGAACAGGAAAGATATATACGTGGATAACAGCCCGCTGTTCAATGCCGACAAATTCAGCAACTCCATACTGTTGCTCCACGGAACGGCTGACACCAACGTACCGGTAGGTGAGAGCCTGCAGTATTATGCAGCCCTGAAAATACTGGGCAAGGATGTGGAGATGGTCCTCATCAGTGGCGAAAACCATCATATCCTTGACTACAAAAAGCGGATTGAATGGCATAATACAATCATGTC
>CAZUIF010000013.1:0-109012 GCA_964621005.1 uncultured Rikenella sp.
ATTCTCCGGCGGCGGCGGTGGCAGCGGCGGTTTCGGAGGTTTTGGCGGCGGCAGCGGTGGCAGCGGCGGTTTCGGAGGTTTTGGCGGCGGCAGCTTCGGCGGCGGCGGAGCAGGGGGAAGCTGGTAAATCAGGCAAGAGGCAGTAGGCAATAGGTGCCTAATGGCTATTGCCTCTGGCCTATTCTCTTCCCGAGATATAACTTCTCCACTTATCAATTACCGCGGTCATGTCAGCCGGGACTGGCGACTCAAAGGAGAGGCGCTTACCGGTGACGGGGTGGTCAAAGGCGAGGGTGCGGGCGTGAAGCGCCTGCCGAGGCAGAAGCTCGAAGCAGTTGCGCACGAACTGCTGGTATTTTGTGAATGTAGTTCCCTTCAGTATCCGGTGGCCGCCGTACTCTTCGTCGTTGAACAGCGGATGTCCCTTCCAGGCCATATGTACCCTTATCTGGTGAGTGCGGCCTGTTTCGAGACGGCACTCTACGAGTGAGACGTAACCAAGAGGCTCGATGATCCGGTAGTGAGTCACAGCATGTTTGCCCTGGCTGCCGTCAGGAAATACCTGCATTATCTTACGGTCACGGATATTGCGGCCAACGTGACCTGTTACCGTTCCCTCCGCCGGTTCGGGTGTCCCCCATACCAGGGCTGTGTAAAGCCTTCCGGTGGTCCGTTTGAAAAACTGCCGTGCAAGCCTGTTGTGGGCATACTCGTTCTTTGCCACCACCAGGAGCCCTGATGTATTCTTGTCAATGCGGTGTACCAGGCCGGGCCGAAGTTCTCCGGTATTGAACAGCGGGAGGTCCCTGAAGTGATACATCAGGGCATTCATCAGTGTCCCCGAGTAGTTGCCGTAGGCCGGGTGTACAACCATTCCGGCAGCCTTGTCCACCACAACCAGGTCATCGTCCTCGTAAACAACACTGATCGGAATATCCTGGGGGATCAGCTCTATCTCCCGCGGCGGGTTTGGCAGAAGTACCTGGATTACGTCCAGCGGTTTGACGCGGTAATTTGGTTTGACAGGATTGTCATTTACAAGTATATTGCCGGCCTGTGCCGCAGCCTGAACGCGGGTGCGTGAGACATTCTCGATCCGTTTTGAAAGGTATTTGTCTATCCGGAGCATTGACTGTCCCGGATCAACCACATAGCGGTAGTGTTCAAAAAGCTCCTGTTCCTGGATTTCTCCGAGATCTTCTTCTGTCATCTCCCGGTTCAGTTGACCTTTATTACGCGAAGAAGTGAAAGCGGCCTGCCATCCCTTGTTTTCACCAGCAGCATGTAGCTGCCGGCGGCGAGACTGCTGAGATCAGGCCTGTCCGTCTTGCGGATCGACATAACCCTGGCTCCTGATGCCGAGATAACATCAATCAGGAAATCGTCCGGAGCCTCATCTGAAGGTATGAGAGTCACCAATCCGTCGGTCGGGTTTGGATAGAGGGAGAACATACTGTTCACAAGGGTGCCGTTGTCGGATGATGTCTGGGAGCCTTCACCCTTCATTACAGGGCGCATCATGATTATACCGGGGGCCTGGCTCTCCTGCCATTCACCGCTGAGATGGAAATACTGTCTTCCGGCAGGTGCTGTATTGAGGTCAAGGCCCGCATTCAGGAATTTCTCTGAGGCCTGCCTCCATCCAATCCAGAAGTTGTCTGTCACCCTTACCGGTTCGTCAAACATATAAGTCACGAAGCCGTTGATCTCCCCACCCGGGGCTGCTATCGGACCATTGCTGCTTCCGAGAAGGATGCCGGGGCGCCCGTTGTCATCTGCCCAGACCATAATTTCAAAAGCGCGCTGGTTGGCATTGTCATATGCATCATTGAAGCAGAAGCTGATGCCGGTAACCGAGTCAGGAAGGAACGACCTGTAACGGAGTGCGGCCATTGCATTGTGCGAGCCCTGGCCGTTAATACCGTAGCCTGCTTCTGCCGAGCCGTCATCAATTGCAAAGCAGTCAGAGAAACGCTGGATATATCTCAGGGTATCATTTTGCTTCGGGTCGAAATCATCTGTGATAAGTGATACAGTTACCATGAACTGAGCCGTATCTGCAGATGATGAGGAATTATATGTATACAGCAGCGGAGCATCGTATTTCACGTCTGTCAGCGGGTCGGTGTTGGCGGCGCCTGCGTCAAATTCGCGTACAACCGCCCCGGTTGACATGTCAGTTATTCTGATATGTCTTGTGACATTGCGGACAATTGTGTCATTGTTCCTGTAGCTTACCGGTACAACGGGGCTCATTGCGGAGAGGTATGCCTGCCTGAAATGTCTCCAGGGCATGGCTTCATATTCCTTTACGAGTGATCTCTGAGGAAGGGTAAGGGCTACGTCGTGGATGACAGTATCATGTACTGAGCGTCCTTTGTCGAGATACACATGGTCAATGTTCCACTGGTCAGCGTTTCCGGCCTGAGAGGGTTCGGAAGTCACCCCGGCGAGCGAGGCGTGGTTGGTGAACATGAAACGGAATCCGTTCATCAGGTACCTTGGGTCCGTAACCGGGATAATCACGTTGACAAAACCGTCAGTTTTTTTACCGCCGGCTCTCCAGACACTGTACCATTTTTCCTCTCCGGGAGCCCAGAAGCTAAGGGTCAGGCTGTCATCCTCCTCGGGCAGGTCAGCAACTCCTCCTGCCTCATAGAGGAAGCTAAGGAACAGGCTGTCTGAGGGGAGATACTGAAGCTGGATTGGTCGGGAGGTGAGGCGGTCAGCCTCGAATACTGCCTGTGATGCCCCTGTATGGAGCAGTCCTCTTTCATCGAGGCAGTCAAAAGTGGCAATGCCGGCCGATGGCTGCTTTACTGAATAGGTATTGTTGATAAAAACCTGCAGGTCAGACCACCTGGCAGTTGACGGATAGATGCTGTCACCGGAAAAGTCATCGCTGAAAGGAAGCGAAACTGGTTCCTCCGCTGTGGCGCTCTTCAGCACCGTATGAGCGGGAGGGGCAGGTTCAAGCTGCCTGTTTCTGACGAGCCCGGTAATGATCTCCTGGGCAGATGCATTCAGGGTGAGCAGTGCAGGCAGCAGGAGGCATATGATCCGGGTATGTTTCATTGTCAGCGGGTCGGATCTGTGTCTGGCAGCCCGATCTCGCCCCCGGGGGCAATTGTATCGGTACTGATTGTATCTGACGGCATTCTCAGGCTGTCGGTGGTGAGCCAGATGTATATGGCCGATCCGAGCTGGACAGAGGCTTCGGTGCGGTACTCCGGGTTCTGTTTGAAGACAAAGGCTTTCAGGGAGTCCTCTCCGGTAAGCACCGTGGCATCGAAAACATAAGCGCCAAGGTTCAGGGATGCTCCAAGTAACTCATTCCTGGCTTCGTCAAGGGTGAGACCGGTAAGTCTCGGAAGTGTGGTACGCTGGCTGCTCAGCCCACGGCCAAGCACCAGGTCAACCACCATCCCTTTCTGGACGGAGTCGCCGGGAGCCACCTCGCGGCCGTGGATTGTCTGCTTCAGGACGAAGTCGACCGTCAGGTCAGGGACATAATTGAGTTGTCCAACCTGCAGACCGGCTGTTTCGATTATTGAGAGGGCCTGGCGGCGTGGCAGCCCGACAAGGTCAGGTACGGCAACCATTTCGGGATTAAAAGCGTTTATTGTGGCCTGGATTGTGCGTCCCTTCTTGACCCTGTGTCCCGGGAGCGGTGTCTGTTCAGCCACGCATCCGCGGGGTACCATGGTGGTATATACCGAGTCAATTATCTGAAGCTTCATCCTGTTTTTGACCGCGACATGTTCTGCCTCCATGATTGTCTGGCCCCTTACCTCCGGGGTGGATCTCGACTGGCCGTGACGGGTATAGATATTGAGCCAGATAATCAGAACGAGAATTATGGCAACGCCTATGACCATTGCCAGTCCCAACTGTTTCCAGAAGATCCGGCTCCTGATAAATTCCTTGACGCTCATCGTGCGATGAAGTATTAGATTATTAACGGTGCCTCAAAGATAAAAATTATATCCCGGGAACGAGGGTTTTCTACCATTCCTTTACGGTACGGTAATTGGTGTCACGCTCTACGGCCCTGAAGCCGGCAGACCGTATCATGGCAACGAGTTCGGCGGTTGAAATTGCCGGCCTGTCATCCTCAGCGCCTGCCATAGAATAGATCTTCGTTGTGTCATCAATTGTTCCGTCAAGGTCATCAGCTCCGAAGGCGAGGCTCATGAGTGCACTGCTTCTGCCTATTGCCGGCCAGTATGCCTTTATATGGCTGAAGTTGTCGAGGAAGATCCTTGAGAGGGCGTAGTTGCGCATGTCTTCAGTCACCGGCACCTCGACAAGATCGGACATGCGGTTGTTTTCACGCCTGAACTTGAGTGGTATGAATGCATTGAACCCGCCGGTGCGGTCCTGCAGATCCCTCAGTCGAAGCATATGGTCAATACGCTGTGCAGGGCTCTCTGCATGGCCGTAAAGCATTGTGGCGTTCGAAGTCAGTCCCAGGTTGTGTGCAGCCTCATGGATGGCCAGGTATGTTTCGGCATCAGCCTTCTCGGGACATATCCTGCGCCGGAGCTCAGGGTCGAAGATCTCCGCACCTCCGCCAGGGATAGAGTCAAGGCCGTGTTCCTTAAGGAGTCTGATACCCTCGGTATAAGTCATGCCAGCCTCCTTTATCATATAGTCAAGTTCGATGGCTGAATAGGCTTTGATGCTGATGTCAGGACGGGCATTCCTTATTGACGAGAGTATCCGCGCATAATAATGAATGTCGCGTGAAGGATGCACGCCGCCGGTTATGTGGACCTCTGTTACGGGTACACCGTCAAAACGCTTTACTGTATCCAGAATCTCTTTTTCAGTCAGCTCCCAGCTTTCCGGATCACCTTCGGCCTTATGGTAGGAGCAGAACCTGCAGTTAAAGACGCAGATGTTTGTAGGCTCGATGTGAAAATTCCTGTTGAAGAAGACGGCATTGTCGCTCTTTCTCCTCTTGACAGTGGTTGCCAGCAGAGCCATCAGCGAAAGGTCGGCTTTGCGGTAGAGGGTGAGGGCTTCATCAGGTGTAAGCCGTCTGCCTTCCATTACGGCTTCGGCTATTGTCCTTAATCCGGGATCAGTATTATTGATTATCAGGTCGTTCATTCTGCAAAAAATTACCTGTAAAATTAACTGTGTGAGTCATAACAGAAATAAAAAACCGCCTTAATTGTTCATCAAGACGGCAATTATTTATTGTCGGTCAGCCTGTCAGTCCTTGTGGCCCAGCTCGTCGGAAACGGTGAGTTTCTTCCTTCCCTTGGCCCTGCGGGCGGCAAGAACGCGCCTGCCGTTGGGGGTTGACATTCTCTTCCGGAAGCCGTGAGTGTTGGTCCTTTTCTTTCTCGATGGCTGAAATGTCCTTTTCATCTGATGTTATATTTCGTTGTTTACTATCCGGTTTTTAAGACTGCAAAGGTAGTCATTTTTTGTAAAAAAGAAGGGTGGGGGTTATTTTTTTTGCTTTTTGACCGGGAAATGGGGCCCCGGATGAAGGAGGGACCCTGCCGGGAACAGGCAGATTTTTTATCGGAGCGGCAGATATACAAGTTTCTTTGTCTCGAACCAGGGCTCATCAAACCAGTCGCTGACGGCAGTTACCTCTGCGGACCCGAGGAAAGGCCTGAGTTCATTTTCAAGGTCACCTCCCTTTAGCATGATCCAGCCGTTTTTCCTTTCGCCGGATGAGTGCGGTGAGACCAGGTGCCTGGTCAGCCTGACGAACTGTTCCGTCTCAGTAACCGCCCTGCCGATAACAAAATCATATTTTCCCTTCAGAGTTTCAGCCCTGGCAGAGACTGCAGTGACGTTTTCAAGTCCTGCTTCCGAGGCAATGGCCGAGGCCACCTTTATCTTCTTTGCTATCGAATCAACCAGGGTGAATTTTACTTCAGGAAAAAATATGGCGAGGGGTATTCCCGGCAGACCCCCGCCGGTCCCTATATCAATAACCGATGTTCCGGGCTTAAAGTTGACGAACCTTGCAATTGCAAGTGAATGAAGAAGATGGTTAACTTCGAAATTTTCGATGTCCTTGCGGGAAACGACATTTATCTTTTCGTTCCACCCGCTGTAGAGGGAGGGCAGGAGTGAGAACTGCCGGCGCTGGAGAGGGGAAAGCTGCGGGAAGTATTTTTCGGCTATTGTGGTCAAATGCCGCTGGATTTGCTCTGGACCATGTTCAGTATGAGTACTTTCGCCCTGAAGAGTCTTGCTTTCACCGTACCTATAGGCAGGCTGAGTTCACTGGCGATCTCCTCATAGGAGTAATCCTCGAAGTACCGGAGCTCAATGAGGCGGCGGTAGCGGGGCTTGAGGGTCTTGACAATCCTGTTGAGTGAGGCGGCTGTCTCCCTGTTGATCATCAGCTCATCAGGGGCAATCGTATCTGAAGCCACGGTGGCCTCAACCTCATCCTCTTCCCCCTCGTCCTGGTCAAATGGCCTGGGACTCTGGCTCTTGCGCCTCATGAAGTCGATGCAGTTGTTTGTTGCGATCCTGAACAGCCAGGTACTGAAGGCATGTGAAGGGACGTATTTCGCAAGGTTATGGAATGCCTTGCCGAAGGCTTCGATTGTAAGGTCTTCGGCATCGGAGGGGTTGCTTACCATTCTCAGCATGACGTAGTAGACAGAGTCCCGGTACCTGTTAAGCAGCTCGGCATATGCCCTGCTGTCGCCAGTAAGGGCACGGTCTATGACCTTGAGGTCATACTGCGCTTTGTCCGATAGGCCGGTTTCTACTTCCATGTTTTCCTCCCTTTACCCTTTCTTCTGTTTGTAAGGAAAAGAAATGCCGTTAAGAATGGCGCCAATATATCAAAAAAGAGTGAAATAAACCATAATTGCCGCTCATTGAACCGGATTGAAGCCTTTCTGAGTATGACGCCTCTCATTACGAGCCTTGCCAGCCCAAGTAATGCCACTACCGGCCAGGATGCGAGCATTACAAGCATAGCGATAAGCAGTCCGTACCACGTAACCCTGGAGAAGGGCTCAAGGAACAGGCGTACCTTGTCATCATTCTTATAGTAGGCTGCGGCTGTCAGGTGCCTTCTTTTCTGCTTGACCCATTCCGACGGGCTTTTTGCAGCAACAGAATAGGTGAATGAATCCGCTGACAGCATCAGGCTGCAGTTGTCAGCCGTGGCAGTGCGGTTGACGAAGAGGTCATCATCACCTGACATTATGTGGTTATGAGGTCCGAATCCCCCTTTTTCAAAGAAGAATGTTTTCCTGTAAGCCAGGTTCCGGCCCACTCCCATATAGGGCTTGCCGGCCATCGTCATGCCATAGTACTGCATGGCTATGAACATTGTTTCATAGCAGATGTAGCTGTTCAGGAGTCCTTTTTCCGTAAGGTATGCGCCGTACCCGATAACTATGTCGGCCTTTTCCCTTCCGGCTGCTGCCGCCACTTCCCGAAGCCACAGGGGCGAAGCCGGTTTGCAGTCGGCATCGGTGAATACGAGCAGGTCATTTTTTGCAGCTTTTATGCCGATGAGCATTGCCAGCTTCTTTGTATGGGTGAAGCCCGGATCCTTCTGGATCATTGATACCCTGAGGTGCGGATATTGCTTCATCAGCGAACCGAGCACATCATCCGTGCCGTCTTCCGAGCAATCGTTGACAACCACCACTTCAAACGAAGGGTAATCCTGTTTCAGGACGTCTGGAAGGAATCTGCTGATGTTTTCGGCTTCGTTGCGTGCGCATATGACTACTGACAGAGGAGGAAGGGAGGTATCTGCGTTTGCCTCTGACGGCTTCGCGAATGCGGCCCTCCTGTAATAAAAAAGCCAGTACCATGCCTGTACAATGAACGCGGCAATGAGCAGCCCGAGAAGTATAAGGTGCGTAGTATCAGTTGACAGGATCATTTAAGGTGATATTGTGGCAGCAATATTATAAAGAAATGGAAAATTGTTGCAAGAATGTTTTCAACAATCAGGCTGCTTAATTCTCAAATTGATAACCGCCTGTTCAAAATCAGGTTGAGAAAGCTTACTTTTGTGACCACCACAGCGAACCGCATGTTCACAATTGAGAAGAAAGACGGAGCCACATCGGCCAGGGCGGGCATTCTGCGCACGGCCCACGGCGACATACCCACGCCGGTCTTCATGCCTGTGGGTACTGCTGCAACAGTCAAGGGGGTCTTCCACCGTGATCTGATGCAGGAGATTGATGCGCCGGTGATACTTGCAAATACCTATCACCTTTACCTGCGTCCGGGTACTGACATTATCAGGCAGGCAGGAGGTGTTCACAGTTTCATGGCCTGGGACAGGGCGGTGCTGACTGACAGCGGGGGATACCAGGTTTTTTCCCTGGCGGCAAACCGGAAGCTCACCGAGGAGGGGGCCATCTTCAGATCACACATAGACGGATCAAAGCATCTGTTCACCCCGGAAGGCGTTATTGATATCCAGAGGATTATAGGAGCCGATATAATAATGGCATTTGATGAATGCGCTCCCTACCCCTGTGACCACAGGTATGCCAGGAAATCGATGGAGCTTACCCATCGTTGGCTTGACAGGTGCGTGGCGCAGATGGAAAATACTGAACCTCTCTACGGGATGGAGCAGATGCTGTTCCCGATAGTGCAGGGAGCGGTTTATGGCGATCTGCGTAAGATTTCGGCAGAGAAATGTGCCTCGGCCGGTATGCCGGGTAACGCCATAGGAGGACTCTCGGTGGGGGAACCGGCGGAGGAGATGTACGAAATGATAGAGGTTGTTAACGAAATCCTCCCGGCTGACAAGCCCCGCTACCTCATGGGAGTGGGCACTCCGGCAAACATTCTCGAAGGGATTGCCCGCGGGGTGGATATGTTCGACTGCGTGATGCCCACACGCAACGGCCGCAACGGAATGCTGTTCACGTGGGACGGAATAATAAACATAAGGAACCAGCGGTGGGCAACCGACTTCTCGCCCATTGACGCCGGCTCACATTCTGAAATCAGCAGAACCTATACAAAAGCGTACCTGCGTCACCTGGTAATCGCTGGCGAGATGCTGGGGGCGCAGATAGCCACAATACATAATCTGGCGTTCTATCTCAGCCTGGTAAGGGAGGCAAGGAAGCAGATAGTTGAAGGCACATTCGGATCATGGAAGGAAGAGACAGTTCGAAGAATTTCAAAAAGAGCCTGAAGAAGATCTCGCCGGGGATTCTTGACTGGTATATTATCAGGCAGTTCCTGGGAACTTTTATCTTCTCGCTGCTGCTCATTCTGGGCATTGCCGTGATCTTCGACTTCTCGGAAAAGATTGATGACTTCATCCAGAAGCAGGCTCCGCTGAAGGCAATCATTTTTGATTATTACCTGAACTTCATTCCCTATTTTGCCACCCTGTTTGCCCCGATGTTCGTCTTTATATCGGTGATCTTCTTTACATCGAGGATGGCGGTCAACACCGAGATAATCGCCATGCTGAACAGCGGGATGAGCTTCAGGAGGCTGATGGTACCATATCTCATATCAGCAGGGTTCATTGCAATCTTCGCGTTCATGCTGCAGAACTATGTGCTTCCGCACTCCAACATCGCCCGGCTTGACTTCGAGGAAAAATACTACCGGAGTTCCGACTTCAGGCGGGTGAACGTCTCTTCCGTGCACAGGCAGGTCTATCCCAATGTCTATATATACATGGAACAGTACAACAGGATATCCCAGAGCGGACGCAACTTCAGCATGGAGAAGTTCAATGATAAGGGGATGCTTGAGTCAAAAATGACTGCAAACATGATCAGGTGGGACAGCACCACGAACAAATGGGGTGCATGGTGGTACTATATAAGGGAGACAGACAGCCTGGGAGAGCGGATCAGCAGCGGGCGCCGTATTGATACAGTGCTGAACGTGGGGCCGGATGACTTCACACGGGCCCCGGAGTTCGTACATACAATGACCCGCGGTGAGCTGACAGACTATATCGGTGTTCTCAAATCACAGGGGTCTGATGAGATAAAGCTGTACCTCAATGAGAAGCACCGGCGTTATGCATCACCCTTTGCTTTCTTCATCCTGACAATTATCGGTGTTTCACTTTCCTCGCGCAAGATCAAGGGAGGGATCGGTATGCAGATCGGTCTCGGGCTGATGCTTACATTCTCCTATATCCTGTTCATGCAGTTCTCGTCACAGTTTTCCCTCAAGGGTGATCTCAACCCGGCCCTGGCAATGTGGATACCCAATATCATATACACATTCATAGCGGCGGGGGTCTACTATACAGCCCCGAAATAGCACATTCCGGGGAATATTGTGCATATTCTATTTTTGCTTAAATTGCCGTGCTTTTTTTGGAAGGTTAAGACTGTATTAAACAAGGTTAATTATGGCATTGGAAAAGAAGATACGCGAACTCAAGGAGAAGCGTGAGAAGATGCTGCTTGGCGGCGGCGAGGAAGCCATCGTGAAGCAGAAGGCCATGGGCAAGAACACTGCCCGTGAGCGCATTATGGCCATACTTGATCCGGGCACATTCAACGAGTATGACATGTTCGTGGAGCATGATGCACGTGATTTCGGAATGGATAAAAAGAATCTGCCCAGTGATGGTGTGGTAATTGGTACCGGAACCGTTCACGGCAATCCTGTTGCTGTTTATGCGCAGGATTTCACTGTTGCCGGGGGTTCACTGGGGCTGATGCACTCGCGCAAGATCACCAAGATAATGGATCACGCCCTCAAGATGAGGATACCGCTTATAGGGATCAATGATTCGGGCGGAGCCCGCATACAGGAAGGGGTAAATTCACTCGCCGGCTACGGTGAGATTTTCTTCAGGAACACAATCTCCAGCGGGGTCATACCGCAGATATCGGTGATCCTTGGACCTTGTGCCGGCGGTGCAGTCTATTCACCGGCGCTGACCGACTTCGTCTTTGTGGTAGACAATATTTCAAAGATGTTCATCACCGGTCCAGAGGTAATAAAGACCGTTCTTGGTGAGGAGATCTCCATGGAGGCCCTGGGAGGTGCACGCGTACACTGTGAGACCTCGGGCAACGCCCATTTCTTCGCTTCATCAGAGGAGGAGTGTTTTGCCCAGATCAAGAGGCTGATCTCATTCATCCCGAGGAACAATGAGATGAGGGCTGAAGTGACAGAGGCGCTGCCGCCTGACGCAAGCTATGATATTGAAAAGATAGTGCCGGGTGACGCCACACTCCCGTATGATGTAAGGGAGGTTATCAGGGCTGTTGCTGACAGCTCGGATTTCTTCGAGATACAGGAGATGTATGCACGCAACATGGTTATAGGGTTTGGCCGTATCGGCGGACGCACAGTCGGTTTCGTCGCAAACCAGCCGATGGAGATGGCAGGCGTGCTCGACGTCGATTCGTCAGACAAGGCTGCCAGGTTCATCCGTTACTGTGATGCATTCAGCATTCCGCTGGTGACATTCGTTGACCTGCCCGGCTATCTGCCTGGTGTTGACCAGGAGCATGCAGGCGTAATACGCCACGGTGCCAAGGTTCTTTACGCCTACAGCGAAGCTACCGTTCCCAAGCTCACAGTTATTTTGCGCAAGGCTTACGGCGGCGGTTACATCGCGATGAGTTCCCGTCATCTGCGTGCCGACTTCGTGTTTGCATGGCCGACGGCCGAGATTGCCGTGATGGGGCCGGAGGGTGCAGCCAACATCATCTTCCGCAAGGAGATCACCTCGGCTGCCAATCCTGATGACATGCGCCGCCAGAAGGTTGACGAGTACAGGGAGAAGTTTGCCAATCCGTATGTGGCTGCCTCCCGCGGTTATGTCGATGCGGTCATTGAGCCGTCAGAGACACGCAGACTGTTGATTCACGGCCTCGAGGTATCGGAGAACAAGGATGTGCAGATGCCATGGAAGAAGCACGGGATCCCGCCCTTCTGATTAATTCCTCAAAGTAACTGTGATGGAAAAGAAAGATAAAGACAAGCTTGTCATAGACCATACTGCCTATACAACCAGGCTGAGCCAGCGGTTTGTTTCGCGCAAACCGTATGAGCCGCCTGTGCCGGGAAAGATTCACAGCTTCATCCCCGGTACGGTTGTGGAGATACTTGTTAAACCGGGTGATACGGTAAAGAAAGGGGATGAACTCCTCATCCTCGAGGCGATGAAGATGAAAAACAGGCTCAAGAGCCACACTGACGGCAAGGTGGTTGCAGTGAATGTTGCTACCGGAGACAGGGTGACCAAGGGTGCTGTGCTTGTGGAGATAGTCTGAGGACCCGGCGGGCCGGACTGTCAGGTAAGTTCGGCCGTGCTGAGCCTGTACTTCGCCAGTTCAGGCGGCAGGTCAGGCTCTTCATCGAATATGCCGTAGACGGCAGAGCCGCTTCCCGACATCGAAGCATATATTGCACCTGCTTCGTACAGCCCCATTTTCAGCCTGCCGATCTGGGGATAGATTCTGAATATATTCAGCTCAAAATCATTCACAACCCTGCCTCGCCACTCGGTCACCGGAAGATTAAGCAACTGTCTGAGAGACAGGCCGGTGGGACATGGGACGCATCCGGCATAGGCCTCGGCAGTGCTGCTGTTCACGTCCGGGTAAAGGATTACCATCCGGTACCGGCCCAGGTCAAGAGGAAACTCCGACAGGATATTCCCCACGCCTTCTGCAAACGACGGGGTGCTGTCAATGAAAAACGGTGCATCGCTTCCGATAAGGCCGGCAAATGAGCGGAGCTCCTCGGAATTGAGGCCGAAGCCGAAATACCTGTTCAGAGCCCTGAGCATCCCGGCAGCATCGGATGAGCCCCCTCCGAGGCCAGCACCCACGGGGATGCTCTTGTGCAGGTGAATCTTTATTCCCGGAAAATCAAACGACTGGCGCATAATCTTCACCGCCTTCATAACCAGGTTGTTGTCAGGGTCGGCATCCTTCATCAGGCCGGTGATACGAAGGGTGTCGTTCCTGCGGTTGTCTTTCCTCACCACAAACTCAAGGGCATCGGCAAGATCAACCGGATAGAAGAAGGTTTCGATGTTATGATAGCCGTCAGGCCTCTTTTCAACGATCCTTAACCCTATATTTATCTTCGCCTTTGGAAATACAACCATTGCAAATCAGTCTTGAAAGATCAAAAATATACGAACCTTTTTAAATTACCTCATTTTTCCCGATTATCTGTGTTTTCAACATCTTATAAACATCAGCCTGTTGGAAAGAATAAATTGCAGATTTGCCTCCGTTAACGGGTGATATTGTTAAATTTGATTCCGGCACAAGCGGTTGCCGCATTCGTCATATTAATTGAAAATCAACAGAATATCTTAATGGCACAGGCTACATCACGGGGGAGACAGGATAAAAAGCAATCAGTTGTAATAATACCGGAGGGTGGACGCATTCCCCCGCAGTCGGCCGAGATGGAGGAAGCTGTCCTCGGAGCAGCCATGCTTGAGATCGAGGCTTCCAGGATGGTTGTTGACATGCTCAGGCCCGAGGTATTCTATTCCGCGGCACACCAGAAGATTTTTGCCTCCATTGTTGAGCTTAACAAGCGTGACCAGCCTATTGACCTGCTGACTGTGACGCAGGAGCTCAAGAGAACGAATGACCTTGAGGAGGTAGGGGGACCGGTTTACCTGACCGAACTGACTTCACGGATTGTCTCTGCCGCCAATGTCGAATACCATGCAAGGATAGTACTGCAGAAGTACATCCAGCGTGAGCTGATCAGGGCGGCGACGATGATCCAGAATCTTGTTTACGAGGATACGCTGGATGTCACGGAGCTGCTCGACAGGAGTGAGGATGAGCTGTTCCGTATTGCCGAAGGAAACATCAAGCATGAGGTTGCCCCGATACATGAGGTTATCAAGCAGACCCTTGCAGAGATAGAGGAGCTGGGCAAGAAGGAGGATGCCCTGGTGGGTGTGCCTTCAGGATTCACAAAGCTTGACAGGCTCACATCGGGCTGGCAGAGATCAGAGCTGGTGATCATAGCAGCCAGGCCCTCCATGGGAAAGACCGCCTTTGCACTTACGATGGCCCGGAATATGGCAATAGACCACGGACGGAAGGTTGCGATCTTCTCCCTCGAAATGTCAGCAATACAGCTTGTAAACAGGCTTATTGTGACAGAGACAGAGATCCCTGGCGAGAAGATCAAGAACGGAAAGCTTTCTCCCGAGGAGTGGTCTCTGCTTGAGTCTCGCATAAAATCGCTTACCGAGGCGCCAATATACATAGATGATACCCCTGCCATATCTGTTTTCGAGCTGAGGGCCAAGTGCCGCAGGCTGAAGGCACAGAACAAGCTCGATGTGGTGGTTGTCGACTACCTTCAGCTTATGACCGGACCTCCTGATGCAGGCAGCCGTGAGCAGGAGGTGAGCTCCATATCAAGGTCCCTTAAGAGTATTGCAAAGGAGCTGGCAGTGCCTGTACTTGCCCTCTCACAGCTGAACAGGTCGGTTGAGACACGCGGAGGCAACAAGAAACCGATGCTCTCTGACCTCCGTGAATCGGGCGCCATCGAGCAGGACGCCGACATGGTTGTCTTCATTCACCGCCCGGAGAAGATGGGGGTGCTTCAGTTTGAAGACGGGCAGTCGACAAAGGGGCATGCAGACATCATCCTGGCAAAGAACCGTAACGGTCCCACGGATGAGGTTCTTCTGTACTTCAAGGAAGACCGGGCTGCTTTTGTGGAGCCTGATGAGTTCGGGACTGATGTCTCCTTCCCCGATGTTCCGTCGGGCGGGGTCTTCACCATGGGTTCAAAGATGAACAATGACATTTCATCAGACTACAGTGATTTTTCGCCTGATGACAACGGCAGGAGGCCGTTCTGATTGAGGCAATAGAGGGGCGATCCGCCAACTGGCGGAGAGCAGCCAGTCTGCAGGGAGGACCAGGAGGCAATAGTGTGACAATGCTAATCGATCCGCAGTATCACCCTGATTCCGGCTGATTCAAACGATGTGCCTGTGAATCCGGCATACACCCCGACTGTGCCAACGAGGAACACCTCGCTGAGTGAGTAGCCGGTCTCATAATAGTATCCGGCCTCCGGTGTCCATAGCACCGAAAGGCCTATATTCTCACGCATCAGTGTCCGGCTGAGCACGGGAAGTCGTTTGAGAAGCAGGGTGGGGGTGGTGTACCTTACATGTCCCTCGGCAAATGATTTCCTGGTGGATACGGAGTAGCATGCCTTCAGGTAAAAGGCATCCTCGTAGAAATTCAGCAGCACGGGGGAGGACTGTGTATTGAAATAGTGCATGTCCTGAAGACGTACATTTTCACTGTTCAGGAAACCTCCCGCACGGAAACGCCAGCGGAACTCATTCAATGCACCGTACCTGGAGGTGCGGTTGATCTCGCCCCAGATCAGATCATAACTTCCTGAAAAGCTGTTAATATAGTTATATCCGTGCCTCCATGAGAGTGAAAATGTCGGGTAGTCAGAATCGGCCGGTATTTTTGCACCGTCAGAAATGCGGTATCTCTGACGCGGGGTCCATGTAAGTGAGGTTGAAAAGGACAGATGTTCATGGGCCACCGGAGGCTCATAGTCATAGCCTTCAGCAGCGCCTGTTGTGTACGGATTGTCAGGGATATTTACAGACCATGGTACGTTCTTCCTGAAAAGGGAGAAAGATGAGTTGTTTGTAAGCGTATCACGGATTTCATACATTCCTGAGACTGACAGGGTCAGTCCGTTTGCAATATCGCTTCGGTGGCCGGCAATCAGGTACCTGCTCCCGTATAGCTTCATCATGTTATCCCTGAAGAAGAGAGAAGAAACGGTATTAACCAGCTGGTTAACTCCCGAAGATGAAAATTCGTCAGACTGGCTGCCTGCCCTTAAGAAGATATTACCGGCGCGCATGGGGTCATACAGCATATTGGCCGTGACATTCCACATCAGCCGTTCGCGGCTGAATGCGTAACGGGCCGATGGGGCAAGGGTGAAGCGGCCAGCCTTGCCGGATTTAACCAAAAGGTTAATTCCTATTCCTGCAACAAATCCGTCTACGGTATTGTATGAGAAGCTTTTCAGGTCTGCCAGTCCGTCAAATTCGAGGAAGGTATCTTTTGAAAGCTGCCATTTTTTTCCTCCAGTAAGGTCCCTGATAAACCGCCTGGCGGTACTCTTTTTATTGCTGGCGGAGTCAGTGGCTGATTCTGATCCCGGGCGTGACCCGGCCCCGATTGTTATGCTGAGGGTGGAGGTGTCTCTGACTGCCAGTTTTCCTTTTGCGGCCGGGGCTGTTGCCAGGCTGGCGCTCTCCTCCCGGGTGAGCGGGATAGGCCTTACGTCGGCCCAGTATGCAGAGTCATGGCCGGTGGCGCCATCCTCGACTATCACGGTGGTCTTGTCTTCTATCTCCAGGGGAGGCTTCACCCGCGTGGTACGGGCATTCTTCTCATTGAGCCGCGCCAGCCGTGACATGTCACGTGCCGTCAGGTCATCCTTTGCCAGCAGGGCCTCAATCTCCCTTTCAGCAGCACTCTTCGGGCGTTCATCAGGTACCACATCAGCCCCGGCCGCATCAGCCGTTTCATATGCAGACGGCCTCCGGATGCTCCTGTCAGGTTCAACTTCATGGTACTTCACGGCACTTGTATAGGCAGCCCTGGCCTTCACACCCATGATCGAAATGTCGGCATTGAACTCATGGCTTACAGGCATCCAGATCCCTTCCTCCACAGGAGTGTAAAGCTGCCTGACCCTTATACGTCCGGCCATGTTTTCATTGGTGAGGTCAAGCGAGTGTATAGCCCAGAGGTCTTCAACTATATAGATCACGCCTGTGAAGAGCTGCTGGCTTTTCCGGCGGGGAGTTACGCTGATCTTGTCAATCACGTAATTGCCCTGCGATGATGACCCCAGGAAGGTGAAATTATAATGGGAGAAGGCATTCGGCGCCAGCGGCGATATTGCCATCTCAACAAGTACAGGCTGGTAGAAGCTGGCTTCAATGAAATCCATCGGCGAGGCCTGTCCCTTCGTAAGATCTTCGCTCGAGTTGGAGGAGATGACGCGGTGGACATACCTGTCGGGAGCATTGAATGTAATCATGCTGACCGACTCGGAGAAGTAGTACCTCCCCTCCTTCAGGTCGCCGCCGTTTGATTCGATCTTCATCCTCCTCTTCAGCATCTCCGGTATTTTGTCGACGCTGCCGCCGCCCCTGATATAGACCTCCGCCTGCCACATTTTGACCTGCCGGAGGTGAAAAGGAGCCATGCCGATTGCCTTTCTCATGATGAAGTAAGCCGGATCTTTTCCTGATGCAGAGACTCTTACGGCCGGTATCTCGAAGAGTTGTTCGGTAAGGGTTATATCGGCCGTGACTCCTTCGCCGGCAAGGGTGAACTGCCTGGTGACGGGCAGGTAACCCAGGAACTGGTAGTTAACGGTATAGTTGCCGGCTGGCAGTGATATCTGATACCAGCCGTCACTGTTTGATGTGGTTCCCTGCCGGAGTTCAGTGATATAGACAGAGGCTGCCGGCATAGGTGATCCGCCGGTGTCTGTTATCCTGCCGCGTAATACCTGGGCACTGCCCGTTATGCATGAGAGAAGGAGAAAAGCAGTAAAGATGAATATCCTTTTTCCCCAAATCAGGCCGTTGTCCGCACTGAACGGAAAGGAGACCGGTGTAGACGATGTATGACTTCTGCCAATTATCTTCATTCTGTCTCGACGGAATGGTCTTTCAGCGAGGAGCCGGCAACCACAATCACGAATTCGCCTCTTGGCGTGGTTGTGCGGAAATGTCCAGCAAGTGAATCAAGCGTACCGCGAAGAGTTTCCTCGAATTTTTTTGTAATCTCCCTGGAGACTGAAGCCTTCCTGTCAGTGCCCAAAACAGCTGCCAGCTGTTCAAGGGTCTTTACTATCCTGAATGGCGACTCATAGAAGATCATTGTCCGTTCCTCTGCGGCCAGGGCTGAAAGCCTTTTCTGTCTTCCCTTTTTCTGGGGCAGGAATCCCTCGAAGCAAAACCTGTCAGAAGGGAGCCCGGAGCATACCAGTGCCGGCACGAATGCCGTCGGGCCGGGAAGGGTTTCCACGGGGATCTCTCTCTCGAGGCACCGTCTGACCAGCAGGAAACCGGGGTCTGAGATACCCGGCGTACCTGCATCAGAAACCAGGGCAGTCACTGTGCCGGCCTCAATGGCATCACACACTGCCTCCAGGCTGCGGTGCTCATTGAATTTATGATGTGAACGGAGAGGGACTGTTATCCCGTAGTGATCAAGGAGTATCCTGGTGGTCCTGGTATCCTCGGCAAGGACAACTCCAGCCGATTTCAGCACCTCCAGGGCCCGGATGGTGATATCACCGAGATTGCCAATGGGGGTGGGTACCAGGATCAGCTTAGACATTCAGGCTGAATTTTCTGCGGACGACATCGACGAATGATGACTGTGCAGCGGGGTCAGATCCCATTACAGTGCTTTCGTCAAGAATTTTCATCGCCTCACCGAGGGAGGCAGCAGCGTTGAGCCTTTTTATGGTATCGCCGTACGCCAGTGCATCACCGCTGAAGAGCTCGCGGATAAAATAGAAGCGGTCATTGATGCCTATTGCAGCGGCTATGTCTGCTATCGGCTTGCCCTGTATGACAGAGGAGACTACATCTTCCTTCTTCCCTCCCGAGATCTTCTCACCGAGTGTTCCGCCTGCAGTGAAGCGGTCTGCCAGGATTCCCTTTGAGGGTTCCTGGCTTTTTGGGTCCCCTGCCGGTGCCGCTTTGACTTCTTCCTCTGTGGCCCTGCGGGTCACGGTTTCTGGTTTTGCTGCCCCGGAGGAGGCTGATTTTATATCTTTCTCCTTCGCATGGTCTTCCTCACTGTGTGGAGCAGCATTTGTTGTCTTCTCCCTGACTTCTGTCAGTGACGGCAGCAGCCTGACCATGTCAGCCGCGCTTCTGACGCGTGACCGCGCAAGTTCTATTTCTGCCTTATCCGGTCCGGATACGCCCAGCTGTTCCAGCAACGTCATCGCCTCTTCCAGATCCCTTCCAATAATGTTAACAGCCTTCAGGAAATCCATCTCTCTTTGTTTTTTAATTATGATCGTTTTCTTTATTTTGCAAAAGTAATCAATATTAGTCTTTCCGGCCTGAACAGAACTATATAGAGTATTGAACGGCCCAATCACGATCTGAAGTATGGAGTTTCTTGAAAATTCGGTTGATAATGCCGGTAAGCGCGGATCGGTGGAAGTGATAGCCGGGTCAATGTTCTCGGGCAAGACCGAAGAGCTCATAAGGAGGCTTCGCAGGGCGATGTTTGCCGGCCTGAAGGTTGAAATTTTCAAGCCTGCCGTAGATACCCGGTATTCCGAGGACAAGGTTGTTTCACATGACGAGAAGTCGATTATGTCCACCCCGGTGGAGAATGCATCCTCGATACTGCTCCTGACTTCGGGTGTCGAGGTGGTCGGAATTGACGAAGCCCAGTTTTTTGACAACAGCCTCATAGAGGTCTGTACGATGCTTGCAGATAACGGAACCAGGGTGATAGTGGCAGGGCTTGATATGGATTTTTCAGGCAAGCCGTTCGGGCCGATCCCGGCCCTGATGGCCGTTTCCGAGTATGTCACCAAGGTTCATGCAATATGCGTCAGGTGCGGCAACCTGGCAAATTACTCGCACCGCAAGATCAAGAGTGACAAGGTGGTCGTGCTGGGAGAGAAGGATATATATGAGCCTCTTTGCCGTTCGTGTTACATTAAGGCAGTCAACAGGTGATAATTGAAGCCCGGGAGCTTGAGCGTATTACAGGCGGATCGCTGACAGGCGCTGACAGCCTGAAGGTTACCGGCATCATGACTGACAGCAGGGTACCGGGAGCAGGACCTGATGCACTTTTTATAGCACTGCGGGGACCCAATCACGACGGACACAGATTCATTGAGCCGCTGTATGCCAGGGGTGTCCGGCTGTTCCTTGTTGACACACTTCCTCCCGGCCACCGGGAAATGGCCGGAGCCGGATTTGTTACCGTCGGGGATACCCTTGAGGCACTTCATTGCCTCGCGAAGTGGCGCCGTGAGAGCTACAGGGGAAAGATAATAGCTGTAACCGGCAGCGCCGGCAAGACAATAGTAAAGGAGTGGCTGGCCGGCACCCTGAGCCTGACTAAAAGTGTCATCCGGAGCCCTAAAAGCTACAACTCCCAGGTGGGGGTGGCTCTGTCACTGCTGAACCTGGATGACCAGTATGAGATAGCTGTAATCGAGGCTGGGATATCCAGGCCCGGAGAGATGGAGAGGCTGGCCCGCATAATCAAACCAGACACGGTTATCATCACAAATATTGGGGAAGCACACGGTGAAAATTTTGCCGGCAGGAAGGCGACGGCAGCCGAGAAACTGAAGCTGACCGCAGGCGCCGGCCTGGTCATCTGCTGCGCCGATGATGATACAGTCAGGAAAGAGATGGCCGTATCCCATCCCGGAATCCCACTCTATACCTGGTCCCTCTCCGGGAAGAATGCATCACTTGCAGTTGAAACTGCGGAAACCGGAGACAACGGCCGGATTCTCAGGTGCATGACCGCAGCCGGATCTTTTGAGGCGGTCATTCCGTTTGCCGACCAGGCGTCAGCCGAGAACGCAGTCTCGGTTATTGCATGCTGCCTTACCGAGCACCTGCCGGCTGACATAATAGCAAGGGGAATGGCGGAGCTGCCGGCGGTGGCAATGAGAATGGAGGTGAAGCGCGGACGGAATGGTTGTACCCTAATAGAAGACTATTACAATTCAGATCCGGCATCCCTGGGAATGGCCCTTGATTTCCTAAGGACACATGCAAGGGGAAAGACGACTCTCATTCTGTCCGACTTCAGGCAGATAGGGGGAGATGAGAAGCTTCTTTACGAGGGTGTTGCAAGGGCTGTACGGAGCGCCGGGATAGACCGGTTCATCGGGATAGGCGAAGCGCTGAAGCGACAGGCTGACACCTTTCCGCCAGGTTCGGTGTTCTTCAGCTCCACCCAGGAATGTTCAGAAGCAATCATGGGAATTCCCTTCAGGGACGAGACAATACTCATCAAGGGTGCCCGTGTCTTCGGACTGGAGAGGATAAGCGGGCTCCTTGTAAGGCAGCTTCACCAGACCCGGCTGGAGATAAACATGAATGCTGTTGTGCATAACCTGAATGAATTCAGACATTTGCTCAAACCGGGTACCGGGGTGATTGCAATGGTCAAGGCATTTGCCTACGGTTCCGGATCGGCAGAGATTGCATCGCTGCTGGAATACAACGGCGTCAGGTGTTTCGCCGTTGCTTATGCCGACGAGGGGGTTGCCCTCAGGGAAGCCGGGATAACCTCTCCGGTGATAGTCATGAACCCGGACGAGAGTGTGGCTGAGCTGATGATTCACAACAACCTTGAACCGGAAATTTACAGCATAGGGTCATTTGCCTCTTTTGCCTCTGCAGCAAGGAGATTCGGCCTGCTTCATTACCCCGTCCACATAAAACTTGACACAGGTATGCACAGGCTCGGATTCGGCACAGGGGACATTGATGAACTTATCTCACGACTGACAGGTCAGCAGCATCTTAAAGTCGTATCCCTTTTCTCACACCTTGCCGCCAGCGAAGATCCCGCGCACGATGCGTTCACCCGCCGGCAGGCCGGGTTGCTTAGCGAGACCGCCGTTAGAATGAAAGCAGCTCTCGGGTACGGATTCAGCCTTCATCTGCTTAATTCCTCAGGCATAGCACGGTTTCCGGAGTACCAGTTTGACATGATCAGGCTCGGTATCGGGCTTTACGGTATAGGAAGCTATGAAGGAGTTACACTCAGGCAGACCGGGAGATTTGTGACCGCCGTTTCACAGGTGAGGATTGTCCCGGCCGGTGAGCCTGTAAGTTACGGATGCCGCGGCGTATCCGGACATGACAGGGAGATTGCTGTCATTCCGGTGGGCTATGCAGACGGGCTGCGAAGGGATCTGGGACACGGGAAAGGCAACCTGTACATTAAGGGGAAACGGGTACCCACAGTCGGAAGCATTTGCATGGACATGTGCATGATTGATGTCACAGGGCTGGATGTGCAGTCAGGTGATGAGGCGGAGGTGTTCGGGGCAAACATATCAATCGATGAGATAGCCTCTCAGTGCAACACCATCGCGTATGAGATACTGACCTCAATACCTCCGAGGGTAAAGAGGATTTACGTAAACGAATGATCAGCCCAGCTGGCTTATCTTCTCAAGTTTCGCCTGGTCAACAATGCTGATCTTTTTCCCGTCGAGAGATATGACAGATTCAGATGCGAACATCGAAAGGGTGCGGATAGCGTTTGAGGTTGTCATGTTCGAGAAGCAGGCGAGGTCTTCACGGGAGACATAAGCCCTGATTGTGCGGCCGTCATTCTCAAGCCCGTAGGTGTCACGGAGTACCAGCAGCGATTCCGCAAGACGTCCGCGGATATGCTTCTGTGTCAGCGATATGGTTCTTCTGTTTGAGAATGAAAGCTCAAGAGCCATCATTCTCATGAGCTTCATCGAGAGGTCGGAATTGCGCTTCAGCAGCTTCATGAAAGGGTCCCTGTCAAAACGACACACCCCTGAGTCTTCAATTGCCACAGCCGAGGCTGAATAGGCCGTACCTGAAATAAATGCAGCAAATCCTATCAGACCCTGCGGCCTTACCATCCTGATAATCTGTTCTCGTCCTCCGATCCCTTCCTTGTAAACCTTTACCTTACCGCTGGCAAGGCAGTATATCCCTGACGGCCTGTTTCCCTCATGAAAAATCATTTCCCCCTTCTTAATTGCTGCGCATGAGTGATCCTGCAGCAGGAACTCTTTCTCCCTGTCGGGAAGTTCCCGGAAGAGTGAAAAGGGTCCCTCAATACATTGTTCGAGGTACGGATTTGTATAAAGCATTTCCCGGTATGTTTAACAACATACACAAAGATAGAAAAAAAGTGCATGAAAGGGAAAATTAACGTTTTTTAACACACTATTGATCAGGTAGTTGAGTGTCAGGAGGGTCCGTTAACGGTAACGGGAAATAATGGGTATTCTTCTTCCGCTACCGAACGCCCTGGCGGAGATTCTGAGTACCGGAGGGGTCTGTCTCCTCTTGAACTCACTGGTGCGCACCAGTTTAAGTACCTTTTCCACAAGCCCTGCCTCGAATCCGTCAGCAATGATACGTTCGGCCGGCCAATCGAGGTCGATATACCTGTAAAGTACCGGGTCAAGCAGGCTGTATGGGGGCAGCGAGTCGGTGTCAAGCTGGTCAGGCTTCAGTTCTGCCGAAGGAGGCTTTGATATTATAGCCGGGGGGATTATTCTGCCGTGAGCGTTGATCTCCGCTGCAAGTCGGTATACTTCTGTCTTGTACACGTCACCTATCACGGAGAGTCCTCCTGCCATGTCACCGTATAACGTTCCGTAGCCGGTTGCTGCCTCACTTTTGTTTGAGGTATTCAGAAGCACATATCCGAATTTGTTGGCGAAGGCCATGAGGAAAACGGCACGAAGCCTCGACTGGATATTTTCTTCGGTCACATCCGGTGTCATTCCTGCAAAGAAGGGCTGAAGGGTCTTTTCGACGGCCTGCCGTGCTTCCTCGATGCTTACGATGTGGCTGGGCAGGCCCAGGTTCTTCGCCATGTCGACTGAGTCTGATACGGAATGTTCCGAAGAATAGACCGATGGCATCAGGAGTGCCATCGTGTTTTCAGGTCCGAGAGCTTCTGCTGCAAGTGCAGTTACAACTGCCGAGTCGATACCGCCTGAGAGGCCTATAATGGCTTTTTTCATTCCGCCCTTGGCGAAAAAATCGCGTATCCCTGTGACAAGTGCCCGGTGGATATGTCCTGTCATATCTTCAGGAAAGGGAGCCGGGCAGGGGTAGCTTTTCAGGTCATACCCCGGAGCCGGGATTTCAACAGTCCTTACCTCTTCGGAACAGAAGCCAAGTTTCTCAAGTACATTTCCTTCAGCATCAATGAGTACCGAAGAGCCGTCAAAGATGAGATCGGTATATCCGCCTGTCTGGTTGACCGAGATAAAGGGAAGCCGGTATTCCTTTGCATTCCGGATAAAAACCTCTTCTCTCACCTTAATCCTGTTGTGCGAGAATGGGTTGGCAGCAATGTTAATTATCAGTGAAGGATGTTCCTTCATCAGTTCATCGAGAGGGGTAACGCTGTACAGGCGCCAGAGGCCCCTGTCGCCGAATGGCTGTTCGTCCCAGACATCCTCGCAGATTGTAACAGCAATTTTAATTCCCTCAAAATCAATCGTATGGAACACATTCCCCGGCTGGAAGTACCTGTCCTCGTCAAAGATGTCATAAGTAGGAAGGAGGGCTTTGTTGACAACTGCCCTTATTTCTCCTTCCTTCAGGAAGAATGCGGAGTTGTGGAGGCTTTTGCCGGAAATGCCTGTATTTGGCGAGGGGCCGCCAACAATGGCTGCTATGCCGTGGCAGTGGGCGGCAATCTCCTGTACGGCAGCCATGGCTGCCGAAATGATGTCAGTGCGGTTGAGAAGGTCAAGGGGAGGGTATCCTGTCACCGCCATTTCAGAAAATACTGCCAGGCTGGCACCCTGCCGGCGGGCTTCCTCAATGGCTGCCAGGATCTTGTCCCTGTTGCCGGCAATATCGCCTGGGATATAACTGAGCTGTGCGAGTGCAACCTTCATGGCCGGGCTATCAGAACTTAAGTCCCAGCCTGATTGTCAGCATTCTCAGCCCCGACCTGTCCTGGCGCTGGTTCACATCCTCAAGGTCCTTGGTGACATCAAAGAAATCCTGTCCGTAGCTGAGACCGGCAATGATTGATGCATCGATTCCGAGTTCATACTCAACTCCCCCGCCTATATGCCATCCGGCATTCATGCCGTATACTTCGTTCCTTGCGTTCTCGCCCGAAATCTGAAGGGTAGGAAGGTCAATTGTTGACTTGATGAGCATCCTTACATCAAAACCCATGTCAGTATAATAAGTAAGGTAACCCACCTGGTTGGTCTGAAGCCTGATCCCTATGGGGATATTCATGTACCTGAGGTTGTATTTGATCTCGTCACCTGCAGGGACTTCCTCATGAAAGTTGGTAAACACCAGGGTGTGGTCTTCCGAGACGCTCTGTCTCCCTCCGGCTGAGATGAAACTGATGCCCGAGGATATTGCATAGTTATCTGCAAAGTAATGCAGTACGTTCAGTCCTATGTTAAAACCTGCCTTTGCACCTTCACCGGTGTATTCCGTTTCACTGGATCCCATCCATGAAATCACCGGGTCAGCATGGACCACAAACACCAGGTCCTGAGAGAAGGTGCGTACAGGCAGCGCTGCCACCAGGAGAAGGGTCAGAACCCTTATTACAGTCCTGTTGATTACTCTTTTCATGTTCTAGTTCTTAGCCGGGCTAAAATTATAAATAAATGTCCTTATTTTGCACTGTCAACTATACATTACAGACAGTATGACCCATATCGCCAGATTAATCACGATACCGGCCTTGGTACTTCTGACAGTGTTTTCCGCCTCCTGCCGGCGTGATCCGTACCGGGTCAACCTGTCAGGCGTGGAGATCAACCTTGAGATGAGGGACCTCGCGGGTGATATTTTCGGCACTCCCCCAAATGAGATGGCTGCAAAGGCTGATTCACTGAAAGCTGCATACGGCAGAGCCCTTGATACATACAGCACCGTCATTGGCCTCGGTGATCCGTCAGACGAGCGGTGGAAGTCGGCATTTGTCCTGTTTGCCACCGATATGCGGAACCTCGACCTGTGGGATACCGTGAAGAAAGTCTGGCCTGACACGAAGCGTCTGGAAGGGGAGCTCGGGAATGCATTCCGGCACTACAAACACTATTTTCCTGACAGGACGATTCCCCAGGTTATAACCTGCATCTCGGTTTTTAACAACAGTATCATCGTTGACGACTCGCTCCTGATGGTAAGCCTTGACCGCTACCTGGGAGCCGGTTGCACCTATTATCCTTCGCTTGGAATTTACAGTTACCAGGCCCGTAAGATGACCCCTGACTATACTGCTTCTGACTGTATGTATGCTTGGGCTGCCACGGAGTGGGATTACAACAATGCAGGATACGGGACGAAGACGCTTCTGAATACTATGCTTCATGAGGCCAGGCTGGTCTATTTCACAAGGAGGATGATGCCTGCGCTGGCAGACACAATTCTATTCGGATTCAGCGGGAAACAGATGGAATTCTGCAAGACCCGTGAGGGGATGATCTGGGAATACCTTGTCAGCAAGGACCTGCTCTTTTCGACTGACGGCTTCCTGATCCGCAAGTTTACGGGGGAGGCCCCTTTCACCAGTTACTTCACCGAGGAGTCGCCGGGCCGGGCTGTGGTATGGACCGGTTTCAGGATCATAGAGAGGTATATGAACAATAATCCTGATGTAACGATGGAGGAGCTGATGGCGATGACTGACTGCCAGACAATCCTTGCGGGGTCGAAATACAACCCCAGGTAGGGGCAGGCCTGCCTTCCGCTCCGGCCGGATATTCCGGCATAAAAAAAGAAGCCACCTTTGCAGGCGGCTTCCGTTTTTCCTAAAAAGGGGAATGCGGTTATGCCGGATGAATTGCCTCTACAGGGCACACGTCGGCGCAGGCACCACAATCGGTACATATATCCGGGTCAATCTTATAGATGTCACCCTCAGATATAGCCTCAACCGGACATTCATCTATGCAGGTTCCGCAAGCTGTGCAATCATCTGAAATTTTGTAAGCCATTACTACTGTTTTTAAAGATTACGGGCGTAAAATTATCTCTTATTTTTATTCTTTCCTAACTAAAAAGAGAAAATAAAATTTACCCTTGCCGGGGGTACAGCAAATAGGGTGCCATGTTTCAAGCGGTTAAGGGAAAGAGTGACATGCCAGGGCTTCTTCCCCTTTTTGCTGAAGCAGGCTGATCCATGAGGGCCTGACTCCCTTTTGAGCCAGGGATCAGAAGTCGAGGCTGAATGAGAGATAGAAGATTTTCGGGAGGATATAGCCGTTATCGATGCCCCATGCAAGATCGGCCCTGATGAAGTAGCCGAAGAGCTGAGCCCTTGCTCCTCCGCCGAAGCCCATTACAAGAGGGTCACGCATGGCATCGATTGTAACAGTCACCGGGCCGTTCCGGTAAACCTTGTCATTCCACCAGTTTTCATTTCCCCACGGATCCCATCCTGACCAAGCCATCCCCACATCATAGAACCCGACGAGTTGAAGGCTGTTCAGGAAGTTGGAGCGGAGCGGGTGACCCGCGAAGTATCTCACCACAGGCCAGCGGATCTCGCTGTTCACCAGGGCGAAGTTGCTCCCGTTGCGTATATTCTGGGTGAATCCCCTCATGTTCGTCGCCAGCGCCTGGAAACCGTAATTTACATTCGGGTTCACCGGTACTGTCTGGTCGAACATCGGGACCTTGTTGAAGAGATAACCCATCCAGTTGTCTACGCCTCCCATGTAATAGATAAGCCTGGAGGGGCCGAAGGAGGTGCTGGCTGCGAACCTGTTGGCCCATATCAGGTCTCGGTGTATCTTCTGGTAATGCCTGAAATCGGCCCCCAGCACAACCATATCACTCTTCTTTTTATTTACTTCCCGGTAGTATTCACCGAAGACCTTGAACCTGGTGCCGTAATATATATTTATTGTACGCTTGCGGGTATTGTCATAGATTACCTCGCCCTTGAGCCCTGCCCAGTGGCGGTTGAATGAAGGGGCTATAAGGCTTGCCAGGTCGGTCGACTGCACCACGTAGCTGTCATAGCGGTAAGTGAAGGTTCCCTTGAGTGCGAGGACAGCGCTCAGCGGTTTCCTGAGCGACATATAGGTGGTATAGCTCTTTATCTTGTAATAGCTGGTGTCATTGTAGCTGTCAAATGACTGCTTGTGGAAGATTACCTGTTTATCAAACCGGCCGCGCAGCGCCTCAAGGCTGACCAGGTACTCATTGCTGTCAAAGTTGCCGGAGAACCTGAATCCGCCTGTGATGCGGTAGTCCTCGAAGAGGTCAATGGTACCTATTTTGAACAGCATGTTGAGACCTGGGTTGAAATACGGGGCTCCTCCGTTGTAAGCCTGGTAAGTGTTGTTCAGGAAGTTGAAATCGACCTGAGTGGCAGTATAGTTATTGTAGAACGCAGGGCGATAGACGAGTGCATCGGGCATCTTAAGCCTTGAAGTGTCGAGGTTGATGTCCATGTAATCCTTGCGCCACTGAAGTTCATAGTAGTTTTCCTTTTCCTTTTCGAAGACATAGTTGCGGAAGTCAATTGGTTCATCTGCTGCCGCATAATACTCGTAAAGAGGCTTTTTAAGGGTGTCATTCATCCGGGCCCTTTCTGCCAGGAGCCAATCCCTTATCCGGTTTATGCTGTCGGCTGCCCTGAGCATTGCAAGCTCTTCTGTACGCCACACGGTTCTCTTTATGTCGGCTGTGTCCACTGCAGTGATTTCTGAGGATGGACCAGCCAGGAGCCTGTACCGACCCTGGCTGAAGATCACACCTGCATCCTGTCCGCCGTTCCTGTCGAACGCTTCAAGATTTCTCGGGAAATCGGTGATCTGCCGCGGGGTAATATAGTAGCTGTAATGAAGCGCAGTATCAATATAGGCGATTGCACTGTCAACCTTACCGGTGTAGTGGTTCATTATCCCGTTTCCGTTGCCGATGAATCCGGTAGATGATGATGTCGGCAGTATCGGGTTCATCAGATCCTGCATTGATCCTTCCCCGAGCCTGGTCAGTTTGCCGGAAGCAGATCTCAGGTCATAGGTAAACAGGTTAAATGTTAGCCCGGTTCTCTCCTGCGGGTCACCCCTGTTCGTAAGTGTGTCAGATAACCTGTTGGAGGAGAATATAATAGTTTCATCTCTTCCCCTGATGAATGAAGGATTCAGGTCATCGGCCACGTCAAAGGTGATCCGTTCGTTTGTACCGCTGATTATTGTGTGGACATAAATATCGGTCATGCCGTTTATTATGGCGGAGACTACCAGGCGTGAGCCGTCAGGGGAGTAGGAGAGCGAAAGGACCTTTTCAAAGAAGGGCATGGTTCTCTGCTCGAACTTTTTCTCGGCAACCCGGTAGAAGTAGAGTTGCACTCCCCCTTTTTCCTCGTTGGCGAAGGTCAGTATCTGGCCTCCGGGATGCCAGGTCAATACAGGGTACTTGTAGTCAACTGACTGTTCGAACTTCGGTTCAGCCGAAAAGATTCTGTCAGTTTTACCGGTGGAGCTGTCATAAAGCCAGATCTTCCTCTTTCCCCAGTCGTTTGAAACCCAGGCTGTATATCTTCCGTCGGGGCTCACCTTTACATCGGTGAAGCGTTCATAGGGTCTGGCTTTTCTAATTTCCCGCGGTACCTGGAAGTTTTCGCCGGGTTTGACTGAATAGTAAGCGCTGTAATAATTTCTCCAGTCACGATAGGTGTCCTTGATGCTTTTACCCAGTCCGTAAAGGAATCCGTCCTCGATATTGCGATATACCTTTGAGAGATAGATTATGTTCGGGATAATTGCGTCACCGTAAGTATCCCCTATGTACTTCCAGAACGAGTGACCGGCATAGACAGCTTCCTCGTACTCGAGGTTGTCAAGGTTTTTGTAGCGGTTGTTTTCAAACCCGTCCCTGACCCTGTTGTCTGTCTCACTGTCCCATCCGAATGCAACATAATTAATAAGGCCCTTGATATACCAGTCAGGTATCTGGATCTGGTTGCTGCTCGTTGTACGGTCGCGCAGGTCAGCATTGTAAAGCATCTCATAAACCACAACTTCGGCAATAGCGGAGGCAATCAGTTTGCTGAACTCCTCATGGTCACCGTTGAACCATAGCATCACCTTGTTCTTGATGACCCTGCTGTAACCCCCGACATTGTAGTCATCCTCGGCCGATATAAGGCCTATGTTGCTCTGCCTGAAATCATTCTTTTTGTTATAGACGATGAGTATGGGGCGTTTGTCGATTGTATAGTCGAAGTAGTCCTCTATTTCATTCAGCTTCTCGTATGCCACCTTGCATGCATATTCCGCCACCTCACGGCCGAACTCGTTGTAATAGCAGTCTATCTCATCAAACCTGAAGTAAGTCCAGTAGAAATCCTTATACTGAACCCTGTTTTTTCCGAAAGTCATCTGCATACCGTTATAGAACTGGCCTGTGGCTGGCGCCACGGTCAGGAGGAGGATGACTGCCAGTAACGGTATAAAGAGTCTTTTTCGTGTCATAAGAAGTGGCGGAAAGCCTCCGTTTACGGAACAAAATCTGTTCCAAAAGGGAGCATCCGTGAGACAAAACTAATGGATAAACAAATAAAAAAACAACCACTTATACTTTTTTGTTAATTTTGGTGGTTATTATGGTGCAACCTGGTTGGCCTGATCTTTGTTAAGGGAAGTGAGTTGACAATGAATCAGTCTGATTTGGACGGTTAACATAAGGATATATGAAAAGGAGTCTTACATTTCTGATTTTGATGCTGGTGTATGCCGGGCTGCATGCACAGCCGAAGCTTAATTTTGCAAGCACCCGTTATGATTACGGAACGATCAAGGAAGAGGCAGGAAAACAGGAAGCTGTCTTCAATTTCACCAACACAGGTGATTCAGTACTTGTAATAACAAGAGTTCAGTCGTCATGCGGCTGTACTGCGGCTGATTATACTAAATCACCGGTTCCACCCGGAGGAAAGGGCTTTGTAAAGGCGGTTTTCGATCCGCGTGGCTACAACAGCCGATTTGCAAAGAGTGTCACGGTATATTCAAACGGGAAGCCGGCGGTGACTGTTCTTGTCATTGAGGGGACAGTGACTCCGAGGGAAAAGACAGTTGAGGAGCAATATACATTTGCCGTAGGTCCGGTGAGGTTCCAGTCAAACCACCTTGCATTCACCACAACCACCAAGAATGAGAAGAAGATCAGGGTTATGCCTGTCATAAATACGTCAAAGGAGCCTGCAACAATCGAGTTTGAAGGTCTGCCGGCCCATCTCCAGCTGAAAGTTACTCCGGCCACACTCAAGCCGGGTGAAAAAGGGGTCATAGAGGGCACCTATGATGCCAAGCTCAACAGCAGCGCCTGGGGCAATGTGAATGATCTTGTCAGGCTTAAGGTCAACGGGCAGCCGCAACCAAATATTTACCTTTATGTGTCTGCAAATCTTGTTGAGGATTTCTCAGGTCTGACGGCCCAGCAGCTTGCGAGTGCCCCGGTCTTCAAGCTTGATACAAACACAGTTGATTTCGGGAAGATCAATCAGAATTCATCGGCTGACGTAGAGTACTTCTTCACCAACCAGGGGAAGAGTGACCTTATAATCAGGCATGTCAAGGCCGGTTGCGGATGCACTGCCCTGATGCCCACCGAGAATGTGATAAAGCCCGGGGCCAGGGGATCCATCAAGGCAAAATTCAACTCCGGCGGTTACAAGGGGCAGATATACAAGAACATATTTGTCTATACCAATGATCCAAAGAACTCTGAGGTCATGCTTATGATCAAGGGCGAGGTTCTTGTGGAAGGTGACAAATAAAAAGGAGAGTCAGGGGACAGGGTTGAAATGAGCAGGGAAAGGCGATCAACCGGGGCACTCTCGGTACAGCAGGGAGTACCCCAGCCTCCGAGCATTAACCCTGACATGATTAACCGCCTGAAGAAGAACAGGCGGAAAAAGCTCAGTGCAGATGATTATGTTGACGGCATCCTCCGGGGTGACCGTACAATTTTAAGCCAGGCCATAACACTTGTTGAGAGCAGTCTGCCTGATCATTATGATCTGGCCCAGGCCGTTGTGGAGCGGTGCCTGCCTGCCAGTTCACGTTCGGTCAGGGTCGGCATCACCGGTGTGCCGGGTGCGGGTAAGAGTACATTCATAGATACGTTCGGAACCCTGCTCACGCGTCACTACGGAAGACGCCTCGCGGTACTGGCAATTGATCCCAGCAGCCAGCAGAGCGGAGGCAGCATCATGGGCGACAAGACCCGGATGGAGCAGCTGAGCACAGACCCTGATGCCTTTATCCGTCCTTCACCTTCAGCCGGAACACTGGGAGGTGTTGCAAGAAAGACACGGGAGAGCATCATTCTATGCGAAGCGGCCGGTTTTGATACCATACTTGTTGAGACGGTTGGTGTGGGACAGTCGGAGACTGCGGCCCATTCCATGGTCGATTTTTTCCTGGTGCTGATGCTTGCCGGTGCCGGCGATGAACTGCAGGGGATAAAGCGGGGAATCATGGAGATGGCTGACACAATAGTCATTACAAAGGCCGACGGGAACAATATCAGGAAGGCGGAAATGGCCCGTGTGGAATACAAGAATGCCCTTCACCTTTTTCCCCCATCGCCTTCAAAGTGGGCCCCCAGGGTTATGACATGCTCCTCGCTGGAAAAGAGAGGCATGGCAGAGATATGGGAGACAATCCGTGACTATGTGAGCGTAACAAAGAGCAACGGCTGGTTCTGGGAAAGAAGGAGGGAGCAGGCCGTGACACGTATGCATGAAACCATAGTAGATACGCTGAAACAGTCATTTTATACGCACCCTGAAGTTACGGCGATGCTTCCTGAACTGGAGAAGCTTCTCCGCGAAGGCGAGGTTACCTCGTACAAACCTGCGGCGATCCTGCTCGACAAATATTTTGGCAGCAACTGCAAATAGCCAATTATTTATATATTTGAACCTTCGAAAAAGAAGAGTGTTTACCGAATAAAAATCATCAGATGAAAAAATCATTTATCCTTTTGCTGGTGGTTGCCATTGCTGCAGCCTGTGCCAGAGAACCTAAGTTTGTAATTAACGGGACCATTGACGGTGCCGGAAATGAGACTGTCATCCTTCAGAAAAGGATTCCCGGCGGTTATGAAGTTATTGACTCAGCCGTTCTTGAAAATGGTGCTTTCAAGATGGAAGGCGTTGTTGACTATCCGCAGATGGTAAATCTTGCAATCAGGGGCAAGAGAGGTGGTCTTAATTTCTATGTAGAAAACTCTGAAATAACAGTACACGGGCATGCAGATTCACTTTACACAGGGTCTGTAAGCGGTTCAGCAACCCAGGCGGAATATGATGCATACAAGGCGCTGTTCGATGAGTCCAATGCCGAGATGACAAAGATATATGACCGTTACCGTGCAGCCAGGATGGAAGGCAATGACGAGCTTGCATCCTCAATAGAAAAGGAGCTTGAGGCCCTTGATACAAAACAGAATGATCTCAGGAAGGAGTTTATTGCAAACAATCCTGCTTCATACGTGTCACCTTCAGTGCTGAGTGAACTTGCATATTATCTTGAAGTGGATGAAATGGAAAACCTGCTTGGTAAACTGGACACTACACTCAACAAGGTGCAGACTGTTGTTACAATGAAGGAAAGGCTTGTTCAGCTCAAGGCTGTTGCAGTGGGTCAGAAGGCACCCGACTTCACCCTCAACGATGTTGACGGCAACCCTGTTTCGCTCTATTCGAAGATCGGCGGAGACACAAAACTGCTCCTCATTGATTTCTGGGCTGCATGGTGTCCTCCGTGCCGCCAGGAGAACCCGAACGTTGTTAAGGTATGGAAAGAGTATAATAAGAAAGGATTTAACGTGTTCGGTGTATCACTTGACCGCACGAAGGAAGACTGGGTAAAGGCTATCCAGGATGACAAACTTACATGGACACATGTATCAGACCTGAAGTACTGGGACTGTGCGCCTGCCAAACTCTATGCTGTAAGCGCAATTCCGGCCAACTTCCTAGTTGATGCTGACGGCATCATCGTGGGTCATAACCTTCGCGGTGACGCTCTTGCCCAGAAGGTAAAAGAGATTCTTGAGTCGAAGTAATAAAAATATTTACTAATTTAGAAAGCCGTTGGGGTATCTGTTCCAGCGGCTTTTATTTACCATAAATCCGGAGCAATGAGCAAGAAAGATGATTTTTTCAGCCACATAAACAGTGGGTATGCCTGCAAGGGCGATTTCATAGTTTTAGGAGGAGCGATGCTTGACGGCGAGGCACTTGCAGACGCCCATATACGTATCCCCCTTAAGACACTGAACCGTCACGGGCTTATTGCCGGTGCAACGGGAACAGGGAAGACAAAGACCCTGCAGGTGATCTCGGAGCAGCTTTCACTGAAAGGGATTCCTTCGCTTGTTATGGACGTAAAGGGTGACCTTAGCGGTGTGGCACGGCCTGGCCAGGAGAATGATTTCATCAGGGACAGGCATGCAAAGATCAACCTTCCCTATTCGACCCTTGGCTTCCCGGTGGAACTGCTGACGATTTCAGATCAGGACGGGGTGAGGCTTCGCGCCACTGTCTCGGAGTTCGGACCTGTGTTGTTTTCGCGGATGCTTGACCTAAATGATGTTCAGGCCGGCATCATGTCAATTATTTTCAAATACTGTGATGACAATCAGCTCGGGCTTATCGATCTCAAGGACATACGCAAGGTGATACAGTATCTCACGGGAGAAGGCAAGGAGGAGCTTGAGAAGGAATACGGTGCCATGTCATCCTCATCAACAGGTGTGATGCTGCGTAAGATAATAGAACTGGAGCAGCAGGGTGCCAACCTGTTCTTCGGTGAAGAGTCATTCGATGTAAGGGACCTGATGCGCAGGGACCCAAACGGCAACGGGTATATCAATATCATAAGACTGACTGACATACAGGACAAGCCGAAGCTTTTCTCAACATTCATGCTGTCACTGCTTGCCGAGGTTTACAATACGATGCCGGAGAAGGGAGATCTTCCCAAACCGGAACTGGTGATTTTCATAGATGAGGCTCATTTGATCTTCAATCAGGCGAGCAAGGTATTGCTGGAGCAGATTGAAACTATAGTCAAGCTGATCCGTTCGAAGGGGATAGGAGTCTACTTCATAACCCAGAACCCTATGGATGTCCCATCGTCAGTACTGGCCCAGCTTGGCCTCAAGGTGCAGCATGCACTTCGTGCCTTCACGGCTAATGACCGGAAGGACATCAAGCTGACCGCGGAGAATTTCCCGATATCAGAGTTCTACAGGACAGAGGAGACACTGACATCACTGGGTACCGGTGAAGCGCTGGTTACGGCACTGAATGAGAAGGGGATACCCACTCCGCTTGCCGTGATGATGGTTCGGGCACCGATGAGCAGGATGGATATACTTTCCCAGGAGGAAATCAGTTCCATAAACCGCTCATCACAACTGGTGTCGAAATATTCAAGGGTAGTTGATCCTGAGAGTGCGGCCGAGATGCTCGAGAGGAAGATCCGTGATGCGGAGGAGGAAAGGAAAGAAGCAGAGGCCAGGAAGGAAGACCAGAGGAACTATGACAGGGATTACGGAAGGGGCTACGGAAGGACAACCCGTACCACAACCCGCACACCTGCAAGAAGAAGGAGTGCAACCCATCCTGTTGTGAAGGTGCTGACATCTGCAACCTTCATACGCGGTGTAATGGGTATCCTGACAAAAGCAATGAAGAAATAGGGGAACAATCGGATAATATAAGTGTTTAACAAAAAAATCAGAGACATGAAGAAGATCAAAATTGTTTTAATGGTCCTGGTGGTTGCGTCCCTGCTTCTTTCAGGATGTGCATCTATGAACAAGACCACAAAAGGTGCTGCAGTGGGTACTGCCGCAGGCGGGGCAATGGGTGCGGTAATAGGCAAGGCAGCCGGAAACACTGCCATGGGTGCCATAATAGGGGCCACTGTAGGCGGTGCAACAGGTGCCATCATAGGTCGTGAGATGGATAAGCAGGCAGCTGAGATCGAGCAGACAGTGCCGGATGCCAAAGTGGAGCGCGTTGGGGAAGGTATTGTTGTTGAATTCAGCAGTGCAGTGCTGTTTGGTTTTGACCAGTCAAACCTTTCTGCAGATGCCAGAGCCAATCTTGACAAGCTTGTGAAGGTTCTCAACACATATCCTGAAACCAACATTGAAGTTCAGGGTCACACTGACAGCAAGGGGACCGATAGCTACAACCAGACATTGTCTGTGAAAAGGGCAACATCTGTTTCAGATTATCTGACAGCAAACCAGATAAAGGGTGAGAGAATAACCACAAAGGGATTTGGTGAAACACTGCCCAAATATGACAACGAAACCGAGGAGGGAAGGGCACAGAACAGAAGGGTTGAGTTCCTCATTACCGCCAATGAAAAGATGATTTCAGAAGCAGCGGCCAAAGCCGGTAAATGATATATCCAGAACATTTATATTAACCAAACAGTTAAATTATGAAAAAGAAATTTTTGTCTGTTATTGCAATTTCAGTTCTTTCTGTGTCTGCGCTGCTGGCCCAGGTCGACTTTGGCATTGTTGCCGGGCCCAACTTCCAGAACATGGTTGGTAAGGACAATGACGGTGACAAAATCACCAACGGGCTGATCGTCGGATTTCATGCAGGTGTGAGTGCTTCGATACCGATTGCCACTGACTTTTATTTCCAGACCGGTCTGCTCTTCTCGCAAAAGGGTTCGTTGAACAATGAAGGACTCCTGCCCACAAAGGCCAGTGACAACGAGTATCACACAACAACAAGGATCTCCTACATAGACCTGCCCCTCCACCTGCTTTTCAAACCTGAGTTCGGCAGCGGCCATATCGTGGTAGGATTCGGACCATATGTCGCATTCGGAGTTGCGGGCAGCCAGAAGGTTGACTATTCTCCGATACTGTATGAACAGAAGGTGAAATTCAAGAGTAATATTACTCCTGAAGAATACTGGGATCTTGATAATGCCTATTACAGGCGTTTCGATGCAGGGGCTGATATATTTGCAGGTTATGAGCTCAGCATGGGTCTCTGGTTCAGGCTCAACGCTCAGCTTGGGCTTCTGGATATGATTCCTGATGTCGACGAATACGATAATGACTCATTTCTGAAGAATACCGGTTTCGGGCTGTCAGTAGGTTATAACTTCTGATTGAAGGGTACAGCAGCAAAACCGGGAATAAACCTTACAGGCAGAGCCGTTTGCTTTTGAGCAGGCGGCTTTCCTTTATTCCGGAGGTTACTGGTAAAGTCAGAATCCCTTCAGATGCAGAGTGACTGTCGGTATCAGCAGCAGGAATCCCAGGAAGAACAGGATGAGGATGAACGGCAGTACCCATTTGAACCATTTTTCATATGGGATCCTGGCAACGCTCAGTACCCCCAGTAGAACTCCTGAAGTGGGTGTTATCATGTTTGTGAATCCGTCGCCAAGCTGAAATGCCACCACAGTGGCCTGTCTTGATACACCTATCAGGTCAGAAAACTGCGACATCACAGGCATTGTAAGGGCAGCCTTGGCAGAGCCAGAGGGCATAAACAGGTTTATGACAGTCTGGGTGATGTACATCATGCTTATGGAAGCCATCTTTCCTGCTCCTGAGATTGTTTCCGAAAGTTTGTAGAGCAGGGTGTCAATGATATTGCCATTCTCAAGAATGATTATGATTCCACCGGCGAGACCTACTATCAGTGCGGCAGATTGTATATCCTTAACACCGTCAAGGAAAAGTTTAGTTATCCTGTTGGCATCATATCCCATTGCAATCCCTGAGGCCAGTCCCATGGCGAAGAAGAGTGTGGCTATTTCCATGATGTACCACCCGTAGCCCATAACACCTGTAATCAGGAAAAGTATTGTAAAGAGCAATAGATTCAGGATAAAGAAGTGAACTGATTTTCTCAGTGTAAGCAGGCCTGTAAAGGCAAAAAGTCCTGCCAGTACCGGTACCGCAGGTACCTTCAGCTGATTCTCGCCGAAGGTGAGGGATGAGACCGGGAAGAATACAGAGAAAATAATCATCACTGCGGTCAGGATAACCCAGGTAACCCATGCGGAGGCAGGGGTATGATATTCAATCCTCATGGCTGTTTCTGAGTGCAGCCTGCGCCAGTAGTCATCATCATCATGTACCGGAGACCGTTTGGGATCTTTTCTGATTTTCCTGGCATATAATAAAATAAAGGCAAACCCTGCAATACTGATAATTACCCACATGACCAGCCTGTATTCCAGCCCCGAGAAGAGAGGAAGGTCTGACAGCCCCTGTGCAATCCCTATGGTAAACGGATTGAGGAAGGCTCCGGCGAATCCCAGGGCTGCAGCGACGAAACAGAGTGACACACCCACTATTGAGTCATATCCCATTGAGACGGCCAGGGGGACAAATATGACAGTGAATGCTATGGTCTCCTCGCTCATGCCGAAGACAGCTCCGAAGAAGCTGAATACTGTCATGATAACTATGAAGATCAGGTTGTCAACCCCTATGGCTTTTATGATACCCCTGTTCCCAATCTTTTTGGTGAAACGGAGCACTGAACCGATTGCCACGTCGATGGCCTTGCTCTCATTCATTATCCAGAATGCGCCGCCGATAATCAGTATGAAAACAATGATGTCTGCCCTGTCAACGAATCCGTCGAACAGTGCTGAGAACACCTGCCATGTCTGTGGGTTCTTTTCTGTGTAGTGAAATGATCCCGGCACAACCACGCTGCGGTCAATGCCGTTCACGTTTACAGTCTCTCTCTGGAATGCACCTCCGGGTACAATCCATGTCAGCACCGCACACAGGACCACAATGCTGAAGACGATTACATAGGTATGGGGGATCTTCCTGAACACTGCCGGTTATTTTGAGGTGCAAATGACCTGCCTCACCCTCTCCCTTGTCTCGGCGGGGGTGGGATTGAGCTCTTCAGAGGAAAATGTACCGCGGTCAGGGTCAATGCGTTCAAAGACCATCATGTACAGCTCGAAAATAATCTCCAGGCTGAGCCTGTATCTTGGTTCCATCAGCGGGCATACCTGTTCCATAATCCTGAGGGTTTCAAGACGGTAGTGATCAGCTATAGCCAGATATTCGCGCATCATGGCACGGAATCCGTCGGTAAGAGCCGACCCCCGGGCCATAGCACCCATGTCTGCCCTTGTGAGACCGTGCCGCTTCATTACATCATCTGCAAAATAGCTGAGATTGTTAAGCTGATCCTTCCGGAAATCGCGGATTATATGCACGAAGTAGCTGAACATGGCGCACGGCTCAGCCGTATTCCGGACATCAAACGGAGGATCAAGATAGATACCGTCCTTCTCCTGCAGACCGGCAAGATGGACGAAGATGGAGGCCGGTGCCACAGATGCTCCTCCTGAATACTTAATGAAATCATCCAGGGTTGCAAAGCCGTCATGGGTGACGTCGTAAAGCATTGATTCGGCAAATGCCTCAAGCGACCAGAGAGGAATCCTGAACCTCTCCACTGTATAGCCCAGCTCATTGTTGAAGGGAGTACTGCTGAGCGGCTTTTCAAGCATACCCATCCACTGTCTGATATCGGAAGCAAAGCCCTCCCTTTCATCGACCCTGATGCCCATATGCTCAGCTTTATGATTATCGATCAGGTCGTCGAGTGCCCTCATGAAGCGGTAGCAGGTACGGGCGGCACAATACCTCTCATTGTCCCAGAAATTTGCTGCAATAAGGATGTTGGGATGGTCAATTATCTTCGCGAAGTCAATTGACTCAAATATTGCCGTGAACTGATCCCTGGTTTTCATCTGTTCCCCGCCTGCGGTATATTTTGTTCGTTAATAATCCTTTCAGCCACAAGTCTTGCCGACATAAGTACCATGGGAATTCCATTCCCCGGATGCGTACTGCCGCCGGTAAAATAGAGGTTTCTGTATCGTCTGTCCCTGTTGTGGGGTCTGAAGTATCCCATCTGGAGTATGTTATGGCCCAGGCTTCCGAAAACTGAACCTTTTGACACATTCAGAGCCTCCTCCCAGTTTCCCGGTGTTGTAACGATCTCAAACCTTATATGTGCCTCGATATCATCTATCCCTATCTTTTTCAGTTTTCTGAAGACCACCTCCCGTGCCTTGTCTGCCAGCCGCCCCCAGTCCTGCGGGTGTTTCGGGTCAAGATGACCTACTCCCACGGCAACTGAAAGGGTATCATATCCTTCAGGGGCTGCAGTCGGGTCTGTTCGCACCGGTGCATGGATGTAGAAGCATGGGTCATCGCCCATCGATTTGTCGGTGAATATTTTATCAAGTCCTTCTCGGTAGCTGTCAGACAGGAAGGTGCTGTGATGCCCGAGTTGCGGGTACTGTTTGTCAAGTCCCCAGTGAAGCACGAGTGCCGAGCAGGAGTATTTCATGCGGCTGAGGCGCCATGATTTGAGACTGTGTGGCAAAAGCTCCCGGTATACATAGGGGAGGTCGGCATTGGCCACAATCACATCGGCCTGGGCCTCACTGCCGTCAGTGAAGATGACACCGGTTGCTTTTCGTCCCGCGACGCGGATTTCCCTGACGGGTTTTGCAAAATGGAACCTTACACCTTTTTCCTGTGCCTTTACCATCAGTCTTTCGGTGATGGCTCCCATTCCTCCTTCGGGGAACATTGAGCCCTCAGAAAGTTCTGCAGATGGAATCATTGAAAAGAGAGCGGGAGCGCTGAACGGATTCTGCCCTACATATATATTCTGGAAAGTGAACGCCATCCGAAGGTGTTCAGACCTGAAGAAGCGCGCAGTATAACGGTAATGATTGAGATATGTCTTTAGTTTTACAAGCAGGAGAGTGTTTCTGAGATTGAAGAAATCAAAGAACCTGGTAAAGTTCCGGCCGAGCAGCTTTGCGAATGCCACAGTGTAGAGCCCGAATCCTGTTCTGACGTATTCCCTCGCCCTGTTGTAGCTTCCCGGCTCGATTTTTTCGAGCTGCTGCTCCATACGCGCCTGGTCAGTTGTAAAGGCAAGACTGGTTCCGTCATCAAACCAGAGAGTGTAGATGTCATCAAGGGGCTTTAATTTCAGGTCCTCCATTGTGAGTCCGAGTGACCGCAATACGTCGCGATATACTTCAGGCATCAGGATCATCGTTGCTCCGAGGTCGAAGCGATGCCCGTCGCGTACGATCTGTCCGCATCTTCCGCCTGCGACGACGTTCTTTTCATATACATCGACCTCATATCCGTGTTCCGCAAGGAATAATGAAGTGGTTATGCCCCCAATCCCGGCGCCTATTACAAGCGCCGATCCGTTAAAAGCCATCAGGTATTAGTTTAAATGGTGTTTTGTTCCCGTTACATGATGCCTGCTACAGCGATCACAGAACAAATATATTAACAAACAACCGGATACGCCTTTAAGCCGGCGGGTAAAATGCGGTATATGGCCGGTGAGTGGCGGAAAAACTCCTCCGGGGCATCACTGACATGTCCGGCTGGCAGTCTGGAGTGGCATGAGCCGGTTCAGATCACGGCTGTCAGCGAGGTTACCAGAGTTGGTGAACCAGCGGTTTAATATCCTCCTCATAGATGGTGCTGACAGCCATTTCCTGTTCCTTCGTAAAGCCCGAAAATTCCATTGCTCCGAGATTCGACCCCACCTGGTCAGGAGAAGATGCTCCCGGAATTATGCAGCTGACTTCTTCGCGCAGCAGTATCCAGCGCAGTGCTACTTGCGCCAGAGGGGTATTTTCAGGAAAAATTTCCTTTAGCCTGGCCACAGCCCGGAGGCCTGTCTCGTAAGGTACACCCGAGAAGGTCTCTCCCTTGTCGAAGAACATTCCGCTGCGGTTAAAGAACCGGTGATCGCCGGGGGCGAAACGGGTGTCAGGTCCGAATTTCCCGGAGAGGAGGCCGCTGGCAAGCGGAACACGGATGATCAGTCCGACATTTTTTTCCTTCGCCATTGCGAAGAACTTTTCGGAGGGGCGCTGGCGGAAGATGTTGTAAATTATCTGGACAGTAGTGACATTGTCAAACTCTATTGCCTTGATTGCCTCCTCCACCTTTTCAACGCTTACGCCCAGGTTGAGGATCTTTCCTTCTTCTCTCAGTTTCTCAAACTCGCCAAAAATTTCGGGCCTGTAGTAAACTTCCGTGGGGGGGCAGTGCAGCTGGATCAGGTCAATGCAGTCAGTGCCGATCCTGCGGAGCGAGTCCTCTACATAACCGCGAAGGACTTCCGGTGTGTATCCCTTGTTTACATGAGGGTTAATCTGCCTGCCGCATTTGGTTGCCACCCGGACTTTTGCGCCCGATTCCCTTACGGCCTTGCCGACAGCTTTTTCACTTTCACCGTCAGAATACACATCTGCCGTGTCAAGAAAGTTGACACCGTTGTCAATAGCCTCGCGGATGATGTATTCAGCAAGTGCATGATCGAATTTCGATCCCCATTTGCCGCCAACCTGCCATGTTCCAAGTGAGATCTCCGAGACCTCAAATCCTGTTTTTCCAAGAATTCTGTATTTCATTTCAGTAAGTTTATTTTTATGTCATTGAACAATGCCATTATATAACTGTCACGGTTTCGCCGGCCTGTTTCAGAAATCAATATTCAGTCTGAGGGATGCAGTCCGTGGTACCGGCCACCGGTACGCTGGGAGTCCTCCGGCAATATCAGGATCCGCCCCCTTGTAAGCAGTTAACACCAGGGCATGCTGTAAAGTTGCCTCCAGACTGATATCAACATTTTTTTCAGAAACATTGCGGAATGTATGTTTCAGGCTTGCAAAATCGAGTCTCAGGAACGATCCGTTTTGCATATGATAGTCTGAATAAGGGGCTATGCCTGTCAACCCGGACTCATAAACCAGGTTGGAAATATTTCGCAATCCGCCGTTTGAGACCATACTCCCGTAGTTGCCGAAAACACTTTCAATATTGTAATTCCAGTTGCCGGCCAGGGAGCTGGCTGAAAATGAGAACTCCCAGTTGCCGTACCTGACTGATGACCATATGCCTGCGGCAAATTCAGGATCGGTTGAATGGCCATAATACCTGTCATCCATGCCGGAAATGCCATTGTTGTTGAAGTCTTCGTATAATCCCTGGATGGGTTTCCCGTTTTCATCATACACCTGATTCAGGAGATAAAAGGTATTGACAGGTCTGTCTCTCTCCTGTATCAGGACGTAAGCGTAGGGTATCAGCGGGACGGAGCCTGTCCTGACGCTGTTTATACCGTTTCCAAGGTCATTAACCCTGTTTTCCCTGAGTGTGAAATGAAGAGCAGCATCCCATTCAAATTTGTCTCCGCTCAGAATATTCGCTTCAGCTCTCATTTCAATCCCTTTATTGTCAACGGCACCGGTGTTGACAAGCAGGGTGGCGCTGAAGTCTGAGCCTGACGGAAGGTTTACCTCAGTGAGCATGTCCCTGTTTTTGTTGATGAATCCGATCAGTGACAGTCTCAGGCGATTTTCCGGCAATGCAATCCTGAGCCCTGAGATGAAATAATTGACTGATTCCGGTTTCAGGTCCGGAGAATACGAGCCTGAGCCTGACGGGAAGAGGGGCAGAGCACCTGCTGAACCCCAGGTCATGCTGATGGCAAGATCATCAATGAATCCGCCGGACGGAAAGAACGGCTCGTGTGCAATGTTCCATTCTGCCGAAAATGACGGGGAGAGGATGCTCCTGTTTTCTGCTGCAAATTCCGAGAAGCTTTCTTCTCTTAAGACGGCCGAAATGAAGTACCTGTTCAGTACTGAGAAATCAGCCATTCCGTAAACAGATGTTCCGGATCTTTCTGAGGCGGAACGGCTGTTTAAATATATCATATCAGGATTGTTGTAGTCAGTTGTAATTTCTCTGATTTCACTTCCCAGCCAGTGCATGAAAAAACCTCCCCTCACCTGAAGTTTGCCTTCAATGCTTTTTACGGTGGTTGCATAACCTGCCGAAATGTCAAGGAATCTGGTCTTCAGTGACTGGTCCAGTGCAGATCTGAACCCGCTCACAATTGGAATGACGCCCCCTGACGCAAAAATCTCTCCTGCCTTATCAGAGTGGCCTGTGGCTGCTGCCTTCAGCCCGATATTCAGGCCGGGGAGCATTTGAAACCTGTAGTCTGCAGCGAGGTATGCCGACAACTGTTTCGGCTTGCTGCTGTTCTCATTATAAGCAAGCATTGCCGCCGGGTTGATAAACATGGGTCTTGCTGTGTAACCCTGAGCCGGATCATTGTTTACATAAACCGGAGCAGTGGGATCTGCAATTGCTGCATAGTAGGGCAGACGGATGCCGCCTTGTATTTCCTCACCGGTCAGGTTTCCTGATGCAGCCAGGGTGATCTTCAGATGATCGTGCAGGAGAGAGGGATCAATTCTGCCTGTCAATGATGTTCTTCTGTATTCTGAGGATCTGATTGTTCCCTGTGCCAGGGTCTGCCCGGCCGAAAAGCGGAAAGGCACTGTTGCGATTGTACCTGAGATTCCAAGGTGATGATCATGACTGATTGCTGTGCGGTATATCCCGTCCTGCCAGTCTGTGTTCGAACTGCCGGCTAGCTCCAGGAACTCAGGATCTTCAGGGTAATATTCAAGAAGCGCTTCCCTGACCTGGTCGCCTGTCAGTACCCCGTATTTTTTAACAGACGAAATAGCAACCTGTCCGGAATAAGATACATGGAACCCGTCGCGGCCTTTCCGGGTCTCAATAAGCATTACTCCGTTACGTCCGAGGCTGCCGTATCCGGACGCCTGGCCTCCGGTTAACCAGGTTATGGATTCAATGTCATGCGGATGAAGAAGCAGAGGTATGCCCATAACAGGCATCCCGTCGACAACCATAAGCGGTGACAGTGAGGGGTTAAATGACGAATTGCGCATGGTTTCCAGGGAGTAACCTGCAGATGGGGAACCGTCCGCCAGCCTGGTGATCAAACCCTGGAACCTCCCTGCAATCAGACCTTCAGGGTTAATTATCAAACCCTTATTGAATTCCTGTGCCTGTATTTTGGTCACGCAGGCTTCACCGGGAGAGAATCCTCCGGTGCTGGTCATGTTTAAAAAAGCTGCCAGGGAATCTTTTCCCGATCCGGTTTCACCGGACTGTGCAGCAAGTTTATGGGAGCCTGAAAAGATTGATAATGCTGCCAGGGCATACACGGTAACTTTGCCTCCGGCAGCGTTGAGCAGCGAGGAGAGGAATTTTGTACAATGAGAATTCATGGTAAATACAGAAATGCAGTTTGGTTATTTTGATTTTGTATAGTAGGAGAGGCTTATGCCAGCGGTGAACGGCTGAAGTCGGATGGCGCCTGAGGTGGTGATGCGGTTTCCGTCAGACCTTATCCAGGGTTTCCTGTTAAGTTTTGCTGCGTAACCTCCGAATATGCCAAATGACCAGTAATCACTTCTCTCTTTGTTCCCTGAGTACATAAGATATTCCACGTTAATCCCCGCTGTCGCGATGGTCTGATTGAACCTAAGATCTGTCTCTTTGTCACGGAGGTACTCTTCCAGGGTCACCTTTTTGTCTGCAGAATAGTTTCTCAGTCTGTACTTCAGCCATCTCAGGGATACCTGGGGTGTCATCCTTATCCTGTGTGAGCTTATAATATCATAGCCGAAGGTAAGCTTGTACTGGGTGTTGTTCAGGTCTACGGCTATCGTGTCATAAACATTTTTGTAACTGTACCCCATTCCCAGGCCGAATCCGGTGTAAAACCTCGGGAAGGAAGCTCCTATTTCAGGTCCGGTAACGGCAAAATAGTCCATTGCGTCAGTGTTGAAGGAGCCGAGAAGGGTTCTGAACTCAGAGAAGTCGGTAAAAAGGACGTCCATGCCGAGCGATGAACGTGATATAACATCAGTTCCTTCGTTTTCAGGAAAATCAGTTGTAAAGACTTCATCCGGGATATACATTGGGGTGAGGGCAATCACAACCGGGAATGATGTTGTGTCACTGATTGTCTTTTCGACAGGGTTGAATCCGGGGCATGTAATATTGAGGCTCATGTCACCGGTCGGTTCAAGAAGAAGGTGAAAGATGCCGTTCACGTCCGAGGTGGTGCAGTTGGAGGTATTCACCTGGCATATCCGGGTTCCCACGACAGGGACGTTCCTGTTGTCAGTGACTATCCCCGTAACCACGTTACCCTGTGAGGCCGAAGTCAGCGGCAAGGCTCCCATCAGGAGCAGTAAGGGCAGGCGTAAAAGCATTTTGGATAATCTGTTCATTTTACCAGTTCCGTTTCAGGTTTTCTCAGACAAAGGAATGATTCCCTTCACCAAGGGGCCGAGGAATCACCTGTCCCGGACGTACTGTCACATCGTTCCGGCAGGCAGATCAAAATTAGGAAAAATGACTGAATTACTTGTGCCGGTCATCTGGGTGGTTTGTAAAACATATATTGCGGCATCAATAAAATGTTATTTTTAAGCCATAAACAAATTTTCTCACCTATGAAAAGAAACTTATCGGCCCTGCTCATGCTTTTATTGGCATTACAGGCATTTCCGCAGGAAAAGAAGCCGTTGACAATTGATGATCTTGTTACCTGGAAACGGATTACTGAAAGAGCCATTTCAGACGACGGATCACTCATAGCATTCAAAACCGAACCTTCCCAGGGAGATCCGGTTGTCACACTGTATGACGGCAGCGGGAACCTGAAGGCTACATTCAACTGTGCAACAGGAGCGGCAATTTCATCTGACTCGAAATTTGTCTTCTTTACAATAAAGGCTCCTGATGAAGAGGTGAGAGCCCTCAAACTCAAAAAGACAAAAAAGGAGGATATGCCGCTTGACAAGCTGGGCATTTATAATGTTGCTGCCGGCGTAACCGACACGGTTCACAGGCTTAAGTCCTACAAAGCCCCTTCAAAGTGGTCAGGATGGATCGCATGGCAGACTGAACCCCTAAAGGAGAAGCCTGCAGCTCCGGCCGATACGGCAGGCAAGGGCGGGGAGAAACCAAAGAAACCCAGGAGTCAGTCGGCTGATAACGGTTATACGCTGTATATCAGAAATCTGGCTGACGGAGGCACTGACAGCGTCATGTTTGTGACAGATTTCCTCTTCGCCGAAGAGGCGGCAAAGCTGATGTATGCCACGACGGGTGACGGTAACGGCGCAGAGCCGGGTGTTGCCATAATTGATCTCGGCAAAGGGGAGAAAAGCGTGCTATACACAGGTAAGGCGAAATACCGTCAGCTTGCTATGGACAAGAAGGGAGAAAGGGCGGCATTCATCCTCTCATTTGACGAAAAGGACAAGGCAGGCAATACATTCTCTCTATGCTCATGGAACGGCAAGGGATTGGCTGCTGTTGCCGCATCGCAGGGGGCAGCCGGGCTGCCTGAAGGTTGGATCATCAATGAAAATGCCCGCCTGACATTTGCAGAGAATTCTCCGAGGCTGTTTTTCGGAACCTCCCCTGCTTATAAGATAAGGGACACAACTGTACTCGAGGAGGAGCGCGCGGTTGTTGATGTATGGCACTGGTCAGAAGGGATTCTTCACACTGCCCAGGTAATCAGAAAGCCAAGGGACATGAAGAAAACATACACAGCCGTTTTCCATTCCGACCTCGGGAAAGTGGTTCAGCTTGCCACGGCAGAGATGCCTGAGATCATGATTCCGGATAAGGGTGACGGTGCCAGAGCTGTGGGTCTCTCCTCTCTCCCGTATGACCTTGAGTCGATGTGGAAAGGAGATGCTGCCAACGATGTGTGGACAGTTGATATCATGACAGGCAATGCAATTAAAATAAAGGAAAATTTCAGGGGAAGAATGCGGTTCTCACCTGCCGGAAAGTATCTGTACTGGTATCAGGAGGCAGACAGTTCATGGTATGCCCGTGACATGGAAGCAGGAAAGGAGGCCAGGCTGACAAATCCTTCAACACTGAGGGTGTGGGATGAACTTAACGACGTTCCTGACCTGCCCGGCTCATATCCGGCAGCAGGATGGCTTAAGGATGACAAAGCCTTCCTCGTCTCGGACAAATATGATATCTGGTCACTTGATCCGGTTGCTTCGCGGCCTCCTCTGAATGTTACTGCCAACGGCAGGAAGGAGGGTATCAAATACCGGCTGATTGACCTTGACCCGGAAAATGATTATATCGATCCCTCAGTAAAGCAATACCTTATTGGTGTTAATGAGGGCACCCGTGCAGAGGGATTCTATTCGTTTGACTTGCGAAAGAAAGACTCGCCTGCCAGGCTTACAGGGGGTGACTACAGCCTTGGTACCCCGGTAAAGGCCAGGAAATCCCAGAGCCTCATCTATACAAAGGAAAACTTCGGATTATTCCCTGACTACCTGCTTTCTGATCTTTCGTTCAAAACTGAGAAGAGGCTTACTGATGCCAACCCGCAGCAGAGGGATTATGTATGGGGGACAGCAGAGCTGGTTCGCTGGACCTCGCTTGACGGACGCGAACTTGAAGGACTGCTGTACAAGCCTGAGAACTTTGACCCGAAAAAGAAGTATCCGATGATTGTGAACTTCTATGAAAAGAGTTCAACCGAGCTTAACAGGCACAGGATTCCGGAGCCGGGAAGGTCAACGATCGATTATCATTACTATACAAGTCACGGCTATCTTATCTTCAATCCGGATGTCTATTATATTGACGGGTACCCCGGCCAGAGCGCATACAACTGCGTCATGCCCGGAGTCATGTCGCTCATTGAAAAGGGCTTTGTTGACGAGAAGCATATAGGCGCCCAGGGTCACAGCTGGGGCGGTTACCAGGTGGCTTATCTTGCCACAAGGACGAATCTCTTTGCCGCAATTGAGTCGGGTGCGCCTGTGGTCAACATGTACAGTGCCTACGGTGGCATCAGGTGGGAGACGGGTTTCAACCGCTCGATGCAGTATGAGCATCAGCAGAGTCGCATCGGTGCCACAATATGGGAGGCGCCGCATCTCTACTGGGAGAACTCGCCGCTTTTTGCTATCGAGAAGGTGCAGACGCCGATCCTAATCATGGCCAATGACCAGGACGGAGCCGTTCCATGGTACCAGGGAATTGAGTTCTTCATTGCGATGAGGCGCCTTGGCAAACCGGCCTGGCTGCTGAACTACAACGGTGAGCCTCACTGGGCGCAGAAACTGCCCAACAGGATCGACTTCCAGAAGAGGATGGCGCAGTTCTTCCACCACTATTTAAAAGGAGAGCCGATGCCGGCCTGGATGAAGGAAGGCATTCCTGCCACGGAAAAGGAGTTTACTCTGGGATACTGAACAGACCTTTAGATATTATAAGTTAAAAAGGGAGGGGCACATGCTCCTCCCTTTTTTTCGGGCTATTTTATGCCAGCGGACCTTGTCGGGAGTGTATTTCCAGTCAGAATTGATTTCCCAAATAGACAAATTGTAACAAATTATAGAACAATGACATGCATTACGTTGTTGAGGTATTGTATAGGTATGTGCATTTGACCATTCCGTTATTGAGAAAATCAAACTACGGAGTTATTTGTTTAATAGGTGGTTGACACTTCATAACTTGGTTAAAAATCTGACCGCAATGAAAGAAATTTTCTCAATTCTGTTTTTGTTCCACTTTTCCGTGGGTATGCTGTCTGCCCAGGTAACTGTAAAAGGAACGGTGGCTGACGATCAGAATATACCGCTTCCGGGTGTATCTGTTCTTGTCAAGAACACCTTCCGGGGAACGATGTCCGGTGCAGACGGGTCATACAGCATCACTGCCCAGCCATCTGATACCCTGGTGTTTTCGATGGTTGGGATGGTTACACAGGAGATCCCTGTAGGTTCACGAACCCAGATAAACGTGGTACTGGCCACAGAGACCACCGTGATGGAAGAGGTAGTTGTGATCGGCTACGGGATCGTCCGAAAGAGTGACCTCACTGGCTCGGTGAGCTCGGTGAAGACTGATGACCTGCTGAAGGTTACATCGCTGAATGCAGAGCAGGGATTGCAGGGCAAAGTAACAGGTGTACAGGTTATAAGCACCAGCGGAGCCCCGGGTGCCGGGGCGGCAGTAAGGGTACGCGGGGTAGGAACATTCAATAATTCCTCTCCGATTTTTGTGGTAGACGGGGTGATCCTTGATGACATTTCGTTCCTGAATTCATCTGACATCGCCTCCATGGAGGTACTTAAGGATGCTTCGGCCACGGCCATTTATGGATCAAGGGGTGCAAACGGGGTTATTATAATTACAACTAAAACAGGCACGATCGGGCAGGAAAAGGCGAGCTTCAATATCAGTTCAGAATTCGGCATCCAGCATCTGGCAAAGAAAATTGACCTTCTTAACGGGAGGGAATTTGCAATAATATCAAATGAGATAATAGCGGGGTCATACAACAACGTAGATCTTGTACCCAATACTGACTGGCAGGATCTTGTGTTCTCCACTGCCCCGATACACAATCATCAGCTTTCCGTTACCGGGGCTACAAAGCTGACCCAGTATTATGTGGGTATAGGTGCGTTTATCCAGGACGGCATCATCGATAAATCGAACTACAGCCGCATCACACTCAAACTTAACAATACATATAACCTTACTCCATTCCTGAAGCTAGGCAACAACCTTACAATAGCCCCATACAATCAACAGAACGCGCCCAATGTCACATATGCGGTCTACCGTGCCCAGCCTGTGCTGAAGCCTTACTATGACAACGGCGATTATGCTGTTGTCTACAACGTTGGCAACCCCCTGGCTTCACTTGAATATTCGAATGATTTCAGGAAGGGTGTCAGGGGTGTAGGCAACATCTTTGCCGAAGCAACAATCATGAAGGCTTTTACCCTGAAATCGAGCCTCGGTGTGGACGCCTCATACAACAAGTCTATGAGCTTTACTCCGGCATATACGGTATATAATCCGGACGGAACAGCCTCGCAGCAGCAGAACGTTCTGAGTGACATTTACAAAGGGAGTTCAGATAATCTTAACTGGCTGTGGGAGAATACAATAAGTTATAGGAATACATTCGCAGATATACACTCCCTCGATATTGTGGCAGGGTTCACGATGCAGGAGTCATCTTCAGAGTTCACGAGCATCCCGGGAGAGAATGTATTGCGTGACGGATCTGATTTCTGGTATATCAGTCCGTCATATATATATGACCCGGCAAACAATGTCAATACAATTCAGTCGATTTCAAACGGTGTTGATGCCGGTTTGTATTATTCGATGATGTCCTACCTGTTCCGCGCCAACTATACTTTCAACAACAAGTACATTGCCACGGTCACATTCAGGCGTGACGGCTCCTCCAAATTCACAAAGGAGAACCGTTTTTCAAATTTCCCGTCAGTTGCAATCGGCTGGAACGTAGGAAATGAACCTTTCATGAACCAGGTTGAATGGATTTCAAAGCTTAAGTTCAGGGCTAGCTGGGGTATCATCGGCAACGAGAAGATAAACTATTATGACCGTTATGCAAGGGTGCAGTCTTCAATAATAGCCGTCCTTGGCAATCCTGATTCTCCAGTTCCGGCTGCCACGTACGGGAAGAGCGGAAATCCTGACCTTAAGTGGGAGAGCACCACTCAGACAGATGTCGGGGCTGAGATAGGTCTTCTCTCCAACAGGCTGACAGGTGAGTTTGACTTTTACAACAGGGTCACGAATGACATCCTTGTTGAACTCTCAACACCCGGTCATCTCGGCAACGGCCAGGGTCAGAAGGTGAGGTACAATGCTGCATCAGTCCTGAACAGGGGTTTTGAGTTCAGCCTTAACTGGAGGGAGAAGGTTGGGGAGATTACCTATTCGGCAGGAGTGCTTGGTTCGACGATTCATAATGAAGTACTTGATATAGGTGGCAACAGCGGTGTCGACTCCACGCTTATCGGCGGTTACCTCGGTGACGGCAGGCCGGTGACGCTCAGCAGGGTAGGACTTCCGATAGGTGCTTTCTACGGATACAGGACTGACGGCATCTTCCAGAGTGAAGATGAGCTGGCGGCTTATCCGCACTCTTCACAGGCAGGAGTGGGAGATCTGAGGTTCGTTGATGTTAACGGTGACGAGGTCCTTGATGGCCGTGACCGTACATTCATAGGCTCACCGATACCGAAGTTCATCTTCGGGTTCAACGGTATGATTGAGTACAAGGGTCTTGATTTCGGCATTGACTTCCAGGGGCAGACAGGAAACAAGATCTTCAACGGGAAGGAGGTGGTTCGTCCTGATCCCTACAACTTTGAGCAGCATGTCTTTGACAGATGGACCGGGCCGGGTACAAGCAACACGGAGCCCAGGCCGTCATTCGGGGGTTATAACTTCACCCCGTCAGACAGGTTCATAATCGATGGGTCTTTTCTCAGGCTCAGGAGTGTCACGCTGGGCTACACGCTGCCCGCTTCCCTTTCACAGAAGGCTTACATACAGCAGCTCAGGGTATACATTAAAGGCACCAACCTTTACACTCTCACAAGATACACCGGATACACACCCGAGATCGGGAGCTATGACGTGCTTTCAAACGGGATAGATTACGGGGCCTACCCTATAACATCTACCTATTCAATTGGTGTTAACCTGCAATTCTAAGAAAGATGAAAACCAAGATAACAATATCATTCCTTCTAGTTACATCCCTGTTTGTTGCAACGGGATGTGAAGATTTCCTGCAAAAGGATCCGCAGGGTGAGCTGACTCAGGAGGCGTTCCCGGTAACGGCATCGGATGCCTTGCTGGCCACAAATGCAGTATATGTCTCAATCCGGAACTGGGCTTATCATTCAGGAGGCTATCCTATCCTGGATATCATGTCTGACGATGCACACAAGGGAAGCAACCCGAATGACCAGCTGCCAACTGTAGGCCCTTATGAGACGTTCTCCCATACTACCACCCAGGATGGGCTCGATCGCTGGTGGAGTGCCCTTTATGAGGGGATCAAAAGAGCCAATGTTGTGATTGAGAAGGTTCCTTCCATAGACATGAATGTGGAGTTGCGTGACAGGTACGTAGCGGAGGCAAGTTTCCTCAGGGGACTGTATTATTTTGACCTTGTCAGGGCGTTCGGAGGTGTGCCTAAAGTCACAACAACGACACCTGATACCAAAATCCCACGTTCAACGGCGGATGAGATATATGCCCTGATAATTTCTGACCTGGAGTTTGCTGCCCAGCATCTTCCCGAAAAGAGCTTTTACGGAGCTGATGATGCCGGACGCGCCACAAGAGGAGCTGCAAAGGCCCTGTTGGCGAGGGTATATCTGTTCAGGGGTGATTTTGAAAATGCCGAGGATTATGCGCTTGAGGTTATTCTGTCAGACGAGTACGACCTGGAACCGGTATTTGCTGATGCCAACGGTAAGAACGGTGAACATGGAGTGGAGTCTGTCTTTGAGATTGGTGCCATGGAGGTTGAGGGATCCGGTGGTAACCAGTATGCCAATACCCAGGGGGTAAGAGGATCGCCAAACAGGGGCTGGGGTTTCAACAGACCTTCGCTCAATCTGCGCAATTCATTTGAACCCGGTGATCCGCGTCTTGATGCAACCATCATTGATCTCGGGGAAACCCTTGACGGAATATTGATCCTTGGTGACGGAACCACCCCTGATGAGGTTATTGTTGATGGCATTGTCACGGAAGTTGAGTGTTACAACCAGAAGGTATGGTATCCGGGGACAAACACAATCACTCAGTGGGGTCATAACAGGAGGCTGATACGGTATGCCGATGTACTACTGATGGCTGCCGAGGCGCTCAACGAAAACAACAAACCCGGGGAGGCACTCAATTATCTCAATGAGGTAAGACGGCGTGCAAGACAGGGTAACAATGCAATTCTTCCAGACGTCACCGTGACAGAAAAGACCGCCCTCAGGCAGGCAATCCTTGATGAGAGGCGGCATGAACTGGCTCTTGAGGGGCACAGGTTCTGGGATCTGGTCCGCACTGGCAGGGCTTCAACAGTGCTTGGCCCTCTGGGTTTTGAGGCGGGAAAGCATGAGCTCTTGCCCATCCCTCAGAACGAAATTGATATATCACAGGGATCATTACAGCAAAATCCAAAATGGTAAATAACTCTGAAATTAAAATGAATGTTGAATCTTAAATCTAAAGCTTTATGAAAAGTAAACATCTTTTAACAAGTCTGCTTCTGTTTGCTGCAGCATTTTCACTGATGCTAACCAGCTGCAAGAAGGATCCGGATCCGCTTAATCTGGCTTCGCTCACTGCCGGCACCATTGACCTTAACGGCGCAACCTCACCGACAAATGTACCGGTGAATCCTACCATAGTTGCCACCTTTAATGTTGAGGTTGATCCTGCCACGGCAAATGCAACCAACATCACGATGATCCAGGATTATGATGATGCTCCTATTGCCCTGACGATTACTGCATCAGGAAAAAGCATCACTATTGTTCCGCAGGCCAGTCTCGGTACCGGCACACTCTACCAGCTTAGCTTCGGCGCCGGCCTCAAATCAGTTGATGGCCTTGCCATAACCCCGCTGCAGAGGACGTTCACCACCGAAGGTTTCTTCGCTCCGTCAGGTGCCGTTGCTCATTTCACATTTGAGGACAACGCCAATGATATCATCGGAGCATGGGATCCGGTTGCTGCTGACATAATTGATATTACCTACACTGCTTCCAGGAAGGCTGCTGCAGGCAAGGCTGCCACATTCAACGGCACCACCAGCCTCATTGAAATCCCCAACGGTGACCTTCTGATGAATTCAACCAGCTTCTCCATCGCATTCTGGGTGAAGACCAACTCCACAGGCAAGACCAACGGTCACTTCGTAATGGGTCTGGCAGGCTGGAACGGCATTCAGTATGAGATTTTCGGAGGTTATGACGGTTCGAAATTCGCTATCCAGTACCAGCATGCAACAGGCACAGCAGCAGAGGACATGTGGTTCCCCGCACTGGCTGACCTCGGATGGCAGGGATGGACATATGCAAAGAGCCTGACAGCTGCCGAAATGATGGCAAAGCTGAAGGATAACTGGTATCACGTAGTTTATACATACGATGCTCCCACAAAGGTAGGAACACTCTATTTTGACGGCGTCAAAATGAAGAGCTTTGACTTCAATCTCTGGCCTGCAGGTGATGCCAAGAGAGGTGTGACGGGGCTGAAGTATGCCGGCAATGCCGCTGACAAAAAGTGGGCTCTAGGGTTTATCCAGGGAAGGAATAACAGGACCATCACCGACGACTGGGCTGATTATGCAAATCCTGCCAACAACCACTTCAAGGGTCAGCTTGATGACATACGCATATGGCACAAGGCCATCAAGGAGAACGAGATTCTACTGATGTACAACTCAGAGAAACCGTAACATACGCATTTAATAACAAGGAAGAGGGTCCAGGCAAGTGCCCGGACCCTCTCTTCTTAAAAAACAGAATCATGCACAACAGGTTGGCGGCAGCGTGGCTGATCATAATCTCCCTCATGGCAATTTCCTGTGACAGGGATGATCCCGGACCCGATCCGGGAAACGTTCAGCTCATCAGGGCACGGGTGGGAACGGTTTATCTTGATCTGCAGACAGCAATTGTGGACATACCTGTTGACAGGAATATTGTTGTGGAATTCAGCAACAGTCTTGACACCGCCTCAGCCAGAAAGAGTGTTCTGCTGAAGAAGGGTGGCGTTACTGCGGTGCCGGCATCCGTTTCATTCATTGATGACAACAGGAGCGTGGTGCTGCAACCTGTGGCAAACCTGGATCATTTTGCCGATTATACGCTTGAGATTACCTCTTCACTCAGAGGTGCGAACAGGGAGACTTTCCCGGGGGTGACATACCGCTTTAAGACCGTGAATGGCAGGATGGTTATCACTTCCATAACGGTAAACGGTCAGCCGTTTTTACCCCCTGTCAGCCCCCGGAACATTCTGAGAACCGCAGTATCGATTGTTGCTGATTTCTCTGAACCACTTGATCCATCTGACTACCAGGGATATTTCTTCTTCCAGGGGGCAGTACAATATGCTCTTTCGGAAGGCAATAAGAGGGTTACTGTCACAACCACGGCACCGCTGGACTATTACAAAAAGTACTCGCTTACAATATCCACAGGCCTGAAAGGGATTAACGGATATACCTTTGACGGTTTCAGCAACAGCTTTTATACAGACCTCGATCCTTCGCCCAAGTTTCCCCTTATCAGCGACGATGCTTTGCTGGATCTTATTCAACGCCAGACATTCAAATACTTCTATGACTTTGCCCATCCTGTCAGCGGGCTTGCAAGAGAGCGCAACACATCGGGAGATGTGGTGACCACTGGTGGCTCCGGATTTGGCATAATGGGCATGGTTGTTGCCATGGAAAGAGGGTTCATTACCAGGGCTGAAGGCCTGGTGCATATGGCCAGGATACTCGATTTCCTGGAAACATGTGACCGTTATCACGGTGTCTGGCCGCACTGGCTCAATGGTTCTACCGGCCGTATAGTGCCCTTCAGCGAGAAGGATAACGGAGGAGACCTTGTTGAGACCTCTTTTCTTCTGCAGGGACTGATCACCTTCAGGCAGTACCTGGATCCTGCTGTTCCGGCAGAGCAGCAGCTAATTGACCGCATCAATGTCCTCTGGCGTGCTGTGGAGTTTGATTTCTTCACGCAGGGTCAGAATGCGCTTTACTGGCACTGGTCTCCCACCTACGGTTTCCAGATCAACATGATATTAAGGGGCTACAATGAGACACTTATATGCTATGTCCTGGGAGCAGGATCCCCCACCCACACAATCAGCAGGGATACCTACAGGTATGGTTACATGAATAACGGTGCCATCCTTAACGGCAACACTTACTACGGCATCACTCTCCCCATGGGCTGGGCCTACGGAGGGCCACTGTTCTTTACCCACTATTCGTTTCTGGGGCTTGATCCCAGGAAACTGGAGGATACCTATGTCAATTATCTTGAACAGAACACTGCCCACTCGCTCATCAACCAGAAGCACTGCGAGCTGAATCCCTACAGTTACGTCGGCTACAGTGCCGACTGCTGGGGCCTGACAGCCAGTGACAATCAGCAGGGGTACAGTGCTCATTCTCCCACAAATGACCTGGGAGTAATCACTCCCACTGCTGCGCTGTCGTCACTGCCGTATACGCCTGAACAGTCGATGAATGCAATCAGGCACTTCTACTATATTCTTGGTGACAGACTATGGGGCGAGTACGGTTTTTACGACGCTTTTAATGTAACGGCGGGTTGGTGGGCCACTTCTTACCTTGCTATAGACCAGGGTCCTATCATATGCATGATTGAGAATCATCGCACCGGGCTGCTATGGGATCTCTTCATGTCAGCCCCTGAGGTGAGAGCCGGCCTTGACAAACTTGGATTTACTTACTGAGAAGCTATGATAAAAATATATTCCATATTCCTGGCACTGCTGCTCTTTGCCTCATGTGCCAGGCCGCAGTCACCGATCTACAAGTCCCATGGCCGTGTTGATTTCCCGCTGACGGCAGATGATGAGTCAATGCTTGATTCCATTCAGCACCGTACTTTTCAGTTTTTTATGGGTGAGCATCACCCTGATTGGGGAATAGTCAAGGACCGTACCGCCTCATGGGCGCCGGCAAGCATTGCCTCTACCGGTTTCGGGTTGCCTTCCTTCGCCATTGGCGCTGAAAGGGGGTGGATCACGCGTGAGGAGGCAGCACAGATAACACTAAATACAGTCAACTTCCTGGTCAATTCACTTCAGGGTCCTGATACGCTTGCCACCGGCTACAGGGGATTCTTCTACCATTTCCTCCGCATGGATACCGGCCTGCGGGAGTGGAGATGCGAACTATCCACGGTGGATACAGGGCTGCTGATGATGGGGATACTCTTTGCGAGAAGTTATTATGACCGCCCGAAGGAGACAGAGGAGCAGATCCGCACCCAGGCTGCAAAACTCCTGGGAAATATTGACTGGGAATTCATGATGATGCCTGATACAGGCAAGTATGCAAAGCAGATCTCCATGGGATGGCATCCTGAATCAGGCCTGCATAATATGGGTTGGAGTGGCTATAATGAAGCACTCTTCCTCTATATCCTTGCGGCAGGCACCGGGCTTGAAAATGCAAAAGAGAGCTACAGTTCATGGCTGAGCAGCTACAAGTGGCAAACGCCTTACGAGGGTCTTTCGCATGTGGCTTTTCCGCCACTCTTCGGTCATCAGTTCTCTCACTGCTTCATTGATTTCAGGGGACTGGCTGATGAATATATGAGGGAGAAGGGTATCGATTATTTTGAGAACTCGCGCCGTGCCACCTATGTCCAGAGACAGTATGCTGTTGAGAATCCTCACGGCTGGGTCGGATATGACTCGCTTTGCTGGGGAATTACGGCAAGTGACGGGCCTGGTGACAAGTACAATTTTGACGGCCGGGAATTCCTTGGTTACGCCGGGAGGGGAACAAGCGGGCCGGATTACAATTATTTCGATGACGGAACTATAGCTCCGTACGGGCCCCTGTCGTCATTACCTTTTGCGCCTGAAATAGTCATTCCCACAATCAGGTCAATGAATGAAAAGATGGGAACAAGGATATGGGGAAAGTACGGGTATTTTGATTCATTCAATCTTACCGCAAACTGGGTCAATGATGATTATATTGGCATTGACCAGGGTCCCATGCTCATAATGATTGAGAACTTCAGAACCGGACTTGTCTGGAATTACGTGATGAAGGATCCGGTAATCCTGGAAGGTCTTGAGAAACTCGGGTTCACCAACATGTAGCTCTGTGATTTTACAGAATACCCTCAACCGAAACCGCACCAATGGAATATCTCATCAGAAGAACGGAAGCCCTGCTTTTAATTCTTGTCATCAGCCTTTCGTCCGCGATTTCCCAAATGAGGACCCTGGAGACCTTCGAAGAGACAACAGGCTGGTCATATAACATTTCTGACGGTGTTGCACTCAAAACTTCCACTGAAAAGGGGATAACAGGAAACGCAATCAGGATTGATTATGATTTCACGAAAGGGACCGGTTATGGCGGCATTCAGAAGTTTTATGCCATAGACCTGCCTGAAAACTACGAGTTTACTTTCTGGCTGAAAGCAGAATCTCCTGCGAATAATTTTGAAATAAAATTCATTGACAGCACTGGCAACAATGTCTGGTGGGTCAATAACCGAAACTTTGATTTTCCCCGCGAATGGACCAAGGTGAGAATCAAGCGGAGGCATATCAGTTTTGCCTGGGGACCGACGGAGGACAGGGTGATGAAAAGGGTTGACAGGATAGAGTTCACCGTGGCATCCTTTGTGGGAGGAAGGGGGACACTATGGCTTGACGACCTGCAGTTTGAACCGTTGCCACCTGAAACTGACAGCTGGCCACAACCAGCAGTTTTTGCTTCTTCATCCGTAAAAAAACATGCTCCATCAATGGTCGCTGACGGAACGGATGATACCTTCTGGCACAGCAAAAAGGGGGGCAGGCAGAGCATTACAGTTGATTTCAGGGGCAGGAGGGAGTTTGGCGGGCTTCAGATCAGGTGGCTTGAAGGAAGACAGGCAGAAAGTTTCGAAGTACATCTTTCACCTGACGGAGAAGAATGGGAGAAGGCATATACCGTGGGACTGAACCGAAGCGATGTCAGTTTTATCCGGCTTCCGGAAGCCGAAGCGGCTTACCTGAAGCTGGTTCTCACTGCTCCATCCGAGGGCAGGAATTATGGAATAAGGGAGATAGTTATTCCCGATGTCAGGAGTACGCTGACACCCAACGACTTCATTATTTACGCTGCAAGGAACTCCCCTGATGGCAACTACCCGGCATACTTCAGTGAGAGGGCATCATACTGGACCGTCACCGGAGTCAGCAGTGATACAAAGGAGGCGCTGCTGAGTGAAGACGGAACCGTGGAGGTTGAAAAGGCACGGTTCTCCATAGAGCCAATGATAAAGACAGGAGGAACTCTCATAAATCACTCCGCTGTTGCCCCTGTTCAGGGGATGGGATTTCCGGGCATCAGCGGCGGATTTGTCTTCCTCCCTTCTGTGGAATGGGAGCACAGCGGGATAAGGTTTGCAACAGGGGTCTCGTCAGGAGGAGCTGCGAACAGCAGCTCATTGCTCATTATCGGGTACTATTTTGAAAATACTACGGACAAGCCGGTTGATTTCGAGTTTTACCTTCTGGTTCGTCCGTTCCAGGTTAATCCGTATTACCAGTTCCTTAATACAGTGGGAGGTGCCGGGAAGATTATCTCGGCTCTTGAGCGGGAGAAGGGATTGATTGATATTGACGGCAAGATGATCCGGCTGCCTGAAGAATATGAGTCATTCGGGGCTGCCAGGTTTGATGAAGGAAACATAGTGGAAATGATCCGAAGGGGAGATATGCCCGCCGCTGTGTCTGCAGTTGATTCAAACGGTATGGTCAGCGGCGCCATAAAGTACAGGATGCGTCTTGAACCTGGTCAGTCAAAGGATCTCTTTGCCGTAATTCCGTATCACCAGGTATTCCGTAGACCTGGCGGGGAACCAAAGGTGAAGGAGACTACTGAATTTTCACCTGAAGCCCGGATTCTTGCCGATGCTGCAGATTACTCCCTGCCGCAAACCACCGATGAAGCCCGTGACCTTTTTTTTGCGCCGGCCGAGTACTGGGAACAGAGAACAGGTCATATCAGGTTTAATCTCCCTCCGTCAGCGGACAGGCTGATAAATACCTGGCGGTCAAACCTTGCATATATCCTGATCAACATGGACAATGCCGGGATTCAGCCGGGGTCACGCTCCTATGACCGAAGCTGGATTCGTGACGGTTCTCTGACCTCCTCCGCCCTGCTCAAATCAGGAATGGTCACCGAGGTCAGGGAGTTCATCAGATGGTATGCCACATACCAGTACGGGAACGGGAAGGTCCCGTGCGTTGTTGATTTCAGGGGACCAGACCCGGTACCTGAACATGACAGTCACGGCCAGCTGATATACCTGATCCGTGAGTACTTCAATTTCACTGGTGACACGGCATTCCTCAGGTCAATGAATCCCCACGTGCTTAAAGCAGTTGACTATATCGGTTCAATTGTGGCAGAACGGTCAACTGATCATTTCAAATACGGCAATGACAGCATCAGGGCCTACTATGGTCTTGTTCCGGAGTCGATCAGTCATGAGGGCTATTCGGCAAAGCCAATGCACTCCTACTGGGATAACTTCTTTACAATGAAGGGGCTGAAGGATGCAGTGGAGATTCAGGCGATTCTTGGCGAAAATGAGAACCTGGAAAGGATTGCGCATATGCGCGATGAGTTCCGGGAAAACCTCTACAGTTCTATTGACCTGGCGATGAAGGTCAGGGGCATAGATTACATCCCCGGTTGCGTTGAGCTGGGAGACTTCGATGCCACATCAACCACCATTGCCCTCACTCCGTGCAATGAGCTTGGCAACCTCCCGGTCCCACAGGTCTACAACACCTTTGAAAAATATTACGAATTCTTTAAAAGAAGGCGGGATGGTATTACGGAGTGGGTCAACTATACTCCGTATGAGAACCGTCTGATAGGATCTTTCATCATGCTTGACCAGCCGCAAACAGCCCATGAACTGATAGAATTCCTTCTAAATGACCAGAGACCTCACGGCTGGAATCACTGGGCGGAGGTAGTCTGGAAGGACCCGCGTTATCCGGGCTTCATCGGGGATATGCCTCACACATGGTGCGGCAGTGATTTCATAAATGCTGTCAGGTCCATGTTTGTATATGAGAATGAGTATGACCACACGCTGGTGCTTGCTGCAGGCCTGTACCAGGATTGGATTGATGCACCCGGAGGCATGTCTGTCAGCCACATGCCTACCTATTATGGTGATATCTCTTACTCTGTTGTCAGGGAAGGCAGCAGTTACCGGTTTACAATCACCGGTAATCCGTCTCTGCCGCCAGGGGGGATAAGGATAAAGAATTTCAACAGCGGAGCGATGCCTTCAGGAGTGACTGTAAACGGCAGGGAAATAAGCGGCTTCAGCGGAAAGGAAATAAGTGTTCCGGAAGTGCCGGCAGTGGTGATAATAAGTTATTGACACGGACAGGAGATAAAATTCATGGAAGGAAAAAGCAGGAGTACAGACGAGGTCAGCAAGGGTTATGACCGGATAACATTCGGTCAGCTGGCGGCCTATTCAGCTGGCGGTATAATTCCCGTGGCTTTATTCAATATTGCAGGGCAGCTTGTGGGTCTGATGGGAAACATAAGCCTTGGCCTCAGTGCTTTCTGGCTTGGCCTGATAATGATTATTCCCCGTCTCTGGGATGCATTTTCCGATCCAATCGTTGGTCATCTTTCAGATAACACCCGCAGCAGGTTGGGAAGGCGCAGACCCTATCTCCTCATCGGCGGCATTGCTGTAGCATTATTTTTTGTGGTGATGTGGTGGATACCCAAGGGTGAGGTAGTACATGCATGGTTCCCGAGCGAGACCGGATTCCGCAGTTTCCAGCTTGTCTATATCCTCTTTTCCCTGTTGCTGTTCTTTACGGCCACAACAATCTTCGAGATACCTCACGGTGCCCTGGGCATGGAAATGACTTCAGATCCCCATGAACGTACCCGACTGTTCAGTGGCAAGAGTTTCGTCGGTAACCTGTTCGCCATGAGCACACCATGGCTCTTTGCCCTGGCAAACATGGAAATGTTCAGGGGGCCGGGGGGCAACGAGGCTGACGGGATGAGGTACGTTTCACTTATGGTGGCGGCAATCCTGATTCCGCTCTCGTTCTGGTGGACAGCCAAACTGCGTGAGCCGGGGTTTGTGAGGGTGGCAAAGCAGGAGAAAACCCATTTCTGGAACGACATAAAGATTGTTGGCACAAACAAGAACTTCATCTACCTGGTCATGACAATCTTTACCCTGGCAATGGGCTTCAATTTTGTCAACCTGCTGGGCTCATACATTCCTATATTTTATGTCTTTGGCGGTGATAAGGTTGCCGGCGCCAGGCTGCTTGGGATAAACGGAACCATATGGGCGATAACCGGTGTGCTGGCAGTTTTCCCCCTTAACTGGATAAGCCCGAAGCTTGGGAAAAGGAATACACTTATAATTTCAATGGTCCTTATGTGCCTGGCACAGCTGTCAAAGATTGTGTGCTATAACCCGGAGCATCCGTATCTTGTTATAATTCCTACCATTATGCTTTCTGCCGGGATGCTGTTCTTCTTTACCCTGGGCTCATCAATGGTGGGTGATATTTGCGATGAGGATGAACTGAAGACCGGTCACCGCACGGAGGGGAGCTATTACTCAATATACTGGTGGTTCATAAAACTCGGAACTGCATTTGCCAGTTTTATAGCAGGAATACTCATAACCCTGACTCTTTTCGACCAGACTCAGGTAACCAGGGTTGACAGCCTCCAGGGCAGTATCCGTGATCTGCAGGCCAAAGTCAGCTACTGGAAGGGTTACCAGGGCGGTGCAACATCAGCAGGATGGCTTGATAATACCAGGACACAGGTATCTGAGGCGCTGAAGGAATCGAGGGACTACCTTGTTTTTCTTGAGAGTGAGGCAGCGAAGAAGCCAGGCCGGAAAAACTACATGCCACCTGACATTGAAGCCCGGAGAAAGAATGTGCTTCTGAATGCAACAATTACCACCAGGCAGAACATCAGGGAGCTCGAAAGACAACAGGCTGCGCTTGCCGCGGTTTCCGGCGGTGAGCCGGCAGCAACAGCTGACAGCCTGATCAGGGCTGCAATTCCCTTCATCATGCAGTCAAAGCTTACAAAGGCAAGGATAAGCTCATTTGACCTGCTGGTTCACCTCCGGACCAGGTCAAACGAACAGAAGAGAAGCCAGGACCACACGGAACACCTCATCAACAGTGTTGCCACAATCAACAACATGATATCTGCCCTGGATCCCCGTTCTGCACTGGATACCCTTGACACCGGACTCTCATCGATCGGCGGAGGTATCGAGCCTCTGAAGAAGCAGGCACCATACACGCTGCTCATGATGCGTGTGGTGGAGATAGGGCTTCCTGTTCTCCTGAGCCTTCTTGCCCTTGCATTTGCATTCCGGTATGCACTGACTGAAAAAAGGACAATGGAGATAAAGGGGCTTCTCAGAGCAAGGAGGGTGAACGGTAACGGAACAGACACTGATAGGTAGTTGCAAATCATTTAGATTCATAATTTTCAGAGATGACATTCAGTATAAGGGATAACAGTTTTTACCTTGACGACAGCAGGATTTTTCTCAATTCCGGAGAGATTCATTATTTCAGGATCAGGCGGGAATTATGGGACACGCATCTTGATGAGGCAGTAAATGCCGGACTTAAAGCTGTAAGCACCTATGTTCCATGGGCATGGCATGAGGAGGAGGAGGGTGTATTTGACTTCGACGGCAGGTCATGCCCAGAGAAGGATCTGATCGGCTGGCTGCGTAAATGCCGGGAGCACGGGCTCCATGCTATTGTCAAACCCGGGCCGTTTATTCTTGCCGAGTTCAGGGGTGCCGGCCTCCCTGACTGGTTCCTTGAAAAGTATGGCGAGACAGCGCGTATGCGCACCCGTCACGGTGTAAGGGTAATGAGTGACGGTGTAAGCCTTTTTAACAAGGATTATCTTGAGAGGGTAAGTGCATGGTATGACCAGGTCATGCCGCTTATCAGCAGAAATGAGTTGCATGCCGGCGGCCCTGTTATTATGATGCAGGTATGCAACGAAATAGGGGTGTTTTCATGGCTGGCAAGGCAGGCCGATTATGGCAATGCGGTGAGGGAAAGGTTTGTCTCATGGGTGGCAGAGCAATATGGCACCGTCGGCGAACTTAACAGGCGGTGGGGAACAGGATATGCAGGTTTTGATGAGGTTGAGCTGCCTCCTGACGGCCGCGAACCCTATGCTTCACCGGGTGACCGTGGACGTGACAACGCATGGCACAGCTTCTGGAGACGATACTATGGTGATTACCTCAGAATGCTCACTGCAATGATAAGGGAAAGAGGTGTAACGGTATCACTGTATCATAACCTCCCTGGATGGATATACGGCAGCGGTTATGAGTTCCCGGTCAACATTACAATGTATGAAGATCTCTTCAGGGGTAAGGGCGAGATCATTTTCGGCGTTGACCACATCCCTGAGTTCGTCTCGTACAGGAACCTGCATGACGACAGGATAATAAATGACATCACCGCGGCGATGCAGGGATCCGGGCCAGTCTTTGCAGCCGAGTTTCAGAGCGGATCGCGTGAATATCATGTTGTTACAAACCCCCGGGAGATGGAGCTTTTTTATAAAGCGAGCATTGCCAACGGTCTCCGGGGATGGAATTTCTACATGTTTTCACAGGGCCATAATGTAAGAAGAAGAGGCTATTCAGGCGATACATTCTACTGGTTCACACCTCTTGATACAGAGGGAAGGCGCAGCAGTGCTTTTGCCGCAGTTCAGAAAATGAGCAGGATAACCGGGGTGTCCGGTGAAATTATCGTCAGTTCCGAAAGGAAGGCGGAAGTATGTGTACTGTTCTACCCTCCGTACTATGCTTCAGAGCTCGAAAGGCCTGCCGGCGAAGCTTCGGGTCTGACATTCGTCCCTTCAGCGATCAGGAGACCTGCCTTTTTTGACGGACTTCTGAAAGCACTGCAGGTCCTGAATGTCGAGTATGATATGGCTGACCTGAACAGCGCCTCTGCGGAGTCACTCTCCGGTTACAGGCAGGTATGGTTATTTGCCACCGACGAGATGGACGCACCTGCCCAGGATACAGTTGCCGGATATATTGCCGGGGGAGGCAATGCGGTTATCTTTCCTTTCCTGCCTGACCGCGAAACATCACAGCGGCCGTGTACCCTGCTACGCGATGCAATAGGCGTGGCACCCGCAGGAATTGAGGTGATTGATTCCCCTCTGGTTGACCTGTTTGACCAGCAGGATATTAAATGCATCAATCCACTTGTGGTCTTCTCATCCGATTCACTTTCTGGCGCCGAAATCATTGCCCGGACGATCAGCGGCACACCCTGCGGTTTTGAAAAGAATGTCGGCAAAGGAAGGGTCACTTTCATCGGCACCTGGGCCGGTTTTGATACGGAAGCTCACAGAGAGTATTATGAGACTCTGCTCCAGAGGTCGGGGGCGAGGCTCCGGAACACATCTTCAGACAATGGATTCCTTATTGCCAGGGAGAGGTTTACACCTGACGGAAAAGCATTGCTGTTTGCAGCAAATTACTATAATGAGGAACTTACAGGGAGGGTAATATACACCCACCCGGTCACCGGTGAGAATGTCACTCTTCCAATGACCGGCAGTGAAATTAACTGGCCGCCGCTGATGGCCGTACTAACACCTGTTTGCATGGAGCTGACTGAAGGGATCACGATGCTTCACTCCACCTCTGACATTCTGGGGTTTCTTGTAACGGGGAATGAGGTGCATCTTAACCTTTGCGGCGACCGCGATCTCCCGGGTGAGATAATCCTTGAAGGACCCGGAACGGCCTCTGTCATTTCGGCTGAGATTGACACCCTCCCGTTACGGATCTGCAGGAAGGGCGAGCGGGTTGCAATTACATACAGGCATGAACAGGGGCGGGAGTCTTTGCTGAAGATAGTGATCAGTTAAGAGGAACAACCGAAATTATTCAATATTGTCAGGAAAAATGAATATCAGGAATGAGGCGGGTCTAAGGGTGGAGATACTTGATAACGGGGCGGTAGGCTGGATTGAGGCCTCACCGGTGATGATAAGCCTCAGGAGAGCCTCAGTTTATTCAGGATCATATGCCGATGTCTGGCTTAGAAAAAGAGGTGCCAACCGGTGGTTCCTGCCACTGAGCGGACCCGGCAGCGGAAGCCGTTCCAGGGTCGCTGGCGATATCTTTTTCGCCGAAGGCAATCATGAAGGCATAGAATATGTCTGCACCCTCAGGCTGTCGGAAAAAAGCCTTAGCTGGGAATGGCGGATAGATCTGCGGAATGGCAGCGGGGAAGATGCAGACCTTGATCTTGTCTGCCTTCAGGATGCCGGGATGAAAACCGCATCTCCGGGTCTTGTCAATGAATACTATGTAAGCCAGTATACCGAAAGGAGGATTCTTGAAGACACTGTGCACGGAAAGGTGGTTTGCTGTCGCCAGAATATGGAGGAATCCGGTGGACATCCGTGGATGATGCTGGCCTCGCTTGGACGTGCATCTTCGGCATGCACTGACGGCATGCAGTTCTACGGAAGGAGTTACCGGGCCACCGGGATCCCGGAAGGAATGCTTTCAGACAGCCTGGGTGGTGAATATGCCGGGGAATCATCAGTGGTTGCCCTGCAGGAAGAGCCTTTCGTGCTCACAGCAGGAGAAACTCACACGGTGAGGTTCGCAGGAACATTCCTGCACAATCATCCTCCGGCCACATCAGAGGCAGATCTTGACAGGCTTCAGGGACTGATGAGGGAATTCAGCCATGATCCTTTCATTTCCCGGGAATCAACCCGGGGAGAAAAGGAAGGCGGCAGTGAAGGGAAATCGGGGATCAAGGCAGAATCAGGCCTCGGCGGTGAGTGGAAGGCCCGGATCAGGGGAGAATCGGGACGCGGCAGTGAGTGGAAGTCCCGGATCAGGGGAGAATCGGGACGCGGCAGTGAGGGGACGCCGCGGGTCACGGAAACAGATTATCCGGAGGATTCTTTCAATCCTGTCCCTGACCTGTTTGGCCTGCCGGTGTTACTGCAGGCAGATGATCTTGATAATGGTGAGATTGATAAACTCTTTCCCGGGAACCGGAGACATGAAGAGACTGTGGCAGGAAAGCTTCTGTCTTTCTTCCGGGGTGACAGCAATCATGTGATGCTTCGCAGCAAGGAGATTCTTACTGACCGCCCCCACGGTCATATTATGCATACAAGGACGGCTTTTGTCCCCGATGAACGGGTTATGTCAACCACCTGTTATGCGTTCGGTGTATTCAACTCCCACATAACCCAGGGAAACACAAACTTCAATACCCTGCTTTCAGTCTGCAACAGCCAGTTCAATCTCAATCCGTACACCGGCCAGAGGATTTTTGCCACAGCAGGCGGGAAGAGGATGTTACTGGGAGTCCCTTCTGCATTTGAGATAGGCCTTAATTACTGCAGGTGGATATACAAGGAAGGGAGTAATCTTTACCAGGTCCGTACATGGACTTCCGGAGAAACGGCACAGGTGAACACGGAATTCCGGGTTCTGAAGGGTGGTCCGGTTTCCCTGCTTGTGACCCATGACTTTGATGAGCTTAACGGCTGGACTCTCAGGCCGGGGAATCGTGTCGGAGAGTATTCGGCTAAACCTTCTCATGGCAGCATGATTGTCTCAAGGTACCCTGAAGCCGGTTTTAAAATAAGCATCAGTAATGCTGACAACGGCTACACAGCGGGAGGCATGGGGGTAGCCTGCCCTGAGGGCTGGCCTTTCGGCAACGATCTGTTTGCTGTAAGAACCGAACCGGTCACCCGTTTATGCATAAGCTTTACTGGTTGTGTTACGGGTGAAACCACCCGGGTAATTTTTGATGATGCTGATGATCAGTTTGCATCTGACGCTGAGAGTGCTGCCGATGAATGGAAGGACCTGAGCCGCGCCCTTTCAATTGAGAGTGTTGATCCTGACATTGAGGCCGTTGTGGAAATCCTTCCCTGGTATGGGATGAATGCCATTACGCATTTCCTTACTCCCTATGGTCTTGAGCAGTTTAGCGGTGCTGCCTGGGGTACCCGCGATATATCACAGGGACCGGTTGAGCTGCTCCTGTCAATGGGGAAATATGCCGAGGCACGAAAGGTTCTGGAAGTTATATTCTCCAACCAGGAACCCGACGGCGGATGGCCCCAATGGTGGATGTTTGACAGGTACAATGACATCCGGGCCGACAGTGCTCACGGAGATGTTATTTACTGGTGCCTGATTGCTGTCAGCAGTTACATCAGGTCAAGCGGAGACTTTGATTTCCTCAATGAAAAATTACCTTATTTCCGAAAAGAGCAACAATCGGAAACCCTTATAACTGCACTCAGGGAGCATATTGACCGTTTGGTTAAAAAGGTAATTATGTCGTTTGTCCCGGGTAAGAACCTGGTTCAGTACGGAGGGGGTGACTGGAATGATTCGCTGCAGCCTGTAAGCAGGGACCTGGCAGAGAGGCTTATCTCGTCGTGGACAGTGGAGATGAATTACCAGGCTTTCATGCAGTATGCTGATGTCTGTGCGGCAGTTAATGACCATGAGGGGGCTGCTGAAATGCGCGGTTACGCGGCCGGGATAAGGGATGATTTCAACAGGTACCTTATATGTGACGGAGTTGTTGCAGGCTATGGGCTTACAGAGGATGACGGTACAATCACGTTGCTTCTGCATCCGTCTGACAACCGTACCGGCATCAGATACAGCCTGCTGCCAATGGAGAGGGGTATAGTAAGCGGAATTTTCACCCAGAGGCAGGCTGAACATCACCTTGACCTGATCGAGAAATATCTCAAGGGCCCTGACGGTGCGAGACTGATGGATCGCCCGCTGAAATACAGCGGGGGTATTCAGAAGATATTCCAGAGGGCTGAGAGCAGTACTTTCTTCGGGCGGGAGATAGGACTTATGTATGTACATGAGCACATCAGGTACGCTGAAGCGCTGGCCCGCACCGGAAGGGCCGATGCATTCGTCAGGGCTCTCCGGCAGGCTGTTCCGGCAGGTTGCAGGGCTGTGATTCCCTCGGCTGACATACGTCAGTCAAACTGCTATTACAGCAGTTCCGATGCAATTTTCAGCAACCGATACGAGGCTGACCTGCAATACAATGAGATACTTGAGGGAAAAACCGTTCTCAGGGGTGGCTGGAGGATCTACTCAAGCGGCCCCGGGATCTTTACCGGGATAATTATGACCCATCTGCTTGGCATAAGGAGGGAATGGGGAAGATATGTAATTGATCCTGTACTGCCTGCCGCGCTTGACGGACTTAAGGCCACTGTGATGATAGAGGAGCGGATGGTCACATTCACATACATTGTCAGGGAGGACAGTTGCGGCCCTAAAAGGATTGTTGTCAACGGCAGGGAACAGAACCTGATGCCTGAACCGAATCCCTATCGTGCAGGGGGAGTCATTATTGATTCCAAAGTATTCACTGATCTGCCTGCCGACCGAACCAGCACCGTAGAAATTTACCTGTGATTTACTCCAGGGAGCTTGGGTTTTACTGTCCGGCCAATCGAACAATTTCCTATATTTACCTCTCAACAGGAAACAGAGGAAATAACCTGGACTTATGTCAGACTTTCAGGCATGGGGTACCCACAATTCGCTGATACTGTCAGTCTGTCTGATCTTGCTTGCACCGCTTGTGGCCGGTCAGCCGGACGGAAGCAGTAATGACATCCATAAGTTCATTCCGGGATCGGTACCGGTTAACAGCCAGAACTGGAAGATCTTCCGTGATCCGGTGAGCGGGTATGTCTATTTCGCCAATTCTGCCGGGCTCATTGAGTACAATGGCATCACTTCACGAACCTATGCATTGCCATACACCCAGGGGGTAAGGTCGGTTTACATAAACAGTGACGGGGTGATTTTTACCGGTTCCTATGAGGATTTCGGATACTGGAGCAAGGACCGGTCGGGAATACTCTCATATACCTCGCTCGGAACTGGGGCAGGAGTAGCCCGGAACGATGAGATATGGAACATTTCCGAGATAGGCCATACATTGTATTTCCAGTCATTCACTTCCGTTTACATCTATGATTACAATGTTGTGAGGAGGGTGGCAGCACCATCTTCCATGCTATTCTTCTTCAGGGTCGGCGAAAGGTTTGTAGCACAGGCTATAGACCAGGGCCTGTACTGGTTTGACGGTTCCGTATTTGAATTTATCGAAGGGAGTGAAATATTTGCATCTCACAAGGTACATGCGTTGATTGAGTTCAGCCCGGGTAAAATGTGGGTTTGTACTGCCAATGACGGTATATATGTTTTTGACGGAGCCGGGTTCAGATACCTTGACAGCGAAATCTCCGGATACCTGAAAGAGGCGTCTTGCAACGCGGGGCTGTCAGTGAATGACTCCCTGATCGTATTCGGGACAATCCTCAGGGGTGTTGTGCTCTGTGACAAAAGCGGACGGATCCTTGACGCATTTGACTATTCAAACGGTCTCAACAACAACACGGTTCTTTCCCTGTTCCTTGACGGTGAAAAGGGTCTGTGGATAGGTCTGGATGACGGGGCGAACTATCTCAGGACAAACTCGGCGGTAACTTATTATGAGAACTCAACCGGTGACCTGGGTACGATTTATACTGTAATAAGGGACCGTGATCACCTTTACCTTGGAACAAATCATGGTCTGTTTGCTGCAGATATTGACGCCGGAGGCGGGACCTACCGGTTTACAGGGCTGAAAATCATCCCTGAAACCCAGGGACAGGTATGGAAGCTGTCACAGTACAACGGCCAGATACTGTGCGGCCACAATGACGGCACCTTCCTTGTTGATGACCTGAAAGCTGTACGGATATCGGATGTTACCGGGGGATGGTCAGTCAGGCCCTTCGGGGAATACCTTGTTCAGGGAACGTACACGGGGATAGTTTCCTTCAGGAAGGGAACCGCCGGAAAATGGGAGTTCAATGCAAGGATTTACGGATATTCCGAACCAACACGTTTTGTAGAGATTGACTATCTGGGTTATGTCTGGGCACTCCATCCGCAGAAGGGTGTATACCGCCTGGAACTCAACGAGGAGGCGGATTCGGTCATCAGTTCACTTTATCTCAGTTCAGCAGGTGACAGTGCAAGAATCCTTTCAATGTCAGTCCTTAACAATCAGATGGTATTCATTGGCACTGACCATATCTACGCATTTGACTACGAAAGAAGGAGCTTTTTCCCGGTTACTTCGCTTGAGCCTGGATTGGGGGAATTTGTGAGGGCAACACAGATTATTCCATATCAGAAGAACAGTTACTGGTTTGTACTTGACAACAGGATTGCCCTCTTTGACATCAGCCGCGATCTGCAGGCTCAGAAGGTAATGGAGTTTGTCCATGAATATGCCGACCTTCCGTGGCGTGAACAGCAGATCATGTCACTTGATACCGGGAGGCTGCTGATACCGACGAGGCAGGCCTTCAGCATCTATGACATTGACAGGCTCGGAAGTGATTCCGGTGTCTCGGCGCTGACAGTCAGCCGCCTTGTATTCAGCGGCGGCAAGAGAACCACTACCCTTTTCCCGGGTTCAAAGACAGAAAATGCCATTCACAGACGGGAGAACAATCTGACAGTAGTAATTGCAAATCCTTCAGGGTTTGACCGGGAAGTCCGAGACTACCTGTACCGGATCCCTGAGCTTGGAGAGGATTGGTACCGGACCGCAACCGATAATTTCTCACTCCTTAATCTCCGGCACGGGGAGTATCATCTGCAGGTAAGGGAGGCCGCCGGCAACGGAATGGCAGAGGCCAGTTTCACAATCAGGAGGCCATTTGCCCTGAGCGGATGGGCTATGCTGCTTTATCTGCTGGCAGCAGCAGGTGTGGCTGCAGCCGGTATAATGATATTCCGCTCCAAGCTTGAAAGTCATCGCAGGATGATTGAATATGAGGTGGGAAAGAACAGGCTTGAAAGCGAACTCGATTACAAGAGCTATGAGCTTATGCTTACGATGAGGTACCTGATAAGAAAGACTGACACCCTGAGGGAACTTCGCGACAAGCTGGAGACGGCAAAGGAGAATTCCGCCAAAATGCCGGCACGGTTCATCAGGGAGATGGAGCAGATAATTGATCACGGACTTGACACCCAGACAGAGGAGTGGCAGAATGTGATGAAGAACCTGAAACTCTCTCAGGAGGGGTTCTTCAGCAGGCTCAAGAAGAAGTTCCCTACATTGACTCCCAATGACCTGAGGCTTTGCTCGTATCTTCGCATGAATTTCACAACCAAGGAGATAGCGAATCTCTCAAATATTTCCACCAGGGCGGTGGAAATAGCCCGCTACAGACTTCGTACAAAGCTTGGTCTGAACCATGATGTGAACCTGACTGAGTTCCTCATTCATGAGGCTGAGTCAAATGATATCTGAATCTGGGGAAGAGCCAGCTGCCGCGTCAGGTAAACCCGGGAGGCTGTAATTATTGTTTTGTCTCCTGCAGCACGAAGCCCACACCGCGAAGGGTTCTCAGGCTCAGGCCAGGGTCTGATGAGAGGTATTTTCTGAGCCGGCTTATGAATACATCCATGCTCCGCCCAAGGAAGTAGTCATCTTCGCCCCATATCTCTGTAAGGATCTGTTCGCGTGTCAGTGATTTATTCCTGTTCATCATAAGGTGGCGCAGCAACTGGGCTTCGCGAAGCGTCAGCTTTTCCTTGCCGGCAGGTGTGATCAGTTCGAGGGCATTGTACTTCAGGGTGGTCCCGGAGAGAGTGTATTCGTCTTCAGCCACCGAGTAAACCCTTCTCAGGATGTTGTTGATACGGAGTAAAAGCATTTCCGGGTCAAACGGTTTGGTGATGTAGTCATCTGCCCCCAGTTTGAGCCCCCTGATCATATCTTCCCTGAGGCTTTTTGCTGTAAGGAAGATAAATGGTATTCCCGGGTCATGTGCACGCAGTTTTTCGGCGAGGGTAAATCCGTCCATTTCGGGCATCATGATATCGAGCACGCAGATATCGGGAGGGGCAGAGTAAAATTTGTCCCACGCCTCGCGGCCGTTACGGGCGAGTGTCACTTCGAATCCGCTCATCGAGAGGTACTGTGAGAGTATGTTCCCGAAATCGATATCGTCTTCGGCAAGCAGGAGTTTCATATCGTATTCTGGATTGGTATTTTAATCTTGAAAGTTGTGCCGCGCCCCGGCTTGCTGGTGACTGATACATCGCCTCCGTGCGCTGCTGCAATGCGCCTGACATAATAAAGTCCCAGCCCCAGACCCTTGGTTTTGTGAATGTTTCCCTGAGGTACCCTGTAGAACTTTTCAAATATATGCCCGAGATGTTCTGAAGGAATGCCTACACCGTTGTCGGAAACTGATATTTCCAGGTCATTTCCGGATGCCGCTGAGGTTACTTTTATCACCGGTTCGCGGTCGCAGTATTTGACGGCATTTGTGAGCAGGTTACTGATCATCGTGGTAAAGTAAACGATGTCAACCGGCACCTCGAGTCCGTTGTTGGAATAATCTTCCTCGACCTTTGCGCATCCGTCGCACGAGGTGAGGAATGAACATACGACCTGGTGGAGCAGTTCGTCAACCGCCACTTTATGCCTGTCAAGTTCAAATTCCTGCCTCTCCAGGAAACTTACTTCGAGGATTGTGTTTATTAGCTGGTTGAGGTGCACGCTCTGTTTGCCTATCAGCCTGGCTGTCTCAAGAACCTTGTCACGGTCTCCCAGTACCTGCTCCTTTTCGAGGGTCCTTCCTGCCACTGTAATGGTTGAGAGCGGGGTCTTGAGCTCATGTGTCATGTTGTTGATAAAATCGCTTTTCAGCTCTGAAAGGCGGCGTTCCTCCATCAGGTTTCGCCATGTAAAGCCGAAGACCAGTATGACAATCAGGATGCTGCCAAGTATCAGGATAAAGGAGAGAAGGGCTTCCCTGAAGACAAGTTCATTTTTGTGTGTCAGGTCAATCAGGTAATGAAACTCGATTATGAAGTTGTTGTGTTCCTCCCGGAAGGTGTTGACGACGATCATATTCTTCCCGGGCTTGGAATAGGTTGTGTCTGCCATGACTGTCTTGGCATACGGCGACAGCAGCACCAGTTTTGAAATGGCAATATGTGTCCTGAAGTTGTTGTCAAATCCCTCGCTGCCTATGTACGATTTGAAGAAGGAGGTCAGTTTTTCGTTTTCCTCCATTATTTTATAGGTTTCCTTCAGTGCCAGGCGGCTCAGGGAGGTGGTGTCATAAGATGTCCGGAGCTTTACCAGTTCTTCGGAGATAAGGTATTCGGCGAATTTGTCAGTGACATCCATTGCCTTCTCGAACCCGTTGCTCTTCTTTTTTGAGATCAGGAGTGAAAGTCCCTCCCGGGAAAGATTCTTATACCTCATTAACAATATCTCCTCCTTCTGTTTCCATGTGCTGCGGATCATGAAGATCTGTACAGCCACGAAGAGAAGCAATGCAGCCAGGGAGGTGCCGAAGAGGAGTTGACGCTTCATTTTTACATTCGAATATTCTTCTGTTATTCAATTATAGCCGGAGAACAGACCGGATTGCCGTTCACCGATTTCCCTCAAAATTAATCAATGAATTCCGATGATGAAGATGATTAACCTGACATTAACCTCTCATTAACCTTGACTTACGTATGCCGGGTGTAATTTTACACTGTCAAACTTTTTAAAAGGGCAGTCATGAAAAAAACAGTAAATTTTATCACAGTCGCCGTAATGGCAATAATGCTTTCATCGGCAGGGGCATACGCACAGGATGTATCGGTTAAGGCCGCTGACGAAAAAAAGAAGCAGGAAGAGCTGCAGAAGCAGGCGGAACTTCAGAAGAAGGACGAGTATCAGAAGCAGGCAGACCTGCAAAAAAAGGCCGAGTATCAGAAGCAAAAGGCCCTGGATGAGGAGATGAAACTCAAGCAGGCAGAAATTGAGGCCAAGAGAAAAGAAATACAGGAGAAGATGGCTGATGTGGATGCAGCCAGTGAGAAGAACCAGAAGGAATTTGAATGGATCTACAAGGAATTTGATGATCTGAGCAGGCACGGGCGGGATGTCTACCGGGAAAGACCGGTAGTGGTAATGCCTGATATGCCTGAACTTTCCGGGTTCAAATATGACAATGCGAACAACATCTACCTGTTTTCAGGTTACGGTCTCAAGAGCAAGCCGGGTTCATCCTGGAACTACTCACGCCAGGTGATGGAGGCAACGTTCTCAAACGAGCTGTCAATGAGTGCGGAGGATATGGACAATGTGAGCCTGTCGGTTTCAGGTGACTGTGCCGAGGGCTCAATGGTTGTGACGATTGTGATGCCCGACGGAAAACAGCTCTCGGAGGTAATCCTTGACGAGAACGGCAGCCTGAACTGGAGGAAGAGCTTCGAGGCAGGCGAGGGGAACGGCTGGAAGAACGGCAAATGGACATTCAGGATAAAGGCAAAGGAGGCAACGGGAAACCTGCGTATTTCTATGAACTCTTACTGATTTTTGGTTTTCTGCTTTTTATTGGTTCAAGTCAACGGTCCGGTATTGAATCCGGGGGAATCACCCGGGCCAGCCAGGGAGACAGATCTCAAGGTCTGTCTCTTTTCATGTTTGTTTGTTTTGGTTTTGCCCCTTGCAGTCAGAATGTTAATTTTGCAGGACGCAAAAAACAGGCATGAAGAAATACACTATATGGGTGGCAGCATTGGCTCTTGCTGCTGTTTCCTGCGGGCCGCGGAACTCTTCAAAAGATGACCGGATGACCGTAACGGTGACAATCCCGCCGTTTGCATGGTTTGTGGAGCAGATTGGTGGGGATGATTTCAGGGTAAATGTGCTTCTCCCGCCGGGGGCGGACCATCATATCTGGGAGCCACTCCCGGCACAGATAAGCTCTCTTTCGGGCTCTGCGGCTTTCATCATGAACGGTCAGCTCAGTTTTGAGCACGCCTGGATGGACAGGTTCAGGCAGGTCAATCCTGATATGAAGGTGCTGGATTTGTCGGAGAATATTCAGCTGATAGGGGCTGAGGGGCCCGACGATCATGCACACAATCACGGCGGGCCTGAATCTGGCGTCGACGATCATGCCCACAATCACGTTGGGCCTGACCCGCATTACTGGATGTCACCGGTTGCAGCAGGGATAATGGCGCGGGATGTACGTGATTTTCTTGCTGAGATCAAACCTGCTTCTGCAGAACAGTATGAGGCCAACCTTCAGGCCGTCAACAGGAAGATTGCGGAGCTTGACTCAACCGTCAGGGCTGCCCTGGGTGATGGCCCGCACAGGACTGTGCTGATATACCATCCGGCGCTGGCATACATGGGCCGTGATTACGGATTTGAGCAGGTTGCATTTGAAGATGAAGGGAAGAGTCCGTCTCCTGCCAGGATGAAAGAGCTGATAGACATTGCCCGGGAGAATAAAATAAAGATTATCTTCATACAGGCGGAGTATGATGTCCGCAATGCCCAGTCGCTCTCCCGTGAGACCGGCGCGAGGCTTGTTGTCATCAACCCGATGAACCCTGAGTGGCCGGAAGCTGTTATTGAGGTAGCTGAGGCAATAGGCAGTATTATAAGGCAGTAGGCAAGAGGCAGTAGGCAAAAGTGAAGGATTTTGCAAACAGATATTGAGTAACTGCAAGCGGGGATCCGCCACCAGGCGGAGACGAAGTCACGATAGTAAATGTGTCCCGATGAAGTCGGGAGCGTATCGGGAACCGCAGGACTGCAGGACTGCAGGACCTTCAGACCAAATAGAATGAGTACACTTTTCAATATAGAATCATTAACGGCAGGCTACGAGGAAAAGATCGTTCTGAGTGACGTGACAATGGCCGTTGAGGAGAATGACTTCATCGGCATCATCGGTCCCAACGGAGGTGGCAAAACCACCCTTCTGAAGGTGATCCTGGGCTTACTGAAGCCTCTGACAGGCAGGATTGACTACTCCGCCGGTGATTTGCGGCTGAACCAGATAGGCTACATGCCGCAGGTGGCACAGGGCGACACTCTCTTCCCGGTAACGGTGGAGGATGTAGTGCTCTCTGGCATGATGCATGACAAGGGAGCCACCGGACGGATGGGTCGTGCAGAGAGGAAACGGGCTGCGGAGGTGATGGATGAGCTCGGGTTGAGGCCGCTGGCACATCAGGCCCTGAATGAGCTGTCAGGAGGACAGTTGCAGCGGGTTTATCTTGCACGGGCAGTGTCAGGCTTACCCCGGCTGCTTCTGCTGGATGAGCCGGCAACCTTTGTGGATGCCTCTTTTGAGGCCGATTTTTACGAAAAGCTGAAGCTGCTCAACAGCAGGATGACTATAATGATGGTTTCGCACGATGTGGGGACGATCTCGGCATGGGTCAAGTCTTTTGCCTGCGTGAGCGGAAAAGTGTTCTATCACCCGCACAGCAAGATCACGCAGGAAGACCTCCGGCTTTACGGATGCCCGATACAGCTCATCACCCATGGCGATGTGCCGCATGTAGTACTCCATAAACATGACTGATGGAAAACCTCTTTGAATACTCATTTGTCCTCAGGTCGCTGCTCGGTGCACTGTTTGCCAGCATTACGGCCGGCCTCGCCGGGACGTACATCGTCTCCAGGAGGCTTGTCTTCCTCAGCGGCGGGGTGACGCACGCCTCCTTCGGGGGGATTGGCCTGGGATATTACCTCGGTATTAACCCTGTGGTGGGGGCAGCAGTCTTCGGGCTGGGGTCGGCTCTCGGGATGGAGTACATGTCTGCACGGGGCAGGATGCGTGAGGACAGCGCCATAGGTATTCTCTGGGCGCTGGGCATGGCAGTGGGCATCATTTTCATCTACCTGACACCCGGATATGCCCCCAACCTGATGAGTTACCTGTTCGGGAGCATCCTGACAGTGACTGACGGAGACCTGATTGCGCTCGGGATCATCTCGGCGGTGCTGATTATTTATACGGCGGTCTTCTACAGGACCCTGCTGTATATCTCGTTTGATGAGAATTATGCCCGGACATTCACGCGGCACGTTGATCTCTTCAGGTATATCTCGGTAGGGCTGACCGGCATGGCAATAGTGCTTAACATAAGGATGGCCGGGGTGATAATGATCATAGCGCTTATGACTATACCGGCTAATATTGTGATGCTTTACACGCGCAGATATCTAAGGATCATTTTGCTCTCGACAGTTGTCAGCTTTACAGGCATAACTGCAGGATTTGCGATTTCATGGTTCACCAACCTGCCAACCGGTGCAACAATTGTTGCAGTACTGGTGTTGTTCTGGCTGATAGCGCGAGGCATCCGCACGCTGAAGAAGAGCAACCGGATTGAGAAACTTAAAAAGACGACAATATGAATGAATATGATCTCATAATCATTGGCAGCGGTCCCGGCGGATACGTGGCAGCAGTTAGGGCATCGCAGCTCGGTTTGAAGGTGGCGGTAGTGGAGAAGGCGGAGACAGGGGGCATATGCCTCAACTGGGGGTGTATACCCACCAAAGCGCTGCTGAAGAGTGCACAGGTGCTTGATTATGCGCGGCATGCTGCCGACTACGGCATTAATGCCGGAGAGGCGCCGGCGCCTGATTTCGGGGCGGTGATTGCCCGCAGCCGGGGGGTGGCCGATGCGATGAGCAAGGGGGTTCAGTATCTTTTTAAAAAATACAATATTCCGGTTTTAAGCGGGTTTGGCCGGCTGAAGGGCGCCGGCGCCGTGGAGGTGGAGGCAGCTGACGGTACGAAGGAGACATACGGTGCAAAGCATATCATCATTGCTACGGGAGCAAGATCAAGAGAGCTGCCGAACCTCCGGCAGGATGGCCGAAAGATAATCGGCTACCGCGAAGCGATGACCCTGCCGGCACTGCCAGCCTCAATGGTGGTGGTTGGCTCAGGCGCCATAGGAAGTGAGTTTGCCGGGTTCTACAGGTCGATGGGCACCGAGGTGACCCTGGTGGAGTTCATGCCCCGCATCCTGCCGATAGAGGATGAGGAGGTATCGCGCACGCTGGAACGCTCGTTCAAAAAGGCAAAGATGAAGATCATGGTCAACTCAACCGTGGAAAAAGTTGACACATCCGGTGACCGTTGCGTTGTTACAATAAAAACGCCCAAGGGCGAAGAGACTGTTGAAACGGATGTAGTGCTGTCAGCAGTGGGCATTACACCTAATACTGAGGGTATCGGCCTTGAAGAGAACGGTGTGAAAACCGAAAGAGGCAGGGTTGTAGTCGATGAGTTTTACCGCACCTCGGTCAGCGGCGTCTATGCCATCGGTGATATTGTTCCCGGTCCTGCCCTGGCGCATGTAGCTTCGGCGGAAGCCATCGTATGCGTTGAGAAGATCGCGGGCCGGAATCCTCATCCTGTTGATTATGAGAATATTCCCGGTTGTACCTATACCACCCCGGAGGTGGCATCGTGCGGGATGACTGAGGAGGCGGCGAAGGCAGCCGGTATTGAGACGAAGACAGGGAAGTTCATGTTCATGGCATCAGGCAAGGCCAGCGCTGCCGGCGCCCGTGAGGGATTTGTAAAGCTGGTCTTCAATGCAGCGGATGACAGGCTGATAGGAGGTCACCTGATAGGGATGAACGTCACCGAGATGATCTCATCACTGGTGACAGCCCGGAAGATGGGAGCAACGGCACATGACCTCATGACCAGCATCCATCCCCATCCGACAATGTCGGAAGGGATCATGGAGGCTGCCGCGGCGGCGCTGGGGGAAGCCATCCACGGGTAGCCCCGCCTGGCAGCGGCCACAGCATTATCGGCAGCGGCTGTCCGCGGCTGGTACCTAAAGTGTAAATTTTACTGTTAACGCAACCTTCTGACCCTTTTTAACATCAATCTATTGATAAGCCCATAAATTATTTCTTATCTTTATAACTCGACTAAAAACCGGGTTTGGCAAAGGATAAGGACATAATCGATGGCTGCTTGTCCGGCAGCAGGCGTGACCAGGAGCTGCTCTACCGGAGGTACTCACCGAAGCTCTATGCCGTATGTCTTCAGTATGCAGGCAATACGGAAGAAGCGAGGGATGTACTCCAGGAGGGTTTCATAAAGATTTTTGAAAACCTGTCACACTTCAGCCACGAAGGTTCTTTTGAAGGATGGATGAGGAGGATCATCGTCAACACCGCGCTTGAGCGTTACCGCAACAGGTACTATCTCAACAGGGTGGATGACCTGGAGGAAGTCAGCGAGCCTGAAGCGGAGCCTGACACCGATGACTTTGCAGGCCTCGAAGCCTATGATTTGCTTAACATGATCATGGAACTGCCGCCGAAATACAGGATGGTCTTCAACCTCTTCGCAATAGAAGGATATTCCCATAAGGAGATAGGTGATATGCTCGGTATAACGGAAGGTACCAGCAAATCGAATCTCTCCAGGGCACGTGAGATACTTCAGAAGAAAGTAATGATACTTACGGGTGTCACAAGAAGGATGGTAAATGTTTGAAAGGGAGCCAAATATTGACATTGTATTCCGCAACGGCCTGAAAAACCTTGAGGTTTTGCCGCCTGCAGACGTATGGGACAATATCCCTGCGATGCCGGTGAAGCATACCCGTCTCAGGGTTATTTCCGGTATTGCGGCAGGTATAGCCGCGCTTGTTTCCCTGACACTCCTGGCTACATGGTATGTCCGCAATAACATTACCCCTGTGACCCTGTCAGAACTTGCAGCTCCGGGTAGCGGATCCGGGGATGTGAGTCTTGATATCGCAGGAGCTGAACCGCTCACCAGGACCGGTGAAGCAAGGGTGGTAAACCTGGTTATCCCGGTCCCTGCCAATGAACCGGCAATGCAAATCCCGGTGACCGTCACCGGGGATGAACCGTCCGGACTTCTTGCTTCAGCTGATATTCAGCCTCAGCGAGAAGAAACCGGTGAACCGGTACAACTGTTCCCTGACGAGATAACTGTTATTACGGCCGGTCACTTCTCCGGGGCAAATGAAAGTCTGAAGACTTCCCTGGCGGAACCGGCACCCGGGAAGACAGTTCAGCGCTTCATGGTAGGCGCTTCACTTTCACCGGCGATGGGTTTTTCCCGTTCGGGTCAGGACACCAGGCTTGCTGAGCTGATAAGCAGTGAGAGATCGAGGCCGGCTTATTCAACCGGGGTGTCGGTGGGGTACAGGATTTCAGACCGTCTGACAATTCAGTCGGGTATTGGCCTGGCATCCATCGGTCAGACAATTTCGGACGTGGCTGTTTATGCAGGTCTGTCTGATTTTTATGCCGTCAAGAGCAACTATCTCTACAGTGTTGAGACAGCCTCGGGGATGATCCTGGCTGGCAACACCGATCTTTACCTGACTGACAGCAAGGACAGGGTGGGGACCCTCATCCAGGGAAATATGGCTGATCCTTCAAAGTACAATCTGACGCAGGTGGGTTCTGATATCCAGCAGGTATTCCGTTACCTTGAGCTGCCCGTGATGATAAGGTACAAGCTGATTGACAGGAAGGTGGGCCTAAATCTTTCCGGAGGGATGGCATACGGATTCCTGGTTGACAATGCAGCCTATACCGGTGAAGGGTCTGACATTGTACGCGTAGGGTACACTGAGGGGATGAACACATTCAATCTCAGCAGCCAGCTCGGCCTGGGAATGGAGTACAACATCTCGCAGAAGATCACCTTCAACCTCGAGCCGGTGTTCAGGTATTACGTGACGCCACTCAGTGACATTTCAGGCTCGCTGTACAAGCCATATTCAGTGGGCTTTTCCTCAGGTTTCTTCTTTAAATTCTGACCCCCCTTTTTCCTCTCCTTCTTTTACTTCCCCGGACGCAATATTTTCGCTAATTTTGCAGTTTCAAAATGAGATTGCCATAATATGAAAATCACCCCGGGAAAGGCCGTATTTGCAGTATTGCTTCTGCTCAGCACAGGTTTCGTTTTTACCCTGCTTGTAGCCGCTGACAGCCAGCAGCAGGGAATGCATGATTTTGAGGAGAGTGCCCCTGTGGCTGTGTCGTGGGCCATCCCGGAGAATGTGACCTTCGCCGGTGAGGCCATGCCCCTGGAGAATTTTGATACCCGTGAGAGCCTTGACAGGGAGCTCAATGCCACTGCATACAGGCACGGTTCAACCCTGCTGACAATAAAGAGGGCAGGGCGCTACTTCCCTGAAATTGAGAAGATACTTAAGGAATACGGCATTCCGGACGATTTCAAATACCTGGCATGTGCCGAGAGTGACCTGAGCAATGTGATCTCGCCTGCAGGCGCCACAGGATTCTGGCAGATCATGGATGGCACCGGGAAGGAGTCGGGCATGATTATCAACAAAGAGATAGATGAACGGTATGATCTCGAAAAATCGACCCGTTTTGCCTGTAAATACCTCCTGAAGGCTTACGAGAAATACGGCAGCTGGACAATGGCGGCAGCATCATACAACAACGGATTCAGCGGACTGAGTGAACAGGTTGACATACAGAAGGAGACAAACTACTATGACCTGCTCCTGAACGAGGAGACCGCCCGCTACATATTCCGGATCGTGTCACTGAAACTTGTCATATCAGAGCCTTCCAGATACGGGTTCAATATCGGGCCGGACGAGATGTACAAACCAGTCCCCTACTATGAAGTAAAGGTTGACACTACCGTAACCAGCTTCGAGCAGTTTGCAAGGCATTTTGACACCAATTACAAGATCCTGAAATTTCTCAATCCATGGCTTCGCAAGCCCTTCCTGACAAACAGCGAAAAGCGCGGATACACAATCAGGATTCCTGAAAAGGATGCGCGGGTCAGTGCCGGCATTTAGTCTCCCGCCATGCCGGAACAGAAAGATGAGATAAGAGTATACGGTGCGAGGGTTCATAACCTCCGCAATATCAGCCTAACGCTGCCGCGAAACAAACTGGTTGTTGTCACCGGTCTGAGCGGCAGCGGGAAGTCGTCGCTGGCTTTTGATACAATCTATGCCGAAGGACAGAGACGGTACATGGAGACCCTGTCAGCATATGCACGCCAGTTTCTCGGGGGGATGGAGAGGCCTGACGTTGACCGTATTACAGGACTCAGTCCGGTCATTTCAATAGAGCAGAAGACCACCAACAAGAATCCCCGCTCAACGGTAGGGACTATCACTGAGATATACGATTTCCTGAGGCTGCTGTATGCACGCGCCGCTGATGCATACTCCTATGAATCAGGGGAGAAGATGGTCAGGTATACTGATGAACAGATACTTGAGCTTGTCTCTGAGAGGTATGACCAGCACAGGGTTTTCATACTTGCCCCGCTGATCAAGGGTAGAAAGGGTCACTATAAGGAGCTGTTTGAGCAGCTCAGGCGAAAGGGATTCCTCTATGCGCGTATAAACGAGGAGATAAAGGAAATAACCCCGGGTCTTAAACTCGACAGGTACAAGGTCCATTTCATTGAACTTATTATAGACAAGTTCCAGGTAGGCCAGGTTACTGAAAAGAGGCTACATGATGCGGTTCTGCTGGCCCTTGACCAGGGAGACGGCATAATGGCACTGCTTGATGCTGATGATGGCACGATGCGATACTTCAGTCGCCACCTGATGTGCCCGGTGACCGGTATTTCATATAATGAACCGGCGCCTCACACCTTCTCCTTCAATTCACCGCAGGGCGCATGCCCCAAGTGCAACGGGCTGGGAGAGATCTCCGAGGTTGACATCAGCAGGATGATGCCTGACCGCACCCTGAGCATCCGCAAGGGGGGGATAGAGCCTCTCGGCAAATACCGTAACATCTGGATCTTCTGGATGATTGAAGCGCTGGGCGAGAAATATGGCTTCACGGTTGACACGCCTGTGGGGGAGATCCCCGAAGATGCGCTCAACAAGATATTCTTCGGCTCCGATGAGGTGCTGAAGCTCTCGAATACACCGCTGGGGGTCACCTCAAACTATTTCATGACGTTCGAGGGGGTGGTCAATTACGTTGGCAACCAGGAGGCCATAAGCGGACGGGCTGCCAACGGTGGAGGCAAAGTCAGGGAGCAGTACGTTCAGTACCATACCTGCTCCGAGTGCAACGGCCTGAGACTCAAGAAGGAGGCGCTTTGGTTCCGCATCGGCGGGAAAAACATTGGCGAGCTTGCCGCAATGGACCTGACGGAACTGAGGGATTACCTTGAGAACGTCACCGGTGAGATGTCTGACCGGCAGAAAAAGATCGCCTCAGAGATACTGAAGGAGATTCGCTCACGCCTCGGGTTCCTCCTCGACGTCGGGCTCGATTATCTTGCGCTGAACCGGGGAGCCCGGACTCTTTCCGGCGGTGAGAGCCAGCGTATCAGGCTGGCGACACAAATAGGGTCAAAGCTGGTAAACGTACTTTATATCCTTGATGAACCGAGTATCGGGCTGCACCAGCGCGACAACCACAGGCTGATAGAGGCATTGCGGAGCCTGCGCGATGCGGGAAACTCGGTAATCGTGGTAGAGCATGACCGGGACATGATTCTCAGCGCCGATCATATTATTGACATCGGACCCGGTGCGGGGGTGCACGGCGGATTGATCGTCGCGGAAGGCACCCCGGAAGATATCCTCAAGGCTGACACTCTCACCGCCGCTTACCTTAACGGTGCAAGGAAGATTGATGTGCCGAAGAAGAGGAGGGAGGGGAACGGTAAGTTTCTCGCCATCGCCGGCGCTACCGGCAATAACCTGAAGGGGGTCACAATGAAAGTGCCCCTGGGCACATTCATTTGCATCACAGGCGTCTCCGGCAGCGGCAAATCGTCGCTGATTAACCAGACGCTCCATCCGGCCCTGGCTAAGAAGCTGCACGGTGCGGGCCGTATGCCGCTGCCACATGAATCAATAGAGGGACTTGAACATATCGACAAGGTGATTGAGGTTGACCAGGCGCCCATCGGCCGCACACCTCGTTCTAACCCCGCAACTTATACCGGTGTCTTCACCGAGATACGCAATCTGTTTGCGATGACCCCGGATGCCAGGGTCAGGGGCTTCGGTGCCGGACGCTTCTCATTCAACATAAAGGGAGGCCGTTGTGAAGGGTGCGAGGGCGCCGGGGTGAAGACAATAGAAATGAATTTCCTGCCCGATGTGTACGTGATGTGCCCTGATTGCGGCGGGAAACGGTACAACAGGGAGACGCTTGAGGTTAAATACAAGGGACGGTCGATCAATGACGTCCTGGAGATGACAATAAATGATGCCGTGGAGTTCTTTAAAGGCATTCCTTCCATTTATCACAAGATCAAGACCCTGCAGGATGTGGGTCTCGGTTATGTAAGGCTGGGACAGCCCTCTACGACGCTCTCTGGTGGTGAGTCGCAGCGCGTCAAACTGGCGACGGAGCTCTCCAGGCGCGACACCGGGCGGACTCTGTACATTCTTGATGAACCCACGACAGGGCTTCATTTTGACGATGTGAGGGTGCTGCTTGAGGTACTTGAAAGGCTGGTTGAGAGGGGGAATACTGTGATGGTGATCGAGCACAACATGGATGTGATAAAGGTGGCTGACTATATAGTTGACCTGGGCAGGGAGGGAGGCCGTGGCGGCGGAGAGATCATCTTTTCGGGGACTCCCGAACAGATAGCCAAGGTAAAGGGTAATTATACGGGACAGTTTCTCGCACCTGTTCTGAAACAATAGAAAAGATTATATTTAACGCCTAAATAAAGATTTATGGACGAAGCAAAGGAGAAGGACCTGATAAAGGATGCCTTTGAGCCCAAGACCTGGAATGAGATCCACACTATGGATTCGTGGAGGGTTTTCAAGATTATAGCTGAATTTGTTGAAGGATTTGAAAAGCTTTCCCGCATCGGACCGAGCGTGGCAATTTTCGGGTCAGCACGCACCCATTTCAACAATAAGTACTACAAGCTTGCCGAGGAGATCGCCTTTCAGCTTACACAGAAGGGTTACGGTGTCATTACCGGTGGCGGCCCCGGCATAATGGAGGCAGCCAACAAGGGTGCAAAGAAAGGCAACGGCAAGTCGGCCGGCATCAACATTGACCTTCCCTTCGAGCAGAAAGCCAATCCCTACATAGACCGCGACAAGATTATCACCTTTGATTATTTCTTCGTCCGCAAGGTTATGTTCATGAAGTATGCGCAGGGATTCATCGTGTTGCCAGGCGGTTTCGGCACCTTTGATGAACTTTTCGAGGCAATTACACTGATCCAGACAAAGAAGATCGGGCGATTCCCGATAGTGCTGGTAGGGACGAAGTACTGGTCGGGGCTGTTCGACTGGGTAACCGGGGTGATGCTGAACGAGGAGCATAACATCTCTCCCGAGGACCTGAATATCTTCAGGATAGTTGACGAGGCTGAAGAGGCTGTTGCCTTCATCGACCAGTTCTACTCAAGGTATCTCCTGAGTCCGAACTTCTGATAATTTTCATTATTCCGGCAGGGGCAATCCGGAAGACTCACCCGCTTATCGGTTAAGAGGCGGTGTGCGGTATTACCTGATCCGCTCCTTTACGTGGTGGTCCATCTCGCGCTCGTGGTCGCGCTTCTTGAGGCTGTCGCGCTTGTCATACTGCTTCTTTCCCTTCGCAAGGGCTATTTCGGCCTTTGCCAGGCCCCGGGAATTGATGAACACCTTCGTGACGATGATCGTCAGTCCTGTCTCATTGACCTTCCTTTCCCACTTCCGGAGCTCCTTTCGCGTCAGCAGAAGCTTCCGCTCACCAAGCGGGTCATGGTTGTTGATATTTCCCCAGTAATATTCGGAAATATGCATCCCGGTGACGAAGAGTTCGCCGTTGCGAAAAGCACAGAATGAATCGGTAAGGTTGGCTTTCCCGGCACGGATCGATTTTATCTCAGTACCGGTAAGCTTGATGCCGGCTATGAGCTTTTCGAGGAATTCATAGTCGTGCGACGCCCTGCGGTTTTTGATGACGATATTGCTGCTGTCGCTTCTCATTGATAGGATCAGGCGAAGATTGCAAAGTAAACTGTCTCGGTCAGTTTTGAGAGGATTATCTGGAGCAGAAAGAAAATGATGAGCATCGAGACTACCGTTGCAATTATCATTGGCAGTTTCTTGTGGTCAGGCGGGTTGACCATCACTTCCATGCCGGTCCAGAAGACATACAGACCGTACAGGCCAAGCAGGTTGATGAATAACAGTGATTCAAAGAGGCGGCTTACAGTGAGTGACATGAAGATGGGAGCCATCGAATAGGCCACCAGCTTGAATGCCACCAGGAAGTCGTGCCCCATATCCGTGGCCCTCATTATTTCCCTTACTACGAATGCGGAGGCGTATATGCCAAGGTAAAGGAACAGGAAGGTGTTGACTGCGGCCAGTACCGAATACATCGGTTTCAGGGTGGTGTTTATGAAGAACATCGAACCCAGGAAGGCACTTATGCTTACGAGGATTGTCAGTGGCATAAAGAAACTGCCCCTGACGAATTTCATCGGCCTGTTCTCACGGTGGACGACATCCCATGCCTTCACCGGACTGATGATAAAATACTTTGTTCTGTGATAAAGAAACCTGAAGTCCATGACCCCTTTTTATTAGCGAACGGCAAAATTAAGCAAAATAGCGATACCCTGTCCTCTTTATGGCTATCTTTAATTTCTGATGGACAAGCCGATGCATGATATTTTGGTTATTACCGGGCCTACTGCGACCGGCAAGACGAGGCTGTCGGCGATGGTGGCCGACAGGCTGGGAGGGGAGGTTATCAGCGCTGACTCAAGGCAGGTATACAGGGGGATGGATATCGGGACAGGCAAGGACCTGTCTGATTACATTGTTTACGGCCGGACAGTGCCGGTGCACATGGTTGATATTGTTGATGCCGGGTACAGGTATAATGTATTTGAGTACCAGCGTGATTTTCTGGAAGTATTTGAAGATATGTCCACCCGGGGCGTTTTCCCTGTGGTATGCGGCGGCTCGGGGATGTATGTCGACAGCATCGTGAGCGGTTACCGGCTGGTGCAGGTGCCGGTGAATCCGCAGTTACGTGCTTTGCTTGAAGGGAAGTCGCTTGATGAGCTGACTGAGATACTCTCGAAGTACAAGAGCCTGCACAACAGTACTGATTTTGACACGGTCAAGCGGGCTGTGCGGGCTATCGAGATAGCTGATTATTATACACATCATCCGGTTGACGGGAGTCCGTTTCCCGTCAGGAATCCGCTGGTGACGGCGGTGTTTGTCGACCGCGAGACCCGGCGGCAGCGTATCAGCGACAGGCTCCGTACACGGCTCGGGGAGGGGATGATTGAGGAGGTGCAGCGGTTGCTGGCAGGTGGCATTCATCCTGATGACCTTATCTATTACGGGCTGGAATACAAGTATATAACCCTGTACCTGATGAACAGACTCACCCTTGACGAGATGATCCGGAAGCTGGAGATAGAGATACACCGTTTCGCGAAGCGGCAGATGACCTGGTTCAGAGGCATGGAACGCCGCGGCATTGCCATAAACTGGATAGACGGAAGTATGGGTGATGAGGAGAAGGTAGAGTGCATTCTCTGCAAACTACGGCCAACCAAATAAGTTTGTTAAAATATCCAGGGATTTTGTGATATTTTTTTAACATCACTGATTTCATTTATGTTTTGTATATAGAATAAAAATGCCTGAATATTGTTTTATAAATAGAACAATAATGAATATATGGACAAGAGTGTAATCAGGACAGTGATTGCAGACAATAAGGTTGAGGTACCTAAATACAAGGTAATTGAAGTGATTCCAATATGGAAGTGGCTGCTTAACTGGTAGTTTTCAGACTTTTATCCCCATCTTCTTCATCAGCAGTGAGGCATTGAAACTTGAGCAGATGCCCGGTGTGAGCCGGTAGTCAAAGAAGAGTTCCTCATTGTTAACCTTCACATCAAAATGGTAGTTCTCTATGGAGTGTTGAGGGTCCTTTTCCAGACCGGCGAGGCGCAGGTCATGCGTTGCCACCATTGCCACGGCGCGGTACCCTGTCAGCTGTTTTATCAGAGCCACTGAGCCGGTATACCTGTCGTCAGAGTTGGTGCCGCGGAGTATCTCATCGAGTAACAGAAATACCTTTGGGTCAGCTTCGGCCCCGGAAATGATAGCCTTCAGGCGCCGCAGCTCGGCATAGAATGAGGATATATTTTCTTCGAGTGAATCTGATATACGCATGCTGGAATGGAGCCTGACAAGAGAGACAGTGAATGCCGAGGCGCATACCGGAGCCCCGGCAAAAGCCAGCACGGTATTCACCCCGCAGGTGCGCAGAAAGGTGCTCTTGCCCGACATGTTCGAGCCTGTTACAATGACGGCTTTGCCGGCTCCCTCTGTGGCGAAACTGTTGCTGATACGCCTGCCTTCCGGAATGAGAGGGTGGCCCATCTCCTCAGCCCTGAAAACAAAGTAGTCTTCAGTCACCTGCGGGTAGACCCACCCGGTATTGCTGAATGCCATGTTTGCCAGGGAAGCAAGCGTCTCGAACTCAGCCATAGATGCAAACCAGCCGGGTATCCGCGAAGCATGTTCGCGTTTCCATCTCTCCAGCGCCAGGCAGAAATGTATATCTGCAAAGAAAAGCAGATTAAGAGGTGCGGATACAAGCACGTTCAGCCTGTAGTCGAGCCTGCCCACAAGCTTTGAAAGCTGCCTTATACGTTCTGATGCCGCGATCTCATCCCTGAAGGACGATTGCAGCTTCTGCAGCAGGGGAGCGTTGAAACTGCGGTTTTCGATGAGCTTTATTATGTCAGAATAGGCCTTCAGCAGATCTGATGACCGGCTCACCTGTTCCTGCAGCTTTGATATCCTTTTGAACCGGGTGAAGTAGAAGATGAAGTTCACCCCGAAGACAGGAGCGAGGATTGCGGCGGGAAGACCTGCTGTGACTGCTGCGATACATGCCGGCGCCAGCAGGGTCAGGCATCCGGTTATAATCTTCTCGCGACCGGTTTTCAGAAAGATATCGCCACTTCCGAGCCACTGCATCAACGGGTCAGGATCATTGTCTGCGCCGGCATTCAGGTACCCGAGGGTCATTAACTCCTGGCGCCAGTCTGTCAGCGGTTGAAGCTCCTGAACAGCTTCCTGGCGTTTTAATATCTCATCCAGCGGCGCAGGATGTTTCAGGTACTCTGCAAGCCTGTCAGCGGCAGGCCTGCTTGTGGTGCGACAGATATACTGAAACAGTGAGGCCTTCCCGAAGATATCAAGGTCATATGAATAGGGATGGCCCCTCTCAATGTATTCTTCCCCGGGCTTAAATCCGGAGAAGTCTCCCTCCAGGCATTTCAGTTCCAGCCTGTTGATCTCTGCCATATAAAGGTTTCTCTTCCTGCTTCTCTCTGTAGTTTCATATTTGATAACCAGCCATGCAAACATGGCCAGCGCCACAGCAAGTGTAACAATGGCTGCAATTACCGAGAATGACAGGATCACAGCGAAAAGCACCAGTCCTCCGGCAAACGCTGCCAGCCGTGCCATAGACAGCCGGTCCGACAGCTTCTGCAGCCGCTCAGCGGTGGCACTGAATTCCGCCTCCCTGGATTGGTATACTTCACGTGGTGACATCATTGTCAATAAAGGTTTAAAGCTAATCAATTTCAACCTGACTTTCCCGCCGCTTTCACTACCTTTACATCCGTTAAAAATTACAAACCAGACCGCAAGACTGCAGGACCGCAAGACCGCAGGACCGAAAGACCTTCAGACCTATGTTTAACATCGACACCACCCTCTTCGAACTCCTCGGCTACCGGATGAGCCTGCTTGAGCTGCTTGCCGTACTCACCGGCCTTGCAGCAGTATGGTATGCAGCCAGGGCAAACATAATCACATGGATTTTTGCTCTCGTTAATGCAGTTCTCTTTTTCATGCTTTACTACCAGGTCAATCTTTATTCGGCTATGGTACTGCAGATCTTTTTCTTCTGCAATGCAATCTATGGCTGGTTCAACTGGAAAAGACAAAGCACAAACGGAGAAGAACCGGTGACGCTGATGAGTCACAAGGGAAGGGTTTTCTGGGTGGCGGGTATCATTGCCATGGCGCTCGCTATGGGCACTGTGATGGGCAGGATCCATCTCTGGCTTCCGGACTTTTTCCCTGTCAGGGCTACATTCGTCTACACTGATGCAATGATAGCGGTGATGAGCATCGCGGCATCGCTGTTATGTGCGCGGCTGAAGCTGGAGAACTGGATCCTCTGGATACTTGTCAACATTATGAGCATCGCGATGTACGCAATGCGTGGTATAATGCTCGTCTCAGTGCAATACATCATTTTCCTCGCAATGGCGATATACGGCTTCATACAATGGAAACGCAAAGTCACATTACAATAAGAAACAGCTCCTTCTATGAAAAAGCAAGTACTTGTTCTGACGGTTCTGCTGCCTGTCATTATGATATCATGCAGCATGGGTGACAGAACGTTCATAGCATCCGGTTATTCCGGCGACGGCGCCGCAGATGTGTTGCTGTGCCGGCAAAACGGCAACGGCAGCATTGAGAAGATATCGGAGTTAACCGTAGGGGATAATCCTTCATTCTTTACCTTCGGAAAGGAGGGGCTGATATATCTTGTCAACGAGGTCGACACCTTTGACATGAAAGCCGGGGGCGGTATCACCACCCTGCGCTATGATAAGAAGAGCAGGAACCTTGAAAAAGTCAGTTCACTGAACCAGGGAGGGGGAGGACCCTGCCATATTGAGGTTTCGGTTGACGGCAAGTTCCTGATAACAGCCAACTACGGTAGCGGCTCGGTCTCCGTTGTAAGGCTGAACGGCGACGGTATACCCGAAAAGGTCACAGATGTTATCTTTTACGGTGAGAAGTCGCACCCCCACATGACAATACATAACCCGAGGCTTCATACATATTATGTCTCCGACCTCGGCCTCGACAGGGTGCACCAGTTGAAACTCGACACCACCCTGGGGCTCCTGATGAATGCAGACATAGCTTACTTCAACTGTGAACCCGGTAGCGGTCCGAGGCATATGGCAACAGACAAATCCTCTGCAAACCTCTACGTCATAAATGAGCTCAATTCCACGATGTCAGTATATAACATCCTGTCTGATACCGTAACTGTCAAACAGACTGTCAGCACACTGCCGGAAGGATACGCGGAGAAAAGCTACTGTGCGGATGTTCATCTCTCGCGCAGCGGGAAGAAGATCTACGGTTCAAACCGTGGGCATAACAGCATCGTGACCTTCAGGGTTGGCATTGGCGGTACTCTTTCGGATCCGGTTCACCGCGGATGCGGAGGCAACTGGCCGCGTAATTTTGCCGTTTCGCCGTCAGGCAAGTTATTCCTTGTGGCAAACCAGCGATCGAATGAGATCTCCGTGGTACGTGGAGTGGGCAACAGTGATGAGGCTGTCTCCACAATGGCTCTGAATGCCCCGTCATGTGTCAGGTTTCTAAAGTAGCAGGATTCTCTTTATAAAGAATCCTCAAACAGATTCAGGTAACCCTGTTCCAGATCCAGAAGCTTTTGCTTTACAGGAAGGCCGCCCCCGTAACCGACAAGTTCTCCGTTGCTTCCTAAAATGCGGTGACAAGGGATAATTATGGCTATTGCATTTGCCCCGTTTGCTCCGGCAACTGCCCTTACCGCCTTTTCATTTCCAACGACTCGTGCAAGATCAAGGTATGTGGCCGTTTTACCGTAGCTGACCTGCATCAGCGCATTCCACACGGCTTTTTGAAAATCTGATCCGATCAGCAGCAACGGAACATCAAACCCGGTTCTTCTGCCGGCAAGGTATTCGTCAAGCTGATGCTGTGTCAGCTTTAGAGTCTCATCATCCTGGAAGATGAATTCGGCTTCCAGTCCGCTTTTGATCCTGTTGTCAATAACCTGTCTCATCTTCCGGTAACGGAAGTCGAGCAGGCACAGCTTCCCTTCATGAGAGCCCAGGATCAGTTCACCGATCCTGGTTTTATGATACAGGATATTGACCTTGTTCATTTTTATTAACCCTGTGGTTTAATTATCTGCCGCTTTTATGATGGGAATATAAGGATTTTTCCAGCCATGGTTTAATTTTTAATAAAAATATAGGTGGTATTGATTTGTATTATGATCATATGTTCATTATATTTGTAGCGAACAAATGATCAAAAAGTGTCGCCACGTCCAACACGGTTGAGAAGAGTAAGCAATCCTCCGGTCATCTCGGGATTCCGGCCATACGGAGGCATCGCGAAGAGCGGGCAGGCCCGTTCGGTCTTCCTGCATCTCGAGGAGTATGAGGTAATCAGGCTCTGTGACTATGAGAACCTCAGCCATCACGAGGCTGCCCGTGTAATGGATGTTTCGCGCCCTACCCTTACACGTATTTATGCCAAGGCCAGGGCGAAGATCGCTGATGCCCTTGTCACCGGCAAGCAGATCATCATTGAAGGAGGGAAGATCTACTTTGACAGTGAATGGTACAAATGCAATGGTTGCAATTGCCTGTTCAATCAGCCTGACAAGAGTGTCACCCCGGAAAAATGTCCCTTATGCGGAAGAAAAGAAACGATAACCAGATATGAGAGTAGCAATAACCAGTACAGGGCAGAGCCTTGAGAGCAAGCTCGACCAGCGGTTTGGCCGGTGTGCCTTTTTTGTAATATATGATACGGAGACCGGCGGGGTGGAGATCCTGCCAAACCCGAACAAGGATGCCGAAGAAGGTGCCGGTCCGGCTTCTGTCCAGCTGGTGGCGTCAAAAGAGGTACAGAAGATTGTCTCCGGAGAGTTCGGTGTAAAAATCAAGTCGCTCCTTGACAGCCTGAAGATCCAGATGATAGTATACAAGGAACAGGATAAGACTGTAAAGTCAGTGATAGATATGTTAAATAACCGGTAAATAACAGGATTATGCCAGGATTTGATGGTAAAGGCCCTCAGGGTGAAGGACCTATGACCGGCAGGAAGGCCGGCAGGTGTACGAATTCCGGTGCCGGCCGTGCCGGAAAGGCAGTTCAGGAAGAGTCTGACAGCAGTGCAGAGGCAACAGGTAAGCCTGACACAGGATTTGGAGGAGCAGGCCGTGGAAGGGGAGGCGGCAGAGGTGCCGGTCAGGGACGAAGGCATGCCGGGGGCAAAAGCCGGGGTGCCGGATCGGGCCCGGGAGCAGGCCGTGGCAGAGGTCACGGTTCCGGAAGATAAAGGCATTTGACTTAATCACTGATGACCGAAGTTGCAGGGCAGTCCTGCAGGCTTTGGCAAATAATCCATTGGCATTATGTAAACAAATATATTGAACATGAAAAAACGTATAGCAATCCCGCTTGAAGGCGGAATCCTGTGTTCCCATTTCGGTCACTGCGAGCAGTTCGCCATAGTTGATGCCGAAGAAAAAACAATAACATCAGAGACACTGATTACTCCTCCGCCTCATGAGCCCGGACTCCTTCCCGGCTGGCTGGCCGAAAAAGGAATTACAGACGTGATAGCGGGAGGAATCGGGCAGAGAGCAATAGGCCTCTTTAACCAGCACTCAATCAACGTTTTTGTCGGTGCACCCGTGAAAAGTCCTGATGAGCTGGCGACGGACCTGATCAATGACAGGCTTCAGGCCGGTGCAAACTACTGTGATCATTAACGGGTTATCATGGAAAAGAAAAGGATTGGCATCATCATTTGCGACAGGTACCATACCTGTGCAGGCGGTAAGTGCTTCAGGTCGTTCCGCGACCGTGAGGGAGCCTTTGACAGGTACAGGGATGAGGATGCGGAGATAGCTGCATTCACAACCTGCGGCGGCTGCCCGGGGGGCAATGTTGAGTATGCTCCCGAGGAAATGATAAAGAACGGTGTGAGCGTAATCCATCTGGCAACAGGACTGGTTGTAGGCTACCCTCCGTGTCCAAGGCTTGATTACTTCACACGGTTCATCACGGAAAAGTATGGTATTGAGGTAGTGGTGGGCACCCATCCGATCCCGCAGAAGTATTACACCACCCATATGAACCTGGGCACCTGGAAGGGGAGTCAGATGCAGCGGTTCATCCGGCCCACGCTGGCCGACGAAAAGATGCGGCTGGCATATGATTAGCACCCATACGCGATGAGGATAGCAGTAGCCAGTGGCAAGGGAGGAACAGGCAAGACCTTCGTTGCCACGAACCTCTTTAATGTACTTTCACGCAGGGGCGAAAGGGTTACCCTGGCCGACTGCGATGCAGAAGCGCCGGATGACCTGATCTTTTTCAGGGCGGAGAAGGTCAGTGAGACTGAAGTAACTCACCAGGTGCCGGTCATTAATAAAGATGCATGCACATGGTGCGGCCGTTGCAGTCGCTGGTGCAACTACAATGCCATATTCTATTTGCCGAATGCAAAAGTCATAGAGGTCATAGAGAATCTCTGCCACGGCTGCGGGGCTTGCTCTTTTGCCTGCAACTCCGGTGCAATTACTGAAAAACCGGTTGTGCTCGGAACGGTGACAACATTTAATACGAATGGTGGTTCGCAGGTTGTTGAGGCACGGATGAAAGTCAACGAGTTGTCACCCGTCAGGGTTATCAAGGCAGCAATCAAAGAATCAGGGGATGAGGGAATCGTGATCCTCGATGCACCTCCTGGAACCTCCTGCCCATTCATCCAGACGGTTGACAAGGCAGACCATGTGGTACTGGTGACTGAGCCGACTCCCTTCGGCCTGAGTGACCTGAAGCAGAGTGTTGATACATTGAGGGAGATGAAGAAGAAACCTGCAGTCATTATCAACAGGTCTGACATAGGCAACAGTGATGTGGCAGATTACCTGGAGAAAGAGAAAATACCTCTTCTTGCGGCTGTCAGATATGACCCTGCCGTTGCGCGGATATACTCGGAGGGCAGACTGGTGACGGATGAGATACCCGCCCTGGCTTCCCATTTTGAAGAACTGGCTGACAAAATATCAGAAGGAAATGGAACTGGCGGTAATCAGCGGTAAAGGCGGTACCGGCAAGTCAAGCGTGACTGCTGCATTTGCAACCGCCTCTGGAAGGCTGATGGTTGCCGACTGCGATGTCGATGCAGCCAATCTCTACCTGATATTCAACCCTGAACACGAGGAGGAGCAGGTTTATATCGGTGGCCACAAGGCTGTTGTGGATCACGCGCTCTGCACCTTATGCGGGATATGTGAAAGCTGTTGCCGTTTTGATGCAATTACTGAGATTGATAACAAAATCATGATCTCGGATACATCCTGCGACGGGTGTTTCTTCTGTTCCCGTATCTGTCCCATGAACGCAATTACAATGGTGCGAAATGAACGAAGCAGGATGTATACAGGCAGCTTCAGGAACGGCATGATGGTTTACGGACGCCTGGCTCCGGGCGAGGAAAATTCCGGCAAGCTTGTAAGCATGGTCAGGGATGAGGCGAAGAAGGCGGCAGACGAAACCGGAATGAACATAATCCTGCTTGACGGCCCTCCCGGAATCGGCTGCCCGGTGGTTTCGACTGTAACCGGCGCTGACAGGATAATCATCGTAACCGAACCTACAATGTCCGGTCTTGAAGACCTGAAGAGGGTTTTTGAAGTTACTCAGAAGTTCAGCGGGGAAGTTGGAATAATAATCAACAAGTCAGATCTCAACGAGGCCATGGCTGACAGGATTGAGGGCTGGTGTGCTGTACATGGGATACCGCTTCTGGGCCGCCTGCCATATGACAGAAGAGTCACGGAAGCGATGGTTGCAGGGAAGAGTGTCACTGAAATGTTCCCCGAAGCGGAAATAAGCAACATATTGAAAGATATCTGGAATAAACTGATCACAAATGGAAAAGAATAATTTGTTTGAAAAGATACCCATGACCGGTGTCAAAAACATAATTGTTGTGGCATCGGGCAAGGGCGGGGTAGGTAAATCAACCGTAGCCGCCAACCTGGCAATAGCGCTTGCGCGAAACGGCCTGAAGACGGCGCTTGTGGATGCTGATATCTTCGGTCCGTCGATACCCACAATGTTTGGTCTTGAGGATGTACGGCCGAGGGTTGAGACTGTCGGGGGAAAGGATGTTATATATCCCGTTGAGAAGTTCGGGATAAAGATAATTTCCATAGGTTTCTTCATTGACCGGAGCCAGTCTCTCATCTGGCGCGGTCCTATGGCCGCCAATGCTGTTAAGCAGTTATTTGAAGACACCCAATGGGGTGAAATTGACTATATGATAGTTGACTTTCCTCCCGGAACCAGCGATATCCAGCTTACCACTGTACAAAAACTCAGCCTCTCGGGTGCGGTAATAGTGACTACACCACAGGAGATTGCACTGAATGATGCACGGAAAGCCTCCTCGATGTTTACCAATGCTGACCTGAAGGTTCCCATCCTCGGGGTTGTGGAGAACATGTCATGGTTCACGCCGGCAAAGCACCCTGATGAGCATTACTATCTTTTTGGCCGCGGGGGAGGAATGAGGCTGGCACAGGAGTATGGGACCAGGCTTCTCTGCCAGATACCTCTTGTGATGGAGGTCGGCGAGGCTGCCGAGGCAGGCCGTAATGTCTTCCAGCAGACAGACAAGACAGCTGTGGAGGCCTTTGAAAAACTTGCAGGGCAGGTCATTGAAGCAATTGAAACCAATAACACAAATCATAATTCAGAGAATTGAAATGAAGAAGACAGATGTATTAGTAATTGGCGGCAGTGCTGCCGGGATGGTTGTGTCGATGACAGGCAAATCAGCATATCCTGAGAAGAAATTTACCATGATAAAAAAGCAGAAGGATGTTATGGTCCCCTGCGGGATCCCTTACATCTTCGGCACTCTTGAAGCCTCGAAACAAAATATTATGCCTGTTGATATGCTTATGGAAAAAACAGGAGTGGAATCACTTGTAGCTGAGGTTGTGGCTATTGATACAAAGGCTAAAAATGTCAAACTGATCAACGGGGAACACATTAGCTATGACAAGCTTGTCCTTGCAACCGGCTCCATACCGGTGATGCCTTCATGGCTTAAGGGGGGAGAAAAGGAGAATGTATTTACGATACCAAAGGATAAGGTATACCTTGACGAGATGAAGCAGAAGCTCGATGGTTGCAAGAGGGTTGCTGTCATCGGGGCCGGCTTCATTGGAGTTGAGTTTTCTGACGAGTTTGCCAGGACTGGACACGAGGTGGTACTGATTGAAAAGTTACCGAACATTCTGGGTCTTGCTTTTGATGTGGAGCTGTCAGACAGGATAGCAGTTCTTCTTGAAGAGAGGGGGGTAAGTATCAGGACCGGATCAGGGGTGACGGAGATCCTCGGTAAGACCCAAGTGGAAGGTGTCATGCTCGACAACGGAGAAACGATCAATGTTGATGCCGTGATACTGTCAATGGGTTACAAGCCAAATGTCAGGCTCGCGCAGGAATCCGGGATCTATATTGATGAAGGGGGGTTCATTGCTGTTGACGAGTATATGCGTACGCATGAGCCTGATGTCTTTGCAGTGGGCGACTGTGCACAGAAGCGTGATTTTGTAACCCGTCGACGCGTTAATACCATGCTTGCCTCAACTGCATGCGCCGAGGCCCGGATTGCGGGGATGAACCTTTTCCAGCTCGAGACTGTCAAGACATTTTCAGGAACCATTGCAATATATGCAACTGCTGTTGGCAAGACAGGCTTCGGTACGGCAGGACTGACAGAGGCTGCAGCCAGGAAAGAAAATATAGATGTGCTTACCGGCCTGTTTGAGGGTGTTGACCGTCACCCGGGCACACTGCCCAAGACCCAGAAGCAGGTGGTTAAACTCATCGCTGCCCGGAATTCCGGCGTGATCATCGGGGGTGAGGTCATCGGCGGTCTCAGTGCAGGTGAGCTGACCAACGTAATAGGTATGATAATCCAGAACAGGATGACTATCAACTCGCTTCTTATCACCCAGATAGGGACACACCCCTTGCTGACAGCTTCACCAGCGGCATATCCGCTGATCAAGGCAGCGGAGATCATCGACAGGAAGATGAGAGCCAGGTAGAGCCTGGAAGTCTGAAGGTTTTCAAAACCTCTGTATTGAAAAACAATAGGCAATAGTTTACCGCTACTGCCTATTGCCTCTTTCCTCTTTTTATTTCAGATAGGTGTCGAGGAACTCGAAGAACTCCTTCTGCCAGATGACTGAGTTTTGCGGTTTGGTGACCCAGTGATACTCATTTTCGAAGAAGAGCAGCCTGGCCGGCACGCCGCGCAGCTGAGCCGAGTTGAAAGCCTCAAGGCTCTGGCTGTACGGTATCCTGAAGTCGTTCGCCCCGGTGATGATAAGTATGGGAGTGTCCCACTTGTCAACCAGCGTATTGGGTGAGAACTTATTGTATCCCGGAGGTTGTGGCTTGTCCCACGGTGCACCCTGGTAATCCTTGTTCGGGTACCAGTACTCCTCGGTGGAGCCGTACTCCGCAACGGTGTTATAAACGCCGCAGTGTGACACGAATGCCTTGAACCTCTTGTTATGTATCCCGGCGAGGTAAAAGACAGAGTAGCCTCCGTAGCTTGCCCCAACGGCACCCAGCCGGTCCTTGTCGACGAACGGCTCCTTCGCCATGGCGTCAATGCCGTCAAGATAATCCTGCATGTTCTTGCCTCCGTAATCACCGGATATCTGCTCACGCCAGTAGCTGCCGAAGCCCGAGTTGCCGCGACGGTTGACAGCCACCACTATATAGCCTTTGGCAGCCATCATCTGGTAATTCCAGCGGTAGCTCCAGCTTTGCCCAAGGGGTCCCTGCGGCCCGCCCTTGCAGTAGAGCAGAGCGGGGTACTTCTTCGACGGATCAAAATCAGGCGGATAGATGATCCACATCTGCAGGTCCTTGCCATCCTTTGTCTTGATATAGCGTTCTTCGCTCTTACCCATCTTAATGTTCTCGTAGATATGGCCGTTCACGTCGGTGATCATTGAGAACTGCCCGCCGGTCATGTCAACATTTGCCACCTCGGTGGGGCGTGCCATTGACTGTATTCCGGCCACAAGGACGTTGTTTTTCAGCTGAAGCGGGCCCATGTCGTAGTCGCCTTCGGTCACCTTCGTTACGGCGCCGTCAGCAAGTGAGATTTTGAATACCGGCTGCCTTCCCAGGTAGGGGCTTGTGAACCATATCTCACCGGTGCCGTTCCACTGCATGCTTCCGACGTTGTAGTCCCATCCTTCGGAAACCCATTTCCGTTCGCCGGAGGCGATATTATATACGAAGAGCCTTTCGAGGTCAGACTCATAGCCGTCTTCCTCCATGCTTGAATATGCTATCATCGAACCATCCGGCGAGAATACAGGCACCTTGTCGTATCCCATGTTTCCTTCTGTAATGTTTTTCTCTGTACCGGTGGTCACATCATAGAGATAAATATCTGTATTGGTGCTCAGGGTATAGGCTTTACCGGTCAGTTTCTTGCAGGAGTAGGCAACATATTTCCCGTCGGGGCTCCATGCCAGGTCAGCCTCGTCAAACCACGGGGCATCGGGCGCATCAAAACGCTGTCCCTCCATAATGTCTTTTTCATTGCTGATTGCCGCCCCGTCAAAAGATGCTATGAAGACATGGCTGTAGGAGTAGTCACTCCAGGTATTCCAGTGCCTGTACATCATGTCATCAATGATCCGGACCTTTGCATTCGGGAGGTTGTACTTCTCATTTGCAGTCTGGTCAAGCTTGACGCGACGGGTGAAATAAACCATATTACCGGCAGGTGAGAAGGAGAGGATCTCAAAATCCCGGAGACCGGTGATCTCTTTCTTTACTGTGCCGTCTGCATTCATTACCATGACCTTGCTGCCGGAGATGTAGGCTATTTTTGCACCGTTATCTATCCACTGCGGACCCGAGCCCCCTTCAGGGGTCAGGTTAACTGCGTTACCACCTGCTGCCGGTACTGAGAAGATGCAGGTAGTCCGATCCTCTGTGGGGAGGTCATAGTTTGTAACGGTATAGAGGACTGTTGAACCGTCAGGTGACAGTACTATGGAGCCTATCCTTCCGTATTTCCAGAGGATCTCAGGAGTGAGTACACCTCCTGCCTTTTCAGCATCGGTGAGTGACACATTGATCACCTTAACCTCTGTATTTTCTGTCTTTTCAGTTTTGCATGCACCAAGTCCGGCAAGGACAGATGCAATGATGATCAGGAAAATCTTTCTCATATTGTCATGTTTTTCAGTTTCCTTTTTCGCTTCTGAGGATTCTCAAAAGTAGGAAATTTAATCCTGCGCGAAATCAAAATAGAACCAAAAAGAAATCCAGAATCCGGATCACAACCGGGCTGCGGTTAAGGCTGTATCAATACAAATAGTGGGAACGGGGGAATTCATCTAAATAAATTTGACTTGAATTTCTTTTTGGTGTAACTTGGATAAGAATTTGATAATCAATAAGTGATCTGTTCAAGAGATGCCGCCCCCGTTTCTCGCCAAAACAGACCAGTGGCTGACCCGGAGGTTTAGCTACAACGGAGCAGAGAAAAATATCATTGCCCAGCAGAAGATGTACTGGGTCTCCAGCATTGCAGTCACAGTAATGATATTTACGCTGACAGTAATATTTCATATTGTTTTTCCGGACCTTAAAATCATTATCTACTACGGATTATTCCTGTCTTTCGTTTATTTTCTGGGAGTGGTATTCCCTCTTATTCTTCGGAGGCAACCGGTATTGTGGCAGCTGATAAATCAGATCATTGTTGCCCTTGTGACTTTTTATACGATCCTGAGGCTGGGAGGTATTCCATACTCCGGCGGTCTGATTCTCGTCGGGCTTGCCCTGGTATTCTTTACACTCAATTATAACGAGAAGAGACATTCGATCATATTATATGTCATTTACATTGTTACCGTGATTCTGGCCGGGGTGCTGCATCCCTGGCTCACCGTTCCGCCGGAAATGACCCCAAAGGTCAACATCTCATTGTATGTAATTAATATCCTGTGGATCACTGGCTTTGCAATGATCTTTGTGCTGAATTTCATATCTCAGCGCATCAAGGTTGAACAGCTCGAGAACACAAGGCTGAGAGAAATCGATGAAGCAAGGAAAAGGCTGTATACGAATATTTCCCATGAGTTTCGTACACCTCTGACAGTAATAACCGGGATGAATGACCTTATCAGCAGTGATCCTGAGCAATGGCTTAGGAAAGGCACCCGGACTATCGACAGGAACGCCCGAATTATTCTTAACCTGGTCGACCAGATGCTTGATCTGGCAAAGCTTGAAGCAAGGACAATGCCTGTTAATATGTACAGGGCTGATATTAACCTTGTTGTAAGGCATGCAGTTGAGTTGTTCAGGTCATTTGCCGAATCAAAAGGTATTCAACTTGAACTGGTAACTAAGAATAAGGAAATGATCCTTGACTTTGATTATGAGATGATCATGAAAATTGTCTCAAATCTGGTCACTAACGGTATTAAGTTCACTCAACCCGGAGGAAGGGTAGTAATAATAATTGAGTCTTTCTCCGATACCAATTATGAAATTAGGGTAACCGATAACGGCCAGGGGATCACTGAAACCTTCCTGCCGCTGGTTTTTGACCGTTTTACCCGTGAACCGACCGTAACTGGCGCGAAGATCCCAGGGTCAGGGCTCGGACTTGCTTTGACGAAGGAGATTGTTATACTCCTTGGTGGCAGTATCCGGGTTGAAAGCATATACGGGGAGGGCACAGAGTTTGTTGTCACATTACCGATCACCCGTGATGCGCCGTTATCAGATCCAGTGCACCGTGACAGCTTCGTTGACAAACACAGGCATCCTGTTACCAAACTTCAGGATGAAAAGAATCCGGTGCCACCTCCCATGCATCAGGGAGGAGACAGAAATCCCGTCCTTCTAATAGTTGAGGATAATGAAGATGTCATAACATATATGATGACCATACTGGCAGAAGGTTATGAAGTGGTTGCTGCTGCCGACGGATCAGAGGGATTTGACCGTGCCTGTGAGCTGATACCGGATATTATACTTACAGATGTAATGATGCCGGTAATGGACGGCATCACGATGCTTGACATGCTTAAAAATGATCCGCGCACGAGTCACATTCCGGTGGTTATACTTACCGCGAAGGCCGATGTCGCTTCACGGGTGGAGGGGCTGGCGAGAGGTGCCGATGCATATATTGCCAAACCGTTTGACAGGGAGGAGCTGAGAGCCCAGCTCAGAATGCTGATCAGACAGCGGAAACTGTTGCATTCCAGGTACTCAGCTGCCGGTGTTCTTCCGGCTGATGACAACAACAAATTCAGTTTTGAAGACAGATTTATCAAGAAAATAAAAGAAGTCATGGGCAGGCACCTTGGCGACGATGATTTTGACATCAACACCCTGTGTGAGCAGGTTAATATGAGCCGGACCCAGCTATACCGTAAATTCAGGAGCCTTACTTCCCAGAGTCCACATGACTATTTTCTCAAGATGAAGCTTCATCAGGCCAGGCATCTCCTTCTAAGATCTGATCTGACGGTGGCTGAAGCCGCCTACCGTGCAGGTTTTAAAAATGTTTCCCACTTCAGCAAGGCTTTCACAAGGGAATTCGGCATTAACCCGAGTGATATCCGAAGGTAATCCACGACTCTTTTTTATCCCGGCACTTCCAGCAAACAAATTGGGACTTCCGGCAAAATTCCGGGACGTATGGCAAACAGTCCGGTACACCTGGTAACATTGATCTGTGCAGTATATCCGAACTTTCAAAGGCTATTTCAAATCGTGGGGCATTAATAATAAATCATAAAATGGAAAGACGGGAAATCTTAAACTGGAGGTGGGCGTTGCCGGTACTGTTTCTTCTGGCAACTGCCGGTTGCACGAAAGAGGAACCTGATACCGCATGGTATCATCAGGACCCACAAATGATCGGCCCGGACGGAGGCATCGTAACGGGATTCAATGGTGAGGTTGTGCTGACAATTCCGGAGGGAGCATTGAGCAATCCGATAAGAATAGAGATTACTCATATTCCAAGGGGTGGAGGCTGGTCCGGAACTTTTGAGAACGAGTTTATGAAGCCGTTCAGGATTGAGCCTTACGTAGTATTTGAAAAGCCTGTTCATGTAACCTTGAAAAGCAGTGGCTGCCTTTCGAAGGGAAATGAGATCAGCGACGCGACTGAAGTATATATCAATGTTTGGAGAAACGATGAGGACTATTGCAGCCAGTCAGGGTCATGCACCTCCTGCTTCTGCTGCTGCAATACGTCATCACAATGTATTGAGACATGCATCAGTTCGACAGGAATTATTTCCACCAGGAAAGGAAGAGTCCTTTAATAGAAATCTTTTTGACTTCATCCGGCCGGCCTGGGAGTAAGCTAATGTGATGCCAACCAAGGGCATCAATCACCGGCCGTTATATATTTGGATTTAGATTTGGGTTGATTGAGAAGTGAAGTGCAGGCTTCACTTCTTCTTATTTTCCCTTTTCCTTTAGCTGCCCGGTGATCTTGACCCTGATTTCGTCTGCCAGTTCGGGGTTATCCTCGAGAAGTTTCTTTACTGCATCGCGGCCCTGGGCAAGTTTGGTTTCGCCGTAGGAGAACCATGAACCGCTCTTCTTAATGATGTTGAATTCCGTCCCGAGATCAATGATTTCGCCCGTCCGGGAGATTCCCTCGCCAAACATAATGTCAAACTCAGCCTTTTTGAACGGAGGAGCAAGCTTGTTCTTTACCACTTTCACCTTAACGCGGTTACCGACAGCATCCTCACCCTCCTTTATCTGGTTGGTTCGGCGGATGTCAAGTCTTATGGAGGCATAGAACTTAAGTGCATTGCCACCGGTTGTGGTCTCAGGGTTACCGAACATGACACCAATCTTTTCCCTGAGCTGGTTGATGAAAATACATGTTGTATTTGTCTTGTTAATGTTGGCAGTGAGCTTGCGAAGGGCCTGTGACATAAGCCTCGCCTGGAGCCCCATCTTGGAGTCGCCCATTTCACCTTCGATCTCAGCCTTGGGGGTAAGTGCCGCTACTGAGTCGATCACGATGATGTCAATTGCACCTGATCTGATAAGGTGGTCAGTAATCTCAAGTGCCTGCTCTCCGTTGTCCGGCTGGGAGATGAGAAGGTTCTCCACATCAACGCCAAGTTTTTCGGCATAGAACCTGTCGAAGGCATGCTCGGCATCGATTATTGCAGCAATTCCCCCTGCCTTCTGTGCCTCGGCTATTGCATGTATCGCCAGGGTTGTCTTCCCTGAAGATTCTGGTCCGTATATTTCTACCACTCTTCCTCGCGGCAGACCTCCGATTCCGAGAGCTGCATCAAGGCCGATTGAGCCGGTGGAGATAACCTGCACGTTGTCAACGGCATGGTCACCCAGCTTCATGATGGTGCCCCGGCCAAAATCCTTTTCGATCTTGCCCAGCGTAACCTCAAGCGCCTTCAGCTTTTCCTTGTTGATTTCCTTCTTTTCCATTTACTTATTCTTTAGCAGTTAGACATTGTCGTACATTTTGAAAATCTGATTAGCATGATCCTTTGTGTCAACCTTTTTGACCACCTTCTCGATGATTCCCTTTTCGTCAATTATGTAGGTTGTTCGGATCACGCCGGTCACTTTCTTCCCGTACATGAGTTTTTCGCCGTAGGCGCCGTAAGCGGAGAGGATCCTCTTTTCAGGATCCGCTATAAGCGGGAAGGGAAGGTTGTATTTCCCGGCAAATTTCACATGTGATTTCTCACTGTCAGGACTGACACCCAGCACGATGAATCCCTTCTTCAGCAGTTCCTGGTAGTTATCTCTCAGGCTGCAGGCTTCCGCAGTGCAACCAGGGGTATCATCTTTCGGATAAAAATAGAGCACTACTTTTTTCCCGAGGAAGCTGCTGAGCTTCACTGCATTTCCGTTCTGGTCGGTCCCCTCGAACTGCGGAGCCGGCATACCTGCGGTGGGTTGCGTCATGACTTTTTCTTATTTTTGTTATGACTGGTAAAGGTATGAAGTTATCATCTTTCACAAAATATTTACACCTCAGAGTTATTAACACAGGTGTTTCACTGGCGGTTACCGCAGCGGCTGCACTGATGCTGTTGTCAGCGATTCCGGCGATGGCGCAGGATGGGATTGTGCGCCCTTCGAAGGAGGTGGCGCAGGCAGCCTGGATGAAGGGAGATTTTGATAAGGCCTATACGAACTACAACGGGCTTCTCCTCCTCTATTCGCGTGATCCGCTATACCAATATTATACAGGGGCATGCCTTGTAAGGCTTGAGCGTGACATTCAGAGGAGCGTGACATTGCTGGCATCAGCAATAAACAGCTCGGTTAATGTCAAGAGCGTACCCGATGACGTGTGGTTCTGGTACGGCCGTGCATTGCAGATGAGCGGCAGCTTCACCCAGGCAGCGGAGGCATTTGAAAAGTTCTCCCGCCAGGCGGGAAGGAAGGAGGCTGCAGAGTATGAGGTGCAGAAGTACATTAACCAATGCCGTGCCGGTCAGCAGTACCAGTCAGCAGTACCAGTCAGCAGTCGGCAGTTTGAGCCACCGACGAGTGCTGAGTCCCGTACGCGAAGTGTCGGGGAGGCGGATCAATCCCGCATCCGCCATCTGGCGGATCGGAACAGCAGTATCAGCCGGCAGGAGGCAGTGCCAGGAGGCAGTACAAGTCAGCAGTCAGCAGTAAATGAGAAGGCTACAGATTCAAGCATAGGCGTTGTCCCGGCTGGAGGAAAGGTTTCAATTGCGGAAAAGCCTGTGGTCAGGGGTGATACAACCGGGATTCCGGCTGAATACTTTCGAGTGCTGGGTGAGACTCTTGAACGTGGCGAAGAAGCCGACTCCCTGCTTCTTGCTCTCGTAAAGAAAAACAGCAACGATAAAACCGCAGCCCCGGTGCAGCCTGCTGAACCACTGGCGGCAGTTCAGCTGAGCCGTTTCGGGGTACTGCCCGGACCGGCTTACAGTCAGAATAATCCTGTCCCGGTTGAGCCAGCCTTGCCGGGAGGATTGATATATACGATCCAGATCGCCGCTTTCAGAAACGATGTTGCACCGGCGCTTTTCAAGGGGCTTAACCCGGTATTCGGCAAACGGAGGCAGGGAAGTGAGGCCATCTATTACTATACCGGGTTGTTCCGCAGACTTGATGATGCCAGGAATGCACTGCCACAGGCAAAAGGAGCAGGATTTCCCGATGCCTTTGTGATTGCGATGATGGACGGGGTTCAGGTTTCGATGGAGAGGGCCGCCCTCCTGGAGAAGGAGTGGGGAGCCCGGCCGCTGGATGAAACAGGAGGCACCACCCCCGCTGCTGGCACCCAGGCAAAATCCGTTCCGGTGCCTGTAGGCACCCTCTCATTCAGGGCTGAAGTGATGAGGATAAACAAACCCGTTAAACCGGATATGGTTCAGAAAATTGAACTGCTGGCCGGTACCCGTGGACTTGACATGATCAAAAACAGCAGCGGGGAGACGGTGTTTTTGATCGGTAATTTTATTACATTTGAAAGCGCTGACGAGTATGTCTCGCTGCTGATTCGTAACGGCTACAGCACCGCAAGGGTCACAGCCTATGTCGGAACACAGGAGATACCCGTAGAAGCAGCCATCGAACTTTTAAACAAACTGCCGGATGACTAAGAGGGCGCCGAAGCCGGAAAACAACAGCCGAAGTGAGGAGAACCTCAGGTCCCTCATGCTGATAAATGACGACATCAACAGTTTTGATCACGTTATCAGGTCACTTGTTGATGTTTGCGGCCATGATGAGATCCAGGCTGAGCAGTGCGCTGTGCTTACTCATATTAAGGGGGGGTGCGTCATAAAAATTGCAGATGCCCGTACTGTTGAGAAGATGAGGATGAAACTCAGGAAACTGAGTCTTGACACTGTGGTGATTTAAAGATCGAAATATGTCTCTGGGACTGATAATATTCCTGATTTTCGTAGGGCTCCTGCTCTTCATCATCGAGTTCATGCTCATACCCGGTATTACAATTGCAGGTGCAGGGGGGGCAATATGCCTTGTGACGGGCATCGTCTTTGCTTTTGTATCTTTCGGAACCACAACGGGGTTTCTTGTACTGGGCGTTACTGCGGCCGTGATGGTTATGCTCACCGTGCTCATGCTGAAAGCCAACACGTGGAACAAGTTCATGCTTAAGACAACAATTGACGGAAAGGTTGACACGGTAGGCGCACAGGAGGGTAAAGTGAAGCCTGGCGACAGGGGTACGACAGTCACCAGGCTGGCTCCGGGTGGCAAGGTACTTGTCAACGGCGAATACTTCGAGGCAAAATCAGTTGACATTCTGATCGATCCCCGTCAGGAGATTGAGGTCATCCGGATTGACGACAACAAATTGATAGTGAAACCAATAAACAAACAGATATGAGCGCATTAGGCATTTATGTAATAATTATTGTCGGGGCAATAATACTGCTCTGGATACTGCTTTACTTCATACCCATCGGGCTCTGGTTCCAGGCCCTGGTTTCAGGGGTCAGGATAAGCCTGCTCCAGCTGATATTCATGCGCTGGAGGAAGGTGCCGCCATCGATCATCGTCGGTGCTATGATCGAGGCTGACAAGGCAGGACTGAAGCTGAACCGCGATGAGCTTGAAGCCCATTTCCTTGCCGGCGGACACGTGGCACAGGTGGTGCATGCACTTGTCTCGGCCAATAAGGCGAACATAGACCTGTCGTTCA
>CAZUIF010000014.1:0-86536 GCA_964621005.1 uncultured Rikenella sp.
AAATCCTGACAAAAAGAAAAAGGGTGCCCCATTTGTATTATGAGACACCCTCTTTCCAATTTGTGTCCTACAGACAGCATATATCGGCAATCCGTTTTATATGCTCCGAGGTGCGTTTGTCTAGTGACTGGGTATAGTTCTCCCAGTCTTCAATCAGAAGCCTCGCTACCCCGGTTTCAATGGCTGCACGGGCAACAGCAGGTGCTACCCTGGAGATAAGTCGGGGATCAAGCGGTTTGGGAATTATATATTCCCTTCCGAAATCAAGGCTTTCAATGTTGTATGCCTTCAGCACGGACTCAGGTACCTTCTCCTTGGCGAGCTGTGCCAGGGCACGTGTGGCGGCCAGTTTCATCTCCTCATTGATGGTTCTGGCCCTTACATCCAGTGCTCCCCTGAAAATGAACGGGAAACCGAGCACGTTGTTGATCTGGTTGGGATAATCTGACCTGCCTGTGGCGAATATCAGGTCGGTCCGGGTTGCCATGGCGTCCTCGTAGCTTATCTCCGGGTTGGGGTTGGCCATTGCAAAGACGATCGGATCAGGAGCCATGGTAGCCAGCATCTCTTTAGTGAGCATATCGGCAACAGAGAGGCCAAGGAAGAGGTCTGACCCTGCCACTGCCTCGGCAAGGGTGCTGATGTCACGGTCTGTAACCCATTCCTTTTTATATTTGTTCAGGTCGGTCCTTCTGGTGTTGATTACCCCCTTGCTGTCAACCATGATTATGTTTTCCTTCTTTACCCCCAGGGCAACATACAGCCTTGTACACGAGTTGGCCGCAGCTCCGGCTCCGCATACCACCACCTTGAGGTCAGACAGTTTCTTTCCGTTGATCTCCACGGCATTCAGCAACCCGGCAGCGGAGATGATCGCAGTACCGTGCTGGTCATCATGAAACACCGGGATGTCAAGCATCTCCTTGAGCCTGGTTTCAACCTCGAAGCACTCGGGAGCCTTGATGTCCTCAAGGTTGATCCCGCCGAACGTCGGTGCCAGCTTTGCACATATTTCTATCAGCTTCTCCGGATCCTTTTCATCAATCTCGATATCGAAAACATCCACGTCGGCAAATACCTTGAAGAGCAGTCCCTTCCCCTCCATAACCGGCTTCCCGGCCAGGGCGCCTATGTCTCCCAGCCCCAGGACTGCGGTTCCATTGGAGATTACCGCAACAAGATTACCCTTTGCAGTATACAGATATGCGTCATCCGGATTCTTTTCAATCTCCAGGCAGGGATGAGCGACTCCCGGCGTATATGCAAGACTCAGATCAAACTGCGTGCAATAGGGCTTGGTTGGAATTACCTCAACCTTGCCCCTTCGTCCGCTGCTGTGGTAGAGGAGTGCATCCTCCTTAGTGGCTTTTGGCATGACAAAATGTAATTTGATTATGAACTGGTGGAACAATAAGATTAATATTACGAATTTAAGGTATTTCTCAGACTGTTCCTATTTTTTCAGAATAATATGAGGGATTCCTTTTGCACTCTTTGGGAAAATAGATATTTTCATTGCTTTAAACAGGACCCCAGGAGACAGATTATGAATTCTTCCCTTCAGAACATCGCCATTGGCGTGGATATCGGCGGCAGTCACATAACTGCCGTCGCCGTTGACATGACAGCCAACCGCATTATCAGCGGTTCACGGGCAGAGAGCCCGGTTGACAACAAGGCAGAGGCAGATGAGATTCTGACCGTCTGGAGTGACACCCTGAAACAGGTCATGAAGGGGATACAGATTTTCAATCTGCGCGGAGTCGGATTTGCCATGCCAGGTCCCTTCGACTATGTCAAAGGCATCTGCCTTATAAGGGGAGTGCCGAAATACGAGAAACTATACGGGGTCAATGTTGGCAGGGCAATCAGTTCCAGACTGGGGCTGCCCTGCGACTGCAGGGTGAGGTTCATGAATGATGCAAGCTCCTTCGCCGTGGGCGAAGCCTGGGCCGGCAAGGCTGCAGGTTACAGGAGGATGATGGCCATCACCCTCGGCACCGGATTCGGATCCGCCTTTATCGAAGACCGTATTCCTGTTGTTGAAGGAGACAGGGTGCCGAAGATGGGATGTGTCTACCACCTTCCATTCGGCAACGGCATTGCCGACGACTATTTCTCAACACGCTGGTTCACTTCCCGCTACAGGGAGGTGACCGGGCTTGAGGCTGCCGGGGTGAGGGAAGTGGCAATGATGGCCGGGAGAGCTCCTGAGGTACAGGATATCTTCACCGGGTTTGGCGCCGGACTGGGTGGCTTCCTTGCCCCGTGGCTCAGGAGTTTTGGTGCAGAGATCCTGGTCATTGGCGGAAATATCTCGCATGCATACAACCTCTTCGGCCCTGCCATGGAGGCCGCACTCCGCCAGGAGGGATGTGAAACCGTCACTGCCATATCCGAACTGAAGGAAGACGCTGCGCTGCTGGGCAGCGCATATCTCCTCGACGAGGACTTCTGGAAGGCAGTGCAGCCTGCCCTCCCCTTAATGTAAGACTGATCAACCTGAACAATATGAATGAGAAAAAAATCGAGATGAGGCTGGTGGTGCCGGTGCTCCTCTCCTTCTTTGTTATGAGCTTTGTTGACCTGGTCGGCATTGGCAAGGACAGGGTGGCAGGCGACCTGGAACTGAATGATTTCATCCTGGGGCTGATACCCTTCGCCGCCTTCATCTGGTTCTTCATCCTGTCTGTGCCGGTAGGAATAATACAGGCCAGGGTGGGTAAAAAGAAGATGCTGAATGCGGGTATGGTAATCACCGGGATAGGGCTCTTCATACCATATTTCTTTTACAACTTCGTGACGGTGATTGCCGGTTTCGCCCTGCTGGGCATAGGGAACACCATAGTTCAGGTTTCCGCCAATCCTCTGCTGGTTGACGTGGTGCCTGGCCGCAGGGCTTCGAGCTTCCTCAGCTTCTCACAGTTCATAAAGGCTATCGGCTCAATGCTGGCAGCACCGCTGGCGGCATTGCTGGCCAGCAGTTTCGGCGACTGGAAGCTCCTTTTCCTTGTCTACGGTATCATCTCATTCCTGAGTGTGCTGTGGCTGGGGACGGTGAAGATAGAGGAGAGTGCCTCCACTGGAAGCAAAGCCTCCATGGCATCAGCATTCAGGCTGCTCGGAAACTCATACGTCCTTATGATGGTGCTCTCAATCTTCCTCGTTGTTGGCATTGACGTGGGCTTCAACTACTTTTCGGGGAAATACCTTACCGCAAGATTCGGCTTCGAGGAGGTTACCGCTCAGTCGGGGCGCAGCATTTATTTCCTTGGCCGTATGCTCGGCACCTTCGCGGGAGCCCTGATCCTCACCAGGCTCTCTTCAACAAAAGGGCTGCTCTACAGCTCAATACTTTCCATAGTGACCATCCTGCTTATCATGATCATTCCGGCTTCGAAGATGGCAGCCTGGATACTCGTATTTCTGATCGGCCTCGGGGTTGCAAATATATTTCCGCTGGTATTCTCGCTTACCGTTCAGAGGTACCCCGAGAGAAGCAATGAGATCTCCGGCCTAATGATGATGGCCATCTCCGGAGGCGCACTCATTCCACCCGTGATAGGGCTGGTCAGTGACTCCCTCGGCGTTGTGCCAGGAATGGGCGTTCTGCTGCTCTGTGCAGCCTACCTCCTGATTGTGGCATGGGTCATCATCAGAAAGAGGATTGTCAGTATCTGACAGCGCGACAGGTACAGGATATTCTCCGGTAACCACGGCAAAATTCAGATAAAAGCAAAACATATGATGAAGCATATATTTTCTGCTTTCCTGCTGCTCCTCCTCTGGTCCTGTGCCAGGCAGGAGCCGGTCAGACCTAATATAATCTACATAATGACAGATGACCACGGGTACCAGGCTGTTGGTGCATATGGAAGCGGACTGAACAAAACCCCGAACCTGGACCGGATTGCAGATGAAGGAATCATCTTCCGCAACAGTTTCGTCTGCAACTCTATCTGTGCACCCAGCAGGGCTGCGCTGCTGACCGGAAAGCACAGCCATGCCAACGGCCATATTGACAACAGGGTCAGGTTTGACAGCTCTCAGGTTACCTTCCCGAAACTGCTCCAGCAGGCCGGCTACCAGACCGCCCTCATTGGCAAATGGCACCTGAAGAGCGAACCCACGGGATTCGACTACTGGAGCATCCTGCCGGGGCAGGGAAGCTACTACAATCCCGACTTTATCGAGAAGGGACGTACATACCGCCAGACCGGTTATGCCACAACCATAATAACCGACAAGGCAATTGACTGGCTGCAACAGAGAGATACTACAAGGCCTTTCTGCCTGCTTGTGCATCACAAGGCTCCTCACCGTAACTGGATGCCTGACACCGCTGACCTCGCCCTGTTTGACGGGGTCCGGTTCCCGGTACCCGGCAACTACTTTGACAGCTATGAGGGGAGGGAAGCTGCTGCGCGTCAGGAGATGAGTGTCATAAAGGACATGCGCTTGTCATCTGACCTTAAGATAACCGGTGCTGACGGAGACTCGCTTTCACAGCCTGAAAAGGACTATATCTGGTACCTTGAACACCGGATGACCCCGGAGCAGCGAACTGCCTGGCTGAAGGAGTATGACAGCATAAGCAGGGCATTTAATGCCGACCCGCCCACCGGGGACTCGCTTGCACTGTACAAACTCAACAGGTACCTGACCGATTACCTGAGGACCATCGAATCAGTTGACCGCAATACCGGCCGGTTGCTTGACTACCTGGAGTCAGAAGGGCTGCTTAGGAACACACTTGTGGTCTATACCTCTGACCAGGGTTTCTACCTTGGGGAACATGGCTGGTTTGACAAGCGTTTCATGTATGAGGAGTCGTTCCGCACCCCCCTGATGATGAGGCTGCCGGAGTCGCTTTCCGCCCATGGCGATATCACCGAGATGGTGCAGAACATCGACTTCGCCCCCACGTTCCTGGAACTGGCCGGGGTGAAGCCTCCCGATGACATGCAGGGAGTGTCGCTCGTGCCGCTGCTAACGGGAAAGAAGCACGGCAAATGGCGTGACGCGCTCTATTACCATTATTATGAATATCCTGCCGAGCATGCTGTAAGGAGGCATTACGGTGTCCGTACCGACAGGTACAAACTGATCCATTTTTATGATGACATTGATGCATGGGAACTGTATGACCTGGAGAGTGATCCTCATGAAATGAAAAACCTGATTGACGACCCTGCCTATGACCAGGTTGAACGCCATCTAAGGAAGAGGCTTGCAGAACTCAGGAAGGAATACAATGTACCGGAAGAATAACCTTAAAGAATATACTATGTCAGGAAATCGATTCAAGAGAAGGGAATTCCTCAAAAGAGGAGCAGTGGCTGGTGCCGCACTTACAATTGTTCCAAGGCACGTTCTTGGCGGCAGCGGTTACCTTGCCCCGAGCGACCAGCTGACAAAGGGCATTGTGGGTGTAGGAGGAATGGGGCTTGGCCATTTCAACTACGAGAATACACGCCTCATTGCTGTTTGCGATGTTGATTCAAACCACCTGCAACGGGCACTGGACAGGGCAGGCAAGGGAGTCACGGGATATCATGATTTCCGTGAACTGATCGGCAGGCCTGACATCGATATTGTCCATATCGCAACACCTCCCCACTGGCATGGTGTGATTGCCAGGATGGCTGCCGAAGCCGGGAAGGATATCTGGTGCGAGAAGCCAATGACACGAACGATAGGAGAGGGAAAAAGGCTGGTTGAGGCGGTGAAGGCAAACGGCAGGATGTTCAGGCTCAACACCTGGTTCCGGTTCACCGGACAATTCTACGGGCTTGGTACCACGGTGATGCCTCTCAAGAAAATTGTCAGCAGCGGCATCCTCGGATGGCCTCTGAAGGTGACAATCAGCGGTATCACGGGATATGACTGGAAATTCTACTGGAGCGGAAGGACCGACCTCCTGCCGGAACCGGTTCCCTCAGAGCTTGATTATGACATGTGGCTCGGTCCGGCCCCCTACAAACCGTACAACAGTCTCAGGGTTCATGAGAACTTCCGCGGATACTGGGATTATGACGGCGGAGGCCTGGGCGACATGGGGCAGCATTACATAGACCCGGTTCAGTACCTCCTTGACAAGGACAATACCAGTCCGGTCTCGGTGGAGATCGATGCTCCCCAGCAGCATTATGATGCCGTGGGGTCATGGCGGAGGATAACATATACCTACGAAGACGGATGCAAGATTATCCTTGACGGGGAGAACCGCGACAAGGATGCTGCCTATATCGAGGGCCCGCACGGGAAGATATTCAAGGGTTTTGTATCCGATATCCCCAACCTTTCGGAGCTGGTCAATAACCTTCCCGATCCTGCACCTCAGATCACATCCTTCACCGAGTCGGTAAAGACAAGGAGGCCCTTCGCCCTTAACGAAGAGAACGGTCACAGGTCGTGCACGCTGGTAAACATGGGAGTTGTGGCGCTTCGGCTTGGCCGCAACCTTAAGTATGATCCTGTGAAGCAGCTGTTTATTGATGATGAGGCAGCCAACGCGCTGGTTGACCAGCCGATGAGAGGCGAATGGCATATGTAAAATAAAAAGACATTATATCATGAACAGAATCAGAACTTTTTTGACTGTGACGGCACTGGTGCTTGTCAGCGCTGCTGTCAGTGCCCAGGATGTAAGGACTCTCGGTACAAAGGTCGCAGACCTGCTGGCCAGGATGCCGGCTGACAACCTCGAGCTGGCTTCCAGCCTCATGGAGGATATGTATGCCCTTGGAGATGAGGGCCGGGCCATGATCTGCGGGCAGATTGTCCCTGCCGGTACAGGAGATGATCTGAGGGCCAGGTATGCTGTCTCATCACTCACCGCGCACCTTTCAGGTGATAAGGATGATGCCAGGAAAAAAGCATGGGAGAGCCAGTGCATTCACTTTATGAAAATGGCAACAGACAGGGAGGTGAGGTCTTTCTTCATGAGACAGCTCAATCTTGTCGGCTCTGAACAGACAGTTGAGGCGCTGGCTGATTATGTCAGCTCCCCTGAGATGTGCGATGATGCTGTCATGGTACTGCAGTCGGTTGGCAGCGAGGCGGCGGCCTCAGCGCTTTATTCCTCTCTGGGTTCAGCCAAATGCCCGTGTGCTGCACAGGTGATGGTGGCTCTTGCCGAAACACATCCCGGGAAAACCATTGAAATCTACATGCAACGGTACAACAGCGGCACTCCGGCTGAAAAAGCTGCAGCCCTGTATGCCATTGCCTCCACCGGCGCACCTGAAGCAGGTGACATACTTCTGAATGCGGCCACAGCGGCATCATTCCGCCGTGATCAGACTGGCGCCGTTCAGGCGCTGCTCCTGTATGCCAGAAAGATTGGCCTCGCGGGAGAAGTTAAAAGGATGGAAAAGATCACCGGCCAGGTCATTGAGGCAAGCCGGACTCAGGAGACAGCCGGGCAGAGGCTGGCAGCAATGAGTGTTATCACGGAGGTAAAGGGGAGCGATGCCCTTGGAATGCTCCTGGAAGCTGCCGATGACCCCGATATTGCCATCAGGGGAGGAGCACTGCGCCTTTCAGCCGGCATCCCCGGCAGTGATGCGACGAAGAAGTGGATCAACAGGTATTCGAAGGTATCTCCGGCAGCTAAGCCTGAAATACTTTATATGCTCGGTGAGAGGGGCGATGAGCTTGCCATGCCGCTGATAATGAAGGCTCTTGACGATCCGTCACCGGAGATTTCTGCAGGTGCCGTCACCGCCCTCGCCAGGCTGCAGGGCAAAAAGGCTGTTGACCCGCTGATCTCCTGGATCCTGAAATATGACACCGAGGAGGGGCACCGTGCGGCAGCAACTGCTCTTACCACAGTCATTGACAGTGCCGGTATGAGGAAAATAGCTGCTGCACTGCCAGGATCAAAGGGACATGCTGCGGTGACCCTCATAAGGCTGCTTGCCTGGTCAGGCGAGAGAACCTATTTCGATGATGTGTTCCCGTTTACGGCATCGGATGACATCGGGGTGAGGGCAGCGGCACTGACGTCACTGGCAGCGCTGGCTTCATATGATGACCAGCCGCGGATTATAGGGCTGCTTGAAGCAACAGAAGACAGGGCAGAGGTGACCGAGCTGCAGCGGGCTTTGCTGAGTGCGGCAAAGCGTGGCGAAGACCCTGTATCAAGGTCTGCCGTGATCCTTAAGTCGCTTGACGCAAGCCGTGACAGGCTGAAGCTTATACCACTGCTTGGCCAGACCGGAGGTGAGGAGGCGCTGAAGAGAGTGGCAGCCGGGTTTGAGAACGGAGATGCCGCTACCCGCGATGTGTGCTTCGAGACCCTTGCCTACTGGGCTGACAAATCAACCACAGGGGTCCTTCTCGGGATCGCGGCATCAGGAAACAAGACATTCGGAGGACCTGCATTTGATGCATACATGCGGATGGTATCTGTTTCATCAATGACGCCTGAACGCAAGCTCCTGCTGGTCAAGGATATTGCCCCGTATGCCGCGGCTCCCGATGCAAGGGCCGGCATGGTTGCCTATGCCGCCTCACTGGGGATCAGGCAGGCAGGATTCTTTGTTGCTCACTACCTTTCTGATCCCTCTGAAGAGGTCAGAAATGCGGCACTGGAGGCTGTGGAAGCGCTAAATATGCCTGAAGACGAAGTGTTTGAGCCGATGTTCAACGGAAAGGACCTGACCGGTTGGCAGGGGCTCGTCGGCAATCCGCTTACAAGGGCAACAATGAAACCCGGGGAGCTGGCAGCCAGGCAGAAGGAGGCTGACCGGAAGATGCTTGAGAACTGGAGCGTCAAGGACGGTATGATCTGGTTCACCGGCAAGGGTGATAACCTTTGCAGTGTGAAGGAATACGGTGATTTTGAGATGTATGTCGACTGGCGGATAACAAAAGACGGTGACAGCGGGATATACCTCCGGGGTTCTCCCCAGGTGCAGATATGGGATACGTCGCGTGCCGATGCCGGTGCCCAGGTGGGATCAGGAGGACTGTACAACAACCAGCAGAATCCTTCGGCACCGCTGAAGGTTGCTGACAACCCGGTTGGTGAATGGAATACATTCAGGATACTGATGAACGGCGACCGTGTTTCGGTGTGGCTGAACGGTGAACTGGTGGTCGATAATGTCATTATGGAAAATTACTGGGACAGGTCAATCCCCATCTTCAAAAAAGGGCCGATAGAACTGCAGGCCCACGGAACCGACCTGGCCTTCAGGGATATATATGTAAGGGAGATCAAATCATCCGAGTATAACCTGACCGAAAAGGAAAAGGAGGCAGGGTTTGTTTCACTTTTCAACGGCCGGAACCTTGACGGTTGGGTCGGAAACAAGGTATCATACACTGTTGAAGACGGAATGATAGTAATAAAGCCCGGGAATGACAGCGGTGGCAACCTTTACACCGGAAAGGAGTATTCTGACTTCATCTTCCGCTTCGAGTTTCAGCTCACACCCGGAGCCAACAACGGCCTTGGCGTACGCGCCCCGCTGGAAGGCGATGCCGCATACGTCGGAATGGAGATTCAGATACTTGATAATACGGCATCAATTTACGCTGACCTTGAACAATACCAGTACCACGGTTCAGTATACGGCGTCATACCTGCACGGAGAGGGTTCCTGCGACCGGTGGGAGAGTGGAACTACGAGGAGGTCATCCTCCAGGGTACGAAGGTGAAGGTGATCCTAAACGGTACCGTGATCGTTGACGGAGACTTTGCCGGCGCAATTGCAAACGGAACCATGGACGGCAAAGAGCATCCGGGACTGAAGAACAGCAAAGGGCATATCGGATTTTTAGGACACGGTTCAGTAGTAAAGTTCAGGAATATTCGCATTAAAGAGCTTTGATCTTTTTAGTCATGCCCTGATAGCGGATTATCACCAAATTATCAACAGAAGTCAAATTGTGGACCTATGAATTTTGAACAGACCATAAAAAGAGGCATTTTTGACGCTCTGATACAAGTAAGGTCAGTCCACTGCGTTATATAAACAGTGTCAGGGACAGAGAACTGAATAATTATGAAAATACTTATCTGTGAAGATAATCAGCTCGCAGCAAAGGCCATGTCAGTGGTCATTGAACGGGAGGGATATGATCCTGTGACGGTTGGTGACGGCAATAAGGCAATTGAAGCCCTGCAAAAGACTGATTTTGATCTGGCTATAGTTGATATACATATGCCCTATCACAGTGGTCTTGAGGTTGTCAGGTTCCTGAGGACTGAGCTGAAGAAGCAGACACCGGTACTGATCGTCTCCGCCTTCAGTGATCCGCAAATCCAGCGCCAGGCAGGCGAGATGAAGGTAAGCGGTTACATCACCAAACCGTTTGACCCGGCTGACCTCCTGAGGAAAATCAGGGTAGCGGTGGCGGTCGTTTAGTGTATGAGGAACCAAAATTATATAAGACTTTCTGTTACACTGGTCATGATGATCATGACCACCGGCATATTCCTGTCCCAGACGGTGACAAACCCTGAGGAGGAGTACTCGAGGATAAGGTTGCTGGCTTTTGACGGAAAATATGCAGAGGCGGAGCCTGCCGCCCGCCATCTTGTCAGGGATTATCCTGAATATGGCGATGCCCGTGTTCTCCTTGGACGGATTATTGCCTGGCAGGGCAGGTACGATGAGGCTGCTGCGGTGATAGACACTCTTCTGACGGCTGAACCTGGAAACAGTGACGCCCTCTCGGCACTTACAGACATCCGCAGGTGGTCACGTGACCGCTCACAGCAGGTGACGGCCCCGACAGACATCAGGGCAGGCTACATGTTTGATACCTACGGAGAGCCATATGAGCGTCTATGGCAGGTTTTTACCCTTGGCGCCGGCCACCGCTTTTCGTGGGGCACCGCAGTTGCATCGGTAAATTACGGAAACATTGATATAGGAGAACCCTCAAACACTTCCGGCGGCGACTTTCAGTTTGGTGCCGAGGCATGGCCTGAACTTACAAGGAACAATTATGCCTATGTGGCCTATGCCTACAGTGACGGACCGTGGTTTCCCCGGCACAGGGCCGCCCTTGAAGTTTGGCAATCACTTCCTGCCGGGCTGGCAGTCTCTGCAGGTGTCAACTATTATTATTTTGATCATAATATCTTTCTCGGAACGGTTTCACTTGAAAAATATCTCGGCCAGTACTGGTTCTCGGGAAGAGCTTACTTCCATTTTAAGGATATAGGTGTAACAACATCATTCTTCATCAATGCAAGGAGATACCTCGGAACAACCGATTACGTTCAGCTAACCCTGGGCACCGGCACGGCCCCTGATGAGCCCTATGATATTATCACTGACCTTGAAAGGCAGAAGGCTTCGTCTGTCAGGCTCACCTGGTTCAACCAGCTCAGCCCCTGGTGGTCATTCAGGATCGGGGCCGGCTATTCATATGAAAAGTACAGTTCCACATCATACCGCAACAGGTTTGAGGGCAGTATCGGCTTAATAAGAGGAATAGGACGGCTGAAATGAGAAGGACAATGACCATATTGCTGGCTATGGCCCTTTGTGCCGTCACTCTGCAGGCATTCAGTCCCTCTGAAGAAAACGGGACCGATTCGGTACACTCTCAAAGCCCGGAAACAACAGTCCCTGTTCTTTCCTCCTTCCCGTCAGAACTTACCCCGGGAGGTCTCGTTTCTCTGGCCAACGGAAACTATGCCATTCAGATGGGTGCCTTTGGCCGCCTTGCCTATGCCGAGGGACTGAAAGAAAAGATAGTGGAATTATCGGGCCTGCCTGTAGATATCGTCGAGGAAGGAGGCCTGTTCAAGGTTTTCATAAACAGTTCCCTGAGAGGTGAGGCTCCGTGCCTCTACATACCGGTGAATTTCTCCGGCAACAGGGGAATGAGTACCTCGGGTGAAAATGAAAAAGTGCAGGAAGTACGTAAGGCGACTGCCCCGGTTGTGGCTCCGGAGGTATCCGTCGGTGAGACTGGAGCTTTGCAGGATACTGCTGCCCGGGGAATAACTGAAAAGCCTGAGTCAGTGCCGGCTACTGCAATTATTCCGGCGTCGGAACTGCAGGGCGGGCTGCAGCCGGAAACTCCTGCCGGGACAGAAACTGCGGAAGTACAGCCGGTAAAACGGAGCATCAGGAACCTTTGGTTTCTTACGGGAGACAGTCCGTGGCTTACAAACTACAACTACTTCGGAAAATCTGTCGCTCTCGTCAATGCACTCATAATTACAATCATTGCATCATTCGCCACCATGGTGATCCTCCTGCTTGTCATACTTCTCAACAGGCGAAGGATGGAAAAGGAGGCGAAGCTGAGACAATATCTGCTTGAGCAGTACCAGTCGCTTATAATTGATTATCTCTTCGGAAGCAGCGGTCCCGAACCCTTCAGGAAGATTGCATCTGACAATTATCGCAGGCAGGTTCTCATTGACCAGATGATAGACGTAAGTGTCAACCTCAAGGGTGATTCAAGGGAAAAACTGACAAGGCTGTACAACCAGCTGGAACTGGTCAATGATTCACTGACCCGGGCGCGCAGCCGCCGCTGGCACAAGAGAATAAAGGGCTTCCGCGAACTTGCCTTCATGGGTATCAGGGAAGGAAATGATGAGATGTACAAATCACTCAACTCCAGGAATGAGATTCTCAGGATGGAAGCACAGATAGCACTTGTCCGCCTCAGCGAAAAGGATCACTTCGAGTTTCTCTCACACCTGAAGAGGCCATTCTCCCTGTGGGAACAGATTACCCTTCATGATCTGATACTTCAGCATGACATGCCGGTACCCGATTTCCAGAGATGGCTCCCCTCGGAAAATCCTACAGTGGTGATGTTTGCCCTGAGGATGATCAGGGAGTTCAGGCAGATTGAGGCCGAGGCAGAAATGAGAAAAGTGCTCCTTCACCGTGACCCGCGCGTAAGCAGGCTGGCGGTTGAGGTGGCCGGCGATCTCGGGATGAAGAGTACCCTGGAGACGATGAAAAGAATGTACAAGTTCCAGGAATACCAGAACTGTCTTGAGATTGTAAAATCAATGGGCAAGATGCCCGAAACAACCATGCTGGGCTTCCTTAAACTGGTGCTTGACAAGGAGGATGACGTACAGTTGCAGATAGAAGCCGTGAAGGCCATCGAGAACATGGGCGAGGTAGGGGTGCAGGCCCTCGTCAAGGTTATGAAATCAGAATACAAGAACTATAATATAATAGTCAGGCACGTGCTTGACCGCAGGATATACTGAATACCATGGGATTCATATTTGCACATCTGATATTCTGGCTGACCCTCTTTCTCTTCGGGTCATACCTGCTTCTCGGCATACACTCGGCCCTGGCTCTGAGAAAGTACCTGCGCAAAAACAGTTACGTCAACTACAACTCACTTGTCCTCTCACCTCTCAGTCCGAGGATTACAATCATCGCTCCGGCATTCAACGAGGGAAAGACGATCATTGACAACGTACGTACCCTGCTCTCTCTCTACTACAATAACTTCGAGGTTATCATCGTCAACGACGGCTCAACCGATGACACATTCACGAAGATACGTGATGCATATGAGCTTGTCAGGGTCAACTACTATTTTGACTACCGCATTCCGTGCGAAAGGATCAGAGGCGTCTACCGCTCAAAGGATCCTGCATACAACAGGCTGACCGTAATTGATAAGAATAACGGGGGCAAGGCTGACTCACTCAACGCAGGGATCAACATAAGCCGGAGTAACCTTATTGTGACGATTGATGCCGACTCGATCATTGAACCCGATTCCATCCTGAAGCTCGTCAAGCCTTTCCTGGAAGAAAAGGAGAAGAAGGTTATCGGAACGGGCGGTGTCATCCGCATAGTCAATTCATGCGATATCGAGCGCGGCCACATCCGGCAGATCAACCTGCCGAAGAAGTTCCTGCCCAGGTTGCAGGTGCTTGACTATACCCGTGCATTCCTCCTTGGCCGTATGGCTTGGAGCCATCTTGACGGACTGATGCTTATCTCAGGTGCCATGGGCATGTTTGACCGCGAGACCGTCATCAGGGCTGGCGGGTACAACGTCAAGACTGTGGGAGAGGATATGGAACTGGTGCTGAGGATGCGTCGCTATATGGCTGAACACAAGCAGAATTACGAGGTCACTTATATTCCTGACCCACTGTGCTGGACCGAGGTGCCATCAGACCTGAAGTCTATGCGCAAGCAGAGGACAAGGTGGACAAGAGGTCTCATCGAGTCGCTCTGGTCACACCGCAAGATGATGCTTAACGTAAAGTACGGCAGGCTCGGGCTTCTTGGCTATCCCTACTGGCTTATGTTTGAATGGGCTGCACCCCTCATTGCTTTCCTCGGGATAATCTATTCGATATACCTCGCCGTCACCGGCGCGCTGAACTGGCCGTTCTTCCTGCTTCTGTTCCTGTTCGTGTACAGCTTTGCAGTCAGCCTCTCAACATGGGCTGTACTGTTTGAGGAGATAACATTCCACAAGTATCCCAGGAAGCGTGATGTGTTCCGGCTGATAGGTACGGCAATGCTTGAGCCGTTCTTTTACCCCGTGCACACTTACTTCGCCGTCAGGGGCAACCTCGAGTCTCTCCGGGGCAAGAAGGGCTGGGGCAAGGCTGAGAGAAGCGGATTCCAGAATAAGAAGAAGCCTTCAACAGCAAGCTGATTGCTTAGCAGGCAGTAGCCATTAACCATCAGGCAATAGTGTTGGCAATAAGCGGGCCCTATCTTCCTGCCATAGAGAATTTCACTATTGCCTATTGCCTATTGCCTACTGGTTCTGCCCACTGTAGACTATCCCGATTAATCCACAAAATCCGGAATTGCTGACAGCCCTGTCTCAATGACATGAAGTGATGCCTTTTCCCTTTCAACAGTCTGGGGCACGGTCAGCCACTTCGGCCAGCTGTACCTGGTGGTCGTGTTGGTGACAACCCCTTTGTGCCACACGGATACTGCGATCCCGTCAGACTGGGCAGTGATTATATTGAAATTATATCCCCCGTCATAGGAGACGGCGCCGTCATTGACCGTCATCTGGGTAGGATCATAGAAATAAAGCATAGTCCATGGGAGCCTGACTGTTATCTTCCTGCCGTTCCATGCCACGGCTGCCCTGTTACCGTCAGTGAATGAGGAAGCATGTTCGAGCGGCACCTTGCCAATATCCTGGTATGTCAGCTCGAAGCCGTCATTGATCCATCTCATTACCTTCCACGGAGCTCCGTCGGTGGTGGTGCTTTTAAACTGCTGCACCGGATCTGTAAGGTTGAAGCGGACTGTCAGCCCGTTCATGTCATATGCCTCCGTAACATGATGCAGAGCCGTGTCGTCCTCAAGGGTGAAGGTAAGCAGGAACTCGGCCCTGTTTCCTGTGACAGCACCGTTCGGTAATCTCGATTCTCCGGTGTTACCACGGTAGGTGTCAAATGCCACCATGAATTCATCGGTAGGTACCAGGTCTTCTGCCGTGTTGATTTCAAGGTAAAGAAACCCTTCGTCGTGATTGGCCCTTACAGAGCTCACAGGTCCTGAAGGCTGGTCTGTATTGTAAGGCACAAACCCTGTGCTGTTCTTCTGTTCGAAGGCCAGCAGGCCGAAGCATTGCTCAGGTGATGTTTCGTTGTGCCACAGCTGGCGCGTTGGGATGGTCTCACCGCCGGCGTCAACGCCGTAGGCTTCCTGGTAGAGCACTATCCATGTCCGCTTGAACCATTCGTCCATCCAGGCAAACATGAATCCGCCGGCACAACCTGCATCGAGCATGTTGTTCATCATCCTCATGTTCTTTTCTCCCTGCTGTTGCTCGGAATAGCCGCCGTGGTGCATGGAGCTGTACGATTGGTGCGCACTCCCCCAGCTTGAGGGGACCCCGAATTCTGCTATCACAAGCGGCATGTCTGCGTAGTGGTTCTTCATTGCGGTAAGGTAACCGAGATAGCTGTTCGCCCCTTCGCTGTCACTGAATCCGAGGTACGATGGTTGCTGGCTGATGAAGTTGGGGTAGTATGGATAGGCGTGGTAGCTGGCAAAAAGTCCCGGTCCGCCGTTACGCACTATCCTGGTAATATCGAATGAGGCAACATCTTCGTCAGTGTAAATTTCAGTAGGATGCTCCAGCGGATCAAGAGTAGGCCAGCTTGAGAAGCTGACCGGCCTGCTGACAGAGTATTCGTTTTCCTCGAACACAACAACCCTGTCGAGCATTTCTGTTACAAAAGCCTCCGAAGCGGTACCGCTGCTGATGCTGAAACGGGTTCCTGAATAGGAGGTGTTCCCCGGGTGAAACTTATTTGTTGTATCTATCTCCTGGGGTGCCACCTCGCGGCCTATAATATACCCTGCCGTCCACTGTGATACGTCGGTCCTGTATATCCCGTATGACTTTCCGTACCTGAAGGCTATGTCGGCATTGCCGTGGATACAGTCGATAACTTCCGAAATTTCGGAACTGAATGCAGCCCTGCGCCTTACCAGGTCATAACTGAGCGGGTCGGTGCCGTCTTCCACCTCCTCAAGCCAGATTCCCTGGAAGAGCAGCAGGGGCCTTTCCGGGTGATGCTGGTTGTACTCGGCCAGCTTCTCATAGAAAACGGGCGGATGAAGAGTATAAACCCTTACTGTGTTGAACCCGGCCTCCCCCATGCGGTTTATCCACTTCTCGTAGGTTTCGGGAGTTATGGCGTAGGCGATCTCGCCGGGGAAGTACCCGGGAGGCGATGATCCGAGGTTTACCCCCTTGAGTATCATTTCCTTGTATCCGTCATCCATGTACCTGGCGATGTAATTTCCTGCCACCGTAAACGGCATCGGGTTTTTCAGTGTCAGGACGAAGTCGATTACTGTATCTCGCTCAAGTGTGATGTTTGTGAGCCTCACGGGATAATAATCCCGGGCTGTCACCTCCGCAGTCACAGGGAAGCGGAGTGCCGGTTCAGATAGTGGCACCTCGGGAGGGAGCATTACAGGTTCCAGGACACTGCCTGAGGTTCCTGAAGCTTCTCCGGTAGCCTTTACAAGCCGCCCGCTGTACGATCTGCCCTTGAAGGTGATGGCATAGATATACATCCCTGCGCTCATCGGTGCATTATTCTGCCCGCAGCCATCCCAAACAGCATTGTAGCTTCCCGGCATGACATCAGGGAAAACCATCACCCTGATCTTTTCCCCGGCCATGTTGTAGATAGAAAGCATCAGGTCACCGGAAATGTTGATAATAAAAGGGATGTTTACCGTGTTGTCGAACGGGTTAGGGTAGGGGGTGCCGGCTTGAAATTCGCCGGCCACATCACTGTATGAACCGGTAACCTTAACCGAATAGCGGCCGTCAGTTCCTGTTGAGACCCTGAACTCCCTGGAATTAAGAAAGAATGAGACTCTGGCGTTCATTACAGGCCCCCCGTTGCGGTCTGAGACAGTTCCGGTAACTGTCACATCCCCGGCAAGAGCTCCGGGATGTATCAATAAAAAACACAATATGCTGATAAACAAACGTATATGGTATAATGCCATCCCTGTCATAATTCGGTATTCGCGTGTAGCATGTTGCTCTCTTCACCAAATGTAACATAAAGGAGTGTTATTTTCCCCGGAATTTTTCAACATGGTGGTAAGATTTGTCTATTTAGGAGGAAATCCATACATTTATGCTTTGCTGCTGATTCACGTTTATGGAAAAAATAGAGATCAGGGAGACCTCCAAAACACCGTCGGTTAGTTTCGATCCCGCACAGGGTGTCTTTGAGATGCGAGGCAAGTCAATACCTGAGAACTCCAACAGCTTCTACAGTCCGCTTTTACAGTATGTTGAAAAATATGCAGGTAATCCTGCAGAGAGGACCTTGCTGAGTGTAAGGTTCGAATTCTTCAATACCAGTTCATCAAACAGGATCCATGCACTCTTCAAGCGTTTCGAGCGGATCTTCCTTGCGGACAGGGATGTCCTTATAAGATGGTATTGTGAATACGGAGATGAGAATATGCGGGATGCCGGCAGGGACTTCAAGGCAATACTGCAATGTCCCTTTGAAATAATCGAGGTGGATGAGCTCTGAATCTTCAGTCTTCCCGGTGAGAAATGAAATTTTCCTTATTTTTAAGACCTGAGACTGTTACCGGATGGCACTGAACTATATCTGGATCGCTTTTTTTCTCATTGGGTTCCTCTTCGCCCTGGGTCAGCTGATATTTAACGGTGATACAACCGTATTCAACAGGATTGTTGAATCAACATTTTCAAGTGCAAAAACCGGATTTGAGATATCCCTCGGACTTACCGGTGTGCTGACCCTGTGGATGGGCCTGATGAAGATTGGTGAAAAAGGCGGCGCTGTAGGGCTTCTGTCAAAGGCAATCGGACCTTTGTTCAGGAAGCTGTTTCCGCAGTTGCCTGCAAACAGCCCGGCACACGGTTCAATGATGCTCAACGTAGCCGCAAACATGCTTGGCCTTGACAATGCCGCTACTCCCATGGGGCTAAAGGCAATGAAGGAGCTGCAGGAACATAATCCTGACAAGGAGGTGGCCTCTGATCCCATGATCATGTTCCTTGTCCTGAATGCGTCAGGACTTGTGATCATTCCCGTGACAATCATGGTTTACCGGGCCCAGCTCGGGGCTGCCAATCCCGCCGATGTATTTATTCCTATTCTGATTTCAACCTTTATAGCAACCCTGGCCGGGCTGATCAGCGTAGCTATCGCTCAGAAGATAAACCTTCTCAACAGGGTGGTGCTTGCCTATCTCGGCGGACTGACTGCCATCATTGCCGGTATTGTATGGTATTTCAGCACCCTGCCGCAGGACCAGATAAACACTATATCCACCTTCACGGCAAACTTCATCCTTCTCAGCATTATCGTCTCATTCATCGTAATGGCTATGATGAGAAAGGTGAATGTTTATGAGACTTTCATAGAAGGGGCAAAAGATGGGTTCAAGACTGCGATAACAATAATTCCCTACCTGGTTGCCATCCTTGTGGCCATCGGGGTATTCAGGGCATCCGGAGCCATGGACCTGCTGGTTGACGGCATAACCTCGGTGGTAGCATGGTTGGGGCTTGATACGGCATTCACCGAAGCGCTCCCCACTGCCTTCATGAAGCCGCTCAGCGGCAGCGGATCGAGGGGTATGATGATTGATGCAATGACAATCCACGGAGCTGACTCCTTTGTGGGGAGGCTGGCATGCTGTCTCCAGGGATCCACCGATACCGTCTTTTACGTCCTGGCGGTATATTTTGGCTCCGTGGGCATTAAAAATTCCAGATATGCAGTCATCTGCGGTCTCATTGCCGATATAGTCGGGAGCATCTCTGCCATCTTCATTGCATACCTGTTTTTTGCCTGAGATCCTTCTGTGACTGCGGCCCCTATGTCCTTCCCGGCCGCCTCTTTGCCTGACAAACAGCTTTTTTTACCTGTCCGAAGCATAAATTTCACTTCCAAATTGTATTTTTGCCCCGCCTTACCCGGACCGATATGACGTATACCGGGCACCTTAACAGGAAACCAAACTTTATTTCACAGAAATGGGACGCGCATTTGAATATCGCAGGGCATCCAAGGAAGCCAGATGGGATAAGATGTCAAAACTCTTTCCGAAGCTCGCCAAGGCAATTACCATGGCAGCAAGGGAGGGAGGCACTGACCCGGAGATGAATCCACGGCTGCGTACGGCCATACTTAACGCCAAGGCGCAGAACATGCCAAAGGACAATATCAAGGCCGCGATCGAACGTGCTTCCGGGAAGGATACGGCGGAATATGCCGAGATAACATATGAGGGCAAAGGCCCCCACGGTGTCCTGATAATGGTGGAAGCCGCAACCGACAATAACACCCGGACGGTCGCAAACGTGAGGGCCTATTTCAGCAAGAACGGAGGGACGGTGGTCCCGACCGGTTCGCTTGAGTTCATGTTCTCCCGTAAGGCGGTGTTTGAGTTCGATACCCCTGAGAACATCACTAGGGACGACCTTGAGCTGGAACTGATCGAAGCCGGACTGGAATCACTTGAGGAATATGATGATACCTGGTACGTTTACAGCGACTGGGCCAATTTCGGGTCACTCTCAAAAGCATTGGAGGATAAGGAGATAGAGGTGAAGAAGGCCTCGCTGAAGCGTATCCCTCTCAATCCTGTCACCCTGACCGAGGATCAGCTTGCCGATGTAGAGAAACTCATCGACCGCCTCGAGGATGATGATGACGTTCAGGCGGTTTATACCAACATCGCATAGATAGTTCCCGTTACTGTAGGGTCTTGCACTGTTGCAGATCTGAAAGGCCTACTGCTGCAGTCTCTTTCTCAGTTCACGGTATCCCGGAAGGATACGGCGCAGCAAATCGTAGTATTCCTTTCCGTGGTTGTGGTGCACCAGGTGGCACAGCTCGTGAATAATGACATAGTCTATCAGGTCGGGAGCTTTCTTCATCAGTTCACGGTTAAGCCAGATGGCACCGCCGGAATGGCATGTGCCCCAGCGCCTTTTCATCTTCCTTACACTGACCGCCCCCGGGGAAGGGAGCAAGGCTGAGTGTTCTGCTGCAAGCTTATGTGTCCGGCCGGGAAGGTAAGCCTTAGCCTCCCGGAGATACCATGAATCGGTCAGCAGGGCCAGCTCTTCAGGGGTGGCCTCGCCGCTCACCGTCAGCCTGAGTACTCCTTCTTCACGTGTTGCCTTTCTGGTTCTGCCCTGCACCACCTCAACCCTCAGGCAGAACCCCATGAATGGCACTGTACCGCCGTCACTGACGGCGACTGGCGAGCCGGGAGGGGTGATCTCCTTCAGCCTCCTTATCTGTCGTTCAATCCACTCTGATTTCTGACCTGCGAACTGCATCAGCAGCTTAAGGGGTACATACCACGGTGCCCTGATGAGCAGAGTGCCTCCGGGTTGCACATAAAGAGCCACCGTACGTCTTGATGATCTGATGATGCTGACTTCAACCTCCCCTGATGCCAGGGAGAGCGTTCTCCTACCCATGCCCGGAAACCGAAGCTTTATTCGTCTGCCTCTTTAACATTGAAGTCTGGCCTCGAAGCAACCCTGTATCCTGTAAGGAATCCGGCCTTCGATACCTTGACGAGCTTGTCAAAATCGATGAATTCAAAGTCGTCAGTCTGCCTGTGGTAATCCTGGTGCAATCCTGTAAAGAAGAAAAGCACGGGGATCTTCTTGCGGAAGAAGGGATAATGATCTGATCCTGAGAAATGGGTGCCCTTTCCTTCATCTATAGGGTAAACACCTGATTCCCTGCATGCCTGGGTTGCCATGGAGACCAGCTCCGGACAGTCGGCCCCATGTATGACTTTTATTGAATCCTTTCCCGTTATGTCAATTTCACCGCTGAGTGATGCCCCTACATCAGTGTCACGGCGTGACCGCCCGATCATGTCAAAGTTGAGTGCAGCGACTGTTTTGTTAAGCGGGAAGGAAGGATTTTCAGTATAATAGGTTGAGCCGTGCAGTCCCTCTTCTTCGCCGGTAGCCCAGAGGAATATTGCACTCCTGGGAGGTTTCCGGGTGAGAGCAGAATAGGCAGCAGCTATGTTAAGCAATCCAACGCTTCCGGATGCATTGTCATTGGCGCCGTTGAACACATTCCCGGAAGCATCCTTGCCTACATGATCATAATGAGCGGTATATATTACTGCCTCATCCTTCAGAACCGGGTCAGATCCCTCAATGTACCCCACGACGTTGTAGCTTGTCACTGTATCCTTGACAACGTTGACCGCGATGTGAGTCCTGAGGTTCGGGATTACAAACGAAGCAGGCTTCCTGGAAGTTGCGATGCTGTCCTGCAGCTTCTTCAGGGTAAGTCCTGAGTTGCCCAGCATCCTGTCAGCTGTCTCTGTGGTGATTGCATAGGCATTTACCGAGAAGCTGAAAACCTGTTTCCTGAACAGTGGTGTGAGCTGGTAAGTTGAACCCATGGAAAGCAGATCTGAGGATATATCGGTTCCAAGTGCCGGGTCAGCCACAAAAAGGATTGCTTTCGCCTGCTGCAGCATTATCATCGGCAGCTTCCTGGCCTCGGTCATCTCACTTATGCCTGACCCCGGTGCAGGCATCCCGTTTCCCTTTATCTCAGGCATCCTGGTCATCACAATTACTACCCTGTCCTTGATACTTATCCCGGCCAGGTCATTGTATTTCTCCGACGAGTTCATGTACCCGTAACCGGCGAAGACCACTTCACCGTCAAGGCTGACTGTATCTCCGGGCGGCATCAGCGGCATGACATCTGCTGAACTTATGAAGCCGGAACTGCTGTCACGGAGTGTGATCTGAGACTCGCCAGGTACAATATTGGTTTTCAGATACCTGAGCGGCTGAAAGAGGTCATCACTGCCGGGTAGGGGGCGGAGGCCCAGCTTCAGGGCTTCTTCCTTAATGTATTCGGCAGCTGTGTTGTTTCCGTCGCTGCCTGTCCGTCTCCCTTCAAGGCTGTCCGAGGAAAGAAACAACATGTATGCTTCTGAATTCTTTACGGTGATGGCTTTGAGTGCCTCTTTCTGGGAATAGGATGGTAATGCCGCCAACAGTGCGGCTGCTACGATTGCAGGTTTAAGTCTCATACTTTCAATAGAGTCGTAAGATGCCCCAAAGTTACAAAAATGGAGAATCCGTTGTAACACACGGGAGTCAAATAGATTTTCGTCGGTCTGCCGTCATTCTGCCCTTAGGGTTATCAGCACTATCTCCGGGGGCATGAAAAACCTGGCTGCCATTCCCATTGAGCCAAGACCGGAGGTGACATAGAGGTGACTGCCCCTGAATTCATAAATACCTTTCCAGCGCTCATGGACGAGGGATGCCGGAGACCAGATTTCGAACGGCAGAGCAGCCTGGAAACCGTGGGTATGGCCTGCGACGCTCAGCTGCGGGATGTTCCCCGAAACAGCTGACAGGAGCCATGACTCAGGATCATGGATCAGCAGTATCGTGAATAGCGAATCAGGCAGAGGCCCGAGCACCTTCTCAAAATTACCGTAATGCATATCAAGATGGTGCCCGTGAGTCTCCACACCGGCAATGACCATTGCTCTTCCCCTGTAAGTGACAGTAACTGCGGAGTCCCTGAGGAGAGTATAACCTGATGCTTCAATTTTCTCTTTTATCATTTCCCGGCACAGGGCACCGTACGCCTTATCGTAGGAGGGGTAATAAGTCCCGTCATCATGATTCCCCTCCACCGCAAAGGATCCTGACTGCCCGGCAGCCTTTCGCAGTATCGTATCACTCGCGCCGAATTCAGGCCAGCCGTAGGTTATGAAGTCACCTGTATTCAGGACAAGGTCGGGTTTCTCTTCGGCAACCCTGATCATTGCCCTGTCAAGAAGATCATAGTTGCCCTGCCATGACGACAGATGCAGGTCAGAGATGAGGGCTATCTTAAGTCCCTCCAGTACAGGGTCCAGGCCCTGAATCTTCACCTCCTGCCTGACGAACCTGATGTCAAGCCGCTGGCGGAAGTAGCCGTCGGCTACAATAACCACTGCAAGGACGAAGATTATTGTTGTTATTAAAATGTTCCTGCTCCTCTTTTTAGCCCTCTTCTTCATGAAAGACCCGGCAAGCATGGCAATGAGAGTCAACAGGAGGCTGGTTCCTGCAGATGAAAGAAGGAGAAGAGCCATAGTCCCCATCTGTATCTGCCTGAAGGCATTTGCCGGCTCGGCAAACTCACCGCGATAAAGAATAATCCGGAAGAAGAGCGTAAGGAAAATCACGGTAACTGCCGACTTAAGAGACAGGACAGCCAGCTTCAGATATATGTTCCTTCCCTTCAGCTCTTTGAGCAGAAGGTACCACAGAATCAGGTCCGAGAACAACAGTGCAGTATAAAGAAACATACTTGCGGGTTTTGAACAAAAGTAACATTAAAGGGATAATCCGGTACCAAATTCTCTTTTTGATTTACTTTTACCGTATGGTTACAGTTGAACTTGTTGATGGAAGTGTTGTCCCGCATCATCTCTCCTATGTAGTGATTGCCGCCCGTCACAACGGAGGCTGGCTTTTTGTGAAGCACCGCAGGAGGGGAGGATGGGAGATGGCTGCCGGTCATCCTGAACAGGGTGAAGGAAGCGTCGGGGCGGCGGTCAGGGAACTGACGGAAGAGACAGGTGCTCTTGATTTTGTGATGGTCCCGGTTACATACTATTGGGTTGATTCCGGGCAGGGGAGGCAGTATGGCCGGCTTTTCCTTGCAGAGGTTGAGACGCTCGGTGAGCTGACAGACAAGGCTGAAATTGAGGAGGCACGGATCTTCCGGCGGCTGCCGCGAAGTCTCTCACTTCCGGAGGTGATGTCATTCCTGTATGGGGTAGCGAGACAACATGCCAGGGGACTGAGAGTCTGATTGTAAAGTTTTCAGTCTTCAGTCAGCAGAAGCCTGCTGGACTTAATGACAGAATAATAGCCCAATAACTGCCTGCTGATACTGCCTACTGCCGGCTGGCACTGCCAACTGGTCCGGCAAATTGCCATCTTTATCAAATATAATCGATGGATACCTGCTTCATCCACTTGTCCTCCAGTATCCGGGCTATCCGCTTGACAACGGTACGCCGGATCTCCAGGTCTACCGGAAGGGTCGGATCCTGGTGAGCCACATTGATGCGGGTACCTACCAGGAAGTTGATCTCGTCACTCTCCATTATCATTCTGACGATCTTGTCTGCAGGTCCCTTGCCCAGCTTGACGCTGTTCCTGTATCCCTTGACCAGCTCATTTACCTTCTGCAGCGTCAGTATACCCTCGGTCACCAGGTCAACACCCTCCATGAAGCTCTCGGGCGGAAGGTCAGGGTCCTCGAATATCAGCTCGTCAACTATCTTTCGGTTCAGCTCACGGGCCACGATATCAGCCGTTGTGCCGCCGCAAAGTATCACCTTTCCATTGTATCCGGTCACGCTTTCAGCGAGTTTCTTGTCCTTCTCCTCCTCGTAGGGAGGGCCTGTACATATGAGCAGCTTCCGCGGCTCCCTGAAATAGAGTATGGCACATGAGATATCGTCCTTTGCCTCGTAGTTGTCATGCTTATAGGCCATGTTCACTATCTTGGCGGCAAGGGTTGAAGCCGATATGGAGGGTTCGTTGGCAACCAGCGAGACAGCATATTGCTGAACGTTGTCGCGTTCCCATCCCAGTGGCCAGGCCGGTGATCCCATACCGCTCTGGGCAACGCCGTCCGAAAGAAGTATTATCCTGTCTTCCTTGGCAGGGTAGAATGTGCACTTGTGCAGCCGCTTGCCGGCATTCCTCCCCTTGTCAAGAACCACATCCCTCCAGTCGGGTTCAAAGGGCTGGTTCCCTCTCAGGATGATGCAGCGAGGGTTGTCATACTCAAGTATGTTTGCCCTGCCGTCATTCTCAATGTCAACTATCGAAAAGGTGGCATAGCTGATCTTCCTCTCGGAACAGATTGGGAGTGTATTCATTATGATCTCCGCAATCCGGTCCGGCTCCTTGTGTTCACGGGTGAAGTTGAGAGCCATCGTAGAGGTGAGGGTGGCAAGTATATTGGCCTTGACCCCGTGTCCCATGCCGTCAGACAGAACGGTTATGATGCGGTTCTCCTCGCGTACGTTCTCTGACAGCAAGACATCACCGCAGATACGCTCATCGTGATGGTTGCGCTGCTGGCTGTTGACTTCGATGAAGAACTGCCTTTCCGTTATCGGGTTCGTGCTACTTTCCGGCTGCATTCTTCTTCTGACGGAAAGATTCGACAATGGAATTGAGCATCTTCTCGGTCTCTGAGGCTCCCTCCCCGAGGAGGAAACCTATCTTCTGAACCATCTCAAGGTTCTTGTCAATGACGTCTGAGACCCTGGTTATCACCTCCTCACGCTGCACTTCCGGCGAAAACAGGTCGCGTATCACCGCCCCGGCAATCCTGTTCTGCCTTATAGGGAAGATCGAAATGTTGAACATCCGGTCTTCCAGTTGTACATCACGGCTGATAACCGATTCGTTTTCGCGCAGAACGAAGGAGAAAATATTGTAGACGTTGAAAGGCAGCAGTGTCTTCAGGTCAGCCCCGCGCAGTCCCGGGATAATCTCGGCAATAGCCTTTGCATCTTCACCTATTATTTCAAGGAAACGGGCATTCGACTGGAGTATTTTCAGTTCGTTGTCAACTATCACCACCCCGTTGGGCAGCTTGTTGAGCATGCTGTTCATGGTTTCGGAGGCATCCTGGGCTGCATCCTTCTCGCGCATGGCCTGTTCCTCTGACTCCTTCAGCGCCTTCTTGGTCTCTGAGAGCTTTTTGTTCGTCTGCCTGAGAGTCTCAATGTATTCCTGCTTGTTTCGCAGGTTATATGTATGGCACATCTCCGGCACGGCCAGACCCTTCGCCACGGTGGCGGCAAACTCGCGGCACGACCCGTAACCGCAGGCATTGCAGTTGAGCTCTTCGGCCCGGTTATCCTTGCCGATGATTTTCAGCACCTCAACGATAGCCTCCGGAGAGGGCTCCGGGATACGCTGGTCATTGACGGTGAAACGGCGCGTGAGGTCAAGCTTCGACCACCGTTCCATATCCTTCTTCCACTGTTCCTTGTCAAGTGACTCAACCCGTTTTTCAGCGTACTGTTTAACAAGGGAGCGGCGCCTGAACCGCTCGTCATGCCGGATCATGCCAGGCCCGAGCATGCAGCCCGGACAGAAGAAGAGGTTGAAATGGTGCCTGATCGTGTCAATATGATCGTCGAAGTCGCTGATGGCCTCCTTCACATCCTCAGACCCTGAGGCAGTGATAACATGGCTTGATACAATGTCGCGCTTGATCCCTGCCGCCTGCAGGATGCCGGCAGGGTAGGGGTATAAGGCACCCCAGTTGCCGAAGGGAGGATCAAACTCGGCCATCTTGACAGTCTTTTCCTGTATTTCGTTTTCTTCGAAGAGCTGCCTGATCTCAATAAAGGTCAAGACAGCCTCAACAAGGTTTTTCTCACTGTATAGGGCTGCTTCAGCCTTGATGTCTATGCACGGCCCGATAAAGACGTTGGCCACATCCCCGCCGTACAGATCACGCGTCACCATTGCCGTGGCAACCATAGGGGAGGCCAGCGGCGCAAGGTTGGGAACCAGGTGCGGGTGGTACTTTTCTATCATCTCAACTATTGAGGGGCAGTTCGATGTGATATAATACTTGCCGCTCGACTCCTCGAAGAGCTTCCGGTACTCATAGGCCACAAGGTCAACACCAAAGGAGACCTCATGGACATACGTGAATCCCAGGCTTCGGATCATTCCGACGAATTTGCGGTAGTCGGTAATGTCATCAAATTCCGAAGCAATGCTGGGCGCAATAAGGGCTGCTGTAGGGCGGCCCGACTGCAGTAACTGCCTTACCCGGGAACGGGAATCACTGAACTCGATCGCTCTTGGGGAACATGCCAGGAAACAGAGCCCGCAACCTATGCACCTGTCAGCAATGATTACCGGGTGAGCCCTCTCGGGCCTGACCTCAATTGCATTTACAGGACATACCCTTACACAGGAATAAGAGTTGCGGCACTTTTCCTCATTTATATAAATTACCTGGTCAGGTATATTCATAATCAGTTAATTAATTTGTTGTTCCGGGCTAAACAAGCTCTTTTTCCAGGATCTTCTCTATATCCTGTACGCCGATACCTGTAAATGTCTTCCCGTTGATAATTATAAATGGACCCTCGCTGCACCGGTTCATGCAGCGTGCACCCCTGAGAACCACTTTGTCATCAAGGTGATTTTTTCTCAGAAAATCCCTGATGACCTGTACTACCTCCCTGTTACCTCTTGAAAAACAAGAGCTTCCAAGGCAAATTTCAATGTTGTACGATTGTCCCAACACCCTTTGCATTAGTTCATACTCACTCAAAAGTACAACAATTTACAACGCACTCACCTCCAAAAAGCTAATTTGAAATGTTATTTGTTAATAAAATAACAATGTTTTTGAAATAACAATAAAAATCTATAGCTTTGTATTTCTCTGAAAAGTCAGATCATTTTTAAAATGAGTAAGATAGATGATATTCTGAGCCGTTACAGGGAGGGCAGTCATGAGAACCTGATACCCATCCTCCAGGATGTCCAGGAGGCGGAGGGATATCTCTCTGAGAGTGCCATAGTGCAGATTGGCAGTTTCCTCAGGATGTCAACCACAAAGATTTACGGCCTGGCCACCTTTTATGACCGTTTCAGGTTTATTCCGGCAGGAAGGGTGCACATGCGGATCTGTAACGGTACCACCTGTTTCATTAACGGTTCTGCGGCGGTGGTTGCAGCGGTCAGGGATACACTTGGCATTGACCCGGGGCAGACAACCCGTGACGGCAGGTTCAGCTATGAACTGACTGCCTGCCAGGGTGGATGCAACGACAGCCCCGTTGTATGCGTTGGCGGGAACTATTTTACACGCCTGCGTCCTGAGGATGTCCCTGAACTCATTACCAAACTTAAAGCACTGGCGGACCTTAAATGAAACAGATCGCAGATTACGGCACGAAGGAATTCCTTATCAGGGAGGTGTTGCTTCACGGCTCTGACAGCCTGCCTGCCGGGACAGTGGGGAGGCTTGCTGAAATACGCCGCGACAAACCTTCAGCGCCGGTTATTTATGTTGCTTCAGGCTCGGCTGCAATCATTGCCGGAGCCAATGCTACTGCCATGGCTGCCGTTCAGTGGCTTGAGGAAATGGGAATAAACGGAGAGGTGGTACGAACAGGCTGCCAGGGACCTGCCGCCTTCGAGCCCCTTGTCTGTGTCCACATTCCGGGTAAGAATAAGCTGATATTCAGGAATATATCCGAGGATAAGGTGGAGCCGCTGCTCAACGGCGTCTTCCATAAGGACATGCCGGCGGAGGATCTCGTGGCCCAGTCGGGAAACACCGGATTCGAGGCATGGCATGATATTCCCTTCCTTGAGGAGGTGCCATTCTTCAGGATGCAGAAGAGGGTGGTACTGGGCAATTGCGGCTGGTATGATCCTGAGAGCATTGAGGAATACATAGCCCGCGGAGGTTACCGTACCTTTCTCAAGACCATACGCAATTACACCCATGAGGAGGTTTGTGACATCATTGAGCGCAGCGGTCTGAGGGGACGCAGCGGCGGCGGCTTCAATACCGGACTGAAATGGAAATATGCACTTAACTCGGCCTCGGACAACAGGTTTCTTATCTGCAACGCCAAGGAGAGTGACCCCGGATCATACGCTGACAGGTCGGTGATGGAGGGCGATCCGCACCGTCTGATAGAAGGGATATGCATTGCCTCCTACGCCATAGGTGCTTCCAGCGCCGTCATCTACCTCAAGACCGGATCGCCCCACCCGCTGGCACGTCTGCGAAAGGCCCTCGCCGCCGCCGCCGACTACGGCATTACCGGACATAATATCCTTTCCAGTGGCTTTAACCTCGAGATAATGATCAGGGAAGAGGCAGGAGCCTTCGTATGCGGTGAGGAAACCGCACTGATAGCTTCCCTCGAAGGCAAGCGGGGCATGCCTGAACTTAAACCCCCGTATCCCACAACAAGCGGCCTCTTCGGCAAACCGACCGTCATCAACAACGTGGAGACGCTGATGAATGTTCCGCTTATCATGTCACATGGCCCGGAATGGTTCCGCGCCATGGGGACAGAAGGAAGCAAGGGAACCAAACTGTTCTCCCTCGGCGGAAGAGGCCGTTATACGGGCCTGATAGAAGTGGAGATGGGTACCACCTTCCGGACTATCTCCGAAGGAATAGCCGATGGCATTAGGGATGGAAAGGCGTTCAAGACCATGCAGATAGGAGGTCCGTCGGGTACCTTCATCACAGAAAATAACCTTGACCTGCCAGTCGATTTCGATGTACTCCGGGACAACGGAATAGCCATGGGTTCCGGCGGGCTTATTATAATTGACGAAACCACCTGCCTGGTCGATTTCGTACGGTATTACATGGAGTTCATCCACAAGGAGAGCTGCGGCAAATGCATCCCATGCCGTGAAGGTACGGGCCGTATGCTCGAGATCCTTGAGAATGTGGTTCGGAAGCCTCACAATGAGGACTCAAATGCCACCCTCGAGAGGTTCAAGGGTGTGATGCAGCTTGAGACAATTGCCTCGGTGATGAAGGACACTTCGCTCTGCGGGCTTGGCCAGACGGCTCCCAACCCTTTCATCAGCGCACTTGCCAACTACCGTGAGGAGTTTGAGGAGCATATCTTTGACCGCCGTTGCCGTGCCAATGTTTGCCGGGGACTCAGGACCTTCAGCATCGATGTCGAGAAGTGCACCGGTTGTACTGTATGTGCCGCCAAATGCCCGGTAAACGCCATCTACGGCACCCGGCTCCAGCCTTTCTTCATCGTGGAGGACAAATGCATCGGGTGCGGGGTCTGCCATGATGTATGCAAGTTCAGTGCCGTTACAGTAAAATAAGCCATGCAGTTCACCATAGAAGTAAATAACAAGAGCATCAGGGCGGAGAAGGGTGAAACCATCCTTTCAGCGCTGAACCGCAACGGCATTATCATACCCACCCTGTGCCGCATGGCAGAGTTCACCCCTACAGGCGCCTGCCGCATGTGCGTGGTGGAGGTCGAGGGTCGCGACAGGCTGGTTACTGCCTGTTCCGCACCCGTTGAGGAGTGGATGAAGATAAAGACCCATTCTCCCCGCGTCATCAGGGCCCGCAAGACAATCGTCGAGCTTCTCCTCTCAAACCATCCCGATGACTGTCTGTACTGTGACCGCAATCTCGACTGTGAGCTTCAGCGCCTTTCAGATGAGATGCAGGTCAGGGAGCGGCGCATTCGCGGAAGCAAGATCAAGCCCCGCCGCGACCAGTCGAGCCCTGCAATTGTCCGTGAGCTCTCGAAGTGCATCCTTTGCGGCCGTTGCCTCAGGGTTTGTGAGGAAGTTGTCACAGCAACATCAATTGACTTTATAGGCCGGGGCCGCTATACCCATGTTGGTCCCGCCATGGACCGCGACTTCAACTTCTCGAGCTGCATTCACTGCGGTCAGTGCGTGCTTGTCTGCCCTACCGGAGCCCTTCATGAAAAGCATTACCTCACAGAGGTACAGGAACAGCTCAGTAACAGTGATGTGACCCGCGTCATCCAGTATTCGCCCCTGGTGCCATATGCTCTTGCCGAAGAGCTGGGGATAAAATACAACCGCGACTTCGACAGGCTGCTCAACGCTGCACTGAGGAAAACAGGCTTCGACAGGATCTTTCTTTCAGGGACCGGAACAGATATCCTGATAACCGAACTTACTGATGCGATTATCAACGGCAAAAACAATCCGGAAAGGAAGCCGCTGATAGTTTCGGCATGTCCGGCATGGGTCAAGTACTGTGAGCAGTTCACACCAGAGTTGCTGCCCATGCTTTCGACCCTGAAGACACCGCAGCAGATATCAGGCGCTATCATAAAGTCCGTGGTCCCGGTCAGTGAAGAGAAGCCGCGGGTTTATACCGTAAGCGTCACCCCGTGCACTGCCATGAAGTTCGAAGCACGCCGCGACAGCATGACAAGAAAGGGGATCAGCGATATCGATACCGTGCTGACTGTGAGGGAGCTGGCGAGACTGATCGTCCTCTACGGAATTGATATCACGAACATAGACCCGGAGCCGGCCGATGAACCGATGGCACTGCGCAGTTCAGCATCCTTCCTCGCTGAGTCGGCAGGCGGTATTACCGAATCAGTTCTGCGGTCACTTGCAGCACGTATGGGAGAGAAGGAGGCTGACAGGCCTGCGGTGAAGAAGCTGCGCAATACCGGCACCTTCCGTGAGACAATGGTCACGGCGGGAGGAGAGACATACTCTGTTGCCGTTGTTGACGGGCTGAAAGGCCTTTCAAAGCTCAGGCAGATGATTGAGGGAGGAGCGCAGTATGACCTTGTGGAGGTGATGGCATGCCCCGGAGGATGTGTCAACGGAGGGGGAATGCTTCCGGCAGGGTCAAGGGAGGCCGTCAAGCAGAGAACACGCTTCATATGGCAGACGGATGACCAGGAGGCAGTTCGCGCACCGGAACAGTCGGCCTCGGTGGCTGACCTCTACGGCAGGGTATTTGAACAGTGTTCCGAGCTTGCTGACAAGAAGCTGTTTAATACTCACTTCAGCAAGCGCGAGGTATTGCTATAAAAGAAGGAACCGATGCTTGTATATACAATAAAGGAGCTTTGCCGTACATGCTACACCTGCGTGAGGGAGTGCCCTGCCCGTGCTATCCGTATTGTGGGCGGACAGGCAGAGGTGATAACCGAAAAGTGTATTGCATGCGGCAACTGTACAAAGGTGTGCAGCCAGGGAGCCAAGGTGTTTGTAAATACCGTTGACCTGGTGCGCAAGGTACTTGCAAGGCCCGGCAAAAAGGCAGCATTGGTGGCCCCCAGCTTCCCCGCGGAGTTTTATGACATCGATGACTACCGGAAGATGGTCGGGATGATCCGGGCCCTGGGCTTTGACTACGTCTCGGAGGTTTCATTCGGGGCTGACCTTGTTGCTCACCGCTACCGCAACCTCATAAGCGAAGCCGGTGCAAAAAACTATATTTCATCTGACTGTCCGGCAATAGTATCATTCATAAGGTTCTATCATTCCGATCTTACTCCTGATCTTATCCCCGTCGTTTCACCCATGGTGGCCATGACCAGGGTTATGAGGAAGAAGTACGGCGATGACCTGTCAGTGGTATTTATCGGTCCTTGCGTTGCCAAAAAGGCCGAAAACGCCGAAGTGGATGCAGCTATCACATTCATTGAGCTGCGCGAGATGTTTGAAACATCCGGTATCACCCCTGAAACGGCAGCACTTTCCGGGTTTGATCCGCCGCTTGGCGGAAGGGGGGCAATATTCCCCGTAACAAGAGGGCTGCTCCAGACTGCCGGTGTAAATGATGACGCTATAACCGGAAATATTATTGCAGCGGAAGGACGGATCGGCTTCCAGGAAGCAATCAAGGAGTTTGAACAGGGAATGATAGGCGGTCAGCACCTTGAGCTGCTGTGCTGTGAAGGATGCATAATGGGCCCGGGAATGAGCAAGGGCGGCAAACAGTACAACAGGAGGGCACTGGTGAGTTCCTATGCCCAGAATAAGATGGCTGCACTTGACATGGCGGAGTGGCGAAACAACCTTGAGAACTATGACAGGCTTGACCTCTCCGTTCGCTACCGTCCCGAAGACAAAAGGCAGCTGATTCCTCCCGACGACAATGAAGAAGTGCGGCAGGTCCTGGCTTCGATGGGGAAGGTGACTGACAAGGATCACCTTAACTGCGGTGCATGCGGATATGATACCTGCTATGATCACGCAGTAGCAATAATAAGGGGACTGGCCGAGGAGGAGATGTGCCTGCCCTATACCATTGAAAAACTGCATAAATCAGTACAGGACCTGGCACTGTCGAATGCCAAGCTCACTACAATGCAGAACGCCCTCAAGCAGTCGGAGAAGCTGGCGCACATGGGGCAGCTCTCCGCAGGCATAGCACATGAGCTTAACAACCCGCTCGGTGTGGTCATCATGTACAGTAATATCCTGCTTGATGAGTGCAGGCCGGAGGACCCGGTGCGGGAAGACCTGCAACTGATTGTTGAGCAGGCCGCGAGATGCAAGAAGATAGTTGCCGGACTTCTCAACTTCGCACGCAAGAACCAGGTCAACCACCAGTTCATTGACATCAGGAAACTTACAGAGAACAGCGTTGCCGGTGTAGTCTTCCCTGATGACGTGAAGGCTGTCATTGAAGACCGGACAACCAGCCCTGATGCATCACTTGACTCAGAGCAGATGACCCAGGTGCTGACAAACCTGTTCAGGAACGCCATCGATGCCATGCCCGGCGGAGGAATACTGAAAATAACCCTTGAAGATACGCCCGGAGATGTTATATTCATAGTTTCGGATACCGGAAGCGGGATTAAGGACGAAGACAAGCCCAAGATCTTTGAGCCCTTCTTTACAACCAAGGGGCTTGGCAAGGGCACCGGCCTCGGACTGGCTACCACCTACGGCATTGTTAAAATGCACAAGGGGCAGATAACGGTGGAGACAAACAGCAACCCTGCCAAGGGACCCACAGGCACCACCTTCAGGATCATCCTTCCAAGGAGACCTGAGTGACTGCCCCGGGAAAAAGAGTGAACAATCAAAACAAACTTAGCAATGAGTAAAACATATTCAGTCCTGCTTGCCGACGATGACCCTGATTACCTCTTCCAGGTGGCATACTACCTGCGCAAGGCCGGGTTCGGGGTGATGGCTGTGGAGAGCCAGGCTGAAGCAGAGCAGGTGATGGCAAAGACGAAGCCTGACATCGCAGTGTTTGACCTGATGATGGAGAGTGATGACAGCGGCTTCATACTGTGCTACAAGCTGAAGAGAAAGTATCCGGAGGTGCCGGTCATCCTGGCAACCGCCGTCTCCCGTGAGACAGGCATCACCTTCGGACTAAGCGGTGGACAGGACCGCGAGTGGATAAGGGCCGATCTCTACCTTGAAAAGGGTGTCAGGCCTGAACAACTGGAACAGGAGATAAAAAAACTTCTCAAAATCTGACCATGGCACAACTGAAGATACTTGTAGTTGATGACGAACCGGGCATAAGATCAGGTGTCACCAGGATCCTGGGCAATTTCCACGTTACTTATCCATTCATGGATGAGGACTATAAGTTTAATATCCTGGAGGCTGCCACCGGTGAGGAAGGGATAGAAATTATTGACCGGGAGATGCCTGACATCCTCCTGCTTGACAACAAGCTCCCGGGAATCCAGGGAGTGGAGGTGCTCGAATATGTAAGGAAAAAGAATTATGACATCGTGGTGGCAATGATAACATCTTACGCCTCCATCGACGTCGCCGTAAGAGCGCATAATGACGGCGCCATCGACTTCATTCCCAAGCCGTTTACACCGCAGGAACTGAAGGCATCTATTGAGCAGATAACAAAGCAGCAGTATCTCCGGAGGATAACCCACAAGCTGAAGGTTGAAGGCAGGAAGGTCAGGTTCCAGTTTCTTTCCGTGCTGTCGCACGAACTGAAAGCGCCGCTCAACGCCATCGAAGGCTACCTCAGGATGATGCAGGGGAGGCAGATGGGCGACTCGCTCGATGAATACGCATCTGCTATTGAAAGATCGCTTCAGCGCATTGAAAGCATGAGGAACCTGATAATGGACCTCCTCGATTTCACCAAGGTGAGCTTTGAGAGGCAGATGGAGAAGATGCAGAACGTGAACATGAAGGAGCTTTTATCCATGGCAGTGGGAACAGTCAGCCCCTACGCCATACACAAGGATATACAGTTTGTAACCGAGGTGAAGGGATGTGAGACAATATGGGCTGACCCCAACGATTTTGAGATAATTCTCAACAACCTGGTTTCCAATGCCGTCAAGTACAATAAGCCGGGCGGAACAGTTACTGTTACCGTTGACTGCACTGAGAATGAATTCACCGTTTCGGTGGCTGATACCGGGATAGGGATGAACGGTGATGAGCGTGACATGCTCTTTGAGGAGTTCTCAAGAATCCGTAATGACAAGACCCGAAATATAAGCGGGAGCGGTCTGGGACTATCAATAGTGAAAAAAGTTGTTGATCTTTACCACGGCGTGATCAATGTGGAGAGTTCCCCTGACAGGGGATCGGTCTTCACGGTGATCATTCCCAGGTCACAGGTATCCAATATTAAAACAGGAATATGAAAACACTCCCCGGAAAGACAGTTGAACGACTCAGCCAGTACCGCAGAGCGCTGACAGCCACCCTTGCTTCAAACAGAAATTATGTTTTTTCACATGAGCTTGCCGCCATGCTGCACATCACTGCTGTGCAGGTAAGACGTGATCTCATGCTGATCGGTTACGGCAGCGTGATGAGAAAAGGCTATGACGTGAGAGAACTGATCAATACAATAGGGTCAATTATTGATGGACCGACCAGCCTCAATGTGGCCATCATCGGGATGGGCAACCTCGGCAGGGCCATCACCGGTTACTTCAAGGGCAAGCGTACCAACATGAATGTTGTGGCAGCTTTTGATGTCGATCCCCAGAAGGTTGACAAGGTGGTTGCCGGAGTCAGGTGCTACAATATCAGCCAGTTGAGGAAGTTCAGAGAGGAGCTCGATATCTCGGTAGCTGTCCTTGCCATTCCCGCCGACCAGGCGGTCACAATGGCTTCCATGCTTGTCAGCAACGGGATAAAGGGTATCATGAACTTTACAACCGTTCCCCTCAACATGCCCGACACAGTTTACCTGGAAGAGTTTGACATGATCACATCTATAGAGAAGGTGGCCTATTTTGTAAAGGAGAACCAGCAGCCGGCGGGACAATGAGGATATTCAGGAGCTTTGAGGAGGCGTCGGTCATTAATGCCCCTGTGGTCACAACAGGCACCTTTGACGGCGTACACATCGGGCACCGGACAATCATAAACAGGCTGAAGAAACTTGCGTCGGAGCACGGCGGCGAAAGCGTGCTGATCACCTTCCATCCGCATCCGAGGGTGGTACTTTACCCTGAAACCGCAGGCAAGGGGCTGAAGCTGATATGTTCCCAGGAGGAAAAGACAGAGCTCCTGCGCAAGGCAGGGCTTGACAATGTAATTATTATTGAGTTTACCCGCGAGTTTGCGAAGATCACCAGCGAGGAATTCGTGAGGGATATCCTATGCGGGGTACTGGGGGCGAAGGTGATAGTCGTCGGCCATAACCACCACTTCGGGTTCAACCAGGAGGGTGACTACCGCAGGCTGTGGGAGTGGAGGGAGCAGTATGGCTTTGAGGCCGAAGAGATACCGATGCAGGAGGTGCAGAACGAGACCGTCAGTTCCACCCGCATACGGCAGGCTCTTACAGAAGGATACATCCAGCGTGCCAACGCATACCTGGATCATTTCTACCTTGTTATAGGCACCGCAGTAAAGGATGATCCCGGACTGTCACCGCTTGTGCCGATGATACGGATACCGGTGACAGACGTCACGAAGCTCGTCCCGGCACCGGGACTTTATGCTGTGTCCTGTGCCGCCGAGACTTACTTTTCAAGGGGGATGGTTTTCATCCCGGACAACGGGACGCTTTTGCCGGATATATTCCTCCATCTTGAAAAATATGAGAGTGATATTCCGGGCAAGCGGATGACACTTTTCTTTCACAAGCGGCTCCAGGCGTCACGCTTCGGCATGGGTACAGAAAAGGCTCTTATTGAGGGTGTTAGGGAGATAGGTGAACTTATATTCTGATTCCCCGGAACACCGGGAAACTTTAATCCGTATCTTTGTATGATATATCTCTGCGAGGGGGACAGAGCAAAAAAGTAAAGAGATGAAATTCAATCCTGAAAAATGCAGTATTCCTGACCGCAGGATGGAGCCGTTCATTGATCCGGCTGAACTGTGGAATCATATAAATAATAACAAGGCTGACGCCGTAAGGGTGAGGGAGCTGATAGCCAAATCGCTTTCCAAGGAGCGCCTTACACTGGCTGAGACAGCTGTGCTCATCAATGCCGGAGGCAGCCTGGTTGAGGAGATCAAGGCCGGCGCACGCGAGCTGAAGAAAAAGGTCTACGGAAACAGGATAGTACTGTTTGCCCCTTTGTACATAGGGAACAAATGCACAAACAACTGCCAGTACTGCGGATTCAGGGTCACAAACAAGGAAGCAAGGCGCAAGACACTTTCCGATGAAGAGATTACGGCCGAGGTTGAGGCGCTTGAGGACAACGGCCAGAAGAGACTTATCCTGGTTTACGGTGAGCATCCGGAATACGGTCCTGATTATATAGCCCATACCGTAAACCTGGTCTATGGCATCAAGAAGGACCGGGGTGAGATCCGAAGAGTAAACATCAATGCTGCACCTCTTGATGTGGACGGATTCCGCACTGTTGGCAGATCAGGTATTGGCACCTACCAGATATTCCAGGAGACCTATGACCCGGAAGCATACAAATGGTACCACCTCGGCGGGAAGAAAAAGGACTATGAGTGGCGCCTTACCGCCCTTGACAGGGCGCAGGAAGCCGGAATTGACGATGTGGGCATCGGAGCCCTGTTCGGCCTGTACGACTGGCGTTTCGAGGTGATGGGCCTGGTGAGGCATGCAAACCACCTGGAGGCCTGCTATAATGTGGGCCCTCATACAATCTCCTTCCCCAGGATCAAGGATGCCTCGGCGCTGAACCTCAACGGACAGTACTATGTCAGCGATGAGAACTTCAAGAAGCTGATAGCAATTTTGCGCCTGGCTGTTCCGTATACCGGGCTTATTCTCACTGCCCGCGAGGCACCTGACGTCAGGTCCGAGGCTATGGCCTTCGGAGTGTCGCAGATAGACGGCGGAACAAAGCTTGAGCTGGGAGGGTACTCGGCCTCGAAAAATGCGGAGCAGAATCTCAACCGCGAGCAGTTCAAGATCAATGATGAACGGTCACTTGCTGACGTTATCGATGAGCTGATAGACAATGACTACATACCGTCGTTCTGCACGGCATGCTACCGCCTTGGCCGTACCGGCGAGCACTTCATGGAGTTCTCAGTGCCCGGGTTTATAAAGCGGTACTGCACTCCCAACGCCATTCTTACACTGTCTGAGTATATTGTTGACTATGCATCGCCGGAACTGGCTGAAAAGGGATGGAAGGCAATCGAAAAGAACATGGCTGACCTCGACGAGGGGATGAAGCAGAGCATACTTAAGAAGATAGACAGGATAAAGAAAGGGGAGAGGGACCTTTACTACTAAAATCAAAAATCATGGTCAGAGTATTGGGTATTAAGATCACTGACAGGATCAAGGAGGCAGGCCTGGTTCAGAAGGCACTCTCGGAGTACGGCTCTGTTGTCAGCACCAGGCTTGGTTTTCATGAGCTGAATGATGAGCTGTGCAGCCGCGAAGGATTCATGGTCATCCACCTTGCCGGCCATGTCGACGACTGTGAGGAACTGGTGGCCAGGCTTAAGGGCATTGAGGGGCTTTTTGTGAAGGAGATGGCTTTTTCACATGGTCTCTCGGATGCTTCAACAGATTGCGACGGCACCACCGTTTTAGGTATCATGGTCCCAAGGCGTGAAGAGCTGGGACCTGCGGTGCAGGCGCTGCTTACCACTTACGGATGCGTCATCCGCACAAGGCTTGGGGTCAATGAGGTTTATTTCGGCGAGCCGGCCGGGCTGATCATCCTTGAACTTGCAGGCGACAGGAGCCAGTATGCTTCACTGGAACGTTCGCTGCGCGAGATAGATGAGATAGCAATTGGCCGTATCTGCTTTCCTGCCTGAACAAGAAAACTACTCTCCGTACCTGCCTTCCTGCCTTAGAAGCTGCCCGAAGAACACTGCATTCATAAAGAGCTTCGAGGTGCCGTACCAGATGGCCCTGAAGTTCGTATCGTCATAGATGGATATAACTCTTCCCGGACCCTGGTGAACTGCCACTGCGGCACTTCCTGCAATCCTCTCCGCGTTCTCCTTCGAACAGTATCCGCTCAGCAGGGGATCAGCGGTGTATTTCACCGGAGTGTTGTAGCTGCTGCCGGTGACCTTCACTGCCGAGGCATCTGTTTTAAACACCGGCAGGAAAGGCTTCGTGTACCCGTAGCAAAGCGGGTGCGTGACATCAACGGATGCCCGGAAAATGGTTCCCGGTACAGTGTGGATTGCTCTTTCAATCGACCTGTCTGCGTAACTCAGCACCCTGCCTGAAGGGATTGAAGCGCTCTCGATATAGTTTATCTCTGCAAACTTGTTCGCTGCAAGCCACCGGTTCCCTCCGCGGTAGCCAATCAATGTTCCGCCGGAACGGTTCCAGTCGCGCATACGGTCAACTGCTGCAGAAGGGATTGCCGGGTTCCCTGCGATGATTATCACGTTATATTTTCCCAGTGAAGCTGACCTGATCCTTGACGGTGAGATCAGGGTGACAGGCATGCCGTAGCGGGTATCAAGCAGGTGCCATATCTCACCGGCATCGTCTGCTGCGGTGCCCTCATCAATTACCAGCATCACCGAGGGTCTGCCCAGAACTGCAAAACCTCCGCTGCCAAGGTCAATACCCGTTGGGGTGAGCCCGGTGGAGACACCCTGCATGGTTATCCCGCACACCTCTGCAACCTTTCGCAGAATTGCGGTGACAGCTCCTGCGGGAAGGGCGTTTTCACCCTGCTGAACCATTATCGTTCCGTAACCGAACTGTTTCTTCTTCCCGTCACTCATTACTGCAGTGAAGGGCGCCGTAGCCACCCGTGCCGTGAGGCCGGCCGACTGTATCATATACAGCGCTTTTGGGGCATAGGTGTCACCCCATTCAAAAAGCCATGCATAGTCATTGTCTGTACCGGTTACAGTCCCGGCAGGGAACGGCGGTGCTGTCAGCCTCTCGCCGGTCATACCGGTTGTTTCAGTGCTTCCGAGAGGAGTGTAGCTCACGTTGAAGGCCATGGGCATCACCCATGTTGAAATATCATAGAATACAGTGTCGGAGAAAGTTTTTACGGTTTCAAACAGGGCCCTGACAAAACGGTAATCCTTCTGCCTTACGGGTACAAAATAACTGTCTGACGGGCTGTATGTGACACCGCCCTTCGTCAGCGTGCGACCGCACCGGTATACTTCTATTTTGTGCCTGAGAAGGTTTTCTATGAACCGGGCAGATCCCCCGCGGTCATCCCCGGCGCTGAACAGGTAGCCCTTAACCGGTGCGGCATCAGCCTCCTTCAGTGCGGAGAGATAGAAATCCCTCTGCATGTTAAGCAGTTTGACCCTCATGTTCATGCCCGCCTCAATCGATGAGAGTGAAACATTAAACTGGTTTCTTATGGCGAAGGGGAAGGAAAGCACTCCTCCCGGCACTTCCCTGAGGTGTCCCTTGGTGCCTGCCTGCTCGAAGAGGATGCCGATGGATCCGTGTGCATCGGGGTAGGAGGAACCTTTCCCCAGGTAGTAGTCATCATAGCTTTCCTCGGTATAGTAGAGGCTGCCGATGGAGTCAAGATACTCTGCATGATAGTTACCTATCTCTGCTGTCAGTGTCTGGTTGTCTGGCGGGATCACAGGATTGTTGCGCGACTGGACGCCGGGCTGGAAGAAGAATGTTGAATTGGCGCCCATCTCATGATGGTCAGTATTGATGTTGGGCATCCAGCGGTAGAAGGCAGCCACACGTCCCACACTCTCCGGATGCTGGAGCATCAGGTAATCGCGGTTCAGGTCAAACCAGTAGTGATTTGTACGGCCACCCGGCCATGCCTCATTGAATTCCCGTCCTGAAGGATCTGTGGCCAGGGTCATCCCGCGGTGCATGTTGACCCATGTTGAGTGACGCTGCATGCCGTCAGGATTGAGTGAAGGATCAATGAGTATTACGCATTTGTCAAGGATCCCGTCAATTTCAGGCCCCTGGCCCGCAACCAGGTAATATGCCGTTAAAAGTGATGCGTTCTGTGCGCTTGATTCATTTCCGTGAACACCGTAGCCCAGCTTTATTATCAGCGGCATGTCTGCAGTGTTCAATCCTGCCGAGGCAGACGGGTCTGACAGCTTCAGGTGCTGCAGTCTGATCTCCTCAAGCCGGGCCATGTTCTTCTCTGAGGTGATAATTAGCTGGCCAAGCGGTCTCCCTTCCCAGCTTTTGCCGTACTCCTCCCAAACTGCCTTACCTGAGACGGCATCAAGCAGTTTCATGTATGCGACGAGCTTGTCATGGGTCACATGCCATTCCCCGACCTCATGACCTATGGAGGCAGATGGTACCGGAATGTTGCTGCTAAAGGTGACGCCTGCCGGCAAATAATAATCCAGTGTGGGCCTGGTCTGGCTGAAACTGATCAGTGATGCAATAAGGATCACCGATGAAAGGAGTATTTTTTTCATCATGTCAGGTTTGAGTAGTGCGGGCAATTTCGGAAAAAAGAGGATTGGTTGTTACTGCAGGAGCTTGTTATGCAGCATAATCATTTTTTTGTCAGCCGCCTGCCGAAGTGCGGTGTATCACCCCAGGTGCCGAGACCCAGGCTGGTTCCGGGTATGAGATCGAGGTTCAGGCCGCTCACGTTTGTTTCATCCACCTCGCGGTAACCCGGCTTGCCTTCATATATCTGGTAACCAGCCCTGTACTGTGCAGGGGTAATGTTGGGCATCACCACATTTGCCCCGCATGATATTGCCTTCTCGCGTCCTGCGGAATCAATTGTCTGCATGGCGGTTGAAGCAACAATATTAATATCCTTCATGATTATCCTCGTAATGGCTATCATCCTGAGGGTCAGATTGAAGCGTTCCTTCAGGAAAAGATTGTCAGTCCCCCTTTCCCCCAGGGGAGTGTCGGAATGCTCTATGAAGGGACCCATACCGCACATGTCGATGTCAAAATCACGCATGAAAAGGATGTCATCTGCAAGGTCGCCCATGGTCTGAAAAGGCAGACCAACCATCACTCCGGTGCCTGTCTGGTATCCTGTCTCCTGAATGATTTTCAGGCACTCAAGTCTCCTGTTGTACCGGTGCATGTCATCATCAGGGTGCACCCTCCGGTAGAGCGCCTGGCTGGAGGCCTCTATCCTCAGGAGGTAGCGGTGTGCACCGGCGTCAAACCATCTCTGATAGGTTTCCCGGCTCTGCTCTCCCAGCGACAGGGTGATTCCGAGCCTGTTGTCAGTCATCTTCCGTATGGTTCTGACAAGGTCTTCAATTGTATCGACGAAAACTTTAGAGGAGTTCTCTCCCGACTGGATGGCGATGGATCCGAGGTTGAGCCTGTATGCGGTCATTGCTGCATCCAGCACCTCTTCGCGGGTAAGGGTGTATCTGTCAACCTTCTCGTTGTCACGTCTTACTCCGCAATACAGGCAGTTTTTACCGCATATGTTCGAGTATTCGATGAGTCCCCTCAGGTAGACGTGGTTACCTACATAGCGGTCTCTGACGGCTGCTGCCCTGCGGTATAAGAGGGGTGCCTCCTCCTCGCTGGAATGCAACAGGGCAAGAATGTCTGACCTGTCGAGGATTTTTTTGTCAATAATTGAGGCTATGCCCGAACCCATTTTTTGCGTGAATCGTTTAACATTAACAAGCCGGATGATTATAAGTTCAGCCCGGGCATAAATAAGATCAGAATCCCCGGCCAAACATCTGCCAGAGTTCTGCCTTCAGCTCCTGCCAGCGGCTCATGGCGCCGTGGGCAAACGCATTGGTATATTCAGTTACGGCCTTCCTGGCCTCATCATTTTTGCCTTCGTTGACAAGTCCCTTTACTCTCTCCTCCAGGGCGGGCAGTTCGGCAAGCGCTTTCTGCTCCATTTCAGCAACAGCCGGTTCCAGCAGTTTACGCCCGCGGTCCCAGTTCACCGTCGCGAGCCTGTTGGCTTCACGGAATGACCATATGGCGGCGTCTTCGCGGTAGCGGTGCTGCCCGCATATGCGGAAGCTCTGAGGCAGTGCCATGGTACCGGAGAAGACAGGTATGCGAGGGCTCTGTCCCGGGTTGTCAAACGAGAACCATGCTACGGCGCCCACCTCATCGGGGAGCCATGAGCGGCACTGTATCACGTGCGAGTAGGAGCATCCTGCGATTGCAATTGTACGCTGCCTTTCGACAGTGCCTGGTTTCAGCTCGTTGATAAGGGTGCGGATGTCTGCATTCATCCAGTTGTTTATTGCGGGCGATTTCACTGTCTCGGTTATCTCGTTTCCGGCCTCATCCTTTTTCTTTACAGTGATCATCAGGTTCTTCGTCATGTCCCAGGGGGTGCCTTCATAGGTCTCGCGGAAGATGGCGGTCACGTCACTTACAGAAAGTTTTTTGTCAGCCTTGACCGAGAAGGGAAGTTCCTCCATCTCCATCGTCAGGTTCAGCCCGGGTGCCAGTTTATTAAGCACGTAGAACTCGCGGATGGCATAGGGCTTTCCCGTACCTATCACCTTATAGAATTTGAACGGTTCCTTCCCGTCCCAGTAACCGAGGTCCTTTGCTTTTTTACGGAGGTCAGTTGAGGTCATGAATTTATCAGCGTCCCTGAAGTTGACATCGGAGATCCTTGGAATGTTTGCGGCGATGCCGACATGGTCATCAGGTATCCTCTGTGCCACCCACAGTGCAGAGGGTTTGCCCGGTCCTGAGCCGGCTATCTCGAGCTGCCACACCTCCTTCGGGTCGGCTATAGTGATGCATTCGGCCATGTCACCGTATCCGTACTGCTCCGCCAGCGAGCCTATCAGGGCAATTGCCTGGCGTGCCGTGGTGCAGCGCTGAAGCGCGATCTTTTCAAGCTCCTCGATTAGAAACAGACCGTCCTTGTTGATAAGCTCCTGTTTCCCGTAAATTGTAGTTTCGCCGATGGCAAGCTGTTTTTCATTGAGACAGGGATAAGCGGTACTGAGATATGAATATGTCTCTTTCACCTCCGGTATTTCTCCCTTGCGGGTCACGTTGGTCATATTCCAGGCCTCCTCCGTGAACAGGGTGCCCCAGCAGACCGGATGGACAGTGTCACGTGCAAATTTCATAGCCGGAACAACCTCCAGCCAGGTGCGGTATCTGCCGTCACAGGTGTGTGAGGTCATCACAGAACCGTCAGTTGATGCCAGCCTGCCGACCATTATACTGGTACAGTTTTCGGCATAGCCGGGGCCGTCAGGGTCAATTTCCTTTTCAGGCTGGGAATAGGCGATAAAGGAAAGATTTAGCAGCGCAACCGCAAGAACGGCGGAGAAGGATCGGAATGTTGGATTCATAACAAGTTTGCTTCAGTTTAAAACTCCGGTCATCATTGCCATAACAGACACATGATGTATAAGTAATTAAGTCGGGCAATCAGTCAGGCACAGATTCTCACATCCTTGCCGGGCAAAGCCGACATGATACAAAAATAATCAGACCGGACAGACAACCCGCCATAAAGATAATATTCTGCAACATATGGGAAGCCTTCAGGGAAATGTATAACATGTTTAACTTATCATTTGGTAAGTTTTAAAATGTTTTTACCTTTCAAACACCACAGACCCCGATTATGATCAATGCTAAATTATTAAATCCCAGGAGTATAGCCGTTATTGGCGGATCCGATGATATCACCAAGGCCGGAGGCAAGGTGCTAAAGAATCTGCTCAACGGCGGTTTCCCCGGTGAGATTTTTGTCGTCAATCCTAAAGCACCGGTTGTTCAGGGTCTGACTGCATTTGCCGATGTTTCGATGTTGCCCCGCACTGACCTGGCAGTGATTGCAGTTGCGGCACGCTACTGTCCGGGAATCGTCAGGACGCTGGCAACTGAGAAGGGGACGGGAGGATTCATCATTCTCTCGGCCGGATTCAGTGAAGAGGATGCTGAGGGTGCCGCGCTTGAAAGGGAGATAGTTGATATGATAAACAGTACAGGAGGCACACTCATTGGTCCAAACTGTATCGGCTATCTGAACAATAATTATCACGGTGTCTTTACCGAGCCTATCCCCAGGCTGTCACCTAAAGGGATTGACTTCATCTCGGGCTCCGGTGCCACGGCGGTCTTTATCCTCGAAACAGCCATCACCGGAGGGATGCCCTTCTCAAGCGTATGGTCTGTTGGCAACAGTGCACAGACAGGTGTTGAGGATGTGCTGGAACATCTCGATAATACTTTTGATCCGATCACCAGTTCAAGGATTAAGCTTCTCTATATTGAGAACATTGCTGATCCCGGTCGGTTCCTGATGCATGCAGCGTCACTGATAAGGAAAGGATGCAGGATTGCTGCCATAAAAGCGGGTTCTTCAGAGGCGGGGTCCCGTGCCGCCTCCTCGCACACAGGTGCAATGGCCTCTCCCGACACGGCAGTTGATGCACTGCTTCGTAAAGCCGGGGTTGTAAGGTGCTACAGCCGTACCGATCTGGCCACCGTAGCCGCCCTGTTTACATATAAACCCCTCAGAGGAAAAAGGATAGCTATCATTACACATGCCGGAGGACCTGCAGTGATGATGACCGATGCACTGAGCGAAGGGGGGATGGAAATTCCCCGCCTGTCGGGACCGGCAGCAGACCGGCTTCTGGAGAAACTCTTCGCCGGGTCATCAGTGGCGAACCCGATAGATTTCCTGGCCACAGGGACTGCCGAACAGCTCGGTTATATAATTGATGCCTGTGAAAACGATTTTGAGGAGATTGATGCTATGGCGGTCATCTTTGGCAGCCCGGGACTCTTCCCCGTGGATGATGTATATAGCCTGCTTCACGAGAAAATCCGCACCTGCAGGAAACCGGTTTATCCCGTCATGCCGTCAGTCATCAACGTGAAGAGGGAGATAGCGGATTTCATTGCCAGGGGCAATGCCATATTTACTGACGAGGTGCTTTTCGGAAGGGCTTTGTGCAGGGTTAACACAACCCCTGCACCTTCCGTGCCTGAGAAGCTGGCAGATGTCACCGCTGAATCGTCTGATATGAATGACAGTATATCACGTACTGACCTCAGGGCTGTCAGGGAGGTCATTGACGGAGCAGAAGAGGGATACCTGCCGCCCGATAAAGTATCTGTTCTGCTGAAGGCTGCCGGAATCGACACAGTGCCTGAAAGTGTTGTCATCACGGCCGAAGCGGCCGTCACGACTGCTGCCTCAATGGGATACCCTGTAGTTATGAAGGTGGTGGGACCGGTGCATAAATCGGATATTGGCGGTGTTGCACTGAACATCAGCACTGAGGAGAGGGTGCGGCAGGAGTTTGCCCGCATGATGCCCTTGCCGGGTGTGACCGGGATACTGATTCAGAAGATGATAAGCGGTCGCGAGCTCTTCTGCGGCGCTGCCCGCGAGGGGCGCTTCGGCCACCTTGTGATGGCCGGTATGGGAGGGATCTTTATCGAGGTCTTCAAAGATGTTGCCACCGCGCTGGTACCTGTCTCCGACAAGGAAGCCAGATCAATGATACGGTCACTGAAGTCATACAAGATAATCAAGGGTGTCAGAGGTTCAGAAGGTGTCAGTGAAGAGGCGTTTGTAAGGGTGATCACCTCCCTGTCTGACCTGCTTATTGCTGCCCCGGAGATTGAGGAGATGGATATCAATCCGCTCCTTGGCACGCCTGACAGGATAGTGGCTGTAGATGCCAGGATAAGAGTCGGGAGACGGCAGTCAGATAAGGCAAGAGCAAATAGGCAGTAGGCAATAGTGAGGTCTTGCAGTCTTGCAGTCCTGCAGTCCTGCAGTCTTGCGGTCCTTAAGTCCTTCAGTCCGGGAAAAATCATAAATAGCAGATCCATATGAAGCGTTCAGATATTATTTTCATCTTGGTTTTTATCGGGATTTTTGTTCCGTTTTTTCTGTCCCGCCAACTCTATGAATTTTTTGTCTGGTTCAGCACAGACTGGGCATTTACTGCAAGCTTCATAAAGTTTGCGATACTTGCCACCATGGGCGAGATGCTCGGCAGCAGGATAAAGACCGGTTTTTACCTGCCGCAGGGATTTGCACTGGTATACAGGGCTGTTGTATGGGGATTCCTGGGAATGACGGTCAAGGCTGCATTCATGATTTTTGGCGGCGGTACACCCCTGATAATGGAACACCTGGGGATGGAGAATGCCTCAGCGGTCATGGCGGGCCCGGTGACTGCCACCAGGGTGCTTCTTGCATTTGCAATCAGCACTTTCCTGAATATCTTCTATGCACCAGTTTTGATGGTAACCCACCGGGTAAGTGACCTGCATATTGCAGCCGCTGCAGGTGACCGGCACAAGCTTATGACGGTACCTGATGTCAGGAAGCTGCTGGCATCAATCGACTGGAACAGCATGTGGGGGATTGTGCTGAAAAAAAGCATCCCCCTCTTCTGGATACCGGCACAGACGGTCAACTTCCTCCTGCCGGAAGAATTCAGGATCCTTGTGGCCGCACTCTACAGCACCGTTCTGGGAGTCATCCTGGCGCTGGCAGCGGGTGTCAATACAAAAAGATAAGCACAGGCAGCGGATGTCTTTACCAATGGATAAGTACAGCCAGCGCCCTGTTGATATCAGGACTATGGATGACAAAACCCTGCAGTAGCGCCCGTGCATGGTCGTCGAACCGATCTGTAGGAAAAATTAAAGCCTTTCTCATATGGCATCAGAGTGGGGCGTTCCTGAGGAGCATTTCACGATGCGGAGAATAGAATCGCTTATCGCCGCATATATTGCGGATATTATTTTTGATTGCGGCGAATAATATGTATATTTGCCGCAAAAATTGCGGAGAATGAAAATGTACCTCTACAGGCAGCCGGATTGGCCGGAATTCACATGGGACAGCAGGTCCATTTTATTGCCACTTTCCAATGCCAGGCATCTGCAGGGAAAGTTGGCTGGAAAGATGCAGACCCTGGGATTTAATCTGAGAAATGAGGCTGTTTTGGAAACATTGACAGCTGAGGTGATAAAAACATCAGAAATTGAAGGTCAGATACTGGATCCTGGACAGGTTCGATCTTCCATAGCAAGAAGACTCGGAATAGAAGTTTCCGGCCTCGTACCATCAGACCGGGATGTAGATGGAGTGGTGGAGATGATGTTGGATGCTACCCAGAACTTTATGAAATCATTGACCACAGACAGACTGTTTGGCTGGCATTCAGCATTGTTTCCTGCAGGCAGAAGCGGCATGTACAGGATTATTTCGGGTAGCTGGAGAGACGATTCAACCGGGCCTATGCAGGTTGTTTCAGGAGCGTTGGGAAAAGAGAGAGTACATTTTGAAGCTCCACCTGCCAAAGAGATTAAAGTCGAAATGAAAGCGTTTTTATCATGGTATAACGGGGTGCCTGATAATGATTTAATCTTAAAATCTGCCATTGCTCACCTATGGTTTGTAACAATACATCCTTTTGAAGATGGTAACGGCAGAATTGCCCGTGCTTTGTCAGAAATGTTACTTGCCAGGTCAGACGAATCACCCCAGCGATTTTATAGCTTGTCTTCCCAGATCAGAGCAGAGAGAAAGGAATATTATAAAATATTGGAAAAAACTCAGAAGGGAACTCTCGATGTAACGGAATGGCTGGTCTGGTATTTAAATTGCCTGGCAAATGCTATTAAAGCCTCAGATAGAATTCTTGCAAAGGTTCTGTACAAGCACAGATTCTGGATAAAATATTCATCTGAGACTCTGAACAGCAGACAAACCCTGATGATAAACAAATTACTGGACGACTTTACCGGAAAACTGACGACCTCAAAGTGGGCAAAAATTGCGAAATGTTCTCAGGATACAGCGCTCAGAGATATTCAGGATCTATTAAATAAAAGAATTCTCCGGAAAAATATGTCAGGTGGCCGAAGCACAAATTACGATCTAATTACCCTGGAATAACGAAAATTGTCTCTATGTCAAATGCCATGAAGTTATAAATTCAACAGACCTTCAGACTATTTTGAAATATGACAAATAGCAGTAATCGTTATCTTATAAATTTTTATCTTAGAGCCACAAATGAGGGCGCTAAATAAAAAATTTATGAAAAATACCCCCATTAATCGTCAAACAGTAAGCAACGCCATAGTATCCAGCGGTATCACAGACCTCGGACGCGCAAGCATCAGGGAGATTGTAAAGCTGGTTAATGTGCTGCGCCGTGAGACAGGAGTGGATTTCATCCGCATGGAGATGGGTGTCCCCGGACTTCCCTCTGCAGAAGTGGGTGTCAGGGCCGAGATAGAAGCCCTGAGAAGAGGCGTTGCCTCTGACTACCCAGACATCGAAGGGCTGCCTGAGATGAAAACGGAAGCTTCGAAATTCGTGAAGAATTTTCTCGATGTGGATGTGAAACCGGAATGCTGCGTGCCAACCGGAGGCGCCATGATGGGAGGGATGGCAAGCTTCATGGTGGCAAACAGGAATGACCATACAAAAGAGGGAACACTCTTCATCGATCCGGGATTCCCGGTGCAGAAGACCCAGACCAGGATCCTCGGACAGGACTTCAGATCATTTGATGTTTACAACTACCGAGGGGAAAAGCTCGGCCCGAAACTGGAATCAATACTGGAATGCGGAAAGGTGTCAACCATCCTCTACTCCAATCCCAACAACCCGTCATGGATCTGCTTCACAGATGAAGAGCTCAGGACAATCGGCACCCTGGCAAAAAAATACGATGCCATCGTAATTGAGGACCTGGCATATTTCGGGATGGACTTCCGCGAGAACTACTCCGTTCCGGGCCAGCCTCCCTTCCAGCCGACGGTGGCCAAATACTGCGATGATTATATTTTACTGATCTCCAGTTCAAAGATATTCAGCTACGCCGGCCAGAGGATCGGCCTGCTGGTTATGTCTGACCACCTTTATAACCGTCATTACCCGGATCTCCTTCGTTATTACAGCTCTGAGATATTCGGCCGGGCGATGATATTCGGGGCACTCTATGCCCTCTCATCCGGTGTCAGTCACTCTGCACAGTACGGTTTTACAGCCATACTCAAGGCGGTCAATGAGGGACTTTATAACTTTGTTGACAATACCAGGGTCTACGGTGATAAGGCTGCCAGGATGAAGGAGATGTTCATAAGGAACGGTTTCAGGATCGTTTATGACATGGACATTGACAGGCCTGTAGCCGACGGCTTCTATTTTACAATCTCCTACCCGGGTATGAGCGGGGGAGAGCTCCTGCAGGAACTTCTGTCATATGGCATAGCAGCCATCACCCTCAACATATGCGGCAGCGAGAGACATGAAGGACTCAGGGCATGCGTGTCACAGGTCAGAAGAAGTCAGTTGCCGCTGCTGGAGGAGCGACTCGCACTATTCAGTGAGAATAATCCGATAGGGAAATAAATTATACTTTTAAACCGCAGTAAATTCAAAAAAGAAATGGCAAAGATAAAAGGAGCAGTTGTTGTTGACCGTGAGAAGTGCAAGGGTTGCGAGGTGTGCGTGGTGACATGCCCTACTGAAACTCTGGCATTGGCAACGGAAGTGAATTCAAAGGGATATCATTACAGTTATGCAGCCAGGCCTGAGACATGCATCGGTTGCTCTAACTGCGCGGTTGTGTGTCCTGACGGCGTTATTACCGTCTATAAAATGAAAATAGGATAACGAAAAGAAACAATATACGTTAATGGAAAAGGAACTGAGACTGATGAAAGGCAACGAAGCTATCGCCGAGGCGGCGATACGCGCCGGTGCCGACGGTTATTTCGGGTATCCCATCACTCCGCAGAGCGAGATACTTGAATATCTTATGGAGGCCAATCCCCAGGCAACGACCGGGATGGTTGTGCTCCAGGCGGAGAGCGAGGTGGCTGCCATCAACATGGTTTACGGCGGCGCTGCCTGCGGCAAGAAGGTGATGACCTCATCATCCTCCCCGGGCATAAGCCTCAAACAGGAGGGAATAACATACATCGCAGGAGCAGAGCTGCCCTGTCTTATAGTGAACGTTGTACGCGGCGGTCCGGGACTCGGTACAATACAGCCTGCCCAGAGCGACTACTTCCAGGCTACCAAAGGGGGCGGTCACGGCGACTATCACCTGCTTGTCCTCGCCCCGGCATCAGTACAGGAAATGGCTGACTTCGTCGAACTTGGCTTTGAACTTGCATTCAAATACAGGAATCCTGCCATGATCCTCTCTGACGGTGCGATAGGGCAGATGATGGAAAAGGTGTGGCTCAAGCCTCAGAAGAAGAGATCTGAAGAGATCCTCCCGTGGTCGACCACCGGCAAGCCTGCCACCCGTGAACGCAATATAATCACCTCGCTTGACCTCGATCCGGAGCGGCAGGAGAAGTTCAACCTGAAGCTTATTGCCAAATACCGTGAGATGGAGGAAAAGGAGGTTCGCTTCGAGGAATTCATGACAGAAGATGCTGAATATCTCTTCGTGGCATACGGAACCAGCGCAAGGCTGTGCCAGAAGGCACTGCAGCTGGCCAGGGCCGAAGGGATCAAAGCCGGGTTGCTGAGGCCTATAACCCTGTATCCCTATCCGAAGAAGAGACTCAATGAGCTCGCTGACAGGGTAAAAGGGATGCTGGCCGTGGAAATGAGCGCCGGCCAGATGGTTGAAGACGTCTTGCTCTCTGTTAACGGCAAGACAAGGGTGAGTCACTACGGCAGAATGGGAGGTATGATTCCCACACCCGAAGAGGTTGTTGAAAACCTGAAAATATTCATTAAAGGATAACTGACATGGCAGACATAACATTCAATGATATTATCAAGCCCGAGAACCTGACTTACAAAAAGTCGAAGCTGATGACGGATAACGTCATGCACTACTGCCCGGGCTGCGGACACGGAACCGCCCACCAGGTGCTGGCTGAGGTGCTGGAGGAGGAAGATTTGCAGAGCAGGACGGTGGGCATAACCCCGGTTGGATGCTCGGTGCTGATGTACAACTATATCGATGTCGATTTCCAGGAGGCTGCACACGGACGGGCACCTGCACTGGCAACAGCCGTAAAGAGGCTGATGCCTGACAAATTCGTATTCACATACCAGGGCGACGGCGACCTTGCTGCTATCGGCACAGCTGAGACAATCCATACCTGCAACAGGGGAGAGAACATACTGATGCTCTTTATAAACAACGGCATCTACGGGATGACCGGAGGGCAGATGGCCCCCACAACCCTGGCAGGGATGAAGTCGTCCACCTCTCCCTACGGAAGGGACGTTTCGATGATGGGTTCACCGATAAAGATGGCAGATATCGTGGCCATGCTTCCCGGCACCTGCTACGTTACACGCCAGAGCGTCAATACCGCAGCGGGAGTGAGAAAGCTGAAGAAGGCACTCAGGAAAGCTGTGCAGTACCAGAACGAAAACAGGGGCACATGCTTCATCGAGGTGGTTTCAAACTGCCCTTCCGGATGGAAAATGACACCTGTTGAGTCAAACAAGTGGATGGAGGAGAACATGTTCCCGTTCTACCCGCTGGGTGATATCAAGGTGCCGGCTGAATAGCGACGGGTTGCAGCTGCCGGCGGACTTCATCTGCTGCCGGTCACAAGGTTAAATTCATAAACATTACAGACCATGACAGAAGAAATTATAATAGCAGGTTTTGGCGGACAGGGCGTGCTCTCAATGGGGAAAATAATGGCCTATTCAGGCATGATGCAGGATATGGAGGTGAGCTGGATGCCATCTTACGGTCCCGAGATGAGAGGCGGTACGGCCAACGTCAATGTCATACTTAGCGATGAACGGATCAGTTCTCCGATTCTCCGCAGCTTCGACACGGCTATCATCCTCAACCAGCAGAGCATGGACAAGTTCGAAAAATCGGTCAAGCCAGGCGGAACCCTTATCTATGACGGCAACGGCATAACGAGGCATCCCGAACGGAAAGACATAACAGTTTACCGGATTGATGCGGCAGAAGAGGCTTCGAAGCTGAAGATGCAGAAGATGTTCAATATGTTTGTCCTCGGCGGTTTCATGAAAGTCAAGCCTATACTGAAAACCGAATATGTTCTCAAGGGACTTAAGAAGTCACTCCCCGAACGTTACCATAACCTCATCCCGCTGAACGAGAAGGCAATTGAACGAGGCATGGAGATAATCAATAAAGTCTGAAGGTCTGAAGATCTGTCGCTTCGCTCCGTCGTGCTGTCATGCAGTCCAGATACCTTGACTGTAAGACCGCAAGACCGCAAGACCGCAAGACCGCAAAGACCGTAAGACTTTTATTCATAAAAATGCATCTCCCGGATGTACTTCCAGACGGGAGCGGGGACAAACCACGAGACATCCTTTCCCTCGCTGATGGCGCTGCGGATAAAGGTGCCGGAAATCTCCATGATCGGGGCGTCAATCTCCTGTACCGATGCCATGGCCAGTATCTCCTGAAGCCTCTTGCTGCTCTTCCTTCCGGGGTAAATCCTTGGATAGACCACAATCGGATATTGCTTTACAAGCAGCTCAGCATTCTTCCATTTATGCAGGGTGGTCAGATTATCCTCACCCATTATCAGTGTGAACCGGCGTGACGGGTATTTCTCTGCAAGATATGCAAGGGTGTCGATTGTGTAGGATGGTTGGGGCAGGGTAAACTCTATGTCTGATGCCCTGAACCTGGGATCATCACCTATCGCCAGCTGGGTCATGTAGAACCTGTCGCGCTCGCTGAGAAGTGACTCCTTAACCTTCAGGGGATTGTGCGGACTTACGACAAACCATACCTCCTTCAGCGGGGAGTACTCGGTAATGTAGTTGGCGATGGCAAGGTGTCCAATATGCACCGGATTGAATGATCCGAAGAAGAGTCCTGTCTCAGTCATGGCCTGTCCATAAATTCCCTGACAATGTTAACTATTGCAATGCAGGCTTTCTCCAGGTTGTCGTTGATGACCACCTTGTCAAAATGTTCTGCCAGCAGGATCTCCGAGGCTGCCTTCTCCACCCTCATCGCTATCTGTTCCGGAGTGTCGGTGCCGCGGCGAACCAGCCTCTTGCGCAGCTCTTCAACACTGGGGGGCATGATGAACACTGACAGGGCATCGTCACCGAAGATCTTCTTCAGGTTTATGCCTCCCTGGACATCAACATCAAACAGCGGAATCTTGCCTTCATCGCGTATACGCTCAATTTCCCTGCGAAGGGTTCCGTAGTAATGGTCCCTGTATACCTCCTGCCACTCAATGAACTCGTCTCTTTTGATCCTCCTGCGGAACTCTCCGGCAGTAATGAAGTAGTATTCCCGGCCGTCGGTTTCGTTGCCGCGGGGCTTCCTGCTGGTTGCTGATACAGAGAACATAAGGGGAAAGCCTGACACAAGCAGGTGATTGACCAGGGTCGACTTGCCGGCTCCGGACGGGGCCGAAATGATAAGCACTTTTTTACTGTCGGCGGCGCGCATCCGGCTAAAGGATATTTAGGGTCAGTTCCTTGATTTTTTCCAGTTCATCCTTCATCATCACCACCAGCTTCTGCATGGCGGCATCGTTGGCCTTGGAGCCGATGGTATTGATTTCCCTTCCCATCTCCTGTGAGATGAAGTTGAGCATTTTCCCGTGGGTCCCTTCGGCTTTCATTGTCTCGAGGAAGTAGTCGCAGTGCTTCCGCAGACGGACCTTTTCTTCATTGATGTCAAGTTTTTCCAGGTAGAATATCAGTTCCTGCTCGAACCGGTTCTTGTCAATATTTTCTGATCCCACAGCATCTTTCAGCGAGGCGTTCAGTTTTTCGCGCATGCGCGAAATCCGGTCGCCCTCGACGGCCCCGAGGTTTTCAAGGTTAGCAAGTATGGCCGCAACCGATTTGGAAAGATCCTTTTCCATCGCCTTACCCTCCTCCAGCCGGTAAAGGTCAGTCATCGTGAGTGCCTCATCGGTGAGTCCGGATATCCTGATCCACTCTTCGTCAGAGAGCTCCGCCTTCTCGGTGCGGAGGGTCTCCGGGAGACGCATCACGATGGCCAGCAGTCCGGCGTCATCAGTGATGCCAAGTTCGCCGCTGATTTCCTTCATCTGGGTGAAGTAGCTCTTCACGTTGTTTTTGTTGATCACCGGCACCTGCTCGCTGTCCATGGTGTCAAAGTTTACCGAGAGGTCGATCTTTCCTCTCTCGAGCTTCCTCATGACCATGTTTCGGATATCAAGTTCCTTCTCCTTGCATATCCAGGGGAGCCTGGTGTTGATGTCTGCCTGCTTGCTGTTGAGAGATTTGATCTCAACGGTTATCTTTCTCTGAGGAGTCTCCAGCATGGCCTTGCCATAGCCGGTCATCGATCTTATCATTGGGTGCCGGTAATTATAAGGGTAAAGATATGTTTTTTCTCGCAGCCGCGAAGTGGTTCGCAGCCATGCATCGATGTCAGGTCAGGGAAGTGCCTGTTGAAAAAAGCTGATGTCGCGGAGCGGTCACTCAACCCAGCAGGTCGAGTTCCACTGTGAAATGCCTCATGATTGGCGCTTCCCACCTTATCGCAAGACCCCTTCTGACGGTCTCCCTTCTCTCCCAGACGTTCTTCACTGCCGCCGCAACATAGTCCATATGGTTGTCAGTGTAAACCCTCCGGGGAATGGCCAGCCTGACAAGTTCAAGCTCCGGGTACCTGTTCTCGCGGGTGACCGGGTCACGGTCAGCCATCAGGGTGCCTATCTCGGTGCCGCGGATGCCGCCTTCCAGGTAGATATCAACTGCAAGCCTCTGCGCGGGGAATTCCGATGCCGGTATCTGCGGGTAGAATTTGCCTGCATCGATGAAGATGGCATGGCCGCCGATAGGCATCTGCACGGGTATTCCTGCTGCATTGAGATTTTCCCCGAGGCGTGTTACCTGGCCGATGCGTGCCCCCAGGTAGTCAGACTCAGTCCCTTCGTACAGCCCCTGTGCAAGCGCGTTCATGTCGCGGCCCGACATGCCTCCGTATGTGATGAATCCCTCGAACATTATGTTGAAGGTAGAGGCCTTCCTGAAGAGTTCGCGGTCCTTCATCCCGATGAATCCGCCTATGTTGACAATAGCGTCCTTTTTAGAGCTCATTGTCATTGCATCGGCATAGGAGAACATCTCCCGGGTGATATCCCTTATGTCCTTCTCGGCGTAGCCCTCTTCACGGGTCTTGATGAACCATGCATTCTCGGCAAAGCGGGCCGAGTCGATGACAAGCAGAACACCGTATCTGTCAGCCAGCTGGCGTACCCCGCGGAGGTTGGCCATGCTCACCGGCTGGCCCCCTGCAGTGTTGTTTGTTACGGTCATTACTATACAACCGAGCTTCTCGCGGGGTGTATCCTTCAGCACCTTTTCCAGGTGCCCGAGATCGGCATTGCCCTTGAACGGGTCCTTGTTTGTGATATCCCTCGCCCACGAGACGGTGCAGTCAACAGCTTTCGCCTTGCGGAACTCAATATGCCCCTTGGTGGTGTCAAAGTGGGCGTTGCCGGGGATTATGTCACCCTCCTTAACCAGCACCGAGAAGAGTACGTTTTCTGCAGCCCTGCCCTGGTGTGTGGGCAGGAAATACTCAAAACCGGTGATATCGCGGATAGCCTCCTTAAGCCTGAAGTATGATGAGGCTCCCGCGTAGCTTTCGTCGCCGGTCATTATGGCGCCCCACTGTTTGTCGCTCATGGCGCCGGTGCCGGAGTCGGTCAGCAGGTCAATGAACACCTGTTCTGACCGGAGGTTGAAGAGGTTGTATGATGCGGTTTTTATCCACCCGGCACGCTCTTCAAGGGTGCTCTGGCGGATAGTCTCGACGGTCTTTATCTTATATGGTTCACAATATGGTAAGTTCATGGGAATTGAGATTTACATTGCTTGTTGCCCTGCAGACAACGATAATAATTATGTTTTGCTGCAAATGTCTGACCCCCGGCGGGGAAACCTGATTACATGCTATCGCACTGCAATGCAGAACGACCTGTGGCTTGCGTTGTCAACACTATTGCCTATTGCCTGTTGCCTACTGCCTAAATTGCATGCAACCCCTGGACTCAGAATGCGTCCCTGTTCTTGATATTGCGGAATATCAGCTTCCTGTTTATGATCCAGCGATGGCGGGAATTCATGGGAAACGGCTATTTTTGCAAATATAACTTTTTTAAGTTTGGGGTACAATCCGAATTTGTTTAAACATTATGCAATGAGACTGGGAACCATTAAGATTCTTTTGGCTGTTCTTTGCCTTGCCGGCACCGTGGTCCTTTCAGGCCAGACAATTGATACGCCGGCGGTGCCTCAGGTTACGGCGCCGCGAACCGATACACTTGCAGGGCCTGTCCATATCCTGAGGCAGATAAAGGCAGCACCTGTGCCGGGAATAAACGGCCCGCAGGATGTCAGCCTCGACAGGGATGAGTCGCTGAAATTCCTTGAGCGCTTCTGTGCATCACCCGCACTCTGGAAAAAAAGCAACGACCCGCTGCGCGAGGCACTCAGAAACCTGCTATGGCTTGCTTCAAAGCCGCCGGCAGACACTGTCATCAGTTTCCTTTCCCAATACCCCTTTGACCGGATCCGTGTACCGGCAGAAAGTTACTACCTGTTTGATTCCGTCAGAATCATCCTTCCGGTCATTCAGCCTGACTCCCTCCGGAGAGATACCGCCGTGTCAAACGGCCATGCAGATGAGATGTTCATAAGTACCGGCCGGAAGCTCGAAAAGGTCAGGCTCTCGGCAGATGCCAGGCCAATCATGAAAAATGATACCCTGAAGCTGAATGACTCGGTATATATCCTGATGAAGGATTTCATCCCTGCAAGGCTGCCCCATCAGACCAACGACACAATAGTCCTTGTCATTACCGATACTCTCCCCGAAGTATCACTGGCCCGGACCGACTTCCCGTTCAGGTATCTGAGAAATCCTTACGTGAGTGATTCGCTCGAAGCAGCTGTCAATTCGCTCGTCGGTTACCTGGAGACACGTGATTCTTCGCTCTTGCGAATCACCGGTGAGACTGGCCGCAGCTCTGAAATGTGGCTTAACGGCCTGTCTGACAACCTTGTGAGGTTCTGGCTGCCTGACGGCGAAGGCGACTCAGTGACTGTCTGGATAGGCAATCCTCTCCGCAATGCGATCACACTCAAGGCAGAGGAGGGAGTTCTTTTCAGGAAACAGGCATGGCATGACAGGTATGTTGATACCAGGGTAAATGTCACCACTGCGCAGGAAGAGGAGCTGAGAAGGGTGGCACTCAGCAAGATCAAGCCTGACCTCTGGAAGTTCAAGACAGACCTTTCATATCTTCTTTCGCAGGGTGTGATCTCAAACTGGGCCAAAGGGGGAGAGAGTAACATCTCATCAGTGCTTGATGTAACATCCGCCCTCAACTACAACAACAAGGTGACGAAGGTCAATTCGGCAACCTCGGCCCGTTTTGCTCTCGGTCTCCAGGCATCGGGCAAGTACGGCGGCATCAGGAAAAACCTGGATATTTTCGAGATAAACTCCAAGATCAACCACAAGGCGTTCGGCAAATTCGATCTGTCCGGCATTTTTCAGTTCAAGTCGCAGTTCCTTCCCGGATACACATACCCTAACGATACCACCTCAATAATGGTCTCGAAGTTCTTCAACCCGGCCACTTTCATACTCGGTTACGGTCTCGAATACAAGCCTGACAAGAATACATCGATAAGTTTTTCACCATTTTCGTACAAGGGGACATTTGTCACTGACACGGCAAACATCAACCAGACCAAGTACGGTATAGCCGCGGACAAACGTTCCAAGAACGAGCTGGGGGCCTATCTGACGTTAAACAGCAAGCTTGTGCTTTTCGAGAAGATTAACATGTCAAACAGAATCCAGTTGTTCAGTAACTTCCTTTCGAAGCCTCAGAATGTGGATGTCGACTGGGAGATGATTGCAACGATGCCGCTCAACTGGTTCACTGACCTGAGGGTGAACACCCACCTGATATATGATGACAACACCCTGCTTCCGGTTTTTGACAGGGGTGAGCCGGTGCTGGGCACTGACGGCAAGCAGAAGAAGGCACCAATGGTGCAGTTCAAGGAGCTCCTGGGGGTAAGTTTTGTGTTTAAGTTTTAAAGGAGAAGCAGATCCAACACAACGGCAAGTCCGAAGATTACCCCGGCAATACCGTTGGTGGTGCCGAAAGCAAGGTCTACCCGGCTCAGATCATCAGGTTTCACAATCAGGTGCTGGTAAATCAGCATTGCCACGAAGATAGCTGCTCCGGCCCAGAAGATAAATCCGCTTCCGGCGACGGCGCCTGCCATGATCACCAGTACCACAGTTACAAAATGAAGGGCTCCGGACACTGCCAGGGCTTTCCCGCGTGACATAACTGCAGGTATTGAGTAGAGTCCGGTCTCACGGTCAAACTGGTCGTCCTGGAGTGAATAGATAATATCAAATCCGCTGACCCAGGTAAGTACAATAAATGAATAGATAACCGGCAGAATTGCAAAGTGACCGGTCACGGCAATATAAGCGCCTATCGGGGCAAGGCTCAGCCCAAGCCCCAGTACAAGATGGCACAGCGGGGTGAACCGCTTGGTATAGCTGTAGCCGAGTATTACTGCAAGAGCCACTGGTGACAGTATGAGCGTCAGCCTGTTGAGCAGTGACGTGGCAGCTATGAAGAGGAGGGAGCTGGCAACAACAAACACCATCGCCTGGCGCGGGGTGATCTTTCCTGATGGGATTTCGCGTACGGCAGTGCGGGGATTCAGGGAGTCGAATCTCACATCGGCCCACCTGTTGAATGCCATTGCCGCGCTCCGCGCGAAAACCATGCAGGCCAGCACCAGCAGGAAAGTCCTCAGTGAGAAACCGTAACCAGGCTCCGTGGCTCCGATGAAATACCCTGCAAGGGCGAAGGGCATCGCAAAGACAGTGTGACTGAACTTTACGAGTGAAAAATAGTGTTGTGTCCTGCCAGGCAGCTTCTTCATCTCAGTGTCGCTCCGAACTCGCGCTCAAAAGCCCTGATAAGAGCGCCCATGGTCTTTTCGATGTTCTTTTCGGTGAGTGTCTGCCTCTCATCACGAAGGATGAAGCTTACTGCATAAGATTTTCTGTCCTTACCCAGCGCTTCACTTTCATACAGGTCGAAGAGGTCGACATCCTGGAGGATGTTCCTCTCAGTTTTAAAGGCAAGATCGCGTATCTGGCTGAATCGTACTGACCTGTCAAGCAGCAGTGCCAGGTCGCGGCGCACCCACGGGTATTTCGGAAGCTCACTGTACCTGATTGTGCGGTTATTTAAAAGCCTGATGACGTTCTCCCAGTTTATTTCGCCGTAGAAGACATCCTGCCTGATGTCAAACATGGACAGATATTTGCGTGCCACCTTTCCGAATGAGGCTACATCAAGGCTCCCGGCGGTGTACTTCATCCCTTCCGCGAACCAGCCTGCAGTCTCATCTGCTTCAGTGATGTCACGCCTTGCTATACCGAAGCGGGAGAGAACCATTTCAATGTATCCCTTTATGTGGAAGAACCCTGTGGCTGTTTCGGCAGCATTCCACCTCTTCTCGTTCATGCTGCCGGTGATAGCAAGGGCAAGAACCTGCTTCTCACTGAAGTTATCAGTGATCTCAAGTGTTCCGCGCCCCTCTTTCCTGCTGTAGGTGTTGCCAAGCTCAAAGAGCCGGAGGCTGCTGTTCTGCCTGTTTATGTTCCATGCAACTGTGCTGAGCATCCCCGGCAGAAGTGAAATGCGCATCACATTCAGGTCACTGCTCAGGGGGTTGGCCAGCCTGACGATTGCCGGCACGTCAAAGTCGCCGGTAGTTTCATACCACGCAGCAGGAGTGAGAGAGTTGCACATGATCTCTGCAAACCCGTTGGCTGAGAGCATTTCTGCCATATTGGAAGCAACCTTCTCGCTGTCAGGTTTTTCTGTATGTGAGAGCATCGAATGCATCTCTCTGCTGATGCCGATATTGTCATAGCCGTATATCCTGAGCACCTCCTCGGTGACATCAGCCTCGCGGGTAACATCAACGCGGTAAGCAGGAATCTCCAGTGCAAGAGTGTCAGGTTCTTCAGAAGTTATGTGAATATCAAGACTGTACAGGATTGTCTTGACAGTCTCCACAGGTATTTCCTTACCTATAAGCCTGGTCATACGGTCAAGTGAATATCTGACAACGGCTTTTCTTACCGGGGAAGGGTATATGTCAACTATGTCTCCTGTTATTTCACCTCCTGCAAGCTCCTTCACCAGCATGGCAGCCCTCTTCAGGGCGTAGAGTGTCATCTCGGGATCAGTACCTCTCTCGAACCTGTAGGAGGCGTCCGTCCTCAGGTCATGTTTGCGTGAGGTCCGCCGTACAGATACAGGACTGAATGTGGCACTCTCGAGGAAGAGATCCGTTGTGGCTTCGGTTACGCCCGATTTCAGTCCTCCGAAAACACCTGCAATGCACATCCCTTCATCGCGGTTGCATATCATTAGGTCTGCTGAAGAGAGGGTGCGCTCAACACCGTCAAGTGTGACGAATTTTGTTTTTTCCGGCAGGTGCCTGACGCGGACGGTGTCTCCAGTGATAGCAGCGGCGTCAAATGCGTGCAGCGGCTGTCCCGTCTCGTGCAGCACGAAGTTGGTGATGTCAACGACGTTGTTTATGGGATTGAGCCCGATGGCTCTCAGCCTGGTCTGCAGCCATGCCGGGGAGGGACCTACCTTAATGCCGTGCAAGGTCAGGCCGGAATAGCGTATGCAGGCTTCCGGGGCTTCAACAGTCACGCTGATTGCACCCTTGTCCTTTTCCTTCCTGAAACCGGCTATTTCAGGCAGCTTTGCCCTGACGGGATGCTGAAGATTGAAGTATGCCGCCAGATCCCTGGCTACGCCGAAGTGTGAACTGCAATCTATTCTGTTCGGCGTGAGACCTATCTCAAAAACAGTATCTGTTGTCACTCCGAAGTATTCGGCTGCAGGCATTCCTGGCCTTGCCTTGCTGTCGAGGACTATTATACCTTCATGGTCAGTACCTATGCCAAGTTCATCCTCGGCACAGATCATCCCTTCGGAGAGCTGACCCCTTATCTTTGATTTTTTGATTTCAAACTGCTCGTTACCGTGGAAGACCATTGTTCCGGGGAGAGCCACTGCCACCGTCTGACCGGCAGCTACATTGGGTGCTCCGCAGACTATTTGAAGCGGTTCCGTTCCCCCCGCGTCAACGGTGGTGACACTGAGCCTGTCGGCATCGGGATGCCTCTCACAGGTGAGTACCTTACCCACAACAACACCCTTCATGCCTCCCCTGACCGAGACCCACTCCTCCATACCCTCAACCTCAAGTCCCAGTGATGTCAGAACCGACGAAAGCTCATCGGACTGTGCATCAAAATCAAGATATTCCCTGAGCCAGTTGTAAGAAATCTTCATCGCGGTATAATTATCAGTTTTTTGAACATGCAAAAGTAAGGAAAAAAGGTTTGCGGCATCAACGGGCGCAGTATTAAAAGCAGCGTCATTATCATTATATTTGCACGTCAACAGAAATCCAGATGAAATTAAAGGAAAACGATAAACTGATACTTATCACCAATGATGACGGGTTGTATGCAGGAGGGATCCGGACCCTCATCAGGATCATGGAAGACTTCGGCAAGCTGGTGGTTATCTCTGCCACAGAGAGCCGCAGCGCCATGTCGCAGGCACTCACGGTGAAACAGCCCCTCAGGGTCAAGCTTCTTGATGAGGATGACCGAAAGCGCATCTATGCCTGCAGCGGCACGCCGGCTGACGGGGTCAAGCTGGCGGTGAACCAGCTTCTCGACAGGAAGCCTGACCTGATAGTTTCAGGCATAAATCACGGATCAAACGCGTCAGCCAGCATTCTATACTCCGGCACCATGGCCGCGGCCCTGGAGGGCTGCCTATATGACATCACCTCGGTGGGTTTCTCTCTCAACAGTTACTCGTCGTCAGCTGACTTTTCCGGGTGCGAAGAGTATATCAGGAAGATCTGCGAAATGCTTCTTCGCGAACCCCTTCCTTCGGGAATATGCCTGAACGTTAACTTCCCGGCACTGCCGGCATCCGAGATCAAAGGGATGGTGGTGGCACGCCAGGCCTCAGGCAACTGGCAGGAGGAGTTTGAAAAAAGGAAAGATCCTGCCGGAAAGACTTATTACTGGCTGACAGGCAACTTTATCAACCATGAACCGGATGCATCCGATACTGACGACTGGGCTATACAGAACGGGTATGTGTCAGTGGTGCCGGTAACAACTGACATGACAGCATACGGTTACCTGGATAAACTAAAATCAAAGCTCTGAGATGCGGGCCACGCAAAGGTTCAACAATGCCCTGACCGGGGTGGCAGCCGGATTTGTGATTCCGGCAACAGCCTTCATTGTATTTTTTCTTTTTACCCATAACGGTCTCTCATTCAGCGACTATTTCAAAAGAGTGGAAGAAGCCGGCAACATAACCAGCATAATGAGTGTCTGTGTCTTTTCCAATATCATTGCCTTTCTGCTCTTCAACCGCTTTGACATGCTCAGGGCATCCAGGGGAGTGCTGGGAATTACAATTGCCTGGGCATTCGTTGTATTTGCCATAAAGCTGTTTTAGATGAAGTATTTCATAATTGCCGGTGAACCTTCAGGCGATCTTCACGGGTCAAACCTCGTGAAGCACCTTCAGATGGCTGATCCGGACGCTGACATAGCCTGCTGGGGCGGCGAACTGATGAAGGAGGCCGGTGCCCGGCTGCTTAAGCACTATCGCGAAACAGCTTATATGGGCGTTTGGGAGGTCCTCGTCAACTTCCGGAAAATACAGGCCAATTTCGGCGAGTGCCGGCGCCAGATAAAGGAGATGAATCCGGATGTGGTGATCCTGATAGATTATCCCGGGTTCAACCTCCGTATGGCAAGGTTTGCGAAGGAATCAGGTATCAGGGTCTTTTACTACATATCTCCGAAATTCTGGGCATGGGGAGAGGGGAGAGTCAAAAAGATCAAAGAGACCGTAGACAGGCTCTATATAATCTTTCCGTTTGAAAAAGAGTTCTACATTAAACATGAATACCCGGCTATCTTCCTGGGCAATCCCCTCATAGACCACATTGATGCCTGGCGCGCCGGTGCACCCGGCAATGAAGCCATCAGGGCCTCGATGGGACTCGACAGCCGGCCGGTGATAGCCTTGCTCTCCGGCAGCCGGTTCCAGGAGGTAAGCAGGATACTTCCGGTCATGGCTGCTGCGGCGCCGGCATACCCTGATTACCAGTTTGTGGTGGCAGCCATGGATCACCTCCCTTCACGTCTTTATGAGGAAGTTGCTTCAAAATACCCGGTCAGGATTATAAAGGGAAAGACCTATGATCTACTGGCAGTGGCAGAGGCGGCCCTGGTTACATCGGGCACTGCAACCCTTGAGACAGCCCTTTTTGATGTGCCCCAGGTCGTATGCTACAACACCAGCCCGCTTACCTACCGGCTGGCAAAAATGGCTATAAGGGTACGTTTCATATCACTCGTGAACCTCATAATGGACAGGGAGGTTGTCAGGGAACTGATACAGGGTGACCTCAATAATGCCAGGCTGCACACGGAGCTGGATGAGATCCTGGTGACAGGCTATAGGTATCAGATGATAAAGAAGGATTACACTGAGCTCCGCGGGATACTTGGCGGCGGCGGCGCCTCCGGGAGGGTGGCGGCAGATATGGTGGCCAGTCTTGAAATAAATGCAGGATGATGAGGAGAGGAGCACTGATCTTCATATTCCTGTTAATTCTGCCGCTGGCAGGCTTTTCACAGATCTCGATACGGATCTTTGCACGGTCAAAGCCTGCCTCGGTCATCTTCACCCCGGAAAACGGGGTGTTCCTGCTCCGTGACGGCGCCGCCGCCGCTGTGCGCCTCACTGAGGGTGATGTTGTTGCCGTGACCAGTTTTGAAGACAGGGTTATCTACCGCACATTGTCCGGAATTTACGGGGCGGCCGACTCAATAGCCTTTGACCCCGCTTCAGCAGACGCCCTGTTCAGGCTGCGCGCTCCCGGCAATGCCGAGCCTGAGAAGGTCCTCAACGGGAAACTGACTGTCAAACCATTTCCCGGGTCACTGCAGGTGCTGAATTTCACAACTGTAGAGGAGTCTCTGCCGGGTGTGGTCCGCGCCGAGGCTGGCAAACTGGGGCCGTCTCACTACTTCAGGGCCCAGGCGGTGGTAGCACGGACCTATTTCTACAGGAACATGGAAAGGCATTCGCTTGACGGGTACAACTTCTGTGATGATGTCCACTGCCAGGTTTATCCGGGGGTGGTTACTGACAGTGTGATTGTCAACGCCTGTCGTTCCACCGCAGGAAAGGTGCTGACAGACCGCGACAGCCTGCTGATAGAAGCTGCCTTCCACGGAAATTGCGGGGGAGAAACAGCCTCGTCGGCCGATGTGTGGCTGGCCGGATACCCGTATCTTGTCAGCGTGAAAGACCCGTGGTGCAGCTACTCAGCCTCCTTCACCTGGAGAAGGAGTATTGCCCGGGCTGAATGGGACAGCTTTCTGTTATCGAAGGGAATTATCCCCGGGAAGGAGGGGGCACTTTATACAGGTCAGGCCGGTGAAGGAAGGATAGCCAGCCGGTCAGTTCAGGGGAAACAGGTTACAAGCGAGGAGATCAGGCTCCGTTTCGGACTGAGATCTTCCTATTTTTCACTTGCACAGGCAGGTGACAGCATTATTTTAAGCGGCAGGGGATACGGGCACGGGGTTGGCCTTTGCCAGGACGGCGCCAAACATATGGCTGAAAAGAAGTACAGTTTTGAAAGTATAATAGGGTTCTATTACCCAGGAACTATAATTACTGACATCAAAAATGCCCGGAGACCTGCAAGGCCTTGAAAGATTTGGATAATTTTACAGCAAACTTGAAAATATGTTGACTCTCTTCAGAAAAGAGGTAGCAGGTTTTTTCAGCTCCCTGACCGGTTATATTGTCATGATCGTATTCCTCCTGGCCAACAGCCTGATCATGTGGATCATGCCCGGCCAGTGGAACCTGCTTGACAGCGGCTATGCAGGCCTTGATCCCCTCTTTGTTCTCTCACCTTGGATTTTCCTGTTCCTGGTACCCGCAGTGACAATGCGACTTTTTTCGGAAGAGCGCAGGGCGGGAACCATTGAGCTTCTGTGGTCACGCCCGGTTACTGACGGAGCAGTCATATACGGCAAATTCCTCTCATCGGTCTTCCTGGTACTGCTTGCCCTGCTGCCGGCACTGGTATTTGTCATCTCCGTGTGTGTACTGGGTGAGACTCCGGGAAATCTTGACAGGGGAGGCACTGCCGGGTCGTTCATCGGTCTGCTTATGCTTGCAGCTGTTTATTCGGCAATCGGACTGTTCGCTTCATCCCTTACCTCAAACCAGGTAATTTCATTCATCTTTGCTGCCGTCATCTCATTCATAATGTTCAGGGGTTTTGACTCCCTGGCAATGCTGCCCGGCCTCTCATCACTTGCCGGGGAGGTCTCCTCAATGGGTATCAACGAACACTACCGTTCAATCAGCCGGGGAGTGCTTGACATCCGCGATATTGCCTGGTTCCTGTTCGTCACAGTACTCTTCTGTGAAGCAGCACGAATTTCGCTGCGCCGCAGCCGCATCGTGAAGCCGCTGAGCATCATCGCCGTAACGGGAGCGTTGTGCGTTCTGGTCTCACTGATCCACATCAGGGCCGACCTGACCGAAGACAGGCGCTTCACCCTGGCAGAGCCGACAAGGAAGATACTCAGGGAGCTTGACAGCGAAGTGAAGGTAGATGTTTACCTTGACGGCGAGTTGCCGATAGCTTTCCGGAAGCTCCGGCGCAGCGTGGAACAGTACCTGGACGAGTTCCGGATCACCTCGGGCAGAAAGATCAAGTACGAGTTCATTAATCCCTCAGGGTCATCAGACAGGGCAGAACGCGACCGGTTCCACAGCGAACTGATGAACCGCGGCCTGAATCCGGTCAATGTAATGGCCTCCGACGGCGAGGGAGGAAGGACACAGAAACGGATCTTCCCGTCACTTACAGTCACCAGCGGCGAAACGGTTATCCCGGTGAACTTCCTCAGGAATAACCCGACCCTTCCTGCCGAGACAAATCTTCTTCACTCAACGGAAGGACTTGAATACGAGATTATCCAGGCTATTGCCACCGCCACCGCCGACACCGTCCACACGGTGGCATTCATCGAAGGGCACGGTGAGCTTGACGAGATCTTCGTGGCAGACCTGACCCTGGAGCTGGCAAAGTTCTACAATATTGACAGGGGTGTGATAGGAGGACGACCCGGCGCCATAGACAAATATGCCGCCATCATCATCGCTGCACCCCAGAAGCCGATGGATGAGAAGGACAAGTATGTGATTGACCAGTATATAATGAACGGCGGAAGGGTGCTCTGGCTGGCAGAGGAGGTGACAGTGAATGCTGACAGCCTTGTGGCCGGATCCACTGTAGCCCTTTATGAACCGCTGACAATAAGCGACATGCTCTTCAGGTACGGTGCCCGCATCAATCCTGTCATCGTACAGGATGCCGACTGCATGCTGATACCGCTGAAAGTAACGAATCCGGGCGGTGAGGCACAGTACGTTCCAACGCCGTGGGTCTACTACCCTCTTCTCAGGCCTTCACAGGAGCACCCGATAACCAGGAACCTCAACAGGGTGATGTCACAGTTCGCAGGTACAGTTGACACCGTTGGAAGAGATCCGGGGGTGAGGAAAAGCATTCTCCTGGCAACTTCTCCTGATGCCCGGACAGTTATGCCGCCAATGCTGATATCCCTTGAGGAAGCGGATGAGACAGTACCTGACGCCATGTTCAACGCCGGTCCCCTGCCCGTGGCAGTGCTGCTTGAAGGAACATTCAGCTCAGTCTTTGTAAACCGCATGGCTGCAAGTATAATGGGAGACCCGGGACTTGTAACCGTCACTGAGAGCAAACCGACAAAGATGATAGTCATCGCCGACGGTGATATAATCAGGAATGAGATCACATGGGAGGGGGGGAACCCGGAACCGCTGACACTCGGGCTCGACAGGTACACGATGCAGACATTCGGAAACAAGGACTTCCTGGTTAACTGCGTCAACTACCTCGTCAATGACAACGGACTCATTGAGATGCGCTCAAGGGAACTGAAGCCCAGGCTGCTTGACCAGGCCAGGATTAGGAGCCAGAGAAGCCTGTGGCAGGTTGTGAACACCCTGGTGCCGGTGCTGATCATCATACTGGCAGGAGTGGTCTATAGCGCACTCAGGCGCAGGCATTATATTTCAGTGAAATAAATTTGTTTGAGGGTAACATATTTTTTTGTAATATTGATAAGCCGGTTTTTAAAGCAGACTATATTAATAATCAGATAGTTGCCGGCAGAATTTGAATAATAGCCGAATAACTTAAATAAACTTCAATATGAAATTTGTTGTATCAAGTACAGAGCTCCTGGGCCACCTTCAGGCCATCAGCAGGGTGATCAGTTCAAAGAATACCCTTCCGATCCTTGACAATTTCCTTTTCAATATTACCGGAAATGATCTGGAGATCACGGCTTCAGACCTCGAGTCGACCCTTATCACCCGCATGCATCTTGACAACATCACCGGAAGCGGAACAGTGGCCCTGCCTGCCAGGATACTGCTTGATACGCTTAAAGAGTTCTCTGAACAGCCGCTCACTTTTGATATCAATCCTGATACGATGGCTGTCGTCATCAACTCTGAAAACGGCCGGTTCAGCATCGTGGGTCAAAACGGGATTGATTTTCCCGTGCTGCCTGTGATAAAGAAGGAAAAGCGTTTCGGGTTCAATGTGGCTGCCGACGTGCTTCTGGCAGGTATATCACGCACACTGTTTGCGACAGCAGACGATGAGCTGCGTCCCGTCATGGGAGGGATACTGGTTGAGGCTTCAACAGAAAAGCTGACATTTGTTGCCTCCGATGCTCACAAGCTTGTGAGATACCAGAGGAGTGACGCGAAGGCTGATGACAATGCCTCTTTCATCCTCCCGAAGAAACCTGCATCACTGCTTAAGAATATCCTGCCCAGGGAAAACGGAGTGGTATCGGTTGAGTTCGATGACAGGAACGCCTTCTTCAACCTGTCTGACTACAGGGTTGTGTGCCGTCTTGTCGAGGGCAACTACCCCAACTACAACTCGGTCATCCCGAAGAATAACCCAAGGAAGGTACGCATCGACAGGCTCGAGTTGTACAACATACTCCGCAGGGTATCCGTCTTCTCGAACCAGGCAAGCAACCTTGTCAAGCTGCAGTTCTCGCCGAACCAGATAACAGTCTCGGCACAGGATGTCGACTTCTCAATATCTGCCTATGAGCGCCACAAGTGCCTCTATGAGGGTGACGACATGGAGATAGGGTTCAAATCGGTCTTCCTGATTGAGATTCTTTCAAACATAGCATCACAGGATGTTGTCATCGAGCTTGCTGATCCTACCAGGGCCGGGCTCTTCCTCCCCTCTGAGACAGCCAATGAAGATGAGGATCTCCTCATGCTTCTCATGCCTATGATGATAAACGCCTGAGAAAAAGCAGTATATGGAGCTAAACCTCAGAAAACCCCTGGTCATCCTTGATCTCGAGACCACCGGGGTGAACATTGCTGCTGACCGTATCGTAGAGTTTTCCGCCCTTAAGGTTTCGCCGGGAGGCGCTGAAGAGTGGCTTACCCTGAGGCTCAATCCGGGTATACCAATATCCCCGGAGGCGACACGTGTACATGGCATTTCCGATGCAGACGTGGCAAACGAGCCTCACTTCAAGGATGTGGCAAAAAAAATTGCTGCCTTTCTGGAAGGCTGTGACCTTGCCGGCTTCAACTCGATGAAGTTTGACATTCCCATCCTCTCCGAGGAGTTCCTGAGGGTGAATGTCGATTTCAACCCGGCGAGGCACAGGTACGTAGATGTGCAGGTGATCTTCCACAAGAAGGAGCAAAGGACCCTCAGTGCCGCATACAGGTTTTACTGCAACCTGGAACTCGAGAACGCTCACAGCTCAAAGGCGGACACAGCAGCAACATATGAGATACTGAAGGCGCAGCTCGACAGGTATCCTGACCTCGAAAACGATATTGACAAGCTTTCGGCTTTCAGCGCGTTCAACAACAATGCTGACCTGGCCGGAAGAATAGTCTTCAATGAACAGGGGCAGGAGGTGTTCAATTTCGGCAAGCACAAGGGCAAGCCGGTGGAACAGGTGTTTAAGGAAGAGCCCTCATATTACTCGTGGATGATGAACGGCGACTTCCCGCTCAACACGAAGCAGGTGATAACAGCCATCAAGGTCCGCTCATTCGGAAAAGCCTAGCATGAAAATAATCTGTGTTGGATTGAACTACCGCAAGCATGCGGCAGAAATGGGTCGTCCGCTGCCTGAGGAGCCGATGATCTTCCTGAAACCCGATTCGGCGCTGCTCAAGAAGAACAAGCCGTTTTTTCTTCCTGATTTCTCCAAGAACCTGCAGTTCGAGGCAGAGGTGGTGCTTCGCATCTCCAAGCTGGGAAAAGGGATCTCAGCAAAATACGCAAGCCGATATTATGATGCGCTGACTGTGGGGATAGATTTTACCGCACGTGACCTGCAGCATAAATTCTCGCAGGCAGGTCATCCCTGGGAGCTGGCGAAGACATTTGACGGGTCGGCACCGCTTGGTTCATTCGTTCCTGCAGAAAAGTTTCAGAGCCATTCTGACATAGGTTTTTCGCTTGAGGTAAACGGGGAGACACGGCAGGAAGGGAACACCTCAGACCTGATCTTCAGTTTCGGGGAGATAATAGAATATGTTTCCAGGTTCTATACGCTGAAGACCGGTGATCTGATATTCACCGGCACCCCTTCAGGAGTCGGGCCGGTAAAAAAGGGAGACAACCTGGTTGCACGGCTGGCAGGTGAGACCGTTCTGGATTTTTATGTAAGGTAGTCTTGCCGGCAAGACAATCCCCCGTTTTTTGCATCATGTAAGCTGCGCCTGCTGCGGGTGAGCAGGCTCTCAGGCAGGCTGCCCGGCCAGTTCTGCTCCAAGCCTTTTAACACTTCCGATCAGCCTGTCAAGGTCACTGTCATCGGTCATGGCATTCATAAGAGCGGTTCGCAACCAGATGTTACCGTCAAGCTCTGTCTGGACAATGTAGAATTCGCCGCTGTGGACAAGTGCTTTCCTGATCATGCGGTTGAGCTCGTTGAGTCTTTCGCCGCCGGTCCCTTCAGGGGCATACCTGAAGCAAACAATATTTGACTCGGGATCGACAGCCAGTTCCATTCCTGGTTCCGATTTTATCACTTCGGCGAAGCGTGCTGCAAGGTCATACCGGCTTTCAATGTATTTTCCAAGTGTCTCCCTGCCATAATAATTGACAACTGCCCACGCCACTATGCCGAGGGCGCTCTTTGTGCATTCAAGCGTTCTCTTGGCTCCGTTGTACCACTCATTTTCATCATGCTTCTCAAAGAGGTACCCGGCTTTCTGTGCAAAGGTCTCATATGACCTGTTGCCGTCACGGAACAGAACCATTGTATTCAGTCCCGGTGTCAGCAGCATCTTGTGAAAGTCAAGCACAACGGAATCAGCATATTCCAGTCCCCTGACGAGGTGCCTGTATTTTGGCGAGAAGAGTACACCGAGACCGTGTGCTCCGTCTACATGGAACCATAGTTTATTGTCACGGCAAAATGCGGCTATCTCCTCCAGGTTGTCATATGTGCCGGTTGCTGTTGAGCAGGCGTTGGCAGCCACGCAGATCACCCTGATGCCCTGGTCTTCAGCCCTGCGCATCGTCTCTGCCAGGAGGTCTGTCTTCATTGCGTACCGGCTGTCATAGGGGATCCTTATGACTGAAGTACCGCCAAGGCCTATCACCTTCGCATTGCGGGAGATGCTGTAATGCGACTGGTCAGAGACTATTATTCCAACCGGCCGGTCGTTCCTGACGCCCTCTTCCCATACATTGTACTCACTCATCGCCTGGCGTGCTGCGAGAAGCCCTGTCAGGTTGCCTGCGCTTCCGCCGTGGGTGAAGATACCGTCCGCCTCAGGGCCATAGCCGATAAGCTTCGACATATACCTTATTACATTGCGCTCGGCAGCCATTGATGCCGGTCCCATCTCGTAAACAGCCACACCGTTGTTAAGCAGCGTGGTGCACATCTGCGCAATGATTCCAGCCGTCAGCGGCGGGGTGTTCTGGTGACCGACGAAACGGGGATGGTGAAGATGGTTCATCCCTGCCACCACCTTGCGAATGAAACCGTCAAGCGGCAGATCACGGTTTGAAGGATCGTCAAGATCAAACTCTCCAACAAGGTCATCCGGCTCCCGGTATCCGAGGACAGGCATATCACTGCGTGAGGCTGCTTCCTTCAGATAATCTGCCAGTATATCAATCAGTTCATGTCCGTGTTTCCTGAACTCCTCACTGTCATAGACATGACTCAGCTTTGTCCCTGCCATAAAAATCAATTTCCTGAATTAAACATGTTTCCAGCCTTCATAAGTCTTGCCACCGGGTATAACCTTGTTCTCTTCTCCAGTTCTGAAGCCGGCGTGTGCTGGTATAGCCACTGGAGCTGAGCCACAGGATCAGTGGCCACCTTTTCATCCTCACGCTTTGCCTTCTCAAAGCTTTCCCGCAGGGCGGGATCATGATCAAGCATTTCCTTCAGGTGACTTTCGAATCCCCATACGGAGTACCAGTCCTGCCCCTCGAGGAACGAGTCGAAGAAGTTCCAGGCGAAGAAGCCCGATTCGCTCTGCGGCTCCAGCATCGTGAGGATGTATTTCTTCGATTTCTGGTTAACCGGCACTACATAGTCACCTTTAAAGAAGGCAACTTCCTGGGTGACAGTGCGGAGTTTTACGTTGCTGTTGAAATAATGACCCTGTGCAGGCCTTTTGGCAGGTTCGTATCCGTCAATATAATACGTTTCCACAGTCAGGGTGGTGTCATTCTGCAACTGGTACATCTGGGTGCCGTTGACTTCAAGACGCCTGATAACCTCCTCCCATGCAAATGGGACGATGTAGGCCTCGGGGACGGTGACTGTGATGGCGGGATTGAAATAATTATAGTACCTGATTTTTTCAGTGTAAGGTTTTTCGTGGTTGTAGAAACCTGTTTTCCTGCCGGTTATGGGAGTTGCTGTCTCTTCGTAGCGGTAACCGTGAAAGTCGAGCATGTCCCAGCGGGCAGTGTCCTGTTCCCAGTCAATAACGAACTCCTTTGCCGCCAGTGTACGCCGGTTGGCTTCTGCCCTGAGCTGAAGTATCTCCCTGTTATTCTGCGATGCAAATCTCACCAGTTCCGTTATCAGCTGCAGCGTCCCGATGACCCGCTCATTGTAGGGTTTGTATACAAGGGTCTCCGTCATAAAGCCGAAGGAATTGAACAGAGCTGCATAGCCGGTTGAATAGTAGGCCTGCTCCTCGAAACCAATGATTGCCTTTATTTCACCTCTCTCGGTATACTGGACATAGGGGACCATTTCATTCTTATGTTCCTCTCTCATCCTGTCATAAAGCTCCTTCAGCATTTTTTCACGGAAGAATTTCTCCATCTCCGGGTGCATCTTCTCCGGCTGTGTGGCGATGAGTGTCACGGTGAACTGGTGGTCAGAGCCGTTAGTTGTATGGGTGTCGAGGAAGACATCCGGGTCAAGGAACCGGTATATCCCTGCGAAAGCTTTGGCTTCACGGGAATCCTGCTTCACGAAGTCGCGGTTCAGGTCAAGGAACCTTGTGTTCCGTCTTGCCCCCTTTTCCTCGGGACCGTTCTGGTTTATGCGCCAGTAACGGCTTCGGGTAAGTGCCCCTCCTATATTATATACCGGTATTATTGCAACTGAGCAGTTACGCAGGTACTTCTTCATTCCATCCCTATTGGCCAGAAGATCAGCTGCGAAGCGGGCGCTGGCGTCAATGCCTTCAGGCTCTCCGGGGTGAATGCCGTTATTTATGAGCACAATTGTTTTCCCCTGGCTGTGAATTTTTGCCGGATCGTTCTCTCCGTCAGATGAGATTATAAACAGGTGCAGCGGACGGCCGGCGTCTGTCATCCCCATCTCCATAAGGGTGGCTTCACTGTATTTTTTGTCCAGGTCGCTGTAAAAGGCGATGGCCTCCTCCCATGAGAGGCTTTTGTTCTCTTCATACCTGAGTACGGGTGCATCAGTGCGCTGCTGCGCAGCCAGCCCCATGGTTATGAGGGCTGCGGAAATGAATGTGATGAGTCTTCTTTTCATCTGGCTTTATTTGTAAAATGATTTGTTACTTTCCCGGCTCCGGCCCTCATTTCCTCAACGAGGTCAGGAAACATTGAATAGGTTGATTCCAGGTGTCTGAATCTTGACATTACGTTGGGTATGATCAAAGCCGGCATATCACTGGCGGACACCCCTCTCATCGAATAGATCTCCTCATACCGGCTTATTCCCGTTTCGCCGAAGGCATCCATATCATCAGCCACTGATATGATTGCGGCCAGTGAGGAGGGATCTGAGTTTCCGGAGTATTCCTTGTTGTCATGCATCTCCACCGCGTCAAGGATCTCAGCCCGGTCTGCTTCACTGAAGCCGGATGCGGCGAGGAAGGTGCTGCATATGCGCCTGCTCTCCAGGCCGTGATCCGGACCGCGGTTGACAGTCAGCCCTGTGTCATGAAAAAATGCAGCGACAATTGCCTTCTCCGCGAGGCACGGGTCACTTATCAGTCCTTTGTTGTAGAGCAGCTCCATGAGCCGGGCCGCATTGTTCCAGACCCTCCCGTGATGAAGATGATCATGCGAGGGTATAAAGGTGCCGGAGAAGAGGCGTTCGCACTCCCCTGAAAGAAGATCCATGTACTTCTCCTCAGCGAATGTTATATACGGGTGTGCCATTGAAAAAACAAAAAAGCAAAAGTAGGAACTTTTGCTTTTTTGGTTCCATGCAGGATTCAGAATTAGCGGGCAAGCATACTTTCAGCAATGTCAAGTATTGTAGTGTCTTCTATTGTGACTATGCCCCCTTCGGGTCCTTTTTCTATATGGATCCCGGCACTCTGCCCGCGGTCAAAGTTCCAGCCACCGAAATAATTCCTGACGGTCTCCTCTTCCAAATCCAGTTTGTCAGCTATCTTTCTGATGCTACCGTCAGGAAGCTGGTCCTTGATCTTCCTCAGTTGTAAAAATGTCAGTGTTCGTGCCATGATTTAAAATGGATAGATTTCTTCAAATATACTAAATAATCCAGGAAAAAGGAAATAAACCTCACTCTTTAAGGTTATTTTAACATTTTAAGGTTCAATGGATTGAATATCACGGATTATGTAGACATCATAATCTCCAAGGTATTCAAAACCTGCCTTTTTATAGAGTCTGACAGCAGTTTCATTGTGCCTGTGAACCTCCAGTTTGACCTGGAAGCCCTTCTCCTTCACAAACCTGAGGGATTCCCTGAGCAGCCTGCCTGAAAGCCCTTTGCCCTGGTGTTCAGGGGCTATGCCGAAGTGATGCATGTGCAATCTCCTCCCGTCGAAGGTGAGCCATGAGGTGCCGGTGATCCTGTCACTGTCAGACTCATCGTACATTATGAACATTGCCCCTCCCATTGCCAGGCTTCGTTCCACGGTGACTTCGTCGTCGCCTCTCTCCGGACGGCTCAGTCCGGTTGCAGTCCATACCTCCATTATACCGGTGAAATCACCTCTCCTGTATGCTCTTACCTTCATCATTCAGTCTGTTTTTGCAGTGAAGCAGTCATTGTTACTGCAGGTTTAAGACAGGCTGGCTGCCAGTCCGGGTCTGAATTCATCCCTTTGCTGCTTCAACCACATAAAGCTGCCCCTGTTCCTCCCTTCTTACAACTATTTCGGTTCCCCTGGAAATGAAGCCTGTCTCGGCAACTGCAGGGTAGACATCATCGCCTATAATAACCTTGCCTGAGGGGCGAAGCACAGTATGGGCCACACCGCGGGCGCCGACCAGCGACTGCAGTTTGCCCGTGTCGAAGCTGACAAATCCGTCTGCCTTGTTCACCGAGGTCTCCAGTGCCAGGCTTCCGAACAGCCTGTTGGGGGCAAAGAGCTTCCTTGAAAGCCAGAGTGAAAGCACAAATGAAAGCACTGCAGCCAGTATGACAATGGCAAAGGAGCCGACTATTTCTTTTACCCCACCGACCGACGGTCCGAACCTGAATACGATCTTGTCGACCATTACCAGGGCCAGGCCGGTAACAATGCCAATGACCCCCAGCACGCCCGTGACACCGAAGCCGGGAATGGCGAATATCTCTACAAGGAGCAGAATTATTCCGATAATGAATATCATCACATGCCAGTTGGCAGCAATCCCTTCAAGGTAGAGCGGGGCGAAGTAGAGAAGAGCCCCGAAAAGTGCTGCTGCCAGCGGAAAACCTATGCCCGGAGTCTGAAGCTCAAAGTAAATACCCCCGATGATAAGCATGATGAGAAGCCCGGAAACTACCGGGTTGACGAGCAGAATTATTATTTTGTCAACAAGTGTAAGCTTCAGTTCTTTAATTGTATACTCCTTTATACCTGCGTTTTCAAGCACTTCGTCTACAGTCTCGGCCTGTCCCTCGCAGAAGCCGTATCTGATTGCCTCCAGTGCAGTCAGCGTCAGCACCTGGCCGGTGTCAACAATACCCTTGAGAACTATTGACGGGTCAACCATTGCCTGAGCTATCTCAGGATTACGGTGCCACACCCAGGTTGTGTCGCCGTTCTCTACCACGGGTTTCTTGCCGTGGGCCTCGGCTGTGGCTCTCATCATGCCCCTCATGAACGACTGGTATTTGTCGGGCATCTTCTGGCCGGTCTGGTCAACCACTGTGGCAGCGCCGATGCTGGCGCCGGAGCGCATGTAAATGCTGTCGGCTGCCATGGCTATCAGGGCACCGGCAGAGATTGCCTGGTTGTCAATGAAGACCAGGACAGGAATGTCATAATTAAGTATCAGGGTGCGCATCGAGTCGGCAATGTCAACCTGTCCGCCGTAGGTGTTCATGTGAAGCAGCATGTAATCAGCGTTTGCCGAGTCTGCCTCTTCAAAGCTCTTCTTCACCGTACGCCACAGGGGCGCAGCTATCATCTTTTTGATATCGCACTTGTATACCAGTACCGCGCCGTCATTTTCGCTCTGTACTCCGGCATTGACTGCAGCAGGCCCGGCTGATGCCGCTGTATCCGTTACTGCCTGGGCGGCCGAAGTTCCGACAGCTGCCGCAAAAACAAAGAACATGACTGTCAGTATGACAAATAGCCTTTTCATGGGGTTATCTTTAGTTCCTTAATGTATTCAATGAATCTTGAAAGTGCCTCCCTTTTGCTGTCGTCGAGACGGAAGTCGATGTTGTGGTTGAGGTAGAAAATCACCTCTTCAGGGGTGGCGGCAGCTCCCTCCTTCAGGAGAGACACAGCTTCGTTCCTCCTTTCAAGCCCTTCGCTCAGCGCTTTGTTGAACAGGGTTGTGAACTGCACCGGCAGAGGGCGCGTGGAGACCCAGCATGCAAAGACAAATGGCAGCCCGGTGAACTTCTTCCACTCAAGCCCCAGGTCAAGCCTGTACCTGAAGTGACGGGCATATTCGAAACAGCGGTCGCCAATCATCACTGCAGCCTCACCGTGATCCATCGCGGTGATGTCGAACTCCTCAGGAGCCGGGAGCCACCGGTATTCCCGTTTCCATGACTTCGCCGCCAGTATACGGCATAGCGTCACCGAGCTTCGAGAACGGTAGTCAAGATAGATTGTGGTGATCTCCTCAAAAGGAGTGTTGCTGACAAGAAGCACTGTCCTGACCTCACCGTTTGTGCTAAGGCAATATTCGCCAATAAGGTGATACTCCTTCATGCCGGCTATCATCGCCACCGGGATCAGTCCCACGTCGGTCTTCCCGGCGATAAGCCGGTCGGCACACTCTGACGGGTGGCAAACCTCGAGGTCAATCATCCCTGCCACTTCACCGTCACGAAGACCAATCATGAACGGATAGCTGTTAATATATTTGACTGCTGAAACCCTTATCTTTTCCATCTCATTTGTTCATCCCACAGATAAATGCAAAGGTTCAATTTTTTTAGACCAGTACAAAATAGTATTTTTGATTTTTGATTCACGGGTAAAACCGGGGTGAGGAGAAAGATATATGGACCGTTTAATGGCAATTTCACCGATCGACGGCCGCTACGGTGAGCGGGTGGCGGAACTGGTACCCTACTTTTCGGAATTCGGCCTGATGCGCTACCGCGTACTGGTTGAAATTGAATACTTTATTGCTTTGTCACAGGCAGGTTTGCCCCAGTTCAGCGGGTTCCCTGCAGGGAAGGAGCAGGAACTGCGTTCCGTATGGAACTCATTCTCAACGGCTGATGCTGAATTCATTAAGCAGAAGGAAGCGGTCACAAACCATGATGTCAAGGCAGTAGAGTATTTCGTCAAGGAAAAGATTAATGCTGCCGGCCTTGGCAAATGGGCCGAGTTTGTTCACTTCGGGCTTACCTCGCAGGACATTAACAACACTGCACAGCCCATGGCCATCCGCGACTCAGTGCGGGAGGTGCTGAAGCCTGTGCTGATCTCGCTGCGCGATGTGCTCCGTACAATGTCTGACGAGTGGGCTGACATACCGATGCTGGCCCGCACCCACGGCCAGCCCGCCACACCAACCAGGCTCGGAAAGGAGATCGCGGTCTTCACTGAAAGGATCGACAGTGAACTCATCACACTGATGACAATGAAGTACAGCGGCAAATTCGGGGGTGCAACCGGCAACTTCAACGCTCACAGGGTGGCTTATCCGGGAGTAAACTGGCCTGAATTCGCAGACAGGCTCCTGAACGATCGGCTTGGACTTGAACGGCAGCAGACAACGACACAGATTGAACACTATGACGGACTTGCAGCGCTGTTTGACTGTATTAGCCGCATAAACACCATAATTATTGACCTTTGCAGGGATATCTGGAGCTATATCTCGCTTGACTACTTCAAGCAGACCATCGTGAAGGGCGAGGTGGGCTCATCAGCAATGCCCCACAAGGTTAACCCGATAGACTTTGAGAACGGGGAGGGAAACCTCGGGGTGGCAAATGCACTCTTCGGACACTTCTCGGCGAAGCTGCCTGTTTCGCGCCTGCAGCGAGACCTGACCGACTCAACAGTTATCCGGAATACGGGTGTCGCAATGGCCCACACCCTGATTGCATGGAAATCGGTGAAGAAAGGACTCTCAAAGCTCATTGTAAACAGGGAAAAGATTCTTGGCGACCTTGAGGATAACTGGGTTGTTGTTGCCGAGGCCCTCCAGACAATACTCCGGAGAGAGGGCTACCCCAGGCCTTACGAGGCGCTGATGGCACTTACCCGGACAAATGAGAAGATCACAGGAGAGACTATCAGGCGGTTCATTGATACCCTTGATGTAAGTGATAGCGTCAGGGAGGAGATGAAGGGAGTCACCCCGTTCAATTACACCGGTTTCTGACAGGAGGAGATGAAGAGCATCAGGATTCTTATGCAGTACCTCAGGCCGTACAAATGGCTTGCGGTGCAGAATATGGGCTATAACATTCTCAGCGCCTTTTTCGCCCTCTTTACCTATACGCTGATAGTACCTTTCCTTCAGATCCTGTTCAAGAGGGTTGAGACGGTTCCCGATCCGGGCCCGTTCAGCCTTTCGGCTTCGTACGTGAAAGACTGGGCCAACTGGTTCTTTTCGTCATCAATAGAGAGGTACGGAGAGATGAGGACCCTCCTGATGGTAGTGATTATCTTCGCGATTGCCAGTTTTATTAAAAACCTGCTGGTATTCCTTGCAAACAACTGTATGGCCAGCCTGAGGGCCGGCACTGTCAGGGATCTCAGGAACCGGATATATGACAAGATACTCAGGCTTCCGCTTTCTTATTTCTCCGAAGCCAGGAAGGGAGACCTGATGACAAGGGTCTCAAATGACGTGCAGGAAATAGAGATATCGGTGATGTCATCCCTGTCGATGTTATTCCGTGACCCGTTCACAATAATTATCTTCGTTGTCTACCTGTTTGTCACAAGCCCCCAGCTGACGCTTTTCGCCCTGCTTATGCTGCCGCTGAGTGCATGGGCCATTGCACGGATCAGCCGCAGCCTGAAGACAAGGTCTTTTATAGGCCAGCGGGCACTGGGCCGGCTGCTTTCGGTACTTGAGGAGACCCTCACGGGGCTTCGCATCATCAAGGGATTCAATGCCGAGGACAAGATGAGAAGGCAGTTCGGGATTGCCAACGAAAAGTATACAAAGACTTTCAGGAGGGTGGTTCGCAAGGCCTATATGGCCCATCCTGTGAGTGAATTCCTTTCCACTGTGGTGCTCCTTATAGTTATTTACTACGGAGGTTTCCTGGCACTGAAAGGGGCCGGCAACATGTCGCCGGACAGGCTGATTGCCTTCGTTGTTGTCTTTTCCCAGATAATTCAGCCTGCAAAGTCAATTTCCAGTGCATGGTTCAGTATCCAGAAGGGGATGGCCTCTATCGACAGAATCAACGAGGTATTCAACGCCGGTGAGACAATTACCGAGAAACCTGATGCTGTGAGGCTGACCGGTTTCAGTGAGAGCATTGAGCTGCGGAATGTATGGTTTGCCTATAATCATGAACCTGTTCTCAGGGATGTCTCAATTACTGTCAGAAAGGGGCAGAGTGTGGCAATAGTCGGCAGGTCAGGCGGCGGCAAATCGACCCTTGTTGACCTGATCCCACGCTTTATCGATCCTGACCGCGGTACGGTGCTCATAGACGGCATTGACCTGCGCGAGGTGAATTTAAGGGACCTGAGGCATCTGATGGGTATAGTAAGCCAGCAGGCAATACTGTTCAACGATACTTTCTTCAATAATATATCATTTTCCCTTGACGGGGAAGCCGATCCTGAAACCGTAGAGAGGGCTGCTGCAATTGCCAATGCGCACGATTTCATCAGCGAGTCGCCTGAAGGTTACCAGGCCACGGTGGGTGAGGGTGGCAACAAGCTAAGCGGAGGCCAGCGCCAGCGGATCAGCATAGCGAGGGCCGTGATGGCCAATCCTCCTATTCTTATCCTTGACGAGGCCACCTCCGCACTTGATTCAGAGTCGGAACGGCTGGTGCAGGATGCCATGCTGAAGCTCATGGAGAACCGTACATCGATAATTATAGCTCACCGGCTTTCAACAATCCAGCATGCGGATATGATAGTTGTTGTGGAGGAGGGCCGTATTGTTGAGCACGGCACCCATGAGGAACTGATCAGGAACCCGGCAGGGATTTACAGGAAACTGTACGAGATGCAGACCTTTTAGTAATCAGGCAAGAGGCAGTAGGCAGTAGGCAGTAGTGGTTTTTTTGATTATATTCGTCGGAGGAGTTGTGCAATAAAGCCGCCCCAAACAAAATCCTTATTGAATTTGTTAAACCGGTACCAGTACCCTATAATCCCAGAAATAATGGAAATCAAGACCACCACAGACATCCTGAAGGAAGCCATCCTGCTTGAACAGCGCGGCAAAGCCTTCTATTCCGGCGTTGCCGAACAGACGGCAAGCGAGGCTGTAAAGCAGATATTCAGCCTTATCGCCAGCGAGGAAGAGGAGCATATCCGTTTTCTTTCAGAGCAGTACACCCACTACCGGAAGAACAATACGTTCCTGGAGATTTCTGCCCATACGGGAGGTGCGCCTGATGAAGTGGCAAGGAAGGTCCTGTCTGACGAGATGAAGAGCCAGATCAGCGCTGCCGGGTTTGAGGCTGCTGCAATCAGTGCTGCGATGGATTTTGAGGCAAAGGCTGTGGAGTTGTATTCATCGCGTGCAGGATCAGCCTCTGATCCGAATGAGAAAGCACTGTACGTCATGCTTGCGGAGTGGGAGAGAGGTCACCATCAGTGGCTCGCCCGTATAGACAAGGAACTGAGGGAGCAGGTGTGGTTTGACAATAACTTCTGGCCTTTCTAGAGTACCCTGGTCTCTGGTACGGAAATATCCTCCCGGATTTTTTGGTAACGATAATTGACCCGGTTTGCACCCGGGTCAGGCCATTCTCCTGAACTTTGCGGGTATCCGTGATTCAAAACGCATTTCTTTCCCGGTTACGGGATGGATGAATGCAAGCAGGCTGGCATGAAGGCCCAGCCTGCCGATGGGGCTTGTGGCGGCGCCGTACTTTTTATCCCCGGCTATACTGTGACCGATTTCCTGCATATGGAGCCTGATCTGGTTCTTTTTACCCGTCTCCAGTGTAACCTCAAGCAGGGAGTAATCCTTTCCGCTTTTAAGTCTCCGGAATCTTGTTATGGCCAGATCACCCTTTTCAGGGTTGCGTGTTGAATGCATGACCAGGGCCTTGCTCTCATATATATATGATTTGATCACACCGTCAGGCTCTGCGACCTCCCCCTCCACGAGTGCCACATATGTGCGTGCCGTAACATTGTGCTTCCAGTCGCGCTGCAGGAGGCTCTGCACCTTCTCGCTCCGGGCGAACATCATCAGCCCTGAGGTATCGCGGTCAAGGCGATGAACGATGAAGATCCTGTTTGAGGCTTTCTGGCTCTTGACATAGGTGCTCAGGATGTTGTATGCAGTCAGGTACTTTTCATTGTCTGAGGCCATTGAGAGGAGACCGGCGTTTTTGTCGATCACAATAAGATGTTCATCCTCGAAGACGAGGCGCATGTTCCGTGCCATCAGTCCTCCTGTATGTCTCACGGCAGAGATTGTTACAGTGTCGCCAGGAATGAGTTCATGGTTGAACTGTGTCACCGGTTCACCGTTGACCAGCACCTGGCGGTTTCGCAGGAGCGACTTAACGTTGTCACGGCTCCTGTTTTTCAGTGAGCTTAACAGGAAGGGCATTAGGGTTGTCTTCCCGGTTACCTCGGGCGGGGTATCTGTTGTCATACATTTAATCTTGGTGCAAAGATAGGGCAGATTACGTTATTACCTGCGTTGATCCCTGAAGGGATTGATCTCCGCCGGCTGGCGGATCATGATCCCCGGGGCAGGATCCTGCAAACCACAGCACTCTCATGAGCTGTGCTCATCTGATTTTATTTTCCGTCACCGCTCGCTCCGGCGCGCCAGGCTCACGTTGCCGCAAAATAAAAATCCCTTCCGTTTCAGACGGAAGGGAGTGCTGTGATTTGCGGAGAAAGAGGGATTCGAACCCCCGGTCCAGTCGCCCGGACAACGGTTTTCAAGACCGCCGCAATCGACCACTCTGCCATTTCTCCTTTCGCGACCCGGAACCGCAGGGGTACCAGGCGCAGCGGGTGCAAATATAATCTTTTTTTGTTTTTCTCCCCAGGTGAGAAAAAATTACCTGAAAAGGCTTCCCGTGAGAGGCCTCTGATCCGCCATAAATGGGCTTCTGGCAACTCAGCAAGGCCTGATATCACCATATTGCGTGGGGTTATTAACATAAAAAGTGCTCATTTATCATAAAATTCGGCATCTCAGGCATAAAAAAGATCACAAAAACTTGCTTTTGAATAAGAATGAAATAAATTTGTATGCAATTAGAGAATTTCGTCTAACCCTAAAATTGTATTGACTATGACAAAAAAAGAATTAGTAGGCAGCATCGCAAAAAAAGCAGGTCTTTCACTTAAAGATGCCAACATCGCTCTGAACGCATTTGTAGGCGCATTTGGTGAGGCTATGAAAAAAGGCCAGAGGCTCCAGCTCCCCTCAATGGGTACCTTCAAAGTTGAGAAGAGAAGTGCAAGAGTTGTCCGCAACCCCCGCACCGGCGCCAAACTGAATGTCCCAGCCAAGAAAGTGGTGAAATTCAAAGCAGCTCCGGCTCTTACAAAAGGCCTGAAGTAAAAGTTTCAGGGGTGCTCCGGCACCCCTTTTTAATTTCCTTTAACCAGATACCGGCCGGTCCGGTATTTTTTTGCTTGATGCAAATTCCGGGTCGGATTTCTTTTGTCAATTATTTTAGTATATTTGTTAGCAACGCCAGAACCCAACCGCATACTCCGGAAATGAATTGTATTATTGTTGATGATGACCCCGTATGGCTCCGAACCCTTGAGGAATTCGTAGGGAAATCTTCTTCCCTCTCCCTGGTGGGCAGCTTCTCTGATTCCCTTTCGGCGAGAAACCTTCTCATGTCGAGAAGAGATATCGAGCTAATTTTTCTCGACATACAGATGCCGGAGATGGATGGCTTCGACTTCCTCTCCAGCCTCGAGAATCCCCCTCACATCATCTTTGTGTCAGGAAGCGAGGAGCATGCTTACAAGGCGTTTAACTATAACGGCATTGACTATCTTCTCAAACCTATTACATACCCGCGCTTCTGCCGCGCCGTGGAGAAGATCATGAAGTACTATGCCCCCAGGGCGGTACCTTCAGCAGCCGGAGAAGAGGAAATATTCATCAAGAAAGCTTCATCCCTGGTGCGCCTTAAACTCAAGGAAATACTCTATGTTGAGGCTCTTGAAAACTATGTCAGCGTCATCACCCGCGACGAGAAATATACAATACACTTCACAATGAGGGCAATAGAGCAGCAGCTTCCCTCAAGCCTCTTCGTGAGAATACACCGTTCCTACCTGGTCAACAAGAGTGTCATCAGGTCGATCAGTGAAAACAGCCTGACAATCGTTGTCGGAAGCACCCCCAAGATTCTGCCCGTAGGTAAGTCATACCGTGACGGGATCATGAACTATATAAATATAATGCAGCGCTGATGCCTTCGCAGAGGCAACTATTCCTCGATCATCTCGGACAGACATCACCCGCACCCCTCATGCTTGAAATAGAGAGGGCGGAGGGCTCGTTCCTGTATGACAGCAGCGGCCGGGATATCCTTGACCTGATCTCAGGTGTTTCAGTGAGCAATACCGGCCACCGGCACCCTGAGGTGATGGCTGCCCTTAATGATCAGGCAGGAAGGTACATGCACCTGATGGTCTACGGCGAGGTGATCCAGAGCCCCCAGGTCAGGTATGCTTCACGTCTCGCGGAACTTCTGCCTCCTACACTTGAGTCTGTCTATTTTGTCAACTCCGGAAGCGAAGCCATTGAGGGTGCACTCAAACTGGCACGAAGATACACCGGCAGGAATGAAATAATATATTTCAGGAACGCCTACCACGGTTCCACAACCGGCGCCCTGAGCGTTCAGGGTTCGGAAGAGTACCGCAATGCCTTCAGGCCGCTGATGCCGGCAACTGCTATGGCGGATTTCAACAGCCCAGATGCCGTTCGGATGATAAGCCCCGGCACCGCTGCCGTACTGGTGGAACCGGTTCAGGCAGAAGCAGGGGTTATACAGCCTTCAGACACCTTTCTCAGCGACCTCCGGAAGGCCTGCGATACAAACGGCGCCCTGCTGATATTCGATGAGGTGCAGACTGGTTTCGGACGTACAGGCAAACTCTTTTCACTCTACAGGTATGATGTAACCCCCGATATCCTCGTCCTGGCCAAGGCACTCGGAGGAGGACTCCCGCTCGGAGCGTTCATCGCTTCGCGCGGAATAATGTCATCCCTGACTCATGACCCGGTGCTGGGACACATAACAACCTTCGGGGGTCATCCCCTTTGCTGCTCGACAGGACTTGCCTCACTGGAAGTGATTGTCAGGGAAAACCTTGCCGAAAAGGCCCTGGAGAAGGAGCAGATATTCAGGAGTGAACTGGCCGGCATGCCCTTCAGGGAGGTCAGGGGAGAGGGACTGCTCATGGCAGTGGTGCCGGAGAAGCCTGAAATAATCCCGGCCATGATTTCACGGGCACCGGAGTTCGGACTTCTGCTTGATTATTTTCTCTTCTGCCCGACAGCATTCCGCATAGCTCCGCCGCTGACAATCTCTGCCGATGATATCCGCCTGGCGTGCCAGCGGCTGAAGAAGCTGACAGAGGAGGTTTCTTAACCGGCAATCGGTAATATCAGTCAGCAGTAACAGTCAGCAGTACCAGCCTGCAGTAAGCAGTACCAGCCGGCATTCAGCCCATGGCAGATGCAGGACTGCATGACCGCAAGAACCCAAGACTGCAAGACCGCAAGACCGCAAGACCGCAAGACCGCAAGACCGCATGACCCCTAGGTCTGTCACCGGCTGACTGACATCCTGTCAGCATTAATGCTGCGGC
>CAZUIF010000014.1:86636-99904 GCA_964621005.1 uncultured Rikenella sp.
GACCCCTAGGTCTGTCACCGGCTGACTGACATCCTGTCAGCATTAATGCTGCGGCACGCACTTTGAACAAAAGGGGCAGGATAATCAGAAAACTAAATAATATGGAAAAAGGTAAAATCGGTGTAACCACGGAAAACATCTTTCCGATAATCAAAAAATTTCTCTATTCAGATCATGAAATCTTCCTCAGGGAACTGGTCTCAAACGCAACAGACGCAATCCAGAAACTGAAGGCACTCTCATCCGCAGGTGAATTCAAGGGTGAACTGGGGGAGCTTCGCGTTAAGGTCACACTTGACACTAAGAAGAAAACCCTTACCGTCTCCGATAACGGTATTGGTATGAGCGCCGAAGAAATTGACAAATACCTGAACCAGATTGCCTTCTCAAGCGCCAACGAATTCCTCGACAAATACAAGGACCAGACAAGCGGAATCATAGGGCAGTTCGGTCTGGGCTTCTATTCCGCATTCATGGTATCGGATAAGGTCGAAGTTGTCTCAAGATCTTTCCGTGAAAACACGCCTGCAGTGAAATGGACCTGTGACGGCAGCCCCGAGTACTCAATTGAAGAAGCAACCAGGGATGAGCGCGGTACGGATGTCATCCTCCATATCGACAAGGAGTCGAAGGATTTTCTCGATGAGCACAGGATAGAGGGCCTGCTGAAGAAATACTGCAGCTTTCTTCCGGTGCAGGTTCACTTTGGAAATGAACAGGAATGGAAGGACGGAAAGATGGTAGATACCGGCAAGCCGAAGGTCATAAACAATACCCAGCCGGCATGGACACGCAAACCTTCAGATCTCAAGGACGAGGACTACGCAAGCTTCTACCGTGAACTTTACCCGATGGGCGAAGAGCCCCTGTTCCACATTCACCTTAACGTCGACTACCCGTTCAAGCTGACTGGGATACTCTATTTCCCTAAAATCAGGAACAACTTCGAAATCCAGAAGAACAAGATACAGCTTTACTGCAACCAGGTATTCGTGACTGACTCAGTTGAGGGTATCGTTCCCGACTTCCTGACACTGCTGCACGGAGTCATAGATTCACCCGATATTCCGCTTAATGTCTCCAGGAGTTACCTTCAGAGTGATTCCAACGTCAAGAAGATCAGCGGACATATTACCAAAAAGGTGGCAGACCGCCTCTCTGACATATTCAAGAAGGATCGCGAGACCTTTGAAAAGAAATGGGATGACCTCAAGCTCTTCATCGAGTACGGCATGATCACCGAGGAAAAGTTCTTCGAGAAGATATCGAAGATTGCACTTTATAAGAATACAGAGGGCAAGTACTTCACCCTGGAGGAGTATGACAAGATCATCAGGGAGAACCAGACTGACAAGGACAAGTCGCTTGTACACCTCTACACCACTGATCCGGTGGCTCAGCATACCTATGTTGCCAAGGCCGCTGAAAAGGGTTATGATGTGCTTGTTCTCGACGGCCAGCTTGATACACATTTGATTAATACACTTGAGTCGAAGGAGCCAACCTCGAGGTTCGTGAGGGTCGACAGTGATGTAATTGAAAAGCTGATCAAAAAGGATGAGAGCCATACCTCGAAGCTTACACAGGCTCAGTCAGACGACCTGGCTCAGGTCTTCAGAACGCAGGTATCCGACACTGACAAGGCCCGTTTCAATGTCAGGGCTGAAAGCCTTGATGAAAACGACCTGCCGATGTTTATCACGCAGAGCGAATTCATGCGCAGGATGAAGGATATGGCACAGTTCGGAGGCGGTTATTCCTTCTACGGCGAAATGCCTGACAGCTTTGACCTGGTGCTGAATTCAAACCACCCGCTGGTGATATCGCTGGCCGGTGACCTCGACAAGGAGCATGCCGACGAACTGAAGAAGAACAGTGCCGGCATTGACAAGACAAAGGTTGAGATAGAGTTCATGGAGAAGGAGCACAGCAAGAAAAAGCCGGATGAGATCCCGTCTGTAGAGAAGGATGATCTTGAAAGGCTCAGGGGAGAGCTGCAGCAGCTTGAGGAGAAGAGAAAGACAATTCTCGGCGGATTCGGGAATGATCACCAGGCTGTAAGGCAACTGATCGACCTTGCCATGCTTGCCAACAACATGCTCAAGGGGGAGGCGCTAAGCGCCTTTGTCAAACGAAGCATCAGTCTTCTGTGAGAAAAGAGATGACGCCCGGTGAGGGCGTCCTTTTTATCCCATTATCCTTGCCAGTTCGGATTTGATGTAGGCAATTGCGGTGCGGGTAGGTTCTGTCTCCATCTCCACAACTTCCTCGAGAAGCAGCCTTGAGAGTTCTTCGCCGGTTGCAGTTGGCGGAAGCTGCGAGGCAACGCTGTTGATCAGCCTTACAACGGTACCGCGGGCATTCTTCACCATCTCCCAGGATTCGTTACTCATGTAGATCTGCTGAGAGAGGTTATGCTCATATTCGCTCCTGACGCTGGTTACCAGGGCCGACTGAAGCTGCTGTGCAGTCATCTCCGGCCTTGCTGTGCGTATTATCAGTGACTCCGGCGAGATACGCTCAAGGAACAGTACAATCCTCTCATATGCCTGCAGCCTTACCGGCGTAACAGTCTTCACCGTCTGCAGCAGCAGGTCCTGCCGCCGCCGCTCCTGGTCGTCATGAAGCATGTTTCTTATCACGAGCCAGGCGGTCAGCATCACCAGCAATGCAGGAAGTATGATCTTCAGTATCTCAAGGAAGGTTTCCATCTCGGGGCTTGTTTAAGTTAATATGGAGTGCAAATTAATCATTTTTATGCCCTCTCTTACCCTGCAATAATCCCTTTTCTTTTTCAGTTTTAACAATTACATTTGGCCTTCCCGGAAAAGAAAACAAAAACAACTGACACATATGGAGCATATCAGCAAGAGGGTGCAGGCACTCTCGGTATCACAGACACTGGCTATGACGGCGAAGAGCCAGGAGCTTAAGGAACAGGGCATTGACGTAATCAGCCTGAGTATAGGTGAGCCTGACTTCAATACGCCTGATGATATAAAGGAGGCCGCAAAGAAAGCAATTGACGATAACTACTCCTTCTATCCGCCTGTCCCCGGGTACCCTGACCTCCGCAAGGCCATATCACGCAAGTTCCTGGAGGAAAACGGACTCAATTACACTCCTGAGCAGATAATTGTGTCGGCAGGAGGGAAGCACAGCCTTATCAACATCATGATTTCAGTTGTTGACCCGGGTGACGAGGTGATCCTGCTTGCACCGTACTGGGTCAGCTATCTTGACCATATCACCTTCGCCGAAGGCAAACCGGTGATTATTCAGACATCAATAGACAGCGACTTCAAGGTTACCCCGGCACAGCTCGAAGCTGCACTTACGCCGCGCACGAGGGTGCTTATCTTCAACTCCCCGTCAAATCCTACAGGAATGGTTTATACCCATGAGGAGATGGCGGAGCTGGTGAAAGTCCTTGAAAAATACCCGCAGGTGATAATCATCTCAGATGAGATATATGAACACATAATATTCACCGGCAAGCATGTCAGTCTTGCTTCATTCAGCAGCATCACCGACAGGGTGGTGACTGTCAACGGAGTTTCTAAAGGATATGCCATGACTGGCTGGAGGATCGGTTACATTGGCGCACCGCTATGGCTCGCGAAGGCCTGCAACAAGCTGCAGGGCCAGTTCACCTCCGGCGTCTGCTCCATAGCCCAGAGGGCCGCACTGGCAGCCATCACCTCGAAGAGCGACTCGAAGGAGAGAATGCGCGAGGCATTCCTTCGCCGGAGGGACCTTATCTGCAGGTTGCTCGGCGAAGTTCCCGGACTGAAGGTAAGGGTACCGCAGGGTGCATTTTATGTCATGCCGGATATTACCAACTTCCTTGGCCGGAGCCATAACGGCCAGGTTATCAGGAACGCTGATGACCTTGCCCTTTATATTCTTGCAGAGGCCAGGGTGGCGCTTGTAAGCGGAAGCGCCTTCGGCTCCGACAACTGTATCAGGATATCCTATGCCACCTCTGACGAGCGGATCACTGAGGCCGTGAAGCGGATCAAGGAAGCATTGGCGAAACTGAACTGACACTCCCCCTGGCACAAACATCTGCCTGGGGTTACGGCACCGTTTAAAGATATCTGCCTGAAGGCAGGTATCACCGGGTCTCAGACCCGGTGATACGGTACTCAACCTCAATACCTGTTGTAGGTGATCACATTCCCCGGCGGCTTGCGTGACTTTTCCCGCAGCCGGTTTTCAGTGTATCCTACAGAGATTACAAGCTCGACTTTCCTTGATGACGGAATGCCCAGCGCCTTGCGGATCCGCTTATCATCAACCCAGCCGATAATGCATGTGCCAAGACCCTCGGCAGCAGCCTGGTATACCATTGAGGCTGTCGCTATACCTATATCTATCAGGGAGTAATCCTTCTGCTTGATCAGGTCTCCTGCCCGGGAGTTGAAGTTGGATTTTTCACGGACGACAACAATCAGTACCGGGGCTTCCCTTACAAAGGAATTCATGCGCAGGACGACAGATTCCGTGGCGGCAGCCACTTCATCCCGGAGCACCGGCTCATCAACAACCACGAAATGCCAGGGCTGACCGTTGCAGGCAGACGGTGAAAGCCTGCCCGCTTCGGTTATCCTCTCAATCTTTTCCCTTTCAACCGGCCTTTCAATATATTTCCTCTCGCTCTGCCTGTTTTTCATAAGGCTGAGCATCCTTCCTCCGTCGGTCATTACAGGAAAGTCAGATTAATAATTCTGTGCGTATACCTCGCTGTAGTTGAACGGATGGAGGCATGCCGGGCAGTTCTTCAGAGGCTTCGTGCCGAAGTGCACGTAACCGCACTTGCGGCAATACCAGAAGACTTTCTCCTCACGCTCGAACACCTTGTTGCCCATTACGTTCTCAAGAAGCTTCCTGTAGCGCTCCTCATGCACCTTCTCGGCTGCCGAGATTGCCTTGAAGCATGTAGCTATCTCCTTGAATCCTTCTTCTTCCGCAACCTTAGCAAACTCCGGGTAGAGTTCTGACCATTCCTCATGCTCGCCTGCGGCTGCAGCCGCAAGGTTATCACTGGTTGTGGAGGTCTTGCCGGCAGGATATGCTGCAGTGATCTCAACCATGCCGCCTTCGAGGTAGCCGAAGAAACGCTTGGCATGCTGCTGCTCCTGCATAGCGGTTTCAAGGAAAATGGCTGCAATCTGCTCATAACCCTCTTCCTTTGCAACCTTTGCTGCAAACTCATAACGGTTCTTTGCCTGTGATTCACCTGCAAATGCCTTAAGGAGATTCTTCTCCGTACGGGTTCCTTTTATTCCTTCCATATTTATTGGATTATTTGATTGGTTAAGTGTGTCCGGCCATAAAAATAATGAAATTTTGGCTACTTTTAGTCTTCTTTTTTCAGTCATTCTAACTTCATTTAAAGTATGAAAAAGTCATTGTTAATAGCTATTGCAGCGGTCATGATCATGGCCCAGTCGTGCAGCCGGAAAGGAACTGAATATAGGGTATATTACCTTGGCGGACAGTCAAATATGGACGGTTACGGCATGGTGTCCGACCTCCCGGCAGGTCTTGCCGGCGAGATGGATGGTGTAATGATATATCACGGAAACACCTCAGCAGACAATACGCCTGTCGACGGCCGGGGCATGTGGAGCACACTGTGCCCGGGACACGGAGCAGGATTCAGCAGTGACGGTACCAATAACTCCTGTTCAGACAGGTTCGGAGTTGAACTCACATTCGCGGAGAAAATGAAGGAGCTCTTTCCCGGTGAAAAGATTGCAATCATAAAGTATTCGAGGGGAGGCACTTCAATTGATACAGCGGCTGCGGGTGGCGCCGGTGCATGGCTGCCGGGATACACCGGAGGCAACGGCGTGAACCAGTACGACCACTTCCTTGCAACTGTCAGGGGAGCGCTCGCTGCAGGTGATATTGACGGCGACGGGAAGAAGGACGTCCTGATTCCCTCCGGAATTCTATGGATGCAGGGTGAGAGTGATGCCAACAATGAATATGCCACATCAATATACAAGGAAAACCTGGCCATGCTGATCGACAGCATCCGCAATGCATTTTCAGCTCCTGATATGCCTGTGGCAATAGGCAGGATCTCAGACTCGCACAATGATGCCGACAGTCTTGTCTGGACATGGGGTGATGCCGTCAGGGAAGCACAGGCGGTGTATGTTGCCGAAGACGGTAAGGCTGCGCTTGTAACATCTACTGACAGCTACAGCTACAGTGATCCCTGGCATTACAACAGCGAAGGATATATCGACCTTGGAAGGAAATTTGCCGAGGCGATTGCAGCAGTCAGGCAGCGCTGATTCAGTTTCTGCCAGGACAGAAGTCAGAAAGAGTTGCTGCTGATACAGCAACCTGCAGGGACTATTGGAGCAAGCGGCGCCGTTAATCCTTTTTCTTCCTGATAAACTTTTTCTCCTCCCCTTTAAGGAGCCGTTTGATGTTTTTGGTATGGGTGATAATAACTGCCACTGCCACCACTATCGCAAACACTATCAGCAGCTTTGATGGAGTCCGGAACAGTGTAAGCAGAAGGACAGGAAAAAATGCAACTGCAATCATTGATCCAAGTGACACATATCCGCTGACCAGGAGCACCAGGAGAAAAATTCCTGCACATGTCAGCGTAAGCAGCGGATGGAGTGCCAGAAGGACGCCAAAGGTTGTTGCAACACCTTTCCCTCCCCGGAATCCGGCGAACAGCGGAAATACATGCCCGATTATAGCTGCCAGTCCGCAGACTATCTGAAGAACCATCATCGGCTCACTTCCGTCGGGTGCTGCGCCGAGGAACCGGGGAAGCATTGCTGCCAGCCACCCCTTGAAGAGGTCGAAGATAAGTACCGGGATGCCGGTTTTCCATCCCAGCACCCTGACGGTGTTTGTGGCGCCGGCATTGCCGCTGCCATGTTCCCTGACATCAATTCCGTGAAATATCTTCCCTGCCCATACGGCACTGGGGATTGAGCCTGCCAGGTAAGCCAGCACGACTGCAACAACTGATAGTGATATGACCATTAGCGATCTGTTACGGCTTAGGTCCCGAAGATACGAGTTTTGCCGTTTCGCTGTTCGATGTGAATTTGCTGAAGTTCTTCACGAACTTTTCTCCCAGTTCCTTTGCAGCTTTAACCCATGTCTCATAGTCGGGCCATTTTTTGCCGGGATCAAGCAGGTCCGCCGGAACACCGGGAACTTCTGAAGGGATGCTGAGGTTAAAGACAGGTATGGTTGAAAAAGGCACATTTTTCAGGGATCCGTTCAGGATGGCATCAATGATCCTTCGTGTGGAGGGAAGGTCGATGCGCTTGCCGGTCCCGTAGGGTCCGCCCATCCAACCGGTATTTACCAGCCACGCATCAGCGTGGTGTTCCTTCATCTTCCGGGTAAGTTCCCGGGCATAGATTATCGGGTCAAGAAGGAGGAAAGCTGCTCCGAAACAGGCCGAGAAGGAGGGGACGGGTTCCTTTATTCCCCTCTCGGTACCGGCCACCTTCGCGGTATAACCGCTGAGGAAGTAATACTGTGTCTGTTCCTCAGTCAGCCTGGCTACCGGGGGCAGCACCCCGAAGGCGTCTGCCGTCAGGAAGATGACTGTTGTTGCATGCCCGGCCCTCGATACCGGTCTCACAATATTATCTATATGATATATCGGATATGAAACCCGCGTGTTTTCCGTTTTGGCTGCGCTGGCAAAATCAACAACGCCGTTTTCATCTACCACAACGTTCTCAAGAAGGGCATCACGCCTGATGGCGCGATAGATGTCAGGCTCATTCTCCCTGCTCAGGTTGATCGTCTTGGCATAACATCCGCCTTCGAAGTTAAAGATCCCTTCGTCGTCCCAGCCATGCTCATCATCACCTATCAGAGCCCTCTCAGGATCAGTTGAAAGAGTGGTCTTTCCTGTTCCGGACAGGCCGAAGAAAATTGCCACATCACCTTTCCTTCCGACGTTGGCCGAGCAGTGCATCGAAGCAATTCCCCTGAGCGGCAGATAGTAATTCATTACCGAAAAGATCCCTTTCTTCATCTCCCCGCCGTACCATGTGCCGCCTACAAGCGCCATCCTTTCAGTCAGGTTGAACAGGACAAAGTTCTCGGAATTCATCCCGAATTTCCGATAGTCAGCATTTACTGCCTTTGATGCCATCAGTACCACGAAGTCCGGTTCGAAGGTTTCAAGTTCTTCCTCTGTCGGGCGGATGAACATATTCTTTACAAAATGGGCCTGCCAGGCCACCTCCATAACGAAACGTACGCAGAGCCTGGTGTCACGGTTGGCGCCACTGTAACAGTCAATTACATAAAGTTTCTTGCCTGTGAGCTGCTGCTCCGCTATCTTCCTGCAGTGATCCCACGCCTCCCTGGTGAGGGCCTTGTTGTCAGAGACAGGAGAGACCTCAGATTTCCACCAGACGGTATTCTCCGTGGTGCTGTCACGCACAATATACTTGTCTTTGGGAGAACGGCCGGTGAAGACACCGGTGTCAACAGCCACAGCCCCGGTTGTTGTCAGAATACCCTTTTCAAACCCTGTTAGGTCAGGAGATAGCTCATCCTGGTACAAATGTTCATAGGAGGGGTTGTAAATGATTTCCCTGACTTCAGCAATGCCGTATTGCTTTAAGATTTTAACTGACATCATGTTTTGGGCGGTTAAGATGTCCATCAAAGTTAATAATATTAAGCAATTAAAATAGATGATAAAAATCAACGCCGGGATGAAGCAAAAATTTTCCCTGCGGTAAACACCTATTAATTATCTTTAGGTTGCAATACGCAAGGAAATGAGGACAGCAATACTTCTGATGGTTCTTTTATTCGCCGCCGAGGCATATCCCCAGAATATCAGGGTCAGGAGCGTGAAAAGAATCATACCCGATGACAACGGATCGTACCTTCTTTCTGGAGTGGTGCCTGTATCAGGCCATCTCCTGGTAGCAGGGAGCGGTTACAACGGACTTAAGCTGCTCGAAGCCCGCACGGGCAGGTTACAGGTGATAACGGGTGATGCAGGGGCAGGATATGAACCTGCTGCTACAGCCGACGGGAAAAAGGTATTGTACAGGAGCGATACCCTCATTGGCAACATGAAATATTCATCAGTCCACAGTTTCGATATTACAACCGGCTCAAGGGAGTTGCTTGTTGAAAATGGGAGGGATGTCATTCCGCCGGCAGTGTCAGGGAATGCAGTTCTCCTTAAGTCAGAGGGAAGCATGAGGGTAGAACAGGCCGGTCCGGTTCTGAAATCGGGCGGTGACGGATCATTCGTCGTGATCGAGGAGATGATGCCGGTGCTGTACAGCAGCGGCGGGAGAAAAGCCCTGATGCCCAACGGCGACGGGTTTTATATCTGGGCATCACTCTCACCGGATGGAAGCAAAATCCTTTACAATTACCAGGGAAGAGGTACATATATATGTGATACCGAAGGCAGGATACTGTATGATCTTGGCAGGATAAATGCGCCCAGGTGGTTCAGTGACAGGCTGGTCATAGGCATGGATGACCGCGATGACGGCCACAGGATCACCTCATCGGAGCTCGTTTACTATTCCCTTAAGGATAAGAAGAGGGTAGTGTTCACCTCAACCCCTGGCAGGTCAGAGATGTTTCCATTCGCCGCAGGCAACAGGCGTATTGCATTCTGCACTGACAACGGCGAGCTTTACCTGATGAAAATAAGGGTAAGATGAAACACATCGGAAAAGTATGCCTGGTTGCAGCCCTGTTGTTGTTTCCGGCAATCCAGTATGGCCAGAAGAGCGACTTTGCCGGGCTGAAAATTTTCATAAACCCGGGACATGGCGGTCATGACAGCGATGACCGGCATATGATTGCCACTGATTTCTGGGAATCAGAGGGAAACCTCGAAAAGGGACTTTTCCTGAGACAACTGCTGGAGGACCGCAATGCAACGGTGTACATGTCACGAACCACCAACTACACATCTGATGACCTTGCCCTTTCAGCAATAGCCACGATGGCCAACACGGCCAACGCCGACATATTCCTCTCGATCCACAGCAACGGCTTTGACGGCACCCGGAACCAGCCGCTTGTGCTTTTCAGGGGCTACGACAATGATCCTGTTTATCCGGCGGCCAAAACACTGGCACAAACCCTCTGGGGAAAACTGTACGAAAAAGGGAACTGCTGGACCCATACCTCTGAATGGGTGAAAGGCGACTGGACTTTTTATCCCGAATGGGGAGACAAAGTGGGTCTGGGGGTGCTCCGGACACTGACCCTGCCAGGGGTGTTGTCAGAGGGATCTTACCATGATTACATTCCCGAAGGATGGCGGCTGCGAAATGAAAGCCACCTTCATCATGAGGCATGGGCAATGCTCAGGGCTCTTCAGCAATTCTACAACATTACTCCTGAGCCGTCCGGAGTGATAGCCGGAACGGTCAGGGATGAACTTACCTCTCCCTCATGGTACTTCAAGCCGGGGACAAGGGATCAGTACCTGCCAATCAACGGCGCTTCCGTTACACTCATGCCTCTGGGCAGAACGGTTACCCTCGATAACCTTAACAACGGATTCTTCATGTTTGACTCCGTGCCGCCCGGAACTTACCAGGTGATTGCCGGCGGGATGGCAGATTTTTACAATGACACCGTCACTGCTGTTGTGACTGCCGGAACAACTACACTGGCTGACCTGCTCCCTTCGTTTGACACAGCCCGTGTGCCGGTGGTAACCGAATTTCTTCCGGTAACCACTGACAGCCTGCCATTTAACCAGGTCTTCGTTCTTAAGTTCAATGTACCGATGGACAAAAGCGCAGTGCAAGGTGCGCTGGTTTTTGAACCAGCTGTCGCGGTGACCTGTGAGTGGGATGAGAAGAGCAAAGCTTTGACAGTGAAGCCTGCAACCGGATTTGCTTCAAAGACTCCTTACCTGATGAAGCTTACCACAGGGGCAGCATCTCTCTGGGATGTTCATCTTCAGTCAGAATTTGCTGTCAATTTCGTGATAAAGGCACGCCCCCGTCTTGTTACTGAGCAGGTATGGCCGGCACAGGGGGCAACGGGTATTACCCTTTACCCCCGGATCACGCTACGGTTTGATGCTCCGCTTGAAGAGTCCTCCGCCGCTGCGGGTATCAGGCTTCTCGACAGCCAGTCGGCCCCCCTGGCCAAGCAGCGTGAGCTATTCAGCCAGGAGGGAGGCAAGGGCACATACAGTTTCGAACCTGCAGCACCGCTCCGGCTTAACTCGGCTTACACTGTTGAGATTGACGCATCTGTCAAGGATGTCGCAGGAGTTACGGTAGGGTCAGGATCCGCGGCAACATTCACAACCCGGACAGGGGCATATCAGTCGGGAAACACAGTTGAAACGTTTGAAAACATTGGTGCGTTCTGGGATCCGGAGGCAAGCGGAAGCACCGTCGGGACCGACAACCCTCTTACCACATTTACCTCTTCAGCCACAGTATTTAAGTCGGCCCCCCAGGCAGGAAGGCTTGATTATGTCTTCACCGGGGATGACGGAGGGGTGTGCCGGGTATTCAATACTGCCAAACCGTCAATCGGGAGCAATACAAGCCTCGTATTTGCAATGTGGGTCTACGGCGATCTGAGTTATAACGAGCTGGAATACTGGTTCTACTCCCCAGGTTCAGTCAACCAGATTGTCCCGGCTGCCACAATCAACTGGGCAGGGTGGGACCAGGTGGCAATTCCTTTCAGCTCCATAGGAGGAAGCGGCGACTGGCAGTATCACAGCATTGTAGTGCGGCAGACCGGCAGCGGGCTTAAGTCGGGAACAATGTATTTTGATGATGCAATGGTTATAACACCTACCGGAATTGAAGACCGTGAGGAGAATGCCTCCGGGCTTTCACTTTATCCCAACCCTGTGAAGGGTGAGGGTACGGTTTCATTCTTCCTTCAGGCGCCTGCGGAGGTCAATATCAGCCTGTATGCTTCCGACGGAAGCCTTGCAGCGGTCCTTTTCAATGGAGAGCTGGATGCCGGTGAGAATACCTTGATCTGGCATCCTTCACAGACACCCGCCCCTGGTGTCTATACCCTCCGTCTCGGAGTACGCCGAGACAGGGATTCTTCCTGGCACTTTACATCCAGGCAATGGGTGGTAGTGAAATAAAGTCGGCAAGCCAGGCAACAGCCATTTGGCAGTAGGCATTAGTGTTGACAATGCATTCAGTAATTAAGTGATTGACTTCGATTTCACTACTGCCTATTGCCTATTGCCTGCTGCCTGAACGAAAAAAGGAGGCTAAACGTGCCTCCTTTCCTCATTATCATGAATAAAGCCTATTTTCTGGAAGCCCTGATGGCTGCCTGTGCTGCTGCCAGCCTGGCGATTGGTACCCTGAAGGGTGAGCAGCTGACATAGGTGAGTCCGTTCTTGAAACAGAACTCAACTGATGCCGGGTCGCCGCCCTGTTCGCCGCAGATACCTATCTTGAGGTTCGGGCGGGTAGCGCGGCCCTTTTCGCAAGCCATGGTGATCAGCTGTCCTACACCGTCCTGGTCAATTGTCTGGAACGGGTCGGCTGCAAGCATCTTCTTGTCGAGATAATCATGGAGGAAGCCTCCGATGTCATCGCGGCTGAAGCCGAAGGTCATCTGTGTCAGGTCATTTGTTCCGAATGAGAAGAACTCGGCGGTTTTGGCCATGCGGTCAGCCAGCAGTGTGGCGCGCGGGATCTCGATCATCGTGCCGTACTTGAAGGGCAGTTTCTCAACGCCGAATTTGCTGCATACCTCTGCGTAGACCCTGTCGAACACCTTTTTTGTGACATCCAGTTCAGAGACATCGCAGGTTACGGGAACCATCAGCTCGGGCATCGGGTTCTTGCCTTCCTTCAGCAGTTCGGCAGTAGCCTCGAACATAGCCCTGATCTGCATCTCGGAGACTTCCGGGTAGGTAACGCCGAGGCGGACGCCGCGGTGACCCATCATCGGGTTCGACTCATGGAGAGCTTCGCCTCTCCTGGCGATGGCTTCAGCGGAGATGCCGAGTGCCTTTGCCAGCTCAGCCTGCTTCTCTGCTCCCTGGGGAACAAATTCGTGAAGCGGCGGGTCGAGCAGACGGAAGGTAACAGGCAGTCCGTCCATAGCCTCAAGGGTACCCTTCATATCCTTCTTTACGTAGGGGAAGAGCTCATTGAGGGCGCTGACACGTTCAGCAACGGTTTCGCTGAGGATCATCTTGCGGAGGATGAAGAGCGGCTGCTCTGAACCCTTGCCGTAGAACATATGCTCGGTACGGAAGA
>CAZUIF010000015.1:0-90341 GCA_964621005.1 uncultured Rikenella sp.
AAGAAATGAACAGTAATCCCATAAGAAAAAGGGTGCCCTTTTGAGACACCCTCTTCTTTAAAACTGATATGGAGTTTAATAAATGCTAGCTGCACTTTGATGTCCCGCAGTCAGTACAGATCAGGCAACCCTCCTGGTAGACAAGGTTTGTCGAGTTGCAGCTGCCGCACTTGCCCTTGGCCTTTGTGCCGTTGGGAATGTAACGCTTCAGTGACCGTTCCACCCCGTTCTTCCATGTGTTGATCGATTCACTGTCAAGCTTCATCGATGATACGAGTTCAACCACATCCTTTGCAGGCATGCCGTAGCGGAGCACACCGGAGATGAGACGTGCATAGTTCCAGAACTCTGGCTTGAACATGTGGGAGAGTCCGCCCAGGGTGTTCTTGTAGCCGTACTTGTCAGTGTACTGGAAGTCGTAACGGGTGTTCCCGGCGTCATCCTTGTTCTTGATTATCTTACCCTTGACGATGCTCTTAGGTATCGGGAACATTTCGTCATCCTGGAGGCCGGTGAAGATCTCATAGGGAACACCGTCCTTCAGGCCCACGAAGGCAATCCATTTCTCCTCGTTGTTCTGGAAGCGGATTACATCGGCCTCGAGCACCTTGGGCCTTAACGGCGACCATTCATTCTTCTTTTCATCACTGCTGTTCGAAACAAGCACACCTGCCCTTGATCCGTCACGGTAAACGGTGGCACCCTTGCAACCCTCTTTCCATGCAGTCAGGTAAAGCTCTGAAACAAGTTCCTCCCTGACATCGGAAGGAAGGTTTATAGTGACGCTGATTGAGTGGTCAACCCATTTCTGGATAGCTCCCTGCATGCGCACCTTGGCAACCCAGTCAACATCGTTGGCTGTAGCCTTGTAATACGGGGATACCGCAACAATGTCATTGATCTGTGTCTCTGACATTTCCCTGACCTCCTCGTAGTTATATCCGTTCACCCTCATCCAGTCGATGAACTTATGGTGGAATACGGTGAACTCCTCCCAGTGGTCACCCACTTCGTCGATGAAGGAAACCTTCACATCCTTGTCGTTGGGGTTGACCTTGCGGCGGCGCTTGTAGAACGGCATGAATACCGGTTCTATGCCTGAGGTTGTCTGGCTCATCAGGCTTGTGGATCCTGTCGGTGCGATAGTAAGCAGGGCTATATTGCGCCTTCCTGTCTTCTCCATTTCGGCAACCATCTCAGGGTCAGCTTCGCGAAGGCGGCTGATGAACGGATTGTTCATTTCCCTTTCTGCGCTGTAGATCGGGAATGCGCCCCTTTCCTCAGCCATTTTTGTTGAAGCCCTGTATGCCTCGATGGCAAGTGTGCGGTGTACCTTAACCGAGAATTCAGTTGCTTCGTCTGAACCGTAGCGTAGTCCAAGCCCTGCAAGCATGTCGCCCTCGGCCGTAATGCCGATGCCGGTACGCCTGCCTTCGCCTGTCTTGTGCCTGATATTTTCCCACATGTTGCGCTCCACCCGCTTGAGCTCCTCGTCCTCAGGGTCGGCGACTATCTTGGCAATGATGGCGTCTATCTTCTCCTGTTCGAGGTCGATGATGTCATCCATTATGCGCTGTGAGAGATGAACATGCTTCCTGAAGAGTTCGAAGTCAAAATCAGCTTCCGGGGTAAACGGATTCCTGACATAGCTGAAGAGGTTGATTGCTATCAGGCGGCAGCTGTCGTACGGGCAGAGAGGTATTTCCCCGCACGGGTTTGTTGATACGGTCTCGTAGCCAAGGTCAGCGTAGCAGTCGGGAACACTTTCGTTCCGTATTGTATCCCAGAAGAGAACTCCGGGTTCAGCTGATTTCCAGGCGTTATGAACAATTTTATTCCAGAGTTTCCCGGCATCTATGTCTTTGACATACTTAGGCTTATCAGAGTTGATCGGGTACTGCTGGCGGAAGCTTTTACCGTCAATCACTGCCTGCATGAACTCATTGGTGATCTTAACCGAGACATTGGCGCCTGTTACCTTGCCGGCTTCCAGCTTTGCATCAATGAAACTCTCTGAATCAGGATGCTTTATAGATATGGAAAGCATCAGGGCGCCCCGGCGGCCGTCCTGCGCTACCTCGCGGGTTGAGTTTGAATAGCGTTCCATGAAGGGAACCACTCCCGTGGAGGTGAGTGCGCTGTTGAGCACCGGTGAGCCTTTGGGGCGGATATGCGACAGGTCATGCCCCACACCGCCGCGGCGTTTCATGAGCTGTACCTGCTCCTGGTCAATCTTCATGATACCGCCGTAAGAATCAGAGTCACCCTTGTTCCCGATAACAAAACAGTTCGAGAGTGAAGCTATCTGGAAGTCATTGCCGATACCGGTCATCGGTCCGCCCTGCGGTATGATGTACCTGAAGTCCCTGAACGCCTCATAGATGGCCTCAACAGCAACAGGATTCGGATATTTCTGTTCAATGCGGTGGATTTCTGAAGCCAGGCGACGATGCATGTCGTCAGGTGTCTTCTCGTAGAGGTTGCCGAATGAATCCTTGAGAGCATATTTGCTTGCCCACACCTTTGCCGCCAGGTCATCGCCGCCGAAATAGAGACGGGTATCCCTGATGGCTTCCTCATAGGTGTAAGTCTTTTTTACACTCTCGCCCGGAGACCTGCCTGCCTTTCCCGTCACCGGCTCTTCCTTTTTGGTTTTCCTCTCCTCTTTTTTTACCATTTCCTTTTCATTAGAGGCGACGGTAGCCGAATGGACAATTGAATCTCCCATTGATAGTTAAAAAATATTAAAGTTTGAAAATAAGTTAGTTAGTCTACCTTCCGTAAATATGAACGGGTTTTGCTAAAATAGGCAAGCGGGCAAGAGGAGGCAAGAAGAAAAGTTCTCTTTTATCAACATACATATTAACTTTTATGAACTTTGGGGATGCCATCTGTCTGAGTCCTGCAAACGACCCTTCATGCCCGCCAACCTGACCTCCGGCCATCTGACACGCCCGGCGCTGACAAAAAAAGAAGGCTGCCTCGCTTTGAGGCAGCCCCTTTTATCATCTGTCACAAAGTTGTGTATTACTTACTTCGCACTTACGTGGCTGAAATAAATACTGTTTGAAAGTTGAATTACTGAGTTATAGGTAGTCTTCGGCGCAATTACAGTTAACATATCACCAACTTTCAGGCCTTTGTCAGCTATCAGGTATTTTCTATAGTCACCTGTTGCACCATAACCCGGATAACAGCCATAAACGTAGATTTCACTGTCGCCTTCCTTCAGATAAAGGTTACCGTATGTCTCATTGACAATCGATGTTATTTCACCGGTTACCATAAAGTATGAATTTAGATCGTCAGGTTTGGTCAGCACCTCTGCAATGGTTATCGGTGTTACAGGAATAAAGCTTTCCAGAACCGCACCATTTACCTGGGGAGTTCCGCTATATGCACCCCGTGTTCCGACAATCGTAATAATGTCACCTACTTTCAGACCCTTTGTGGCAAAATCAACAATTTTATAAACATATACCTCACCGGAGTAATCTCTAATGTTCAATTTGCCGGTCGTAGCATCTGCAATACTGGTGATAACACCTTTCAAACGATATTGTTGTGCACTACTGACTTCAGCCGCAATAAACTGGGCAACAGATACATTTAGAATCGCTCCTTTCTGGGTAATTTTTGTTTGTGAAGTATAGTCTTTTGTACCGTCAGTAGTGTGGAAGGTGAGAGTAGTTCCACGATCTCCGCCGGCATTTGCAGCTGCGTTGAATTTCACAACAACAGACGTTCCTGCCGACTGGATGGAGGAAATTGACAACCATGATTCGGCATCTGCAGGAATTTCTACCGATACGCCCTGTCCTTTGCAGGTAAGGTATGCAATAAATTCACCACCTTCCTGAGGAAGCGTTGCGTTTTCTACCGAATCAACCTTTACAAGTGATTTATTGATTTTGATAACTGTCACATCTACCAGCTCCACCGTTGTTCCGTAGGTAGTTTTTGGTCCCTGAACAGTTACTTCATCACCCACTTCAAGTCCTAAACTCAGGAAGTTCTTCGTAGCACCCTTCGCATCGAGGGTACCATAGATATAAATAGTACCTGTTGCATCCGTTAAATACCAGTTACCGTAAACTGTGTTGGCTATTGCCGTACAAACCCCGGTTACCTGGTAGGTCTTGCTGTCTGGTCCGGCAATTACCTCAGCACAGGTGGCATTTGCAATTGTTACCACCCCCTGGATGACTTTTATTCTCTGAGTTTTGTCTCCACATTTGAGTTTTATCTCTCCGGTGCGACCATTCAACGTAGATGCAGCTGAAAACGTAAGCGATGATTCACCGGCACTGCCAGAGGTTGAAGAGATAGTCAGCCATGAAAGATTATTCTCCACTGTCCAGCTATCAGTAGCTGTTACGTCAATGGATGTAGAACCACCCGCTACCGGGATAGCCACGTAAGACGACGATACCTGAATTTCATCAAGCAAGGTCACGGAGAATTCATCGTTACAGCTTACCAATAGGGCAGTTGCCGCGATGAATAATGGGAAAAAGTATTTTAATTTCATATTGCCTTTACTTTTTATTAGTTGAAAATATACTTGATACCGATCAATGCATACCAGCACTGACCCAATGAGTAGCTTGGTGTGAATGTTTGGGTATCACCGTTGATAGAAGCGGGTGTGGAGAACCTGGCCACACCGTCAGCATCCACACCTTCATATCTGAGAATACGAGCTTCCGAACCGATTGCCGGATTCAGATATTTGGCGACGCCCCAGTCAGAGTTAAACAGGTTCAACACATTTTTGAGGTCGAGGCTAAGTTGCAGCGTGTGTTTGACATTGTCTGCATTAATAACAAAATCGTGTTTGTAGCCAAAGTCAATGCGATGAACCCAGGGAGAGTAAACGCTATAGGCTTCTGCATACTTACCCTGTTGATTTTTCAAATAATCATTGGCATGCACATAGTCCATAAAACGGGTTTGATCGTCAGCTGAAACAAAGCGGAACTGATTGGTTGCCACTTCCTCGTCTGTTGGAACATAGATAGCATCATAGTTGTAACCGTCACTGTTGATATCGTTAACCATCATGTAGGAGTAGTTTGCTCCACCAAGCCATGATTCATAGATAAGGCTATAGTGATTGCCGCTGTTGTCGTGCGCATTAAGCGAAGCCACCAGACGATCGGGTGTGTTGTACTGGGAATTGTGTAATCTGATGTAGTTGGGGCCTTCCACCGTGGGAACGTATGTAAATGCAGATTCTGCATTAGATCCGGGCATACCGGTAACATCTTTGGCAACCGTGTGTGCATATGCAGCCATCAGGCTGAGCCATTTTGCAGGTTGGGCATTTAAACTAATGTTGCCTGACCATCCATAACCGAGACTTGTGTTTTCCAGCACAAAGGCTTTTGTAATGGTACGATAGCCGGCAGGATAAATCGGACGGTTGTCAACACCGTTGAAACGGGCGAAACCACCAACATCCGGAATACTCCAGTCAGAGATAGTAACACCGTTGATTGTCTTGTTGTAAATTCCCTCTGCCGTTACAGATAACGGGAAAGATGTTTTGAATGTATAATCAACAGCAAGTGACGTTTTCCATACCTGGGGCATTTTGAAATTCGGATCTACAGCTGCAATAGCGGAAGGAACTGTACCATCTTCGGGAGAAATCGTTGAAGGATATCCCAATGATACCAGCTTATCATAAAGTGCAGCTATATTAGCATTTCCGTTAGCATCAGTTACAAGACCGCCGGCAAATTCATCCATTGTGAAACCATTTCTTGAAGCGTTCGCTGCATTTATCTGAGCCTGATACTGTACCATTCCACCGTTGGTAGGCATATTGGTGAAGAATACAAGCGGTAAATTACCCGCGAAAAGACCGGTACCTCCACGTACTTTCAGGCTCTTATCACCAAATGCATCCCAGGCAAAACCTATGCGGGGAGAGATTATGAGATTTGCTGAAGGCCATTCTCCCGTGTTAATATTACGACCGGAATAATCAAGGTCAAGAATAGCCTGGTTTGTTATCAAATCCTGATTATCGAAGAAAAGCCCATCGATGCGAAGTCCATACGAAAGCTTGAAATTTGAAGCCACGCTCCAGTCATCCTGCCCGTAAACTCCGATTTTGTTTGTTCTTATGCGGGCAGCAGGATTGGTCTCTCCGTCATAACCATAAGTCAGGTTTACAATTTCAGGTGTTCCTTCGTTCAGGAAGTCATCAAGGCTTGAGTAGCGATAGTATCCTGTCCCGTTACGCATATAGGCATTATCTGCCATCTTATATTCGTAAGCTATTCCACTTACAATTTTATGATTGCCTAAATAGCGTGTCAGTTCGTTTTTGATATTCCAGACGTTGTTGTGAACAGCATTGTTCCATGTAAAAAGTTCATATCCCAAAGACAAATAGGCTTGACCGTCTTTCAAAATATCGATGAAGGGGAATTCATCGGAAGTAGATCCGCGGACATCGTCAAGCTTTGAGAATGTTGCCAGAAACTGGTTGGAAAGGTTATCGGACAACCGGCTGTTCAGGTCAAGAGAGAATGAATGAACAAGATTGTTCATGGAATACATCGAATTTGCATATGACATTGAGGCTTGTGACATTCTTGCCTCGGACATACGGGTACCTCCGTCCATGGACGAAGCATTCGGAGAGCTCCAGTTAAGGTTTTTTGTGTAGTTATAACGGAGGGCCAGATTATGTTTGTCTGTGATATTCCAATCCAAACGTGCAAGAAGTTTGTAATTGTTTTCATCAGCAGGGAAATTTGTAAACGATCCTGTTTCATAATTATACTTGCTTTTAACATAATCAGAAACTGCCTGAAGATCGGTTACAGTTGTGCGGGAAATATAGTTGTCGGCATCCGCGACACCATCCGTTGAAGCTCTCCAGCGATTGACAACGGTCGGTGTTTTAGCCATTTCCCCGTTTACAAATAAGAACAATTTGTTCTTGACAATTGGTCCGCCAAAAGTAAAACCATAAGTTGTATTGCGGTCAACCTCACGCGCACCTGTGATTTGCCTGCCATAAACAGCATCACCGCGCATGTTTTCATTTCTGTGATACGCATAGGCACTGCCTTTAAAGGTATTGGTACCGGATTTTGTAATAGCGTTTACACCACCACCTATAAAGTTAGTCTGACGAACATCATAAGGAGCGATAACAACCTGTAATTCCTGGATAGATTCAATGGAAATAGGGTTGCCTCCGCCGGGCAGGGCAGAACTCAAACCGAAGTTGTTGTTGAAATTCGCTCCGTCAACAGTAAAGTTAGCCGTACGACCATCTGTTCCCACAAAGCTCATACCATTACCTCCGTAGGGTGAAAGGCGGGTAACGTCGATAATACTGCGGCTTACCGTAGGCATGTTGGCTATCTGCGTATTTGAGATATTCGTCACTGCACCGGTTTGTGTGGTATTGAACTTTGATGTCGCGTAACCAATCACTGTAACCTCTGTCATCTGGGTCGTGGTTGATGCCATGGTCGAGTTCAGGGTTGTATTTTCTCCGAGTGCCAGGGTAATCTCAGTGTAACTCTGGGTTTTGTAGCCGATGAAAGTTACATTGACCGTATAGGGGCCACCGGGACGCATACCCTGAATTGTATACAAACCCTGCGTATTTGCCGCGGCACCGTAAACGGTACCGGAAGGCACGTGGGTTGCAATGATCGTGGCACCCGGCAACGGCTGACCGTCGGCCTCCGTAATCTTGCCACTGAGAGTTGAAGTCGTCACCTGGGCCATCATGGTGGCTGTTCCAATGAACAGTGACAACAGAATTGAGATAAACTTTAGTTTTCGCATGACTGGATTAAGTTAGAAAAGTTATGGTTATAGCTCTTTTTAAAAGCATTGATTTTCAGTTGGTTTAAGTTGAGCCCCGCTTCTTCAAAGGCAGAAGGTTAAATTACATTTACGGCCACAATTAGCCCGAATTGGCATTTCGTAATTATTAACAACTTTTTAACGGGTTTTCAAGATGTTTTGAGCAATCCGGAAGACTTGCTCCCTGACAGTACATGTGGTTATTATGTATCTGATATTCTGTTATTTTGCCTAATTTGTCCATTGATTTGAATCTCAATTCCTGAAATTGGTAACATGATTTGTGAACAACTGGTGCGCGGATCCGTCCCGGAGCCCGTCCTTACGACGCTTTTCAGCGGGAAATTATCATCCGTTACCTGTCATACCTTATAATTATTTACGGGAATAACCCTCCTTCCGCATCTGGCCCGGAGGCAGAACCGCTGTCCGGACTTCAATTTATGCTTACTTCTTTTTCAGTAAGGCTGCAAAGGTAATAAACTCCTAATTTTACAGAGGTTAAATAATTGTTACAATGGTACGCCTTATAGCCCTCTTCATATCGATCGTGCTGCAGATAGTTGCAGCCGGAATAGCATTCAGGTTCATAAAGATGACCCGGTACCGCCTCTCCTGGATACTCCTATCAACATCCTTTGTCCTGATGGCAATAAGAACCCTGATACAGCTGATTGAGTATTTCCAGGGCAAACCTTCATTCGAGCTGATGATGGTTGACGAATGGATGAACGTACTGGTTTCGGTAATGATAATCACCGGGGTGGTACTGATCAGGGAGCTCTTTTATTCGCTCAAGCGTGCAGAGACAGACAGGATCAGGTCAGAGCGCAGGCTCCTGAACGCGGTAATCAATACCGAGGAAACCGAGAAGAAGAGGTTTGCAAAGGACCTCCATGACGGGCTGGGCCCGCTGCTCTCAACTGTAAAGATGTCACTCTCGGCCCTTAACGGCAGAGTCACAGACCCGGTGGGGCAGGAGATACTTCAGAATACAAGCCATGTGGTAAACGAAGCCCTCGGCACAATCAAGGAGATATCAAACAACATGAGTCCGCATGTGCTTACCAATCTTGGTGTTGCAAGTGCAATCAGCGCCTTCGCCGCGAAACTGAATATGGTGCGCAGCGTCCTGATCGACTTCCGGACAAACATGGAAGGGGTCCGGTTTGACACCGACAAGGAGGTGGTTATTTACCGGGCTGCTTTTGAACTGATCAATAACGGGATGAAGCATTCAGGTGCCTCAAAGATTGAGATTGAACTCCGGCAACACCAAAAAATAATTACCTTGCAGTACCTTGACAACGGCCGTGGATTCGATATGGAGAAGCTCAGATCCGAAGAGGCAGTGGGAATGGGAATACCGAATATAGAGACCAGGGTCAGGGCGGTTGACGGAGTCTTTGTCATCGAAAGCTCCAGGGGGAAAGGAACGAGTGCACTGATAAGGGTGGACCAGTGATAGCAGGCAATAGCCATCAGGCAATAGGCAGTAGTAAATTTCCCGAAGGGGATGTAGCATCGTAACAAATGAAAAAAATCAGAATTGCACTGGCTGATGATCACCAGCTCTTCCGCAACGGACTGAAGATACTTCTCGGCGGCTACACCGAATTTGAGGTGGTTGCCGAAGCATCAAACGGCATTGAGCTGCTGAAGGTACTCGAAAACTGCTCCGCTGACATCATCCTGATGGATATCAGCATGCCTGAAATGGACGGCGTGGAGGCAACAACGAGGATATCAAGGCAGACCCCTGCGGCAAGTGTCATCGCCCTGTCGATGTACGGCGAGGAGGAATATTATTACAGGATGGTTGATGCCGGGGCGAAGGGATTCATCCTCAAGGACTCGGACATTTCAGACGTCCATGATGCAATCATCGCTGTGTACCGCGGAGGAAACTACTTCTCACAGGAGCTGCTGTACCATGTTATCAGGCGTATCAAGAACAGGGAGCAGGAGGAAAAAAGCTCAAGCCTTTCCAGGCGCGAGAAGGAGATACTCCTCAAGATATGTGAGGGACTCTCAAACCATGAGATTGCCGATGCCCTCTTTATCAGCAAACGGACAGTCGACAAGCACCGTGCAAACCTGCTGGCAAAAACGGGTTCAAAAAACACCGCCAGCCTCATCCTTTACGCAATCAAGAACAGGCTGATTGAGGTCTGACATGACTGGAGGAAGGCATCACGGGAACCGTATTGTATCGTTACATACATCCTGAAAAGGGAATGAGTGACCGGAAACGACTCGGACCCCTGGGTGAGGAAATCGCTGCTGCCCTCCTTGCCGGAAAGGGATACTCCATAAGGCACAGGAACTGGCGCTCGGGACGAACTGAAATAGACATCATTGCCGAGAACAGCTCTTTCGTTGTTTTTGCAGAGGTGAAGACCAGGTCAGCAGGTTATACCGTCCATCCCGCCGAAGCGGTCAATGTTCCGAAGCAGAGAACAATCATCTTTGCCGCATCCAATTACATTGATACGTATGGCATCACGAAGGAGGCCAGGTTTGACATAATAACAGTGATCATCAGCGACTCCGGCAATGAGATAGACCATGTTGAGGGCGCTTACTACCCAACTATGTGATCACCCCGGCATGCTCCTGATGCTCAAAAACATTTCCCTTTTAAGAATAATTGAATATTTTTGGTTCGTCCTCTGAAAACAAACTTAAATCAGAAATATATGAAAAAGACTGTCTTATTCCTTGTTGCCATTGCAATGGCCGTGATGCCGCTACAGGCACAGAAAGCCAAAAAGCAGGCAGCAGCCGAGCCCGAAGGTTACATATTCACGACTGTCGTCTCCCTTCCGGCCACGCCGGTGAAGAACCAGTCGGCCACAGGCACCTGCTGGTGCTTCGCCACCACATCCTTCATGGAGTCAGAACTCCTTCGCATGGGCAAGGGTGAATATGACCTCTCGGAAATGTTCGTTGTAAGGAAAACATATGAAAACAGGATTCTCGACAACTACCTGCGCCAGGGTAAGGGCAACCTGGGTGAGGGAAGTCTCTCCCCCTCATGGTTAAGGGTTTTCAACGAGGACGGACTGATGCCACAGGAGGCATATACCGGCATCAGCTATGATTCTCCGGTTCATAATCACCGCGAGCTGCAGGCTTATGTTGATGCAGTGGCCGCAGTACCCATAAAATTGAAAAAACTCAGCAAGGAGTCTGATGAGGTTACCGGCGCAATCCTCGATATCTACCTCGGAGAAGTGCCTGCCACCTTTACCTACAAGGGACAGAGCTACACCCCGAAAACATTTGCCGCCAGCCTCGGGCTGAACATGAGCGACTATATCCACATCACCTCATTCAGTCATTTCCCGTTCTACACACAGGGCCTCCTCGAGGTACTCGACAACTGGGAGATGAACCGCTTTTACAATGTCCCCCTTGACGAGCTGATAAGCATAATGGATTACGCCCTTAACAACGGCTACACTGTAAATTGGGACGGCGACGTCAGCGAGAGGGGATTTTCGCACGCCAACGGCGTTGCAATCAATCCTGACCTGACAAAAATGGATCTCTCAGCCATGACTGACAGGGCCCGTTTCGAGGCAATGCAGTCCGGAGGCGGACAGATACCAGGAATGTTCGAAAAGCCCGGGCCCGAGGTAAATGTCACCCAGGATGTGCGCCAGAAGGGATATGAGACTTTCGTTACAACTGATGATCATCTCATGCATGTCACCGGTATTGTTAAGGACCAGAACGGCACCAAATACTACATCACGAAGAATTCATGGGGCACCGACAGGAATCCGCAGAAAGGTTACCTGAACATGTCAGAGAGCTATGTCAGGGCCAAGACGATATATATCATGGTGCATAAAAACGCCATCCAGGCTGAAATAAAGTCAAAACTGGGTATCTGAGGCCGGCAACCCTGGTCCTTTTTTTATCTGGGGGTAGTGATACGCATACAGCAGGGAAAAAAAGACGAAGAGATCCTGCCCCGGCTGGGACTCAAGTGAGTTGTTGCCGGCAAAATTGGCAAGGAACATTACCAGGAACAGCATGAACATGAAGGAGCGGTGAGCTTTTTTCTGTCTGAAAAAGTATGCCAGCAGGAAAACTGTGACCAGGAATCCGGCCAGCCCGTGGGAAAGCAACACATACAGATACTGGCTGTGCGGTTTCATGTTCATTCCGGCAAGGGTTGAACCGGTCTGTTCCATCCCGTAATCCATCGCCTTCAGCACTCCCCCCGTGCCCCAGCCGAGCAGCGGACGCTCCCTGAATGCCGCAATGGCAGACCTCCACAGATCAATCCTTTTGGTCAGTGACCCCCATGATGTCTCACGGCGACCGCTCGAGTAGTAAATGTCGAGGCTCATTATCTCCTCGTAGGCCCTGACATATATACCCGGACGGTCCACATTAAGGTAGTTTGTGGTTCCTCTTTCTATCTCTCTTATATCCCTGTCACTGAGCATGGACATTCCCGTGCTGTCCTTCCTGAGCCCGAGTGATGACATATACCTGTATATTGTCGCCCTCAGCTCCTGGCCCATCAGGTCTGTACCTTCAAAATCAAGGTCGCTCCTTCTGTTCCAGGACTTCTTCAGCTCGCTGTCTGCCAGGTAGATATAAACCGGGTTGCCGTTCTCCCTGATGATGCTCACCGTATCATGAAGGTACGGGGTGCCGTTCACGGTGGCCACCGGCAGTTCCCTCACATTGACCGGGTTCCTGGCATGAACCTGCATGTATATCTTTGCGAGTGGCCAGAGCAGCAATACCGCAACAGCTGCTGCTGCCGCCATAACAGCAATCCTGGCCCCTGTACCGTTCATTTTCCGGATAAGAACGACAACCAGGAAAACGGCAATAACCGACAGTGATACAACTCCCGACAAAGTCCTCAGGTACAAAAGGTAAAGGATGAGCCAGCCTGAAACGGCAAGGCTTAACCAGAGCACGGGGCCTCCACGGGTGTACTGCCTGGCAAGCATCGGTAGCTGGGCGGCTGCAATTATCAGCATCATTCCGGTGTATATGCCTGGCATGAACGGGGAGGCGGACCGGAAGTCCGGATCGGCCCGAAACTCCCTGAACAGAAGACCTGCTATCGATGCGATGAAAACTGCTGTTATGAAGAGCAGGAGAACAAAGCGGATCCTCTTCGAGTCCGGGACCCGGGTGGTGGCAAAAATAACCGGCAGGAACAGGGTCGGCAACCTGTGGAAGAGGTCATTTTCAATACCGCAGACAGGGTCGCCGGACCACAGCAGACCCAGGACACCCAAACCGTAAGTCATTATGAAAGCCAGGGCCGGCCTGTCGTTCCGCAACAGCCTGAACCTGCTCCTGAAATCACCCTCTGCGAGCCAGTTGGCAATAAGAATTATTTCGCTGACTGTAATGAAGTACCTTGACAGGGGAAGAGAGACTGCAAAAAGAGCCAGGGCGAAAAAAAACACTGTCTGATGTGCAGACTTCCTGGTTATATCTTTAAAGATCTCCATTTCCCGTGGTAATTGCAAAGTATCCCCCGGAGCCCGTCAGAAGCCGGTGCAGCAGGAATTCACCCCACAGAATTCCTTACCGCAATCACATCCCTCTCCAGTGACTGGCATGAGTAGCCGTGGTTTTCAAGATACCTGCGGCATTCCTTTTTTGTCTCCTCGTCAAAGACCATTTCCTCGTAGATAACCACCTCCGGGGATATCCTGCCAAGATCGAGCATCTTCAGGATTTCATAATCAAATCCCTCGGTATCAATAGCCAGCAGGTCAATTGTTTTTCCCTCGAAGTATTTCAGCAGTGTTTCCGGGCTCATGGTCCTGACAGGTTCTGCGGTGATGTAGTCCTCTCTTTTTTCGGGAAGCTTCACTCCCTGCTTCCGGATATTCCTCAGCATGCTTCCGTCATCGATTTTCTTTTCCAGCACCTCCCGGTTAAAGCTTGACAGCCCGTGTGCCCATCTTTCGGAGCTGATAGCCATTTTATAGATAGGTCTCGTTCCGTCTTCCCTGTCAAGCGCGGCATTGATCGCGGTGATTTCCGGCCTCTTCCTGTGGAGTTTCGCCATGTATTCATTGAAGACCTCCGGCTGGGGCTCAAGGAGCACGCCGTTCCAGTTATCCCTCTTGATGAAGAGATGAAGCGGGTCATTTATGAACCCGTCATTTGCCCCCACCTGCAGGAAGGTTACCTTTTTGTGATCCCTTGAGAACTTATCGAGAAAGACGGCGATAGTTCCCGGCTTCGGTTTGTAGATATGCCTGCAGTATGCCAGGAAGAGAGGATTTTCGGAAGAACTGAGGTTGAAGACAACCTTTCTCCAGGCTTTCTTGATACGGTACTTTAGTCTCACTTTTATGTAATCGGTTTGATTTTGTGTTTTTCAGACAATGCTCCTGAACCGTTCCGGTATCCGCACTACCGGCTTTTCAATCAGCATGCCCGGTTTGTTGAGGGCGAAAATCGGACGGAAGATGCTTTCCCTTCTCCTTGCCTGCCGGAAGAATGCGTCGCCGTCAACGGGTGTCTTCTTCCTGATAAGCTCAAAAAGCTCATATCTCCGGTCAAGGTGACCCTGCCACCCGGCGCTGATAAGCGACTCATCTCCCATCTTTGACCGTGCAATCTCGTAATCAACCATACCGAAATGGAAGAGGTAGAGATTGGGATCTATGTGGAAATTGCGGTGGAGTACGCGGTGAAAGCCGGATCCCCATCTCACGGGGCGGGTGACAACGATGGCCTTTGTGTAGCGTGCCGAGACATGGGCAAAGCTCCGCTGTCCGAGAAAAGGCCGTGAAGGGTCAATGGGCCCCTCCAGGTCGGTGTTCTGCCCCACATCGAGGCCAAGCGCAGAGAGGGAAGAGTACCTGAAGTGACGGCGGAGATAGTCGGGAAGCGGCATCTGAAGAGCCGGATCCGCCACAAGGATCTCATCAATGTCATGTGCAATTATCAGGTCATACCGCTGGAAGAGTGCTTTTGCCAGGTTCGATATCAGGTCAATCCGGTTTTTGTCACCCCTTGACCTGGTCTGCTTCTCCCTGGGTAATCTTATCACATTGAGAGCCTCGCTTCCGGCCGGGTATTCCTGATCATGCCCGTCGAGTATCAGGAACAGGTTTTCATGACCGAACTGAGAACCGTAGTAATCAATCCATTTCGGGATAAAGAACTGGTCATTTCTGACCATTGAGATAACACCAATCTTTTTTTTTACACTCTCAGGCATCAGTCCGAAATTTCAGGCTAAAATTGTAAAAAAATTTCCAATAGAGCAGAATTACCTCAAAACAATGTCAGAAACGGGAACTTCACAGACCGGCAAACCTATCGATGCAGTAATTCTGTGGGTGGATGGCAATGATAAAAAGCTTTCCGAAAAGAGAGACCGTTACCGTATACTCGAGAATAAAAAAACCTCGCACCCGGGGTCTCTCCCGCTTCGCTTTACCTCCACCGGCGAGATCAGCTACTGTGTCCGGTCAATACTTAAGTTTGCCGGGTTCATCAGGAATATCTACGTGGTAACCGATGAACAGGACCCTGACCTGTATGAAATGGTGAAAGCCCGGTTCCCCGGAAGGGAAGGTTGCATCAGGATTGTTGACCACAGGGAAATCTTCAGGGATTACGAACAGTATCTCCCGACCTTCAACAGCTCTTCGATACATACGATGATTTGGAGGATAGAGGGGCTTTCGGAAAGGTTTGTTTACTTCAATGATGACGTGGTGCTGGTCAGGGAGCACCGTGAGGAGGACTGGTTTGCCGCGGAAAGGCCTGTGCTGACCGGGGAATGGAGGCTTCCTCCCTACGGAAGAATGGCCGGCAGCAGACTAAAGGTTTTTTACAATAAATACTTAAAGGGAAACAAGGATTACGTTGCCAAAGTCTCGTTTTATATCCGTCAGTGGATAACCGCTTCCTTCCTGGGTTTCAGGAGTCTTTACTATTTTCATGACCACTCACCCCATCCTTTCAGCAAAGGGACGCTTGAGGAATATTTTTCTGCCACCAGGGGGGTGCTGGAAAAGATAATTTCATACCGGTTCCGTGATCCGGAGCAGCTCCTGACATCCTCCCTGGCCTACCACCTTGAGATTCTGAAGGGGAACCGGAATCTGGGGAAGCTGAACACAGGTTACCTCCACCCGCTGTACAAGGAAAAGAAAATGGCCAGGAGGATTGAGAAGTGCAAAAATGACAGCCGGTACAAATCTGTCTGCATTCAGAATATAGACATGATGCGGGAAGGTGACCGGAGAAAGATCCTTGAATGGCTTGATTCAATACTCGCCTGAAAGTGAAAATGGGCCAAAACTCATTTGACAGACTCTCATTTGGATTATATTTAAGGTTCAAACTCTGAATTGAAAATGGCAGACCGGCATCAGGATGGTGAAACGAAACTGACAGTCTCCGGTATTCCGGATACCCTGACTCCTGTGGATGTTGTGATTGCATGGGTTGACGGTGATGATCCGAAGCTTGCTGAAAAGAGGAGCCGGTACCTGTCCGGGGCAAGGATAACAACTGCCTCCGGTGCCCACAGCACAAGATTCGCCTCTTCAAATGAGATACGCTACTGCGTTTTGTCTATCCTCCGGTTTGCTCCCTTTGTAAGGAATATTTTCATCGTCACCGATGAGCAGGACCCGGGTATTGACAATGATGTGAGGAAGTATTTTCCTGACAGGACGGAGTCACTGAGAATAGTCGATCACCGGGAGATCTTTGAGGGATTTGAAAAGCACCTCCCCACATTCAACAGTATCTCCATTGCCAACATGATATGGCGGATCAGGGGGCTTTCCGACAACTTTGTCTATTTCAATGATGATACATTCCTTGTCAGGCCGGTAAAGCCGGAAGACTGGTTCGTAAACGGAAGGCCCGTCATGCGTGGCAAATGGGTTCCTTCCCCCCTGCCCAGGGAACTGTGGAACCACGGAAGAACATTCGTGCAGAGGAGGCTGCTTGGGAACAAAGGCTTTGAGCCGCGTGCCTCATTCCATGCCGCCCAGTGGAATGCCGCCATTAAGCTCGGCTTCCGGTTCAGGTATTTTACAAATGCCCATACCCCGCATGCCGTAAGTAAACCAGGTGTGGAAAGGTTTCTCGGCAGCAATATGACGCTTCTTGAAAAGAACATCTCTTACCGGTTCCGTGATTATTCGCAGTTCACCTTCATCTCCCTCGCGAATCACCTGCAGCTGCTTGAAGGAAACAGGAATATTGCCCGGCCTGACCTTGTTTACCTCAAGCCGGTCAACAGGCCGGAGGCTTACATAGAAGACAAAATCAGGCATTGCGAAAGCCACCAGGAGATTAAATTCATGTGTGCCCAGAGCCTTGACATGTGTCCTGCTTCATACCAGGAAAGACTGTTCGGCTGGCTTGAAAGGCTGCTTCAGCTAGAACAGGCTGTTCACGCTTAGCAGGCTGCAGCCGCGGATATCGGCATTGTCATACCTCCCCAGGACTTCGAAGCTGCCCCCTGCGTGCATTCGTCCGAGATCATCCGTTGCAATGAACGAACATGACCACATGTTTGCGAGGTCAATAACACTGACGCCGCCGGAAGAACCTTCTTCAGCTGAATGTGACATCGGATCATGGCTGTCACGTATCAGCACCTTCATCCACGGGGGAGTGCGGTACAATCCTTCTCCCTTTGAATAGGCCTGGCTGAGCAGCTCGGTCATTCCGTATTCCGAGTGAACCGAAGTGACGCCAAATGCCTTTATCAGTATATCATGGACCTCCTCCCTGATCATTTCACGCCTTCTCCCCTTCATCCCTCCGGTTTCCATGATGATGAGGTCAGAGAGATCACGCGGATGTTTCTCCGCAAGGTCAAGCAACGCGAAGGTGACCCCGATGAGCAGCACCTTCAGTCCGGCGGCACGTGCCTTCTCAACGGCGCTGAAGAGAGCCTCGTGATCATCAGGGAAGAATCCTCCGGCGCTGTTGCCTGACAGAAGCATCAGCCTGTTCACCATGTATATAAGGGAAGATCCCTCCCTTTCAAGATAGGAGGGGAGCAGTCCCATGACCGCATAGCCGGAAGGATCTCCGTAGAAGATCCTGAACGTTCTTTCAAGGCTCTCGTCATAGACAGCGGGATTGATTACATGGTGCCGGCTCTGTTTCACCCCGGTGGTGCCGCTGCTGAGGAAAATCCTTACGGCCGGTCCGTCACCTGTCATCACCGTATGGTCCCTGAAAAACGAGACTGGCATGAAGGGTATACTGAAGATCGAATCAACCGATGCAGGATCCACTCCCAGGAAGCTTAAATACTCCCGGTATACTACGCAGCCGGCAGCCTGAAAACGAAAGATCTCCAGCGCCATCCTCTCAAACGACTCGTCATCGGTGACTCTGAAGATCTCTTCCTGTAATAGTGCCTTCATATCTGTTACGGGAACGTAGCTGATCCGTCAGGCTGCCACACCCACTCGAGGGAGCATTCTGCAACGGCCGGACTCACGGAAGTGTTGAGTGTCACGCTGATGATTCTCAGTTTGGCGTATTTGGCATCACGTGTTTTCACCACCCAGACCTGGTTGGCTGCCAGCGGTGCCGCCAGGTCAATCCATGTATAGTATCCCACCTCTTTCAGTGCCTTGAAGGTGCTTACCGCTTCAGCTGCCGTGACATGGTTGCCCACAAGTGCGAACGGCGGGTCAAGGGTGTTGGCTGTCAGGTATGCCACCACCGGGCCCCCGGTGGTCACCGGTCCGGCCTGAAGCGTGATGTCAGCCCTGTACTGGTCGGGAAGCGTGGGGACCTCCCCTGCCTCATCAAAGGAGAGCCCCATCGCATAATAATATGATCCGCTGTCATACAGCTCACTTGACAGTGTGACGGTACCGGATGTCTTCTGATCATCACCTCCGCACCCTGCAAACATCAGCATGAGGGCCAGTGCCGGTATGTAGCGGAATTTCATGATTCCTGAATCAAAACTGTTTTCAGCCCGGGGCACCTATTATTCTCCCCTGATGGCAGTGATGCCCGGAAGCTTCTTCCCTTCCATGTATTCAAGCATGGCACCGCCTCCTGTGGAAACATAGCTTACCTTGTCGGCAAGGCCGTTCTTGTTGATAGCCGCAACCGAATCACCCCCGCCGATAAGTGAAAACGCTCCTTTTTCGGTAGCCTTTGCAACAGCCTTCGCTATTGCGGTGGTACCTGCTGCAAACTTCTCCATCTCAAACACACCCATCGGTCCGTTCCAGAGGATGGTCTTTGATTCCATAATGACCTTCTCAAACAATTCAATGCTCTTCGGGCCGATGTCGAGGCCCATCCATCCGTCCTTCACGTCATCGATGGCCGATGTGTATGTATTTGCTTCAGCATCAAACTTGTCAGCATTGACGCCGTCAACCGGGAATAAAAGGTTGACTCCCTTTGCTTTTGCCTTCTCAATTATAGCCCTTGCAACATCAAGCTTGTCCTCCTCGCAGAGTGAGTTGCCGATTTTTCCGCCGTTGGCCCTGATGAATGTGTAGGTCATCCCGCCGCCGATGATCAGGTTGTCAACCCTTTCAAGCAGGTTTTCTATGATGAGTATCTTGTCTGACACCTTGGCACCTCCCATGACTGCGGTGAACGGCTTCTGTGCGCTCTTCAGCACCTTGTCCATTGCAGCCAGTTCACTGTTGATCAGGAAGCCGAACATCCTCTTGTCTTCCGGGAAAAAGTCAGCAATCACGGCTGTGGTGGCATGCGCCCTGTGAGCGGTTCCGAATGCATCATTGACATAGACGTCAGCATAGGCCGACAGCTTCTTGGCCATCTCCTTCTGTTTCACCTTGAGCGCTGCCTTGGCAGCCTTCTTCTCCTCGTCAGTGGCAGTTTCGGGAAGTATCGGCTTCCCCTCTTCCTCGGGGTAAAACCTTACATTCTCGAGCATCATCACTTCACCCGGCTTCAGGGCTGCAGCCATCGCGACGGCCTCTTCGCCAAGGGCGTCAGGGGCAAACGCCACCTTCATTCCCAGGTGCTTCTCCAGCACCGGCAGCACAGGCTTGAGTGAGTATTTTTCCATTACTCCCTCCGGCCGTCCCAGGTGTGACATGAGAATCGCACAGCCGCCGTCAGCGGTTATTTTCCTTATCGTTTTCAGTGCACCGCGGATACGGGTGTCATCCGTGACCTCACGCGTCTTCTTGTCAAGAGGCACATTGAAATCTACCCGGACGATTGCCCTGAGACCTTTAAAATTGAAGTTGTCAATGATTTTCATACAATTTCTTTTTACGGATTAGCGTCTTGTTTGCATCGTACAAAAATAAGAAGTTGAAAGGTTCCCTTACAAGCAAATGCCAATTAAAGTCAGTTTATTTTTTATTAAACAAATGCCGGGGTGATTTGTTAAATCTGGCAAAAATCACACTCAGGGGCAACCCTGTCAACACATCCGGATTTCTCCCCGCGAAGGGGACCAAAGCCCCGGATTTCACACTTGTCAGGCCAGATCTCAGCAATCTGTCACTGAAGGAGCTTGCAGGAAAGAAGGTGATACTGAACATCTCGCCGAGCCTTGACACGGGCGTTTGCGCCACTGCAGTCCGCAAGTTCAACCAGATGGCGGCAGGAAAGGATAATACGGTGGTGCTGGCAATCACAAAGGATCTGCCGTTCGCACAGGGCCGTTTCTGCTCCGCCGAAGGCATTACAAATGTCATAGCGCTGTCTGGTTTCCGGAATGCTGAATTCGGCAATGATTACGGTGTCGATATCCTTGACGGTCCCATGGCCGGCCTCTATTCCCGCAGTATAGTCGTTCTTGACGAAAAAGGGGACGTGGTTTATACCGAACAGGTTCCGGAGACAACCCATGAGCCGGACTGTGACAAGGCCCTTGCAGCGCTGTAAAAAGCTGTGAAACCCCGTTTTTTGTTTAAATTTGCCCTTCGTCATCCAAAGGGCAGATGAATTTTTCACAGATACCGGGACAGAAGGCAGTGATTGACAGGCTGCGGAGCTCTGTTGCAGAGAACCGCGTCAGTCATGCACTGCTTTTTTATGGCCCCGAGGGAAGCGGCAAGTTCGCTGTCGCCCTGGCCCTGGCACGGTATATAAGCTGCGAGAAGCGCACTGCGGAAGACGCCTGCGGGGTATGCCCCTCATGCGTCAAGTATGACAAGCTGATCCACCCTGACCTCCACTTCGTCTTCCCTGTCATCAAAAAGAAATCAGGTACCGAGGCGGTAAGTGACACTTTTATCACGCAGTGGCGCGAAATGGTCCTCAGGTCAGCGTGGTTCTCACTCAGCACCTGGACGGAGGCGATGGAGGTGGCAAACGAACAGGCACTGATAACAGTCGCCGAAGCTGCGGAAATAATCCGCAAGCTGAGCCTGAAGTCTTTTGAATCCGACTTCAAGATAATGATCATCTGGCTTCCCGAGAAGATGAACGCCGAAACTGCCAACAAGCTGCTTAAGATGATTGAGGAGCCGCCGGCACGCACCCTGTTCATTCTTGTCTCGGAAGAGGATGACAGGCTCCTCCCTACGATCACCTCGCGGTGCCAGCATATAAGGATTCCCGCAATTCCTTCGGAGGATCTGAGTGCCCACCTGGTCAAAGCCATGGGAATTGACCCGGTCAGGGCTTCGGAGATAGCTGCAATTGCCAACGGCAATATGGTCAGGGCATTGGAACTTGCCCGCGAGGATGACAATACTGCAGTACACCTCGACCGGTTCACAAAACTTATGCGCACGGCGTATATTCGTGATATCCACTCACTTGTAACGTGGTCTGAGGAAACAGCAGCTCTGGGAAGAGAGAGGCAGAAAAGCTTCCTTTCCTATTCACTCAGGATGATTCGTGAAAATTTCATCCTCAACTTCAACGGGAAGGAAAACAAACTTGTCTGCCTCACCCGTGCCGAAGATGAGTTTTCGGGAAAATTTCACCCGTTCATAAACGAGAAGAACATCAACGCCCTCAACAGGGAGTTCAACCTTGCATATGCACACGTCGAGAGCAACGGGAACACCAAAATGATTTTCCTTGACCTGGCCCTTCGGACAATGAGACTTATCAGGTAACTGAGGGGAATCACTTGAAAATAGCTCATTTATTCCTAATTTTGCAATCACCTTGCCTGAAGGAAGAAAACAGATCCACTCTTCCGGCAAGGGATAAACTGACGTTATGACAAACGAGGATATACAGGTCCAGCCCGGTGAGGAACCGGCAAGGCCTGAAATAAAATACAGTATCGGGGCTCACAAGCTGAATGATTACAACTGGCTTGCCGATCTCCCTTATGACGCACGGCACAACGAGGTTGTGGAAGTGCGGTTCAAGAACACACGCAAGGGCTTCTACCGGAATGTGAACGGCCTGCGTCTCGAGGTTGATGACCTGGTGGCCGTGGAGGCCTCGCCGGGGCACGATATCGGTTACGTATCCATGACAGGCTTCCTCGTCAGCCAGCAGATGAAGAAGATGAAGATCAAACCTGTCATCGAAGAGATGAAGAAGGTTTACAGGAAGGCCAGGCCGGTTGACATACAGAAGTGGGAGGAGGCAAAAAAACTTGAAATCTCAACCATGCTTCGCTCGCGGAAGATCGCAGAGAACCTGGGGCTGGCTATGAAGATCGGCGATGTGGAATACCAGGGTGACAAGACAAAAGCCATATTCTACTATCTTGCAGATGAAAGGGTTGACTTCCGGCAACTGATCAAGGTTCTTGCAGATGAGTTCCATATCAGGATTGAGATGAGGCAGATAGGTGCCCGGCAGGAGGCAGGCCGCATCGGCGGTATCGGCACATGCGGAAGGGAGCTCTGCTGCTCCACCCATGTCACAAACTTCGTATCGGTGACAACATCCCATGCACGCTACCAGGATCTGTCACTGAACCCTCAGAAACTCGCCGGACAGTGCGGCAAGCTTAAGTGCTGCCTCAACTATGAGCTCGACTGTTACATTGATGCACAGAAAGAGTTCCCGTCACGGGAGGTTCAGCTGGAGCTGGCTGGCAGCACCGCCTACTTCATGAAGATGGAGGTGCACACAGGGGTTTACTGGTATTCGACAGACCCCCGGATAGCAGCCAATCTTACCGCAGTGCCCGTGGCAAGGGTACGTGAAATAATCCAGCTCAACCGCAGGGGCATAAAGCCCGAAAACCTGCTCGACGGGGCCTCCAACAACAAAAAGGAGAGAGGTAATGACCTGCTCCTGCAGAACAGCGGACTGACAAGGTTTGAAACAAAGAGCCAGCCGCGTGAAGGAAAGGGACGTCACAGACCATATCACAGGAAAAATGACAGGAAGCAAAAGTAAGCTGATCATCGGGGCGCTGCTGCTGGCAGCTGTCGCCGCAGGATGCGACCGCAGTGTCAGGTACTCGGAAAACTACAGCCTCGAAGGGGGGAAATGGAGCATGTATGATCCTGCCGGTTATGCCTGTACAATCGATGACACGGTAAAGACTTACGATATACAGCTTTCACTGCGCACCTCATCGGACTACCCGTATCGCAATATCTACCTGTTTATTGTTACAACATTCCCGTCAGGGACAGTAGTCACTGACACACTGCAGGCAATGGTGACGGATGAGAAGGGCAGGTGGCTTGGCAGGGGCACAGGTGATATCCGTGAGCTGTCAATTCCTTACAAGTCAAATGTCTATTTCCCCGAACAGGGAGAGTATCACTTCAGGGTGATACACGGGATGAGAGACACCCTGCTCAACGGTGTCTATGATATGGGGATGAAGATCTCCCTGATGGACGGGAAAGCAAAATAACCGGGGGCATTGGGCAAGAACAAACACGCGCGATGGGCTGAGATGAAGGGGTTCGACCGGGTGATCGAACCTCCTTTTGAGGATGTTTTCAGGAGTGAACATGAGCTCCGTGGCAAATGGCACAGTGAGTGGTTCCGCAATGACAACCCGATAATACTTGAACTTGGTTGCGGCCGGGGAGAGTATACCGTGGGGCTTGCAGGGCTGTATCCCGGCAGGAACATAATCGGCATCGACATCAAGGGGGCACGGATGTGGCGAGGTGCAAAAGATGCCCATGTACTGCAGCTCCGGAATGCCACATTCCTCCGCACACGCATTGAGGTTACAGGGTCATTCTTCGCCCCAGGCGAAGTTGATGAGATATGGCTCACCTTCCCTGACCCGCAGATGAAGAGAATCAGGGAAAAGAAACGCCTCTCCGGCCCGCAGTTCCTCAACCTCTACAGGAAATACCTGAAGGACGGCGGGATAGTGCACCTGAAGACCGACTGCCGCGGGCTGTATGATTACACCCTGGCCCTGGCACAGGTCAACGGACTGGAAATAATACACTCCGTCACCGACCTGCACCGGGAGATGCCGGGTGACCCGCTGCTCTCAATAAGGACTCATTACGAGGAGATGTTCCTGAAACAGGGCGTTCCGATAACATATCTGTCGTTCAGACTTCCGGATGAAAAGGAAATCGTCAGTCCAGGCGAGTGACAGCGAGGGGTTTTTCAGCCGCGTTTACGAGGTGACGAAACTTATCCCCTACGGCCGCATCACATCATACGGTGCCATTGCCAGGTATCTCGGCAGCGGCGGATCCGCGAGGATGGTGGGTTGGGCGCTCAACTCATCGCATTTCGGGTACGGGTTCATCCCGGCGCACCGTGTGGTGAACCGCAACGGCATTCTTACCGGGAAACACCATTTCGGCACCTCTTCAACAATGCAGCAGCTGCTCGAGAACGAGGGATTCACTGTTGAGGATGACCGGGTGCTGGAGTTCAGGGAGAGGTTCTGGGATCCGGCGGTTGAACTATGATTGGTGGTGGGTGTTATGAGTCAGGGAGGAGGCAGTACCAGTCAGCAGTTTGAGCCTCCGAGCCTGGGAGGAGGGTCAATCCCGCATCCGCCGGCAGGCGGATCGGGAAGGCAGTTGGCAATAACACCTGGCAGTGGTTAAAACATTGTAGAACAGGAAAAACAAGTCAATAATTATCATAATATATCATGTACAAAAGAGAAGATATTCTGAATGCCCTCCGGAAGGTAACACATCCCGATAAGGGAAATGACATTGTTACCCTGGGGATGGTCGGAGAGATCAAAGTGACAGACGAGGGGATATCCCTGGTCCTGGTTCCGGAGAAATCAAATGATCCGTTCATTGCATCCGTCAAGAGCAACTGCGTGAGGGCGCTTAAGGAAAGCCTGGGGCCCGATGCAGTTGTAGCATCCATCGAGGTGAAACCGAAGATCGTCGTTGAGAAGATGGCAGCCCCGAAAAGAGACGTACTCCCCGGAGTAAGGAACATAGTGGCCGTATCCTCAGGCAAGGGGGGAGTGGGCAAGTCAACAGTCGCCGTCAACCTTGCCGTGGCCCTGGCCCGCAAGGGTTACGCCACCGGCCTGCTCGATGCCGACATATTCGGTCCCTCCGTGCCGACGATGTTCGATGCCGGTGAATACCACCCCGAGGTACGCACTGAAAATGGCACCGACATCATCGTCCCGATGACAAAATACGGCGTTAAGATACTCTCAATCGGATTCTTCGTAAAAGGCTCCGATGCTGTAATATGGCGCGGGCCGATGGCAAGCAGCTTCCTTAAGCAGCTCATCAGCCAGGGCGACTGGGGTGAGCTTGACTACCTGGTCTTCGACCTCCCTCCCGGGACGAGTGACATACACCTGACACTGGTGCAGGAGGTTCCCGTGACGGGAGCCATCGTGGTGACCACCCCGCAGGAGGTGGCGCTGGCCGATGCCAGGAAGGGCATTGCAATGTTCCGCAGTGAAGCCATTAACGTCCCTGTGCTGGGACTGGTTGAGAACATGTCGTACTTCGAGGCTCCGGAGCTTCCCGGCAGGAGATATTACATCTTCGGCAAGGAGGGCGGCAGCAGGCTTGCCGCCGAGAGCGGCACCGAGCTGCTCGGGCAGATACCTGTCGTGGAGAGCATCTGTGACGGTGGCGATGCGGGCAAGCCTGTGGCGCTGGGCGACAGCCTCACCGGCAACGCCTTCATGAACCTGGCGGAGACAGTGGTGAGGCAGGTGGAGCTGCGCAACGCGGAGATGGCCCCGACGAAGAGGGTTGAGGTTAAGTGAGCCTGCTGCCGCCCTCAGGCGGAAAGTCCCTTTTTTCCTCCCTCTTTTTCTTACCTTTGGATACTATCGGAAGGCCTCTTAAGTTATAAGAGTATAAAGCATATTTGTTGAGATTACGGCATAGGGAATACACTGCAGCGGTGATACTCGTTGTCACCCTGGTTCTTGCCGGGTGTTCTGCTGAAAAGAACACCGGAGCGAGCCGTTTTTACAATTCACTGATCTCAAAATACAATATCTGGTTCAACGGTAACGAGGCCTATAAGGCCGGAGTGAAAAAGGTAAGGGAATCGCACCGCGATGACTACAGCGAGCTTCTTCCCGTATTTGTATACTCAGCCCCTGAATCGGCGCGGGCAGCCTCATCAGACATGGAACGTGCCGTGCAGAAAGCCTCGAAGGTGATAGCTCTTCACTCCATTACCGCAAGGCCTGATGAAAAGGGCGGCAGGAATGTGAACGACAGGAACGAGGAGTTCTATAACAGGCGCGAGTTCAATGAATGGGTTGACGACTCATACCTTCTTATGGGCAAGGCACAGTTCTACCTTAAGAATTTCATGGCAGCCCGCTCATCCCTCTCCTTCGCAATAAGCATAGCCACTGATCCTGATCTCGTAACCGAGGCAGAAATATGGCTGTCACGCATCCAGGCAGAAGAAGGCAATTATGCCGAAGCAGCCCGCCTGCTTAAGGAGACAGCCAGTCCCGAAAGCCTGTCGCGTTCGCTGAAGGCAATGTATTACTCAACCCTGGCTGACATCGCCCTGAGGCAGAAGAGATACGGCGATGCGGTGGAGCCTCTCGCTTCAGCAACGGATTATACAGGTGACAATGCCACCAAGGTGAGGCTCACCTACCTTCTGGCACAGGTATGCAGGGCCGCCGGTGACAATGACCTTTCAACAAGGTACTTCCGTCAGGTGATGCGAATGAATCCTCCCTATGACCTGGAGTTCAATGCAGGAATAAACCTTGCAGGGGTGACCGACATTTCGCACGGCGATGCCGATGACCTCATGAAATCGCTTCGCAAGATGCTTCGCGACTCCAGGAACAAGGATTATCTTGACCAGATCTACTTCGCCCTTGGCGAACTGGAACAGCGAATGGGAAATACTGATGAAGCCCTGAAACTGTGGTCACAGGCAGCTGCAGCCAGCACCGTCAACACCCGCCAGAAGGCAAGGTCATACCTCGCTCTCGCAGGGTATTATTACGAAAAACCAAACTACCTGAAGTCGTCACAATACTATGACAGCGCCTCTTACCTGATTGACAACCGGTTCCCCGGTTATGACCAGATAAGCCGCAGGACTTCTGACCTTGCCGAGTATGCCCGTTTCCATACTGTTGTGGTTACCGAAGACAGCCTCCGAAGAGTGGCATCCATGAACAATGCAGAACGGGAAACCCTTATTGCCGGACTGATCAGGAGTGCGGAGCTGGAGATGACCGGGGAGCGTACGGGAGACGGCAGCGACAGGTACAACATGGGGCAGTACTACGAGAACGAACAGCGCTACCGGGGCGCCATATCAGCCGAAGGAGGATGGTATTTCTACAACCAGGCTGCACTCACTTTCGGGCGTACGGAATTCAGGCGACGGTGGGGCGACAGGCGGCTTGAGGATAACTGGCGGAGGGCCAACAAGGCGAGATCAGCCTTTGCACCCGGGACACAGAATGAGGCAGAGACGCAGAATGAAAACGGAGACAGCACAGGAGTGGCCCCTGAACGGACAAAGGAATACTATCTACGTAACCTGCCGCTGACTGACTCGCTCATGCAGGTCTCAGTCAGACGGAGCGCCGAGGCGCTTCTCGGCGAGGGAAAGATACTGGCATCACGTCTCGGTGATACACTCTCTGCCGCAACTTCACTGGAGGAGGCTGCCAGAACCGGTACCGATGACAACATAAAAGCAGAGGCACTCTTCGAGCTGTACCGCCTGCTGCAAAAGAGTGACCCGGCAAGGGCAGACAGACGGAGGGCCGAGCTGCTGGAACAGTACCCCGGGTCAGAATATGCACTGATCCTCTCCGATCCCGGCTATGCAAACAGGCACAGGGAAATGGCCGAAAGGGCTGTCCGAAGCTATGAAGCTGCATACCAGGCATTCACCGAGGAGAGATTTGAAGATGCTGGCAGACTTTGTGCCGAAGCACTTAAACTTTATCCTGAAGACGAACTGGTGCCCAGGTTCATGCTCCTTGACGCAATGGCCACAGGTGCCCTCGAGGGTGAATTCGCCTACAAGGCAAAACTTGACTCAGTTATTGCAAAGTTCCCTGCCACACCCGAAGGAAAACGGGCAGCGGAGATCACCGATTTCCTGAAAAAGGAAAAACCTGAAATCAGAATCGCAGAGGATACCCGCATAGCGGAAGAGATATACAGTACTGACACGGTTCAGCCACATTACGTAATGATTGTGGCTTCAAACCCGCGTGCCAACATGAACCAGATGGTATTTGACATCATCAACTACAACCTTGACCACTACGCTGACCGCAACTACCGGACCGAAGGAGCCGCCGTCGATGCAGGATACCTCCTGATTACCACAGGCCCGTTTGAAACAGTTGCCGAAGCAACAGCCTGGATAAAAGCATTCAGTCCTGAAGTTAACATCAGGGAAGCTGCAACAGCCGGCCTGAAACTCTGGACCATCAGTCGCGACAACCTGCAGAAATTAAGGGAGGATAAGAATATCGACAGATATGCTATCTTTCACTCGAAAGTTTATCCGAACCTGCGGTAACGCGAAAGGCTGCAAATGAGACAGATACGAATTCTCTGGGTAGATGACGAGATAGGTGTTCTCAGGTCACATATCCTTTATCTCAATGAAAAGGGGTTTGAGACTGATACCTGCCACTCCGGCAATGATGCCATAACAATGGTCAGGGAAAAAGCCTATGATATTATCTTCCTCGACGAGCATATGCCCGGCCTGAGCGGCATCGAGACCCTGCGGCGTATAAAGGCAATCAGGCCTGGCATTCCTGTGGTCATGATCACCAAGAGTGAGGAAGAGGATATAATGGATGCTGCCATCGGCTCCCAGATAGCCGATTACCTTATCAAGCCGGTCAAGCCGCAGCAGATACTGCTGACACTCAAGCGGATCCTGAATATCGAAGAAATAGTCACAAGGCAGACAACCACCGTCTTCCGCGAGGAGTTCGGCTCCATTGCTGATATGATCTCATCAGCATCCACCTTCGAACAGTGGAGCGAACTCTACCGCCGTCTGATCTTCTGGCAGGGTGAACTGATAAGGTCATCAGATACCGGTATGCGTGAAGTTCTCAGGATGCAGGAGGCCGATGCGAACAGGGCTTTTGCCAGGTATATTTCAGGAAACTACATGAGATGGGTTTCCGGAGATGCAGCTGACAGGCCCCTTATGTCGCCTGCAGTGATGGGTAAGAGGGTCTTCCCCATGATCAGCAAGGGGGCACCGCTGTTCTTTATTATTATTGACAACATGCGCCTCGACCAGTGGCAGACCATAGCCGGTGACCTGAGGCAGGTGATGCGCACCGTTGACGAGGAGCTGTACATGAGCATCCTCCCCACTACGACACAGTACTCGCGCAATGCCCTTTTTGCAGGCCTCATGCCGGCCGCAATTGAGGAACTGATGCCCGAATACTGGATTGATGACCATGAGGATGAAGGGAAAAACCTCAACGAGGAGAAGCTTCTTGCGAAGAATCTTACCAGGGCCGGCATAAACTGCCGGTGGAGCTACAACAAGATAAGCTCGGACGCTGAAGGCAGAAGCGTCAACGACCGTTTCACGCAGCTGATGTCAAATGACCTCAACGTGCTGGTATACAACTTTGTGGATATGCTCAGCCATGCCCGTACCGAGATCAACCTCATCCGTGACCTGACGGCTGACGAGGCATCATGGCTCACCCTTACACACTCATGGTTTATCCACTCGCCCCTCATGGAGCTTCTCAGGCTTGTATCTGCCCGCGGTGCCAGGGTGGTGATGACAACTGACCACGGATCGGTAAGGGTGCAGAAGCCGGTGAAGGTTGTGGGCGACAGGCAGACTTCGGTGAACCTCCGTTACAAAACAGGAAGGAACCTCGACTACAATCCCCGTGAGGTTTTCGGGATAACCGCACCTGCAAAGGCAGGGCTGCCTATGACCAACATATCCTCACGTTACATCTTCGCATGCGCGAATGACTTCCTGGTCTATCCGAACAACTACAACAGCGTCGTTTCCTATTACCGCGACTCCTTCCAGCACGGAGGGATCTCACTCCAGGAGATGATGCTTCCGCTTGTCTCGCTTGAACCGGTCTGATTTGCTATTTTTGCCGCATGAAGATCATTATATCCGACAAAAGCCGGTTGCGCGATGCGGCAAGGCACTTCCTCAGGGAGACTGCCGGCAGGCAAATCTTTGCATTCTACGGCCAGATGGGTTCCGGAAAAACCACCTTCATAAAAGCCCTCTGCCATGAAATGGGTGTGGAAGACACCGTCACCAGTCCCACATTTACCCTCGTGAACGAGTACAGAAGACCAGGCTACCCCAATGTTTATCATTTCGACTTTTACAGGATCAAAAAACTTACCGAGGTGCTCGACTTCGGCATCGAGGAGTACTTTGATTCCGGGTCGCCCTGTTTCATGGAGTGGCCCGAGCTGATAGAACCCCTGCTTCCCGACGAGACCCTGCGGCTCTCAATCACTGTTGCCGCTGACGGCAGCAGGATCATCGAGACAATTGGTTCTGAAGAAAAGCCCCTTCTTTGATTTATAGTGTTCAAACCCTGATCTGTCCGATTAAAATCTTAATTTTGATCTGGTGACATTTACGCCGTTAAACCTAAAAACGAAGCCAGATGAATGAACCGGCCAGAAGTGCCTTCATGCCAAGGGAGGAGATGGTTGAGAAAGCCGTAGGCAGGAAGCAGATGACAATCGGTATACCCCGTGACGTTCATGATGATGAAAAGCGGGTCGCGCTGACCCCGGAGGCTGTAAAGATCCTCACCGACGCAGGCAATGAGGTCTTCATGGAAAGAGGTGCCGGTGAACATGCCGGTTTTACTGACAGGGAATACAGTGACAACGGTGCCATGGTGGCTGAAACCCCCGCAAAGGTCTATGAATGTGACATCCTTATAAAGATAGCCCCGTTCAAGCAGAAGGAAGCCTCACAGCTCAGGGGCGGGCAAACGGTCATTTCCTTCATGAATGCCGCCACGATGAGCGAAGAAACTCTCTCGGTGCTGATGCGAAAAAGGGTGACAGCCCTGGCCAGCGAGAAAATAAAGGATGCTGACGGCATCCTTCCAGTGGTTGAGTCAATGAGTGAGATCAGCGGCATCACATCGGTACTTCTGGCGTCGGAGTATCTGAGCAGCACCTCAGGGGGAAAGGGTGTGATGCTAGGGGGAGTCACCGGCGTCACCCCCACTGAGGTTATAATCATCGGGGCCAACACGGCAGGCGAGTATGCAGCCCGGGCTGCACTGGGCCTGGGGGCGATCGTGAGGGTGTTCGACACCTCGGTGCACCGCCTGCGCAACTTTCAGAACCTGCTGGGGCAGAGACTGTACACTTCCACTTTCCACCCGCAGGTGCTGCAGAAGGCCCTGAAATCTGCAGACGTCCTCATCGGTGCGCTGTCAACCGATATACTCATGCCCTGGTTCTATGTCACCGAGGAGATGGTTCAGGGGATGAAGCGCGGGTCTGTGATTATCGACCTCAGCGTTGACACAGGCGGGTGCGTCGAGACGGCAGAGCCGAGGGCAATAAAGGATCCGATATATGAAAAACACGGTGTGATTCACTATTCGGCATGGAACCTCCCCTCAAGGGTGCCAAAGACCGCCTCCATCGCACTGAGCAACGTATTCAGGCCACTGATGCAGGAGATAGCCGATGCCGGCGGCATTACCCCCATGCTCAAATTCAATACCGGCCTCCGCAGCGGCGTGTACATCTATAACGGCATCCTCACCAACGAGGTGCTGGGTCAGAAATTCGGCATTCTTTCAAAGGATATCAACCTGCTGCTGGCAGCGTTCTGACCAGTCGGCAGTTATTGCCAGGTCAGAACAGCTTCGCTGCCTGACTGGCTGAGCCTGGCGTTGCGGCCAAGGTATACCGCCCTGTTGTCAGGTATATGTCCTGCCGGGAAATTGAAAAGGACCGGGTAGTCATACCCTCCCACCACATTCATTACAACCTCCTCAACTGTCTGGTTGAATACATGCTCACCCTCGGTGATCTTCTCCATCCCTCCCACCACCAGTGCTGACAGGTTTTTAAGCAGGCCTGCCATCCGCATCGCAACAAGCATCCTGTCAAGATGGTAGAAATGTTCTCCTATCTCTTCAATAAAGAGTATCGCCCCGTCGGTGTCAGGTTGTGCAGGCGTTCCGTGGAGGCTGTATATGAGGGAGATATTACCCCCTGTTACAGGGCCAGACACCTCCAGCGAAGCCTCATGCGAAGGCTGCCAGCGCACCGGTTCAGCCTCTCCGCGCAGGGCCATGACCATTGTCTCATAGCATGAAGGCAGGTATTCGGGACTGGAATAATTCAGGGGCATTTCCGCATGCAGTGACGCCACACCGCAAACCGAGTTAAGCCACATGTGCAGAGAGGTGATGTCACTGTATCCCACATACCATTTGGGATGTTTCTTCAGCGCCGAGAAGTCTATCCTGTCAACTATCCTCGACATGCCGTATCCTCCCCGTGAACAGAGAACAGCTTTTACATCCGGATCATCAGTCGCTCTCTGGATGTCTCCCAGCCGTTCAGTATCAGTACCTGCAAACGGACCGCTGCGGGTAAAAACATGCTCAGCAAGGGTAACCCGGAAGCCTGACTTTTCAAGCATACCCACGGCGCTGTGCACTGCCTCTTCTTCAATATGGCTGGCAGGGGTAATGATTTCTATACGGTCGCCCTCCCTGAGGTACGGCGGAATGACTGCTGGTTTCATGTCGTGTTCTGATACGGTGAGCGTATCAAAAGTAGTCAATTCAGGAAAGAAATCCCGCGGCAGTGTCAAAGAGCCTGTCAAACGTACGGTCGACGGCATCGCCCTTTTCTCCCGCCAGTACAGGAAAAGGTGATTCATGGGTGCACGGATACCCTGGTTCCCATGTCTCGGTATCGGCGCCGCTGAGCGTCTCTCTCACTGCCGGTGACGGGATTACTGTGTCACCTGCAAGGGTGACCGCTTTCAGTCTCCCCTCATACCTGCTGAATGGCTTTCCGCGCAGGTCTCTCAGCCGCTGCAGAGAGGTCATCGCATAAAAGGCTTCCCCCTCAGGGGTATCATGCATGAGCCGGGTAAGCCTTTCCCTGCTGCCGTTCATCGGAACATCCGGCCAGCTGAGGTAGAAGGAAAGCAGGTTCTCAAAAGCACGGCTGTCCATGATCAGTTTGGAAGTGCCGTTCATAAGGCCGAAAGTGCTTCCGCCGCAGAACAGCATTATGCGGCTGTCATCAGGCAGTGGTGATGGGTTGGACAGCATCATTACCTGTGTCACAAGGGCTCCGATGGAATAGGCAAAGATATCTGTGGGTCCCCCGGCAGCAATTCCGGAAATGCTCCCTTCTCCTATAAGGCGTATCAGCGCCGACAGGTCAACCGCGGTCTGGTACCCCGATAGCATGAAACGCTGAGGGGAGACAGTCATGCGTGTACTCAGTGCCACATTGACGAAGGTTGAGAGCCTTGCGTCAGGCAGCAGCGATGTCCGGGCCGTCACCAGCGGAGTCATTAAATGCCTGTCGATCCAGCTCCGGGGTGAACGGTTCATATGGTATGCCAGCGGAAAGAGCACCACCGGCCTTCCCGTTCCTGATGCCAGCCTGGTGCCCCACTGGATATATTTGCTCCATCCCCGCTCATTCAGGCCGTGAAGGAGAATAATGGCTCCCCGGCCGCGTGACTCCGCAGGCACTGTTCCAGTGAACTGACCCGGGACAGCTGCAATACCAGATCCGTTGCCCCCTGCTGATTCCTTTCGGTTTGTCTCCCGCGGAAACATGATATAGTAACTGAACTCCCTGTTGCTCTCCTCAAGTTCGTTCGAGCGAAAGAGGGAACGAAACGGTCCCGGCACATACCTGCTGTCAGGAAGTGAGCTGTCAACGCAGGAACGGAAGCGACGGGCCGACAGTGTCACACCCGTGCCGGGGATCTCCCCCTCAGTCATTCCGGCCCTAAAACGGGCGGCAATTTCCCTGTCACTTGCTGTATAACCCATTACTGATTTTTCCGGCAAACAAAATGCATGAACCTTGAGTCTCCAAAAAAGAGGTGTCTCCTACCCTGTCCCGGGTCTGAATCCCCTGCTGAGGGGTGAAAAATCGGATTAAGGGGTGAAATTACCGGGTCGGTTCCGGGTTGGAGCCAGGGTCCTGTGCCTGAAAACCGCTCCCGCATTATCAGTTTCCCCGGCCACTTCATAATCAGACACCGGCAGGTCGGCAAAAGTGTTATTTTTGCATTGGCAACATATCTGATGAATATCGACCTGAGCAAAAAGCTTCCCGGTTATCTTACAGAGAAGGGGAATATCGTGACAACGATCCTCTTCACGGCAGGTTTTGCCCTGCTCTTTCTTAACCTGTACACACCATTCGGGGTAGCCGAATGGTTTGAGGTCTCGAAGCCCACCCTGCTCCTGTATGCCAGCGGTGTCATACTTGCCGGTGTGCTGGTGGTTGCTGTCAGCCGTATCCTGATGTACCATCATGTCAAACGGGGGAAGAGGCCCCTTATATGGCATTACCTGGTATGGGTGGCGGCAGAGATCCTGGCCATGGCTCTCTTTTTCACCTTTTTCGAGATCGTCATCCTCAATGACCACCGTCCCTTCACGGAGCTTCTTACAAGGTCTGTCCAGAACACCTCACTGACCCTGCTTCTGCCGTATACTTTCCTGTGGCTGTGGTTCGCATGGCGCGACAGCAAGAAAAAGCTCTCGGGTATAATGGAACAACCCGAGACAACAGCGCAGCGCCCCATGATACATCTCCGTGACGAAAAGGGAGTTCTCAGGCTGTCTCTGAAGCACTCTGATCTTCTGTACATGCAGGGGAGTGACAACTACGCAACGATTTATTACCAGGCGCAGGAAAAGCTTACCCGGTTCATGCTCCGTAACACGCTCAGGACCATGGAGGAGGAGCTGAAGGACCAGGCCGTCATCAGGTGCCACCGCTCATGGCTGGTTAACATCGAGAAGGTCAAGCTGATACGGAGGGAGAAGGACGGCCTCCTGCTCGAGCTTGACAGCACCCCGCCTTCAACCGTGCCGGTGTCGCGTACATACATGCATGACGTGCTTGCTGCCTTCGGGCATGTTGAATAACGGTGACCCGCATCCATCCCGGCACGTTGCTTAAAGGGGGCCCCGGCTCATTCTGAAATTCATTATCTTTGCCGGGTTAAAATCAGCAATCACTTTTCACAGATGAAGAAGTTCAAGCGCCATCTTATCACATCAGCCCTTCCGTATGCCAACGGACCCATTCACATAGGACACCTTGCAGGGGTTTACGTGCCGTCGGATATCTATACACGCTGGCTCCGGATGCGCGGCGAGGACGTCATCTCAATCTGCGGCTCTGACGAACACGGTGTGCCTATCACCCTCAAGGCCCGCAGGGAGGGTATTACGCCGCAGGAGGTTGTTGACCGTTACCATGAGCTGAACAAGAAGGCTTTCGCCGACTTCGGCATCGCCTTCGACATATACTCCAGGACATCAAACAAAATACATTACGAGACTGCCTCACAGTTCTTCCGCAAGCTCTATGACCAGGGTGAGTTCCTTGAGAAGACCTCCAACCAGTATTATGATGAGGAAGCCGGATGCTTTCTGGCTGACAGATATATCGTCGGAACATGCCCCCACTGCGGCAATGAGAACGCCTACGGCGACCAGTGCGAGAAATGCGGCACCTCGCTCAGCCCCACTGACCTCATCAGCCCGAAGTCGACTATCAGCGGCAGCGCCCCGGTGATGCGCGACACCCTTCACTGGTACCTGCCTCTCGACAAATATGAGCCCTGGATCAGGAAATGGATCCTTGAGGATCATACCGAATGGAAGACCAACGTTTACGGTCAGTGCAAGTCGTGGCTCGACCAGGGCCTTCAGCCCAGGGCAGTAAGCCGCGATCTCGACTGGGGTGTGCCGGTGCCCGTTGAGGGTGCCGAAGGAAAGGTGCTGTATGTATGGTTTGATGCTCCCATCGGATATATCTCAGCAACAAGGGAACTGACCCCTGACTGGGAAAAATACTGGAAGGATCCGGAGACACGTATGATTCACTTCATCGGCAAGGACAACATCGTATTTCACTGTATCATCTTCCCGGCCATGCTCAAGGCCGAGGGAAGCTACATCCTTCCTGACAATGTCCCGGCAAACGAATTCCTCAACCTCGAGAATGACAAGATATCAACCTCCAGGAACTGGGCGGTATGGCTTCATGAATACCTTGAGGATTTTCCCGGCAAGCAGGACTCGCTCCGCTATGCCCTTTGCGCCAGTGCGCCTGAGACAAAGGACAACGACTTCACCTGGAAGGAATTCCAGGCACGCAACAACAACGAGCTTGTTGCCATACTTGGTAATTTCGTCAACCGCACCCTGGTGCTGACGGCAAACTATTACAAGGGTATTGTTCCCGCCCCGGGTGAAATGACTGACTTTGACAGGGAGACTCTCGCGGCGATAATGACCTGCAGGGAGAACACCGAGAGTAACCTTGAGGCTTTCAGGTTCCGCCAGGCTCTTGCCGAGGCGATGAACCTTGCCCGTCTCGGCAACAAATACCTCGCTGACACGGAGCCCTGGAAAGTGGTGAAGACTGACCCTGAGCGTGTTAAAACAATCATGTTCATTTCATTGCAGATCACTGCCAACCTGGCAATCCTGCTCGAGCCCTTCCTCCCCTTCTCCATGGACAGGCTGAGGGGTTGGCTGGGTATCTCCTCCCTGCACTGGGATGCTGCAGGCCGTTACGACCTGCTTTCTCCGGGCCATGCCGTTTCTTCCGGCGAGCTGCTGTTCAGCAAGATAGAAGATGTCCAGATTGATAAGCAGATCCAGAAACTGCTTGATACCAAAAAGGCCAATCAGAGCGCTGCCGCGCAGGTGCTGCCACAAAAGGAGGATGTATCCTTCGACGAGTTCTCAAAAATGGATATCCGGACTGCAACAATACTCGAGGCCGAGAAGGTGGCAAAAACAGCCAAGCTCATAAAGCTAAAGGTAGATACCGGCATTGATGTCCGTACAATCGTCTCGGGCATTGCGGAGCATTTCACCCCGGAGGAACTGCCGGGAAAAACCATATCGGTTATTGTGAACCTTGCCCCCCGCACAATCAAGGGGATCGAGTCAAAGGGAATGGTCCTGCTTGCCGAGGACGAGAGCGGCAAACTGGTGTTTGTCATGCCGGAAAAGAAAATCAAAAACGGGAGTCAGGTAAAATAAAGTCTTAAAATCAGAAAGTCCGGGCGTCTTATAGTCAACGTCTTTCAGGCACTGTCACACTACTGCCTTCCCGATCCGCCAGCCGGCGGATGCAGGATTGATCCTCCGCCTTCGTCGGAGTCTCAAACTGCCTATTGCCTTCTGCTTCTATCTTGACTTGAAAACCCACGCTCCCGGGAAATCCTTCTTCAGCTTATCGAGCACAACCTTTGCATCGTCGAGCGTCGGGAATGCCTGTGCGCTGACCCTCAGGAAACCGTCCGGTCCGCCGGCAACTTCCGGATCATAGCCAAGTCTGCGAAGCTTCTCCACCATTGTCAGGGCGTTGTCCTCACCCTTGAAGCTGCCTATTATAACAAGGAACCTGTAGTCTTCAACTACGACAGCCGTGGGCCTTTTCACCGGTGCGCGGTTCATTGATGTGTCTGGAGCAGTCTCCATGACGGGAACCTCAACCGCTGCAGCTGACCTGTCTGCATCTATCTGCTCACGGTTGAACTCGAGTTCGGCCCTGGCAAGAGGATTGAGGTTTGATTCTTCTATGTTGCTTCTGAAGATACGGTCATTGAAAGGTACCAGGGCAAGCGCCACCAGTACCGGTATTATAACTGCAGCCCTTGTGAGCAGTGTTCTCATGGAGGGCTGGCTCACAGCATGATCATGCCGCCTCTCTATTGCCAGCTTCCTGACATCAAAGCTGCTCACCGGCTTCCGGTGATAGGCGCTCAGGCCATATGATGAAAGGAGGTAATTGACGGTGAGGTCAGGTTCGAATACCATGGCACGTTCATAATTGAGCGAGAAGGTGCCAAGATGGTCTAATGTAACCGGATTGCCTGACATAATTCTGGTTCTCAGCTCAGCAGACCAGTCATTGACAATGTCACGAGCCTCCCCGTATCCGGCACCTGTCACAGAGGATACATGTCCTATCAGGAGGCCGTCGTTCCCGGTAAGATGACGGTTGAAGGTTATCTTCCTTGCAGGGGGCTCAAAGAGACCCTCTTTCCGGTCGACACGGGCGGGAAAATAGTTCCCGATGAACGCACCAAACCCCGGAATAATGACGCAGTCATGCTTTAAAAGAAGTTCCCTGATAAGTACGCTGATGTCCTTCGCCATGTGGAGGTAATAATGAACAAAGATAAAAAAGAAACCCGATTCCGGCAGCGGAAAAAGGGTTAAATAAAATCCATTATCTTCGCTTTTAAGATAGCACTCAGAAGATGAAAAAGATAGAGATGGTGGACCTCCGTTCACAGTATGAGAGGCTCAGGGCCGATATTGACAAAGGGGTGGCGGGAGTGATAAACTCCACCGCCTTTATCAAGGGCCCCGATGTCGGTCTCTTCGAGGAAGAGCTGCAGCGGTACCTTGGCGTCCGCCATGTAATATCATGTGCCAACGGCACCGATGCGCTGCAGATAGCGATGATGGCGCTCGGGCTTAAGCCCGGTGATGAAGTGATTACAACCAACTTCACATTCATCGCCACCGTGGAAGTGATAGAGCTTCTCGGTCTGAAGACAGTGCTCGTGGAGCCGGATCCGGGTACTTTCAATATCAGTGTTGAAGCAATCCGGAAAGCCATCACCCCGAAAACAAAGGCAATAGTTCCGGTTCACCTCTTCGGCCAGTGTGCCGATATGGAACCTGTACTTGAGCTGGCACAGAATCACGGCATACATATAATAGAAGATGTGGCACAGGCAACCGGCGCCGAATACCGCTTCACTGACGGCACCGTGAAGAAAGCCGGAACCATGGGAACCATCGGCTGCACCTCCTTCTTCCCCTCGAAGAACCTGGGATGCTACGGCGACGGCGGAGCCCTGTTCACTGACAGTGACGGGCTGGCTGCAATGATAAGAAGCATCACCAACCACGGGATGAAGGTGAGATATTACCATGACACCATAGGGGTCAACTCCCGCCTTGACACAATCCAGGCAGCCATACTCAGGGTCAAACTGCGCCACCTCGACGAATTCAATGAGGCACGGTATAAGGCTGCAGAGCACTATGACCGTGAGCTGGGAGGAGTGGCTGGGATAACTGTCCCGCAGAGAGCACCGTTCTCATCACACATCTTCCACCAGTACACTCTCAGGATTGCCGGAGGCAGGCGCAACAACCTCCGCGAGTGCCTCGAGAACGAAGGGATACCCGCAATGATATACTACCCGGTGCCTCTGCACATGCAGAAAGCCTATCTCCACCTGGGTTACGGCGCTGACGACTTCCCTGTCACAACACGCCTCTCCGGGGAAGTCCTTTCACTGCCAATGCACACCGAACTGGATGATGAACAGCTCTCCTACATAACCGGCTGCATCAGGTCAAAATTCAACTGAAAAAGGAAATGGAAAAGGAATACTTTGCACACGATACCGCGGTGATCGACGGAGGCTGCACTATAGGCCGCGGAACCAGGATCTGGCACTTCAGCCATATAATGAAGGAATCGGTCATCGGGGAAGGGTGCAACATAGGCCAGAATGTTGTTATCTCCCCGGGTGTCATCCTCGGAAATAATGTAAAGGTCCAGAACAATGTATCAATATATACCGGAGTTATATGTGAGGACGATGTATTCCTGGGACCGTCAATGGTATTCACAAACATAATAAACCCGCGCAGTGCCGTGATCAGGCGAGATCAGTACGTCACCACCATGGTCAGGCGCGGAGCCTCGGTTGGAGCCAATGCTACAATCGTGTGCGGCAACGAGATAGGACAATATTCGCTCATCGGCGCCGGAGCTGTGATAACAAAGCCGGTGAAACCCTATGCCCTCGTTGTTGGCAACCCCGGACGCCAGACAGGCTGGGTCTCGGAATACGGTCACAAACTCTCATTTGATGAATCAGGCACGGCTGTATGCCCCGAGAGCGGCCAGAGATACAGGCTTTCCGGCGGGGAGGTGACAAGAATTATTTAGTACTTTTATGCATTCGTAAAAACATTCTGATGAACAATACACCTAAGAACTTCGGTCTTATAGGAGTTGCAGGCTACATTGCCGAACGCCACCTCAGGGCGATAAAAGATACAGGAAACCGGCTGCTGGCAAGCCTCGATAAATTCGACTGCGTCGGGAAGCTCGACAGCTATTTCCCGGAAAGCGACTTCTTCGTTGAGTTCGAAAGGTTCGACAGGCATGTCGACAAGCTTAAAAGAGTTGGCGTACAGATCGACTACGTTTCCATCTGCTCACCCAACTACCTGCATGACTCCCACATCAGGTTCGCCCTGCGCCACCAGGCTGACGCCATCTGCGAAAAGCCGATAGTGCTGAATCCGTGGAACATCGAAGCCCTCCAGGAGATAGAAAAGGAAACCGGACGGAGGATATTCAACATCCTGCAACTCCGCTACCACCCGGTGATCATGGAGCTGCGTGAAAAAATCAGGACAGCACCGCAGGGGAAGAAGCACGACATAGACCTTACCTATATCACCAGCCGCGGCAACTGGTACCATATATCATGGAAAGGCGACATAAACAAGTCGGGAGGAATAGCAACCAATATCGGGGTCCACTTCTTCGACATGCTGGGATGGATCTTCGGGCCTGTGGTATCAAACAGGGTTCATCTGCTTGAACGCGACAAAGCCGCGGGTTTCCTGGAGCTCGAAAACGCAAGGGTCAGATGGTTCCTGAGCATCGATCATAACGACCTGCCTGACCAGGCAAAGGAAAAGGGCAAGCGCACCTACCGCAACATCACCGTTGACGGCGAGGAACTGGAGTTCTCTGAAGGATTCACGGACCTCCACACCGTGACATACCGCGAGATACTGAAAGGTAACGGTTACGGTCTCGAGGATGCCCGCCAGAGCATAGAAACAGTATACCAGATAAGAAATTCGGCACTTTCGGTGCTGACAGGAGAATATCATCCCCTAACAAAAAAATGAGTATGTACGATAAACTTGTTAAAGGAGAGACCAAACTCTCTCTCATCGGCCTCGGATATGTAGGCCTTCCCATTGCCCTTGAATTTGCAAAAAAGATCAGCGTGGTTGGCTTTGATATCAGGCCTGACCGTGTGGAGCTGATGAAGAAGGGCATTGACCCCAGCAATGAGCTTGAACATGAGGCATTTGAAGGAACAGATATAAAGTTCACCTCTGACCCGGAGGATCTTCGCGAAGCATCATTCCATATAATCGCGGTGCCCACCCCTGTGACAAAGCACAACCTCCCCGACCTGACACCAGTACTGAAAGCGTCGGAAACGGTGGGACGGATACTCAAAAAGGGTGACTATGTTGTCTACGAATCGACAGTTTATCCCGGCTGTACAGAGGAAGACTGCCTCCCGGTGCTTGAGAGGTACTCAGGACTGAAATGCCCGGCTGACTTCAAGATAGGGTTCTCGCCGGAGCGAATCAACCCTGGCGACCGCAACCATACACTGACGAAGATTGTCAAGGTCACCAGCGGCTGTGACGCCGAATCGGCCGAAAACATAGCAAAAACATACGAGCTGATCATTCAGGCCGGCGTGCACCGGGCCTCATCAATCAAGGTAGCCGAAGCTGCCAAGATCATCGAGAACACACAGCGCGACATCAACATCGCCTTCATGAACGAGCTGTCAATCATCTTCAACAGGATGGGCATCAACACATACGAGGTGCTTGAGGCTGCCGGAACCAAGTGGAACTTCCTGAAGTTCTACCCCGGTCTTGTCGGCGGACACTGCATCGGGGTTGACCCCTATTACCTCTCCTACAAAGCCAAGGCAATGGGCTATCACCCGCAGATGATTGACTCCGGAAGGTTCACGAATGACAGCATGGGAGCATATGCCGGAAAGGAGACAGTGAAAAAGCTCATCGCGGCCCATAAGAGCCCTGACAAAGCACGTGTACTGGTGCTGGGAATGACGTTCAAGGAGGATGTCACAGACATCCGCAACTCCAAGGTTATTGACGTTGTAAACGAACTGCGCGACTTTGGGGTAGAGGTTGACGTGGTTGACCCGGGAGCATCGCATGAGGAGGTGAAGCACGAATACGGCATCGACCTTAAGAAGACGCCCGAGGGAAAATATGACGCAATCATAGTTGCTGTGGCTCATAAGGAGTACCGTGATCTCGAAGAGAAATACTTCCTTGACCTTCTCAATGAGAGAGGGATACTGGTTGACCTCAAGGGTCTCTACAGGAACAGGATGAAGTGGCTCACCTACTGGAGTCTCTGATGAAAAGGAAGGTAATCGTAACCGGAGGAACAGGCTACATAGGGTCACATACTGCCGTGGAGCTGATAGCCGGCGGCTTTGATGTCGTGATCATTGACAACCTGTATAATTCCGAAAAATCAGTTCTTGACGGCATCCGGGCCATCACCGGGGTAACCCCGAAGTTCTACGGGTATGACCTCTGTGACAGGCAAAAGCTTGAGGAAGTTTTTATCTCTGAAGGCAACATCGATGCTGTAATCCACTTTGCTGCCTACAAGGCGGTGGGTGAATCAGTAAGGAAACCGCTGGAATATTACCGGAACAACTTCATCTCACTGATGAATCTCCTTGAGATGATGGAGCGCTATAACACTCCCGCCCTGGTCTTCTCATCGTCATGCACCGTTTACGGCCAGCCTGACACCCTTCCCGTGACCGAAGCATCGCCGGTGAAAGAGGCTGCTTCGCCGTATGGCTATACCAAGCAGGCCGGAGAGATCATCATCCGTGACACAATGGCTTCAAGGCCTTCGCATAAGGCGGTATCACTCAGGTATTTCAACCCCATAGGGGCGCACCCGACAGCGTTCATCGGTGAACTTCCGCGTGGCGTTCCCGAAAACCTGGTTCCTTTCATAACGCAGACCGCCATTGGGCTCCGCGATGAGCTGAAGGTGTTCGGAACTGACTATGACACCCCTGACGGTTCCTGCATACGTGACTACCTCCACGTTGTTGACCTGGCAAAGGCGCATGTGATGGCATTGAAAAGGATGCTGGAAGGGGAGAACAAGTCAAACTACGAGGTCTTTAACCTCGGGATGGGAAAGGGAGTGTCAGTACTGGAAGCCATTGCCGCGTTTGAGAAAGCCACCGGTGTCAGGCTCAGATATTCACTTACTGACCGCAGGGCCGGCGATATAGAAAAGATATGGGCTGACCCCTCGCTGGCAAACCGTGAACTGGGATGGAAGACAGAGATATCGATTGAAGAAGCCATGGAGACTGCATGGCGCTGGGAGAACAGACTCAAAAACAAGGAATCATGAAAAGAACAATACTTATCACCGGCGGCGCCGGCTTCATCGGATCACACGTCGTCAGGCGGTTTGTGAACAAATACCCTGATTATAAGATCGTTAATGCCGACAAGCTGACCTATGCGGGAAACCTGGGCAACCTGACTGACATCGAGAAGAAATCCAGTTACCTCTTCCGCAAGGTTGACATTGTTGACAGGAAGGCTGTCAACGCCCTGTTCGACGAGTTCCGGTTTGACGGGGTCATACACCTTGCCGCCGAATCACATGTTGACAGGTCAATAACCTCACCCGACGAATTCATTTATACAAATATAATCGGAACCGTTAACCTGCTCTCGGCCTTCAGGGATGTCACTCCGGCTTCCTCCGCAGATAAACTCTTCTACCATATCTCCACCGACGAGGTGTACGGATCACTTGAGGACGAAGGGTTCTTCACAGAGCAGACTCCCTACGATCCGCGCAGCCCCTATTCGGCCTCCAAGGCCAGTTCAGACCATATGGTCAGGGCTTTCGGCAACACCTACAAACTGCCGTTCGTAATATCGAACTGTTCAAACAACTACGGACCCAACCAGTTCCCCGAGAAGCTCATACCATTGACAATAAACAATATCAAGACCCGCAAGCCGATTCCGGTATACGGCAAGGGTGAGAACATCCGCGACTGGCTGTATGTGGAGGATCATGCGGCGGCCATAGATGTCATTTTCCACAGCGGCAAACCTGGTGAGACATACAATGTCGGCGGTGACAATGAATGGAAGAACATTGACCTTGTGAGGCTGATGTGCCGTATTATGGACCGCAAATTAGGCAGGATCTCCGGCAACTCGGAAGAACTGATCACCTTCGTGACTGACCGTGCGGGGCACGATCTCCGTTATGCCATTGACAGCAGCAAGCTGCAGCGGGAGCTCGGATGGAAACCATCCGTCACCTTCGAGCAGGGGATTGAGATGACAATTGACTGGTACCTTGCCAATGAGAGGTGGCTCACGGCCATCATCTCGGGAGACTACTCCAGGTACTACGAAGAAATGTATGGAACAAGATGAGGCAGTAGGCAGTAGGCAAGAGTGTTGGCAATGATAGGTTGTTAGCATAAGTACCTTGCAGTTTTTCACTACTGCCTAAAGCCTATTACCTATTGCCTCGCACTTTCTGCCTGCCGCCGAAGGCGGCCGATGAGCTCGTCTCCCAGCTCTGTCTTCACTTTGATATGATCAAGGATTGCAAGCACGACGTTGTTCTTCTCAAAGTCGCCCCGTACCTGTTCGAAGTCGCGCTTCTTGACCTCGTCATCCCCGTCAATGCCAAAACCGGTCATTGACGAGAGGGTGAACTCCTTGCGGGCATCCTCGTAGAGCATCCTGTCAAGGTCGACCACGCTCTTCTTCCATCTTTCCACTATCTCGATGATGTCAGCTGCAGTAAGACTCTCATTGGGCTTGCCTGTTTCCTGCGGAAGCCGGTTATAAACCCATGCCCACTCAAGTTCGTAATAGTGCTTATGAATATTCTCGAAGCTCCTGTTGATGGCATCGGCTGTCTTCATCTCCATGTTCTCGATGGCGTTGAGCACATCCTCTATGGCGCTGAGCGGGGTGATGAGGCCTGACATGTCGATCCAGTCGCCTGTCCCATTTCCGCTCTCAGGTTTAAGTCTTTTGCGTATCTCCGCATCACTGCCGAATTCCGATCCCTCGAGCCTTTTGATCACCGAGTTGCCGATGAACTTATCAATTCCCATCTGGTAGAGGCCGATACCTCTCTCTGCAGCCGAGGTTTTCATCCTCATCCTGTCAAAGGAGATGACCTCCTGGCCGTGGTTTTCATCAAGAAGTTTCCGGAGGAGTTCCCTCCCCTTCATCATCTTCCCTACGGTAAAAGGACTGAGCAGGTTATAGTTAATCTGGTCAAGCTTCTTCGGGTCTTTGCGCATATCCCGCTTCGGCCATTTCTGGGCGTCACGGATGGTACCCACGGAACGGAGGTTTATCCCCGGGATGAGCTGTGATTCATAACTTACCTCGGTGAGATACGAGAATGGGAACTGTGTGGTGTCAACGTTATGGTAATGCCTGCCCACCACCAGCGTGAACGGTCCGATGCGGGAAGGCCACAGGACATAGGAGTCTGATGTTGTCTTGGAGCCCCGCTCCATTATACCCTGGTGTATCGGGCCCAGCTTGTACATGTGGTTGCTCTGGTTGGAGCCGCTGCCGGCATTCATGAAGGAGAAGATGCCGGCAATAAGGAGTGTCGATTTATGGTGAGTCACCGTGAACGGCCCTGCAAATATTGAGCATGCCTCGCCGTGATACCCGCCGCAGTTAGAGAAGAACAGTGAGTTCTCTGCGGAGTACTGTTTGGAAAGGGTGCAGCCCTGGCCGATGAAGCACTTGTCTATGACGGCAGCATCATTCACCTTTGAACCGGAGCAGATAATGAAGTGGTCCATTATCACATCATTGCCGATATAAACCGGGTCCTTGAAGGAGCTGTTGACCGATCCCTCGGCAAGCCTCGATATATCCTCAATCACTGCCCCGTTGCCGATCTTCACGTTCTTGATTGTACCGCAGCCGGCAATATACGAGCCGGAGCCTATCTCACCCCTGTCAGACCTGACGCTTTCAGCGTAATCAGCAACAAGTTTCTCTATCACCTCGATGGCTGCAGGCCGGTGCCTGTAGAGGGTGATAATGTAGGCCATATGTGATGTAAGACGGTCCCATATCGGCACCTCGCGGCCTCCTGTCTCGTTGAGCACAGCCACCCGGGTACCGTTTCCGAACGATGTATGTCCTTCGGTTGAGATATGCCCGCAGTTCCTTATGACAACCCCTTCTCCGATGTCATAGTTGGCGATAAAGCCGGTGATGTCAGTGATTGTGACATTGTCCGCAATTGTGCAGTTGTGGATATGCGCGTTCCTGATGCCGTGCATAAGCGGCAGGCCGCATCTTTCGCGTGCCACGCCGTTGAAGAGGCCCAGCCTGACAACCCCTGAAAAGGTCACGTTCTGTATCCTTTCGGCATTAAAGGGGTCCTTGACAAAGACGCTCTCCCAGGAGTTGCTCCGGCAGCCTGCAGCTTCCAGGCCGCGGATCTCTCCGATACTAAGACTTCTGTAACTGTCAGCCATAACTTTCAGCTTTTTTTATTCGACAGTGACTGATTTTGCCAGGTTTCGGGGCTGATCCACATCGCATCCGCGAAGGACTGCAATGTGATAAGAGAGAAGCTGAAGCGGTATCACAGCCAGGACCGGTGCAAAGACCGAAATTGTTTCCGGCACCTCCATCACATGATCGGCCATCCGGCTTATCACCTGGTCGCCCTCCGTTACTACGGCAATGATCTGTCCCTTGCGGGCCTTCACCTCCTGGATATTGCTGACTATCTTGTCATAGGAATTTTCCTTCGTTGCAACCACCACAACAGGCATGTGCTCATCTATAAGGGCAATGGGGCCGTGTTTCATCTCCGCGGCGGGATAGCCTTCGGCATGGATATAGGAGATCTCCTTGAGCTTCAGCGCACCCTCCATGGCAACCGGGAAGAGAAGACCCCTTCCCAGGTAGAGAGCATTTGCTGTATCCTTGTATATTTCAGCGAGTGACAGGGCCTTGTCATTCATCTTGAGCGCCTGTTCAACCTTCGAGGGAAGGGAGGTAAGTTCGTTTATCAGTCCCCTGTACCGTACCTCGTCTAGAAGTCCTTTCCTGTAGCCTATCTCAAAGGCTATCATTGCAAGTGTAACGACCTGTGTAGTAAAGGCTTTTGTCGATGCCACACCAATCTCCGGTCCGGCATGTGTGAAGACGCCGGCATTTGTCTCGCGTGATATTGAAGAGCCCACCACGTTGCATATCCCCAGTACCAGTGCTCCCCTCTCCTTTGCAAGCCTTATGGCTGCGAGCGTATCTGCCGTCTCTCCGCTCTGGCTTATTGCAAGCACGATGTCACCCTTCTTGATTACCGGATCACGGTACCTGAATTCGGACGCATATTCCACTTCAACCGGTATCCGGCAGAATTCCTCGATTATATACTCGCCAACCAGGCCCGCATGCCATGAGGTGCCGCATGCCACTATCAGGACCCTGTCTGCCGTGGCCATCGTGTCAAAGACATTATGAAGCCCGCCGAGCATAAGTCCTGACTGGTTGGGGAGTACCCTTCCCCTGAACGTGTCATGTATCGCCCTTGGCTGTTCGAATATCTCCTTGAGCATGAAGTGAGGAAAGCCCTCCTTGTCAATCTCGCCCAGCTTAAGGTCAACCTCCTTAACCTCGGGTTCCACCCTCTTGTTCCGGATGGCCTTAAGCACCATCTCGTCCTTTTTGATAACAGCCAGGTCATCGTCATTGAGATAGATGACTCTCTGGGTATGCTCAACGATAGGCGTGGCATCGGAGGCAATGAAGTTCTCGTTGTCGCCTACTCCTATCACCAGCGGGGAGCCCTGCCTGGCGGCGAAGAGCCTGCCCGGTTCGTTGCGGCAATATACGGCAATGCCGTAGGTGCCCTCAACCTTGTTAAGGGCCATTATTATGGCCTGTTCGGCCGAAAGGTCTCCTTCAAGATAGAGATGCTCCATCAGGTTAGCAAGCACCTCGGTGTCAGTCTGGCTGGTAAACCTTACTTCACGGCTCTCAAGATGCTTCTTGATGCGCGCATAATTCTCAATAATACCGTTATGGACAACTATGAAATGCCCCCTGTACGAGACCTGCGGGTGAGCATTTATTTCATTGGGTTCGCCGTGAGTAGCCCACCGGGTATGGCCCATTGCTATGGAACCGTCAAAATCCTTGCTGCGTACCATCTCCTCAAGATCCCGGACCCTTCCGGCGCACTTGAAGATCTCGGTACGCTCTCCGTTGCTGATGGCAATGCCCGCCGAGTCATATCCCCTGTATTCCAGCCTCTTAAGTCCGTTGATAACTATATCACGGGCAGGACGGGATCCTATGTATCCTACAATTCCACACATAAATAACAATAATTAATTACTCAAAATATGGTGTACGCGAACTCCAGTTTGAACGCCGGCTCGTTTGAGTTGGCTTTGAAGATCACGTTCTGAGTTGCTGTGAGCGGAAGAAAGAGTTCCACGGAGGGCTCATCTATCTCACCGTTGAGGTATTTCTGGACGAAAGAGGTTATGTTGAAGATATAGCTGTCCCTGTCACTGTAATAGGTGCCGTCCATGAAGGAAACATCATGGATAAGGTCCGGAATGAGCAATTCCCTTCCTTCGCTGTCACGGTATCGGACATAAACGCGTGAGGGCAGGTTGCTTTCCTTGTAGGTTGATCCGTCAAGGTGCACCGGTGCAATGATCCTTGCCTTGTTCACGGCCACATTATCCACACCCCTGAATTGCTCAAGTGAAGGCATATTAAGTTTCACATAGACACCCTGGTATGACTGAAGGTAGACGGCAGTGTCAGCCACAAGGTCATTTACATGAACAATCTCTTTCCCGGGTTCTGCCGTGGTGCGGTCATGGGTGAACCTGTTGTAGTTGACTGCCCTGTGGGTTGCTACAAAGGAGTAGCTGTAATTAACTGTGTCAGAGTGATAGAAGATTGTTATCCCGAGAGGGTCAATACTTGCATCCTTTGAGGCGTTCATCTCCACCATTATCGGATTTGTAACGCTTTTAATGCTGGCGTAGAGGCCCCTGAAGTAGTCCTTGTAGAACTCTGTTGCGGGATAGAACTTTGTTGTATCTCTGAGCAGGTATTCGCCCACCCATTTATGAAGGTTGATTGATGTGGCCTGGCCTGCCACCATTTTCGGAAGGAGATATTCACCAAGGTAATTGATTGTATCAGGATCCTGTCCGGAGTAAAAGTCGGTTGTGTCTGTGATTTCGGTACCCGTCTCGCATAATCTCATGAAGTGAATTGCGGCAGTATCACCTGTAACTTTTGACGGTACGAAGGTGAGCTTTACGGAGTCAACCACAAAAGGTTTTGCCGGCCACTTGCTCATAAGCCTGAGCTGGGTCACAAAGTCACAGTATGTTGTACCGAAGTATGCATCATACAGTGACCCGGCAATCATTTTCGTACTGTCGCCTGACAGGGACAGGTCATTGTACATTGTATATGCCCTTATACCGACGGTATCAGTTGAACGGATCTCTATGAAATCGCTGTCGGGCAGCAGTTCCAGGCCTATTTTGACCGGGTCCTGGGAACATGAAAGCAGTGCTGCAGTGAGCAGGGCGAAGAGAGATGGTATGATTGCTGGCATTCCTTTGGGGGAAGTGCCGGGGTTGTTATTTTGTTTTTTCCAGAAGGAGTTTGTCATAAAAGTCATTGTATGCATCTATATAATTCTCCTCTCCCTGATACTCAAGGAGAGGCTTTCCCATGGCAGTGATTCTTTTCTTCACCTGTTCATCTAGCTTCTCACACCCGAGGATAATTCCGTCAGAATTCTCCGCGGCCAGTGCCGTCAGGCTCAGAAAGTCAGTGCTTCCCTTTATTGATTTCAGGGCGCTGCCATCGATTCCGTCTGCCACAAGCTTATCGGACAGTGAAGATTTCAACGGCTTTTTGAAGCCGTTATTGTAAACTGAATATACTGATTTTACCTTGCTGAAGACCGGGTCATCGGAGTAGAGTTTCCGAAGGTAAAGAGGCACCAGTGACGCCAGCCAGCCGTGGCAGTGAACTATATCAGGGCTCCAGCGCAGCTTCCTGACGGTTTCAATAACTCCCCGTGCAAAAAAAATCGCCCTTTCGTCATTGTCATCGTATTCATTGCCGGCAGCATCGGCTACCGTGTGCTTGCGCTGAAAATAATCATCGTTGTCAATGAAGTAGACCTGCATTCGGGCACTCTGAATGGAGGCTACCTTAATAATGAGGGGATGGTCTGTATCATCAATGATAAGATTCATCCCTGAAAGGCGGATGACCTCGTGGAGCTGGTTTCTTCTCTCGTTAATTGAACCATAGCGGGGCATGAATGTCCGGATCTCCTTCCCCCTTTCCTGTATGCCCTGTGGCAGATCACGGCTGATCTTTGAAAGCTTTGTCTCACCGAGATAAGGCATGATCTCCTGTGAAACAAACAGTACCCTTCTGCTCTCCATTAATACCTCCCGATATACCTAAGGATTAAATCAAAGTGCAAAGATAATAAAAAAAACAGAATTAATTTCCAAGCTAAATTCCAACGGGTTACTGACAAAAATGGTGTTATTTTGCAGTACCGGACCTGCTGCCCGCTCCGGTCAGCGGTCCGTTTCAGTGATGAAAAAGAAATTTCTATGAAAGTACTGACGACTGCCAAGGAAGTAAGGGACCACTACAGGATCAGCGTTCTGCGAAGTCCGGGATTCGTGCCTACGATGGGGGCGTTGCATGAAGGGCATCTCTCCCTGGTGGGGAAAGCCGTGGAAAGCTGCCGGATGGCGGCGGTGAGTATTTTCGTAAATCCCACGCAGTTCAATGACCCGCAGGACCTGCTCAAATACCCCAGGACACTGGATGCAGACCTTAAGATGCTGTCAGGCCTCCTGAGGGAGAATGACTTTGTCTTCGTTCCGACGGTAGAGGAGATATACCCCGGGCCTGACACCCGCCAGTTTGACTTCGGCAACCTGGAGCAGGTGATGGAAGGGGTACACAGGCCCGGTCACTTTAACGGTGTGGCCCAGGTAGTCTCACGCCTCTTTGACATAATCAGGCCGTCATGCGCCTTCTTCGGTCAGAAGGACTTCCAGCAGCTGACAATAATCCGGGAGCTTGCCAGGCGTGAATACCCAAGGACAGAAATTATCGCATGCCCCATAGTCAGGGAGCATGACGGGCTTGCAATGAGCAGCCGCAACCGCAGGCTCCTCGCGCAGCACCGCGAGAGGGCAGGCGAGATATACCGGACCCTTATCGCGGCAGCAGCCATGATAAACGATTATGAAATCAACGAAATAAAGGATTTCGTGGCTGACCGGATAAACATGATACAGGACTTCAGACTTGAATATTTCGAGATAGTTGAGGAGGGCACGCTGCAACCGGTACGGGCGGTCATTGAGATGTCCCCTGAAAAGAACTATTACGGATGCATTGCCCTGTGGGCAGGTGAAATAAGGCTGATTGACAATATTGCTGTCAGGTTGCGGTAAAACAAAGGATAGTTATCTTTGTACCGTCAGAATGCAATCATTATTCAAAAAATGACTATAGAAGTACTCAAATCGAAAATACACAATGTCACCGTCACCGGTGCTGATCTTAACTATGTGGGCAGTGTCACCATAGATGAAGACCTGATGGACGCAGCCGCCCTTCTGGAACATGAAAAGGTGCATGTTCTTGACAGGAACAACGGTGAAAGACTGGTAACATACGTAATTAAAGGGAAGCGGGGCTCAGGCGAGATCTGCCTTAACGGCCCTGCTGCGAGAAAGATTGCCGTGGGAGACGTGGTTATCATCATGGCTTTTGCAAATATTACCCCTGAAGAGGCAGGTTCATTCCAACCCCGGATAATTTTCCCCGATACAGCCACCAACAAAATTATCTGACAGTTGAAAGAGGGTTTTAAGCAATTTGTCAAGGCCGTGCTGTTCCTTTCACTGGCAGCACTGCTCCTTTGGTTGTCATTCCGCGGAATAGACTTCGGGGATCTCTGGGAAATACTTCGCAAGGCGAACTACTGGTGGCTTGTGCCGGCAGTGATCTTTTCCCTTCTCAGCTTTTTGATCAGGGCCCGCCGCTGGACACTGCTCATCGAGCCCCTGGGGTATAACCCTACCGTTACCCATGCCTGTCATGCCGTGGTTATCGGCTATTTTGCGAACATACTGTTCCCCAGGCTGGGTGAGGTATCAAAGTGCGCAGCCCTCTCCAGGAAGGAAAATATTCCTTTTGACAAGCTGGTGGGGACCATGCTGATTGAACGCACAATAGACATACTGACAGTGCTTGTCATCCTCGGAGCGACGCTTGCCGCCGGAACCACCGCAACCGGAAGCTTCCTCTCAGAAAATGTATTCATGCCGGCAGAAAGAAAGCTCACTTCATCACTCGGTTCTGCCACGATAATAACAGTAATCGTCGTACTCCTCATCGTTACGGCAATTGTAATGTTCTTCATGCTCAGGGAAAGGCTGTCAGTCAATCCCCTGTTCAAAAGAATGTACTCATTTTCCGACGGCCTCCTGTCAGGTCTCAAGTCAATTGGCAGGCTGAAACGCAAGTGGGAATTTGCTTTCCTCACCCTGCTGCTCTGGATCTCATATTTCTTCATGTCATACTTCCCTCTGCTCTGCCTTGAGTCAACATCTCACCTGGGCGTCGGAGCAACAATGTTCATACTTGTCATCGGCAGCTTCGGCATGGCCGCACCTGTTCAGAGCGGACTGGGCGCCTATCACTGGATCATTTCGCGCGGCATGCTGGTGGCCTACGGCATCCCGCTGGCGGAGGGACTTGCTTATGCAACCCTTGAGCATGAGTCACAGATGATACTCATTGCAATTGCCGGAGCCGTTTCGCTTTATGCGCTCTTCGGAAAAAAGGGAGGAAAGATGCTCTCATCAGTGGTCACTGAAAAGAAGGGGTAATACCTTTTCTTTTAGTAAATTTGGCTGTTGCATATTCCTTTTCCCATGGCGAAGAATAAATCTGTCTATGTGTGCCAGAATTGCGGCGCAGAGTCACCCAAGTGGATCGGGCACTGTCCGGCATGCCACGAGTGGAACAGCTACCGCGAAGAGATAATAGCTGCTGCCCCGGCCTCAGCGGCGAAGAGGGATGCCACCCGGCGTAAACCGGAGCTGCTGTCAGGCATCGAAGCCAATGAGAATGATCGCATTACCTCGGGGATCGGAGAAGTTGACCGTATCCTTGGCGGAGGGATGGTCAGGGGCTCACTTGTACTTATGGGCGGAGAGCCGGGAATTGGCAAGTCAACCCTCGCCCTGCAGATAGCACTGGCAACACAGGGCAGAACAGTCCTGTATGTCTCCGGAGAGGAGAGCGAGAGCCAGGTCAAGCTCAGGGCGAAGCGTCTCGAGGGAAATAATGACAGGTGCTTCATTTATAATGAGACGGAACCCGAGAGCGTCCTGACCCAGGCCGGGGCAATCAAACCGGAACTGCTGATCATTGACTCAATTCAGACACTGAGCTCTTCAATGCTTGAATCTTCCGCCGGCTCCGTTACACAGGTGCGCGAATGCGCGGCCATGATGCTGCGGTACGCCAAGGAATCAGGTGTGCCGGTGATACTGATAGGGCACATAACCAAGGACGGGACCCTGGCAGGGCCGAAGGTGCTTGAACATATTGTGGATGTGGTGCTGCAGTTCGAGGGCGACGGGAATTACGTATTCCGTATTCTCAGGCCGGTAAAGAACCGGTTCGGGTCCACTGCCGAGATAGGTATCTTCGAGATGGGTTCTAAAGGGCTTCGTGAGGTGACTGACCCATCCGAGCTGTTCATACGGCGCGACCGTGATCCGGCAAGCGGGGTGACGATAGCCGCCACCGTTGACGGGGTGAGACCCTTCCTGATTGAAACCCAGTCACTTGTGAGCAGCGCCGTCTACGGAACCCCGCAGCGAAGCTCAACCGGATTTGACACCAGGCGACTTAACATGCTGCTTGCCGTCCTGGAGAAGAGAGCCGGATTCAGGCTGGGGGTGAAGGATGTCTTCCTCAATATTGCAGGCGGACTGAAGGTCAGCGACCCGGCAATTGACCTGGCGGTGGCTGCCGCTGTGCTTTCGTCAAACCTCGATGTCCCGGTTGACCATCATACTGCATTTGCCGCCGAGGTAGGTCTTTCGGGGGAGGTAAGGCCCGTGGCCAGGATTGAACAGCGCATTATGGAAGCTGCCAGGATGGGTTTCAGCGAGATGGTGATCTCCGGATTCCACAGGGATGTGAGGGAAGTTCCCGGTCTTAAGATCTCAAAAGTCTACAAGATTGAAGGACTTGTAAAGCTCCTCTTTTCCTGAAAATTCCACCTGCCCTCCAACCCTCAGATTTTCAGACCTTCAGACTGCAAGACCGCAGGACCGCAAGACCGCAGGACCGCAGGACCGCAGGACCTCAGACCCTCTTAGTATTCCCTTTGCCTGTACGGATTGCCCTGCTGCTCCTTCTTTAACTTATCACAGTCCAGTTCAATGTTGAATCCCGGGGGAGCTTCAAAATCAGTCTGGCCCATAGAGACAAAGTCCTTGTCTGCCAGCAGCTTCTGCATGAAGATACCGTAAACCGGAAGGGCCATGTTGGCTCCCTGGCCCATAGAAAGATCTTCAAAATGGATAGCCTGGTCCTCCCAGCCTGTCCATACCCCTGCAACAAGGTCAGGCATCACCCCCATATACCATCCGTTTGAATGATTCTGGGTGGTTCCGGTCTTGCCGCCCATAGGATTGGTGAGCTTGTAGGTAAGCCTCAGCCTCACTGCGGTACCGTTGCTTACCACTCCCTGGAGCAAAGATGTCATAAGGTAAGCGTCATTCTCGCTGATAACCTCGTCAATGAAAGGGGTAAAGGTTGAAATTACGTTACCGTTGCGGTCCTCAATGCGGGTCACATACAGCGGACGGGTGTAAACCCCCTTGTTGACAAAGGTGCCGTAGGCTCCGACCATCTCTTCCAGCGAAAGATCCGATGTTCCGAGGAAGATGGAATAGACAGGGTCAATGAAGCTCCTGATGCCCATGCGGTGCATCAGGTCAACAACCGCCTGCGGGGAAAACTGCTTCATCAGCCACGCCGAAATGTAATTCTCTGACTGTGCAAGCCCCCACTTGAGTGTGACCATCCTGCCGTGATACTCTTCCGGCCCTGAGCTCCTTGGGATCCAGGGTAGTGAGTCCCCGGGGAGATCAAAGGAACGGGCAACATTTTCAACCTCATAGCATGGTGAGTAGCCGTCCTGCATGGCAAGGGTATATAGGAAGGGCTTGATTGTTGATCCTACCTGCTTCTTCTGCTGTGTTACCGCATCATACTTGAAGTACCTGAAGTCAGGTCCTCCGACATATGCCTTTACATGTCCCGTGTGCGGGTCCATTGCCATGAATGATGATCTCACGAAGAACTTGTAGTACTTTATTGAGTCAAGAGGGGTCATGACTGTGTCCCTCTCCCCTGTCCACGAAAATAGTTTCATTGGTACCGGGCTGTTGAAGGCAAGGGTTATAGAGTCCTCCGGTATTCCCGCCCGCCTCATGCTCTGGTACCTGTCACTCTGCCTGACCGATCTCTCCATTATCTGCCTGACCTGGGCCGTGGTGAGGTCATTTGAATACGGCGGGTTCCTGTTTGTCTTCGCCCTCTTGTCAAAGACAGGCTGCAGGTCTTTGGAGAGGTGTTCCACCAGGGCCTCTTCGGCATATGTCTGCATCTTCGAGTTGAGGGTGGTATAGATCCTCAGGCCGTCACGGTAGAGGTTGTACGGGGAACCGTCAGGTTTGGTGTTCTTGTTGCACCAGCCGTAAAGGGGGTCATTCTGCCACCGCCAGAGGGCATCCTGATACTGGTCATCAGAATAGAACCAGTTCCTCTGGGGCTCCCTGCTGTTCATCGTCGACCTTATATATTCCCTGAAGTAGGTTGCGAGGCCTGTGTTGTGGCTGTCCTCGCGCAGGTCAATCTCCAGCGGGAGCTGGCTCACGGAATCAGCAACGGCACGGGAGATATAGCCGTAACGCTCCATCTGGGATATGACAACGTTTCTCCTTTTAAGTGCTGTCTCCCCGTTGCGCAGCGGGTTGTACGCCACAGAGTTCTTCAGCATCCCCACCAGCATGGCCGACTGCTCGATGTTAAGCGAGTCAGGGGTAGTGTTGAAGTAAATCCGGGCTGCTGAGTTTATTCCAACGGCATTGTATATAAAGTCGAATACGTTCAGGTACATTGTTATGATCTCTTCCTTGGTATAGCTCCGCTCGAGCTTCACTGCCGTCTGCCACTCCTTGAACTTTGCAATTGCAAGCTTTGAGGCACGCACAATGGCAGGGTCATTTGACAGGTCCCTGGGAAGGAAAAGGTTCTTTGCCAGCTGCTGGGTGATTGTACTGCCACCCCCGGTGTTCTGGCCTAAAATTATAGTCTTGACAAGCACCCTTGCAAGACCCCTGAAGTCGATGCCTGAATGCCGGTAAAACCGGATGTCCTCAGTGGCGATCAGTGCATCAATCACATAGGGAGAGATATTTTCATATTCGGTCCAGGTACGGTTCTGGATATAGAACTTGCCCAGGAGCACATTGTCTTCTGAATAGACCTCGGCAGCAAGGCTGTTGTCAGGGTTCTCGAGCTCCTCGAAAGAGGGGAGCGGACCGAGCCTGTGGGTTGAAATCAGGATGAACAGTGTCAGCAGGAACACTGCCGGCATAGATATGATCACCCAGAACCAGATAATGTTTTTCCGGAATTTTTTATCCCTCATGATACCCTCATTATAAGGCCGCTAATTTAATGATTAATACAGAAATTTTCTCAATTATTTTGAAGTTGGCTCCCTTATTCGCTTACTTTGCCCTGTTTTTAAAAAATCTCGGATGACTGATAATCTGGTTATAGTTGAATCACCTGCCAAAGCAAAAACGATAGAAAAATTTCTCGGAAAGGATTATACTGTTGTATCAAGTTTCGGGCATATTCGTGACCTCGTCAGGAATAATCTCGGAGTGGAGGTTGACAAGGGATTTGCCCCTGTATATGAGATCCCCGAGGACAAGAAGAAGGTTGTGGCCGAGCTCCGCAAGCTGGCGGGACAGGCAAAGACTGTCTGGATCGCTTCCGATGAGGACCGTGAGGGAGAGGCCATTGCGTGGCACCTCATCGCAGTACTCGGGCTTGACCCGGAAACCACCCGCCGCATAGTTTTCCATGAAATTACCAGGGATGCCATCACCCGTGCGGTTGAGTCACCCCGCCAGGTTGATATGAACCTTGTCAATGCACAGCAGGCAAGAAGGATCCTCGACAGGCTTGTCGGTTTCGAGCTCTCACCCGTACTCTGGAAGAAGGTGCAGCCATCGCTCTCCGCAGGCCGTGTGCAGTCAGTTGCAGTAAGGCTGCTTGTCGACCGCGAGCGCGAGATAATAGGATTTGCCGCTGACTCTGCATTCAGGGTCACCGGTTCTTTCAGCGGGGTTAACAGCGAGGGGACTGCAGTTCTTCTCAAGGCAGAGTGTCCGAAGAAATTCACCACCGAGCCTGAGGCACGGCAGTTCCTGGAAAAATGCAGTGAATCATCCTTCACCGTTGAAAACATAGTAGTAAAGCCCGGCACCCGTTCCCCGGCGCCTCCGTTCACCACCTCCACCCTGCAGCAGGAAGCCTACCGCAAGCTCGGGTTCTCGGTGGCGCAGACAATGTCGGTTGCACAGAAACTGTACGAGGCCGGAAAGATAACATACATGAGGACCGACTCGACAAATCTCTCCTCGCTGGCGCTCAATACCGCCAGGGATGTTATCACCTCCGACTACGGTCCGGAATATTCACGTACACGCCAGTTCAAGACTAACTCACGCGGTGCACAGGAGGCGCATGAAGCCATCAGGCCTACCTATTTTGACCGGAAGGAAACAACAGGCAGCAACAATGAGAAGAGGCTTTACGAGCTCATATGGCGCAGGGCTATCGCTTCACAGATGGCTGATGCCAGGGTCGAAAAGACTACAATTACAATTGGCATGTCCGCCTCAAACGTCAGCTTCACCGCCACGGGCGAAGTAGTTCTCTTTGACGGATTCCTGAAGGTTTACACGGAATCATATGACAGCAACGTTGCCGAGGATGAAAAAGCCATACTCCCGCGCGTCGACAAGGGGATGGGGCTTACCCCTGAAAGCATCACGGCACTGCAGCGCTTCACCTCTCCCCCGCCGCGCTACACCGAAGCCAGTCTTGTGAAGAAGCTTGAGGAACTTGGTATAGGAAGACCGTCAACATACGCACCCATTATATCTACAATACAGTCGCGCGGCTATGTGGCACGCGAGGACAGGCCCGGGGAGAAGCGCAACCTTGCGCAGCTGACCCTTGTAAAGGGAAAGATCACCAGGAGCGAAAAGACAGAGGTTGCCGGCAAGGAAAAAGCCAAACTCTTCCCGAAGGATATCGGGATGATAGTCAACGATTTCCTTATTGCAAACTTCCCTGACATACTTGATTACAACTTCACTGCGGGGGTTGAGAAGGAGTTCGATGAGATTGCCGCAGGTGAGATGAAGTGGGAAAAGATGATCTCAACGTTTTACGGACCGTTCCGGAAGACCGTGGATGATTCGCTCTCAACCCGTGCACGGATGACAGGCGCTCGTCAGCTTGGGACAGATCCGGCAACGGGTCTTCCGGTGTCGGTGAAGATGAGCCGTTTCGGGCCTGTTGTACAGCTGGGCGAGGCCTCGGAAAACCAGAAACCGCGGTTTGCAAACCTGAGGCGTGACCAGCTGCTTGAGACAATAACTCTTGAGGAGGCCCTCGCCCTCTTCGCGCTGCCGCGCGCCGTGGGTACCTTCGAAGACAGCGAAATGACTGTCGGGGTGGGCAAATTCGGACCGTATGTAAAGCATGCCGGCAAGTTCTACTCCCTGAAAAGAGGGGTGGATGACCCCTATACCATAACCGAAGAGAGGGCAGCAGAGCTTATCCGCGAAAAGCGCGAGGGGGAGAAGCAGAAGGTTATCAGCGAACTCGGTGATATAATGGTGCTGAACGGCAGGTACGGCCCGTATATAATGCATGACAAAACCAACTACCGCATCCCGAAGGGTACCGACCCGCACAAGCTTACCAGGGAGGAGTGCCTGGCAATTATTGAAAAGGGGAGCAAGACAAAAAGTGTCAGGGGCAAAAAGAAGAAGTGACATTATATTATATGATAGACCTGAACCAGTATATTGACCCTGTATGCCTCGACAAGCCCGGAGTGGAACCCCTGAAAGGTTCTGCAGCCTTCCCTCACAATGTGGCTGTAAATTCCGGGAATGAGCCCATCGGTGAACTTGACGGTTTTGCCGTAGCCATCATTGGTGTGCCTGATGACCGTTCATCAGGTAATGAGGGCGCAGCACTGGCACCTGACGCCGTCAGGAAGAGTCTCTACTCCTTTTCCAGGCTGCCGGGCAGGCTGAAGGTCACTGACCTTGGCAACTTCAGGCCTGGAGCATCGTTTGATGATACTGTTGCAGGGCTGCGTGACGTCCTGCTGCAACTGCTTTCGAAAAATATCGTACCCGTTGTCATAGGGGGCACCAGCGCCCTGATGCCTGCAATTGACCGGGCACTTTCTGCCGGAAAGCAGAAATGGTCGCTCGTCTCTGTCGATTCACGGATCGATTTTACAGCCGAGAAGCGGCCGTCGGACTCTCTGAACTGGATGAATGACATCATCTACCGCAGCGGCAGCGGTCTTTCCCATCTTTCTGCCATAGGCCACCAGACATACCTGACTGACCAGCAGGTTGTGAACCGGTTCAACCGCAGGCATTATGACATGATGCGCATAGGCGAGGTGCGTGCTGCGGTGCATGAGACCGAGCCGCTCTTCCGTGATGCCTCTGCGGCAGTGTTTGACATCGGCTCGGTACGTCAGTCTGACGCACCGGGAACATTTCTCCCCTCCGCCAACGGGTTCTACGGTGAGGAGATCTGCCTGCTGTCAAGGTACGCAGGACTTTCAGACAACCTGAAAGTCTTCTCCGTGATGGAAGTCAATCCCACCCTTGATACAAGGATGCAGACATCCCACCTTGCAGCACAGCTGATCTGGTTCTTTCTCGAGGGATTCTCGCAGAAACAGTACGAGGTCTCATTCCTCGAAGATCAGACCAGCAGCAGGTTCACCCGTTACCATGTTACCCTCAGTGATCTTGAGAGCGAAGCCATCTTCATCAAGAGCATGATTACCGACCGCTGGTGGATGGAGATCCGCAATCCTGCCGGCGAGCCGCAATACCTGGCCTGTTCATATGAGGACTACCTCATGGCCAACCGTGACCAGGTACCTGTAAGGTGGACACGCGGACTGCTCAGGTTCGGTCACTGATTTTTGGCCTCAATTTTGTGGCATGTATATTTTTTTATTTATTTTACCCGTTATAAACAAGGGTTTACTGGCACCCCCTGAATATGAAGAAACTCAGGATATTCATCCTCGCATTGTTACTCCCGGCGGGCATCGTATCCGGTCAGCAGGATCCGGTGTTCAGCCATTACATGTTCAACACCCAGGCATTTAATCCCGGCTATTCGGGCATGTCAGGGATGATAACCGCATCAGCCCTCACACGCCAGCAGTGGGTTGGATTCCCCGGTGCACCCTCAACAATGCTCTTCAGCGTAAATGCACCCTTTACGCTCTTCGGCTTCCGCAGCGGTGCCGGCCTCCTCGTTGAGGCTGACAAGTACGGCTTCAGCAATGACATTGACATAAGCCTCTCCTATTCCGGTCTTTTCTCGATCGGTACCGGAACCCTCGGGGCAGGCTTCAGCGCCGGGGTGCTCAACAAGACAGTCTCACCTGAATGGTTCATTCCTTCAGGGCCGGGACACACACCTCCCTCCGGTGACCCGCTGATTCCGGAAAATGATGAATCTTTTCTTGCACTTGATATTTCTGCCGGTGCCTTTTACCAGGGGCTCAATTACTATGCGGGCATATCCGTCACCCACCTGAATCAGCCCAAAATAAAATATTCGCAAACAGCCACTTACGTCAGCCGTACATATTACCTCACTGCCGGGTATCTCTTCCAGCTCCCGAATCCTTCCTTTGAGCTTGTTCCATCTGTTTTTATTGTGAATGACGGTGCTGCAACACAATATTTAGCCACCGCCATGGTTAGATACAATAAAAAGATATGGGGTGGCGTTTCTTACAGGATAAGTGACGCAATCACAGGATTCGCAGGCATAGAATTATACAACGGTCTAAAGATTGGATATGGATACGACTTCCCGATATCGGAGATCAGAAAAGGAACCAGCGGCTCGCATGAGTTCGTTGTTTCTTACAGCTTCGACGTCGGTCTCGGGAAGAGCGTTACCAGGTACAGGAGTATCCGTTTCCTTTAAAGGACAGGAAAAAATAAATTTACTGCATATTTAAATTAATGAGTATATGAAAAAGGTAACCCTTTTAGCTCTTGCGTTGATCTTGATTTTAAGCAGCTGTGGCTCTTACGAATCAGGCGAGTTGACAGGCGTTCAGGGAAGGAAGAAGTTCTACGAGCCGGAGCCGTTTGAGATGGCTTTCATTCCGGCAGGTTCCTTTATACAGGGGCCGAGTGACCAGGATCCTCTGCGCGCAATGAACAGCCTTTCAAAAACAGTTACGGTTGAAGCCTTCTGGATGGACCAGACCGAGATCACCAATAACAAATACCGTCAGTTCACCTACTGGGTGCGTGACTCCATCCTCAGGACAAGACTGGGAGAGGAAGGCATTGAGGGTTACGAATTCTTCAGGACAGATGAAGAGGGTAATGTCATGGAGCCCAACGTACTGAACTGGGATGAGGAGATTGACTATGAAGACGAGAACGTCCAGGCTGTGCTTGAAAGCATGTACTACCCCCCCGAAGAGAGATTCAACGGGAACAAGCAGTGGGACACCCGGCTCCTGAACTACTCTTATTTCTGGGTTGACTACAAGCAGGCTGCAAAAGCCAGGTACAACTATAAGGACCAGAAGTACGAAGGTACTGTCACCGACCTCGAGGGTAACACCACGGAGGTTAAGGACCGCTCCTCCTTTATAATGCACCATGTTGTGAATATCTATCCTGATACACTTGCCTGGATAAGGGACTTCACCTATTCATTCAATGAACCGTGGGCCACGCTTTACTTCTGGCATCCCGGATATGATGACTACCCTGTTGTTGGTGTATCATGGGTACAGGCCCGCGCATTCAGCGTATGGCGTACCAACTTCATGAACGAGCACCTGCGTGCCCAGGGTATCGCCGATGTTCACAACTACCGCCTCCCGCTGGAGACCGAATGGGAATATGCAGCACGCGGCGGACTTGACCTCTCCATGTATCCGTGGGGCGGCCCCTACACCCGCAACTACCAGGGTTGCTTCCTTGCAAACTTCAAGCCCCTTCGCGGCAATTATATCGACGACGGAGCAGTTTATACGATCAAGGTCGCTTCCTTCGAACCAAACGAATACGGACTGTTTGACATGGCCGGCAACGTGGCCGAGTGGACATCAAACGCCTACCATCCCTCATCATACGTCTTTACCCATGACCTTAATCCTGACTATGAATACAATGCCCGTCCCGAGGATCCTGCCGTGCTCAAGCGCAAGGTCATCAGGGGAGGCTCATGGAAGGATATTGCATACTTCATGCAGACCTCGTCAAGGGACTACGAATACCAGGACTCAACAAAATCTTTTGTCGGGTTCCGCAATGTCAGAACCTATATCGGAGTTAATAACTAATACTGTTTAACCTTAATACGTAATTATATGGGCCTCTCGGAAATTGTTCATACAAGTAAGTGGAAAGGATTCATGTCCAAACTTTACGGCTGGGGTGCCTCGGTCGTTATCATCGGTGCTCTCTTCAAGATTCAGCACTATCCAATGGCAGGTCTGTTCCTGTCAGTGGGTCTCATCACTGAAGCTGTCATCTTCTTCTTTTCAGCCTTTGAGCCGCTCAAGGAGGAGCCTGACTGGAAGCTCGTTTACCCGCAACTTGATCCGAACTACTCAGGAGAGGAAATCGGCTTTGCAGCTGTCGGCAGCGGTGGCGGCGGCGGTTACGGCGGCGGAGCAGGGCTTTCACAGTTCGACAAGATGCTTGCCGATGCCGGAATAACACCGGCCGTTTTCGACAGCCTCAGCCAGGGTCTGAAGAAGCTCACCGAGACCACTAACAACTTCAACGCCATGGGTGACCTGGCGGCTACCACAAATGAGTACGCCGGTACCATCAGAAAGGCCAACGAGTCACTGATGAACCTTTCCGAATCGGTAAAACAGACTGCAAGGTCAATGACTGACACAAGCAATGTATACCAGGCTATCGGCGAGTCTTCAAAGACTATTGAAACCGGAGGCAAATCATATCACGAGAAGCTCGAGGCTCTCAACAAGAACCTGTCTGCCCTCAACGCTGCCTATGAACTGCAGCTCCGCGGCGCCAATGACCATGTTAAGAGCACCGAAGTCATTTACAAGGGAATAGAGGGTCTGATGAAAGACCTCTCCGGCTCTGCCGATGACACGAAGAAATACCGTGAACAGGTAGCCAGGCTGAATGAAAACCTCAGCTCCCTTAACAGTGTTTACGGCAACATGCTTGCCGCCATGAACGTGAAGTAATGTTGATTTCGTCAATATATACGCTAACATTTAAACTATCAGCAAATGGCTAAGGGAAAAGAGACCCCGCGGCAAAAGATGATCGGGATGATGTACCTCATCCTGACAGCAATGCTTGCTCTTAACGTTTCAAAGGAGGCAGTTGAGGCTTTCAAGAAGGTTGACCTGAGCCTGACCAAGACCACCGCCAACTACATTAAGAAGAACGAGGAAACCTACGCAGCATTCAGAGCAGCTGCTGAAGAGAATCCCGAAAAAGCGGAAGCATGGAAGGTGAAGGCATACGATGTCAAGAGCCGTGCTGATGAGGTCTATAACTACATCCAGGACCTTAAGATTGAGATCATTACTACCGCTGAAGGCCCTGAATCGGAAGCTCTTCTTCCCGACGGTCAGATTGACGTTACCAAGGTCAAGAAGATTGACGAAAACAACGTTCCGTCGGAAGTGCTTATAGGCGCTAACCAGGACGGAAAAGGAAATGACCTCAAGGCGCTGATAGAAGACTACCGTGAGTTCCTCATTGAGACCCTGGAAGGTAAGGATACCAACGCCGAACGGTCTATTCTCGATATACTCAACACAGATGATCCCGAGAATCTTGAGGGTACAGGAAAGGAAAAATGGGTAAATGCCAACTTCCAGACCCTGCCGCTGGTAGCTGTGATCACAATCCTCTCAAAGATGCAGGTTGATGTACGTAACGCAGAAACCGATGTGCTCAACTTCCTCTATACGCAGATTGACGCAGGTGCCTTCAGGTTCAACTATATCGTCCCCACTGTCACTACCAACACCTCTTATGTGATGCAGGGAAATACGTATGATGCACGCGTTTTTGTGGCTGCTACCGATACTACCCAGGACCTGGAAATCTTCGTCGGACCTTATACAACCAGGAATAATCCTGACGGAACCAAGATATATGAGCCTTCTGCCAATGCCCAGAAGCTTGACATCGATGAATCAGGCCGCGGGATCTACAGTGTCAGGGCCAGTTCGGTAGGAGAGAAATCATGGGGAGGCGTTATCAGGATGAAAGCCCCGGACGGCAGCGTACGTACCTTCAACTTCGACCAGAAGTACTCTGTGGGCATGCCCAACGTGGTTGTGTCCCCTACGGCAATGAACGTCCTCTACCAGGGAATACAGAACCCGCTTGACATTTCAGTCCCGGGTGTGGGATCTGACAAGCTTACCGTAAGGATGACAAACGGTGACATCAAAAAGGGCAAATACAAGGACTACCGCGGTGAATACGTTGCACAGCCACGCACCGTTGGCCAGAACGCAGAGATCATCGTTTCAGCCAACATCGACGGCAAGGTTCAGACATTCCCGGCAGTGGAATTCAGGGTAAGGCGTCTGCCTGACCCGGAGGCAAGATTTGCCAACATGAAGGAGGGTACCGTGCTCAAGAGCGTGGCATCCGCACAGCAGGTGGTGACCGCAGTACTCGAAAACTTCGAGTTTGACCTCACCTATACCGTAACAGGATTCACTGTCTCTGTCAATGACAAGGGCTTTGAAATCACAGCCGAATCAAACAACAACAGGCTTACCGACAAGCAGAAAGGCCTTATTGCCAACCTGCGCGCCGGACAGAAACTTATAATTGAAAAGATCAAGGCAGTTGGACCCGACGGCAGAACCAGGGACCTCAACCCGATCATTCTTAAGATTAACTAACAACAGAAGATACAAACCATGAACAGGACAATCCTGGCAGGCCTCGCAGGCCTCCTGATCTGTACAGGCGCAATGGCCCAGTCGTTTGGCGACATCTACACAAAGCAGATGCCCGACAACCAGAAGGTGAACTATACCTATCTTGGTGAATCAGACGTGATCTGGTCAAAGAGACTATACCGTATAATCGACCTGAGGGAGAAGATGAACCTGAACCTCTACTACCCGTCACTTAAGTACGACGGAGCAACCAACCGCTTCGTATCGGATATGTCTGACGGAAGGATGAACTTTTCAGGCATCCTGCTGAACGAGATCCTCTCGGGAAGGGTTCCGGCCACCGACGGTGACGCCATGACAGTGCCAACAACATACAATGACATCGCTGCCAAAATGAACCGCGATACACTTACAATTGCAGTTGTCGGCGCCGACGGCATGGAACACGACTCCACAGTGACAAACATGGAGAACCCGGCAGACATCAAGCAGCTGATGCTGCTTGAGGAGTGGTTCTTTGACAAGAAGCACTCCCGCCTGGATGTCCGTATCATTGGAATATGCCCGATCTATATGGGTTATGACCCCATCACCTCAAGACTTGTGAAGAGACGTCTCTTCTGGATCAGGTATGAGGATGTGAGACAGGCACTTGCACAGAGTGAGGCATTCAACTCCTACAATGATGCACAAAGGATCTCCTTTGAGGATCTGATGCTCCAGCGAAGGTTCAACGGGTACATTGTTGCTGAATCCAACGTCTATGACGACAGGTCCATAAACCAGTACAAGATGGGCCCCTCACAGATATTCGAAGCGGAAAGGATCAAGAACGAAATCTTCAACTTTGAACAGGATCTCTGGGAATACTAGGCAGGGTTCTGCCACACAGGCAGGTTCTGTATCCATTCATCGTAACGGCAGGTCTGAGACCTGCCGTTACCTGTATATGTACAACGATCCTGCCGTGTCCATCGTACCGGCAGAGGTCTGAGATCTGCCGCTTCCTGTGCATGATCACAGGTATTTCTCACCGGCCTCACGGCCGACATCATCAAGATAAAGCTTTATATTCTGCTCCTGCTCGCGCGAAACTATCAGGAGCACATCACCGCTGTCAATAATAATATAGTCATCCAGTCCCTGGATAACGGCCACCTTGCCCTGGGGAAGACTGACAATGTTTCCTTCGGAATTGTATGTGAAGGCTTTCGAACTGAGCACGGCATTGTCATTCCTGTCATGTTCGGAATGGAGATAAAGTGAACTCCATGTTCCAAGGTCTGACCAGCCGAGGTCAGTGCATATAACATACACGTTGTCAGCCTTCTCCATGATTCCGTAATCAACCGAGATGCTGCTGCACTGGGCATATGCCCTGGTTATGAAATCCTTCTCGGCCGGGGTGCTGAAGAGCTCCTTCCCTTCATGGAACGTATGGAAGATATCAGGCAGGTGCCTGTTATACGACTCCATTATTGTTGCAGCCTTCCAGATGAAAATGCCGCTGTTCCAGTAGAAGTCGCCGCTCTCAATGAAAAGCTTCGCCATTGCCAGCTCAGGCTTCTCCGTGAAGGCCTTTACCTTGTGAAGATCTTCATATCCGCTGACCGGCTGCATGGTGTTGGCCTGGATATAGCCGTATCCGGTCTCCGGCCTGTCAGGCCTGATCCCGAGTGTCAGCAGGGCATCATTCTCAGAAGCGAACCTGTAGGCTTCGTCCATCACCTTTCGGAACTCGTCCTCCTTCGTTATAAGGTGATCCGAGGGTGCAACCGTAATGACTGCATCAGGGTTCTCAGACATGATGCGGAAAATTCCGTATGCGATACAGGGAGCTGTGTTACGTCTCAGCGGCTCTGCAAGGACATGGTCAGGGTCAATCCCGAGCTGGCTGACAACTATGTCACTGCTGTCTTCATTCGTTACAACGTAAATGTTTTCCTGCGGGCAAATGTTCCTGAAGCGGCGGTAAGTCATCTGGATAAGAGTCTCTCCTGTTCCCAGTATATCGAGAAACTGCTTTGACTTCTCCCTCCTGCTCAACGGCCAGAAACGGCTTCCGACACCACCGGCCATGATCAGCAAATAACGGTTCTTCATGATTGCTATGAATTGTTATGCATTACTACAAATATATAAAAACCTTGCAGGAAAACCGGCCCGGGCAGCTGTGCGGCGAATTATTGTTAAATTTGGGCTGACAATTGATTCACATGTTCAGATTCCTTTCAGGATTCGGCTCTTACTGGATGTTGCTTGGCAGAGTATTTGCCAGGCCGGAGAAGCATTCAATGTACTACCATCAGACGATGAAGGAACTGGTGAGCCTGGGACTAAGGTCAATAGGCATTGTCACAATCGTCTCCTTCTTCATGGGGGCCGTTATCACCCTTCAGACAGCCTACAACACTGAAAATCCGATCTACCCTACCTATCTCATCGGCCTCGGCGCCAGGGACTCGATTTTGCTGGAGTTCTCCTCCACAATTGTGGCCCTCATACTGGCCGGAAAGGTGGGCTCCAACATAGCATCCGAGATTGGCACGATGAGAGTCACGGAACAGATTGATGCCCTTGAGCTTATGGGAGTCAACTCCGCCTCGTACATTATCCTGCCGAAGGTGGTCGCCGCCGTCCTTTTCAACCCGTTCCTCACACTGATAAGCATCATAACCGGAATAACGGGCGGATGGATTGTGGGTACAAGCGCCGGTGTCATCTCTTCCCAGGATTATATCTACGGCATTCAGTATGCATTCATCCCCTACTATATCACCTATGCCCTGATAAAAACCGTAATCTTCGCCTTTATTATCACAACAGTCTCGGCATACCAGGGATACATAGTCGAAGGTGGCTCACTCGAGGTGGGCCGTGCAAGCACCAGGGCCGTGGTTTACAGCAGCGTGACAATACTGCTGTTCAACGTCATCCTTACACAGCTGCTTCTCTCATGATACGGGCAGAAAATATATCCAAAACATTCGGCGACCGCCAGGTGCTTACCAGCATCTCAGCCGTCTTCGAGCCGGGTAAAACCAACCTGATCATCGGGAAGAGCGGATCCGGCAAGACCGTTTTTCTGAAATGCCTTGTCGGGCTTCTTGATATTGACGGGGGGGAGATCTTCTATAATGATGCACCTTTTACGAAACTTGATTTCAGGGAACGAAAGGAGTTGCGCCAGCAGATGGGAATGCTCTTCCAGGGAAGCGCACTCTTCGATTCAATGACCGTCGAGGAAAATGTGAGGTTCCCGCTGGACATGTTCACAACAATGTCTTATGAAGAGAAGCTCGAACGGGTTAACTTCTGCCTTGACCGGGTGAATATTGTCAGTTCCAACAGCCTCGTTCCCTCTGAATTGTCGGGAGGGATGAAGAAGAGAGTGGCCATTGCCCGTGCCATTGCCCTCAAACCCAGGTTCCTCTTTTGTGACGAACCGAACTCCGGCCTTGATCCCAAAACATCAATCGTCATAGACGAACTGATACATGAGATTACTGTCGAGCTGAACATGACCACAATAGTCAACACCCATGACATGAATTCAGTGATGGAGAACGGTGATAAGATCATCTTCATCGAAGAGGGCGAGAAGTGCTGGGAAGGCAACAGGAGTGAAATCCTGAAGTCAGAAAATATCAAACTGAACGACTTTGTCTTTGCCAACGCCCTGGCAAGACAGCTCAAGGATTCATCAGCGTCTCCTCCCTCTGACGGTTACCGAAAACAAGGTTGAGACCGAACCTTGCATGAACCGTGTTCCAGTACTCCGGTATCCTGAATGATCCCTCCCCGCTTGTTACGGTAGTCCACTTGAGGGGTATATTGTCAACAAGGACAAAGAACTGCGTGAAGCCTCCCCTTAACGCCAACCCGAAGCCCAGGTTGTCATAGCGCCTGTTGGCAGCAGTGTATGCCACCGTGGTGGAGAAGGAATTGCCGAAGTTCAGGTTGCCGGAGAGGGTTGTTGCCTGATGGATTACCGGTCCCTCGAACCGTGTCTGTGACACCACCCCGAGGGTCAGGAACTTTACCGGTGTGAAGCCGAAGGCCCCGATCACCGTTGCCGGCAGACGGGTTGTATACTCCCCGGGATTATCCTCCAGAACGAGTTCATTCTGGAGGCTGTCGATAGTCCAGTTAATAAGCTCATCAAAGCTGAGGCTCTCGTCATATACATCCTGCATTGTCAGGCCGTTGAACCGGAAGCTTGATTTAAGTGAAAGCTGTGACAGGTCTCTCTTCCATTTGATGAATCCGAGGTCCTTCACGGCAGCCGACAGGGCAAACATGTCATTGATCCGGTACTCTGCGCCAAGGTCAATGCCGATACCGGGGTTTGACATGGCCGTCAGGTACGGTATTGTGCTGGCTGCATCGTTAAACCTGGCTTCATCAAACTCGGCTCCGTGTATGCTGCCGTCATCCTCGGTGATGAAGTAAATTGGAGCACTGAAGTTGACCTGCATATCAGCCTCGGCGGTATGGGTGAAGTCTTCATTGATCGTCAGTGAGGAATGGTTGTTGGTCAGGTATCCTGATGCCACTCCGGAAAGGACCAGGAGCCGGCCCCCTATCCTCAGCCTGTCGGTGATGTTCCCGGATGCTCCGAAGCCAATCTCCCCGTACATGGTCATATCGGTTTTGAAGGAGGAGAGATCTATCGTCTTGCCGATGAAATCGCTGTTTCCCCTCAGACCAAGCCTGAGCAGATCGCCGGGAAATACTATGTTCGCGTCAGCGCGGGCAGTGATGTCGAAGCTGAACCTGAAGTTATCCTTTACTGTAAAGGCGAGGCCGAAGAGCCTTATGCCGGCCTGGGGTTCAAGTGAGTTGTTGTCACCAAGGCCCCCCAGGAAGTCTTCAAGCCACGGTCCGTCATTCAGGAAAGACATGGTTGTGTCTGAGATGATCCCGTCAGCGAAGAGGTCTGAAAAACTCAGGAAATTGTTGTCAACCCTGACAGAAATATCTGATATCCCTGGCAATCCGAGGTAGAATCTCCCGGCAGGCTTAAGGGCAGGATTCATTGTTGTTGCCTGTGGCAGGTTCATGAAATAAAGAACCTGACTGTTCTGTGCATTGCCGGCTGTAACTGCTGATATCAGCAGTAGCAGCGCCAGTATCTGTCTTTTCATCTTGTTATATGTTACTTTGAAGCGGAATTCAGTTCGTAATTGCTTAACCAGGTCTCGTTTTCTGATGCTATGAGGTTCCATGTACTCTTGCCTGTCACCCTTCCTATGTTGAAGAACGGCCCTGACGGATGCGGAAATCCTGTGACCGGGGTGCCGTTCCGTCCCACCAGGTGAAGCATTCCTTTTACCGGGTCATATACTGCTGTGCGCCGCTCACCGGTGCCCGCAGAAAAGACAACCGGGCCTGTCATCTCACCGTCGCCGGCACTGTAGCTCCACATCTCCCTTCCGCTGCCGTCAAATGCTTTCAGAACGCCACGTTCAAGAGTGAGGTGATCAGTAGAGTTGTCACCGTCTATGTCAGCAAATTCTGACCTGGCAAGTGAGGAGACGCCCTTAAGTGTGTCACGTTTCACGGTTCCGTCGAACATCAGCCTCACCGTATTCCCGTCAGGGTCGGAGAAGATGATGGCTGGCTCGCTGCCGGATGTGAGCCTGGCAGCTGATCCGGGAGCCTTAGCCAGCGGGTCCGGGTGAGCCACCCTTATATTGCCGGTGCGGTCGAGGACATATACAGCCTGGTCATCGGCGGCAAAAAGGTAATCCTTACCCTTTACCCTGAAGAATAAGACCGGATCAGTCACCCTTCCCCGGGTGGTGAACAGGTTCCAGCCCCTCACCGGTGTTCCTGAACGGTCATAGATGTATATCCTGCGGTCATCCCCTGCCACGCAGAGCCTGTAATCCCTGTTGTTCTCATAATCGAAGACTGCAAGCGCATTGGATGCCGGGAACCGCATTTTTACCGGGTATTTGTCAACATAGTTGCCGTTGCGGTCAACCAGGTGGAGATAGTCACGCCCTGCGAAGAGCAACTGCAGTTTACCGTTCCTGTAATAATCTATCATGAAGATGTCTCCGGTGATCTTTTCCCTGATTGCGGCTTTCCACAGGATCTTGCCTGACGGACTTATCAGGTAGATGTTGTTGTTCCGGTCCTGGATGAATATCTCGGTTGCGCCGGTGTTGTGATTGGTGAAGAAGAATGGCTTTATTGCAGGTTCGGCATCCAGCTTCACTTTCCAGACCAGTCTCAGGGCTGATGAATCACCGGAGCCAGTCTCAGCTGTCCCGGCTGTGGGGGTGTCGTCGGCAGCCGTGATACCGGTGTAGCCGGCAGCGTGCTCTCCGTCTGTGCTGTACCTTACCGAGAGGCTCGTATATATCATCCCATTGCTGGGGGTCAGGCTCACGCCCACCCCGCTGATCCCCGACAGCACCCTGTCAGTGAGGGATGCAGCTGCCGCCGGCGTGAGGTACTCTGAGATGAGTGATCTCAGCACCTTCCCTGATGACCAGAAGAGGAAGGAACTCTTGCTGGGCATGGTCTTCTCCATCTCCCTGAATCCCGGATCATTGATGAGTGTATTTTCATTGCCTGAATCCCTCAGAACTGAGGCCAGAGCTTCAGGAGAGTCAGAGAATATCATGTATGACCCTGTAAACGTAATCCACCCGTCACCGGCCCTGCTTTTTTCCGTTCCCGCAAGTATGGAGGCCACCCCGTTGAAAGGCATCCGGTAGATCACCTCCTCATCCCCGCCGGTACCCCTGGCCGATGCCACAAAATGACTTTCCCTCAGTCCCATTGAACGGTATTTGGCTGTCAGCCTCTGTTTTAGCACCTCTTCCGCTGACCGGCGGTCAGTCATCCTGAACAGTCGTATTCTCCCGGTTCCATCTCCGGTGGTAATCAGTGCCTCAGTTACCTCCGTGCCGGTGAACGGGCTGAGTATGAGTGCCAGGTCAGTAGCGTTTATTGAGGCAGGGTCTGCCACCGTTTCGCCGGCGAGTGATGCACGGCGCATCACGGTGCTGTAGCTCAAGGTGCTTCGCGGCAGTATCCCCGGTACACCGCTTTCGGCAGGAACCACATCCTTAAGCCGGTCAGTGCCGGCACCTGCCCCAGAGGTTGTAAGGAACCCGCTTATAAAGAGACCGTCCTCGGCGGTGGTCAGATCGCCTCCGCCGGCAATTGCTACAGAGGTGATGCCTGCAATATCTTCAGGATTGATAAAAGACCTTAGAAAGGGCGGGAGGTTTCTGAACAGCAGGAATATGTTGTCAGCTTCCTTGCCGGCAGCACTGACAACAGGGGTGAATCCCTGCTGGTGGCGTATGTCTGACCCTGCATTCCTGTTCTCCAGAGCTGCAGTGAGCAAACTCTCCGCCGGGGTAATGATCATGATGCCGGCGGTGAGGGCGATGTAAACAGGCGTCTGCCGGCTTCCCCTGGTGAACGTAACGGTGAATGTGCGTGTACCTCCCAGGTCACGTTTGTCGGTCACCACAGCTCCTGCCTGGCTGCACAGGGCGGTGAGTTTCCGCGCCCTGAACGCGGGCCCGGTGTTCATAATGACCAGTGGCGCAGCATGTTGCTGCCCGGTAACATGAAACGAAATGAGCATCTTACGGTTACTGATCAGTTCACGCACCTCCCTGCCCCCGGTGACGCTGTCAATGTCTGCTGCCGACCGGACGAGCGAAGCAGCCCATTCCATCCCGGTCAGGTCAGCGAGAATACCTGCCGGATCAGTGATGCTTGTAAGTAGCTCCGGAAAATCGCCGGTCTCGGCGATGAGGAAAGCATCGCCGGGCACAGCCTCCCATGGATCAATGACAACAACCTGCTTCTCCTTCCGGATAAAGAAAGCTGCCACAGCCAGCGCCACTGCAAGAAGCCCCACCGCTATGATGCCTGTCCTCCTTCGCACAGTTATTCCTTTAGGTATATAACATCAAAAATATAAAATATTAATTTGCCCCGGCAAAGAGTTTGACGAGACGCCCGAGTTATGCCGGGAAACATATCCTGAGCAGACACGAATGGAACGCTTTTTGTGCGCTATCGCATGGCAAATACGTTTTAACCTATGAAAAAGATCTCCTTTCTGCTGCTGTTCCTGCTTCCGTTCCTGGCTCTCAGGGCACAGACAGTTACCGTTCTGAGCGCTGATGACGGCAAGCCGGTATCTGACGTAGCCGTCTACAACGAGTCCAGAACCCAGTTTGGCTATACGAATCCCTCCGGCAAGGTGAGCCTGGCCGGATTCCCGGAAGGGCAACCTGTTTATTTTCAGCATTTTTCATATGAAAGGGTTTCATTCACCCCTGCGGAACTGAAGGTGGCAGGATGGACTGTTAAGCTTGTGACAAAGACCTTCGAGGTGGAGGAGTTCATCGTCTCTGCAAACCGCTGGGAACAGAAATCGGAGGAGGTTCCGAATCTTATCAGCGTAGTTTCCCTTCCTGCGGTGAGGATCATGAACCCGCAGACGGCCGCTGACCTGATATCAATGGGTGACGTCTTCGTGCAGAAGAGCCAGCTCGGCGGAGGCAGCCCCATGATACGCGGCTTTGCCACAAACAGGGTGCTGATAAACGTTGACGGTGTCAGGATGAATAATGCCATCTACCGCGAGGGAAACATTCAGAATGTAATTTCAATAGACCCTAACATAATAGAACGGACCGAGATCATCTTCGGGCCGGGAGCCACAATGTACGGCAGCGACGCCCTGGGCGGGGTGATGGACTTCCACACAAGGAGGGCTCTCTTCTCAACGGGTGACTCCCTGCTCTTCAAGGCCGAGGCAATGGCACGCTGGTCCTCGGCTGCCAGTGAACAGACATACCATGCCTGGTTCAATGCCGGAGGCAGGCGCGTGGCATTCCTGTCATCATTCACGTGGTCCGACTTCGGTGACCTGGTCATGGGCTCGGTATCACATCCCGAATACCTCCGCAATGTCTACCAGGTTCGCTACGGCAACCGTGACAGCGTTATGGTGAACAGCAACCCACGCAAACAGGTAGCCTCAGGATACAGCCAGCTTAATACGACAAACAAGCTGAGGTTCAAGGCCGGCAGATACCTGGAGATAGATCTCTCGCACCACTATTCTCACCTGTCTGACGTTCCCCGCTACGACCGGCTCATCCAGGTAAAAAACAGTACGCTCAGGTACGGCGACTGGTATTACGGGCCACAGGTCTGGATGATGACCAACTCAACCGCCCGGTACAACAGGCCAACAACATTGTTTGACGAAGCCCGCCTGACAGTTGCACGCCAGGACTACCGCGAGAGCCGCCATGACAGGGCCCTCAACAAAACGGACCTGAATGAACAGACTGAGAAAGTGGGAATATGGTCAGCCAACCTCGACTTCGATAAAAAGACCGGCAAAAGTGACAACCTCCTTTACTATGGCGCCGAATATGTGTGGAACAATATACGCAGCACTGCTGACGTGAAGAATATTGTGACCGGGGTGACTACGCCGGCAGGATCACGTTACCCCAACGGAAAAAACATCTATAACAGCGCCTCCGTTTACGGGGGATACAAGTTCAGCCTGAGCGACAGGTTCACGGTCAGCACCGGTGCCAGGTACAACTATGTAAGCCTGAACTCTGAGATTGCAGACAATTCATATTACGACTTCCCCTTTACAACAATTGAATCGGCCAACGGTGCCCTGACCGGCGCAGCCGGTGCCGTCTTCAGGCCTGACAAGCGCACCGAGCTGACTCTCAACCTCTCAACCGGCTTCAGGGCTCCGAACCTTGATGACCTGGGAAAGGTGTTTGAATCAGCTCCCGGCGTTCTCGTGGTACCCAATCCTGACCTGAAGCCGGAATATCTGTACAATATTGACCTGGGGGCATCAAGGGAGTTCGGAAAAATGCTCCTGGCGGAGGCCTCCCTGTTTTACTCCTACCTTAACAATGCAATGGTTCGTCGTGAGTTTCTCTTCAACGGTGAGCCGACTATCGAATTTCAGGGTGAGGAGAGCCAGGTTTATGCCATGGTCAATGCCGGTTATGCGATCGTATACGGTACGCAGCTGAAGGCTGAGCTGAGACCCTCCTCGTTCATCAGGGTCAAGTCGTCACTCTCCCTTACCGGAGGACATGACGATGAGAATGAACCTCTCCGGCATGTTCCGCCACTGTTCGGGACCACCCATCTCATCTTCGAGCGTTCGGCACTGAAGGCCGACCTGTATGCCGTTTACAACGGAAGCATAACCTATGACAGGATGGCTCCCAGCGAGAGAGACAAGCCCTACCTGTATGCAGAGGACGAAAACGGAAACCCGTGGTGTCCGGCGTGGTTCACGCTTAACTTCAAGGTATCGTGCAACATAAGCAACAGGCTCGACCTGACTGCCGGGGCGGAAAACCTCCTCGATCTCAGGTACAGGACCTATTCATCAGGCATAGCAGCGCCGGGAAGAAATTTCATATTGTCTGCCAGGGTAAAGATCTGACCTCCTCTTTTCCGGATTACTTATCATTTGGATTTCCGAAATGATTGAGTAATTTTCAGAAAATTTGGTTATTCAGAGGGGAATGGATCACGGTTACAGGCTTGCTGAACTCACCGGCAAAAAAGATATCAGGGACTTTCATGAGCTTCCGGCATCAATAAACAGGGGAGACCCCAACTGGGTTAAGCCCCTGACAAAGGATGTGGAGTCAGTCTTTCATCCCTCCACAAACACCCTTTTCCGTACCGGTGAGGCAGTCAGATGGCTGCTTCGCGACAGCAACGGAAAAACTGTCGGCAGGGTGGCTGCCTTCTACAGCAGGAAGATCTCAAACTCTCAAGGAGCAACCGTAGGCGGAATGGGCTTCTTCGAGTGCATCAATGACCATGATGCTGCTAAAATCCTGTTTGACGCGTGCCGCGACTGGCTGGCTGAAAAAGGAATGACAGCAATGGAGGGGCCGATAAACTTCGGTGACCGCGACCGCTGGTGGGGATTGCTCGTTGACGGATTCCTCCCGCCGAACTATTGCATGCCCTATAACCCGCCGTACTACAGGGAGCTCTTCGAGGCATACGGTTTCAGAAACTATTTCGAGCAGTACACATACCATATACCTGTTGATGACAGCCGGCTGAGCCCCGTGATCAGGGAAAAGGCAGAGAGGATCTTCTCCAACCCCGATTATTCATTCAGGTACATGACCATGGGTGAATTACGCGAGGTTGCCCGTAACTTTATGATTGTCTACAACAAGGGATGGGCCCGTTTCCCGGGAGTGAAAACCATCAGCGAGGGCCACGCCAGGCTCATCCTGAAGAGCATCAGACCGGTACTCGATGAAAAACTGCTCTGGTTCGGCTTTTACCGGAACGAACCTATCTGTTTCTTTATAATGCTCCCCGAGGTAAACCAGATAGTGAAACACCTCAACGGCAGGCTTAATCACGTGGGACGGCTGAAGTTCCTGTGGTACAGACATATAAAGAAGGAACTGACAAAGGCTTTCGGACTGATATTCGGTATTGTGCCGGAACATCAGCGCAAAGGGGTGGAAGGGGCCCTCATCATGTCATTTGCCAGGCTGGCAATGTCAGACAGGTTCCCGTACAGGGAGCTTGAGTTCAACTGGATAGGCGACTTCAACCCGTCGATGATGCATCTCCTTGACCAGATCGGGGCAAGGATCATCAAAACTCATATTACATATCGCTGGCTGTTTGACCGGACTGCCCCCTTTGAAAGGGCCCCGGTAGTCAATGTGTGAAGGGCCGGTAACCGATGATTTCCCTTACCTCACTTATTGTTTTTGAGGCGCTTGCCCTTGCCTTCTCGGCTCCGGCCGAAACCACCCTGCCAAGATAACCAGGGTCATCCAGGATCTCGTTAATCCGCATCCTGATGGGATCAGTAACTTTAATTATATCCTCTGCAAGCTGCTTCTTGAGGTCACCGTACCTGATCTGGCAGGTGGCATGCCGCTCGCGGAAAAAAGCCAGTGTGGAAGGGTCCGAAACCACCTCCATGATTGTGAAGAGGTTCTTCACCGGCTCTGACGGCTCCGAACCCGGTTTCTCCGGACCGGTGTCCGTTACCGCCCTCATCACCTTTTTGCGGATCTCGGCCGGGGTGTCAGCAAGGAAAATGCCGTTGCCCTCGCTCTTTCCCATCTTACCGCTACCGTCAAGGCCGGGGATCTTTATAAGCTGCTTCCCGAAGTTGTATGCATCAGGTTCGGGGAAGTATTCAACCCCGTACATCGTGTTGAACCGGCGTGCAAAACGGCGCGTCATCTCCAGGTGCTGTTCCTGGTCCTTTCCCACCGGCACCTTGTGGGCCCGGTGTATTATTATATCCGCAGCCATGAGTACCGGATAGGTCAGCAACCCGGCATTGATGTTGTCAGGATGCTTGCGGATCTTCTCCTTGAAGGATGCCGTGCGCTCCAGCTCACCAACATATGCAATCATGTTTAGCAGCAGGTAGAGCTCGGTAACCTCGGGCACATCACTCTGCACATATACAGTCGCCTTTTCAGGGTCTATCCCTGCGGCAAGGTACTCGGCGAGCACCTGCCTTATATTACCGTGAATGTCATCAGGATGCGGGTGTGTTGTAAGTGAGTGATAATCTGCCACAAAGAAAAAACAGTTGTTTTCTTCCTGCATTCTGAGAAAATTCCTGAGTGCACCGAAATAGTTCCCCAGGTGAAGATTGCCAGTTGACCGTATGCCGCTTACTACCGTATCCATTAATAAAATATTACCTGCTGCAAAAGTAGCTATTATTCGCGAATTCCGGCCATCAGCAGAAATCAGTAGGCAGTACCAGTCAGCAGTCTGGGACTCCGACGTAGGCGAAGTACCGTATCCTCCGGCCGGAGGATCGGGAAGCAGGACTAATCCCGTTTCCGCCGGCTGGCGGACCGGGACTGCAGTACCGAACTTATTTCGTATTTTTGCCGGGTAATTTGGTAATAATGGAATCCACACGGCAGAAGAAAGTTGCACGGCTGGTGCAGAAGGAGCTTGCTGAGATCATCATGCACCACGGCGCAGAGCTTGCACCCGGCAAAATGATCTCGGTCACCACGGTACGCGTCAGTCCCGACCTGTCACTGGCAAAGACATGGGTAAGCGTCTTCCCCTCGGAAGGGTCTGCCGCCACCCTTGAAGTGCTTCGCAACAGCGTGCCCAGACTGCGGTACGAGCTTGGACAGAAGATCCGCAACCAGCTTCGCATCGTCCCGGAGATAGCCTTCTTCGTTGACGACAGCAATGACTATATTGACAACATTTCCAAACTGCTCAAGGAATAATCAAGATGCACTATGACCCCATCAAGGAGCTCCTGGGGAAGGTTTTCAACCGTCATCCCCTGCTCAGGAAGCTCTTTTACCGCCTGCTGAACATCCTCCTTCTCCGTTCCTGGCATGTGAGGCGTGCTCTGAGGAGGCTGGGGTCTGCGCTGCCGCGCGAAGCAAAAGTGCTTGACGCCGGGATGGGCTTCGGCCAGTATTCCTGGTGGATGGCCACACGGTTCCCATCGTGGAAGATCACGGCAGCCGATATAAAGAGTGAACAGGTTGCCGACTGCAACACCTTCTTCAGCCGTACAGGACTGTCAGGCCGGGTGCAGGCAGTTGAGGCTGACCTGGTTACGTGGAGCAGCGGGACGAAACATGACCTCATCCTCTGCGTTGACGTGATGGAACACATTGCCGAAGACCGGACAGTTTTCTCCAACTTCCTTAAGATGACATCGGACGGCGGATATCTTGTGATCTCCACCCCTTCTGACCAGGGCGGTTCGGACGTGCACGGCGACGGTGACACCTCTTTCATCGGTGAGCACGTGCGTGACGGGTACGGCAGGGATGAAATAACCGAAAAACTGCAGACTGCAGGATACGGAGATGTAAAGGTATCATACACATACGGTACGCCCGGCAGCATCGCATGGCGTCTTTCGATGAAATACCCCGTTATCATGCTGTCAGCTTCGAGACTCTTCTTTATTCTCCTCCCTTTCTACTATATTGCCGTTATGCCTTTCGTGCTGGCGCTCAACTGCGCCGATCTCAACGGGAAGCATGAAAAAGGAACCGGATTGCTGGTAATTGCCCGTAACAGCAGATGAAGCTGTCACTCTACATAGCAAAGAGATACCTCTTCGCGAAGAAATCGCGGAACGCAATCAATGTGATCTCCTCCATCTCTGTGGCAGGAGTGACCGTGGGGACAATGGCACTGATAACGATCCTGTCGGTCTTCAACGGCCTGGAGGATATGGTGAGGAGTATTTTCAGCACATCCGACCCGGAGCTGAAGATCACCCCCGTCACCGGGAAAGTGTTCACTCCTGACAGCCTGATGCTAAGCAGACTGGCCTCTGTTGAAGGAGTTGAAGTATACGCTCTGACACTTGAGGAAAATGCCCTGCTTCGCTACGAGGAGCAGCAGTATATTGCCACCGTTAAGGGTGTCTCCCCAAACTATGCCGTGGTAACAGATCTTGACACTGCCATGTGGGACGGCGGCTTTATCCTCGAGGGAGAGAACGGCAGACCCTATGCAGTGGCCGGGCTGGGGGTGGCAAACTACCTGGGAATGAGGCTGAACTTCGTTTCGCCGCTGGCGATATACATTCCTGACAGGAAGGCAAAACTGAGGGGAACCCCTGATAATGAGTTTACAAGGAAATACATATTCCTCTCCGGGATCTTTGCGGTGGAACAGGAATTTGACTCGAAGTATGTTTTTGTACCGCTTGACTTTGCCAGGGAACTGCTTGACTATACCGATGAGGTCAGCGCCATAGAGGTGAGGATGAAACCCGGGGCCGACGAGAAAAAGACACAGAACGGCGTCAGGGAGGTGATGAGTGACCGCTTCCTGGTTCAGAACAGGTACGAGCAGCAGGAAATATTCTACAAGGTGATGAAGGCCGAACGTCTCGCCATCTTCGTCATTCTTACATTCATCCTGATCATTGCCTCGTTCAATATTATCGGTTCTCTGACGATGCTGATTATTGAAAAGGAGAGGGATATAAGCATCCTGCGAAGCCTTGGTGCCGATAACCGCCTGATCAAGAGGATATTCATATATGAGGGCTGGATGATCTCATTCATCGGCACCATTCTTGGCCTCCTGCTGGGATTCATCATCTGTGCCGCACAGCAGCACTTCGGGATTGTTAAACTTACAGGTGATTCTCTGCTCATTGATGCCTATCCCGTAAGGATGAGGCTGGCAGACTTCTTCGCCGTGGCGGCCACTGTGCTTGCAATCGGTTATGCGGCAGCATGGTACCCGGTGCATTACCTATCACGCAGGCATCTCAGGGAAAACGAAACAGGAAAACAATGAGAACCGGAACAATAATAATTCTGATGGCTGCCATACTGCTGGCAATATCATGCGACGGTTCGGAGACCGGCAAACCCGCGAGGAACCTGCGCATTCCCGAAAACGACCTCGCTGCCATCCTTACTGACACATATATCACTGCCGGCATGCTTGACCTGTTCACAATGCGCGATTCCTGGTCAAAGCGCGACTCTATACTGAACTATATCGATGTCATTGAGAGTCACGGGTATACCTATGAGCAGTTTGATGCTACAATGAAGTACTACTTCACGGCCCGGCCAAGGAAACTCTCGAAGATATATGACAGGGTCACCGGGAACCTGCTTGAGATGGAAACGGTAGTGATGACGGAACAGAATCCTGTAGATAAAATAGAGGAAAACCTCTGGCCCGGAAAGGTCAGCTACAGTTTCCCGGAGGATTTTCCAAGGGACCCGGTCTGGTTCGACCTACCCGTGGAAAAACCTGGCGAGTACGTTCTCAATGCCGACATACGCATCTTTACTGATGACCAGAGCCTGAATCCGAGGGTTACCGTTTATTTCAGCTATCCCGACAGTACCGGTGAGGAGAAGCGCGATTACTGGCAGGAGTTTTTCCTTGAGAAGGACGGCATGTTCCGCAAGGTTCAGATAAGCCACAGGCTTGACAGCATCCCCGGTGCCAGGCTCCGCGGATGGCTCATGAACCATGACAACCAGCCCGGCAAATGGGAAAAACATGCCCGGGTTGCGAATATCAGCATAGTATATTCCGGTGACTCCGCATCCCAGATAGAGTGAGAAGGATATCGGCACAGTACATGTTCACCTCGGCCGGAAGGCCACTCCGGAGAGGCGTCATAACCGTTGCTGACGACGGCACGGTTGTCTCTGTGGAGGATACCGGCGGCAACCTCACCGAGACTTCAGCTACGGAGTTCTACAACGGGGTCATTATCCCCGGCCTTGTCAATTGTCATGCCCACCTTGAACTCTCGCACATGAGGGACCTGATTCCTGCCGGGGGCGGACTAAGTGAGTTCATTGTTTCGGTGCGCGACAGGCGCGAAGCATCGCAGGAAGAGATCCTCTCCGAAGCACGCCGGGCAGACAGGGAGATGCATCAAGGCGGGGTTGTGGCCTGCGGCGATATATCCAATATGACCGTCACGGCAGCTGTAAAGCGGGAGAGCCCGATACGGTACCAAACCTTTGCGGAGGTGTTCGGCCTCGACCCCTCCCTGGCTGAAACCCGGATGAACGGAGCGCTGAAAGTCGTCAGTGAAATGACAGCGCACGCGCTTCCGGTGCAGGTGACCCCCCACTCCTTCTACTCGGTATCAGAACCGCTTTCACAACTTATCAGGGAACATATTTCACCGGTATCAGTCATCTCGGTCCATTTCCTGGAATCGGACGACGAGCGGAAAATGACGCAGGGCCATGCGGTAAAAGCCGTTGAATTGTCAGGGCTGGCCTCTGAAATACTGCTTATACACAACACAGTGATCACCAGGGAAGAAGCCGGAACGGTTGCAGCCGCAGGCAACACATGGTTCTGCCTGTGCCCCTCGTCAAATATGTATATCTCCGGGAAAATGCCTCCGGCAGCCATGCTCAGGGAGGTGACGGACAGGATCGTGGTCGGCACTGACAGCCTGGCTTCCACCGGCAGGCTCAGCATGATCTCAGAGCTGCACCTGCTGCAGGAGTCGGCGCCTGAAATACCTGCCGCTGAGATATTCAGGTGGGGCACAATCAACGGCGCACGCGCTCTTAAGATGGACGACCTCCTGGGCTCGATAGAGCCGGGCAAGCGCCCGGGACTGCTGCTCGTCGAGCCGTTTGACCTGGTTAACATGCGCATTCTGCCCGAAAGCAGGGTGCGGAGATTATTGTAAATTTGTACCCTTGATCAGTTCTTAGCAGAATGCCCACTTTCCTCTTTGACAGCATCGTGTTCGGTCCGGTGAGCAGCCGCCGGCTGGGCGTTTCCCTCGGGATAAACCTCCTTCCCGTCAGCCGAAAGGTATGCTCATATAATTGCATCTACTGCGAATGCGGCTGGACACCCGGCGAAACAGGCCCGGCGGAGAAGCTCCCCTCCCGGCGGGAAGTATACGGCGCCCTCAGAAAGAAACTTTCAGAAATGAAGGAAAAGGGAACGGCTCCCGACGTCATCACCTATGCCGGCAACGGTGAACCGACACTTCATCCGGCATTCGCCGGGATTATAGACGACTCCCTGGCACTTCGCGATGAGTTCTTCCCTGCGGCAAGGGTATCGGTACTCTCCAACGGCTCGATGCTGCACAGGAAAAGCGTCCGCGAAGCACTGAAGAAAGTCGACATGAACATGCTCAAGCTTGACTCTGCCATTCCCGGTACGGTTATGCAGCTGAATCAGCCGCATGTCAGGGTTGATATTGGACGCTTCGAAGAGCTTGTGAAGGATTTTGACGGAAAATTCATCATCCAGACACTGTTTGTCAGGGGTGAATGCGACGGGCGGCCGGTTGACAACACCACGGAGGAGGAAATCGCCGCATGGATTGAGGCTGTTTCCAGGCTCAGGCCGCAGCAGGTGATGATATATACGATCCACCGCGACACGCCATTGGGACACAACCTTCAAAAAGTGCCCGTGAGTGAACTCAATGCCATTGCGCGAAGGGTCAACGCGCTGGGCATTGCCACCTCCGTCTCGGGATAAAACCATGAACCGCCTGAAGGTCCTCATCAGCCCTCTGAGCTGGGGATTCGGCCACGCCGGAAGGATGATACCGCTTGCGCGGGAGCTGCAGCGCAGAGGCTGTGAGGTTATTTTTGCAGCTGACGCATACCTGCTGCGGATGGCATGGAGGGAACTGCCCGGAGTCACCATGATTGAGATGCCCGGCCTCAGGATCAGGTACTCACGGTTTTTACCGCAGTATGTCTCCGTCTTCATACAAATGCCCCTTGTTGTTGCCTCTGCGGTGAAGGAGCACTCCGTCCTCCGACGGCTGATAAGGGAGACCGGGCCATCAGTGATTATCTCCGATAACAGGTTTGGATTTTATAACAGGGATATCTTCTCTGTCTATGTCACTCACCAGGTCAGGATTGTTTTTCCGGGGTTCCTGAGGTGGCTCGAACCTGTTGCCGAATGGGCACACCGGATAATAATAAACAGGTACAACCTCTGCATTGTGCCCGACTATCCGGGAGAGGTTAATCTGTCCGGCAGGCTTTCGCACGGAGGCAGAATGCCGGGAAAATTAACATACATGGGACCCCTGTCAAGGTTTGCCGTGACAGGCAGTTATATGTCCGGAGAGAGCGGTGAAGAGCCAGCTGGCGAGGGCAGTGACAGACCCGGGGATTTGACTTCCCTGCCGGAGAAATACGCCTGCCTCATCCTGTCAGGTCCTGAGCCACAGCGCTCCCTCCTGCTTGAAAAAGTAACAGTTGCCGCAGACAGAATTCCGCTTGCGGTGATGACAGCCACCCCTTTAAGAATACCTCCACCACCGGGCGCGGAACTGCATATAATAACTGCTCCCTCCACCGCCACCATGCGCCGCATAATCTCCGGGGCATCCCTGGTGGTGACAAGAGCCGGCTACACTTCAGTGATGGAGCTGGTATCCCTGCGCAGGGGTGCCGTCCTGATTCCCACCCCGGGCCAGACTGAGCAGGAATACATCGGCCGGCACCTTGACGGCCGCTTCGGCTTTGTCACTATGAAGCAAAACAGGCTTGAGAAGCTGGTTGCATTCGCGATGGGAAACACTGCCCCGGTTACAGGAACTCCGGAAGCTCTTCCGGATCCTCTGCCACTGCTTGAAAAGACAATAGCCCTTTTACTTGAGAATAAGAAACAGTGACAGACCCATTATCGCCGCACCGGCGAAGAACCCTGCCCATACCTCCGAAGGGGAATGATCGCCGAGATAGATCCTTGACGACAGCACCGCACTTCCCGCGAGCAGCACGGCCACGGCCTGCCAGACCATGCTGATATGATACAGTCCGGCCATGAACAGCACCAGGACCAGCAGTCCTCCGATGCCGGACGCATGGAGTGAAATCCTGTATAAAACGGTGATCAGCAGGGTGATCAGGGTTACCACTGCTATTGCAATGAAGAAGGCACGGAACAATCCGGGAACCTGCATCCTGAAAAGGAGAAACGCCGTCAGGCTGTACATCACCAGCGAGAAGGTGAGCAACAGCACCCTCTCGTTGCGGTCACGTGCATTGAAGGTGTTGATGGCGCCCCTGGCATACAGAACCGTCGCAAGGGCCATGGGCAGAAGCACGTTGTTGGCCATCACCAGGATGAAAATCATTCTCTTGAGCTGTAGTGGCAGAAATGAGTGCAGGGTATTGGCACTGTAAATGATTATCAGCCCGTACAACGGGATAAATATCGGGTGAAAGACCACCGAAAGTATCTCAGCCGCCCTTTTCAGCCGGCTGCCTGCCACTGCGTTCATTTTATCTCCTTCCTCATCCTTGCAACCGGTATATTCAGTTGCTCCCTGTATTTGGCCACTGTACGCCGTGCTATCTGGTACCCCTTCTCCTGGAGTATCTCCGTCAGCTTTTCGTCGGTCAGCGGCCTGCGCTTATCCTCATTGCTGAGGCACTCCTGCAGTATCCTCTTGATCTCCCGCGTGGAGACCTCGTCTCCGGCATCGGTCTGCATCCCCTCTGAGAAGAAGAACTTCAGCGGGAAGATGCCGAAATGGGTCTGTATGTATTTACTGTTCGCAACGCGTGAGACAGTTGATATGTCAAGCCCGGTCATCTCTGCCACGTCCTTGAGTATCATGGGCTTGAGCTTTGTATCATCGCCTTCGGCGAAATAATCCTTCTGGTATTCCAGGATGGCGTTCATAGTCAGCAGCAGCGTATTCTGCCTCTGCTTCATGGCATCTATGAACCACCTGGCGGCATCAAGCTTCTGCTTCACGAACATGATGGCGTCACGGTTCTGCCTGCCGGCTTTCTTGTCGTGCGAGTATGACTCAAGCATCTCGCTGTAGCCCCTGTTTACCTTCAGTTCGGGGATGTTCCTGTTGTTCAGGCTGAGCTCCAGATCGCCGTCATTCTGCTCAAGTATGAAGTCGGGAATTATATGCTGCGCCGTCCTGGCAAACGGATCACTGACGGTGCCGCCTGGTTTGGGATTGAGTCTGAGTACCTCATCAATGACCCCTTTCATCTCCGGCTCACCTATTCCCATCCTGTTCATTATCTTCTCATAGTGACGCCTTGAGAACTCCTCGAAATAGTCAGTCAGTACCTTCCTGGTGAGTGCCACTGACTGCACTGACTGGTCCTTCCTCTCAATCTGAAGGAGCAGGCATTCGCGAAGGTCACGCGCCCCGACACCTGCCGGCTCAAGGTCCTGTATTATCTTCAGGATGGCGTTAAGCTCATCCTCATCGGTTGTAATGTTCTGGAGAAAGGCGAGGTCATCGACCATGTTCTCAACCTCGCGGCGGAGGTAGCCGTCGTCGTCTATATTGCCTATGATATACTCACCCAGCGCCTCCTCCCTTTCGGTGTCAGTGCGCAGGTTGAACTGCTGAATAAGGCTTTCGTGGAATGATGATCCTGCTGCATACGGAATCTCGTCACGCCGCTCATCATCCTTTGAGGTGTTGTTTACCTGGAGGCGGTAGTCAGGGATGTCTTCCTCGTTCAGGTAATCGTCAAGTGCAAACTCCTCCTGGTCCCTTTCTGCCTGTTCGGGATCTATCTCATCATCCTCATCTCCGTTCTGTACATCGTCTTCATCAGGCCCCTCCTCGAGTGCGGGATTCTCCTCCAGTTCCTTCTTGATCCGCTGCTCCAGCTGCATGGCAGGCACCTCCAGCAGCTTGATCATCTGGATCTGCTGCGGGGAGAGCTTCTGAAGCAGCTTTTGCTGGAGTTTCTGGTCGAGCATGGCGCCTGAGGTTAAACATTTTAAAATTCTGCATTCCGCGGTGTACGCGGGAACGGAATCACGTCACGTATGTTTGACATCCCTGTCATGAACAGTATCAGTCGCTCGAAGCCAAGGCCGAACCCTGAGTGCGGTGCAGTGCCGAATTTCCTGGTGTCAAGGTACCACCAGAGGTCCTTGAGAGGAAGGTTCAGCTCCCGGATTCTTCGTGTCAGCCTGTCCATCTCCTCCTCCCTCTGCGATCCGCCGATAATCTCGCCGATGCCGGGGAAGAGCACATCCATTGCCCTCACCGTCTTGCCGTCATCATTCTGCTTCATGTAAAATGCCTTGATGCTCATAGGATAGTCGGTGAGTATCACGGGCCTTTTGAAGTGAGTCTCAACAAGGAACCTTTCATGTTCTGCCTGCAGGTCACGGCCCCAGCCAACAGGATACTCCCATTTGCGGCCGGCAGATTCAAGGATCCTGACAGCCTCGGTATAAGTGAGCCTCATGTAACTGTTTGCGAGAACAAACTCCAGCCTTTCAATCAGGCCGTTGTCTATCATCTTGTTGAGGAACTCAAGGTCCTCGCGGCAGTTTTCAAGTGCATACCTGATCAGGTATTTGGTGAAATCCTCACCCAGGTCCATGTTGTCATTGATATCCCAGAATGCCATCTCCGGCTCAATCATCCAGAACTCTGCAAGGTGACGGGGAGTGTTGGAGTTTTCAGCACGGAATGTAGGACCAAAAGTATAGATCTCGCCAAGTGCCAGCGCTCCCAGCTCACCCTCAAGCTGCCCCGAGACAGTCAGGTTTGTCGGCTTGCCGAAGAAATCCTTTTCGAAGTCAACCTTGTCTTCCTTTGTGCGGGGGAGGTTTTCAAGGTCGAGGGTTGTGACATGGAACATCTCACCTGCTCCTTCGGCGTCACTGCCTGTGATGATCGGAGTATGAAGGTAAAAGAAGCCCCTGTCATTATAATACTTGTGCACGGCAAACGCCATTGCATGCCGGATGCGCATCACCGCACCGAAAGTATTTGTACGGAAACGGAGATGAGCTATCTCCCTGAGGAATTCCATCGAGTGACCTTTCTTCTGCAGAGGATATGTCTCAGGGTCACATTTTCCGTAAAGGGTTATATCCGAAGCGTTTATCTCAACGCTCTGCCCCTTGCCCTGAGACTGCACCAGGGTTCCGGTGACAGCCAGGCTGGCACCCGTGGTGATATCCCTCAGGAGTTCGGCAGGAAACGAATTTATATCAATTACTATCTGAATGTTGTTGATTGTAGAACCGTCATTCAGCGCCACAAACGCCACGTTCTTGATCTCCCTCTTGGTCCTGACCCACCCTTTGACAATTACCTTTTCTCCCGTCACCGGGCTGGCAAGAAGTTCCTTTACTCTTTTCCTCTTCATAAATGATTGATCCATTATGCTGACAAAAATAGCATTTTGTTCCTGTTACTGTAATGATCTTCCATCAAATGGCATTGTTTTTGTGCACAAACGCAATTTTTCACGTGGTGAGGGCGTTTCTCCTAATGACTCTGGCTATTGAATTAATCCTGTAAATAGGGTAATTTTACTATTCTAATTGAAAACGAAAACATTATGGAAGTTGACAGCAAGATGATTGTGGTTCCCTGGGACTTTACCCCGGTAACGGAGTATGCATTGCAGCATGCCATCAAGATATCACTCATGACCCGGAATGAGGTCTGCCTGCTGCATATTGTGGAGAAGATCACCACCGAAGGGGGCATTAAGGCAAAACAGGCTGCCATGGAAAACAGGGGTGCCGAGGTTGAGCGCAGGTTCGGTGTAAAGGTTAAGACTCACGTTGCCCGCGGTACTATTTTCAAACAGATTCCTGAATTTGTAAATGACCGCAAGGCATCGCTGGTGGTTATGGGGACCCACGGCATGAGCGGCATGCAGAAGCTTACAGGCAGCTGGGCACTTAAAGTGATAGCAAAATCGAAGGTGCCGTACATTGTGGTTCAGGCCCCGCCTGACGACAATGAGAGGTATCATAATATAGTGTTCCCGGTTGATTTCCGTTCCGAGGAGAAGGAAAAACTCTCCATGGCTATTTTCATGGGCAAGTACTTCGACTCGAAGGTGCACATACTGAAGGCACAGAGGAAGGACGACTCCCTTGCCAAGAAGACCAATCTCAACCTGAACTATACTGTCAGGATGCTTCTTCAGAACAACATCGAGTATGAAATACATGATATCCCTGCTGACAAAATTGGTGAGCGGACCCTCGAGATTGCGCAGGAGATGAAGGCTGACCTTATACTTATAATGACAACGAAGGACATCACATTCGCCGACTTCGTATTCGGGGCGAAGGAACAGTTTATAATAGCCAACAGTTCGAAGATACCTGTCTGCTGCGTTAATCCCACCTCAGCATATGCCAACGTGGGGCAGTTCATGTACGGTTAGAATCGTCGGATTCACGCCTCTTACCCGTAAAATCATATATCGCAATTCGCAAATCCCGCAACGGTAATGTCTATTGTTGTCAGTAACGTAACAAAACACTACGGAGCCCAGAAGGCCCTGGATGATATCTCGTTCACTATTCCGGCAGGAGAGATAGTGGGATTCATTGGCCCCAACGGCGCCGGCAAGTCGACGATGATGAAGATCATCACCGGCTTTTTCCCCGCTGACGCGGGACAGGTGACTGTTTGCGGACTACCTGCCGGTCCGGCTGCCAGGGAGATGCGGCGGTTCATCGGTTACCTCCCTGAAAACAACCCTCTCTATCTTGACATGTATGTCAGGGAATATCTGGGTTATGTTGCTGACATATACGGACTTGGAAAAGGAAGCGGGGAAGCTGTCAACTCTGTGATAGAGCGTACCGGTCTCACCCCCGAACAGGGGAAGAAGATTGGTGCACTGTCAAAGGGCTACAGGCAGCGTGTCGGACTGGCGCAGGCGCTGATCCATGATCCGAAGGTGCTGATACTTGATGAGGCCACCACCGGTCTCGATCCCAACCAGATAGTTGAGATCCGGAACCTCATCTCCGAAGCCGGGAAGGAAAAGACAGTAATGCTTTCAACCCACATAATGCAGGAGGTTGAGGCCATCTGCAGCCGTGTTATCATAATTGATCACGGCCATATCGTTGCCGACGGTCCCATTGACCGGATCTCATCCCTCGCCGGCGCCCGCCTCGAGGAAACATTCAGGCAACTGACAGGAAAATAGCCAAAACAGGCAAGAGAGGGGCAAGCGTACAAGAGGGTGTCTCAAAAGGGCACCCTTTTTCTTATGGGATTACTGTTCATTTCTT
>CAZUIF010000016.1:0-82589 GCA_964621005.1 uncultured Rikenella sp.
TGCATGAGCCGGTGAGCCTGACCAATCTAAGCCGGAATTTATTGACCACCTGTAGCCGGTTGTAAATAATTGGTATAATGTGAATTATATTTTGAGACTCAAGACCGGCTGAAAGTGGTCAAAGCCTCCGACTTTTGCAGTAAATTCAATGATTTGAGTTCAATTTTGGATTAATATCTCGTACTATTAGCCCCTGCCTGGAAGGTTTTGATAAAACCTAATTTAACCACCATTGTTCTAATATTTAAATACATCTCAAATTATGAAAAATAAGGAGCAAAAACTCTATAATACTGCTTTTCGCCTAAGCCTGTATACAATTTTATATAACATTCTTGAAGGTATAATCTCCATGTTTCTGGGCATAGAAGATGAAACTCTGAGCCTTTTTGGTTTTGGGGCAGACAGCTTTATTGAGGTGATTTCCGGTATTGGAATTGCAGCGATGATAATTCGTATCAGGAGAAATACCCAAAGTCCGAAGAGTAAATTTGAAATCAATGCATTGAGAATTACAGGAACATCATTTTTCCTGCTGTCAGCAGGATTGCTGGCTGGCATTGTCATAAGTATCGTCAAGGGCACTAAGCCAGAGACAACCATTTGGGGTATAATAATATCACTGGTATCCATCACTGTCATGATCTGGTTAATGAGGAGCAAGAGAAATGTCGGAAGAAAACTCGATTCTGATGCAATAATAGCAGATGCCAACTGCACCAAAGTATGCGTTTATATGTCACTGGTTTTGCTGATATCAAGCCTGATCTATGAATTAACCGGATTGGCCTATGCAGACGCAATCGGAGCCGCAGGCCTGGCATACTTTTCATTTTCAGAGGGGAAAGAAACCTTCGAAAAAGCAAGAGGGAAAGAATGTGAATGTCAGGCTATGAACAAATAACTAACATGATCTGAGAAAAGGGGAGGCTGGAGATGATATGAAATTATGTCCAACCGAAAGAAACCTGACTTTGGTCTGAACATGGCTTACCTTTGCCGACGGGTTTATTATTCAGATAATTAACCCGATTTTAAACGGTGATTATATCACCTATTGGGAGGTTCTTTTAAAGAAAGGAGAACAGCCATGAAACTAAAAACAATGTTGATCATCAAGGCAGTCGTATGCCTCTGTCCTGGCATACCGATCCTGCTTGTTCCAGATTTTATTTATTCCATATTTGGCGCTGCACTTGCAGCAGGCGGTGTTTTTGCAGCAAGAGAATATGGGGCATCCATGTCAGGGAATCTCATGCTCACATGGTTTGCCAGAAACTCCCAGGAATCGCATGCCAGGCGGGCAACTGTCCTTGCCTGCATTGGTTCCGGCGTAGACCAATTACTTTTCAGCGAACCTCAAAGTGTTCAACCTGTCTAATAATGACAGATTTTGAACTATATACCAGGTTACAGGACGTTTGAATTCATCCAATCCTCCTGCCCGCCATTGGGCCCGGTTTCAGGCTGTATATTTCATCAATATGAATCAGGACTACCGCTCTTGGTTTAGGCATCCCTGCTTTTAACGATAATTCAGCTGATTTATCATAAATCTCACCCTCGGTAATTACTTCAGGAGTGCCAAGAAAACGATATCCGTCAATTATTTCTCTGTTGACAACCGCAACTGAGATTTTTGAACCTTCCAAAATGTTTTTATAGGTGGTACCACCTGTCCCTTCGGAAAATATTAGGGTTTCATCATCAAAAACCCTGGTTGAGCGTTTAGGTGCGTTGTTTGGAACTCCCTCTTTACTTACGGTTGCATGGAAACACTGCTGGGCCATAATCATTTCCTTCATCTCCTGTGTAAGCTTTGCCATGGTAGATTAATTTCGTTTCGGTTAATTAAGATATTGATTGTGCGGATATTAGACCGCAGGAATCTTAAAATTCATATAAGAAACACAAACTTAAATGAAATTCCGCATTAATCTAACAGTGGTTTTGGAGTTAAAAAGCTAAATCAGGTAATCTACGGGAAAACTGATGGTCCGGGCAACCTTTCGACGGAACAAACCGGCTCCCCTTTGCAGTTAAAATCCCTGTTGTTTCCAAATTTGTGTCAAGCTGTTTGGCTTTTCCGGTTACACAAGTGTATCCTGAACCGGATCAGGGAATAGTTTGCCGGTTCTTTTGAGAGGTCAGTGAAGTAAATATAAGGTTTTAAGGCAATTAAAACATCGGAATCCTTGACTTGTCCTTTTATATGGAGTAAATTGACAGTCAATTTCTGACACACTAAATCCTTTCACTATGAAACAGATCCGGATTATTGCGGGAATACTCCTTTTGATTACAGGAGTCCTGCATGTTGTCCTGTACCTAAAAGACCCTGATGTACCTGGAAGCATCGGACTTGTGGCATTTGGAATTATTTACGCCGCGATCGGCATCCTGTTGTTCAACAGGAAAAAATATCCTCTCTATCTGGGGCTTATTATACCGCTGATCGGGATGACTCTTTCAATCATTAAATTCGGGATTCCCGAATTGGTTTCATTATTGGCCTTGTTTAAACTGATAGGCCTTATAGTAATAATCTGTTGCGGTTACCTGTTATTGAAACGTAACAAAGAATAAGGCGGTCACGGGTCAGGGTCGGCCGTATACCGGGATCAGCGAGAGGTTTCTTCAATAATCTGCAACAATGTTTCATTAAACTTCTGAGGGTACTGCCAGACAAGAAAATGATTTGAATTTTCTATAATCTTCAGCCTGTAATCTTTATACAGGGACTTCCACTGGTCTTCATTTGTTGTCACCCAGCTTGCATTTATTGCCCGGACAGGAATCTTAAGCTCAGAGACACTGGCCTTCATATCCGTTGCCGTCCATTTAAAAAAGTTGATCACGCCTGGCTTCCACCAGGCGGGCATCGTGTCATCAGAGGGCATCATACTGACCAACCTTGCAGTAAGTGTTGAGTCATTGGTATAAGCTTTGTTCAGAGCATCAAAATCCTTGTACCTCGATACCTCATCATTATACCAGTTCTCTTCCGCTATGCTGTCGTAGACATTATCTGTATACCATAGCTGGTCAACCGTTATTACCGCCTTTGCATCCTTACCAAGTACCCTGGCCGCTTCTATTACAACCCCTGTCCCCATCGACCAGCCCACCAGGTACACATCTTTGAGCTCCAGCTCCCTGCACAAACCGGCTACATCCTTCCCGTAGTGCTGCATGGACCAGTCCTGCCTGTTATGTCCGGACTTTCCAAAACCCGGCAGATCAATAAGAATGACCTTGAATCTGTCTTTGAAAAAGTCAATCTGGTCATCCCAGCTCCGGCAGGTCACGGACCAGCCATGGATAAAGATTATTACAGATTCACCGGAGCCGTAAGATTCATAGTACATTTTATTGCCATCGTCAGTATTGAAAAAATTACCTTTCCGGGATGTTTGTGCATGGCAAATTCCTGAGGCAAGTATCAGGGCCAGAAGAAAGATTGCTTTTTTCATAATAATGAGAGTAAATGCCAAATTCATACCAAATTAGGCAATTCCCATAAAATGACATCCCGGTTTTTGGAATATTTTATCCTAAGATTCAAAAAATCCCGACTCTGAATTCTGCTCTCAGGTGGTATGGTCAACTGACTTCACGACCGGAATTTATCTGACCGGAAGAGACAATCTTTTCCTGGTTTATCAGGTAATAACCGAACCAAACCATGAACACAAAATGGAGCAGAACAATACCCCAGCCCAGTAAATTCATCTGCCCCTTTAGTTGAGTTATCAGAAGGAGAACTGTGCTCAGGAGCAAATATGTAAAAACACTGTATACAACACCTTTTCTGAATTCAGTGCTGGCTGATTTGCGAACGTAAAACAACAAAACAGGGATACTGATTACCAGCGTACCAAACAACCTGGCAAATGTTGTTGATGTTTCATCAAGGGTCACACCCATGGGACCCATCATAAAACCCGGAACAAAGAGAAAACCAATGCCGAAGATTACTTCAACTATCAGATAAACAAGGAACAGTGCATTCATAACCATACCTCCATTTTAGTTTCCCGAAACATCAAATTTCTGAAATAATTCACCTCATGTCAATTAAATCTTAAGGTATGTCCAACCGCTTAGCCATTGACACGCCTTTATTTATTGTTTAAATTTAGGGAAATCTCCCTGTTATCAGCCACGCGGGCTGGTTTCATCGTGGATAATTGGGGTCAACCTGCTGATGCAATAGGTCAGAAAATTGAAATAGCAGAACCTTCAGATCTTTTTAAACCGTTCATTCAGTATTACAAATACGTCGAAACCGATCTGACGGGCATTTACAAAATTGTCCCGGTCCCGGATGTCGAACTCTATTTCAACTTTACCGGTCTGAACCTGTTCTCACCTGCACAATATGATCTGAGATTGCCCAAAATCCATCTGGCAGGATTGCATCATTATGATCAGAATGCCTATTCTAACATGTCCGGGTCAGAAAGAAATGGCGGATTTTGCATTGTTTTCAGACCGTGTGGGTTCTTCAACCTTTTCAGGATAAAGAGCTCGGAATTCAGCAATGACTACATAACCGGTGATTACGTATTCAAGGGGGACATCATTTACCTGTGGGAAAAACTGAGTTTATGCCGTGATATAAAATCGATGAGAGATGCGTTTGAAAGTTTCTTCTCAGGTCAGGCGAAAGGTTACCATCCGGACAGTTGCCTTATTGATCAGATTGTCAGACGGATGGACAAGGAAGGGGGTATGATAAGGGTATCAGAGCTATGCGATATCTACAATATTACTCCCAGGTCACTCGAAAGGCACTTTCTGGATGAGACAGGAATTACTGCCAGGGAATTTCTGCAGATCTTCAGAATCAACAGGGCTATCAGGATGCTTGCGGAGAAACTTGATGCCAACCTTGCGGCACTCAGTTATTTAAGCGGCTACTTTGATCAGTCACACTTCATAAGGGATATCAGAAAAATTACCGGAATCTCTCCGGGAGAGTTGCAGGCATCAGAAACAGGGAGGAAAACTGTCCATAACAGGTTATTCATTAAAAATCAGTAGTCTGCTCATTCAGGGCGGCAAATTCCTTTGTCGCAAATTTACAATACACACGATCAGCCAGGTTATAATTTTGGTATAGTATCTTATTAACCAAATACGTACCATTATGAAGACATTAAAACAATTTTCAAATGGGTGTGGACTAATGATATTAGTTCTGTCCTCAGTGCTGATTGCCTTGAATGGCTGCATCAAACAGGAGACTGATCTCCTGGTATCGCAGAATGAGGTGAATCTGAAGACCCTCGTTATGAATGAGGGGACTATCAACATGGAGGGTTACATGCGCTGGTCTGTTTATGCAAAGATGGAGCATCTTCTCATAGCAGACCCGGATCTTATGTTCACAATGTGTAAGGCGGAATTGACATTCACCGATAAGCAGAATTTCACTCTTCACACGAAGGAGATCATCCCTTTTGATCCACCAGTACTTTTCAGGGAAATGACGATTAAGGGCAAGATCACGCCGGGCGGGACAGTGATGTACAGCTGGCCGGAATCGTGGTTGGAAATGAACTGGGCAACCGGGCAACTGGAGCCTGTACCTTATGATAATGTTGTTGCGCAGGTAAGGGCCCACACGGGATATGAGCTTTCCGGACCTGGAGTTAACAGCGGAACGCTATACTTTAAGGGATTTTTTAATGGCACAAGATTCCTTGCAGATTGCCATGCAAATGCATTCCAGGTGGAACCAGGCAATATGGGAGCACCCTATGATGTCGTGGTTGATGGCCCGATATTATTCAGCATGAGTACCGAGCTTGAAGTGGTCGAGTAATCAGGTAATATTTATGGTAAATATCGTAACTGCCTGATATGATGAGCCCCCGGAAATCAGATCCGGGGGTTGTGTTTAGCCGGCATCACCGGTGCAGCATTATAGCAACAAAATACAGAGATGCCAGTCAGTCAGTTCCGGGAGTAACAGCAGGTATTTAATTTGCTTTCGGAAACCAGGGAAAAAAAGAACTTGTCTTCTGAATGTATTCCCGGTACTGAGGTTTTGAGGCTATTAAAGTCTTCTCCAGCATTGTAACCCCTGACACCCTGATGATCAGCAGTGTCATAACAACGGATCCGGCTACCTGCCAGTAACCCCCGGCCGCAATACTGATGATGGCATAGGCCCACCACACTGCCGAATCACCAAAATAATTGGGATGGCGCGTATACCTCCAGAACCCGGTATCCAGCACTTTTCCCTTATTTTCCGGGTTCCGCCTGAACCGCCATAGCTGAAAATCTCCGCCGGCTTCGAAAGTAAAACCGATCAGCCAGACAGTTATTCCCAGGTAATCGAGCAGGTTGAGGCTTCCCTGGCCGGAGCTGCCACTGATACCCAGCAACGGAAACGACACAATCATAATCAGGAATCCCTGTAACAGGAATGTCTGGAAGTAGCTGATCCACCAGTACCGGTCATTGCCGTAATTGCTCCTGAACTGCCGGTACCTGAAATCCTCTCCCTTGCCGATATTCCTTATCGCAAGGTGTATGGCAAGCCTTAGTCCCCATACAGTAACCAGGACCAGGATCAGAACCTTCCTCGGATTCAGGTCACCCGTGCCAAAAACGTAAAGCAGATTTACCGCCACAAAACCGAGTCCCCAGAAAATGTCCACGATGCTGACATTTTTTATCAGGATGCTCCATATCCACAGCAGGGTGACCAGTATCCAGATCAGCAATGAAGCGTGCAGGAACAGGGAGGTCATTGACGAGGTATCAGTTGTTGAACAAAAGAGAGACGGCAACAGCACCGTTACCGGCATGGATGCCGATGGCAGGGGATATATCCACCGTGGATACCGGTCTCAGGCCGGTCATCTCAAACATCTTCTCCCCGGCCTTTTCCGCACCTTCCGGGTTATGGGCATGCATGATAATGTAGTTCCAGACGCTCTTACCTTCGCCGGTCTTTTTTATGTGCCTGTAGATTTTATTCAGGCTTGCCTCCTGGCTGAAGGTTTTGCCAAACAGTATCGATTTTCCGTTTTCATCAACTGAAATGACAGGATTCAGGCCGAGTACACTTGCAATTATCCCCTTTGGTTTTGACACCCTGCCTCCCCTGATCAGGTACTTCAGATTGCGGACGCTCACGAATATTTTTGACCGGAGTATATCCTCCCGGACTGAACCGAGGATTGATTCCACCTGTTCCCCGGCCTCAATTCTCTGTGCTGTTTTCAACACCATCAAACCGAGTGCACCTGACAGGTTCTTTGAGTCAAATACATGTACCGGCTTGCCGAATTCCTCTGATATCCGCCTGCCGGCCTTTGCGCTGTTTGCATATGTCCCGCTGAACTGGCTTGAAAGATGAATAGCAATGATTGCATCGTAGTGAGAAGCCAGGTGTGAGAACAGATTGGTAAATGCCTGTTCGTTTACCTGGGATGTTTTTGGAGAATCTGCATGTTTATCAAGCAGATCGTAAAACTGGTCGGGCTGGATTGTCACCTTGTCAAGGTAATGGCTGTCGCCGAAATTAAGGTTTATGGGGACCATGTGGATCTGGTATTGGTCAATAAGTTCCTTCGGCAGGTCGCATGTCGAGTCGGTTACCAGTGCGATATTCCATTTACGCCTGGATGCTGTCTCCTGCTGGCGTACCATATCGTCAACCTTCTGGAAGGTGATTGTCCCGAGATCATTCAACATGTGGAAAAGGCCGGCAGGATTGTTGGAATGCACATGAATCCTGCACATGCTTCCCGATCCGGCCACAACCACCGAATTGCCGTTATCGTTTAATATACCCTGCAGTTCAGGAATGCCGATCTTCAGGTTCCTGATAATTGCTTCGGTGCAGTACCGGTGTGTGATTTCCTCCGATCCTGCCTCTTCGGTATGAACGAGTGAGATACTTTCTTCCGGAGCCACAACAAGGTTGCGCACATTCCGGTTTATGATGAAATTTATTATTCCCTTGATAAATAAGACGAAGCCTTTAGCTCCGGCATCCACAAACCCTGTTTTATTGAGCGCTTTCAGTTTTTCCGTGGTTTCGGCGAGTGACCTTTCAAGCACTTCGATTGATTCGATGATCACTTTCCTGAAATCATGGATGGCCTCTTTCCTTGCGTTCAGGAAGTCGGACCAGTCCCTTATCACCGTCAGCATGGTTCCCTCAACCGGGTTGGCGATGGCCTGGTAGATATAGGGGATTGATCGTTTTACGCTTTCAGCGAACTCAGGGAGAGTGATAACCGGTTTGTTCAGGGTTTCCCTGCTCAGGCCGTGCAGGAACTGGGCAAAAATAACGCCTGAATTGCCACGGGCGCCCATCAACGCCGCATCCGCGATATTGCCAACAGTGGTTTTAAAGGATTTGTGAGGTCTTATGTTGTCAATTACTGACCTTACCGTGGAGGCAAGGTTTGTACCGGTATCATTGTCATTTACCGGGAAAACATTTATCCTGTTTATCTCCTTCTGGTTCTGAAGTATTTCCTTTCCTCCCGCAATAAATGCATAGTAGAGGAATTTTCCGTTTATATGAGGTGCTTCTGCTGTATACATTTCTTAGCCGTTCAAACAGACTGCAATATTACTTTCCATTTCAATCCGGTTTGCATTTATTGTAAATGTCAGCATTGCTTTAACGCTGGCAGCGGATTATTCAAGTGCCTTAACCCCGTCATTTCCAATGACGAAAACCCGTATGGCATCTCTCCTGACCGAGACGAGAAGTGCATCACCGGCCCTTTCACCTCTCTGCGGCGAGCCGGCGATGAACACATCATATCCACGCCAGGTATATGCATCAATCTGGTGATTGTGTCCGTGAAAAATTCCGGAAATCCCTGAATCCCGGAGGGCATTGTAAAATCTGTCCTGTTCGGCGGGAGTCCACCATAGATTGCTGAAGTCGTCCCATCCGTAATGGAAGAAAAGAAACACCGGCAGATTCCTGCCTTCCCTGTTATGTTTCAGCGCGCTTTCCAGAAACGTCAGGCTGCCGTCAGCCTCCCTGAAAGATTCCTTGAAGTAGTGGCACCATTCGCATGCCGGATCCCACTCGTCACCCGGATAACTTCCGAGTACGATGAACAGGTATCCCTTCTTCTCCACAGCATAATGCAGCCCGTTTTCAGATATCATTACGACATCCTTTCTAAGAGGGTTTCTGCTTCGGATACCTTCACGGACCGCTCCGTTCACTCCTCCGTCATGATTCCCGAAGGTCTCATATACAGGCATTTGAAGGACGCCCTCACCGTGAAGCCCGAAGACCTCTTCAAATTCCTTCCAGGCTTCAGGTGTTCCGCTGTCGGTCAGATCACCGGTAACAAACAGGGCAATTGGTTTGCTGACAGACTGGCCGGTGCTGTCACGGATCATCTTGCTGGCATTATTTGCCAGGTAGAACATGGAGTCCCGGATCTCCTTCTGCAAGGGATTTCCTCCCTGCAGATGGACATCAGACATCACAACGAATGAAAACCGCTGGCTGCTGCATCCTGAAAGGACCGCGACACCGAGTAAACCTGCGAATATTATCCTGAATGGGATTTTCATGGTTGTATCATATTCTTTTTTCCTGCATTATCCTTCGAACCTTGCTGACGCAGGAAGGCAGGAAATTATATTCGGGAGCTTTCCGGTTATAAACCTCGAGACCCGGTTCAAGTGTGTCAGCAATGGTGCCGTCAAAATCAAATATGGTATAATCTGCATCTTTCATGGGCGCCAAAGTTACAGATTATTCAGGTGGGATTTCCCGGCACCTCTTCCGTGCTCAGCCAGTCGACATTACCTTGCTGTTCGTCGACGGAACATAAGCAATCAGTTGCAGTCTGAGGCAAACCTGTGCTCTTTCGGGAGCTTCAGGCCCTGCGGGGGAATACCGGCGGAGGACGGGTTATCGACGGAGGATATAATCTTTTTTTATTTTATCTTTGGTATAGCCCAAGAGTCTGCACCTTAAATACCGAAAAAATGATCTGAACAGGAGAAAGGAATTTCCCGGGGAAGATGATCCAGAAATGATGCAAATACACAAACTCACAATTAGATACATAATCTTCGGATTGGTGATTGTATTCACGACAGCGGGCCTGTTTTCACAGGGATTCACCAGCGCGGATGGATTATGGACCCGTCTGCCGGGATCACTGGTTCAGCAGATGGATGATGACAGGGACAACATTTCCGGTTTAAGGCCTGCGGCTTCATTACCATATATTCCTGCTGACACGGTGAAGGCCGATCCGGTGCCCTTCACGGGGAAAATTATTCTTGACTACACCAGCGGGCACCAGGCGGAGTGGGCGGACTTTGACCGAGACGGTGACATGGATATCCTGATGGTTTATGAAAAGGAAGTCGGTGGATACGATATAAGGTACACCGGGATCATGGTAAATGAAACCGACACACTCATTGAAATGGAGCTGCCGTTACGGCCGATATATTCAGGATATCTGAATTTCGGATCCGCAAACTGGTTTGACTATGACGGTGACGGGTTACAGGATATATTCCTGGTAAAATTTGATCAGCTTAAGCCGAAGATGTGGGTGTATAAAAACAACGGAGACAGGACTTTCCGGAATATCATGTGTGACAGCCTGCTGACAATCGATCCCTTCAGACGGGCTCCTTCATTTGCTGACTATGACAATGACGGGGACCTGGACATCCTGATAACAGGGAAGAACCAAACCACAAATGCCACCGAGGCAATTATCTGTGAGAACGCGGGCAGCGGCAGGTTCACACCCGTACTGATTCAGAACATGACCGGCATTGTCAAGTCGAGGATGCCGTGGTGCGACTTCAACAACGACGGGTACATTGATTTCATGGCCAATGTGCCAAAGCCTGACCATACTGCATATCTGTCAGTCTATAAAAACAACGGAGACAGGACTTTCACCCGGATCAGTTATGAAAATCTGGCGGGCCTGAATGAATATGATGCAAATAACGGTGATATGAGATGGAGCGACTGCAACAGTGACGGTTTTGCAGACATACTGATTTGCGGGGGCAGTTCAGGCTCGAGCGGGACGGGTATTGCCAGGGTTTACATCAACAACGGTAATGAGACATTCACTGATACAGGTCCGGCCGGCATCTGGTCACTGTACGGGAATGTCTCCCTGGAGTGGGGTGATTTCAACAATGACGGTATGCCTGACGTTATGCATGCCGGCGTACACAATGTCGACGGCGAGTCTTACAAAACAAGGATTTTCTACAATAATAGCGGAACCTTCGTGAAAGGTGAGTATGATTCATTTTTACCGGTAGACCAGCTCAGCATGTCAACAGCTGCTGATTATGACAACGACGGTGATCTGGATGTGCTGGTGCAGGGCCAGAATCCCATTTCTCATCCGCAGATTGCCCTGTACCTTAATTTCCAACCGGTAAGCAACAGCAGGCCGGAGGCTCCCTCAGGTCTCAGTGAAGAGTATGACGGCAACGAGGTTACCCTGCGCTGGAACCGGGCATCCGACAAGGAGACTCCGGCTCCGGGTCTGTCGTACAATGTATGTCTCATGAGTGCAACAGATACAATCATCTCTCCGGCTGCCCTCGGGACTGGCAGGCGGACAATTGTGGGTATCGGTAATGCCGGATACAACAATTTCCTGAAAATCAAAAATCTCCGGACAGGAACATATACCTGGTGCGTGCAGAGTATAGATAACTGTTATGATGGCTCGTCATTTACGGCCCTGAAAACGTTCAGCCATGTAAATACCGGAGTGTCACAGATTGAAGAGCCCTGCCTGCCGGGCCTGGAGGTATTTCCGAACCCGGTTTCAGACAGGATGACCGTATCAGTTCAAAGTTCAGCCGGAAGAAAATGCAGGATTGTGATTTCGGATATTTCAGGCCGACAGCTTAAAAACATACGGGAAGCCGAACTTCCGTACGAAACCGGCACCGGATCCCTGCGGCCCGGTGTTTATATTGTGACTGTAACTCTGGACGGAATGAATCTTGAGGCCAGGTTTCTGAAGGTCTGACCGGCTATTCAAAGGAGAGCCTGGTAACACCGCACCGGGCAGTAGCAAACCATATATTCCCGCCGGGTTCAATTGTGATATCGGTAATCTGGTTTTCAGCCAGGCCGTCTGAATCGGTATAGGTGGTCCAGGTGGTGCCGTCAAGCAGAGTAACACCGTCAGTGGTTCCAAACCATTTCCTCCCCTGAGAATCGACTGCAATGGCATATACGGCATTGCCGGCAAGTCCGTCAGAGTCGCGGTATACTGTAAAACCGGAGCCATCATAAAGAACTGCCCCGTAAACGGTTGCTATCCACACATTGCCTTCCCTGTCAGGAGTAATGTCATTGATTATGTGCTTGACCGGGCCGGCTGGTCTGTCAAAATTATACCAGTTGGTTCCATCAAACATGGACACTGATCCGGACACTGATCCAAACCACATATTTCCCACTGAATCTTCTGCGATGGCGGTGACTGTATCACTCAAAAGGCCGTCAGCTCGGGTATAAACGGTCCATTCAGTACCGTCATACATTACTGCTGCACCGCGGGTGCCAAACCACATGTTGCCGTCCGAATCACCTGTTACAGCTAGTACATCATCCCCGGGAAATCCGCTGGAGGTATTGAAACCTGTCCATGTGACGCCGTCAAACTTTACAACTCCCGATCCCAGAGTGCCAATCCACCTGTTATCGTCACTGTCAACCTCAATATCGAAAATGAACCCGCAGTTAAGCTCCTCCGGAACGGAATAGGTAGTCCATGCCAGGTCGTCATAGCAGGATATCTTCCTGATGCCGCAGGCAATCCACTTTCTCCCTTTTGAATCAATGGCTATTCCGGTTACCTGGTTATTTCCGAGTCCGTCTCCGGTCCCGAAGGTCCTCCAGGCCGGCTCGGCAGGGCCCTTGCTGCACTGTGCCACCGTAAGCATGACAAAAAGAAGGGGAATGACCCGTGAGACCATACCAGACTTGCCGGTACATTCCCGGCCTGAGAAAGAGCATATCATTTTTCCAGAAGTTTAATCCGTTTTTCCCCCCTGTAACTCCTGAGGTTTCCCTCCTTTTTCAGGTACCTGATAAGAGCCTCGGCTGTTGTAAAGAAGAGCGACTGGCCCGGGTCCCTGTGGTCATATTTGTAAACCTGTGTCATGTAGCTGTTCATGGCAACTGTGTACACCCGGCTCATATCCAGTGGTTTGCCGTCATCAGTGAGTATCTTTATTTCCTCCGGGTCACCCTGGGAGCTGACACTTATTTCTGCAGTGACCCCTGAAGGATACAGAGGAGATCTGTCGTCAACAGGCCATGCTGCCCGCATGAGGGAATAAATCTCCTCACCGGTAAGCTTCGTGACAACCAGCTCATTTCCAAAGGGGTCAAGCTGGTAAACATTCTTGATCGTAACAGGTCCTTTTGCCAGCTGGTCAATTCGTACACCGCCCGGATTCATCAGTGCGATGTCAGCCCCGGCAGCAGCACGCTGGGCGTCTGCCATAAGGTAACCGAGCTCCTCGTATGAAGAGAAATCGTCTGAAGCCGTTGCAATAACCTCGTTAAGGACCGGGTTGTCATTGTATTTGTCGACAATGGCACGGATTTCAGGTTTTTCCTTCTTCGAGTTCCTGATATCAATCAGCTGCATGCTTTTTTGTACTGTTCCGTCACTGCTGACTGAAAGTCTAATCAGGGTACCGAATTTGAGCTTGTTTTCTGCCTGTGTTATCAGGATTCCGTTGTGAATCTGTTCCTTTTCAACCCTGGTATGGGAATGGCCCCCGATGATGAGATCCAACCCCGGAGCAAGGGTTTCAGCCAGCTTCACATCCTCCTCAAAGCCGATGTGTGACAGGGCAATGAAAATATCACTGCTGTCCTTCAGCCAGAGATATTCCCGGGCAGTTTCAAAGGGTGAACGGAATAAAAAACCCTTCACATTGTCAGGGTGAGAATCCGGAATGCCGTTCTGTCCCAATTGCAGGAGTCCGAGGAAGGCAATCCTCAGGCCGTTGGGCAGGGAGATGATCCTGTACGGAGTGAACTTCACATTCAGGGTGGCGGGGGGAGTGACATTGGCACATATGAAATCAAATCGGGCTTTCCGGGTCAGGCTGGCAAACCCTTCCGGACCTGTATCAAATTCATGGTTACCCACGGCGCTGATACTGAACCCGACAGTGTTCATCAGGTCAATCATCGGCCATCCCTTTTCAGGGAACTGGTCGTTAACGGGGTTTCCTGTCTGGTTGTCACCCACAGCAACAAGCAGTAAATCAGGATAAACGGTCTTCAGGCTGTCAACAATCCATGCAAGTCTGGGGAAGTTATCTATTGCGGCATGCATGTCATTCACGGCAAAGAGAGTCGCCTGGCGTTCAGGGGAAGGGGTGCCCGGGGACTGCACACGGGAAGCAGTTGAGGAGCCTGCCTGCCTGAGCCCCGTGCATGAGTAAAGAATCCCCAATGCCAGTGCTGCCGGAATGAGTATGCGTAGTGAGCCTCTCTTCCTGCGTCCCGTTACAAGGATAATTGTATTTCCTTCACTGAGTTCACCGTCAGGTGCCAGCCTGTTGCCGAAACGGTCTTCGGCTGCAGGCAGCCGCGCTGGTATTTTTTTGTCTGCCTGTGTGTAGTATGCATGAATCGCATCCTTTACCCTGGCTCCGCCGTGGAGTTCGAGCACCGTGCTGTTTACAGTAATTTTCATTGCCGAAATATTGAAATAACAGTAAAAATCCAAAATTGGATTTTTCTTCCGACAATGAAATATTTTAAGTGAGAAATTTTCAGTTTCTCCTGAACGGTTTGGTAAAGACTGTTATGAAAGTAAACAGCTCAAGACGTCCGGCTATCATCAGGATTATCATCGTGATTTTGGCCACAGGGTTGAAATGTGCATAGTTGCCCATGTTTCCTGAAGGTCCAAGTCCGGGACCAATTCCCGCCATGCTGGTTGCCGAAGCTCCTGATGCCTCAAGGATTGAAATCCCCGAGATCTGCATTATCATGCTCCCTGCGAGAAAAGTAAGTATATAAAGAAAGATAAAGACAACAACCTGGTTTACAGTGTCATCAGTTACTCTCTGTCCGTTCAGCTGAACCGGAATTACGGCAGAAGGGTGATGAAGTTTGATAAATGAGTTTTTGAGGTTTTTCAGGGCTATCAGATGACGCCCCATTTTTATGCCGCCGGTTGTTGACCCTGTAGACCCGCCGAAGAACATAAGAATGAACATGACATACCAGCCGATCGGCGGGAATTTCATGTAATCGGTCGTGGCAAATCCCGTGCAGGAGATCTGGGATGTAACCTGGAAGAATGCATCCCTGAATGACAGTTCAAAATTCCGGTCGGTCCCGGAAAAAAGGATCAATGTAACAAAGCAGACGCTCGCCGTTACCATGAAGAGGTAAAACCACAGTTCATCGTTTTTCCTGATCTTGCTGAAATTGCGTGATATGAGATGATAATAAACAACATAGCTTACTGCAGCAAGCAGCATAAAAATCGCCGTGACATACTGTGTATATGCTGAATACCCTGAAATACTTGTATTCCGTGTGGAAAATCCCCCGGTTGCAACCGTACCGAATGCATGGCATATGCTGTCAAACAGGTTCATGTCACCGATAGAAAGAAATACTACCTCGACAGCCGTCAGGCCCAGGTATATCAGCAAAATCCTGGTGACGACTCCCTTTATCCTGGGGTGGATTTTTTCCTTCACTGAAGATTCAAGGCTGAAAAGCTGGTACCCCGTGATCTTCAGTGAGGGAAGGATAAGGATAACCAGCACGATGATCCCTATTCCCCCGATCCAGTGGGTCAGGCTTCTCCAGAACAGGATTGAATGCGGAAGACTTTCGACTTCAGTAAGTATTGATGCCCCTGTGGTTGTAAATCCGGATGAGGACTCAAAAAATGCGTTTATAAATCCCGGGATAGTCCTGCTGAAGAGATATGGCAGCGAACCTACAAGTGAGATCAGAACCCACGCCAGTGTTACTATCAGGAATGTGTCCCTGTTGCTGATATTTTCCCTGTTGTATTTAAGACTTGCAAGATGCAATATTGCTGCCAGGCTTATTGTCATGAGTGCCGAAAGCAGGAATGGTATGGCAGGTTCGCCGTATATGAGCGATACCGGCGAACAAGCCAGGATGAAAGCTGCTTCAATCAGCATGATTTTACTCAGTATCCTGATAATGCTGACCGGGTTGATCAGGTTCATTTTCTGTTCTTAAAAATTGCGGTGCAAATTTGAGATCATTACCATAAGGTTTACGTAAAGATATGATCTTTACATATAAAGATTTTGTAAAGAACGAACTTCCTCACGGCTCCGGCGGGTTATGACCTGGCAGAGTCTGGGCCGCAGGTAACAGTCAGCTTCCGAACCTGTAGCCAATCCCTGACTCGGTAATCAGGAGGGCGGGGCTCGACGGATTCTCCTCAATTTTCTTCCGGAGCTGGGCTATGAAAACCCTGAGGTACTGGGTTTGTTCAAGGTAACCATATCCCCAAATCTCTTTGAGTATGAACTGGTGTGTAAGTACCCGGCCGCTGTTCCTGGCCAGCAGGGTGAGAAGCGAGTATTCGGTGGTTGTGAGCTTCACGATCTCGCCATCGCGGCGGACTACATGATTAAGCAGGTCTATTGAGAGCGACCCGAACTCCAGCATAGGGTTATCCTTTTTTTCTTCACCGAGCCTTATTGCTGCCCTTATCCTGGCCACCAATTCTCCGCTGCGGAACGGTTTTGTCAGGTAGTCATTTGCGCCTCCGTCCAGAGCGCTGATTATATCATCCTCCGAGTTGCGGACAGACAGTACAATCACGGGTTTTGTGTACCACTCCCTCAGTGTATGCAGCAGTTTCATGCCGTCCATGTCAGGCAATCCGAGGTCAAGTATTATCAGTGACGGGCTGTGGGTAGCGGCCGTTACAAGGCCTTCCCTGCCTGTTGCTGCAAAGAGAGTGCTGAACCCGTAGGTTGACAGTGAAATCTCAAGCAGTCTGCGGATCTGGACCTCATCATCAATTATCAGGATAGACTTGTTGTCTGTCATTTTGCAAGATCTAAGTGATTCATATCAGGCAGTCCGGAGGGAATCGCAACTGTGAACATTGCACCTCCGGTCTCAATGTTTTCTGCTGTAACGGTCCCTTTATGGACGTCCACGATACCCTTCACGATTGAAAGTCCAAGTCCCAGGCCGCCGGCAGGGGATCCCTCCACACGGAAGAACTTGTCAAAAAGATGCGGTAGTGATTTTTCCGGGAAACCGGGTCCGCTGTCAGAGACCCTGATAACCAGGTTCCCGTTTTCGTGCGAAGCTGCAAGCTTCAGGTCTGATCCCGGCGGGGAGTGCTGTGATGAATTAAGCAGGAGGTTGATCAGGACGTGTTCCATGAGGGCAAAATCAATCCTCACAAGCGGCATTTCATCCGGAATTGAAGTGATAAGCCTGAATTGCTGGAGCTCCTGTTTCAGGTTTTTGGTGACCCTGTGAAAGAGGTCATTGACATCGTACCAGTCGAGACGCAAAGAAATCCTGCCGCTCTCAATGCGTGACATATTCAGGAGGTTTTCCGTCATATGGTTCAGCCTGGCTGCGGCCTTGAAGATTTCACCGGAAAGTGCCTCCCTGTTACCGGATGATGTTTCAGAGAACATAAGGGTGTCTGTCGCTCCCATGATGGTTGCAATAGGTATCCTGAACTCATGTGAGACCAGGTTGAAAAGAGTTCCGTAAAACCTGTCAGATTCATCCAGAACCCTTGCCTTGATTGCCATTTCATCAAGAAATTCCCGTTCAAGGGCATTGGCAATATGGGTGCAGTAGGTGTCCCAGAATTCTTCCTTGTCCCTGTAACTTTCCTCACCGATCGTAAAGACAACGACTCCTGGATTGATCCTTGCCCCTGTAAGGGGATAATAGGTCAGCGGGGCATCATTCATGTAGCCGGTGAATTTCCCGGCTTTTTTCCGGTTTGAATAAACCCACTCTGCAATCACGCGATCAGGTTCATCAGGAAGGACTTCGCCGATCCGGCGGACCTGTCCGGGGTTGTCATTTTCATCATGAATGAGGAAAACTGCCCCGGCCCCGAAATGTTTTCTGAAATGATCTGTGGCAACCCTGATGACTTCATCCGTACCGCGTGCTTTGGACAGATCTCCTGTCAGCTGGAACAATGCGTTTGTCTGTATCTCCCTGTCTCTTACAGCCCTTTCCTGCCGCCTGATACGGTTGGTCAGGATGCCGTTGAGAAGAGCAATAATGAAAAACGAGACAAACATCAGCCTGTCTTCTGTCCTTGCAATATGGAATGTGTGAAAGGGAGGGATAAAGAACCAGTTCCACGCAACAGCACTCATGGTTGAGGCCAGCAGTACGGGTCCTATTCCGAGGAAGACGGCAAGCAGCGCTACCGCGAAGAGGAGTATGAACGAAACTATATGATAGCTCTGCGGAGTGGACAGGGGCAGGCAGACCAGTGTTGCAAGGCCAATGGTCAGTATTACAACAAGGTATGGATAAATATGCTTAAGCATGCTGTCAGAAGCTGCCGTCACATTTCCGTTCATCTGCTCTTACTTTTTCACAGTCACAAAGTTAAGCTTTATGAAGTGAAATGCCGGCTCAGTTTGCGAAGCGAATTTCGCAATCAATTCATAAAAAGATTATCAATTTCAGGTCAGAGGGTGAAAAGATTTTATAAAGGCGGTGGATGAAAAAACAGCTTCAAATTGCAACCCCGGGGCCTGAAGCGCCGTTTAACAATTTGCATTACAGACCGGCGAGGGTGTGTAGTCAAATGGTTCATGAAGAAATGGATCCTATATATCATTTCCCTGTTATTGTCGTTGAGTGCCACCGGGCAGAACTGTTCCATTCTCTCGAAGGCTAACAACATCACTCCTGACAAGCTCTGTTCACCGGTGACAGCCACCTGGACGGTAAGCTATACGGGGGTGAATGATGACGGCTACCCGGTCAGCATACGCTTTGACTGGAATAACGGCACGGTTCAGACAGTTCCGGCGGTTGAAACATCACCGGGAGTGTTTGAGGCAACTGCCATTAATACGTATACCTCGGCAGGCAATGTCTGCAACTACCATCCGCAGGCCACCCTGGTGGTCGACGGTGTCCTGTGCACCTCTTCGTCACAGGAACAGATAGTCACTGTATGGGACGATGATGACCACAACGGGGGGCGTATGCACATCAACCCACTGGTTTACCCGATCTGTTTTGGCAACAGTGCCAACGTCCGTTTCCAGGACCTGACACAGTTCAACTGCGTGCCTCCCCAGGAGAATGACAACCCCAATGTAAGCACACGCTGGATTCAGTGGATTTACGGAACCGACAATACCATGACCGGTCTGCCTGTGACAGTTGATGGCAGAAGCCGGACCTTCCCGTACATTGACAATATTATTACCCTTACCGGGCCGGTGACCGGGTCCGGTGTCTGGTCTGACGTTATCTTTGTGGCCAGCGACAAGCTGATAGGCCAGTACTTTGAAGTGACTCTCCGCAACTGGAACTACTGCAATCCCTACGATGATCCGGCATTACCCGGCGGACCCCGTGACAGGGTCAACGGCGACCATCCCCCGGTGGTGACAACTGCAAGGATACTTATAGTTCCTTATCCTGACGCCACGATAACCCCGGTTGCCCCTATGTGTGCCAATGCAACGCCCGTCACCCTGACAGCCCGTGATCCCGGAGGAACATGGTCAGGCAGCGGTGTCAGCGGGAACATTTTTGATCCCTCACTTGCAGGACCGGGAACCCATACAATCAGTTATGAAATAGTAAATGCTGACGGGTGCAGCGACACGGATCAGACAACAATTACCGTTTATCCTGTGCCTGACGCTACCATCCTTACGACCGGGATTGCATGTTCAACCGATCCGGTGATCGTTCTCCAGGCCCGTGACCCGGGCGGGGTATGGTCCGGTCCGGGTGTCTCGGGTAATCTGTTTTATCCTGCCGTTGCGGCTGCGGGCAACCACCTCATTACATATTCAATTACTGATGCCAACGGATGCACCGATTCTGACCAGGCTACCCTCACTGTGGCTACTCCCGATGCTACGATCACCCCTGTTGACACCCTTTGTGAGGACAGTCCAGCCGTTGTTCTGACGGCACGTGACCTCGGCGGGGTGTGGTCAGGCCCCGGGGTGGTAGGCAATCAGTTCATTCCTGCCCTTGCAGGGGTGGGGAATCATATTATAAAATATGAAATCCTTAATACTGACTGTGCCGCTTCAGACACCGCACTGGTTACCGTCATGGCATTGCCGTCGATTATTCTCGACGGTCCTGATACTCTCTTCCTTAACAGTCTCCCGGTTACACTCACTGCATATCCGACCGGAGGAACCTGGTCGGGGCCGGGTATGGCGGGGAATGTTTTCGATCCGGCAGAAGCAGGCCTGGGAAGTCATACTCTGACATACTCTGTTCCACCCATGAGCTGGGGATGTGATGCCCGGCAGGATCTGAGAATTGATGTTATCATGCCACCGATGCCCGTGGCAGCTTTCGAGGGCGTCACGGAGGGTTGTGCTCCTCTCACTGTACAGTTTGTCAATAAGAGCATTTACGGTGAAAGCTATACATGGGATTTCGGCGACAAACAATACTCGTCCGACAAGGATCCTGTGCATACATATTACGTTCCGGGGAACTACATTGTAAAACTGACTGTTCACAACATTGCGGGGGAATCGGTTGCGAACGGCGTTGTAACAGTGCATCAGAATCCGTCAGCCATCCTTGATGCCTATCCCACGAAAGTGGTCAACAATGAACAGATAGTGATCTTCTACAGCTATTCCTACTTTGCTGACTCCTGGCTTTGGAAGTTCGGTGACGGGGAAACCTCCACTGAGGAGAATCCATGGCATAAATATGAGTCACCGGGAACATATACCGTTTCGCTGCATGTTTCAACCGCCAACGGCTGCGTGGATTCAGCAACGATGGTGACACCGGTGGTGGTTGAATGGAAGATGGGTACCATTAAATTCCCGAATGCATTCAAATGGAATGAATCAGGTCCGACCGGGGGTGAATGGAGTGAAGGGGTAAACCCTTATATGGATGAGGTTTTCAGGCCTTTCTTTGAGAATGTTATTGAATACAGGCTTCAGATCTTCAACCGGTGGGGTACGCTCATATATGAGAGCCATGACCTGAAGAGGGGATGGGACGGTTATTTCGGTAACGGCAAACTGGCACCTCAGGGTGTATATGTCTGGAAGGCTACGGGAAGGTACGCCGACGGTGAATACTTTGACAAGGTGGGGGATGTAACCTTCCTGCATTAAAGGTCACAGTTCTTTTTCTGAAGGTTTCATTATCACACCTATCTTCTTTTTCCCGTCTATCATCACATTAAGCGGCTCAGGGAATATTACATGCCTGAGCAGGTCATCCTCATATACTGTCTCTGCCGAAGCAAGGAAATCATAGTCGATATGCCCGTCACCGCGGGAGGGATTAACATTAAAATACCCGACCCTGAAAGCGGTCAGGTTTTGAAAGAAGTGGGTCCCCTGGCTGGGGTCGATCCGGTAATTTTCCAGTCCGGATTCAACAATGATCCTTGCACCTGAAATCTGCTGCCATTTTATCGGAATTCCCCTCCAGACGTCAGTTGAACCCCATCTGCCCGGGCCAATCAGGATATAATTTATGTCGAGGTTGATCAGTCTTTCATTTATCCCCTCGATTCTGCCGGCAATCTCGGTATTCTTTGAGGCATCAAAGTTCTCGGTTCTCACGTATACCACATCGCGCAGACCACCTATTGTGCCATTGCCAAGGGCCAGACCTGAATACACTACCGTTTCGCTGTGAGCGATCTGTTCGAGCCTGTATTTTATTGTCTCGTAGTTTTCAACTATAGGCCGGATCTGCAGGAGATTAAAAACAACAGGCTTTTTACCGGAAGGATCCATATTTGCCGCAAATTCTATTTCCACCGGATTGTTAAGCTGCTGCTGCCCGATCTCAAGGACCTTCTTCAGGATACCTGTCAGCGGGAAGAGTTCATACCTGAGGATGTTTGAAAAGGTAATCACCTTACGTCCTCCCCTGACCATCTCGTCACGGATGATGTCATCCTGGTAATCGTAAGTTGAGGCGGCAAACTTCAGTGAACCGTCTTCCTCCGCTTCACTTACCTGCAGTTTAAGCAGGTTGACCGAATCGTCAGTGCTGGGCACGAAGCTTGAGGGATTGAGGTCCAGGGAATAAAACTCCTGCTGGGTCTCCCTCAGGGCCATTCGTGTATCGGAAAGCTGGATTATCTTGCCGGGGTATTCAGGTGAGAACCTCAGGGAGACGCCGCCATCAACGATGTATTTCCCAAGACCGAAGGCAAGATTGACATAACCCTCTTCCGGCTTTTCAGGTTCTATCGGATAGAAGTTGACTGACCGGGCAACTCCTGAGAGTGTAGGGTAGAAACGGTTGCCGTACTGCTGACCGCACACTTCCTGCAGGACTATCCCCATTTTTTCTTCTTCAAGCTGATTTGCGGTAGCCTTCATGTAGTTCCTGCTACCCCTGAAAAAGACAGATGCATAGACGCTCTTGATTGCCACGCTGAGGAGTTCGAGCATGACGATGTCATTTTCCGCCTTGGGTATCATGTATGTGGAATATACTCCTGCAAATGGCTGAAAATGTGAGTCTTCAAGGAGACTGGAGGAGCGTATTGCCACAGGTCCGCTGATGATTGAGATAAACACCAGCAGATCCTTGTGTATCCTGAAAGGGAGTCTTGCCTTCACAAACGCATCAAGTATCCCGCTGTCATTTCTTTCCGAAAGACCAATCCCGTACAGGTTATTTTCAGCCATGAATTCATCGAAGACGTCGGTGCTGAGGACAACGGTCCGGGGTATTGAGACGATAGTATTTTCAAAGCATTCGGAGAGCCCGAACTTCTTGATAATATGGTCAAGAAAAGCGAGGCCGCGGGCTTTGCCCCCCATAGAACCTTCTCCTATCCTGGTGAAAGTAAGGTATTCGTCGAAGTGCTCCCGGTAAAAATCGGCGATAATCCCGTGACCTTTGCTTCGCCTGAAACTGGCGATAGAATCAAAGATGAACCGCCTGGCCTGGTCAAGGCTGGAAAAATCATCCAGTTGTATCTCCTTCAGGAATTCTGCGAGTGAAAAAAGTGCGCGGGCGTACAGCCATTTTGAGAGATGGTTCCTGGAGAGGTGGTATTTCAGGGAGTTATCAGGAATCTCAAAGAGTTTACGCTGAAATGTCTGAAGGTCAGTTATTCGCGCAATTTCCGCTCCGCTGTCCGGATCAGTAAAAACAAAATCACCGAATGAAAAATTCTTTCTGAGGAGGTTCTCCAGATCTGCGGCCAGTGTCATGGCGTTGCTGTCGATAAAGGCATTCCCGTATTCAGGGACAAGCTTTTCATTATCGGTTCCGGAAGAGTGTATTATGATCGGGATATTGGCATCATACTCCCTTACAAGCCTGAAGAGATCCATGAAAGTGCCTCTTTTCCTTTTCTCGTTATGATACTGGTCAACATCACTGATCACTCCGAGCAGCTGCATTTTGTGCTTTTCAAAAATGGCAACCGCCTCCTCGTATCCGGTGGCAAGAAGGACCTTGGGTCTGCCTCTCATCTGCATCATTTTCTGATGCTCATTGAGACCCTCGATCATATACTGCCGCGACTGTTCAAGGATTATCGTGTAAATATGGCGCAGAAATACCGATGCGAGCCTTACTGAGCTCTCAACAAGCAGTATTGCCTGAACTCCCTCATGGATGGCATCTTCGTCTACGTTCAGCCTGTCTTCCACAAGACTGATTACCGGCAGAAGGATATTTGTGCTCCCCAGCCAGTTGAAAACGTAGTCAATGCATGACATCTCCTTGCTGTCAAGTCTCAGGGCAGTCTCACGGGAGACAGGAGCAAGGATCACAATCGGTATTCCGGGCCACTCTTTTTTTATCTTCAGCGAGAGGTCGAAAGGGTCCATATCGCTGACACTCAGCATATTTATGACAAGGTCTATTTTGCCTCCCGCAAGTTTTTCCAGGGCTTCAGCCGCAGATGTGGCGTGGATGAACTGGGGCGGATAGCGGAGGTTGAAAGAGACGTAGTCATTGAAGACCTTCTCGTCAATTTTTCCGTCCTCCTCCATAATGAAGGCATCGTACCTGCTGCAGATGAGAAGGACGTATCTGACCCTCTTCTGCATCAGAAGCTCGAAGGAGGTCTCTCTGAAGATATTTTTCACGGTCTACACCACTCCCTGGGCCAGCATGGCCTCGGCCACCTTGACGAAGCCTCCGATATTGGCTCCGTCCACATAGTTTATGAACCCGTCCTTATGGGTTCCGTACTTCACGCATGTGGCATGTATCTCTTTCATTATCCTGTGAAGGCGGGTGTCAACCTCTTCGCGTGACCAGGACAGGCGCATTGAATTCTGAGTCATCTCCAGGCCTGATGTTGCCACGCCTCCTGCATTGGCAGCCTTGCCGGGGCCGAACAGGATCTTGTGATGGAGAAAGACGTTGACAGCATCCGGCGTTGACGGCATATTTGCTCCTTCCGATACCACGAAGCACCCGTTTTTGACAAGTGTTTCAGCATCAGCGCCTGATATCTCATTCTGTGTTGCGGAGGGGAGGGCAACCTGGCACGGGACATCCCACGGGGTTGATTTGCCTTCGACATAGGTACAGCCGTATTTATCGGCATATTCCTTTATACGTCCTCTTTTTACGTTCTTCAGGTTTTTAACGAACGCGAGCTTCTCTTCGTTTATTCCGTCCGGGTCATGGATATAACCGTTTGAGTCAGAAAGTGTAACAACTTTGGCACCCATCTGGATCGCCTTTTCTGTTGCAAACTGAGCGACGTTACCGGATCCGGAAACAGCGCAGATCTTACCCCTGAGGCTGTCACCCCTGGTATTCAGCATTTCCTCGGCAAAATAAACCTGGCCATATCCGGTGGCTTCAAGCCGTATGAGACTGCCGCCCCATTCAAGCCCCTTACCGGTAAGCACACCGGTGAATTCATTGCGGAGTCTTTTGTACTGTCCGAAGAGGAATCCTATTTCCCTTCCCCCGACGCCTATATCACCTGCAGGAACATCTGTGTCAGCACCTACATGCCTGAAAAGCTCACTCATAAATGACTGGCAGAAGCGCATGACCTCCTGGTCACTCTTCTCCTTGGGGTCAAAGTCTGATCCCCCTTTTCCACCTCCCATCGGAAGGGTGGTGAGGCTATTCTTCAGAACCTGTTCAAAGGCAAGGAATTTCAGGATACCAAGGTTCACCGTCGGATGGAATCTCAGGCCACCCTTATAGGGACCGATGGCGCTGTTCATCTCTATCCGGTATCCCTTGTTGATCTGGATTTCGCCTTTGTCATCAACCCACGGGACTCTGAAAATAATGACCCTTTCAGGTTCGGCCATCCGCTCCAGGATCTTTGCAGATTTGTATTTCGGATTCTCAAGGATAAAAGGCATAAGAGACTCGGCGACTTCTTTCACTGCCTGGTGAAATTCGACCTCACCGGGGTTTTTGGCAATAATCCTTGCCATGAATTCATCAACATGATTGGACATAACAATAGGTTTTTAAGGGGTTATGGGTACTTCGATAATTTCATTAAATTTCCATAATTCAAGTCTATCTTCAAAATATATTCAGCTTTTTTTTAACTTTCATAATAAATTGTTTTGGCTGACCGCAGGGGAGCGGTACTGATCCGGGATGGAGGATATTTCGAGATTGCAAAAGGAAATGCAGAAACTCCTGGCCGAAAAAATCCAGAGCCAGAAGGGACTTTCCATTGTTTATGCCATAAACAGGATCATAAGCAGGAAGAAATCTGTTGGTGAGACTCTTTCTGAAATTGCAAGGGAGATACCCAAGGGATGGCAGTACTCTGAATACGCCTATGCCCGCATTAAGTTTGACGGTCATGAGTACCGCCCCGCAAACTTCCGTGAAACCAGGTGGATACAGAAACAGATCTTTGAGACTTTTGACAAGAAATGGGGAGCTATAGACGTATTTTACACCAAGCAATTTCCCAGGGCTGATGAGGGTCCCTTCCTTCATGAAGAAAGGCAGCTGCTTGAAAATATTGCTACAATAGTCAGCAACTATCTGAACTCCCTGATAGCATCTGATACGCCCATGGGATCTGACCTGGATACGGCAGTCACATTCGAACGGACCCGTAAGATCAGCGAGGAGCGAAATATTGATGATGCCCTTTTCCGGATATGCAGGAACATGCCCAGGTCGTGGCAGTTCCCGGATTATGCTGTAGCCCGTATAGAATATGACGGACGGGAGTACCTCAGTTCCGACAGGGATTACTCTGACCATGAGTGGAGTTTGCGGGAGGATTTTACAACCATTGACCACAAATCCGGAACCATAGAATTCTTTTATCTCAGGGGATTTCCGGCCACCTACAGGGAAACTCACAAGGACTCGGAAAAGGAACTTCTCTGGAACATGGCGAACCTGATAACCGGATTTATCAACATTATCAAGGGGAATGAGATAAGGCAGCCCTCTGACAGGGAGGAGAAACAAAACGAAGATGCAAGGACCGACAACCGGATATTTTCATGCATAAATGAAATCTCAAAAAGCCTCAGAAACGGTCACTCTCTTGAAACCACCTTTTCGGAAATCATTGAACTGATTCCGATGGCTTTCAGGTTCCCCGAGCATATAGTATGCCTGATTACTTACGATAATGCCGGGTACAGGTCGCCAGGATACAGGGAAACCCCCGTCTTCCTGGAAGCAGCCTTTAAGACGATCTCGCTGAAAAGCGGGTCAGTCCGGATCGACTTTACAGGGGATGAACCGGAAGCCGGGGAGGAACTGTTTCTGGAGGAGGAGAAGCAGTTTTCCGAGACCCTTGCCCTTCTGATCTCCGGATTCATTAACCTGATACACGGCCTTGATTCCGTCATCGCCACCCAGGAGGGACTGAAGGAGATACTTTATGAGAAAACAGAACGCCTGAAGGAGCTGTCATGCATTAACCAGACTACCTCGATACTACAGTCAGAAAAAACCGTTGAAAACGCCCTGAAGCGTATAGTTTACATCCTGCCCGATGCCTGGCAGTACCCTGAACACACCGTTGCAAGGATCAGTTTTGACGGCAAGGAGTATATGTCGCCCGAATTCATAGTGACAAAATGGAGGCAGAGGCAGCCGTTCCTTACAATAGACGACAGGTTCGGCGAGGTTGAGATTTACTATAAAAAGGAATTTCCTGACATTGATGAGGGGCCCTTCATGAAGGAGGAGCGTGACCTGATAAACAATATTGCCACACTCATCTGCAATTACCTTAATACGGTGCAGGGTGAGGTAGCCATAAAAAAATACAGGTCAGATGAGGAACTGAAGCAGAAATATGAGGCTGCACGCGACTTCCTGATAAACAAAAGAAAACTGCTGCAGAATTTTCTCGAAAAAAACAATTACGACCGTGATATTTTCCATGACCTGATGAAATTCAAGGTCAGGGAAATTCTTATAATCTCCAATCTTTATGATGCCTACAGCCTGGAACGGGAAGGCAAATTCTCCGATTATATTCTCGGCGTCTATTATCAGCTGAACCTTACATCGATTCCCAGGGTAACAGGAGTTTCTTCATTTGAGGAAGCATTCGAGAAACTTTATTCAAGGCACTTCGATCTTATTATCATAATGGTTGGGATTGACAGGAAAACCCCGATGGATATCGCCGGGAGGCTTAAATCGCTTTACAAGTATATTCCCATCTATCTTCTTTTAAACAACAACCAGTATGTCGGGTTTTTCCAGGGAGAAAAGAGGCGAACCGGACTGATTGACAATGTTTTCGTCTGGAACGGGGACTCCAGGATATTCTTTGCAATGGTAAAGCAACTGGAAGACTATGTCAATGCAGATAATGACACGAAAGTTGGATACAGCAGGATAATCCTCCTGGTAGAGGATTCTCCGAAGTATTATTCAAGGTACATTCCTCTTCTTTATCACTGCGTCATGGAGCAGACCCGGCGCATCATCGAGGATGTGAGCACAATGGACGAGCTCTACAAGGTTCTCCGCCTGAGGGTTCGGCCCAAAATACTTATGGCTTCGAACTATGAGGAGGCTTTGCAGATATTCGACAAATACAAGGAGTTCTTCCTTTGCCTTATTACTGATATAAAATTTGAAAAGAATTCGAAGTTCGATGAAAAGGCCGGGTTTGACCTGGTAAGGTATGTAAAGTCGGAGATACCTGACCTGCCAACAATAATTCAGTCATCAGACCGCAGCAACGAAACCCTGGCAAAGGATCTCAACTGTGTGTTTATTCACAAGAATTCCGATACCCTTGCACAGGATATCAGGAATTTCATCAGCTATAACCTCGGTTTCGGGGATTTCATCTACCAGGACGGATCCGGAAGAACGATAGGCACGGCAAAGAACATGAATGAGTTTGAAATGCAGCTGCAGTCTATCCCTACAGAGACTCTTCTCTATCACGCCAGCAGGAATCATTTTTCACTGTGGCTTACTGCCAGGGGCGAGATTCAGCTTGCACGGGAAATAGCTCCCAAAAAGATAAGCGATTTCAATGATCCGGAGGGACTTCGTAATTACCTGGTCAGGATCGTGAAACAGCTCAAGTATGAGAAGAACAAGGGCAAGATACTTGACTTTGATGAAACACTTATCACGGAAGAGAGCAATATAATACAACTCTCTCCGGGATCACTCGGGGGCAAGGGTCGCGGACTGGCCTTCATACATACACTGATATACAACTTCGACATATCCCATTATGTTCCCGGCGTCAATATCAAGGCTCCGAGAACCTTTATTATCGGCACGAACGAGTTCGAGGAATTTCTTGATAATAACATGCTCAGGACAAGTATTTATTCTGAGACAGACTATGAGAAGATCAAGGAGTTGTTCATCAGGGGTAGGCTGACTCCTGAGCTTGAGAACAAGCTGAGGATCATCCTGGGCAAGATAAAGAAACCGCTTGCTGTAAGGTCGTCAGGGCTCTTCGAAGACTCACTGATGCAACCCTTTGCCGGTATCTTTGAAACCTTTCTTGTACCCAACAGCAATGAGGACATTGAGGTTCGCCTGAATCAGCTCTCAGATGCCGTTAAACTTGTATATGCTTCAATCTATTCTGAGACGGCCCGGGGATATATCAATGCCATAAACTACAAGATTGAAGAAGAAAAAATGGCAGTCATAATCCAGGAGGTTGTTGGTGAACAGTATGAAAACTACTATTATCCCCATATCAGCGGGGTTAGCCAGTCATATAACTATTATCCTTATGGCCATATGCAGCCCGAAGACGGATTTGCAGTCATAGCTGTCGGTCTGGGAACATATGTTGTGGAAGGGGAAAAAGCCTTCAGGTTTTCACCGAAATATCCGAACCTTGAAAACAGTACTCCGCGCGATCAGTACATGAACTCGCAGGTGGAGTTTTATGCCATTGACCTGAGAAAGAAGGAGCTTAACCTTCTTGAGGGCGATACCGTGGGGCTGGCTCGTCTCAGTATAGAGGATGCAGAGCGCCACGGGGTTTTAAAGCACTGCGCATCAGTTTATTATGCCGAATCAAAAACCATTTATGCCGGACTTGACAGGGCCGGACCGAGGGTAGTCAACTTTGCTGACATTCTGAAGTATGATTACATACCTCTGGCCAAATCGCTTGTTGAGATCCTCGATATTGTCAAGGAGGCCCTTGGTACCCCGGTAGAGATTGAGTTTGCAATAGACCTGGAAAAGGACAGCAACTACAAGGCCTCGTTCTACCTGTTGCAGATCAAGCCTATCATCGGGGCTGCAATTGATTACGAGGTAAACATGGAAGAGATCGACCGTTCCCGTATAATGCTTTATACCGAAAAGAGCATGGGTAACGGCCTGATAAATGACATCAGGGATGTGATCTTTGTCGACAGGGAGACGTTTGACAAATCGAAGACGATGGAGATTGCCGCCGAGGTCGATGCCTTCAACCAGCAGATGATCGAAGAAGGGAAGCAGTATGTACTGCTGGGGCCCGGAAGGTGGGGTACACGTGACAGATGGATCGGGATACCCGTGACATGGCCACAGATATGCAATGCCAGGGTAATCATTGAAACGAGCCTGGAGGACTTCCCCCTTGACGCATCGTCGGGCTCACACTTCTTCCACAATGTAACCTCAATGAATGTCGGGTATTTCTCCGTTCAGCACCGTGACAAGAGCACAATTCTTGACTGGGATCTTCTCGGCAGGCAGAAGGTTGTTGAGAGGAAGAAGTACGTCACTCATGTCCGGTTCAGCAAGAACCTTACCGTCAGGATGGACGGCAAAAAGCGGATCTCGGTAATCACCTGGGAATAGTAAAAGCAGCATTTATAAAAAAGTACCCGGCCAGTTGACCGGGTACTTCGTTAATTCATTCTGACAAAGCCTTATCTCCGGATCAGGAAGCCGGTTTGAACACCCAGACCCATCCTGATGACCACTCAGCGTCATCAATAAAGAGGACAAGGCGGTCAGCCGTAAATTCCTTGATCTGGTAAATTCCCTTATTGCCAAGGCTTGCGCCGCCTGAACCGGGATAGGAACCCAGGATGTCAGCAGGCCCCTTGATGATAAGTTTGGTAAAGTCGGCATTGAAGCCCCAGGTGCTTCCCGTGACGGGAGTAGCGGTTGGAGAGGCATAATAGGTGAAGTTTGCGCCGCCGTCAAGGTCAAAGACCATTTTGCCGGAAACATCAGAAGGCGGGCAGCATTCGCCACCTGCGTTCCACCAGAATTCCAGCCAGTTATATCCGGCAACCATGTACCACCAGCGTCTGTTATCACCGCCAACCCCGTCGAAAACCCATGTCTTGCCTTCAAGGTTTGCCCCGACGAGTTTATAGTAGGCCTCCGGGAGAGCATGGTCAAGCTGGTTAATAGTTACCTCTACGCTTTTGGTCGGATAGGTTACATTTGATATGTCGCCATTCTCGATGTAAGGAGTTGTGACATGGAATGTAAAAGTGCTCTTGCCCGGGATGGGAAAAATCACTTCCACCCTATCTGAGGACTTCGTATCAATTATATAGTCCCAATACCCGGCTATGCCTGGTGTATTCATCCTGATAGAGAGCTCATTGCCTCCCGGTGTTGACTGGATCACCTCGACCTGGATATCATTGGGGTCGAAGCTGTTTGAGAGAACCTGCCTGTTCTCTATCGGTTCGCATGCTGCAAGGAAAAGTGACAGCGCTCCGACGAACAAACCTATTGCTTTATATACTTTCATTTTTGTAAAGTTTTAATTTGTTAGACTACCTGTTACCATCCGGGATTCTGTTCATAGACGCCGTTGGAGAGGCGGATTTCTGATTCCGGTATCGGAACAAGCCCTTTTGTTTCTGGGCGGTAAGCGTTGGTGTACACAGCTGCCACCCCTGAATTCATTACGTTACATGGAGTGGAGAAAAAGTTCTTGTCAGCTTTCTCAACATCACCCCATCTTACAAGGTCAAACCATCTCAGACCCTCAAAGGCGAGTTCATAAAGTCTCTCCTTCTTGAGGTTATCGAGTGACCAGGCAACCGGATCAAGTCCTGCCCTGGCCCTGACAGCGTTCATGCCTGTGGCTGTTTCAGTGAGCTCGGAATGCATCAGAAGCACCTCTGCATATCTCAGGTAGTAGAAATCCTGGGCATGCCACAGCTGCATATCCTTGTTCGTGGAACCGTAGATATAGTAGAACATACCGCCTACTCCGTCAGCTCCGTTATGCTGCAGGCTTATATACTTCTTGTTGAAGAGGCCTGTTTCATGGTCGCCCTTGTTTGCCTGGTATCCTCCGGTGCCCTGTTCTGCTTTACCCATTTCCAGCACAGAGCCGAGTTTCCTGGGGTCATCATTAGGCCATGAATTGAAGAATGCAGAGTGAACGGGTCCCCATCCCCAGCCTTCGGCGAAAGGAACAAGTGAATTGCCCCTGATACCAAAGAAGAGAGCTGTGCGGTTATTGTATTTGGGACCTTCATCCCATCCCCAGTTGCCGAATGCAAATCTTTTGGCAAACATGACTTCTTTATTACCTGTACCCACTGTTGAGTTGGGGCCATCCTGGCCGACCCATTCAAGACCTTCTGTCTCAGCCCAGGGCAGGACGGTTGATCCGGCACTGGTATTGACATAGGAGTACGGCCACAGATTCCTGAAATCAGGTGTAAGTTCGTAGTGGCTGTTTGCCATCACATCCTCGAGCTGGGTTATTACCTGAGCTTTTGTCAGGCTTCCGCCTTCAGGAAGAGGAAGTTCCGTGGTAGCCTGCTTCTCAATGTTTGTCATATAACCCGTATAGAACAGGAATGTGCGTGCTATATAGGCTTTTGCCACCCAGCGGTTGGCGTGACCGTATTCGGCAAGCGGAACTGTCATAGGGTTAATGGCTGGCATAATTTCAGCAGCTTTTATAAAGTCAGCAGCTATCTGGCTGAATGTCTCGGTGAATGTTGAACGAGCCACATCCCTGGGTGAACCGGTAGTGGGAATAAGTGGCATGCCACCGAAGAACCTGGCGGCACGGTACATGAAGAATCCCCTCATGAAGTATGCTTCGCCAAGAGCGGTATTCTTGAAATTCTCAGCCTCGGCAGCCGTATTGAAGTAGCTTGAATAGTCAGCCTCAGCCACGGCTTCGATGATGGCATTGGTACGATAAACGCCATTGTAAGTCTGCTTCCAGAGGTCACTGTATGTATCTTCTGTCGGATCAATGAAGTTGTCACAGTTCTTGGCAGTAATATCATCCGGGCCGCCGCCACCGAGCATATAGTCACTCATGAGGTTTGCAGAAACATGTTCCTCGCTGAATACTCCATTGACATACAGGGCGTTATAAGCTCCGGCCATGGCTTCTGTAATATCAGCCGGTGTTTGGTAAAAGTTGGTAAGATCCTTCTTATAAAGGTTCCGTGTATCGAGAAAACTCTCACAGCCACTTACCAGAAGGGCTGTCGCAGCAACTATAATATATATAAATTTTTTCATTATCTGGCTTTATTTAAAATGTTACACTGGCACCAAACATAACCGTTCTCGGGAGGGGATAAAGTCCCAGATCAGCACCTGTAGCCCAGGGAAAGCCGTCGGGTGAATAGCCCACATCAGGATCCATCCCGTCATACTTTGTGAAAGTATGCAGGTTACTAACAGAAGCATAAACTGATGCACCCTTGACCCAGTTCAGGTTTTTCAGGAGATTGCCAAGCCTGTATCCAACTACAACGTTGCTGATTCTTAAAAAGTCGGCATCATGCACAAATATGTCGGAAATCAGGTTTGTATTGCGGGTAGAGGCATATCCCAGTCTCGGAATTCTGTTTGAGGTGCCTTCACCGTGCCAGCGGCCGAATATCTGTGTTGTATAGTTCTGGGTGAAATTATCGGCGAAGGATCTATACGACTGCATTACCTGCATACCGAATTTTCCAACCAGGGTAGCGTTTGCATAAATGCCTTTGTACTCTACGTTTAGCTGAAGTCCCATCTCAAAATCAGGAAGCGGGCTGCCAATCATTACTTTGTCCAGATCATCTATTACGCCGTCCTTGTTCTGGTCAACGAATTTTACGTCACCGGGGCGCTGGTCCTCAAAATAGGGATTGCCTTCAGGTGTGACCCATGCATCAACATCGGTCTGGTTCTGTAGGAGACCGTCAGTTTGCAGGCCGTAGAAGAAACCGATCGGGAATCCAACTTCAACTCTTGAAATAGAGGCAGTTCCCTGTGAGAGCTGATGCCCCGGGCCGTTTATAATACCTTCAGCATTGGCAAGGCGGGTTACAATGTTCGTGTTTTTTGTACCACTTAAAGAACCACCGTAGATAAAGTCCCCAATCTGATTCTTATAATTGATTGTAAACTCAATACCTGCGTTTTTAATGTCACCGCCATTTATAAAGGGAGCTTTCGCACCCGAGGTACCCAGAATAGGGGCTTCTACAAGCCAGTCTTTGGTCATCTTACGATAATAGTCGAATGACAGCCCAAGGGTTGACTTGAAGAAACGGGCATCAATACCGATGTTCAGCTGTTCTGAAGTTTCCCATGTAACATCAGGGTTAGGGACGTTTTCTGGTATTGCTGTCGGTGAAGTGACAAGTTTATCCGGACCAAAATAGTATCCCTGGTCGAGATAATCAATGTTTGAATTATAGATGAAGTTATCAATGCTCTGGTTACCGTTCTGTCCCCAGCTTGCACGAAGCTTGCCAAAACTAAGCCATGGATTGTTCTTCATGAAATCTTCTTCAGTGAATATCCATCCGGCAGAAACTGACGGGAAGAAGCCCCAGCGGTTTCCTTTTGCGAAGTTTGATGAACCGTCAGCGCGGAAGACAGCATCAAATATGTATTTCTCCCTGAAGTTGTATGATACCCGGCCGTAGTAGGAGAGCAATCCGCCCCCCTGTGCAGCATAATCTGCACCCCAGGTCCCTATTCCGGCAAGAGACTCGGCAACCACATTATCCAGGTAGGCGTAATCCGGCAGACCGAAAATCGATTTTGTCTTGCTTCCACCAACATTGCTGTTCAGAACATTATCGAGGATTTCATTTCCTGCAAGGACACTGAACTTATGTTGTCCTATTGCGAAATCATATGAAACAGTATTTGTTAGGGTAAAATTAATACCCTGATACATTGTCTGCTCAACCCTGTCATTCGCATTATTGTACTGGGTTGAAAGCCTGTAGGTGGGAGCCCAGATCCTGTTGTGGCCAAACCATGAGTTTATGCCAAATGATGATCTGATACGAAGATTCTTTACAGGTTCAATATTGACGTATGCATTTCCCGTGACTGTGTTTCCCTTGCCCCACTGGAAGTTGGAGCGGTTGTAGAACAGCATTGCAAGCGGGTTGGTCTGACCAAGGGAGATACCTTCGAGGGTGGGAGTAAAGCCGTACGGGTCAGGAGACTTATCCCAGTATGCGGGAAGCAGCGGATTTGTAACAAGTGCATTGTGGAGGTCGTTCCAGTAGATGTCACCGGTTCCCAGCCATTTGTTCTGAGAATTATTGAATGTAAAGTTTTCACCTATCGTTATAATGTCATGGCTGGCACTTTTAACGAGCACCATTTCAGAGTTAAGGCGTGCAGTGAGCCTTTTGTAGCCGGCATTTATCAGGTCGCCGCCGAGTATACCTCTCTGGTCAAAGTATGATACCCCGAGGGCGTAGATCACATCCTTGGAAGAGCCGGAGATATTGATTGAGTGGTTCTGAACAGGTGCATTCTTCATTGACATCTCATCAACCCAGTCTGTTCCTTTCCAACCGGCCTGTAGTTTTGCCCAGACCTCTTCTCCCAGCTGGGTGCCCAGATTGGCGGGGAATTTGTTGGCGGGGTCATTGAGATAGGAGTTGTTTTTAAGCACTTCTTCCCAATTGTTCGGAGCCATCTTGTCGTTTAAACGCCCTTCATCCATTATGAACATGTACTCCTGGGCATTGAGTGCAGGAAGCTTTTTGTAGATGTTCTGCATCCCGTAGTAGTAGTCATATGTAATAACAGGCGCTGATCCCTTTACTCCCTTCTTGGTTGTAACAAGGATAACCCCGTTAGCAGCCCTGGATCCGTAGATTGCTGAGGAAGCTGCATCCTTGAGGACATCAATAGACTCGATGTCAGATGCGTTGAGATAGTCAATGTTTCCGACGGATACGCCGTCAACAATGTAAAGAGGAGCAGAATTGCCAATTGTACCGAGGCCTCTGATTGAAACCTTTGTTCCTGCAGCAGGTGCACCGCTGTTCCTGGTGATGCTGATACCGGTGGCGATACCCTGCAATGCTTCCATTGCAGTGGAGGTATTGAGTTCAGCGATCTGGTCACCCTTGACGTTCAGGTTTGCACCGGTTACGAGGGCTTTTTTCTGGACACCGTACCCGATTACCACAATCTCGTCGAGGTCGGTGGGTGCATCAGCCATTGTAACATCAACTGAGGCGGAATTGACAGTCACCTCAACAGGCGTCATGCCGATGAAGGTGAACCTCAGTGTTGATCCCATCCGTGCCTGGATGGAGTAGGTGCCGTCTGCACCTGAGAGGACACCGGTACTGGTACCGGCAACCATAATTGTCACCCCGGGAAGAGGGCTCCCGTCGGCCTGGTAGGTTACGCGTCCTTTTACCGTAACCTCTTGTGCAACCAGAACCTGGGTAAACACTGCAAGGACTAATAGCATTACAGCTTTTTTCATAGAATCAGGTTTTAGAAAAGGTTAAAATGAATAAAACAGGTTGATTAAGGGTTGATTCCCCTAAGATAATAAAAATTAAATACGAAACCCACCTGAAATGATAAATGTAACTTGCCCGTATCAAGCAAGATAAATAACATGGCCGGATGACCTAAAGATCCTTCTGGTAAATCCTGAATTTCTTGACAACCTTGCAGCCAATGCGCTCATATTCACCTCTCATCCTGAGATTATCCTCAAGTACGAGATGACTGTCGATTGTCTCCATCCTGCTGTTGATGGCATCCTGGAGTATCTTAACTCCCATGAGTACGTCAATACCCTTTCCCCTGAACTCCTTTTTAACCCCGCCAAGCATCATTATCAGTTTGCGGGAACGTTTAGATTCACTGAGTACTTTGAAAATGCCGAAGGGAAGGAGTCTTCCGTGGCAGGCTTTGATTCCGGCGCTCAGATCCGGCATCCCTATGGCAAAGCCTATCGCCTGGCCGTCTTTCTTCACTGCCTTTATGAACTTGGGATCAAGGATGGGGAGATAGCGTGCTGCGAAGTCCTTTTTCTCCTTGTCATTAAGCGGCACGAATCCATATATTTCCGAGAATGTTTCATTCATCAGTTCCAGGATCGGGACAATATATGGCTTTAGCTGCTTTTTGGTTGTGAATTCTATTATATCGAACTCCCTGTTGCGTGTTATCCTTTCCAGCACCCTTTCGTAGACAACAGGAAATTCATTCGGGATTTCACCCAGGTAGTTTACGAGGTCGACCTTTTTGGTATAGCCCTCAGCTTCAACCAGTGTCACCATGTAGGGGGAGTTGTTGGCACTCGTGATGAACTGCGGGTACTGGAATCCCTCAATCTGGAACCCCTGCGGGTCCTTGTCTGAAAATCCGAGCGGGCCAACAAGTTTGCTCATACCGTTCTGCCTGGCCCAGTCTTCTATGCGGCTGAGGAGTGCATGGAATACATCGGGGTCATTGTAGCACTCCATAAAGCAGAAACGGCCGTGGTTTTCATGGTTGATCTCGTTGTACCGGCGGTTGATGATCCCCATGATTCTTCCCACGGGTCTGCGGTCCCTGTAGGCTATCAGGAGCAGCGCATCGGCATAGCCGTACGATTTGTTTTTCTTTTTGTTATAGAGCTCCCGCTCATCCATATAGATTGGCGGAAGCCATTCAGGTTCATTTTTGTGAACCTTTTCAGGCAGGTAGATGAAATCACGGAGTTCCTTTCGTGTAATAACCTCTTTTACGGTAATTTCTCCCATGGCGGTCAGGTTGAGTGGCGATAAAGATAGTTTAAGTTTTCTCTTTGAGTTCCTTTTTGTCAATATCATCAGCCACACGAAGCATATGTCTCGTGTCGATGACATTGACAAAAAAGAGGGCTGTCACCACAACAAGGGCAGAATAGTTGAGTGATCCCGGAAGGAGAACTTCGGCAATCATTATCAGGCCGATTATTATCCGTACCTCCGTCGGTCCCATTTTCCCGGAGTCGATTGAGTATTTTCCTGTTATATATAATCTTATGAGCGCTATTATCATTTCCCATCCGTAAAGCACCACAAATCCGTATCCAAGCATTTTCCAGGGACCTTCGGCATAGATTATATACCCGAATCCTATAAGTATGATGCTTATCCAGTCAATTGTAATATCAAGGGTGAATCCGTACTTCTTCCTCGGTTTGTTCCTGTAGTAGGCAAGCCTGCCGTCAAGGGAGTCTCCGAACCAGCTGATTGCAAAGCCTGCCAGACCCAGCAGCAGAAAGCTTTTGCTGAATTGTGACGCGAGGATGAAACTTGCAGAAACTGTCATGTTGCCGAAGAACCCGATGCCGGTAAGCATGTTGGACGTAATGAAGGAGGGAATTCTCTTCACCAGCCATGATATGGCTATCTCTTCCTGCTTCTTGAGAAGATTTGTCCTTGTCCTGTCACTAAAGACATTCCTGAGAACCTCGCCGTTGAAAAGCGATTTAAAGTTGGTCCTTTGGGGGTTCTTTACTGCCATGGCAGAAATTTGCCTTCTAAGTTATATCAATTTACCAGGAACAAACTCCCCGGGTAAGGGCATTTCATAGACTTTTTTTCTGAGATAGTCACCCAGTGACGCCGGATCATTAAATTGCGACTGTTCCTCAGCTGTGATAAGTTCACCTATACCGAGGCGCTGTTGGCGGCTCCGTTTGTTGAATACCTCGGAGGGAAGCCTCAGAAGCCTGACCCTCCAGTTTATAAGCCCCAGGAAATAGAAAAATGGTGAGTTTTTGTCAAAAAACCTTATTGGAAGCACCGGAACCTTCACCGAATGGATAAGGTGCAGAATGCTCTGCTGCCAGCGGCGGTCCCTGACCTTCATATCCCTGAGACTGAAGTCGGAGACGGCACCCGAAGGGAAGAATCCCAGGGGGTGGCCGGCATGAAGGTGTCCGATGGCTTCACGGATGCCATGAATGCTTGCCGCCTTGATGCCTGTATTTTTATTACCTGCCGGAACTACCGGGATGAAGTTGCAGTCAAGGGTTTTAATCATTGAGAGGATCCTGTTGACAATGAACTTGTAGTCCGGCCTGATCCGTGCCATCAGATCAATTGTGATGATCCCGTCAAGTCCGCCGTAAGGATGGTTTGAGACGGTAATGAACGGTCCTGCAGGCAGCACCTTCAGTCTTTCGGCATTACCCACAAGGTAGCTGACACCTATGTCATCGAGCAGCCTTGAGGTGAAATCAGGTCCTTTCCATGCCCCCGAGTTGTCATAAACCATGTTGACCCTGTCAATGGCAAGGAACCTGATAACCTGTTCCGCAAACCGCTGGCCATATATCCCCCTGAAAAGGAATGACAACGGCTCCAGATCTTTTGGTTCAACAACTTTCATAACCGCTCATTCAAATTTACAAATTCCCTGAAATATTGTAAGGCGGAGATTATTGCCGCTGTTTCTTCCTGACTGATGACCAAAACATTGCAATTCCTGACCTAAAAACAATATATTTGGGACCATGTTCCATTCAACAATCGAGCTGATTAAAACACAGAATCAATGAAGAAACTAACCTTTAACCTCGCGGCGATTGCTGCCGGTTTGCTTGCCGGTATTTCCGCCTGTACATCTGCCGAACCAACTGATCTCACAAAAAACAGCATAATACCAAAGCCTGTTTCTGTGGTTGCTTCCGGGACTTCATTTTCGCTCACCGCGAAAAGTGACATCTTCATTGCCCCGGGCAGCCCGGAGGAGGTTGCCTCAATCGGAAGCTACCTGGCAGAAAAAATCAATCCCTCCACAGGCTTTGCGATTGAAGTGATAAGCGGAGAAGGGCAACCCGGGAAAGGTGACATTCTCCTCACTCTCGGAGAAAATGACGCTGAACTCGGTGATGAAGGTTATGAGGTCATAATAACTGAAAAGGTACTTACTGTAAAGGCAAACAAGCCGGCAGGTATCTTTCGCGGCATACAGACGGTGAGGCAGCTTCTGCCCGCCGGAATTGAGTCAGACACCCTCCAGGAAGGGCCATGGGTCATTCCTACCGGCACTATACGTGACTTTCCTGCTTACGGTCACCGCGGGGTAATGCTTGATGTGGCGCGTCATTTTTTTGGCCCCGTGGATGTGAAGAGATATATAGATCAGCTGGCGCTTTACAAGATGAACATTCTGCACCTGCATCTTTCAGATGACCAGGGCTGGCGAATCGAGATCAAGTCATGGCCCAACCTTGCCGAACACGGCGGGAAAACCGAAGTAGGCGGCGGCGAAGGGGGCTTCTTTACACAGGAAGAATATTCTGACATAGTTAAGTTTGCATCAGACAGGTACATTACAATTATTCCCGAGATTGACATGCCGGGACATACCAATGCTGCGCTTTCATCCTATCCTGAACTGAACACAGGAGGCAAGGCAACTGAACTGTATACCGGGATAAAGGTCGGATTCAGCACTCTCGACACCCGTTCCGAGACCACCTACAAATTTGTTGACGATGTGGTTCGTGAACTGGCAGCACTTACCCCGGGGCAATATTTTCATATCGGAGGTGATGAGTCACATGTGACCAAGCCGGATGATTACGTCTATTTCATCAACAGGGTTCAGGATATTGTTGAATCACACGGAAAGAGTGTCACAGGATGGGATGAGATTGCCCACGCAACTCTTAAGCCCAACACTGCAGTACAGTACTGGGCCAGGGCTGCCAATGCTGTAATGGGACTGAACCAGGGGGCAAAGGTTCTCATGTCACCGGCAAAGTATGCGTACCTTGACATGAAGTATGACTCAACTACCGTACTGGGATTGAACTGGGCTGGTTTTATAGAGGTTGATGATGCCTATAACTGGGACCCTGCCACCCTTGTTCCGGAGATAAAGAAAGAAAACATAGCAGGTGTTGAGGCGCCGTTATGGAGTGAGACTGTATCTACCTTCGATGAGGCTGAATATCTTATCTATCCGCGCCTTCCCGGTTATGCCGAGATAGGCTGGACTCCTTCGGAAATGCGTTCGTGGGACGAATACCGTGTTCGCCTGGCCGCACACGGGAAGCGGATGGAGAAACTGGGGATCAATTTCTACCGTTCACCGCTGGTTGACTGGACCCGGCCGGTTGAGTAAGTCTTTTCACGTCGGCCACAATACTGACCGTCATCCAATCATAGCAGACGAACATGGAATTCTTACTTGATGGTATCACCAATGTTACATGGCAGCAGGCATTGATGTGGGTAATCGGTGGTCTCCTGATTTATCTTGCCATCGCAAAAAAGCTGGAGCCCCCGTTGCTGCTGCCAATGGGTTTCGGGGCAATTCTGGTCAACCTCCCGCTATCGGGAGTGATTAACCAGACCCTGCCCGGTATAGGCGAAGTTACCGGGATAGTAGACTGGCTGTTCAAGATCGGGATAGAGGCTTCGGAGGCAATGCCACTGTTGCTTTTCATCGGGATAGGTGCGATGATCGACTTCGGGCCTCTGCTCTCAAACCCGAGGCTGCTTCTCTTCGGCGCGGCAGCACAGTTCGGGATCTTTGCCACGGTGACTGCCTCGGTTCTGCTTGGCTTTGACCTCAGGGATGCAGCGGCTATTGGTATAATAGGGGCTGCAGATGGTCCTACATCCATTCTCGTTTCCCAGGTGCTGAAGAGCAATTATATAGGCCCGATAGCAATTGCGGCCTACTCCTACATGGCCCTGGTGCCAATCATCCAGCCTTTTGCAATTAAGCTCTGCACCACCGAGAATGAGAGGAAGATCAGGATGAAGTATAACCCCAAGAGTGTATCGCAGCTCACCAGGATACTCTTCCCGATATCTGTGACAATAATTGCGGGGCTGGTCGCACCCGCATCAATTGCTCTTGTGGGATTCCTTATGTTTGGAAACCTCATCAGGGAGTGCGGTGTCCTCAAGTCCCTTTCTGACAGCGCTCAGAAGGAGCTGGTCAACCTGATAACACTTCTGCTTGGAATAACAATCGCGGCAAGCATGCAGGCCGACAGGTTTGTCTCGCTGCCCACGGTAAAGATCATGGGGCTGGGGCTGCTGGCTTTCATCTTTGATACTATTGCCGGTGCTTCGTTCGCCAAGCTGCTGAACCTCTTCCTGAAGGAAAAGATTAACCCGATGGTTGGCGCAGCCGGTATATCTGCTTTCCCGATGTCTTCCAGGGTCATCCAGAAAATGGGCCTGGAGGCTGACCCCCAGAACCACCTGCTTATGCACGCCGCAGGAGCGAACGTCTCGGGTCAGATAGCTTCAGTGATCGCCGGAGGCGTGATAATAGGCCTTGTGCCCGGGTTACTTTAAAGGAGGTTGATGATGAATGGGGATCTTGTGAAATCGCTTGAACTTATGGGCCAGGGCATGGCTGCAATATTCGTCGTAATAATCGTCATCTACCTTGCCGTTCACCTGATACTGAGACTGACAGGCGGAAGGAAGAAGGAGCAGGCCGGCTGACATGAACTGAGGCTGACCCGCGGCAGGTCCTGTCTAGAAATCTCCTTCGGCATTGCCGAACAGCCTGAAATTGTAAGTCAGCATGAAAATCGGGCGGGCAAAGATTGTCATACGGTAACCCTTTACCATACCGTTTTCATTCTTGAAGAAAATTGAGTAGGGATTCTTTCTTCCCAGCACATTGTAAATTGTTGCGGTAAATGAGGAATGATTCAGCTTTTTGGCCTGGAGGTTGCCGTTGACCGTCGCTGCCAGGTCAAGCCTCATGTAATAGGGGATCCGGTAGTCATTCCTGCTGGAGTAATAGACGTGCGCCGAGTTGTAGAAGTTGTAGAAGGCTACCGGGTAAGTTATGGGTCTGCCGGAGCTGTAAACGAAGTTGGATGTAAAGTTCAGTCTTCTGGATGCTTTTGCATTTACAACCAGTTTCAGGTCATGGGGTTTGTCATAGTTGGCAGGGAACCAGTTGCCCCTGTTTACTTTCTCCTCTTCAAACTGGCCGTCTACCTTCAGGAATACCCTTGAATATGTATAGCTTACCCAGCCGGTGACGCTGCCCGACTGTTTCTTGACCATCAGTTCAACGCCGTAAGCCTTTCCGTCACCGTTGATGATGTCGGTCTCGAGGGCGGGGTTCATGAGTAATTCTGCGCCTCCCTTGTAGTCAAGGGTATTTGTGAGCCATTTATAGTAGCCTTCCACCGATGTTTCCAGGGCCCTCCGGTCAAGGTTCATATAGAACCCGGCTGATACCTGGTCGCCTCTCTGGGGCCTGATGTAGGTATCGCTGAGCTTCCATATATCAACCGGTGACATGGAGGTGGTGTTTGATATCATGTGGAGATACTGGAAGGCCCTCTGGGCGCCTATCTTTACTGAAGCGCTGCCGGAGAGCATGAACCGTGATGAAAACCTGAAGTCGAGTCCCGGGTAAAGGCTTTCGGTTTTCCCTGCCCCGATTGTCAGGGTGTCTGTTATGTTTTCCATTCTTCTGGGCATACCTTCGGCGTAGATGAATTCGCGCCTCGGGCCTAAGCTTGTATAGAGAGTTCCCCTGATCCCGGCAGTTACGGAAAGCCATGGTGTTATTTCCAGCTCGTCACTGAGATAAAGAGACGGCTCCAGGGCTTTTTCGCCCTGCAGTTCAAGGGGTATTGCCTCGGACCAGTCTCCGAGCGGTTCACGTCTTCCGGGTTCAAGCGAATAGAGAGTTGCGTCAACACCGAATTCCATCCTGTTTTTGGAAGAGCTGAGGAATGTAAAATCAGCCCTGCCTATCTTCTGGCTCAGGTTGTAGTAGGTGTTGTTTGCCTCAACGGAATCAGCTGATGAGGTAAGCCGGTAGCTGTAGTTACTTAAGATTGCAAAGTACTGTGCAGTAAGCCTTGGGCCGAATGAATGTTTCCATTTAAGGGTGGCGGCGGTGTTGCCGTATTTGAAGCCGCTTTCCAGGTAATAGTCGAACCTGTCGTCACTGTGGTACCCTGACAGTGATACGGAGTTCTTTTTGTCAATGTCAGCGGTCAGTGTACCCTGCAGGTCATAGAATCCTGCAGTACTCTTCTTAAGCCTTTCATCGTTGAGCATTCCCAGGAGCCAGTCGGAGTAGGTTGTACGTGCGCCGATGATAAAGGAGACCTTGTCCTTTACAAGCGGTCCGTCTATCATAAGGCGGCCGGTAACGGGGCTTATTCCTCCGCTGACCTTTGTCTTTTCCCGGTTTCCCTCTGCCGGGACAATCTCCATCACTGATGAGAGCCTTCCGCCGTATTTGGCCGGCATGCCGCTCTTGAAGAGGGTAACGTCGGTTATCAGGTCTGAGTTGAAGGCGGAGAAGAATCCGAAGAAGTGCGATGAGTTGATTATCGGGGCATAGTTCAGGAGGACAAGGTTCTGGTCTGTGCTTCCTCCGCGCACGTTGAATCCGCCGGAAGCTTCGCCCACTGTCTGGATGCCGGGGAGCATGAGGGTACTCTTGAGCAGGTCGGCCTCGCCCAGTCCCAGCGGTATCTGCCTGAGCATCTTGACACTGATTTTTTCGGTGCCCATGCGGGTATTCCTTACATTGTTCTCCCTGTTGGCTGAAATGACCACAGCATCTATCTCGCTTGGGCTCTCGGAAAGTGATACATCGAGGGAGCCGTCGGAATAGATCAGCACATTCCTGGTGGCTGATTTCATCCCCATCATCCTGTACTCGATCCTGTACTGCCCGGGAGGCAGCGAAATTGAATAGAAGCCGGTACTGTTTGTCATGGCCCCGGTCCGTAGCTTGTCGACATAAACAACCACGCTTTGCATGCCCGTTCCGTCAGCGGCATCACGTACGACACCGGAAAGGATTACCCTGTCAGGTATTCTGCCGGCTGATGGCCTGCCAATCCTGAAGAGCCTGTAGTCATCGCTTACGGTTGATTCCTCCTCCTGCATGGCAGGCCTGATGAATTCAGCCGAGGCTGCCTCTGCATACCTCTCCCTCATGTAGGTTTCATATTCCCTGGAGAATCCGGTCTTGATGGCATATCCCTTTGAAAGGATGATCCTGTTGTCAGGGGTGATCATGAAGAGGAGCCCGTCACGCCGGAGAGTCTTATCCAGAACTCCTTCAACAGTGGCGTTTTCGGCAGAGACGTCGAGGTAAAGGGAATCGGTCCACCGGGGTGAATAATAAATCCTCACGGGAACCCTTCTCTCGACAGTGTCAACGAAGTCCTTGAACAGTATGTTTTTGAACTGGAATGTAAGGTTGTTTTCCTGACCTTGAAGAAACGTGGAAACTCCCAGCAAAACCGTTATAAGCAGGCTCTTTCTCATTATCATTGCACTACACCGGTTCGGTTGTCAAAGGCCCTTAGCAACCTTATCATCTCTCTCTTACCCGCCTTGCGAAGCTTAATTCCCTGGCGGGCGACAATCTCTTTCATCTCTTCCGAGTCCTTCCCGAACAGCTTTGCGAACTTGCTTCCCGATGTTATTTTGCTGTAGCCGTCAGGAGTTTTTATGTAACCGACAGGAGAGTAGTAATACTCATCGATGCCATTGCGCTGGTGTACTACAGACCGGTGCCTGATCAAATAGACTGTCGGTCCCTCATAAGCCATCTCATAGAATCCGGGAGGGATGGCTCCTCCTGTTTCCTCATTTGTAAGATACCTGAACCGGAGCGTATCTGTCCTGAAAAAGAGGCTGAATGTCTCTGTCATATCACGGTTCAGTGATATATAGTACATGTTCTTGCCGAAATCATTGTCCATTTCAGAAAAGAGAACCTCGTCGGTATAGGTATCATACTGAAGGACCATCCCGTCATATTTTCTGCCGTTGACTACTATCTCTGCAGACCGCTCCTCTCCGTAATTAAGAAGAGGTTTGTGCTTTGCCCTGTAGTGGTACGGGAAATATTCGGTACCGTTAATAAAGGCATTTTCCGTACCGGTTCTCACAGCGTAGATGCTGTCGAGGGTCTCCTTACCGGCGGCTTCAGCCCGTGCAAACCGGTTCATTGTCTCATCCGCGGCAGCCGTTGTCCCCTTCTGCAGATTGCCGGTGGCTCCGGCGGCGGGCGCGGTTCCCTGATACAGATTGCCGGTGGCTCCGGCGGAGACCGTCGTTCCCTGCTGAGAATTTTCGTCTGCTTCCCGGGAGACCGTCATTACCTGCTGAGAATACCCTGAAAGGGCAAGGCAAAAGAGAAGTATCAGCAGGGATGGTTTTGTCATATCAGGTCAGGAGGCTAAAAGCAATGCCGAAATAACAAATATTATTTCTAATTGAGGGACACTTAACATAATTTAATGTTTCCGGAGCCTTATTTTTCAGCAGTATCTGATATCAGGCAGCGATTAAGTTCTATTTTTGTCAATTCTTCAACCACGAACAAAAAGCTGACTTCAAAAATCGGGAAGGACCATGATTACCAAATGGCACAGGATCATTTTTATTATTATCATCTCCTTCCTGCTTGTGACATGCATTGATCCGTATACACCCAGGCTCCGGAGTTTCGAATCCAGGCTGGTTGTGGATGCGCTGGTCACGGACGAGGTTACCTCAAACTACGTACGCCTCACACGGACAACACTTTTGCCTGATGACGAACCCGAAAAGGTCACGGGAGCCCACGTTACAATAACAGACGACATGGGCGGCTCATTTGTTCTGGAGGAGAGGTATCCGGGCGATTACCGGACTGACAGTCTTTCCTTCAGGGGGGAGGCAGGCCGCAGTTACAGGCTTACAATTGAGACGGCTGACGGGGAGAAGTATGAGTCAGATCAGTGCATGATGCTCCCGGTTCCCGGAATCGACAGCCTTTATTATGGAAGGGATCAGGTTTATTCTGAGGAGACAGGCAGGTTCCGCGAAGGAATTACCTTTTACATTGATACCAGGGATGAAACCCCCGGAAGCTACTATCGCTGGACATATGAGGAATGGTGGAAGTTCTCCGTTCCGGATCCGGCCATTTTCAGGTACATCAACGACTCAACAATTCTTCCGCTTGAAAAAGTAAACCGTACATGCTATGCACATACCCGTTCGGATGTGATTGACATTGAAAACACGGTTTCAGGACATACCGGGGATTTCGTCATGAAGCCGGTACTGTTTATTGCATCGGATGAGAGTGACAGGCTTCTTATACAGTATTGTGTCGAGGTGAAGCAGATGTCATTATCTGCAGCAGAGTACGAATTCTGGCACCTGATGACCGAGATCAACGATGCCGGTGGAGATATATTTGACAAGCAGCCGTTCCAGGTATTCAGCAACATAAGGAACACTGCAGATGCTGATGACCAGGTGATAGGCTATTTCCAGGTCTCGGCCGTCAGGAAGAAGAGCGTTTACGTCACCTTCAGGGATGCGGAAGCGCTTGATCTTCCATTGTACAATTATGCATGTGACAGGCAGGAGAAGGGTGAGATAGACTACCCGCCAACAGGGCTGGGAGATGGTTTCACATTTGACGAGATTCATGCTGCCTTCCTGAATTCAGGCTATTCGTTTGTGGGTCCCATTTACGATAAGGACAACCTGCTTTTCAGGTTGATTTTCGTCAGGCCTTACTGTGCGGACTGCACACTCAGGGGCAGCCTCAGTAAGCCATGGTTCTGGGTTGATCTTGTTTAAGATGAAAAACGAATGAAACTGCCTGTAAAGCATATCAGCCTGCCCCGTACTCTGAAGGAATTGTTCCTCCCGGTGATCATCTTCCTGATGCTGCCGGTTTCGCTTTGCGGTCAGACAGTAAAGATTCCCGGCACGGGCTTCTCTGACAATGCGCTCAACATAGAGGAAATTCACCTGGTTACCGACAGGGATATATATATAGCCGGGGAGCAGGTTTATTTCTCCGTATCCCAGACCGGTCGCCTTACTCATACGCCGGGCACACTCAGCAAGGTTGTCTATGTTGACCTCCTTGACAGTTATAAGACGCCTGTTATCCAGGTCAAGACAGGCACTGACGGTTTTACCGGATCAGGGGTTTTCCGGATACCCGATACCCTACGTACCGGGAACTACTTCATCCGGTCATTCACCAACCTGATGAAGAACTACCCGCAGGCACTGTTTGCATACCGGATGATAACCGTGGTCAATCCTTTCAGGAGCCTGACCGCTATCAAGGTTCCCCCGTCGGATCACCTGGCTGACAGTGTGGTTTTCTTCCCCGAGACAGGATCACTGGTTGCCGGGCTTAAAAGCCGCCTGGGGTTGAAATGCTTCAATGCCGCAGGTGACCCTGTTGTAATCAGCGGAACGGTTCTGACAGCTGCCGGGGATACGGTTGCTGCATTCACAACGGACAGGCATGGCACGGCTCTCTTTGAACTGACCCCTCCTGATGCAGGAAAACTTAGCATGGCCGTCACTGACCGGAACGGAGCGGGAAGACGATTTGACCTGCCGAAGGTCATGGATGCCGGGCTGACATTTCATATCGGGCCGGGAAGCACTCAGGGTGAAGTATCACTCCGCCTGGCGGTCAACGACCGTCTAAGGGGAACTCCGGTAAAGGTTGTTTATTCCCCTGTCTGTTTTGCGCCGGTTGTGAAGGAGGTCTTTTCTGCGGGCAATCCTGTAGTCACATTTGAGCCAGGCAGCGTGCCTGCCGGGCTGGCCAGGGTGACAGTGACCGATACGGATGGGCAGGAACTAGCCTCAAGATGGTATTATCATGCTTCCCTGCCTCCGGCAAAACTTGATGTAAGCATAAGTTCAGCCTTACTCTCTTCACGTGAAAAGGGGAGCGTTGCTTTAAAAATAAGTGACGGGTCAGGGAATCCCCTCGCAGGAGTCATTTCAGTATCGGTGGTAAAGACAGCACTTGTCAACGAAAGCAGTTATGATGAGCTCGCCGGGAATGTGCAACTGCCTTCGGTCCAGTCATTCAGGACAGAAATTGAAGAGCCTGATATAAATGATTTCCTCGTATTCTGTGATGAGAACGGCGACCTGCGTGGTTCTTCAGGCCTGAAAGGAGAAATTGTATACCTGCCTGAATCAGAAGGCCACCTTATTACGGGGGTTGTAAGGGATATTGAAACCGATGAACCTCTTGCCGGAGAGGAACTGACTCTTTCAGTTGTCGGGCGGACTGCCCGCTGCAGTTTCACCAGGAGCGACAGTGATGGCAGGTTCAGTTTCCCGGTCATGGAATATGGCAGGAAGGAGATTGTGATCCAAAGGCTTAACCCGGGTGAAGGAGGTTACTATATTGACCTGAACGATCCCTTCCTCTTCGAGATGAGGCTGAGCCGGTTCCCCGGCCCGTACTATCCGGACACAACGCGGCTCAGGGAGCTGAATGATGCCATCATCAGCATGCAGGTCAGCAGCATCTATGATCCTTTCCTGAAAAAGGGAAGGGTAAGCCTTTCAGGTGAAACTCTCAGGGGGTTTTTCGGGGAGCCGGACCGTACGGTACAGCTTTCTGACTTCATTCAGCTCACAACGCTCAGGGAGGTGTTCAAGGAGATCGTCCCGGGGCTTACAACCAGCGGAAGGGATGAGAATCTCACCTTAAACCTGGCAAACCGTTATCCCGGTGTCGTCTTTAATGCACCGCCCCTGGTAATCCTTGACGGCATTCCTGTGTATGATCTCGAAAAGATCCTTGACATACCGTCATCGCAGATTGAGAAGGTAGAGGTGCTGAGCGCTAGGTACTTCACCGGCGATATAATTCTGAACGGTATCATAAACATCATTTCGCACAAGGGCGACCTGAGCGTACTTGATTTCGACAGATCCATACTGAGGCAGGAGTACGATATGTTACTCGACAGCTATGATGTAGCTGCACCTGATTACTCCACAGACTCACTGAAGATAAGCCGGATCCCTGATTACAGGAACACCCTGTACTGGAATCCCGCGGTAAGGACCGGCGCAGACGGGTCAGCTTCTGTAGAATTCTGGACCCCGGATGAGGAAGGTGAATACTGCATAATTGCCGATTGTCTTGCTGCCGACGGCCGGCGGGCCAGGAAGGTGACTCCCTTTAAGGTTGCAAAAAATTAGTAACTTTAGCCTGCCGTTCTCTCAATCTGAGATATTGCGGCATATGTCGGACCAACCTGTGACCGGATGAAAAGAGCACTTTTACTGATGCTTGTGGCCATGACGGCATCCTGCAGCACTTTGAGGAAGAGCACCCCTGCAATTCCGGAAGATGACCTGATCATTACAAGAAAATATGTGGGAGATTTCATAGAGTACCGGCATACCGGGCCTGAGAATTATGAAGGTCCCAATATCATCTGGATAAAGACCACAATGGAAGATCAATACGGGAAGATATCTGCCTACGGCCGGAAATGTGACTTCGCCGCAGGCGAAAGGCTCTACATCAGGCAGATATTTTACAGTCCCGGCATAGTCTCAGGTTACTGGGTTTATGTGATTGAAAACGATTCGGACGTATCATACCGCGCCACTGATCTTCAGCATGACCGCGAGGTTTTCATTAAAACATGGTTTGAATAACTTCCAGATCAGATTTCGTAAATGAAGAGCATTATTCTGACCGCATTTCAGAAGTTTGACCGGTCCCAGAGCCTGGGAGGTATCCTTCTGTTTGGTGCTACTGTTGTCGCGCTGGTAATGGCCAACACCCAGCTGGGTGATTTCTATGACACTCTCAGGGAAACTCCACTGGGTTTTGAAGCCGGGAGTTTCAGTCTTAAGAAGCCTTTGCTCCTGTGGGTCAATGACGGTCTGATGGCCATTTTCTTTTTCATGATCGGTCTTGAGATCAAGAGGGAACTGATGATTGGTGAGCTGAATTCACCATCAAAGGCAGCCCTGCCCCTCGTTGCTGCAATGGGGGGGATGCTAGTTCCGGTTGCCTTTTATCTCATCCTCAATAATAACCCTCAGGCATCGCAGGGCTGGGGCATACCGATGGCAACTGACATAGCCTTCTCCCTGGCTATACTGAAACTGCTGGGCAACAGGGTGCCTGTAGGCCTGAAGGTTTTCCTGGCCGCCTTTGCAATAATTGATGACATAGGCGCCGTGATGGTCATAGCACTGTTTTACAGTTCCTCCATTGACTGGATGATGCTTGCATGGGCTGCAATTCCGATGTCAGTTCTGGTATTTCTGAACCTCAGGAACGTTTTTTCCAAATATCTTCACCTGGCCTGCGGCATCCTGATCTGGTATTTTTTCCTTAAATCCGGAATTCATCCCACTATAGCCGGTGTGCTGCTGGCCTTTACTGTTCCGTTAAGGCAGAAGACTGATGCCCATACCTTTACCCAGGAGATGTGCAGGATTGCCGATGAATTCAGGGCGCATGATTCTGACCGGACACCGTTGCTTACGCCTGAACAGATAGAGAGGATTGATGACATTGAAGAGTGGACGGGAAAGGTGCAGTCACCCCTGCAGCATCTGGAACACGTTCTGCACGGCTGGGTAGCCATGTTCATTATGCCTGTCTTTGCGTTTTTCAATACCGGTGTGGCTTTCCGAGCCGGAATGAACCCGGATGTCCCGCTTATCACCTCTTTGGCTGTCAGCCTCTTCCTTGGAAAGACTGTCGGAGTGACCCTGTTTTCATATGCCGGGATGAAACTTAAGTTTGCAAGTCTTCCCCAGGGAGTCACTTTTGGTCAGATATTCGGTACCGCGATGCTTGCGGGGGTCGGATTCACGATGTCGATGTTCATTGCCAGCCTCGCATTTTCAAACGCTGCGGTGCTGATGGATTCGGCAAAGATCGGCATTATGACCGGATCACTTGTATCAGGAGTTGCCGGGTACCTTATGCTCAGGTATTGCAGGAGGATGGGCGAACACGGCACCGGCACCTGAATGATTTGACATACAGTAATATTGAAAGATGAAAAGAAAATCGAAAACAGAGAACCCGAACCTGCAGACTGAAATTGATGCCAGCTTTCTCTACGCGAGACTGGCAGATAATGAAGACGATGCCGTAATTGCCGGTGTTTTCAGGGAGATGAGTGAGATTGAAAAAGGTCATGCAGAGGCTTTTGCAAAATCTGGAGATGAGAATGCCGGAATCCTTTTAATACCGTCCTGGCGCGCGCGTACCATTGATCTCATCGGAAGGATTTTCGGCTACAATTATGTCCTGGGTGTTCTGATGGATACGGAGAAGAGCATCTCGGGTGCCCTTATTGCAGGAAGGAAAAACAGGAAGGAGGCTGTTAAGGGGTCTGACACAAATCACGTAAAAATTCTTCGCTCCATCCTTGAACGACAGTCGGATATTGAAGGCAGGCATCTGGCAAAATTTGAAAGCCGTCACAGATCTGTGGGCGGGAATGCAATAAGAGCTGCAGTACTTGGGGGTAATGACGGACTGGTTTCAAACTTCAGCCTGATAATGGGTGTTGCCGGAGCCACTTCAGGACAGGGAGGAGTATTGCTTGCCGGAATATCAGGGATGCTCGCCGGAGGCCTGTCAATGGCCCTTGGAGAATGGATCTCGGTGAAAAGCTCACAGGAACTTTACCAGAATCAGATGAATCTTGAAATGGATGAAATTGAAACAAATCCTGAAGGAGAAAAGAGAGAACTGATGCTGATTTACAAGGCGAAGGGTATTCCTGAACAACAGGCAAGGCAGCTGACGGATGAGATATTTACTGACAGGAGCAGGGCGCATGAAGTGCTGGTAAGGGAGGAACTGGGAATAAATGCGGAGGAATTGAAAGGCTCCGCCATTGAAGCTGCCATATATTCCTTTGTACTTTTTTCGGCCGGCGCGATAATCCCGGTCATACCGTTCCTTTTTACAGCAGGGATGAAAGCAATAGCCTTATGCGTAGGTTTAAGCGCTGCAGGGTTGTTTCTGATCGGTGCGGCAATTACCCTTTTCACCGGAAGGAATGTCTGGTTTTCAGGCTTCAGGCAGGTACTGTTCGGCATAGCCGCCGCTGCAGTCACCTTTGGCATCGGGAAACTGATAGGCGTTTCAGTTACAGGATGATTAAAAAGGCATCGTATGTTCAGGTTCTTGCGTAACATAGACAGCAAGCACCACAAAAGGCAGTTTGGGGCTCTTGACATATTGAAGTTTATTGGTCCCGGACTGCTTGTTACAGTGGGATTCATTGATCCGGGCAACTGGGCCTCAAACCTTGCCGCCGGGGCAAATTACGGCTATGCTCTCCTGTGGATGGTTACACTGTCTACAATAATGCTGGTCTTGCTTCAGCATAATGTGGCACACCTGGGTATCGTAACCGGATTGTGTCTTTCCGAGGCCGCCGCCCTTTACGTAAAGAGACGTTATGCAAGAATGCTCCTCTCCTCAGCCATGCTCGCTTCGGTTTCAACATCGCTGGCTGAGATCCTCGGAGGAGCGATAGCCCTGAACATGTTATTCTCCGTTCCGATAAAGGCAGGAGCAGTACTGGTTACCATATTTGTAATGGTAATGCTGTATTCAAATTCTTACAGGGCGATCGAGAAATGGATCATTGCCTTCGTTTCTGTCATAGGGCTCTCTTTCCTGTACGAACTCTCTCTTGTTGATATAGAATGGGGAAGTGCGGTAAAGGGATGGGTTACCCCTTCATTTCCTGACGGCTCAATGATAATCATCATGAGTGTGCTGGGAGCCGTGGTGATGCCTCATAACCTCTTCCTGCACTCAGAGATAATTCAGAGCCGGCAATGGAATCTGCAGGACGAAAATGTAATTAAAAAGCAGCTGAAGTATGAATTTGCTGATACCATGACATCAATGGTCATCGGATGGGCAATAAACAGCGCCATGATACTTCTTGCTGCCGCCACCTTCTTCCGGGCACGCATACCTGTTACAGAGCTTCAGCAGGCCAACCACCTGCTTGCACCACTCCTGGGCAGTCATGCTTCGGTTGTCTTTGCAGTGGCACTGCTGTTTTCCGGCGTAGCCTCCACAATAACTTCAGGTATGGCGGCAGGAACAATTTTCGCCGGGATGTTCGGAGAACCCTATGACATAAAAGACAACCATTCAAGACTCGGTGTTGCAATCTCACTGGTGCTTGCACTGGTGATTATCTTCCTGATCTCAGACCCCTTCAGGGGCCTGATATTATCGCAGATGGTTTTGAGTATGCAGCTTGCTTTCACCATTTTCCTGCAGGTTTACCTTACTTCCTCCGAAAGGGTGATGGGGAAATACAGGAATTCACTCATTTCCAAAGTTGTATTATATGGCCTTGGCGGAATTGTTACCCTGCTTAACATAGCGCTTGTCATCAGTTTTTTTAAATAACTTTCAGGATATTTGAAATCAATCCTGCCCGGCAAATATTGATGAAACATGGATAAAGGTGAGCTCTATTTTATTGCCCTCATCCCTCATGTTGAACTGAGGAATGAAATACGGGCGGTAAAGGAGAGAATGCGGCTGGAATATGGGGCAGGGCACGCGCTCAGGTCGCCGGCCCATATTACGCTGCAGATGCCGTTTAAACGCAGCAGTACGGAAGAGCCTGCAATATCGGCAGCACTGAGGAGGTTTGCCTTCGGCGAAGAACCGTTCGCAGTTGATCTTGACGGATACGGATGCTTCGCCCCGAGGGTCATATTTATCCGTATCACGAACCCGGAACCGGTGAGGGCACTGCACGGGCGTCTGAAGCAGGTTCTTGCCGGGGAGCTTCAATTCCCGAAAGGCGGGATCATGAATGATGTCCAGCCTCATATAACAGTTGCAACGCGTGATCTGACAAAGGAATCATTTGCTGATGCCTGGCCTGAAATGAAGGATGAGGAATTCAGTGGATCATTTCATGTTCAGAGTCTTTTTCTCCTGAAGCATAACGGGAAGCACTGGGACATACTGGAAGAATTTCCGTTCGGTAAAAATGGATAGAAGGAGGTTCATATCAGGAAGTGCAGTTGCTGCTGCCGGCTGGTTGACGGTGCGCTCTCTGAAGGCTTTTCCCGGTTCGTCTGAGCTGATCCGCACCGCTCCTGGCAAGAGCGGGCTGTGGGAGCTGTTCAGGAATCCGGAACCCGGTTACCGGCCATTTGTACGGTGGTGGTGGAACGGGAACAAGGTGGAAGCAGGTGAACTGGTTAGGGAGCTGCAGTTGCTCAAAGCTGCCGGTATCGGAGGGGTGGAGATCAACCCCGTGGCATTTCCCTCACGTTCTGAAGGAGATGACCTTGGAAAGCCTTCACTTGATTGGCTCAGCAGTGAGTGGTGTGAGATGCTGGCAGTTGTATTCGGGGAGGCAAGGCGGCTCGGCATGACCTGCGACCTGATCGTAGGGTCAGGCTGGCCTTTCGGTACTGAAGACCTTCCGGAGGAAGAGCGGTCACAGGTGGTGGTCATTGCTGTGAAAAAGGTGACCGGACCGGCTGATCTGTCAGTCTCACGTGAGGAAATCTTCCGTGAGGCAGGTCCTGCCGTCAGCAATCCGTGGGCGGGAAGAAAATATTCGTTGCTTTCCATGATGCTGGTACCGGACCCGCTCAATTCACCCGACGATATAACAGATTTTTCTGACAGGATCGGGGAGGAGTACTTCGACCTTTTTGTCCCTGAGGGGAACCATGCCCTGTACGCACTGGTACATGTCAATGGTTTCATGGAGGTAATAAACGGTGCACCGGGTGCCAGCGGTCCTGTTACAGACCACTTCAACAGGGACGCAGTCAGCAGGTTCCTCGTCAGGATGTCAGAATCCGTTGAGCCGGTGACCGGGCCTCTTTCAGGCCACCTGCGGGCACTCTTCACCGACAGCATGGAGCTTGAAGGCTCGAACTGGACCGGTGACATGAGGGAGGAGTTCTTCCGCAGGAGAGGCTATGACATCTTCCCGTACCTGCCGTTTGTCCTTTTCAGGACTGGAGCAATGGGTAATGTCACAGATTTCAGGTACGGTGCGGAGTACGGTCCCGTCTTCAGTGACATGATCTGCCGCATGCGCCATGATTTTGAAACCACAAAGGCCGAACTGCTTGAGGAGAGATTCCTGGAGACCTTTGCCGGGTGGTGCAGCAGCATGGGCGTCAGGTCACGGATGCAGGCCTACGGCAGGGGCTTCTTCCCGCTGGAGAGCAGCATGGCCGTCGACATCCCCGAGGGTGAATCATGGACCATGAACTGGCTGAAACACAGGATAGGCGAGGAGATGCCTGAAAGTGATTATCGCCGGGGGCGGGCCTATACGATGGTAAACAAATATGTCTCATCCGCGGCTCATCTGGCCGGCAAGAGACTGGTCAGCTGCGAGGAGATGACTGATACCTACACTGTTTTCAATACTTCCCTTGAGAATCTCAAGGTGGGGAGTGACCAGAGCATTATCTCCGGGGTAACACATTCGGTATTCCACGGTTTCAATTACTCTCCGCCTGATGCACCGTGGCCCGGCTGGCTCAGGTATGGCGGCTATTTCAACGAGAACAACAACTGGTGGCCTCATTTCCACCTGCTGAATGAATACAAGGCGAGGCTGTCTGCCCTGTTGCAGAACTGTGACATGTATGCCGACATAGCCCTGCTTCCACCAACAGCCGACATGTGGAGCCTCATCGGGATGCAGAATGAGCCGTTTCCGTCAGTCCTCCACGGGGAATATCTTTCGCTGGTATGGGAAGCGATTGCAAAAAACGGAAGCGGATGCGAATATGTTTCGGAAAGAATCATACGGGATTCGGAGATAAAGGACAGATGCCTTTGCTTTGGCTCCCGGAAATACAGTACACTCTTCCTTGCAGGTGTGGAGAGCCTTTCTCCGGAAAGTGCACGGAAGCTCCTTGATTTTGTCCGGGCCGGGGGAAGGATCTTCTGCATCGGCAAGGTCCCGTCAAAGTCAGCCGGCTGGAAGAATCATGAAACAAATGATGCCGCCGTCAGACTGCTTGTTGAAAAGATGAAAGCGTATCCGCACCGGTTTATTTTCCTTGAAAAGCCGGAAAATGACTATATAGGATGGTACAGAGCGGTTCAGGAACGGTACCGGCTTGAACCGTGGATAATCATTGACAGGCCGGATCCCTTCCTGATGCAGGTCAGGTACACCGGGGAAGACGGATCAGAATACATTTTCATAATAAATTCCCATCTGCATGATTCGCAGCAGACGCGGATAAGTTTTTCAAAGGCGCTGAACCGAAGGCATGAATGCTCCGTGTGGATGCCGGAGACCGGTGAAAGAAAGAGGGTGATTCCTGACAGTGACGGAGGGTTCACCCTCGATCTTGGACCTGCGGAATCACTGCTGTTTGCCTTTGACCGGGAGAGGGCGGAAGAGGTATGGGATCCGTTGCCGGTCAGCGGCGCTGCAACCGTGGAACTCACCGATGGCTGGACGGCAGAGTTCAGGCATTGCCGCGACGGTTCAGTCAGGGAGGCGAAGATGAACAGGCTCACCGACCTGAAGGATATGCCTGAGTACGTCAGTTTCTCGGGTACCGTCATTTACAGGAATAACCTGGAATGCATTGACCAGGATGGCATAATGTTAAATCTCGGTAAGGTTTACGGAACTTCGGAGCTAAGGATAAACGGAAAAAGCTGCGGTGTAAAATGGTACGGAAGGCGTATCTTCAGCATCGGGAAATACCTGAAGCCGGGAATCAATACTGTTGAGGTCACTGTCACAACTTCAATGGGTAATTATATGAAATCACTGACTGACAATCCCATAGCGCAGTACTGGACCAATGCCGGAACGAAGAACCAGCCACTGCAGCCGATGGGCATGACCGGACCTGTAACCTGTTATAAAAGATGATATGAAACCAGGCAAGATCTTTTTAAGCGTAATCCTGGCGGCCGCCGCCATTCAGATGCAGGCGAAGGATTACAACGCATCGATGTTCGGTGCAAAATCAAACGGAACCACCCTGAATACCAGTTCAATCCAGAAGGGGATTGACTATATAAGCGAGAACGGCGGCGGCCGTTTGGTTTTCTATGTGGGCCGCTACCTGACAGGCACCATCTATCTCAAATCTAATGTGACGATCCATCTTGAGGAGGGTGCCATCCTGGTCGGGTCAACCAATCCGTTCGATTATGAAAGGAACTTTAACTGGACTGCCCTGATATTTGCGCTCGGTCAGGAGAATATAGGCATTACCGGCAAGGGGGTGATTGACGGGCAGGGATTCCTGGTGGCAAACAATCTTGTAGACATGATCCACAAGGGGGTGGTGAAGGATCCGCTGAAATATGACCGTCCCAATGAGACAATAAGGCCGCAGAACATTTATTTCAGGGGCTGCAAAAACATCGTCATCAGGGATATCATGCTGAAGGATCCGGGAAGCTGGAACCAGCAGTATGACCAGTGCCGGAATCTGGTGATAGACAATATCACTGTTGACAGCAAGAGCTACTGGAACAATGACGGGGTTGACATCGTGGACTGTGACAGCGTTGTGGTTTCAAATTCATATTTCGATGCGGCTGATGACGGCATCTGTCTGAAATCGCACAGCGCGGACTTCGTCTGCCAGAATGTGTTTATTTACAACAACACAGTCAGAACCAGTGCCAACGGGATAAAGTTCGGCACTGTTGGTCACGGCGGATTTCGTAACATACGGATAATAAATAACCTGGTTTTTGATACCTACAGGTCGGCCATTACCTTTGCAGCAGTAGACGGAGGTTTTGTGGAAAACATTTTTGTTGACAGCCTGCGGTCTCTCAATACAGGGAATGTCATCTTCCTCAGGATAGGTGAGCGGCGGGCCGGCAGGAAAGGGAGGATGAACGGAGTTACAATTTCCAACGTATATGCTGAAGTCCCGGCAACCAAGCCGGATGCAGGGTACAATTATGAAGGCCCTGTTGAGGATCTTCCCAGGAATATTTCACCCTCCTCAATTGTGGGGATGCCTGATGCCCTTATTGAGAACATCACCCTGAAAAATATCGAGATACATTATCCCGGCGGAGGCAATCCGCATTATGCAAAAGTGGGGCTTGATGAGCTTGACAAGGTGCCTGAGCTGGGACCGAATTACCCGGAGTTTTCAATGTTCAGGGAGCTGCCTGCCTGGGGATTCTATATCAGGCATGCAAATGGGATCACTATGGAAAACGTGAAACTCGTATGTGAAAAAAAAGATTACCGTACTGCAGTTGTGCTTGATGATGTTCACGGAGCAACTTTCCTGAACCTTGTGGTCAATGAGCCGGGAAGCAGGAAAGAAAGTATCTTTTCATGGAAATCGACAGATATCTTCAACAAGAAATAGCCTGGCCTGACACCCACTGTATGAAAAAAATACCGGAAAACCCGGTTGACCGGGATTTTTCGCCTTTCTGTGATAAGGGGGCGGCTTACAGGGCGGAATATGTTCCGCTTCCGACAGGGGTGGAGTTGCTGTCAGTTTCGTTCTCACCGCCGGAGCCGTCAGAGTCGCCGGTTATCCTATTCATTCCCGGATTTGTTTCACTGATAGAAAATTTCAGGGAGACGCTCATTGAGCTGACGCGGAGTCATACCGTGATCTATGTTGAGACACGGGAGAAAAGCACTGCAAGGATCAACCCGGATCACCGGTTTTCGGTGGATGAAATAACATCCGATATCGTTCATTTTGCAGAGCTCATGATTCCTGAGGGGGTGCGATATGTCATGGCTGGATATTCACTGGGTGCAACCGTAATTGCAGAGGCTTTTCCACGCCTCGGGCGAAAGCCGGAAGCTGTGATGCTTCTTGAACCAAACAGTTCATTTCCATTCAACGGTCTCGCCATGGCCCTTGCACGCCTTGCAAAGTACCTTTACCGTCCCGTTGTCCCGTTTGTCAAATGGTACCTGAGAACGTTCATGATTGACCTTAAGTCCGATGAGGAGATGTACCTCATAAACTGCCGCAATCTTGACACTGCCGAGCCGGTAAGGCTGGGTTTGGCTGTCAGGGAGCTGAGCCGCTACAGGATGAATGGTTGCCTTGAGCAGATAACGGTACCTGCAATGGTGGTTGTTACTTCAAAGGACCGTTTTCACAGTCACGGAGGGGGCACGGAGATCGCCGCCCGCATACCAGGGGCAACATGTCTCGATATGGAAGACAATAAGCGTACCCACAGCACTGAGGCTGGCCGTGTTATCAGCGCTTTTATTTCTTCTCAGGCACAAATACCAGTTCGAGCAGATCTGCCTTAGCCAGGAATTTTTTAACTGCCTTTTTCACATCCTTTGCAGTCAGTTTGTTGAGAATCCCGGCGAAGTTGCGGTAATCATTGTTGTCAATACCTGTCAGATAGTAGGTACGGACAGTGTTTGCCCAATAGCTGTTATGCTGCGAGGCTTCCTCGCGGTCCTTGAGAAGGTTGCTTACAGTCTTGTCAAGGTCAACCTGCCTTGGACCGTTTTTGGCAATTCCATCCAGCTCACTGTAGATTATCTGCTTGAGTTCCGTCGCTCTTTCCGGATCACATTCAAATGCAACAAGAAGTGATGCTTTTTCTTCCGGCCTCTTTTGTGATGTCGCGCTGATGCTTACGCCGTAGGTGCCGCCCTGTTCCTCACGCACCTTCTCGGTATAGACAAGGTCAAGTATCCCCTTCAGCACATCCATTGTCAGGTTCCCTGCCGGATTATATTCAGCGTCGGCGGAATAGCTTATCACCACTGTTGCCTTGGGAACTGCAAGTGGTATTGGTATTTCCTTCCTTACCGTTCCTTCCGGTTGATTCATTTTCAGGTCCCTGTAGGTTTCCTTCAGGTACTTTGAGGGCAGGGAACCGATATACAGCCGGGCCATTTCTCGGGCCACCGCTTCTTCAATGTTGCCTGTTATGAAGAAAGTAAAGGCAGAGGCGTCTTCAAAGGCTGTTTCATATATATGATTGACACTTTCATATTTAATGAGCTTCATTGACCCGGGAGTCAGCAGGAATGTCCTGGGATGATACCCGGTCATATTCATTGAAAGGCTGTCAGACATTATCTTGTTGGGATCCTTCTGCATCATGTTTACCACCGCAGTATACCGCCCCATGATTGCATCATATGCCTCCTTATTGTAGTTTGGCCGGGCGATGCGAAGGAATAGAAGCTGCATCATGGTCTCGAAATCCTTCGGAGTGGAGGAGCCGGTTACTGTCTGCATTGTCTCCTGGAGACCAAGTGAGACGGAGGCTTTCTTGCCTGCCAGCATCTTTGTGAGCGCTACATTGTCAAACTCTCCCGCACCGTACATTGATATGATCTGGGGGAAGAGGGTAAGTGAAGGGACGAGTGAATCAGGAAATAACGAAGCACCGCCGAAGGCATAGCCGCTGATTGTGACATTATCCTTCTCATAGTCAGCGTGTCTGAATACCACCCTGGCGCCGTTGGCAAGAGTCCATTCCACAGCGCCGAATTGAGGCAGGGGCATGGTTTTCACCACTTCCGAGCCTTTAAGTTCCTCAGAAATCAGGCTTGATCCGCCGGCAAGGTCTTCATACGGCCTGATATCCGCAGCTTTAACCTTTTCTATTACAGCCGTTGCCTCTGCTTCTGAAAGATGCCCGCTGTCATCAGGTCCCTGTATTACGATGAACCTGTTGTCATCTGTAACCAGTTCACGGAGCCGGTTTGTGACTTCCTCAGCGGTGATTGAAGGGAGGATATCCCTGTAATAGCCGTACTGGGTGTCGAGTGACGGGATGGGTTCTCCGGTAAGGAAGTTGTCAGTTATCTGTGATGCCCAGGAGTCATTGCTGATCTTGTCCTTCTGCTTGTAAAGATTCTCAAAATTTGCAAGCATGACAGCCTTGGTTCTTTCGAGTTCCCCTTTTGTAAAACCATGACGAGTTGCCCTTTCAAGCTCGGTGAGTGCTGCTTCGAATCCTTTTGCCTCTTCTCCTTCCCTGACGTTGGCTGAAAGGGTAAGGGCATTGTAGTTTCTTGCGATGAAGGAGTCATAATCCAGGGCCCCGCCTATAAAGGGAGGTGTGCCTTTCTGTACAATTTCATTGAAACGGGTACTCATCATCCCGTTCATCAGGGAAATAACAAATCCGTCTTTGATATAGTCGAGATCCCTCGCCTTATTGTCCGGCTCGCGGTCTACAATAATCAGGTTTACTGTTGTCTGTGAGGCTTCCGGGTCAGTAATGAGAAGATACCTTGTGCCTGCTTTTGGAACAAGGAGGTTCTCCGGTCTTGGAGCCGGATTCTCAACACGGGGAATTGAAGAAAATATCTGTTTGATTTTCTTTTCGGTTTCATCAACATCAATATCACCCACGACTGCTATTGCCTGCAGGTCAGTGCGATACCAGTCGTGATAGAACTCTCTGATTGTTTCGGGCAAGAAATTCTTCAGGACTGCAGTATCACCTATTATGTCACGTTCGGCATACATTGATCCTTCGAAGAGTACCGGCAGCATCTTCGTCATCATCCGCCACTGTGCGCTTCGCCTTGTGCGCCACTCTTCAATTATGACGCCACGTTCCTTGTTGATTTCGTTTTCATCAAGCGTGATAAAATCAGACCAGTCAGCCAGGATCATAAGGCAGGTATCGATAAGGCCCGGCTTGTCAACCGGCACATCGCTGAGGTTGTAGACTGTCTCGTCAAAGCTGGTGCCTGCGTTTATGTCCCGTCCGAAAGCCACCCCATGCTTTTCGAGGGTGCTCAGCAGGGATTTGCCGGGGAAACGGGTGGTACCGTTGAAAGCCATATGTTCCAGGAAGTGGGCAAGTCCGTTCTGATTGTCCTTTTCGAGGATGGATCCCACATTCTGGATGATGTAATAACTGGCCCGGCCGGCCGGCTCGGTGTTATGCCGGATATAATAGGTCAGTCCGTTGTCAAGTTTACCGATCCGGAATGCCGGGTCAACAGGAACGCTCTTGTCTTGTGTATTCTGTGCAACGCCATGGAGGCATACCGCAATCAGAATAGCGATAACCAGAAATCTTTTCATGATTTTTAATTTTTAGAATTATGAGACATTGCCAACACCTGGTGCACCAAAATTATACAAAAAAACCATCATGCAGATGGCTTTTCAGTTCTCTTTCATATGGCTTGTCAGAAAAGCCCGTGGAGCTCGGCGTTGATCCTGTCGATGACCTCGCTGAGATGTTCCTTGTTTTCCGGGAAGTCATAGTAGTCGGCTTCCAGTATCAGCAGTTTGCCGAGTTTGTACGACTCGATCCACGCCTCGTACCGCTCGTTGAGTCTTTTCAGGTAGTCAAGCCTGATAGAGCTTTCATATTCCCGGCCCCGTTTCTGGATCTGGTTTACAAGTGTGGGGACTGAAGCCCTCAGGTACAGCAGGAGATCCGGCGGTTCAACGAGGGAGCTCATCAGTTTGAAGAGGGTGAAGTAGTTTTCAAAGTCGCGTGTTGACATCAGCCCCATGGCATGAAGGTTGGGTGCGAAAATGTATGCGTCTTCGTATATGGTGCGGTCCTGGACAATGGTATTCTTTGCCTTTTTGATTTCGAGGACCTGGCTGAACCGTGAATTGAGGAAGTAGATCTGGAGGTTGAACGACCATCTCTGCATGTCTTCATAGAAGTCATTCAGGTAAGGGTTGTCATCAACATCCTCGTAATGAGCCTGCCAGCCGTAATGTTTTGAGAGCAGCCCGGCCAGCGTTGTCTTGCCTGATCCGATGTTGCCTGCTATGGCGATATGCATATTAAATGACTGTTAAATTCCGTGTTTAAATATAGGCAAAAGGGAGGGAGATAACCCTTCTGTTGAAAAAAAGATTTCAGAGTGCGGCCGTCTTCAGGACGCTCTCAACGAACTCCCTTCCGTTCGAAAGCCGTGGCATTTTGTTTTGCCCGCCGAGCTTGTCCCTCTCCCTGAACCATTTGTAGAAAGTCCCTTTGGGAACTATCCTGACAATGGGTCTGGCAAGGGTCAGGTTCTTGTATCTTTTTGCTTCATAATCTGAATTCAGGGCCTTCAGGGTTGTATCGAGGATTTCAGTGAAATGTTCCGGGTCATCAGGTTCCCTGTCGAACTCTATCACCCATTCATGTGCTCCGCGGCTTTCATCGCCCATATATACGGGTCCTGCCGTATATTCGCTTATATGTGCGTCGGTGCCCAGGCATGCCTTCTCCAAAGCTTTTTCGGCGTTGTCAATAATTACCTCTTCGCCGAAGGCGTTGATGAAGAGTTTTGTGCGTCCGGTTATCCTGATCTTGTGGGGGAACAGGCTGGTAAACTCCACCGTATCGCCGATTGCATATCTCCAGAGGCCGCCGTCTGTTGAGATGACCATGGCATAGTTGACACCCTTTTCAACCTCGCCGATTGTGAGGGTTCGCTGATTACCGGCTCCGTATTCATCAGCAGGGATGAACTCATAGTAGATCCCGTAGTCAAGCATCAGGAGCATCGAGCTTTCCGAAAGGTCATCCTGAATGGCAAAGAATCCTTCAGATGCATTATATGTCTCCATGTAGTGCATTTCCGGATCCGGGAGGAGCTTCCTGTACTGCTCGCGGTACGGGGCGAAGCTGACGCCGCCGTGGAAGAATACCTCAAGGTTGGGCCACACCTCGTGAAGGTTGGATTTACCTGTGGTTTTCAGGATATGACGGATCAGGACGAGATACCATGAGGGAACCCCCGAAAGGCTGGTGATGTTCATATCCACTGTCTTTTCGGTGATCATCCTCATCTTTTCCTCGAAGTCCTCGATAAGGGCTATGCGGGCAGGCGGGGTACGGATCAGGTCAGCATAGGCAGGTGCATTCTCAATCAGGATGGCGGAGAGATCTCCGAACAGTGAGTTGTTGCTGAAGCTGTTGATCTGGTGGCTCCCTCCGAGGGTGAGCCCTTTGCCCAGGAAGATCCTTGTTTCAGGATTTAGAGATGTGTACAGCACGAGACAGTCCTTTGCCCCGCGGTAATGGGTGTCCTCCAGCGATTCACGCGTTATGGGGATGAACTTGCTTTTGGTGCTGGTCGTCCCTGATGACTTTGCAAACCACTTTACCTCACCTGGCCATAGAATATTCTTTTCACCGGCCCTGAGGCGCCCCACCCAGGGGACCAGGTCCTCGTATGACTGTAAAGGCACATTGGTGCAGAACTGATCATGCGTGGAGATGGATGCATAACCGTGATTTCTGCCCCATTCTGTATCCCTGCCCATGGAAATGAGGCGCGAAAGAACCTCCTGCTGGGTCTCTGCCGGATATTTCCTGAAAAGTTCTATCTGTGAGAGGCGCTTGGTGTTGATCCATTTTATGACTGAGGGGATAAAGGGCATCGGCTGAAATTTGCACCAAACTTACATAAAAACAGCTGAATTCCCGGTCATCACCTGAAAACATCCTTCAGCACCTGCAGCGACTTTAACTGCCTTATTCCCGGCAGGTGCAGGCTGTAATACTTCAGCAGACGTGTCAGGAGGTCGGTCCGCTCTTCGCCTGTCAGGCGAAGGGAAGCTATTTCAGTTGCAGGCATGTGAAGCAGCAGGTTAAGCGAGGTTGCGGTCTCAGGTTCCAGGAAATCCGGATGCATAGGCCGGAGCGGGGTGAACTGCCCTGTGAGCATATCGAAAAAGCAGTTTTCCATCTCTGTTTGTGACGGTCCTATCCCTGCATAGTCAGTGAATGCCACAAGGAACCAGAGATGGAAATTGCTTATCCCGAGGGTCATCTCATCAAGGCTGATGACGGATGACTCAATGAAATCAAAAAGCATCCTGTTGACATCCTGTTCCCTTATCACGTTATGAAGTAGCTCACTGATAAACATTGCCACGGTTGTCCGGTGTATGTCACCGTAAATTCTTTGCGGGATATAAGCCAGGCTCATCTCCTTCAGGTTGTGCAACTCCCTGTTTTCGTAATAATAAAGCTCGGTGTTGAAGATGTTGAGAGGCTGGAAATAGTTGAACCTGGCGCTCCCGCGCTTTGAGGAGATGCCCTTTACCATTACGGAAAGACGGCCGTATTCCTGTGTATAGAAATGGGCAATCAGTGAGCTGTCAGAATACCTCACATGGTGAAGCAGTATGGCTTTCGTCCTTGTCAGCATTGTGTCGCCGTCAGGCTGGATGGTGGGGGATCTTCATTAAACAATGGTCTCCGGCCTGCAATGTCAAAAGTATTAAATCTTCATCATTGCATACTCTGCAGCAGCCCGATGAGTTTATAATATGTATAATTACTTCAGGTATTCACAGATGGAATCAGCATCCAAAGACCAGCTTCTCAAGCGAATAGCCAGGCTTGTGCGACAGAACAAGGAGCTTGAGGAGCAGGTGAAGAAACTTGAGCGTGAGAGGGAAAGACTGCTTGAGACAACCGAAAAGTACCGGCTTCTTGTTGAAAACAACGAGCTGAAGGGCGTCAGGGTGGCCGAGGAGGAGAAAAGCCTCAAGTTCAATATGGTGACTGTTCTGTTTGCTGATATACAGGGATTTTCAGGCCTCACTGAGGGGATGGACCCGGCTGTGGTGATGGACGAGCTGGACGAGATCTTCTTCGAGTTCGACCGGATCATCAAAAAATATCATATTGAGAAGATCAGGACTATCGGTGACACCTACATGTGTGCCGGGGGGATACCTTCAAAAAATATCACGAACCCGGTGGAAGTGGTGATGGCTGCGGTGGAGCTCAGGCAGTTCCTTCGCGACTTTGAAGCCGGACGACGCGGTGAGCAAAGGATCTGGAACCTGAAGATAGGGATACATACAGGGCCGGTTTCAGCGACTGTCTCAGGTAAGAGCAAGGTCTCCTATGATATAAAGGGGAGGGCGGTTAACACCGCAAGCCGTATCCAGGGTGTATCGGACCGGGATACGATCCTGATCTCAGTGATGACCTACGAGCTTGTAAAGGAGTTTTTCAGGTGCGAATATCACGGCAAGCTGCCGGTGAAATACATGGGTAACATCCAGATGTACCAGGTGCAGGGCCTTTTGCCGGAACTTTCGTCAGACCAGAACGGATCTGCCCCGAACAAGTCGTTCAGGGTCAAGTTCGGACTCATCCAGTTCACTGATATACAGGAAGTCATCCTTGACAAGCTCGAGAGGGAGCTGCCTGACTTCCTGTTCTACCACAATGTCAAGCATACCGTTGATGTTGTTACCGAGGTGGAGCTGATCGGGTGGGCTGAAGGTTGCACCGATGAGGAGGTGCTGCTGCTGAAGACAGCGGCATTATTCCATGACGCAGGCCACACCGTATCATATGATGACCATGAGTACCAGGGTACGCTGCTTGTCAGGGAGATGCTGCCGGGTTACGGCTACAGCGGGGAGCAGATAGATAAAATATGCGCGATAATCATGTCAACCAAATTGCCCCCAAGGCCGGGGGACCTGCTTGAGCAGATCATATGTGACTCCGACCTGGACTACCTTGGCAGGAGCGACTTCATCCCGGTGTCAAATACCTTGTATGAGGAGCTGAAGGCACAGGACAAGATCACCAGCCTGAACGACTGGAACAAGCTGCAGGTTAAATTCATCTCGGGGCACCAGTATTTCACATCGACTGCCCGCCGTTTGAGGGAGGTGAACAAAAAACTTCAGATTGAGAGGATCAGGAGCCTGATCACGGAGAACTGACTGAGAGGATCAGGAATCTGATCACGGAGAACTGGGAATCCGGACAGATTTGGCCCGGAGCCCCGGCAATCCTATCTTATCACAAGGATTTTTGTCACCCCGGCAAGGGTTCCGTCCTCATTTGAGCAGAATACCAGGTACACTCCGGAAGCAGTCCTCTGCGACCTGTAATTTTGCAGGTCCCACACTGCCTGGCCACCAAGCGAGGTGGTCTCATAAACAAGGTTTCCGCTGACGTCAGTTATTTTTACCCGGGAATTTTCCACCAGTCCTGTAACAGTGACAACACCCTCATAATCCTCCCTTACCGGGTTGGGGAATGCATATATTCCTGAGAAATCCTCATTTCCTGAAGTTGCTTCACCGCGCCATGAGACTATTCCCTCGGATGTGCCGAACCAGACATCACCTGTGACCCCGTTGACTGCTATCTTCACGATATTGTCGGACAGGATAGGGCTGTTGGAAGTGTTAAAGTGAACCAGTTCCTTCCGTGCGTCGTCAGACATGAGGAAGGCACCAGAGCTGAGTGTGCCGAACCATTTGCGGTTGGCGCCGTCTACTGCAATTGAAGTTACGGTCTCAGTGCCAAGGAGATAATCGGCCAGCCCGGAGCCGTCATTGCGAGGTATCTTGATCCGGGAGGCTTTGATTTCAGATGTGAATGCCTTGGCGGGGTTGTAGAAAACTGCCGGTCCGGTGTCAGTTCCTACCCAGATATTTCCGTCGTAATCTGTGGCAATTGAATACAGGTTGTTCATTGTGTGCCCTTCGGCATCCTGCACCTGGAGCCTTACATACCGGTCGTCAGATGTATTTGCCGGTGTTCCTGCCGGGTCATATACAAGCAGTCCGTTACCACGCGGAAGTACAACCCAGATGTACTGATTGCGGTCAATGACCATGTCACCCACGGAAGTAACGTTAAGATTTACCTGGGTTATTATCCAGTTTCCGTCAGGTGTGAGAGCCTTCAGGTTGCCGGGAACACCTGTCTGTGTCATCCAGAGGTTGCCTTCCCGGTCCCGGGCGAGTCCGCAGATGCGGGAGTAGTTTTCGCCGGGCCGGACGCTGGAAAGGGGGGAGTTGTACTGGTTGTAGTTTTTGACCGGTTCGCCGTCAAGGAATTCATAAAGTCCGTTTCCCCATGAAGAAACGAAGAAATGGTTTTCATTGTCCGGGTCAGCTGCAACGCGCATTGCGTCCCTGTCGGCTTCGCCGTACAGGATAATACTCTGCCATGAATTGCCTGATCCGCTGAAAACCTGGAGCGGTCGGTAAACATTGCCCCAGGCGTTGTCAACGGTTCCGCCTGTCACATAAAAACTGTTGCCTGAAAAGGCTATGTCAGCCACGTTATTTGTATATGGTCCCGCCAGGGTGTGATTTCTGAATTCAGTATAGTTTCCTGTAGAAACCAGGCCTGCGGAGACATCGGCTATCCACAGGTCCTGCCCTGCGAACATGCCTCCTGCCGGTGATACTCCGCCCCATCCGTAGGTGGTTATCTCACGTGTGATCACTCCCGGCGGAGTAAGAACTCTGATTGATGAGCTCAGCGAAACGATCACCCTGGTGCCGTCTCCGTCAAGGGCTCTTACTGAACCGGCAGGTTCAGAAGAAATCAGTACTGCAGGCTGGCCTGGTGTGACAAGAAAAATTGAATCCCTTGATGAAGAAGAACCGGTTTCACCGGGTCTGGTAACCATGAGCGACGTGCCGGCTGCTGCAATGCTGCTGTACTCTGATTCCGGGGATGCAAGTCCTTCCATCCGCTCCCAGTTTCCGAAATAGGAGAGTCCCTGGCGGCTGACAGGGGCTGTCCATACTCCGTTTGCGGTGGCGGCGTAGGCACGTTCACCGAGGACCACCGATTCGTTCACGCTGTTTGTTTCGCCGTCAGGCGCAGGTCTCCATGTGTCGGCCACATACCGGCCCCTTATGTCAATGACAACAATGCCGAAGCTGCCGGACAGGAGTGCGCGGCTGCCGTAGACAGTCACTCCGTGGATCTCCTTTAGCCCGGGGATATACTTGTTTTTAATATCCGGGATATAGGTAATGACTCCTTTTCTGACAATGTCGATCCCCGTACTGCGGTAAACAATGATGAGGGATTCTTCAGCCTCGCACCATGCAATATGTGCGATTGCCGTCTCAGTGAGTCCGGAAATCCTTGAAAGAGATGAAACTGTGCTACTGCCGGAGTCATATACCAGCACTGCCGAACCTGTTGAGGAGTAAATCTTTCCGCCTCCTGATGCAAGTGAATATGACCTGCTGTAGGGGAGATGCTCATCCCATGAGCCCACGGCTCCCTGCCCTGCTAGAAGAAGAGAAGACAAGACCAGGCACAGGGCAGAGATGATCCTTTTCATGTTATTGCTAGCTGATGATTTTCCGGGCCGGTTTCATTTCCTGGCATTCAGGAAATCAAGTAGTTGCCTCATTGCCTTCGCCCTGTGCGAGATCTTGTTTTTTTCGCTCAGGGGTATCTCGGCAAAGGTGCGTTCATATCCGGTTGCCAGGAATACAGGGTCATATCCGAACCCGCCGGCGCCCCTTCTTTCCCTTGTGATTTCACCTTCAACCGTTCCTTCAAAGAGATATTCGGTTCCGTCAAGAATCAGGGCTATAACTGTTCTGAACCGGGCGTTCCTGTCATTTGCACCGTTCATTTCACGGAGGAGCTTTTCGATATTGTCATCAAAGCTTTTGTTTTCACCTGCATACCTGGCTGAATAGACACCCGGCGCTCCGCCGAGGGCGTCAACCTCCAGCCCGGTATCGTCGGCAAAGACGTTCTTGCCAGTCTTATCATGGACGTACCTGGCCTTGAAAAGGGCATTTTCCTCAAGTGTCTCCGCCTCCTCAGGGATATCCTCAGTAATGTTGAGGTCCGCCAGCCCCAGGATCCTGAAATTATCATCGAGCAGGTCGCTTATCTCCCTGACTTTGTGTTTGTTATTTGTCGCAAATACGAGTTCCATTGGTTGATCGGGTAAAAGGCAAAATTAATCATTGCATCGTGACACGGCCATGCCGGCATACCAAAACGGGAAAATAATAGTTTATTTTTGTATAGATCACTATTTTGTAATCTTCAATGGTTATCAACCATTTCCGCAGATTGTTCCTGGCATGCACCCTGCTCTTCGCGGGAGCCTGCACTGCTGCTTATTCATCTGCACGGGACACTGAAACCCCGATTGATTCAGCCTGTCTGTCCGGTTTGCAATCACAGGAGAGAATAACCGGTGTATACCATTACCGTTCCGGGGAAAGGATTGACCGGGAAATTGCACAGCCTGTCCTGAAGTACCGTGACGGAATAGTTTTCATTATGAAGAAGGACCCGGATGTTGAGTACTCATATTTCATGGACGGTCCTGACAGTGCATGGACTGGCTGGAGTGACAGGATATATAAGGAATATACCAGCCTCGACGGGGGAAGGTACACATTTATGTACCGGTACCGAATCAGCGGTGGAAGTGAAGCCGGAGAAGGCTCATTCAGCTTCAGGGTCAAACCTCCGTGGTACCTTTCACTGCTTGCGCTGTTGATCTACCCGCTGCTTGTGGCCGGGATAGCGATAATGATGCGTAAACGGACCCACAGGCTCTATATGGAGAGACAAAAGAGGCTTGAGGAGCTCATTGCGGAAAGAACCGAGGAACTGCAGCATGAGAAGGACAAGTCGGACAGCCTGCTGGCAAACATGCTCCCAAAGGGAACTGCGGAGGAAATTATGTCAAAGGGAAAGGCCGACAAGCGGAAATACAATTTTGTCACTGTATTGTTTTCAGATATCCAGGGATTTACGAGAATAGCGGAAGAAATGAATCCCGAAACCCTGATCGATGAGCTTGACCGGTTTTTCTTTCATTTCGACTCAGTGGCCGAGAAATACAGGATTGAAAAGATCAAGACGATAGGTGACGCTTACATGTGTGCAGGGGGTATCCCGGAAAGGAACAGGACCAATCCCGTGGAGGTTGTTCTGGCTGCCCTTGAGATGCAGAAGTACATGCAGGCTATGAAGAGCGATCCTTCAAGGCCTGCTGCCAGGTTCTGGGATATCAGGATCGGAATTCACACCGGAACAGTTGTTGCCGGGGTTGTGGGTCACAAGAAGATAACATATGATATATGGGGTGACACGGTCAACACCGCCAGCAGGATGGAATCATCGGGAGAAGCCGGCAAGATCAATATTTCCGGTACGACATATGAATTTGTGAAGGAGTATTTTACATGTGACTACCGTGGCAGGATGCCTGTGAAGTACAAGGGTGACCTCGACATGTATTTTGTTACCGGGATAAGGCCTGATCTTCGCGGGCCGGATGGTTCCCCAAACCACAGGTTCTTTACCAAAATTGAGATGATAAGGGTACTCGATGTGGAAGAACATGTTTTATCGCGTTATTCTGAAATTGCATCCCCGGATCTCTTCTTTCACAGTACTGACTACATCCGCAGTGTTTCACTTCAGGCTGACCTTCTTGCCAGGGCAGAGAAGCTTCCGGACCAGGAATACATTCATCTGAGGCTGGCTTCAGTTTTCATTTATTTCGGATATGCCTTTGATTACAATGATCCGCAGACTGCATCCCTGAAAAGGGCAGGTGAGATACTGGCAGTTTACGGGTTTGGACAGCAGACGCTGGAGGCGGTAAGTGACCTTATAGTCTCGGCTGCGTCTCCTGAGCAGGAAAGTACGGCCGGACAGGTACTTCATGATGCGATATATGATTATACCGGCAGGATTGATTTTATTTCACTGATCGACAAACTGTACAGGGAAGAGACAGCTTACGGGAAAACGGAGGATGAAAAGGCCTGGTTCAGGGAAATAGCTGACAGGATTGAGAAAAACAGCTTCCTGACCGCAACAGCCCGCAGGTTAAGGTCTGTGGCTGCAGATGAGCAACTCAGGGCTCTCCGGGAATTTGCCGGCGGAAAACTCAACAATTCTTAAAATCATTTGGAACTTTGGTTTTAAGATGTACATTTGAAAAATCCAAAATTTAAGAGCATGGTAAATTTAGACTGGAACAATCTTCCATTCGGCTACATCAAAACCGATTACAACGTCAGGTGTTATTTCAGGAATGGCCAGTGGAGCAAACCGGAGATTTCTGATTCAGAGTTCATCAGTATCCATATCGCAGCAACAGGTCTTCATTACGGGCAGGAGGCGTTTGAGGGGATGAAGGCTTACAGGGGTCGTGATGGAAAGGTGAGGCTGTTCCGGTGGGATGAAAATGCAAAGAGACTGCTGTCATCGGCTAACGGAGTTCATATGGCGCCTGTGCCGGAGGAGCTCTTCAGGGAGGCTGTTTTCACGGCAGTCAGACTTAATGAGAAATTTGTTCCCCCGTACGGTTCGGGTGCCTCTCTTTATGTCAGGCCTGTACTTTACGGAAGCGGTGCCGAGGTCGGTGTCAAGCCGGCATCAGAATACACCTTCATAGTTTTTGTGACGCCAGTGGGCCCATATTTCAAGGGAGGTGTAAAACCTGTCAATATGCTCATCTGCCGTGACGTTGACCGTGCTGCCCCGCTTGGTACAGGCAACATTAAGGTCGGAGGCAATTACGCCGCAAGCCTCAGGGCCATCGTCAAGGCACGTGACGAAGGTTACGGGAACGCCCTTTTCCTTGATGCAAAGGAAAAGAAGTATATCGATGAATGCGGTCCGGCAAACTTCTTCGGAATAAAGAACAATACATACATTACACCGAAGTCAGAGTCAATTCTTCCTTCAATCACCAACAAGAGCCTGATTACTATTGCCGAAAGCATGGGGATAAAGACTGAACGACGCAGGGTCCCTGTTGAGGAACTTGCCGAGTTCGAGGAGACAGGTGCATGCGGCACTGCAGCTGTGATAAGCCCCATAGCTAAAATAATTGACCCTGATACAGGGAAAATTTACGAGTACTGTCCTGATGGCAAGCCCGGGCCGGTATCCATGAAGCTCTTCAACAAGCTTGTGGGTATCCAGTACGGCGATGAGCCCGATGAGTTCGGGTGGATGACCGAGGTATAGCACTGTAATCCCTGCCGCGGTTTGTCCGGCATGCCGGTATGAATCGCTTTTTGATGCTTTTGTGTTCACTATTCGGGCTTTGAGGTCAAAAAATTACACACCGGCTGACGGATTTGGCGGTTTGTATGCTATTTTTGACGCAAAGTTTTAGAAGTGGCAAAATCAACGGGTGGCATATCCAGGTACAGGCTCGGCAGTTCATATGCCACACTTGTTGTAAGCGTCTCCCTGGTGCTCTTCCTGCTCGGAATTCTTGGAATGGTACTCATAAATGCCCGCCAGCTGTCAGACTATTTCAGGGAAAGTCTCTCATTTACAATCATGCTGAAGGAGGATGCCCGTGAAGCCGATATCCGGATGCTCCAGAAGGAACTCGACGCCAAGCCGTATGTGAAACAGACGGAATATGTTTCAAAGGATGCGGCGGCAGTCAAACTTCGCGATGAGCTGGGAGAGGATTTCCTGGATTTTCTTGGATACAATCCGCTGATGCCTACAATTGATGTTTACCTGCAGGCCAGGTATACCCATCCTGACAGCGTTATCAGACTTGAAAAGGCAATATCCGAGTACCCGGTGGTGGATGAGGTTTACTACCAGGAGTCAATACTTAACCTGATCAATGACAACGTGCGGAAGATCAGTGCATTCCTGCTTGTGATCAGTCTTTTGCTGTTCCTGATAGCGCTTACAATCATTAATAATACAATAAGGCTTTCGATTTATTCGAAACGATTCCTGATAAATACCATGCAGCTTATTGGGGCCAACAGGTCGTTCATAAGAAAACCTTTCCTGCTGAAGAGTCTATTTTTCGGGTTTCTGGCTGCACTTATAGCAATCGGGCTGCTGATGGGGCTGATGTATCTCATTGAAAAGGAATTTTTTACCCTATTCACCTACGAGAACATCAACCTTTTCCTTTTGCTATGTCTTGCTCTGGCGGCAGCAGGGGTGATAATCAACGGACTGTCTACATTCTTTGCCGTGAACAGGTATCTCGGCATGCACGAGGATAAATTATATTATTAGAAAATTATGGTCGCTAAAAAGGAAGAAGAAAAAAAGACCGGTTTCGCCCTGGGTCGGGAGAATTACAAGCTGATGGCCATTGGCTTTGCCGTTATCATTGTAGGTTTCATTCTTATGGCCGGAGGGAGGTCGGATGATCCTAAAGTTTTCTCGGAAGAGATCTTCAGTTTCCGGAGGATTACGCTGGCTCCGCTGGTTGTTCTTGCCGGCTTCATTTTTGAGATTTACGCAATAATGAAAAGACCCAAAGAGTAGGTTCTTTATTCTTTTTAACTCAAACAGCTGATAATGAATTGGTATGAAGCCCTGATCTTCGGGCTGGTGCAGGGATTGACAGAGTTTTTACCTGTCAGCAGTGATGGTCATCTTGAGATTGTAAAGTACTTTTTCGGCGGGGTGGAAGAGAGCTTTCTATTTTCTGTTGCCGTACACGGAGCCACTGTGCTGAGTATCCTGGTGGTCTTCTGGAAAGACATTGCCAGGTTATTGGGGGGTGTCCTGAAGTTCAGGATGAATGAAGAGACAGTGTATGCACTGAAGCTGGTTGTTTCGATGATACCGGTGGCAATTGTGGGATTCACGATGAAGGATTGGGTTGAGACTCTTTTTGTTGCCGACATGGATATTACCGGTTCATTTCTTCTGGTGACTGCTCTGTTTTTGCTTGCCGGGCATTTCGTGCCTAAAAGAAACAAACCGATAACATATGGCGGTGCCTTTGTGATGGGCATTGCACAGGCGCTGGCCGTTCTTCCCGGTCTTTCGAGGTCCGGCTCAACGATTTCCACCGGGCTGATGCTCGGCAACAGCAAGGATGAGCTTGCCCGTTTCTCGTTCCTGATGGTTATCATTCCGATTATAGGAGCAAATTTTGTTGAGGTGGTTACATCCGATACAGCGGCTGTGGAAGGAGTGCTGTTCCCGCTAGTCATTGCATTTGTTTCAGCGTTTCTGTCTGGCTATGCAGCTTGCCGCTGGATGATAAACATAGTAAGGAAGGGTAAACTGGGATGGTTCGCCCTTTACTGTATTATAGTCGGTCTTTCATTGATAATTTTTGCCTGAAAGTGCTGAAGAAGTGTTCCGATTTTGAGGATGGTGAGATATTGCTGCTGCAGAAGCCGCTTTACTGGACCTCATTTGATCTGGTGAACAAGGTGAAACTGGCCATACGTCATAACTGCGGACTTAAGAAGCTTAAGGTGGGCCATGCGGGGACGCTGGATCCGCTGGCAACAGGACTGATGATTGTATGCACCGGGAGGGCTACAAAGAGAATTGAGGAATTCAGGGATCTTGACAAGGAATACACGGCGGTGATCAGGTTTGGGCAGACTACGCCCTCATTTGACCTTGAAAGCGAGGTGGACAGGGAGTACCCTTCGGGTCATATAACCGGGGAGATCGTAAGGGAGAAGCTGATGGGATTTCTCGGGGAGCAGGATCAGGAACCTCCCCTTTTTTCGGCAAAGTTTGTTGACGGGAAGAGGGCTTATGAGCTGGCACGAAAGAAGATAGAGCATAAGCTTGACAAGGTGAAAGTTATTTTCCGTGAACTGGAGTTGCTTGATTTTCGTAGCCACGATGCAACGGTCCGGATTGTCTGCAGCAAGGGTACCTATGTAAGGGCTTTCGCCCGTGATCTGGGGCAGGCGCTTGGCAGCGGTGCCCATCTGACAGGCCTGGTTCGCACCGCGATAGGTGATTTTCGCCTTGAAAAGGCACTTTCTGTAGAAGAATTGAAATTTTTTCTGGAAAATTTGAAACAAAGTGAAAACTCATTCGTATAAATATTCTTGTACTAACGTATTTTGATCATGAAACTATCTCAATTCAAGTACTCACTACCCCAGGAGCTGATTGCACTTTATCCTTCAAAAAACAGGGATGAGTCGCGGCTCATGGTAGTGCACAGGGATACCGGTGAGGTTGAGCATAAGGTGTTTAAAGACATCGTGGAGTATTTCAGGGAGCGTGATGTGCTTGTATTCAACAACACCAAGGTTTTCCCGGCCAGGTTATACGGGAACAAGGAGAAGACAGGAGCTGAGATTGAAGTGTTCCTGCTTCGTGAACTGAACCGTGAGCAGAGGCTCTGGGATGTGCTTGTTGATCCGGCCAGGAAGATCAGGATTGGCAACAAGCTCTATTTCGGTGAAGACGATCTGCTGGTGGCGGAGGTTATAGACAACACTACTTCGCGTGGCCGGACGCTTCGTTTCCTCTTTGACGGCACCTATGAGGAGTTCAAGCAGACGCTTTATTCGCTCGGCGAGACTCCCCTCCCCAAGTTCATCAACAGGCCCGTGGAACCTGAGGACAACGAGAGGTACCAGACAATCTTTGCGAAGCATGAGGGTGCCGTCGCAGCCCCTACGGCCGGTCTGCATTTCAGCAGGGAACTGCTCAAGAGGCTTGAGATAGTGGGTGTTGAGTTTGCCGAGATCACCCTGCATGTTGGGCTGGGCAACTTCCGCAATGTGGATGTTGAGGATCTGACCAAACATAAGGTCGATTCGGAGAGGATTATAATTTCCGAAGATGCATCGGTGCTCATCAACAAGGCGAAGGAAAGAAAGAGCAGGATTTGTGCCGTGGGAACCACGGTGGTTCGGACACTGGAGAGCTCGGTTTCAACTTCGGGGATGGTAAAACCGTTTAACGGATGGACGAACAAGTTTATCTTCCCTCCGTATGACTTCAAGGTTCCCGACATGCTTGTCAGCAACTTCCATCTGCCATATTCCACACTTCTGATGATGGTTTCCGCCTTTTCAGGCTACAATCTTTTATTTGATGCATACCGCACAGCAGTAAAGGAAAAATACAGATTCGGGACATACGGTGATGCCATGCTAATACTCTAGCATTCAGCCACTATACCTGTTAATAAACATTTCACAATGTGTATAAATCGTGCCGGCAACAATTGCCGGCACTTTTATTTTCTCTGATATTCACAGATTAAGAGGTTAAAATGTCCTGCAATGAAGTAACCATTTTAGCGTTTGATGAGTATAAGTAACTTACAGCAGTTAGCCCTTCAGCGGGTTTTGTTACCAAAGAATGAGTATGCCTGAAAATGTTTCTTTGATTGAATCCTGGCAGAAAAGCCGGTTTTATAAGTTTGCTTATGTTGTTAAGGAAGCGGGATCAGGATTTGTCGGTGCATGCCGGTACTTTGTTATTTCATTGATATTTATTTTACTTGGTGTCAGCACCCTGTTCGGGCAGTCAGCCGGTGATTACCGGACTAATGGAAACGCTCAGTTCAATACTGCAGCAAACTGGCAGGTATTTAATGGTACGGCATGGGTGGCGGCAGCCACTAGTCCGGGAGTTACCAGCGGCGTAATTACAATCCGAAGCGGTCATACGGCTACACTGACTGTTACGGAAACTCTTGATCAGCTAATTGTTGAAGCAGGAGGTACCTTACGCATAAACACAACACTCAACCTGGGCAACGGGTCCGAACCTTTCGATCTTGAAGTTTTTGGGACAGTTGACAATTATAGCAGCATTAATACCTCTGCAAATCCAGGTTCAGCGATCAGGTTCAATGATGGATCAGCCTACAATCACCGGTTGAATGGCGGAACAATACCGGCGGCAACATGGATGGTAAGCTCAACATGTTCGATCCTGATGGTCACCAACACCATACCGTCAGGATTAAATCAGATCTTCGGTAACCTTACCTGGAACTGCCCCGGTCAGGTCAGTGACATTGACGTCAATGCTGATCTTGAGGTCAGGGGTACATTTACAATGGAGAGCACCGGCACAAGGTATCTTCGAATTGCAAGGTTAGGCAGTTTTACGATGAACCTTGGTGGATATACCCAGACTGGTGGCAGACTCAATCTTGCAATAGCGGGCTTTACCTGTACATTTAACCTGACCGGTGATTTCAACTTTTCAGGCGGCAACTTTCTTACCAGCGGATCAGGTATCGGAAATATTAATTTCAGAGCTACCGGAATCCAGAGATTTAATCGGACGGGTGGCACTTTTTCAAATACCAGGATAAACTACACTGTATTCAGTGGTGCTGTCCTTGATATGGGAACCAGCATAATTGATGTTTCAGGCACCTATATAGCAGACGGAACATTTACCCTGGCTGACGGAGGAGGCCTGATTCTTGGAGACCCTTATGGCATTACACTTACAACAACAGGGCCAACAGGTGGCAATATCAGGGTTCTTGGAACAAGAACCTACAGCTCAGCTGCTGACTATACCTACAGTGGAAATGTAGCTCAGGTAACCGGGGATGGATTACCCGGGACGGTTCGTAATTTTACTGCTGACAATCCACAGGGAGTTACACTTACAAATAATCTCATCATTACTGACGTCCTGGGGATGTCAGATGGCAATATTATTACCGATGGCCATGATTTTTTTCTATCCGGGAACATTCCTTCTTCCCTGAACTATGCATCGGGAACCATAGTTGGGAGTTTTGAAAGGAATATAGCTCAAACAGGTCAGGATTACCTTTTTCCGGTAGGTTCCGCCGCTCGCACACAATCGTTGACAGTCAATTTTGGGAATCTTACCCCGGGTAGCCTGCTCGTCAGCTTCCTGGAGGGTGATCCCGGAGATTCAGGCCTTCCCTTGTCTGATGGGGGCTCCTACACAATCACAGACCAGTATACTACAGGATATTGGGTAACTCAGGCTAAAAACTCACTTTCCACATCTGATTTTAATATCGATCTTGATGCAACCGGGTTCGGGCCATACATTGTAACAGAGGGAACCAGAGTTATTCGTCGAACCGGGTCGGGAGCCTGGACTGTTGACGGAATCCATGCCGGCGTGACTGGCTCTGTAGTCAGTCGTTCAGGGATGACACAAACTATCAATAACGGAGCCTCTGGCACCCATTTCTGCATCGGCAAAACTGGGCCGTTAATCATTTTTCAGCCGGCGGATGCCACCATTTGTGAGGGCACAACCAATCCTTCTGTTTTTTCAGTTACTGCCTCCGGTTACGGTACTTTAACATACCAATGGTATAAAGCCCCGGGTGAACCCCTGTTTGACAATGGTCACTTTAGCGGGACCAATACTTCTTCAATGGGCATAATCGACGCAGAAACTGCTGATGCCGGTATATACTATTGTATCATTACTGATGGACGTGGTGAGATCATTGAGACAAATCATGTGATGCTTAATGTGCCTTCAGTTACATTCGGATATAATTATTACACTGATCTTACAATAAGTCAGGCATCAGGATCACAAGACCTGTATGATTTTCCTTTATTGGTTAACATAACCCGGGATTTTCTGAGGACTTCAGCTAATGGGGGACATGTGGTTAGTCCAAGTGGATTTGATATTGGCTTCCTTGACAATAACAACCAAAAACTCAATCATGAAGTTGAATCCTATGATCCTTTAACCGGGAGTATAGTTGCATGGGTCAGAATACCGGTGTTATCATCATCCGGAACATCGACGATCAGGATTATTTATGGAAATCCATCTGTTACAACTGATCAGTCAACAGAGGAGACATGGATCAGCAGCTACAAGGGAGTCTGGCACCTCAGTAATAACTCATTTGTTGATGCCACCTCATATAACAATGACTTGGTTAACAATGGTACTGTAAACACAATTGGGTTGATTGAAGAAGGCAGGGATTTTGACGGCTATAATGACAATCTAAGGTCAGTTTCAACAACTGATTTTGGCAGGAATGCCTATAATCAGACTGTCAGTGCATGGGCCAGGTACACTACCTTACCAACCGAAACCCAGAATTTAATAGTGCTTCAGAGGCAAAATACACCTTCTGCGGTCCAATTGGGTTTCCGCGAAGAAAGCGGATCTTTCAGGGTAGTAGTTTGGAACTGGGGTGGAGATCCGCTTGTTTACAGTAATTCAATCCCGTCAGCAAATACGTGGCATTATTATAGTTACACGTTTGATGGAACAACACACCGGTTGTATATTGATGGTGTTGAAGCAGGTTCATCAACTACTCCTGCAACACAAAATTCAGTTCCCCAATATGTCTATCTCGGAAGTTACAGCGGTGGCGAATACTATGACGGAATAATCGATGAGGCGAGATATTCATTGTCTCAGAAAACAGCAGATTGGATTAAAACGGAGTATGACAACCAAATTGACCCGGGATCATTTATATCGGTCGGAGATGAACAGGAAATGGATTTCCTCGCATCTGCCGGTTTTTGTAATGTTCCTGTTGTTTTAACTGGTTATCCTTCAGGAGGAGTTTTTAGCGGGCCCGGTGTTACAGGAACGGTATTTCACCCTGACATTGCCGGAACAGGCACACACTTGATTACTTACACCAACATTGTTGACGGATGCAATGTTAGCATCTCAAAAAGTATTCATGTGACTCCTGTCCCTCCTCCGCCAGTCACCGGAGATGAGTTTTGCTGCGTAAGAAGCGTTGCAGACCTTGATGCTATTGGCAGTAACCTGAAGTGGTATGCATCTCCGGCACTTGCTATAGTGATAGGGTGGGGAACACCGTTCGCCTCAGGCCAAACGGCAGTAGGAACTTATACATATTATGTGACTCAGACTGTAAACGGGTGTGAAAGTGAAGCATCCCAGGCTGTCCTCACAATCTATCCCAATACTCCTGTTGGAGGAACTGCAACCGTCAGCAGAACTCCAGAATGTATCGGTAACCTGGCAACATTTACCTTAACAGGTTATACAGGAAGGATAATCGGCTGGCAGAAAAAGCTCACCTCTGATTCAGAATGGACTGATATCCCAGCCAGCAATACAAGTCCCTTTAGTGAGGTCCTTACAGTGGCCGGAAGCTGGCAGTATAGAGCCGTTGTAAGTGTGGGACTTTGCGGATCAGCTTATTCTTCAATCGTCAGCCTGACTGTAATAGAGGACATTACAGGTCCTGTTATTTCAGACTGTCCGACAAATATTATTGTTTATACAGGTCCTCTTAACCCTGATTGCTCCCAGATTGTTAGTTGGACTGAACCCTCTGCCCTAGATTATTGTGAAGGACCTATATCATTTTCCTCACGCAGTCACGCACCAGGCTCAGTATTTCCTGTCGGAACCACTACTGTGTCATATTCTTTCACAGACGGCGTAAATCCTTCAGTCTGCATGTTCGATGTTACCGTCGTGGATAATACCAGCCCGACGATCACGTGTCCTGCGGACGTACTTAATGTACCAGCGGATGCGGGCCAGTGCTACGCCACAGGAGTAGCCCCCGGCATCCCTGCCACAGCAGACAACTGCGGGGTGGCGACTGTAACGAACAATGCCCCTGCCCAGTTCGCGGTCGGAACAACAACAGTAACATGGACCGTAACCGATGTTCACGGTAACACAGCCACCTGCGATCAGACAGTGACTGTTGTTGATACACAGGACCCGACGATCACGTGTCCTGCGGACGTACTTAATGTACCAGCGGATGCGGGCCAGTGCTACGCCACAGGAGTAGCCCCCGGCATCCCTGCCACAGCAGACAACTGCGGGGTGGCGACTGTAACGAACAATGCCCCTGCCCAGTTCGCGGTCGGAACAACAACAGTAACATGGACCGTAACCGATATCCATGGAAATACTGCATCATGTGAACAAATTGTCACTGTTATTGATACAGAGTTTCCCACATTTTCAGTCCCGGCAGACATTACGATTTACAAGGATGCAACCTGTAACTATGACGCCAGCGTCACAATAACGGGTGATGTAACAGATGAGGCAGACAACTGTGACACATCACTTGATGCAACCTTTACCGATGCAGTCGTAGCAGGCGCATGCGAAGGAGAAGAGATCATAACAAGGACCTGGACGCTTACTGATGACTGCGGTAACACGACGACCCATATACAGATCATCACAGTAAGGGATACCACGCCACCGACCTTTACCCAACCTGCAGATATCACCATCTACAAGGATGCAACCTGCGGATACAATGCAGATGTAAGCGTCACCGGTGATGTAACAGACGAGGCAGACAACTGCGATACATCACTTGATGCAACGTTCACTGATGCAGTTGTAAACGGATCATGCGAAGGCGAAGAGATCATAACAAGGACCTGGACGCTTACTGATGACTGCG